>NZ_KB904547.1 GCF_000380085.1 Streptococcus merionis DSM 19192
GGGCAGTTTTGAAGTACCATATAACAGAGCTGTTAAGAAAACTCTCTAGCATTTCCGAATGTTTTGAAGACTATTTTAAAACTTAATGACTATAATTGTAGAAATAAGAAAGATTATCAAAATCGCAATGTTGTATTGTGGTGCTCCTTCTCTTTGAATCTTTTCAGGAAAGAGACTGCTCGAAATTGATTATGAACGAAAAAGACTTCTATCGTAACCGCCCAATAACGAGGTATATTGGGCGGTTACAATTTACTTAAGATAACTTTTCAGTATTTTTTTGAAAGTTTTTGTTATTTACTTCAATACAAAAAGCGCTTACAATAGAAAGTGTAAATGAGATAGCTATTGAATTTATATTTAGGAGGTGTCTTGTTAATGCCAACAAATAGACAAATAAAACTTTTAGAGTTGCTTAAACAAGATAATTCTTATCAATCTATTAGTAGTCTAGCAAAAAAATTAGGTTATTCGGAAAGAACATTATATTCCGATATAAAATTTTTAAGAGATACTGGAATAAAAATACTAACCAAAAGGGGTGAAGGGATTAAGCTAGATAATGATGATTATAATGATAAGTATGAAGTAATAAATCCTATTTTATTAAGAAGAGTAGAAATTATGGAACAGCTACTTTTGAAAAATAAAATTATAACTCTAAAACAGCTTTCTGAAAAATATTTTGTCAGTCAAAGTTCTGTCAAATATGATTTGAAACAAATTGAAAAAATATTGTCAAATGGCATTGAGTTTAGGTTTTATAGTGACCATAATGGAACGAGAGTTCGTCCTAAAAATCTTAACCAAAAGATTTCTCTTCTTTTTAATTTTAATCAGTATGTTATGGAACATGCATCGGAATTAGAAAAAAAAGAGGAGAATAATGATATTGATATTTTAACTCACTATTATTCAGAAAATATTGTTCGTGTTTGCAAAAATGTGCTTTATACTTTTATTAAAAAAAATATTATGACTATACCAGATATCTACACTGAAAACTTCCTTAGTATATTCATTTCTTTTGTTAGTCAATTAATTGAAGGAAAGCATTTTAGAGAAGGGAGGGATATATTTGAAAAACATCAACATTCTTTCTATGTAAGTAATGCAGTTACTCTTTTACATAATACTTCTAGTAGATTATCATTTGATTATACCAATGGAGATGTAGAGTTTTTGTCACAGATGCTTTTAAACTACAAGTTTGAGCAATTTCCTACAGAGCAGATTGATGATGGAGTTGTTATCAAATTAATTGAAAAAGTTTCCAATTCCTTAGATGTTGACTTTTTGAAAGATAAACAATTAATTGAACAGCTAAAAATTCATATACCAGCAATGCTTTATCGTTTAAAGTTGCATACACCTGTAAAAAATCCTTTTACAGAGCAAATAAAACTTGAATTTTCTATTACTTATAATGTTTTATGGATAGTTATGGAAGACTTTAGTCAGGAAATTGGAATAACGTTTAATGAGGATGAAATAGCTTTTTTAACAATATATTTTCAGTTATCTCTCGAAAAAATTGGACAGAGTAGAAAAATCTTAATTGTGTGTCAAATGGGGATAATAACTTCAGAATTATTAATTACCAGAATCAAAAATATTTTACCTTCATTAGATGAAATTAAGGTGGCCTCAGTTTACGAATTAGATGAACTAAATATTTCGACATATGATCTTATTTTGACTACATTAAAGACAAATAGTAACGCTGAAAATGTTTATTACATCTCACCTTTTGCGTCAAATGAAGTTTTACTATCTCTTTTGAACTGACCTCAAGTAAAAGTTGATTATATGCGATTTCGTAGCTCTAGTCAAAAGAACTTTCCAATATACTATCCTATGTTAAATCAACATTTCAATTCAAAAGAGGATTTATTAGTTGAAACGAGCAAAAAGTTGGAAGACGAAGGTTTTGTCACAAATAAGTTCTCTGAAAGCTTACTGGAGCGTGAGCGATTAGGGAGTACAGAGTTTCCATTAGGTGTAGCGATTCCTCATGGGAAACCGAGTTTTGTTAATAAAACGTTTGTGGCAGTGATTACGCTTATAACAAAAATTAAATGGTACGAAAGTTTTGTAGATACTATATTTTTGGTAGGCATTGCAAAAAAAGATATGGAATGGACTAGAGAGATAGTATCCAATATCTATCGTTTTATCAATGACAAAGAAGAATTAAAAAAATTAAAAAACAAAAAAAGTAATAAGGAGGTTGTCAAGATACTTTATGGTAAAAACTAATATTATCACCTCTGATTTAATATTTTTAGATGAAAATTTAGTAAATAAAACTGAGATTATTCACCGGATTGCAAAGAAAGCTAAAGATATTAACTATCTTAGCGATGAAAATGCTTTTGTTGACTCAGTCATGAAGCGAGAGGAGGAGGTTCCAACCGCAATAGGACATGGAATAGCTATTCCGCATGGTAAAACAGATATTGTTAAAAATCCGTTCATTGCTTTCTTTAGAAGTAAAAATAAATTTAAATGGACAGAAGGTTTTGAGGAAGAAGTGCAGCTTATTTTTCAAGTAGGAGTACCTGAAACAGGTACAGAAAAACTACACCTAAAATTTATTTCTGAAGTAAGTAAAAAATTACTACATGAGGATTTTAGAAATCAATTATTAACAACTAAAGATGCTAATAAAGTATTTGAGCTGTTAAATTCAATTAAGGTATAAACAAATATAAGGAGTCAGAATATGAAAATTGTAGCAGTTACAGCGTGTCCAACAGGGATTGCTCATACTTATATGGCTCAAGAAGCTATTGAAAAAGAATGTGAAAAAAGAGGGTATGACTATCAAGTTGAAACACAGGGAGGCATGGGAATTGAAAATGAATTGGAACAAGATACTGTAGATATTGCTGATGTGGTTATCTTAGCTATTGCAGTAGAGATTGAAGGAGCTGACCGATTCGAGGAAAAAGAAGAAGCGGGTCTAGTTCTAAATATTGACCCTGGTGAGGTAATTAAAAATCCTAGTAAAGTTTTGGATGAGGCAATCACTTTGATTTAGGAGAAAAGATATGGTTAAAAAGAAACAAATTATTTGGAAAGAAATTCAAAAAGCCTTTAATACCGGTGTTTCATACATGCTTCCATCAGTAGTTGTAGGTGGTGTATTTCTAGCAATTGCACTTGCAACTGGTACACCTACTGATTCGGGGATGGAAATAACCAATCAGTTTATGAAAGATTTGAATGATTTAGGTAGTGCAGGTTTTGCAATGATGATACCACTTTTGGCGGGGTACATTGCGTATTCAATTGCAGGAAAACCAGCTCTTGCCCCTGGTATGATCCTAGGTTATGTTGCTAATAATACCATTGGTTCAGCACAAGTAAAGACTGGTTTTCTTGGTGCAATGCTACTTGGGGTACTAACTGGCTATTTTGTTAAATGGACCAAAAACTGGAAAGTCCCTGCTACGGTAAAAGCACTAATGCCTATCTTGATTGTGCCAATTATTACAACATTTGTTTTGGGAGTTCTGTACGTATATGTTATTTCTGTACCAATTGGTGCGGTTATGGACTGGTTAGTTGATATACTTAGTAATCTACAAGGTGGAAGTGCAATCTTACTTGGACTTATTATTGGTGCGATGACTGCGGTTGATATGGGGGGACCTATTAATAAAACAGCAACAGCTTTTACGCTAGCCTTGATGGCAGAAGGTGTTTATTCGCCAAATGGTGCTCACCGCATTGCAGTCGCCATTCCTCCGTTAGCCGTAGCCACCTCAACATTCATTGATCGTAAAAAATATACTAAGGAAGATCAAGATTTAGGTATTTCTGCATTCTTTATGGGACTAATTGGTATTACTGAAGGAGCCATTCCTTTTGCGGTAAAAGACATGAAGCGAGTTTTACCAGCTATTATCATAGGTAGTGCAGTCGGTGGAGCGATTGGTATGGCTAATGGTGTCGAGGCGTTGGTACCACATGGTGGATTAATTATTCTACCAGTTGTTAATGGTAAATTATGGTATTGTATTTCAATGTTAATTGGCACGTTGGTATCAGTTGTTATTATACATTTTACTAAACCTAATCTTAATAATGATAATGAACTATCTAAATAATTACCATCAAAACGCTTACAAAACTTTAAATAAATTTGCTTAAAGGAGAAACTATTATGATTAAACTTCCAATTAAAACAGCTGTTCAAGGACTTTTAGATTTACAAAAAACAGGAGAATCTGCTACTATTTTAGGTATTGGTCCTATGTCGAAAAACTGTGTTCAAGCAGCATTAGAACTATCACAAGAAGATGACTATCCTGTAATGTTCATCGCAAGCCGTAATCAAGTTGATTTGGATGAACTAGGAGGTGGTTATGTTCAAGGTTGGAATCAATTTACCTTTGCACAAGCTGTAAAAGAAGTTGCCGAAGAAATTCACTATGACAATCTTTATTATCTCTGTCGTGACCATGGCGGTCCATGGCAACGTGATAAGGAACGCAACGATCATTTACCGACGGAAGAAGCAATGGAACTAGGTCGCCAATCATATGTTGGTGATATTGAAGCGGGTTTTGACTTGTTGATGATTGATCCAACTAAAGATCCATTTGAAATTGGTAAAGTCATTCCACTAGACACTGTTTTAGAGCGTACAGTTGACTTAATTGATTTCTGTGAAAAGGAACGTAAGACACGCTATTTACCAGAAATTGGATACGAAGTCGGAACAGAAGAAACCAACGGTGGTCTAACATCAACTGAAACCTATGAAACATTTATTAAACGACTTAAAGTTGAACTCGATAAAAGAGGCTTGCCAATGCCAACGTTCATCGTAGGTCAAACAGGTACATTGACACGTAAAACTGAACAAGTTGGTCACTTTAACTTCAAAAATGCTTATGATTTAGCACAAATGGCTAAGAAATATGGTGTAGGGCTAAAAGAGCATAATGGTGATTATCTTGATGATGTAACTCTGCTTGAACATGTTCCATCATCAATCACAGCAACAAATGTGGCTCCACAATATGGAACAGAAGAAACACGTGCTTATTTGAATTTAGCAAAAGTAGAGGCAAAACTTGTAGAATACGGTCTTGTAAAAGAAGCATCTAAGATCTCTGAAACACTACTTGTAAAAGCGATTGAAAGTGAGCGTTGGAGAAAATGGATGGTTGGAGATCAAGTGAACCTAACCGTCGAAGAAATTTTAAATGGTGATATAACTTTACAAGAAGAAATTTTGGATATTGCTGGTCACTATACATTTAACGATGATGAGGTTAAGACTGAAATTGAAAAGCTTTATGCAAATTTGTCTGCATATAACATTGATGGTAAACGTTATGTTATCAACCATATTAAACGTCCAATTCGTGACTATGCTGAATGTTACAATTTAAAAGGTGTTACGACACGTATTAAAAATATTCTTAAGTAATATATAAATAGTTCATTGGCGCTAAAGCGTCTAATGACCTGTGCTAAGTTGGCACGGCCAACAAGTCTTACTTCTAACTATTGCGTCTTGCTAGTAAATCTAAAAATATAGGAGATTGGGATTACTTTTTATACGTAATCTTCAACGGTTACATGTTTTGGGGATGTGAGGGAAGCCATCATGGTGGTCTGTCCCAGCCTCAATAGTAAGTGGTGATACAATGAAATTTTCTTAGATACAGCTGATGTTTCGGCAATTAAAACGATTAATAAACTAGGCGTCGTGGACGGTGTGAGGACAAATCAACGATTATTTCATGTGAAGGTCGTGATTTTGGGACAGTTATTAAGGAATTTTGCCAGATTGTTGATGTTTCCGTTTCAGCAGAAGTTACGGGTGTAACAACTGAAGAAATGATTGTCGAAGCGCATGATATTGCCAAATGGGGATAGTATTGTGGTCAAAATTCCGATGACGATGAAAGGTTTGAAAGCTGTCAATGTGCTTTCAAAAGAACATATCAAAATCAATGTCACTCTCATTTTCATGCTATCTCAAGGTCTCATGGTTACCAAAGCTGGTGCAACTTTTATTAGTCCTTTTGTCGAACGCTTGGGAGATATCGGAACAGATGATTATCATTTGATTTCAGATTTGTGAGGACTCATTGATTTTTATGGCTTTGATACGGAAATCATTGCAGCAAGTATTCGTAGTATAGTTCATGTTGAGACTGTTACGAAACGAGATGCTCACATTGCGACGATTCCAGATACTGTTTTTGAGAAAATGGCCAAGCCCCCTTTGACAATAAGTGGTATTCTCAATTTCTGAAAGACTGGGAAGTATTTAAACGTCCCAAATAATATTTGAGTAGGATAATTATAAATAGTATTGGGAGTATTAGATTTAGTCTATTTGCTCCCTTTATTTACAAGAAGGATAAATAATTTATGGACAAAGCTATATTTTTTGATATTGATGATACACTTTACGACCAGTTAATTCCTTTTCAAAAAGCTTTTGAGAAAAACTTTAATTATGATGATATTGATGTAGCAGAGTTATATAAATTAAGCAGGGAATTGAGTGACTCGGTCTTTGAACTATCGGAATCTGGAAAATTATCAATGAGAGAAATGCAAATTTTTAGAATTAAGGAAGCCTTAAAACGTTTGGGACACTATATTTCTGATGATGTTGCAATGATATTTCAAGAAGATTATTCAGATTTTCAAAAAGAGTGCTCATTGCCTAGCTTATTGTCAGAATTATTTTATTGGTTAATTGAAAATGATATTAAAGTAGGAATAATAACTAATGGTCCAAGTGAACATCAAAGGCAAAAAATTCAGCAATTACGTTTAGAGAAATGGATATCAGATGAACATATTTTTATTTCTTCCGAGCTTAATACAGCAAAACCAGACTTAAGGATATTTGATATAGCAAGAGAAAAGATGTCTCCAAAACTATTACCCAAAAATTGCTACTATGTTGGAGATTCTTATGCTAATGATATTGTTGGCGCAAAAAAGGCTAGTTGGAGTACAATTTGGTATAGTCGAAGATGCTCTACAATACCTAATAGTATTTTGAAACCAGATTATATTGTTAAGAATGATAGTGAGCTGTATCAAATAATCATAAAGCTTTTTCAAAGTGATTGAATCCCCTTATTTTTGCTAGTGTTTATATTTGTATTATATAGTATTGAGAAAATTAATTTGTTTTTATAGAAAGGTTTCACTCATGACATTTGATGCTATTGATCAGTTGGCAGTCAATACTGTCCGTACGCTCTCAATTGATGCCATTCAGGCAGCTAATTCAGGTCACCCTGGTCTTCCAATGGGAGCTGCACCTATGGCTTATGTTCTTTGGAATCATGTAATGAATGTTAATCCGAAGACCAGCCGCTCTTGGTCTAACCGAGATCGTTTTGTACTATCTGCAGGACATGGTTCTGCCCTTTTATACAGCCTTCTTCATCTATCAGGTTACAATGTTAGCATTGATGATTTGAAGAATTTCCGTCAATGGGGTTCAAAAACACCAGGTCACCCAGAAGTCAATCATACAGACGGTGTTGAAGCTACAACTGGACCTCTTGGGCAAGGGATTGCCAATGCTGTTGGTATGGCAATGGCAGAAGCTCACTTAGCAGCTAAATTTAACAAACCAGGATTTAATATCGTTGACCACTACACTTATGCTTTGCATGGTGACGGTTGCTTGATGGAAGGTGTCAGTCAAGAAGCTGCCAGTCTTGCTGGACATCTTAAGCTTGGCAAATTAGTCCTTCTTTACGATTCAAACGACATTTCACTTGACGGTCCAACATCAAAAGCTTTCACAGAAGATATCAAAGGTAAATTTGAAGCTTACGGTTGGCAACACATTTTGGTTAAAGATGGTAATGACCTTGAAGCGATTGCTAAAGCTATCGAAGAAGCAAAAGCTGAAACTGAAAAACCATCTATTATCGAAGTGAAAACAATCATTGGTTTCGGTGCTGAAAAACAAGGAACATCAGCTGTTCACGGTGCCCCTCTTGGCGTTGATGGCATTGCTTACGCTAAAAAATCTTACGGTTGGGAATATCCAGAATTCACAGTACCAGAAGAAGTGGCTAAATGTTTTGAGGTTGGTATCAAATTCCGCGGTGAAGCTGCTCAAAATGCATGGGAAACTAAATTCCGTGAATACGAAGCTGCTTACCCAGAATTAGCTGCCGAATACAAAGCTGCATTCGCTAGCAAACCAGTTGACGTGACACTTGAAGATTTCGAAATTGGTACAAGCCTTGCTAGCCGTTCATCAAGTCAACAAGCTATCCAACAAATCTCAGCACAAGTGCCATCATTCTGGGGTGGTTCAGCTGACCTTTCTGCATCAAACAATACAATGGTCAAAGTAGAATCTGATTTCCAACCAGACAACTACCTTGGTCGCAATATTTGGTTTGGTGTGCGTGAATTTGCCATGGCAGCCGCCATGAACGGTATTGCCCTTCACGGTGGTACTCGTGTTTACGGTGGTACATTCTTCGTATTCTCAAACTACCTTCTTCCAGCTGTTCGTATGGCTGCTCTTCAACAATTACCAACGGTTTATGTCATGACGCATGATTCAATCGCTGTCGGTGAAGACGGACCAACTCACGAACCAGTTGAACAATTGGCTAGCGTTCGTTCTATGCCTAACCTTAACGTTATCCGCCCTGCTGACGGTAACGAAACAAATGCTGCATGGAAACGTGCTCTTGCTGAAACTGACCGTCCAACAATGCTTATCCTAACTCGTCAAAATCTTCCTGTTCTTGAAGGAACTAAAGAAATGGCTGAAAACGGTGTAAATAAAGGTGCTTACATCCTTTCAGAGGCTAAAGGTGACCTTGATGGTATCCTTATTGCAACAGGTTCTGAAGTGAAATTGGCACTTGATACGCAAGCTGCTTTGGAAGCAAAAGGTGTTCATGTTCGTGTGGTTTCAATGCCAGCACAAAACATCTTTGACGAACAAGACGCTGCTTATAAAGAAAGCATTCTTCCAGCTAACGTCACAAAACGTTTGGCTATCGAAGCTGGTTCAAGCTTTGGTTGGGGCAAATACGTTGGTCTCCAAGGTAAAACTCTTACAATCGATACTTGGGGCGCATCTGCACCAGGCAATAAAATCTTTGAAGAATACGGCTTCACAGTTGATAACGCTGTAAATTTTTACGAATCTTTGTAATTAATAATTAACTGGAGGCTGGTCTGTCCTACTCTCTTTTATGTAATCTTTTGTTTAAGGATTTTATTTACCTGTCTGAAAAGGTGTTGTGTTACAAGGTATTAAAACTCTTTATACTAAGATTATCAAAAGAAAGGAATTGTTGAATGTAACCGCTCAATAACGAGATAAAATGAAAATCTCCAAAGTCATGTGTGATTCTGAAGATTTTCCGTTATCGACAATTTTCTTGTATGAATTCTGCCCGTGGCAAATAGGATTCTAGTACCTCCCTTTTTGTAAGGGTTTCCTCATTGGGAAGTTTTTCTAGAAGATAAGTGATGTATTTCTCTGAATCAATCCCTTGGCGCATATCTGTCTTGCTTGCCGCAGACAAGGTAGACTGGGGCTAAGTCACTGAAACGAATGGCTGGTGATGACATCAAAGTTCCTCCAGTTCAATAATATACTGGAGAAGTGGGAAACATGCTATATACCTTGTTATCGTACGGTTACCTTCTATCGTTCTAATTGACCAACCGTATTTTTGACAACACCTTAGTAACAGACACTACCAGATAGATAGCTGCGAAGCTGTGGTAAGCCTTTAAGTCCAGAAAAGCCTCGGTCCAACGGACCAAGGCTTTTAACTTACTGTTAGATTAGTTACCGACCAATTCATCAACTGAGTCATCAAGTGAGAGTACTTCGTGGAAGACACGTTGTGTTAACTCTGTTTTTTGCTCTTTAGTGAGGTACTTGGTGTTAACACAGTAACCTGAGATACGAACGATCACGTCTTCGCCGTTCATGATCTTGTCATAGACATCTTTCAAGTCCATAACGTTCAAGTTAACGTGTTGGCCTCCACCTTCAAAGTAACCGTCAAGAATAGTTACTAAGTTTTTCACTTGCTCATCGAAGGTCTTACCAAGAGCTTTTGGTGAAACTTGAGTAGTCAATGAAATACCATCTGCTGCATAAGCAAAGTCAAGGCTAGCAAGTGAGTTCAAGTTTTGCAACCAACCACCTGAAGCTTTGTTAGATGGGTTCGCACCTGGTGAGAAGAACTCAAGCTGTGACAAGTTTGTCGTACCATCTTCGTTCAAGAATACACCACGGTGTACTGGAGAGTGACCAGTTTGTTTAGAGTAAGCCACATTTGAAGTGATGGTAAGAAGTGATACAGTAGCTTCAGCATCTTTGTAAAGTTTGTGGCTGCGAAGACGAGTTGTGTAAGCTTCGATCAACCATTCAGCCAATTCGTTTGAACGAGGATCGTCTTCACCCCAACGTGGGTAGTCACCAGTTGTTTCATAGTCGTAAACATAACCGTTTTCGTCACGAATTGTCTTAACGGTTGCATACTTGATTGCTGACAATGTATCTACAGTATTTGCGAAGCCACAGATACCGAATCCCATGTTGGCACGGTGTTTCGTTGGCAAGAAGGCCATTTGAACAGCTTCGTAGTTGTACTTGTCTGTCATGTAGTGGATGATGTTAAGCGCATCTACATAAGTGTCTGTCAACCAGTCAAGTGATTTTTCAAAGTTTGCTTTAACAGTATCGAAGTCAAGGATTTCATCTGTAACAGGCTCGATGTCAAATACTTTGTAGTCTTTGTGAACATCGTCGTAACCACCGTTGATACCTGTAAGAAGGGCTTTCAAGACGTTTACACGAGCACCGAAGTACTGGATGTTGTGACGTGCATCTTCATTTTCAGGGTCAAGTGGGGATACACAGCATGAGATACAGCTCATTTCACCGTAGCCATCTTTCGCCATTGTTGTTACACCTTCGTATTGGATAGAAGAGTGCTTGTGGCTCATTGCCATACAGTAGCGACGGAAAGCGTAAGGAAGTTGATCAGTCCAAAGAACAGTCAAGTTTGGTTCTGGGGAGTTACCGATGTTGTCAAGTGTGTTCAAGAAACGGTAGTCCATCTTGGTTACGCGATGGCGGCCGTCATTTCCCATACCTGCCATAGAAGTGGTGATGAAAGTTGGGTCACCTGAGTAGAGGGCATCGTAGGCTTTTGTACGAGCAAATTTTACTGTACGAAGTTTCATAACGAAGTCATCAACGAATTCTTGGATTTCGCTTTCAGTAAATGTTCCACGAGCCAAGTCACGTTCTGCATAAATGTCAAGGACGATTGGCACACGACCAAGTGAAGTTGCAGCACCGTTGATAACGCGACATACTGCCATAAAGGCAATGTTTACCCATTGGATAGCTTCTTTAGTGTTCATCGCTGGTTTGCGAACATCAACACCGTAAAGGTCACCCAAGCGAACAACTTGTTGCAATGCTTGGTATTGAAGGTTGATTTCTTCACGAAGACGAATCGTTTCTTCATTGATTTCAGTTACTGCGTTCCAGTCAGCAACTTTTTCTTCCATCAAGTAGTCTGCTCCGTAGAGGGCAAGACGAGCATAAACACCGATGATACGTCCACGAGAGTAAGCATCTGGAAGGCCAGTTACCGTGTGGGCGTGACGAGCACGACGGATGTTTGAAGTGTATGCACGGAAGATACCGTCGTTAACAGTTGTTACATGTTTTGTGTAAATTTCGTGAAGGGTTTCGTTAGGAGTGTAGCCGTTCTCAGTCAAAGTAGTTTCTGCCATACGGATACCACCTTTTGGCATGAAGCTAAGTTTGAAGAGTTCGTCGTTTTGAAGACCGAAGATCAGTTCGTCTTCCTTAGAGATGTAACCCGCAGGAATATCAGCGATAGATGCTGCGCGATCTGTGTCCATAGGGAAACGAGTTGCTTCGTAGTGAGCTTTTGTTTCTTCTACGATTTTTTTGATTTTGAGAGAGCGTTCAGTTACAGGTGCAAGGAAGCTTTCATCGCCATCATAAGGTGTGTAGTTTGCTTGAACGAAACGAGATACGCTAGCTTTTTCTTGCCAGTCGTTTCCTTTGAAGCCTTCCCAGGCTTGTGCGAAAACATCTTCTGTCACATTAGCTGTTTTAACTGTTGTTGACATTTGAGTTCCTTCTTTCTTTTTTTTATAGCTTTTACAATTATAATTATATCACTTAGAAATCGGTTACACAAGGAAATGAGAGGTGTAAACGTTTTCTTTCGAAGAAGGTCTAATTGTAATTAATCAGGTTAAATACAAAATTAACAATGTTAAATAAATCACAGTATTTTGTTAGATAATTCAATAAATTTAATCATAAAATATTCAACAGAATTTTGTCAAGATAGGGTATAATTGATGTAGAATGGAAAAGGAGGAGATGGACGATGTTGATATTCCCTTTGATCAATGATACTAGTCGTAAGATTATTCATATCGACATGGATGCCTTTTTTGCTGCTATTGAACAAAGGGATAACTCCAAATTAAAGGGAAAGCCAGTCATCATCGCGCGAGATCCGAGACAGTCCGGTGGACGCGGAGTGGTTTCTACGGCTAGCTATGAGGCTAGAGAATTTGGAATTCACTCAGCCATGTCTGCTAAAGAAGCTTATGAGCGTTGCCCGCAAGGGGTGTTTATCTCTGGTAATTATGACAAATATGTTCAGGTTGGCCATCAGGTCAGGGAGATCTTTCAGCGTTACACGGACTTGGTAGAACCGATGTCTATTGATGAGGCTTATCTGGATGTTACGGTCAATAAAATCGACTCCTCTTCAGCTGTTAAAATTGCCAAGTTAATCCAGCGAGACATCTGGGAGGAGCTGCGTCTGACAGCCTCAGCTGGGGTCTCCTATAACAAATTTTTGGCTAAGATTGCTTCTGACATGCAAAAGCCTCATGGTTTGACGGTTATTTTGCCTGAGGAAGCAATGGCTATCTTGGCTCAACTTCCGATTGAAAAATTTCATGGTGTGGGCAAAAAGTCAGTTGAGCGTCTTCATGCCATGGGGATTTATAGCGGTGCTGATCTTCAGAAAATCCCTGAGATGGTTTTGATTGACCGCTTTGGACGCTTTGGCTACGATCTTTATCGCAAGGCTAGGGGAATCTCTAACTCTCCTGTCAAGACAGAGCGGATTCGCAAGTCGCTAGGCAAGGAGCGCACCTATGGTAAGCTCTTATATAGTGATGAGGATGTCAAAAAAGAGCTTAGCAAGCTCAGCCAACGTGTGGCAGATAGTCTTGCTAAGCATTCCTTGAAAGGAAAAACCGTTGTCCTCAAGCTCCGTTATGAAGACTTTTTCACCCTGACCAAGCGTAAAACCCTAGTTGAGCCCATTGCTAGTACAGATCAGATCGAGCAAGTCAGTCATAGTATCTATGATAGCCTTGAGAAAAAAGAACTGGGGATCAGGCTGCTAGGTGTCACTGTGACGGGCTTAGAAAAGGAGCCGATGAAAAAGTAAAATGTGTCAAAAACTAAGAAAGAAAATCGAATGATAGCAATCATATGAAACAAAAAGGTTGCATATCATTTGTTTTTTTGTGGCTAATTTCAAATTTTCAAACAATATTGTTCACATTATTTTTTAGATTGTTGCCTTTTTCAGTGATCTATCGTGGTTGTCTGTTTCAGGCTTTTTAATTTATTTTTTTCTTTTTATTGAATTAATTTGACAAAAAAAGAAAAAAAATAAAAAAAAATGACAAAAAGTGTTGAAAACGATTTCGAGATGTGATAAGATAAGGCTGTAAAAAGGAGGAAAATATGAAATTAGCAACAAGAATCAATTCGTACTTAAGAATTGAAGGATATGATCTTGAAAAAACATTTCGAGATTTTGAAATCGCAGGTATGGATTATGTAGATTTAAACTATCCAGAACATGTGCAGGCATTGTCTCCCAAAGACATGGTGCAGCTATTAGGAAAACATCATTTGAAATTGAATGGTTTGGCACTTCGTTTCCGTAGTGAGTTTAAAAATGGAGAACTTGGAAATGCCGATCCTGAAATTGCTGATAAAGCCTTGCAACTTTGTAAGGACGCGGCGGACTATTGCCGAGAAGCAGGTGGGAAAGTGCTGACAATTTGGTTGGGGTTTGATGGATTTGATTATAATTTTCAAATTAACTACCGTAAAGTATGGGATCAATTGGTGAATGCTTATCAGACAATTTGTGATTATGCACCTGATTTGAAAATCAGTATTGAGTACAAACCTTACGAAGAGAGAGCCTATGCATTTGTAGATAGTATGGGTGTAACTGGAATGCTTCTTCATGAAATCAATCGTCCTAATATTGGTGTAACGTTGGATTATTGCCACATGTTGATGAAGCATGAAAATCCTGCTTTTGCGGCAGATATATTTGCTAGCCGTGGTCAGCTATACGGGATTCATGCAAATGATGGCTATGGTGTAGCAGATGATGGATTGATGATTGGAACAGCGTCTCCATTTAAGATGTTAGAGTTGCTTTACTATTTGAAAAAATATCAATTTGATGGGGTGATTTATTTTGATACGTTCCCAGTGATAGAACCTGCTGTTGAAGAAGCAGAAATGAATGTTCAACTGATTCACCATATGAATCAGTTGATTGATTCAGTGGGATTGGATAAGATTCAATCTGTTATTGATTCGAATGATGCGATTGCAGCCAGTAAACTAATGTTAACATTCCTAAAAGGAAATCAATAAAAAATAAAGCGAGGTTACACATATGGCGGATTACAAGAAAACTGCTAAGGGAATCCTTGAGCATGTTGGTGGTGTGGAAAATATTGCAGGCATGACACACTGTGCCACTCGTCTACGTTTAAATTTAAAAGATGATTCGAAGGCAGATGACGCAGCAGTAAAAGCTGTGGAAGGGGTAGTGAATGTTATCAATACTGCTGGCCAATATCAAATCTTAATTGGTATTGAAGTACCACATGTTTACGATGAGTTTGAGATACTGGTGAAAGGAAGCAGTGAAGGAGACGTTGTGGATACTACGAATCAAGGTGGTAGTGTACTGAGTAAAGTATTTTCGGCTATTTCAGGAATCTTTTCTCCATTACTTCCAGCCTTGGCAGGTTCAGGTATTCTTCGTGGCTTATTGATTTTGTGTGTGCAATTAGGCGTAATTTCAGAATCAAGTGGTACTTATGCAATTTTATTTGCAGCATCAATGGCTGTGTTTTATTTCTTACCAGTTCTGCTCGCATTTTCATCTGCTCGACGCTTTGGAGCTAGTCCATATATTTCAGCTTTAATTGGAGGCGCTTTACTTCATCCAAGTTTCCTTGCATTGCTTGGTGAGACTGGGAATGGAGCGATGAGTTCTTTCTTTGGTATTCCAGTTGTATTGATGAATTACAATTCTACTGTAGTACCGATTATCTTTGCAATATGGGCATATTCCTACTTATACAAATGGTTAGACAAAAATGTGCCTGAAACCCTAAAATTGGTGATTATCCCACTGGTGTCTTTACTTGTTATGGTTCCATTAACGACAATTGTGATTGGTCCTTTGGGAGTGTATGGAGGAGAGTTAATTGCAAATGGAGTCAACTGGTTGATTGAGCGAAGCGGTATGCTGACGGGTGTAGTTATTGGTGGTGGTTGGAGTGTTCTAGTAAGTTTTGGTATTCACTGGGCTGTCAATCCAATCATGATTAATAATATTTCTCAAGTTGGTTATGACTATATTTGTCCTCTAACATTTGCATGTAATTTTGCTGTTATTGGTACAGCGTTAGGAGTTTGGTTTAAATCTAAAAATAAAGAACTTAAGAATTTTGCATTAACTGGAGCAATTACAATTGCACTTTCAGCTATTATTGAGCCTACTCTATTTGGGCTTCTAATTAAGAATAAAAAACTTTTCTTGGCACAAATCATTGCTGGTGCAGTAGGTGGTGCTTATCTTGGATTAACGAAAGTAGTTACGAATGCCTTTGTATTTGGTAGTGTGACGACATTTCCTTCTTTTATCATTGATAATAAGAATATTGTAAATGGTGTAATCGGATTGGCACTTTCGGTTGTTGTAGGGGCTGTTTTGGGATATATCTTTACAAATAAAGATGACAAATTAGCTTAATAATGAAAATAAGGAAGTAATATGGTATCATTATTGAGAAGTGAGGATACTGAATGATGATTCCATATGAAAGACAACAAAAAATATTAGAGTTATTAAAAGATACAGATATTTTAAAGATTGAAGAATTACAAAAGCATTTTCCAACGATTTCTGACTCAACACTTCGGAGAGACTTGAAGGAATTGGAAAAGAAGAGAAAAATTGACTACTTGTCTGGAGGCGCAATAAAAGCGGTGTCAACAACAGGGGAGATTCCAATTTCTCAAAGGAACACTTTACATAGCCAGGAAAAAGATATTCTCGCAGAGTTGGCGGCTCAATTTGTGCAAGCAGGAGATGTCATTTACTTGGATTCGGGTTCAAGTTGTACGTCTCTGTTCAGACGGATTATGAGCAAAAGGATTACTGTCTATACTACCAATACGGATATATTTTCTGTCATAACAGAAGAGAATCAGGCAGAGATAATTGTTTTAGGTGGACAATTTAATGCATTGATTTCTTCCATCAGTGGTCCATTGACTGAAGAAAATTTAAAAAATATATATTTTACAAAATCATTTCTTGGTGTGAATGGGATTGATGAGAAATACGGAGTTACAACTCCAACTCTTGTTGAAGCGAATAAAAAACGATTGGTAAAAGAACACTCTGATCATGTTTATCTTTTAAGTGACAGCTCAAAGTTTCATAATCTATCTAATGTAAAAGCATTTGATTTGAAAGATGTTACTGTTATTTCAGATCGTTATGATGAAAAACTCGGTAAGGTCGTTTCTCTTATTTGTCCTGAATCCTAAAAATTATCTAGTCGTATAAAAGCTCTAATATTTTATTAGGGCTTTTATATATTTTAGGAGAGAAAATGAAATTATTGTGTCCAAGTATAATGTGTGCAGATTTTTCAAGTCTTCAAGAAGAAATATCTGCTTTGGAAGAAGCGAATGTTACTATGTATCATTGCGATATTATGGATGGAGTATTTGTTCCTAATTTTACAATGGGATTAAATGATGTCAAAGCAATAAGAGGATTGACTAAAAAAGTAGTAGATTGTCATTTGATGATCGAAAATCCACTGAGTAAAATAGATTTATTTATTGATGCAGGAGCTGATTTACTTTATGTACATCCAGAGAGCGAACGATATATTTCTAAAACGTTGATGCATATTAAAAATAGAGGAAAATTATCTGGTTTAGCCATTAATCCAGATACAAGTATTGAAAGTATTAAGGAGGTTATTGGCTTAGCAGATTATATCTTAGTGATGACTGTAAATCCAGGGTTTGCAGGCCAGGCGTTTTTAGACTTTACAAAAGAAAAAATTAAAAAATTAAATGAACTAAAGAATCAGTATTCTTACAAAATAATAGCTGATGGTGCCTGTAGCCCAGCGGTAATACAAGAACTAGATAATTTAGGATGTGACGGGTATGTATTAGGTACGAGTGCCTTATTTGGAAAGAATCGGTCTTACAAGCAATTGATAGAGGAGTTACAAATATTATGAGAATTGGAATTGGGAACGATCATGTTGCTGTAGAATATAAAAAAGTTATATCAGAGTATATTACAGAAAAGTATGGTTATGAAGTTGTAAATTACGGTACAGATTCTACTGAGCGATTTAATTATCCAGAATCTGGGAAGAAAGTAGCAGAAGCTGTCGCAAGTGGCAAAGTCGATAGAGGGATTCTTATATGTGGAACTGGTGTAGGAATCGGTATTGCAGCGAATAAAGTAAAGGGGATTCGTTGTGTAATTTGCAGTGAACCTTATTCTGCCAAATTATCTAGACAGCATAATGATACCAATGTTTTGTCGTTCGGAGCTAGGGTTATTGGGATTGAATTGGCAAAGATGATTGTTGACAATTGGTTGGTAACAGAATTCGAAGCTGGTAGACATAAAGTTCGGGTTGATATGATTGGAAAAATAGAACAAGAGATATAGTCAATGGGGAAGAATTAGAAAAATTTTTAACATCTAAAAAAGAAAAAAGGAGTCTATTAAAATAGTATATCTATATAGATGGAAATATAATCAATTGAATCAAGAACGGAACAACTGTGGTTCAGAAGGGCATGCTAGATGATCTTCTGATTTTAAGATAGTCTTGTCCCAATCTTGTTCTAATGATTTTATCTTCATAGCTGTAACCATCCTAGAGTAGGTATCCTCAAAAATTTTCACGGTCACTATTTTGTTTCAGGGTGAACATGCTCAACTAGTCTATTGGATTGGTTGACTCACTATCTTCTGGAAGGAGACAAGGCTAGATAGCTATAAGAATTTCGTCCTCACCTCTCCTAAAAGACTTGTAATCGTTGAAGATCATGTATAAAAAGGTTTCTAATTCTGTGATTTTAGTCTCTTTTACATAAGCGGCCTAATTTTCAGGAGTCTTTATTTTTGTACTATCTCTTTTTAATGACTTAAAACCAGTTTTTCTTGATGAGAAAATCCAAGAGGCTGTAAAATCTAGTCAAACAATAAAATCGCATGAAATCTGCCTTTCTAAAGCGTTGTTTTCATGCGATTTTTTCTATTAAGAATATCAGAAAATCAAATTAATACTACTTATAAATTAAACACCAATATATTATGCAATTCATAGATATATTCGCTAACAATATATCAATAAAAGAGGTGCGTTGGGTATTAAACTAGAAGGAATATAACTTTGGACTTTTATACGTAATCTTCAACGGTTACATGCTTTGAGGGTGAGGGCAAAGCCATCATGGTTGTCTTACCTAGTCTTTTGACGGATTGAACCTACTTTTATCCTCGATTATTGCTATTTAAAAAACTGGCGGAGCTCTTCTGTAGTCAACCCAATCATGGGGTCAATATTTTGATAGTTACTCTTTGTTAGGATATAGCTACTAGGCTCTTTGGATTGGACAAATGCTTGGGATGTAGTGTTCTGCTCTATCTCAAAAAGCGTTGTCTGTTGCGTACTAGTCTGTGGTTCAAGCTGGTGGTCTGTGACTGTTTTGGGCGTCTTAGTTTCAAGGGTGGTTGGTTCATCTTCGATTGTTTGGTTAAATTGCTGAATGAGATAGGTCTTACGCGCAGTTCCGGTATGTGTTGTAGCGTAGTCAAAGGCTGAGAGATTGCCAAGGAGGATCAGCTTACTTTTGCTACGGGTGATGGCGGTGTAGAGGAGATTGCGCTGAAGCATACGGCGACTGCTGTTGGTCAGAGGCAATATCACAACAGGAAACTCGCTACCCTGAGATTTGTGAATGGACATGGCGTAGGCTAGGGTTATTTTGTACCATTCGTTTCGCGGATAGCTGATTTCGGCTCCGTCAAACTGGATAGTTAGCTCATCCTGCTTGCTGTCGGTGTATTTGGCAGGTAGAAGATCAGTGATATAGCCTAAATCACCATTGAAGACATTACTCTCTGCATCGTTCACCAAATGGATAACCTTGTCGTGTTCGCGAAAGATGAGGTCATTAAAAGCGAATTCAATCCGACCGTCAGTCAAGGGATTGAGCTGTTCTTGCATGAGCTTGTTGAGTTGATCAATGCCTGCCACTCCTCGGTACATGGGAGCCAAAATCTGAATGTCGTAAGGTTTGATACCGCTAGAAATAGCAGCAGAGACAATCCGTCCTACCATCTGTGGAATGTGGTCGGGCTCAGCTTCAAAGTAGGAGCGATCAGGCTTTTTCTGGGTAAAGTCAGCTGGAAAAATGCCTTGACGAATGTCGTTGGCCAGAGTCACGATGGTTGAGTCTTCCGATTGGCGGTAGATTTTTTCCAATTTGACATGGGAAATGGCGGTGACCCTGAGAAGATCGGCCAGAACTTGGCCTGGATTGACAGACGGGAGCTGATCGCTATCGCCCACGATGATGAGCTGGGTGGCACTGGAAATATGCGATAAAAGCTGGTGAGCTAGCCAAGTATCTACCATGGAAAATTCATCCACGATGATCAGCTCGGCGTCCAGATAATCGTTACGGTAGCTTATTTCGTCCGCGGCATCTCCTGTCAGTCCTAGATGGCGGTGAAGAGTGGCTGAGGATAGGCCAGTCAGTTCATTCATCCGTCTGGCTGCTCGTCCGGTCGGAGCCGCTAGGAGAATAGGACTCTCACCAGTTGCTTTGGCCAAATTAATCTTGTGTAATTTTGCATAGACAGCAATCAAACCGTTAATAATGGTCGTCTTTCCTGTTCCTGGACCACCTGTCAAGATAAAGATCGGCTGGTTGATGGCTTGGACAATGGCTTCTTTTTGCAGATCGTCGTAGGTTAATCCTTGCTCTTTTTCTAAGTTAGCAATCTCGGCTAAGATGGTCTCGGTCTCAAAGCTCTGCTCAACAGGGCTGTCCAGCAGGCGCTGGATTTGCTTTTGAATGCCTTCTTCTGCGAAATACAAGCTGTTGGCAAAAATCTTAGTTCCTATCTGCTGCACTCTCCCTGTCTCAATGAGCTGACTGAGCTCAGCAGCTACCAGTTCAGGTGACACTTCAACCTGTCGGGCATCTTCCAGAAGAAAAATAGTCGCCTCTAGCAGATCGCGAGCTTCGACATAAGTATCGCCTGTTTCCAGCGATCGACTCAGCAGGCTATGGACGAGTCCAGCTCGGAAGCGCTCTGGAGCATCGCTTTCGATATTGAGCGCTTGGGCGATACGATCTGCGAGTTTGAACCCTAATCCTCGAATATCTTCGACCAGTTGATAGGGATTTTCCTCAATGACTTGAAGGGTGGTTTCCTTATAGGTGTCCTGAATTTGGAAGGCCAGTTTATTGGAAATACCGTATTCAGCTAGCTTGGCCAGAATCATCTCAGTCCCGTAATTAAGGCGGAGCTTGTCCAGAAAATTTTCTCGCGCAGCTCTGGCTAGCCCCTGAATGTCAAGGAGTTTTTCAGGCTTAGCCAAGATCTTGTCAATGGTGTCCTCTTCTCCATATTCCTTGACGATCCGCTCAGCCGTTTTAAGACCGATACCCTTGAAATGATCGCTCGCAAAGTATTTGACCAGACCTTTAGCGCTGGGTTTGCTGCGCTCGTAACGTGTGATTTTGAGCTGTTGCCCATAGCGAGGGTGCTGAATTAGCTCTCCGTAGAAGCGGTAGTCCTCGCCTTCAATGACATCTGCTACCGTTCCTGTTACGATGATTTCGATATCCTCGTAGTCTTCATCACTAGTTTCCTCGATCGTGAGGAGGATAATCTTGTAAAAGTTGCTAGGATTTTCAAAAATGACTCGCTCAATGGTGCCTGAAAAAAAGTGTTCCATAGAATAGACTGCTTTCTAAGTTTCGTGCAAAAAAGGAATTGAATAAACCTCATTCTTTCGATTGATGTTCATTCAACTCCTCAAACGTTAAAAGAGGTTTAGATGATTGAGTGGCCAGTAGCGCAGTTTGACCTCGCCGACCAAACTTTCTTCAGAATAAGTCCCGACATGGCGGCTGTCTTTGGAGACGATACGGTCATCTCCAACTAGGAAATATTGCCCCTCAGGTACCGTTACAGTGAAATTGCTATTGAAGTCAGCATCAGTTGTAAAGGTCTGAGATTTGCGGGCCAACTCTTGGAAGTAGCTGTTGTAACTATATGTTTCTTGAAGTTTATCTTTTCTAAAAGCAGCCAGATAGTCAGCAACATAAGGCTCATCGACCACTTTACCGTTGACTGTAAGTACGTCATTGTTGAAATTGACCACATCACCAGGCATACCAATGACCCGCTTAACAATCTGGGTTTCTTTGCCAGAATCGTCTCTGGAGTTCGCAACGACAATGTCAAACCGTTCAATATTCGTATGTAAAAGGACGATTAACATTTCATTGTCACTCAGTGTCGGATCCATAGAATGCCCATCTACGGTCACTGGGTTCCAAATGGTGTAGCGTGATACGATGAAAAGGGTCATCAAGAGGATAAATGCTCCCCATTCTTTGAGGAAACTCCTGAGGGAACCTCTACTTTTTTGACGTCTTGGCATGGTTAAGTTCTCCTGACTAGTTTTTCTGCTTTTTCGGTATTTTTAAAATGAAGTTTAGCGGTCTGAGCTAGCGCTGGATGGCCATAGGCTTGAAGGAGCTGTGCTGCGACCTTATCAGAAGCTGCGCCAGCACCACTCGGTAGACTATAGCCGACCTGTTCTCCTAAATCCTTGAGTTGGTCTAAAAACATGGCTCTTGCAATGATAGACGATACTGCAACTGCTAGATATTGACTTTCTGCTTTCTCAATCAGTTGGATCGGATTGGCAAAGTGGTTAGCTTCTTTGCTGACATATTTTTGGTAATTGCGCGTGCTGGTGAAGGCATCGATAATAATCTGATCAGGTTTCTCAATCTTTTGCAAGAGGAGGTAGAGAGCCTGATTGTGTAAGGCGACCTTGACTGAGACCGCATTGTGACGGCTAGGCACAACAGCGTTGTACTTGGATGGTGACAAGAGCAAGGCTTGGTGATCGATTTCCTGCTCCAAAATCGGTGCAAGCTGTAAGATTTTAGCATCTGTCAAGGACTTCGAGTCGTCCACGCCCAGAGCCTTGAGCCTTGCGTGCTGATCTGGGCGAACAAAGCTCGCTACAACAGCAATGCCGCCGAAATAGGAACCGTTTCCGACTTCGTCAGAGCCAACGGTGGTCAGGTTTTGAGACATTCTTTTGGGGCTGAGCTTGCCAGCTATCTGAGATGTACCAACTTTCCCCGCAGCTACTGCTTGATCGCTGCTTTGCCACTGGCTAGCCAGAGTTTTGGCATCTGGGCCTTGAAACATGACCTTGCCAGACTTATAGACGCTGATCGCTGTGCCATTGACCTTGAAAAAATGGGTCTTGTTAAGGTCTTTATTAGGTGCCGCGTAAGCTTCATAGTGGGCTGTAAGCTTGGCCACTTCAGGGGTAGCTAAGAGCAAAACAATTGGATTCATAGGTTTTATTTTACCATAATTTTATGAAAATGACCGTGTCAAATGGTCAAAAGTCTAAAAATAAGGTATAATGAGGGTTGAGGTATTTATGGCAAATTTGAATCGATATAAATTTACATTTTCAGATAAACAGTTAACGCTGACTACTGAGCATGATAACCTTTTTATGGAGGAAATCGAGCGCGTGGCTAAGGAGAAATATCAGGCCCTGCAGGAAGAAATGCCAACGGCTGACTCTGAAACCTTGGCGATTTTGCTGGCAATTAACACTTTATCTGTCCAGTTGCAACGCGAGTTAGAATTTGATCAGCAAGAGGAAGAGTTGGCTCGTCTGCGCAAGAAGTTATTGGGTCAAATCCAGACTGCTGAGCTAGGTAATGAGGGGGACCTGTCATGATTTCGCTGGGTATTTTGCTGATTTTAGCTTGGCAATTTTACATTGGCTACCGTAGAGGGCTAGGTCTCCAGGGGCTTTATCTCTTAGGAAGTCTTGTGTCGCTGTTTGTGGCTAGTCTTCACTACCGTTCTCTTGGAGAGTGGCTCTACCTTTGGGTACCTTATGCTAGCGCGACAGAAGGGGCGTCCACTTACTTTTTTGACCAGAGTCAGTTGTTTGATCTTGATCAGGTATTCTACGCAGGTTTGGGGTTCTTTATCATTTACATGGTGACTTACACGGTTGTGCGCTTTCTGGGACTGTTTGTGCATCTAGCTGATTTGGATAGTCTTGATGTAGGCTATACTCGGATAGTTTCAGGGATCTTATCGGTCCTTGTGACTTGGATTGGGATTGAAATGGTCTTGACTATTATGGCCACGGTTCCTATCGGACTGGTGCAGGATAAACTTCATGAAAGTCTAATGGTTCGGCTCATGATTGATACTCCGTTGGTTTCCAGTTTCCTGAAAAATCTTTGGGTAGTGAAAATATTGGGATAGCAGGACAAACGTTGTGATTTCGTAGTCTCTCCTAGACTATCGAGTTTCCTTGCTCACAAGGGTTAAACCGTTGTCCAGATAATTTGAGGCTGGCTTGGAGTACAAAGTCGTAAGGATTAAAAGAGAGTGAGACAGAAGTTGTGATTTCCATAAAATCGACTTCGTTGTCACCCTCGCAAGGTTGAGAGTAAGCCTTGTTGGCGATGCCAACCCAGTCAACTACTGCATCAAACTGGTCAAATGATAAAAGAAATGAGACTGTGTACTTTTGTCTCAGCTTAGAACTGTACTCATCACTCAAGACCTTTATTCAAGGCTAAGTTTTCACTAGTCACTGTCAGTTTTTTCAAAACGCAGTCCATATTCTGTCAAAAATGCTCTTGATGATTGAAAACGATCTCTTGAAACAAAGTGACTCCCTTGTGAATACGGGCTCCTAGAAGTCAGTTGCTGTTGTTGATGAGGCAAAAAGGTTCCAGCAACCGCGCAGGAGCAGCAGGAGTAATTGAAAGGGCAGATGCTAAAAGTGTAAATTTTGCAAAAAGCGAGCCTGAGGCAATCTGTCCAGACTCTTTTTCATATAAATAGGCAAGAGTAGTACGGCTTCACACCTTTAGTCAAGGCTGCTTTCAGTGGGAAGTAGTTCCTACCGATTAAAAACATTTCTCGCTTTCTTCGTACCATTTTACCACAAAGGAACTTAGGAAAGTTAGCGCAGGCAATAAACACTTTGAAGATTTACTCTCATTTTACAGCGTTATGGTCGCGCTCACTTATTAGCCTTAAAAGGTCTGGAGAACTTTTGAAGTTGAAAATCCAACTGCTGGAGGTAGTGCCTTTGCTACGACCTGCAATTCTGTCAGTATTGATGAGCTAAGGCGCTTCATTATCTGGGCATAAGAAAGACTTTTTTCTTGGTTAACAGAGTGGGACTCAGTTAACCAAAACGATCTCGATTGTCGAAAAAAGGATTGCTTTAATCCAGTGTTTTGCCTATAAACCCAGACTAAAAATAACACTCCAATTTTAATGAAAGAAAACTATGAATCAAAAAATTTTAGATACCTTGGAATTTGGCAAGGTCAAGTCGCTTTTTCAGCCGTTTTTGGTAACGGCTCAGGGGCGAAACGAATTAGTGAGTCTGGCTCCGACGGCCGAGACTAAGCGAATACAGGTCCAGTTTGAGGAAATGCGCGAGATGGCGGAGCTCTTTGTTGAATCACCGCATTTTGCCCTCGGGGAGACCAGTGATATCAGTGGCTTAGTAGCGCGTCTAGCGTTGGAAGGTCAGCTCAATATAGAGGAGTTTTTGGCCCTCAAGCGTCTGCTAGAAGTCAGTAAGCACCTCAAAGAGTTTTACGAAGATTTGGAAAATGTCCAGCTGGAGCAACTGAGCAGACTCTTTGAGAATTTGGAAGTTTTTCCTCATTTGCAAGGAAGTCTTCAGGCTATCAATGATGCTGGTTTTGTGGAATCATTTGCTAGTCCTGAGCTAGCAAAAATCAGACGGACGATTCAAGAGAGCGAAGAGCAGGCGCGTCAGGTTATGCAGGATATTCTCAAAAAACAAGGGGAAATGTTGGTTGAAGCCATCATTGTAAACCGTAATGGTCGGAACGTCTTGCCAGTTAAGAACACCTATCGCAACCGCATATCTGGCATTGTTCATGACATTTCTTCATCAGGAACGACCGTTTATATCGAACCGCGGGCAGTTGTCAATCTTAACGAAGCTATCACGAATGCCAGAGCTGACGAACGCCACGAGATTAACCGTATCTTGACAGAGCTGTCTGCAATGGTACAACCCTATCATAGCAGCTTTAAAAACAACGCTTGGCTGATCGGACATATCGATTTGGTACGGGCAAAACATCTCTTTGCGCGCAAGTATCAAGCGACCGTGCCAAGTATTTCTGAAGAACAGGCTATCCAGCTCCTCAATGTTCGCCACCCTTTACTAGAAAAGCCAGTGCCCAATGATCTCTACTTTGGTAAAGATTTAGCGGCGTTGGTCATCACAGGTCCCAACACTGGGGGGAAAACGATTATACTCAAAACGCTTGGGCTTAGCCAAATCATGGCTCAAGCAGGCTTGCCAATCTTGGCTGATCAAGGTAGTCGCATTGGAATTTTTGAGGAGGTCTATGCTGATATTGGGGACGAGCAGTCTATTGAGCAGAGTTTATCGACTTTCTCCAGTCACATGACCAACATTGTTCGAATTTTAGATGAGGTTAATGATCGGAGCTTGGTTCTTTTTGACGAATTGGGGGCAGGAACAGATCCTCAGGAGGGAGCTGCTCTTGCTATGGCGATTCTGGATGATCTTCGTCTGCGGGGCATCAAAACCATGGCGACGACCCACTATCCTGAGCTTAAGGCCTACGGCATTCACACGCCACATGTGGAAAATGCCAGTATGGAGTTTGACACCACGACTTTGAGTCCGACTTATCGTTTCATGCAAGGGGTTCCTGGTCGGTCAAATGCTTTTGAAATCGCTAAACGTCTGGGACTCTCCAGCATCATTGTCAAAGAAGCCCAATCTCAAACTCTAGGCAATACCGATGTCAATCAAATCATTGAAAAGCTAGAACAGCAGACTGCTGAGAGCCGTCGGCGTCTGGATAATATCAAGGCTGTTGAGCAGGAGAATCTCAAGTTTAACCGAGTTTTGAAAAAACTCTACAATGAATTTAGCCGTGAAAAGGAAAATGAACTGGATAAGGCTAGAGTAGAAGCCCAGGAAATTGTGAATTTGGCTTTAGAGGAAAGCGAGGAAATTCTTAAACATCTGCATGATCAAGCTCAACTCAAACCTCACCAGATTATTGAGGCTAAGACACAACTCAAAAGCTTGGTTCCTGAACAAAAAAAATTGGCCCAAAATAAGGTTCTTAAGAAAGCCAAGGCACAAAGAGCAGTTAAAGTGGGAGATGATATTACGGTCACAGCTTACGGTCAGCGTGGCACCCTGACTAGTCAGCTCAAGGACGGTCGTTGGGAAGCCCAAGTCGGCTTGATTAAGATGACGCTTAAAGCAGACGAGTTCGAACTGGTCAAAAAAGAAGAACCCCAAGTCAAGGCTAAGCAGGTCAATGTCGTCAAGCGTAGCAACGTCAAAGGGCCATCTGCTAGACTGGATTTGCGTGGCAAACGTTATGAAGAAGCGATGCAAGAGCTAGATGAGTTTATTGATCAGGCTCTGCTTAATAACATGGCTCAGGTTGATATCATTCACGGTATCGGTACGGGTGTTATCCGTGAAGGTGTGACCAAGTACCTCCGTCGCAATAAAAACGTCAAAACCTTTGGCTACGCTCCGCAAAACGCTGGTGGCTCAGGCTGTACTATTGTAGTGTTTCAGTAAATATAATAACTATGAGAAAGGCCAGCTTCTTTAGCACAAGCAACCCAAACATTATTAAAGAATTTGTCTGAACAGGAATTTGAAATATGGATTATATGCAGATTTTACAACGTTCACTTTGTGGTTATATTTTTGTTATTCCTATTTTATTTTTATATTTTATATTTTTGAAAAAAAATGGAAAAGAGCAAACGGTAGTACATATTATTTTTTCATTTATTTTTTGCTATTACTTAATTGGAATATTGACAGTGACAGGGATAGGTAAAAGTCTTGGTTTTTCTCCAAAATTTGAATTGATACCTTTTAAAGGCATGATATCGGCTCCAACTGATGCAATCTTAAATATAATTCTATTTATACCTTTAGGTTTCTTTTTGCCAATTTTATATAGAAACTTTAACCATATTAAAAAAATTGTTTTGGTCGCATTATCAGTCTCCTTATCCGTTGAGCTATTTCAGATGTTTGGAAGAGGGGCAACAGACATAAATGATTTGATAACAAATACTGTTGGAGCATGTATAGGGTATACTGTTTATAAAATATTATTCAAATTCATGAAACAAGAGTTGAAAAGTTCTTTTTTTTCAATTGGAATAAACGAGTATCTTGAGGTTTTCTTTTACTGGGTATGTTTGTTTATACTCATGATTACAATTCAACCATTTATAATTTATTGGTTATTTAATCTTGGGTAAAATGCCAATTTTTAAACATAAAAAAATAAAAATCCATCAAACTCTTTATAGTAGTCAATTAATCTATATCGTAGAGATTTTGGCAGTATAAAAGAGATAAGGAGGAGCGTTTTTGTAAAGAAGATGAGCGAGTAGATGAATAATGTATAAAGTGTTGTTATTGAATGGAGAATGCTATATAAAGACGTCAAAGACTGGGACAGACGTTTCAGGCTAACTTCCACATTATTTCATAAACAAACGGAACTTACTGTGAGAAGTTACAAATGGTTACAAATCTGAATTTTTTAAAATAATAGGGCAAATGTTCTTGCTAAATGGATAAGTTTCTGATATACTATTCAAGTATGTGGTGAAAAGCCCGTTAAATCAATCAGGAGGAAGATGTAAGAATGGCTAAAGTATGTTACTTTACAGGTCGTAAGACTGTATCAGGCAACAATCGCTCCCACGCGATGAACCAAACGAAGCGCACAGTTAAACCAAACCTTCAAAAAGTTACTGTTTTGATCGACGGTAAACCTAAAAAAGTTTGGGTTTCAGCACGTGCCCTTAAGTCAGGTAAAGTTGAACGCGTTTAAGAAGCAAAGCAGTCCCTCAGGGCTGTTTTTTTGCGTTCGTGGCTAAACTGATCAAAGGAACCGTTGCATTGTTACACATAGAGCGCGCTTAGCTTTTACACAAGGCTTTAAATATGGTAGAATAAAGGTATCATACTAAATGAGGTAGTTAAGATGACTGTAAAAATTAATACAAAAGATGGTCAAATCGAATTAACAGACGATGTGATTGCGACTGTTGTCGGTTCTGCAACGACTGAGATTTTTGGTGTTGTGGGAATGGCAAGCAAGGCTGCCATCAAAGACAACTTCAATGCTCTTTTGCGCCGTGAAAACTATGCCAAGGGTGTTGTGGTGCGGACAGAGGAGTCTGGTAGCATTGCAGTGGATGTCTATACGATGATGAGCTATGGTGTTAAGATTAGCGAAGTATCCAGAAATATTCAAGAGAGTGTCAAGTTCCAGTTGGAAAACCAACTTGGCATTTCAGCTGAGACAGTTAATGTCTTTATCCAAGATATCAAGGTCGTAGGAGAGTAATCGTGTCAAAAATCACAACCAGTTTATTTCAAGAAATGGTTCAGGCGGCATCGACCCGTCTGAATAAGCAAGCAGAGTATGTCAATTCGTTAAATGTCTTCCCTGTTCCAGACGGTGATACAGGGACCAATATGGGAATGACTATCACTAACGGTGCTAAAGAAGTTGCGAACAAGCCAGCGTCTACCGTCGGTGAGGTTGGTCAAATTCTTTCTAAAGGTCTTTTGATGGGTGCGCGTGGTAATTCAGGGGTTATCACTTCACAGCTTTTCCGTGGATTTGGTCAAGCCATTCGTGACAAAGAAGCGCTTGATGGTAAAGATTTGGCGCGTGCGTTTCAAAGCGGCGTTGAAGTAGCCTATAAAGCGGTTATGAAACCAGTTGAAGGTACAATTTTGACGGTTTCACGTGGGGCTGCGACTGCTGCTCTGAAAAAAGCAGAAGAGACAGATGATGCTGTAGAAGTGATGCGCGCAGCTTTAAATGGGGCTAATCGTGCCCTTAAAAAGACACCAGATCTTTTACCTGTGCTTAAGGAAGTTGGTGTTGTGGACTCAGGGGGTCAGGGGCTTGTTTACATCTACGAAGGATTTCTTGCAGCTTTGACGGGTGAATATATCGCTTCTGAAGACTTTGAAGTGACGCCTGCAGTTATGAGTGAGATGATCAATGCTGAGCACCACAAGGCAGTTGTTGGTCATGTGGCGACTGAAGACATTACATTTGGCTACTGTACTGAAATCATGGTGGCTCTTCGCCAAGGACCGACCTATGTAAAAGACTTCGATTACGAAGAGTTTCAAGGGTATTTGAGTGGTCTTGGAGATTCTCTCCTTGTCGTCAATGATGATGAGATTGTCAAAGTTCATGTCCACACTGAAGACCCGGGCCTTGTCATGCAAGAAGGGCTTAAGTATGGTAGCCTTGTCAAGGTTAAAGTGGACAACATGCGTGAGCAGCACGAAGCTCAGGTAGAAAAAGTAGCTGCGCCGACAGGCACTCAAAAGGACTTTGGGATTATTGCGGTGTCTGCAGGAGATGGATTGGCTGAAATCTTTACCAGTCAGGGGGTTGACTATGTGATTTCTGGCGGCCAGACGATGAACCCATCAACAGAGGATATTGTCAAAGCCATTGAAGAGGTCAATGCTAAGAATATCATCATCCTGCCAAACAATAAAAATATTCAGATGGCAGCTGAAGCTGCGGCAGATGTGGTTGAGCAACCAGCAGTGGTCGTTGCATCGCGAACTATTCCACAAGGATTGACGAGTTTACTAGCCTTTGATGCGTCTAAGTCCCTCGAAGAGAATCACGAAGCCATGACTTCAGCCTTGTCCGAAGTTACTAGTGGTAGCATCACAACAGCAGTCCGTGATACGACTATCGATGGTCTTGAAATTCATGAGAATGATAACCTTGGTATGATTGATGGGAAAATTGTCGTTTCTCATCCAGATATGGCAACTGCACTTTCTGAAACCTTTGCTCAAATGCTTGATGAAGACAGTGAGATTGTTACGATTTATCTCGGTGAAGGTTCAGATGAAGCCCTAGTTGAAGCCTTGTCTGAGCAATTAGAGACACAGTATGAAGACCTTGAAATTGAGGTTTATTCAGCTGGACAACCTGTGTATCCATACCTTTTCAGTGTTGAATAAAAATAAAAAGATTGGGCTTTTTGGGAGCTCGATCTTTTTAAGTATACGAGTTTGGCAATAAGATATCCGCTTTAAAATAGTCTGTCAAACATTTTGTTAGATGTTTGATTGTACATTTTTGAAACATTTTGTAGAAAAGGTATAACATATTTTTTAAGTATAAATAATCGAAAGAAGACAATTGATTTGACGACGTCAGGGGTGGTTTTCCACTCTCTTTTTGTAATTTAGACCTTGTGACTTTAGGTCGTTTCGCACCGTTCGTTAGATGTACTGTCGCAGTTATACAAAAAACTCCAAACGCGCTACAATAAAAGGTGTTCAAGTCTACTGCAAAGCGAAAGGAGAAAAGTATGCCTCAAAAGCGCATAGTTTATCGCACACAAAGTGGCTGTATTCTATCGCTTTATGTTCACATTCTCTAAATATGTAGGCATTTTACTACCTATCAAGCATCGATACTTTCATTTAGCCACTTTCTAGAAACATTGTCAATTTCGTTATAGCTTATTACGAGAGTTCTCTCCAAAAACGCCCATTCTCTCCTGAAATAGTGTATAATAGAGGTATTTAAACAGTGTGGTGTGGATTAGGTTGATGGATTGAAAAGAGAAGGACTTGGCAATTTTGTAACTTTAAGAAAGGAATTGTATGAAACGAGAAATAACGCCGGACATGTATAATTATAATAAGTACCCCGGCCCGAAATTTGAGCGACTGATGGATCAGGTGCGTTCAGAAGATATTTCGCTGACCTTGGTTGATAACTACAAGGAAGCTTTTAATCTGACTGCCTTTGAGCAACGCTTTACTACTTTTATGCTTAAGTTTGATTATATCGTCGGAGATTGGGGTAACGAACAGTTACGTTTAAAAGGCTTTTACAAGGACGAAAATACCAGAGATAGCACTTTGAAAATCAGCCATCTTGAAGATTATCTATTGGAATTTTGCAATTATGGCTGTGCCTATTTTGTCTTGGAGAATCCTACACCGCAAGAACCTGAGGTTGAAGTAGAGGAACCTCGTGTCACTCGTAATCGGGATAATGGTCGTCGTCGCCGTCCAAGGAATCGTCAGAATCAAGAAAAAAATGGATTATCTAGCAATGTTCAAGATCGAAAACACCGTGAATCACAGACGCGTTCAGAAAAAAATGCTGCAAAAACAAATCGAAATCATTCTGGAAAGTCAGGACAAACGCGTCGTCGAAATACGAAGTCAAATCAGGATAAGCGCCATTTTGATATTAAACCAGACAGACGAAATGATGCTAAGGCATCAACGTCAAGGTCAGTAAAGAGAGAAGTCAACGAAGGTAAACGCGACTTTGTTATTCGTCAGAAATAAGAGCTGGTATACTTGAGATAAAGTGGTTATTTTTGAACATTTAGCTATAAAGCAAGCGATGAGTAGCGGCAAAATCAGTCTTTATCGGAACATTTGACGATGAATACAGTTTCTGGGAGTTTTAGCTTTAAAGAGATAAGAAAGAACTCAATAGAGCAGTTTTTAAATGAAAGGGTATGAGGATGAAACCATCACTTTATGGAATGACACGAGATCAGTTAAAGGACTGGATAATAGAACAGGGCGAAAAAGCCTTCCGAGCAGATCAAATTTGGGACTGGCTCTACACCAAGCGGGTTCAAAGCTTTGAGGAGATGACTAACCTCTCAAAACCATTGTTAGCTATGCTGTCAGAGCAGTTTGTTCTCAATCCGCTTAGTCAACGCATTGTTCAAGAGTCGGCAGATGGCACGGTTAAGTACCTTTTTGAATTGCCAGATGGCATGCTGATTGAGACAGTTTTGATGCGCCAGCATTATGGCCTTTCGGTCTGCGTGACTACGCAAGTTGGTTGCAATATCGGCTGTACCTTCTGCGCTTCAGGATTGATCAAAAAGCAACGTGACCTCAATGCGGGTGAGATTGTGTCTCAAATCATGCTGGTGCAGAAGTATTTTGATGAGCGAGGTCAAGGAGAGCGTGTCAGCCATGTCGTTGTCATGGGGATTGGCGAGCCTTTTGATAACTATAGTAATGTTCTCAATTTCCTGAGAACCATTAACGATGATAAGGGGTTAGCTATTGGTGCGCGTCATATCACTGTTTCGACCTCAGGTCTGGCTCATAAAATTCGTGAGTTTGCCAATGAGGGAATTCAGGTCAATCTAGCCGTTTCCCTTCATGCACCTAACAATGACCTGCGTAGCTCTATCATGAAAATCAACCGTGCTTTTCCTTTGGAAAAATTATTTGCAGCGATTGATTACTACATTAAGACCACCAATCGTCGCGTGACCTTTGAATATATCATGCTTAACGAAGTAAACGATGGCGTGGAGCAAGCCAAGGAGCTTGCTAACTTGCTCAAGGACATCAAAAAACTCAGTTATGTCAATCTGATTCCCTACAACCCTGTTACTGAGCATGACCAGTATAGCCGTAGTCCACGCGAACGCGTCATGGCTTTCTACGATACGCTTAAAAAGCAGGGTGTTAACTGTGTAATTCGTCAGGAGCATGGTACGGATATTGATGCGGCCTGTGGTCAGTTGCGTTCTAACACCATGAAAAAAGATGCGACTAAGGTTGCGGCGGTGAACCTCTGATGTTAGCGAGGGTTTTGACCTCTGATTTTGAGCTAACCGCTCTAGGACGTAAAATCGTAAAGGCATTTACAGGGATCTATGCTCTTGCGATTGTCTTTATGTGCTTCGTTCCACAAAATTACCTCCCTCAGGTCAAAGCATTTTCCACTCCGGGGATTGTTCAGATTGGGCGCCTCTATCTGCTTCCTGTGCCTTTTAACAGCTTTGTCAATGCCAGAAATGTCAACAGTCTAGCTGATTATTTCTGGATTCTTCTACAAAATGCAGCCAATATTTTCTTGCTTTTCCCTCTTGTTTTAGGTTTTCTCTTCCTTTATCAAAAATGGCGGAGCTATCAGAAGGCCTTGCTTTACAGTTTTTATCTGAGCTTGACCATCGAGTGTACTCAGCTTATCTTGGATTTGCTCATCGATGCTCAGCGTGTCTTTGAAATCGATGACCTCTGGACCAATACCTTAGGAGGTTTGCTGGCCTATTGCTGCTATAGATGGCTTCGCGTTACCTATGTCGCCAGAAATGAAATTGACTGATGAGGAGACTAATGAAAACTAAAAAATCGGTGACGGTTCTTGCTTTGTTGATTTATCTGCTAGTGTTGACTTGGTTGATTGTATTTAAATTAGCGACAGCACCCTACGAACTGAGTCCCTTACGGTCTATCAATCTCATTCCTTTTGCCGAAAATTAAAATTGGGATGGTAGTTTTCATTTTAAAGAAGTCTTGGCTAATGGTCTAGTTTTCATTCCTTTGGGTGTATTGCTGAAGCGATTGAATGAAAAGGAATCTGCGTCAAGTAGCCTTGTATGTTCTGGGCCTCAGCTTTGTGTTTGAAGCAAGTCAATACCCGCTTGCCATGGGTGCTAGTGATGTGACAGACTTGTTGGCCAATACAGTTAGAGCTATTGTTGGCAGTCTATTATCTTTGGGATTTTCCAAACTTTTCAAAAAGTCCCTAGATGTTGTACTTGATTGGCTGATTCTCCTAGGTTCAGTCTTGCTTGTTCTCTTGGTATTATGGCTTAAATCCCGTGGAATTTGGATTTGGCATTTTGTTTGACTTAGCCCCATTTTCCAATGCCTAAAACAAGAAGAAATCCTAAGAAGAGAAAGGGAACAAACGGAATACTGGCGCATCTTTTGCTGACAAGATAATAGAAAATAGCTGTAAGACAGGCGATTTGCAAAAGCCAAAGGAGTTCTTGCAGGTCAAAGGATAGGCTGATGCTGGCCAGATAGAGAAAATCTCCCGCTCCCATCTTTATAAAGCCCAATTGGGCCAACCCTGCCAAAAGCAGACAAGCAAAAGTGATTGTGTTCCAAGGGGATAAAATGCTCGTCATCATGAAGAAAACTAACCAGACCATCAGTGGATAGGTCTGGTTTTTGCAATCATAACAGCTTAAGAGTAGACCAGCATAGGTAAGCAGCAACTCTGTCCAGGTAAGGAAGCCATGACTGGCAAAGAGAAAAGTAAAGCCACAAACTAGCTCCAAAAGCCAGTACCAAGGGGCAAATGATTTTTTGCAAAAGCGACAACGAAAGCGATTGATGAGCTGAGAAAAGATGGGAATCAGGTCTTGATAGGCCAACTGTTGCTGGCAAAGATCACAATGGCTAGCTGGGCTGATGATAGATTGTTCAGGAAAGCGCACGATAACTAGGCCAAAAAAGGACCCGAAACTAGCTCCCATCATAAATAATAAAAACTCTGTCATACTTAGTTATTCGTAAAAAATCTGAAAGTGTGCAACTTTTTTAATCTCAGTTCAATTGTTTGCAGGGCTATTTTTAATGGTCTATAATAAGGTTAGTTAATCATTTAAAAATAAAATCTGTATTCATAACTAAGATTGATTATTTCAAGAGATCGTTTTTGAAATATTACTGACGGTATTTTGAAAATGAACAATGATAGTCTTGAACGAAAGTGTTGAGCTGTGAATACAGGTTCGAAGAATAGGAGAATCTTATGACAACTACTAAATCATCTGTTGTAAATATGAATAAGGTCGAAGCCTTGCAGACGACTAAGGCTGTACTCAATCAGTCCGTGGCTGATTTGTCCAAGGCCCATAGCATTTTGCACCAAATTCACTGGTACATGCGTGGGCAAGGATTTCTAGTCTACCATCCTAAAATGGATGAGTATATGGAAGAGCTTGATGGCTATTTAGATGAATTAAGTGAACGCTTGATTACTTTGGGTGGGGCACCATTTTCAACGCTCAAAGAATTTGACGAGCAGTCTAAATTGATTGAAGTCAAAGGTGATTTTAGCCTTGCTATGGAAGAGCATTTGGCGCGTGTGATCGAAGTCTTCCAATATCTTGTCAGCCATTTTCAAACAGCTCTTGATGTGACTGATAAAGACGGTGATGACGTGACCAACGACATCTATGTAGGTGCCAAAGCTAGTCTTGAAAAACACATCTGGATGTTGAAGGCAGAGCTTGGTCAAGCACCGAGATGATAAGCCTGTTACGGATTGAAAAAGAAACCGAAATATATATGAAACACAAAAGACTAAGGCTCACTGACCTTGGTCTTTTTGAGTATCGTTAAAACGAGTACTCGTTATAAACATTCACAGAGACAGTAAAGCAAAAGAAAGATTGCTGCTTTTAGGCTCAAGCTTGTAAAGAAAAGAGTCTGTCTTGAGAATGGGAAACAAGTCTGAATAACTCAGCCCCTGACTTTACCGGATTTAGGCTTTAGGGGAGGGAGTATTTAATAGTCTGGAGAGCCCATTGAAGGCTTGAAGTCTTGGCTTATCGGTTTTATAGTCATTAAGTTTTAAAATAGTCTTCAAAACATTCGGAAATGCTAGAGAGTTTTCTTAACAGCTCTGTTATATGGTACTTCAAAACTGCCCAAGTTTGTTCAATTGGGTTTAGTTCAGGGGAATAAGGTGGTAGTGGCAAAAAATAGTGATGATGTTGAATACAAATGTTATCCAGTCTGGATTTGGGATGAAAGGAAGCATTATCCATAATCACAAGATGAGGTTCCCTTAGGCTAGGGATCAACTGTTGCTCAAACCAAGCGACAAAGAAGTCACTTGTCATAC
>NZ_KB904548.1 GCF_000380085.1 Streptococcus merionis DSM 19192
TGAAAGTCATATTTGATCATGTTTCCGCTACAATGCTTGCATAGAGGAGGTATATAATCTAGTGTAGCTCTGATAAGGATATGGGTATCATATTTCATGATTTCGTTTAGTTTGATATTTTTATCTTTCATTCCGATGAGTTGTGTGGTATGATTGATGTGTTCCATAAGATGCTTTCTAATGAGTTGGTTAGCGCTTTTCATTATAAGTCTTATGGGACTTTTTGTGTACTCAAAAAGCCCTATACTATCCAAAGTGGAGTTACCCACTACAGATAGTATAGAGCCACATTTCATTTCTCCTTTCACATTTTACTCTGAGATGAAATATTTTGGACTTTCCGATTGATATTATAGTAGATAATCCTTAGAATGTCAAAGTATTTCCACAGGTGATGATTTTATATTATCATCTTCTTAAAAATTTAGATCAAAATTTCACAAATGGTCGTTTTTCACTCATGAATGGTCAAAATCAAGTCATTTTACCTAATTAACATATTGATTCAAACCGATGCACACTACATAACAGGTGGTTTATTTGTCCCATACCTGACCTAACGAAATGAGGTGGAGTTAAAGCAAACGAGAAAACTAGCCGAAGGCTGTATTGGTGTACAGAAAGGGGACGATGACGACGTTTGACTTTGATTTTTGAAGAGTATAAAACCATATAACAAAAGATCCACTCGCTGAATGGATCCTTTGTCGCTATTTTTAAAATGTATTACAGCTTCGCTTTCAAATAATGGCCTGTATGGCTGGCTGGATTAGCAGCTACCTCTTCTGGTGTACCGGTGGCAATGATCTGACCACCTCCGACACCGCCTTCAGGACCTAAGTCAATGATATGATCAGCTGTCTTGATGACATCCAGATTATGTTCAATAACAAGAACCGTATTGCCATCATCAACAAAGCGCTCTAGCACCTTGAGGAGGCGAGAGATGTCCTCAGTGTGAAGCCCAGTTGTCGGCTCATCTAGGATATAGAAAGACTTGCCCGTTGAGCGCTTGTGAAGCTCGCTGGCCAGTTTCATCCGCTGAGCCTCTCCCCCTGAGAGGGTTGTCGCTGGCTGACCGAGACTGACATAGCCCAGCCCAACATCTTGAATCGTCTGAAGTTTTCGAGCAATCTTGGGAATATGCCGGAAGAACTCAACAGCATCGTTAACAGTCATATCCAGAACTTCTGAGATATTTTTTTCTTTATAATGAACTTCCAAGGTCTCACTATTGTAACGGCGACCGTGGCAGACCTCGCAAGGGACAAAGACATCTGGCAAGAAATGCATCTCAATCTTGATGATGCCATCACCTGAACAGGCCTCGCAACGGCCACCTTTAACGTTAAAGGAGAACCGACCTTTCTTGTAACCACGGACCTTGGCCTCATTGGTCTGCGCAAAGAGGTCACGAATATCATCAAAAACACCAGTATAGGTAGCCGGATTTGACCGCGGTGTTCGTCCAATCGGACTCTGGTCAATATCAATCAAACGATCAATATGTTCAATTCCTTCAATGGTCTTATGTTTACCAGGTTTGGCAGAATTGCGATTGAGTTTCTGAGCAATGCCTTTTTTAAGGATACTGTTGACTAGGGTTGACTTTCCTGAGCCAGATACCCCTGTCACGGCGATAAATTTTCCAAGTGGGAAAGTCGCTGTGACATTCTGCAAATTATGCTCGGTTGCACCCGTCACACGGAGAAAACGGCCATTACCTGAACGGCGTTCTAATGGCACTGCAATCTGGCGTTTACCAGATAGATACTGGCCAGTAATAGAATTTTTTTTCTTAGCGACTTGTTTTGGTGTGCCTGCGGCCACAATTTCCCCGCCGAACTTCCCAGCACCTGGTCCGATATCAATCAGATAATCAGCTGCCATCATGGTATCCTCATCGTGTTCCACCACAATGAGAGTATTTCCTAGGTCGCGCATCTTTTTCAGAGAGTTAATGAGACGGTCATTATCCCGCTGATGAAGACCAATAGATGGCTCATCCAAGATATAGAGGACACCTGAAAGGTTGGAGCCAATCTGAGTCGCTAAACGAATCCGTTGGCTTTCCCCACCAGAGAGTGTACCCGCAGCTCGTGACAAGGTCAGGTAGTTAAGGCCAACGTTATTGAGGAAAGTCAAGCGATCTGTAATTTCCTTGAGGATAGGCCGTGCAATGGTCTCCTCGTTGGCAGATAAGTTCAGGTCTTTGACTAGACTCAGATGGTCCGCGATCGATAGGTCTGACAAGGCTCCGATATGAAGACCGTCTTGCCCTCCAATCTTAACACAGAGCGCTTGGTCATTGAGGCGGTAGCCCTGACAGGTAGCACAGGTCAACTCATTCATATAAAGTCGCATCTGTCCTCTGGTAAAATCACTGTTAGTCTCACGGTAACGTCGCATGATATTCGTCAAAATACCCTCAAAGGGAACATCAATATCCCTCACGCCACCAAATTCATTTTCATAATGAAAGTGGAAAATCTCGCCATTAGAGCCATTCAGAATAAGGTCCTGACTCGCCTTGTCCAAATCTTTAAAAGCCGTGTCCATATCAATGCCGAAAGCCAACATAGCCTGCTCTAGCATTTGCGGGTAATAGTTAGACGAAATAGGATTCCAAGGAACTAAAGCCCCCTCGCGTAGGGTCTTGCTCTGATCTGGCACAACCAAGTCGACATCGACCTCGAGTTTGCTCCCAAGACCGTCACAATCACTGCAGGAGCCAAAAGGGGCATTGAAAGAAAAAAGGCGAGGTTCCAATTCAGGCACGGTAAAGCCACAAACTGGACAAGCATAGTGCTCTGAAAAGAGAAGTTCTTTCTCATCCATGGTATCAATGATAACATAGCCATCTGCAATGCGTAAGGCTGCCTCGACTGAGTCAAAAAGACGGCTACGAATGCCATCCTTGATCACGATACGATCAATGACCACTTCAATGTTGTGGGCTAAGTTTTTATTGAGCTCTGGCACTTCTGCCACATCGTGCAACTCACCGTCAATCCGCACCCTCACATAGCCATCCTTTTGGATTTTGTCCAGCATGTTCTTGTGCTGGCCTTTCTTCTTGCGGACAACCGGGGCAAGAATCTGCAGGCGCTGACGCTCTGGTAATTCCAAAATCTGATCCACAATCTGCTCAACCGAGGTTGCTGAGATAGCCCCGTGCCCATTGATACAGTAGGGAACCCCAATGCGAGCATAGAGGAGGCGGAGGTAATCGTTAATCTCAGTCGCCGTTCCTACTGTGGAACGCGGATTTTTAGAGGTTGTCTTTTGGTCAATAGAAATAGCCGGTGAGAGTCCATCAATACTATCTACATCTGGCTTATCCATATTGCCCAAAAATTGACGCGCATAGGCCGAAAGGCTCTCTACATAGCGGCGTTGTCCCTCAGCATAGAGCGTATCAAAAGCTAGACTAGACTTCCCAGAACCTGACAATCCCGTCACCACGACCAGCTTGTCGCGCGGAATTTCCACATCAATATTCTTCAAATTATGGGCGCGAGCGCCATGAATCACAATCTTATCCTGCATAATATCCTCTTCCTAATGTCTTCCTATTATACCATATTTTGCTACCTATCTCAGGGAATTGCTACGCTTGTCGCGCCAAACGCACGGGAACATCTTCTCCTAATTTTTTACGAAATGGGTAAAATATTCTAAAATAACAAAGGAAATCAACCAGAAACCTATACGTTTTTGATCCGTAGTGACATAAAAACCTCGTATCATATGACACGAGATTTTCTAGATTTCCTACGACTTAGTCCATTCAGCAACCTTATTCGGATTGGCTTTAATCCATTTTCGAGCGGCTTCTTCTTCAGACATACCATCAGCAATGTCTAGCATGACTGCCTCCATATCTTCTTTAGTCCAATAAAATTGGTCTATGATTTGGAAGGCCTCTGGCTTGTCTTCTGCCAATCCTTGACGGGTAAGGGTGTGAATATTTTCTCCGTCACCAAAAACTTTCTGGGGATCCTCTAAGTATTTCAGGTCGTATTTGGCAAACATCCAGTGTGGTGACCAGGCTGTGATGACAATATCTTCTTGACCTTTGATAGCCTTATCAAGCGCAGTAACCATTGCACCTGTGGATGCAGGCTCTAAGGTCCAACTAGATAGGTTGGCATAGGCCGATAAGGCATTATCCGTACTTGCCATAATCCCTGCTCCTGGCTCAATCCCTGTGATGGCACTATCAGCTTGTGAGGTCAAATCCTCAATACTATCCACCGCCATATAGGTTGGCACAGCGAGACCTAGTGCCACTCCTTCTAAGTTAGGGCCTAAATCTTCCAATTTCCCTTTGTATTCGGCAAATAAATCGCCATGTGTGACAGGCAACCAAGCACTCATAGAGGTATCCATACTGCCATCAGCCAGTGATTTCCAGACAACCGCATTATCTAATGGCGTCATCTCAACCTCAAACCCTTCCTGACGCAAAACTTCTGCTAGGACATTGGTTGAGGCAATTTCAGAATCCCACTGGACATAAGCTAGATTGATGGTATCCTTCTTTGCTGCTTTACTATTGCCAAAAAAAGAGGCAAAACTAGGGAGCAAGAGTAAGACTAAGGCTAGTCCTGACAAAGCTTTCTTCAAAAGGGGCGGCAAGGGGTTTTGGGATTTGACGTTGACCAACTGCATCATACGATCGATAATGATGGCAAGAATAACCAAGCTAAGACCATTCACAAATCCACTACCGATATCAGCCTTTTGCAGGGCTGATAAAACACCGCGTCCAAGACCAGGCGCACCGATCATGGAACCTGTCACCACCATAGAAAGGGCCAGCATAATAGTCTGGCTGACACCAGCTACAATCGTATCTTTAGCTAAAGGCAACTCGACTTTAAAAAGCTTTTGCTGCCCTGTGCTACCAAAGGACTCCGATGCTTCAACCAAGTCTCGTGGCACTTCACGAATCCCTAAATTGGTAAAGCGTACCGTCGGAGGCAGAGCAAAGATGATAGAGGCAAAAACGCCAGGTACCATTCCAATACCAAAGAAAGCAACCGCTGGAATCAGGTAAACAAAGGCCGGCATGGTCTGCATAAAGTCCAAAATGGGATTGACAATTTGCTGCACACGATTGCTCTTAGCCATCCAAATGCCTAAAGGAATCCCGATAATCACTGACAGAATACTAGCGACGACCACAAGACTCAGCGTATTCATCAAATCTACCCACAGCTCCTGATTATCAATAAAGAGTAGGCCGATAAAAGTAAATAGAGCTAAGCCAAAGGCCTTAGGCGTTTTTTTTCGCGATAAAAGATAGGCCAGACCTGTCAAGAGAACAATCACAAAAATTGGTGGGAAAAAGAGAAGCGTGTCTGTCATGACGTTCATGACAGCATTTCCTAAATCCTGCACCAGACCAAAAAGTCCAGAGAATGTTTTGGTTAACCATTCGGTCGTTTTGTCAACCAGCTCTGCGACTGGCAATGGGTTATTAAATATTGTTAAGAACACATTTTCCTCCTTATATTATATTTAAGATACAAAACCCGCTAAGAAAAGCGAAGAAAACCCAGAAACGCCTGCGCCCCAAGTCAGATGAGGCCAAATTTAGCTTTTTAGGGCATATTCGATTATTCTAGTCAGTATCTTTCGCCAAAGCTTCAAGCACGCGCCCTCGGATAATGACACCTGCTAGACGGTCATTGTCATCAACCACAGCGATCGGACTTGAAGAGTCGTGGATGAGGGGCAAGATGTCAGTGACTAAAGTATCCTTAGCTATTGTGATCACGTCTTTCGTTACAACCTCAGTAAGCGTTCGGTGATGGCGTGCTGCTTCAAGCGCTTGATCAGCAGTGACAACTCCTTGAAGCTGGCGTTTGCGGTTAACAGCCATCAGCATACTGACAGATTCATTTCGCATCCGATTAAGCGCTACTTTAGGTCCATCAATATCCAGATTAGTCGTTAAAGGTTTGATCATAATGTTTTGAGCTGTCAAGACTTTTGAACGGTCCACATCCTCAACAAATTCCCGGACAAAATCATTGGCTGGATTGGTCAGGATCTCCTCACCTGTACCAATCTGAATGATTTTCCCGTCTTTCATAAGAGCGATTCGATCACCGATCCGCAAGGCCTCGTTCAGGTCATGAGTGATAAAGATGATCGTCTTTTGTACTCGCTCTTGAAGGTCCAAAAGTTCATCCTGCATTTCTTTACGAATCAAGGGATCTAAGGCCGAAAAGGCTTCGTCCATCAGCAAGATTTCTGGGTCGTTGGCCAAAGCTCTCGCTAAGCCAACCCGCTGCTGCATCCCACCCGATAGCTGACTGGGATACTGGTCTTTAAAAGCTAGCAAATCCGAGTTTTCCAAGGCTTTTTCAGCCAACTTTTGGCGCTCTTCTTTGGGAACACCCCGCAATTCCAGACCAAACTCTGTATTTTCCAGAATCGTCTTGTGAGGCAGAAGGGCAAAATTCTGGAAAACCATGTTAATCGAATGGCGCCTCACTTCACGAAGTTCTTCCTTATTCATCTTAGCAATATCTTGTCCGTTGATGTAGATATCCCCAGATGATGGTTCAATCAAGCGGTTCAACAAACGGATCAGAGTGGACTTGCCACTTCCTGATAAGCCCATGATGACAAATATTTCGCCCTCTTTGACTGAAAAATTAGCGTCATATACCCCGACTGTCGCACCCGTTTTTTTCAGGATATCCGTCTTACTGGCGCCTTCTTTGACCATTTTCAGGGCCTGTTTTTGACGCTTTCCAAAAATTTTTGTTAACTGTTTGATTTCAAGTTTCTCCATTCAGAGCCTCGCTTTCTACTTGATCTCAGATTTGATTTTGAGAGATAGGTTTCTCACTTTAAACTGACCACTCTATTTTATAATAATGTGGTTAGATTTGTCAAACGCACTTGCCTCGTCAGAACCTTTAGAAAGCCTTTCCATCGCCTTGAAATCAGCTCTTAAAATTTTTATAAAAGCAAAAAACTATGCAAGTTACCTTGAATGACCGTGTTGAACTGTAAATACACGTTTCTACTTTCAGAGATATTCTACGAAAGTGTCGCGATTTCTGAAAAATTGCCCGTCCTCTTCTTGGAGAAAAAAGATTTTTCAGGTGTTTTCTGTCTGAGCTTGATGACAAACCTTTTCGATTAACTTAGTTCCTGCCCTTCCAAAATTTTTCTTTGTAAATGCTTCAATTTAGTGTATAATAAAGAGCGTGTATCAAAACATGGATCACTACGAAGGAGGACACTGATGAAACAGATTTTTCTGTCATCTGGAACAGATTTTCAAGAAATTGACACTTTTGCGCCTGGCGCTTGGATTAACCTGGTCAATCCCTCCCAGAGTGAAACCATGGAAATCGCTAGCCGCTTTAATATTGATATTGCTGACCTGCGGGCGCCGCTTGATGCGGAAGAAATGTCCCGTATTTCCGTCGAAGATGATTATAAGCTGATTATCGTTGATGTCCCGATTTCCGAGGAGCGTAACGGGAAAATCTACTATGTCACGATCCCTCTTGGTATCATCATTACAGAGGAAGCCTTTATCACGACTTGTTTGGAGCAGCTGCCTCTTTTGGATTTTTTCATCAATCGTCGAATTCGCAATTTCTATACCTTTATGAAATCCCGCTTTGTCTTTCAGATTCTCTATCGCAATGCAGCTATCTACCTATCAGCTCTGCGGCAAATTGATCGCCAAAGCGAAGAAATCGAAAGCCAAATGCACGAATCAACCCGTAATGAAGAGCTGATTGAGCTCATGGAACTTGAAAAGACCATCATCTACTTTAAGGCCTCTCTAAAGACCAATGAACGAATCGTGAAAAAGCTGACGGCTTCCTCCATTCTTCTCAAAAAATATGAAGAAGATGAGGACCTTCTAGAAGACACTCTTGTCGAGACTCAACAGGCCATTGAAATGGCAGATATCTACGGCAATATCTTAAAAGGAATGACCGACACCTTTGGCTCTATCATCGGCAATAACCAGAACACCATCATGAAAACCTTGGCTCTGGCTACTATGGTACTCTCCATTCCAACCATGATCTTCTCTGCTTACGGCATGAACTTCGTTGAAATAGATGCTTTGCCACTCAATGACATCCCTCATGCGTTCTGGATTATTATCCTGATGGCCTTTTCCATTAGCGGCCTTTTGGTGATTTATTTTATTCGCAAAAAATGGTTCTAACCCTTTATTTTTACTAGAAACGAGGACATTCCTGAATGATGGAACATACTGACCTGTCACAATTAACCAAAAAAAACCAAGAATACATCCACATCGCGACCAATCAGCTCTTAAAAAATGGCAAATCTGATTCAGAGGTCAAGGAAGCCTTAGAAAGTGTCTTGCCTACTATTCTTGAAAATCAAAAAAAAGGCCTAACAGCCCGACAGCTCTTTGGCGCGCCCACCGTCTGGGCAGACAGCTTGACTGCAAAAGCCGAGTATGAAGCTGCTAATCCTCCTGAAAATGATAATCCTTGGCTCATGTGGCTGGACGCAAGTCTGTTTATCCTTGGGATCATGGGACTTATGATGGGAATTCTTGGTTTTTCTGAAACCCGTAACCAAGCTTATGGCTTTACTAGCTTAATTCTTCTCAGTGCAGCTACCGGTGAAATGATGTACGCCATGTATTTCTACATCTACCGTCACCTCGGAAAGCCAAAAAGCGAACGCCCTCATGGTCTCAAAACTTGGCTAACCCTAGCTCTTGTCATGTTTGGCCTCTTCTTTATTTTCAGTCTCAGCACGCTCTTACCAGCAGTTGTGAACCCTATCGTGCCGAACTGGCTCAACCTTTTAATCGGTGCAGCTGGCTTTGCTGCTCGCTACCTCCTCAAAAAACGCTACAACGTCAAAAGTGCTATCACTAGCAAAAGTTAATGAAAAAATCTTCCATCTCCTTTTGAGAGATAGAAGATTTTTTTGATTTTCTTACTCCATTTCAACATGAACTTTCATCAAACGTTCATGAAGAACCACCATGCCAATCAGGATAAGCACAAGATAGATAGGAAATAGGAAAAGTCCGATACCATTGCCCAAAAGACCAAAGAGAGGTGGCATGAGCCGATGGCTTTGAAGACTAGACACAATAGTGCCGACAGAGATAATCATGGAAATGATTCCCATATAAGACATGGGCGAGTTCATTTGAACCCGCATGGCAGGCCAAGCTGCGCCGAGAAGCCCGTCAGGTAGACCTAAGCTGATAAAGGCTAAGTATATCATCACTAATAAAATTTGAAACATGGTGTAACACCTTCTATAGTTAATAACATAAGGACGGAAAATATCATCCTATAGATAGTCTACTCCATTCTCAAAAAATTAGCCAATCCTATTATAGGAAATTCTGATACTATTCTATTCATTTGCCATTGAATAATCCCTGTAAAAGTCAATTTTAAGCTGGATAAAGCGGGTCAAATCGGTCAAAAGCTGAAAGAGAATGGCTCTGGTTTCAAACTCTTCCCGTGTTTTGGGCAGATCGCGCTCTCGAAAATGCGCCAGCATAGTTTTGATGTCTTCTAAGAGATAGGTTGCTGGATTATGCTCACTGAGCTGAGCAGCGGTCAATTCAAAGAGACTTGCCAAGAGCTTGGCTTCTGTCAGCTCTAAACGACAAGCGGCCAAATTATTGTCCATAGTCATCAGAAGTCGAACCTGATCCTGACGCATATCCAGATAGTGCAAGTCATAATCAATCTGCCGAAAAAGCTGATTTTCCTGCTCCTGATAGACCAAGGCTTTAGCAGCTTTAATGTCCTTTTCTAAAGCCACAAGCTCCCTGCTCTGTGATTTTTCATCTAAAGCATAAATAGCCTGCGCCATAGATGATAAAATCATTCGCAAGTGCTCTTCAATCATAACCCGCGCGTCCTCTATCTGCGACTGCTGAGAGGGCATATAGATGTGGAGGAAAATAGCAATCCCTGCACCAATTAGCATGAGAAGGAATTCATTCCACAAAAAAGCAAGGGACAAGTTCTGGCTCAGCCAGAGGTGAGCGACAAGGACTGAGCAAGGGGCAATAGCTGCCCTCATGTCGAAACGATAGGCAATAAAGACAAAAACTATCAGATAGAGGAGAAAGGCAGGAAGATTAAAGCCCAGTACAGAAAAACTGATAGTAGCAAGAGCTAAAGCAAGGACGGTCGAAACCAGACGCTGCCAGCCGACTGTCAAAGACGACTTTCGCGTCTCTAAAACACTAAGCATGGCAATAATTCCAGCAGATGTCACATTTTCAAGACCGAGTAACTGAGCCAAACCGATAGACAAGCCAGTAGCGGCTACAATTTTGATAATTTGTAAATTGGTAATGTTTTTGAACATGGTTTTATTATCGCAAAATCTCTCTATTTTTCAAGCAAAAATCCCTCCTCCAGACTTGGAAAAGGGATCTGATATTAGTCTTCGTTTACGTAAGGCATAAGAGCCATAACACGCGCACGCTTAATCGCTGTTGTTACCTTGCGTTGGTTCTTCGCTGAAGTACCAGTTACGCGACGTGGCAAGATTTTACCACGCTCAGATACGAAACGGCTGAGCAATTCAGTATCTTTGTAATCAACGTATTCAATTTTGTTAGCTGCGATATAATCAACTTTTTTACGGCGTTTGAATCCGCCACGACGTTGTTGAGCCATGTGAGTTTCTCCTTTATATGATGTGTGAACTCAGATGAGTTCTCGATTCGAACCAGAGCTTTCTAATACTTGATTAGAAAGGCAGATCGTCGTCTGAAATGTCCATTGGATTGGTTGTGCCAAATGGGCTTTCATCACGACCAAAGTTAGGTGTTGCGTTTGATTGTGAAGGAGCTGATTGGAAACCGCCGCCAAAATTGGCATTGGACTGGTAACCACCTGATTGACCTTCACGCGCAGTGCGACTTTCCAAGAGTTGGAAATTATCAGCAACAACTTCTGTCACATAAACGCGTTGACCTTGTTGATTTTCATAATTACGAGTCTGAATGCGACCTGTAATCCCAATCAAGGCACCTTTTTTAGCCCAGTTAGCCAAGTTTTCAGCCTGCTGGCGCCAAATAACCACGTTAATGAAATCCGCCTCACGTTCACCGTTTTGATTTTTAAAATTGCGGTTAACCGCCAAAGTAAAAGTCGCCACAGCTTGGTTAGACGGGGTATAGCGAAGCTCTGCATCACGGGTCATACGACCAACAAGCACTACATTATTAATCATAGAACACCTGCTTACGCGTCAAGTTTGACGATCATGTGACGAAGAATATCGCCGTTGATTTTAGACAAACGGTCAAACTCATTAAGAGCGACAGCATCTGTAGCTTCAACGTTTACGATATGGTACAAACCTTCGCGGAAATCATTGATTTCGTATGCAAGGCGACGTTTTTCCCATGCCTTAGACTCAACAATAGTAGCACCATTGTCAGTCAAGATAGAGTCGAAACGTGCGACCAAAGCGTTTTTCGCTTCTTCTTCAATGTTTGGACGAATAATATAAAGAATTTCGTATTTAGCCATTGATATTTCCTCCTTTTGGACTAATGACCCACAGGTTTCCTGAGGGTAAGTGAGGTAGTCTCACAAACAATTATTGTATCAGTTTTTTTGAGAAAAGGCAAAGGATTTGTGTGTACTTTTTTAACTTTTTCAAAAATACCTGCTTTTGCTTGTTCATCTACACTCAGAATCGGTATACACAGGTAAGATTTCTTAATTCAGGAGATTATTTTTCAACAGTTGAGGGAATTTTTATAACCCTACCTGAAATCCCGTGAACAGGCATTTTCATAGACAGTCTCATAAAACTGTGTTATACTGGGAGTACAAAGATAAGAAGGAGGTTTCCTATGATTTGGTCTCTTATCGTTGGTGCTTTGATTGGTGCAGCGGCTGGTGCCATCACCAATCGTGGCGAAAAAATGGGCTGTATTGCTAATATTGTTGCTGGACTTGTTGGCTCATCTATTGGTCAATCTCTATTGGGTCACTGGGGCCCAAGCCTTGCTGGTATGGCACTAATACCATCTATCTGTGGCGCAATCATCGTGATTGCTGTTGTTTCATTCTTTTTCGAAAGAAAATAATTTTAAGCTGATTAAGGAGGCTTGCTATGTCTGAAAAATTTGATGCAAAATTGGACCAATTGAAAGGTTCTGCTAAAGAAATCGTTGGTAAAGTTACTGGCGATAAGGAAATCCAAGCTGAGGGTGTCGTTGAAAAAACGGTTGCCAAAGCTAAAGAAGTTGTCGCAGATGTTCAAGATGCTGCTACTGGCGCAGTTAAAGCTGTCAAAGAAGCTCTTGATAAAGATGACAACGCTTAATAATAGTCAAAAAGCTCGCGATCGCGGGCTTTTTTTAATCTATTCTCCAATCAGTTTTTGGTGGAGTTTTTCAGTCCAGGGATGACACAAGGCAATAATACGCCCTGTAAAAATCATACCCAGAAAGGTTCCGATACCAACACCGACAAGCTGCCCTTGAAATAGTAACCCTAAGATACTCGCTAAGAGGATCGAGATAACGTCCAGTAGATTTTTCCCAATACCAAAGCCTTTGCCTGAAATCTTACCAATAACATTTGCTAGCGCATCAGCAGGGTTTGGAATCACCTGCATCCCAACAGTAATCGAAGCACCAATGCCAACCAGAACAATACCTGTCGCTAAGAAAATAGCCCTCAAAGTCAGAGTTTCTGGTATTGGTAAGTGATTATCAAAAATATCGATAAAGAAACTTCCTAAAAAGCTAGCCAAAATCTGTGTCCACTGAGTGTGACGAAATTCTGTCCTAAGAAGGGCAAATTGTACCAGAATCAAGAAACAGAGGTAAAAGAAATTGGTTACGGCAAAGCTTTGCCCAGTTACTGCTGCCAAAGCAAAAATGGTACTTGTGACAGGAGAAACTCCCAAATTACTTTTAGCGCTCAGGCAAAGCCCCAGAGAGAGGATAATTGTTCCGATGAGGTAAGCAGTAGCTGTCTTTGCATTGATTTTCTGTTTAAGCATATCGTCCTTTTCTTATCAGTTGTCGTCTTTCTATTTTATCACTAATTGACATTGGTCTCAAGCAATTTCGAAAAATTCACGTCAAAGGATTGCTGTCCATTTTCATTTTCCTATAAAATTCCTTCGTTCGTTGCAAGCAAAAAACTCACTTGGCTAAGGAGAACCAAGTGAGCTGGAGCTAACGTATTTTAGGTATTATTTTACAGAAGCACCGTTTGTGGCGATGACTTCTTTGTACCAATCGAAGGATTTCTTCTTAGAGCGGTTGAGGGTGCCGTTGCCGTCATTATGTCGGTCAATGTACACAAAACCGTATCTCTTACGCATTTCACCTGTACCTGCAGAAACGATATCAAATGGTCCCCACCAGAGATAGCCTATAATATCACAACCATCCTTAATTGACTCACCTAATTGAATCAGGTGATTTCTGAGATACTTCACTCTCTCTGGATCATCAATTTGACCATTTTCATCAGGAGCCTCATCGAGTCCGATTCCATTTTCTGCGATTATCAACGGTAAATTGTAGCGATCAGTCAACTGGTTACAAACATATCTAAATCCAACAGGATCAATAGGCCACTCCCAAGGAACAGGTGACTTACCCTCTAAGTAAGGGTTATCAAGACCAGCAGCTCCACCTGTGTCTATCTTCATCTGAATATCTTTTTCATACACAGCACTCCTGTAATAGCTAAATGCGATATAATCGGAAGTATAGGCCTTAATTAAATCTAAGTCCCCAGCTTCCATTTTTGGTTCGCTTCCCTGTTCAGACCAAGTTCTCTTGATGTATCCCGGATAATAACCTCGACACATTACATCCGAATAGTAATAGGACTGGCGAGTGAACTCTAATGCCCCAAAAACATTCTCAGGGTCACAGTTGTACGGATAAGTTGCTAAAGACGAGAAACTGTACATTGCACCCATTTTCGCACTAGGATCTATTTCATGACAAAGCTTTACTGACAGTGCATGTGCAACAAAAAGATGATGATTTGCTTGAAAGATATCCTTATCTGTCAGATCAGCCACTGGTAAGCTCGGGTCAGAAGGATTCATAGAAACCATACCACCTGCTACAAACGGGATTTTGAAGGTATTATTGATTTCATTAAAGGTCATCCAATACTTGACCTTGCTCTTGTATCTTTCTAATACGGTTCGGACATACCGCTCATAGAAAGAGATTAGTTGTCTGTTAGTCCAGCCACCGTATTCGGCAACTAAAGCCAAAGGCGTCTCATAGTGGCTCAGAGTTACTATTGGCTCCATCCCATTTGCAATGATTTTATCAAATAACCGGTCATAGAAGGCAAGACCTAATTCATTTGGCTCTTCTTCGTCTCCCCTAGGAAAAATCCTACTCCAAGAGATACTTGTTCGAAAAGCTTTTAATCCTAGTTCCCTCATCAAGTCTAGGTCTTCTTCGTAACGGTGATAAAAATCAACCGCATCGTGACTAAGATAAATTTTATCTTCCTTGTAGCTTTCTTCGTAATGCCCTGTCTCAGGATTAAACAGGATACTTGGCGTATCTTTATCTGTGCCAATTCCGACCATAACGTCTGTTACATTTGGTTTCTTACCATCTACATCCCATGCGCCCTCTGCCTGATTCGCTGCAATGGCACCACCCCATAGAAAATTTTCTGGAAATTGATTATTAACAGTCATCGTTTACTCATCTCCTTCTCCGTATAGGCTTGCACCATTAGTTGTAATGACTTCTTGATACCAGTCAAAGGAGTCTTTCTTGTAGCGCTTAAGTGTTCCTTCGTTGTAATCATTTAAATCAACATAGATAAAACCATAGCGCTTATCCATCTGGGAGGTTCCTGCACTCACTAAATCAATACACCCCCATGAGGTATATCCTAAACATTCGACCCCATCATCAATTGCATAACCAACTTGTTGTAAATGTTGTTTAAAGTATTCGATCCTGTAAGAGTCATGAACCTTGCCATCCTCAGTGAGTGTATCGAAATTCCCAATACCATTTTCGACAATCATCAATGGAATTTGGTACCGGTCATACATATCAATCATAGAGATTTTTAAGCCCAAAGGATCAATTTGCCAACCAAAATCAGTCATATCCAAATAAGGGTTTCTCACACCTTGGTTTAAATTACCACCGACAATCTCTTTATTAGCCTTCTCATGCGAATCCACCATAGACATATAATAGCTGAAAGACAAGAAATCAACTGTATACTTCTCTAAATTAGCAAGTTCTTCTTCTGTTACATCAATTTTGAAATTGTTTTTCTTCCAGTGATTCAAGACATGTTTAGGATATTTACCACGAATTTGGACATCAGAATAAAAGTAATTTTGACGGTTAGCTTTTTGAGCTGCTTCAATATCTAGTGGATTACAGGTTTCAGGATAAGTTGTTGTTTTGGTCAGCATAGCTCCCATCAATGCATCAGGATTAGTCTCTTTTAACTGCCTAGTTGCAATCGAACTTGCGACAAACTGATTGTGCACTGCCTGATAAATGGCCTCTTCAGCAGCTAGTTTATCTGAATACTTTTCTTCTAAGACCCCGACGGTAGTGAAGGGATGTCTAAAGACGCTATCAATTTCGTTAAAGGTCAGCCAGTACTTTACTTTACTTGCATACTCTTTGATCACAACATCTGTATATCTGTTAAAGAAGGTCACAACATCTTTCGAAACCCAACCATCGTATGCTTCAACTAAGTGCAATGGCATCTCGTAATGAGAAAGTGTAACAAGCGGTTCAATTCCATTCTTTAACATCTCATCAAACAAATCATGATAGAATGCAATCCCCTTCTCATTTGGTTTTTCTTCATCACCATTTGGGAAAATACGAGTCCATGCTATCGAAATCCGTAATGTTTTAAATCCCAATTCGCCAAATAATGCTAAGTCTTCCTTATAACGATGATAGAAATCAATCCCGTGTCTCTTGGCATAATATACCTCGTCATCAGATGTCTTAGCCTCATCAATATCCGCTTGTGAGACATGCCATTGCGCTTTGTAATCCTTTTTATCAATATTTGGCTTGAATTTGGCAACATCAGCAACACTCATACCTTTGCCATCTACATTCCAAGCACCTTCTGCTTGGTTGGCAGCGATAGCTCCACCCCATAAAAAATTATCTGGAAATAATGTTTTAGTCATCGTAAACCTCCGAAATCATAGTGAAAACACTAGTAAGTTTGTATCCTCCCTAGTGTTTCACATTTAGGTCATTCCTCTTTCATACGATTAGCAGAAAGAACAAACGGCGCATACATAATAACCCCAAGTGCAATTAAGAGTGCCTGTACCACTGCGCCTTGCCAACCATAACCGATAAAGGCATTGAGGAAGAGTGGTAATCCAAATGGAATATCAATAGTGTTTGGCGTCAAAAAGCCCATTTGGAAGAACAGTAAAGCTACACCTGAATTTATCGCTGATACGAAAACAAATGGAATAGCGTAAATAGGATTCAGTACTAATGGAAGACCAAATACGATAGGTTCACTAATACCAAAAATCCCTGGTGCAAATGAAATTTTTGCAATTTCTCGTGAATCGTCTTTTTTAGAAAAGAAGAGGAGCGCAATGATGAGTGACAAAGTATAACCAGCTCCGCCAGTCGCTACAAAAACATTCCAAAAACCTAATGTAACTGGGTTTTGTGGAGCATTACTAGCTGTAAATGCCTCAATATTAGCAGCAAGCGCAGCGATTAAGAGTGGGTTACGAATCGGTGTAATAATAAGACCGCCATGGATCCCTACAAGCCAGAAGAGTTGACTGATAACGATAAGAATGATAATCCCCGCTGGAGTTTGAGCAATAGTTTCTAGAGGTCCTTGTAAAATCTTATAGATAAACTCATTGATATAAGTCCCTGTCAAATTATAGAAAATTGTTCCTAACAAGGAAAATGTCACAATAACAATAAAGATTGGGAGCATCACGTTAAAGGACTTAGTAATACCAGCTGGAACTGACGGTGGCATCTGAATTTGAAGTTTTTCAATTTTACTTAATTTAGAGAAAATCTCAACCGATATAATTGCCACCACCATACCGATAAATAAACCTGAAGCATTTGTAGAGGCTACTGGCAAGGCTGCTAGTACTGCCTCTGCCCCATCTACAGTCGCCTTGATGCTCTGAGGAACAACAGCAACATAACTTGATAGAGCGACTATAGCTGCGAACAATTCATTGACCTTGTTTTGTCTTGCTAGCATAGCTCCTAGAATAACTGGGATAGCTAGGGACATAATATTCATAGTAGCGTAGTTCATGGCATTAAAAGCTGGTTCTAAACTCACCAACCATCCAAAGCCGGAAAACTGAGCCAAACCTGTCGTTGTACTGGATAAAAGTACCTTAAAGAGAGTTGAAAACGATCCTACAATGACGAATGGCATGTAGATGGTAAATGTATTTTTTATAGCTGCCAGATACTTATTATCATCTATTGCAACAGCTATATCCCCGACCACCTCACTATATTTATCAAAAAAGCCCATGGCTATCAACCTCCAATTAACTCCTCAGCATGTTTTAAAACCGCTGCGCCATTTCCACGACCATAGTCTGATGCTTTAATAACTGCAACAGGAGCCCGATCTCCGACAATGTTTTTAACTTTTTTAAGGGTGTGCTGGACTTGTGGACCTAAAAGTAAGACATCAAAATTACCAAGATTATCTTCAATCAAGCTCTGGTCAATAGCCCAAATTTTATAGTCTTTCCCTTGTTCCTTAGCCGCTTCTTCCATCTTTGCAACCAATATGCTGGTTGACATTCCTGCTGCACATGCTAACATGATTCTCATGATAAATACCTCACTTTTTTTAGTTTTTTATTAATTGTTTAACCTGATTTGATAACTCAAAGAATTTTTTGTGCATTTCAATGAGTTCTTTTGCATGATCCAAAGCCGATAGCGCCATGGCTAAATGGTCTTGAGCATGGACTAATAGCACAGTGATTTCAACTTTTTCACCTTTAGCTTCACTTTGGATAAGATCCATTTGGCATTTATGAGCCAACTTCATCGATTCAGTAGCTTCCGCCATGTACTGCTCCGACTCCTCGAATTCCTCCTCCCTAGCTGATTCTATGGCCATTAGACATTTGGACTTAGCATCACCCGCATGTAGGATGAGTTCAAAACTGATTTCGTATACGTCCATATTGGTCTCCTTAAGTTAAATAATTTATTAATGACTGTAGATTTCGACTTTCTACAACATCATCTACCGCTTCTTTATTAACTAAAAATCTGCTCATCGATCGGTAGAAGTCTTGTAAATTGTCCTTGTGATTCTTTTTTAACGATAGTAAAATCACTAATGACACATCATTTCGATTCCATCTGATGGGTTTCTCTAAAATTGCAACGTAAATAAATGTTCTATCGCTCACGAGTTCCATGGGGTGAGGGATAGCAACACCACTTTCTAAATCGGTAAAACCTGCTTTTTCACGATTCAAGACTAATTCTAAAAAATTATCTGGAATATCCTCTTGTTGTCCTACAGTAGCAACAATTTGCTCTAAAGCTTCCTGCTTATTATTCGCTTCCAGATTTGAAATAAAGAGTGATTGATCAAAGTAGTTTCTCACTGTCGGCTGCCCATGATCTTTAAGGAACGCTTCCACTGTTTCCATATCAGTGTCATCTAGAAATATACCAACCTGAAGAACAGGTATCGATAAGTCAAGGGGTGTATTTAGAGTTGAAATGACAAAGTCAAATACAGATAAGTCTTGGTCCTTTATTCCAAAAATATCAGTAACTTCAACCTTATCTAGATAATCATCAAACCTTTTCCTAAAGTTATAGGCAACCAGTTCAGAACTTCCAATACCGCTACCGCAAACGACTAAGATATTCTTCTTTCTAATCTGTTCTCTGGAACGTTGTAATGAAAGGTTAAAATGAAGAGCGATGTAGCTGATTTCCTGTTCAGGAATTTTTTGATTAAAAGTATTTTCAAGAATCTTAGTCGCTGTTTCAGCCATAAGGTAGGACAATGCCATTCTCTGTCTTATCTCAGAAAAAAGGGGATTATCAAGAAACATATTATACTTTATCCTGGTCATCAAAGGAACCAAATGTAATGAAAGATTTACTCTTAAATCAAAGTCATCTGAAAAATGCTGCCCGTAAGTCTCATCAACTGTACTAATCATCTCCTCCACTAAAGTATAAAGATAGTCAGGAACAATCGTTGAACCAGATAGTCCATTCACTTTTTGAAGAAGTCGTTTACTATCTAAATGCAAAGCGATAAAAAATAACTCTTCATCGGGCATTTCAATAGAAAATTCAGCTTGAATAGCTTGTGAAATTTCAAGTGCTATCTTCTCAATTTCATTTGAAAAAGAAGCTTCTTGGCTCTCTATGTTTTGGGCAAATCTACCATTCTCAATACGCTTAATAGCAATAAACAGATGAATGATTAAATTACGAAAACCAATATCTGTCATCTTGAATCGAAAATGAGAAAGAACTTCTGATACGATCTTTTCAATCTTTTTAAGGATCTCATTATGGGGTGAGAAGATAGAGAGCTCTTCGTAATAGGGAAGTTCATTTGTATGAGCTAAGCATCTACGTTTATCAAATTCGTTCCCTTCAACAATAAGGCCTTTCAACCTTATAGTTTTAAGATTAAGATTGAAGCTTTTTAAATGATCACGAACTACCTTTAAATCATTTTGAACAGTCTGTCTACTGACAAATAGTGTATCTGCCAGTTCGTCGATAGGAATTGCATTTTCTGAAGCAATCAATCGTGTCAGGAGATAGCGAACTCTGCCGTCTTGAGTTTGAGGAATCACTGGCTCCTCTGATAAACGGGTTAAAAAAGTATCAAATTTTTCACGATCTTCAATGACAAGACGAATACCTTTCCCAGGATTACTTTCAAAATAAGCACCTTCCCTTCTCGTTATATCATTAATATCCCTGATGATTTTCATAACAGTCTTAGATGAAAGTGATAACTCTCTCCCTAAATAAGCTGACGTTATGTACATTTTATCTTCGAAAAAATGAAAAATTCTTTGTAATAATAAGTTATCCATAAGCCACCTCGCTTATAATGATATCGCTTTCTTCATTACGGAGCAAGACAGGAAAGTTCCACAATCATTGTGGAAGTATTTAGCAATAGTTAATATAGCCTTTTTCATCAAAAAACTCACTTGGCTAAGGAGAACCAAGTGAGCTGGAGCTAACGTATTTTAGGTATTATTTTACAGATGCACCGTTTGTGGCGATCACTTCTTTGTACCAATCAAAGGATTTCTTCTTAGAGCGGTTGAGAGTGCCCTTGCCATCATTATCAAGGTCAACATAGATGAAGCCGTAGCGTTTCTTCATCTCGCCAGTCCCTGCTGAGACGAGGTCAATACAGCCCCAAGTGGTGTAACCCCAAAGTTCCACACCGTCTTCGTTAATGGCGTCACGCATGGTTTTTACGTGCTCTGCTAAATAATTGATACGGTAGTCGTCCTCGACATAACCGTTTTCATCAGGAGTATCAACAGCACCGAGACCGTTTTCCACAATAAAGAGTGGTTTTTGGTAGCGATCCCAGATGACATTGAGGGTGATTCGGAGACCAAGTGGATCAATTTGCCAACCCCATTCAGACGCATCCAAGTATGGATTTTTCAATGAAGCAAAGATATTCCCTGCTGTCTTATCCTTAACTTCTGGGTCACCGGAAGCAACACGGCTTGAGTAGTAAGAGAAGGAAATGAAATCCACAGTATGCTCTTTGAGAATGTCAAGGTCGCCTTCTTCCATAGCAATTTCAATTCCCTTGCGCTCCCACTCTTTCTTGGCGTAATTAGGATATTCCCCACGCGCCTGAACATCCACAAAGAAATAACCTTCACGATCCAAGTTAATGGCTTCCCAAACATCACGTGGATGCGGTGTGTTTGGATAGTATTGCCCAGCAGCCAACATGCAACCGACCTTGTTTTCCGAATCAATTTCATGAGCGATTTTAGTCGCAATGGCTGATGCAACAAGTTCATGGTGCGCAGCTTGGTACTTAACCTGCTCTTCGTTTTCGCCTTCTTCAAAATAGAGCCCTGCTCCCATAAATGGCGCATGAAGAATCATATTGATTTCATTGAAAGTGAGCCAGTATTTCACAAGACCTTTGTAGCGTGTGAAAAGGGTGCGGCAAAGACGCTCGTAAAATTCCAGCATCTTACGATTACGCCAACCACCGTACTCCTTGATCAAGTGCATTGGACAGTCAAAGTGGGTAATCGTCACCAAAGGCTCAATGCCATACTTGTGGCACTCTTTGAAAAGGTCTTCGTAGAATTGCAGGCCTTTTTCGTTTGGCTCTAATTCATCTCCTTTGGGAAAGATGCGAGTCCAAGCAATGGATAAACGGTAGGTCTTAAAGCCCATTTCACCGAACAAGGCAATGTCTTCCTTGTAACGATTGTACATATCAATGCCGACCTTGGCTGGATAGTGGTAGCCTTCTTCGAAATCAAACATCTTACGCTTCCCAACGATAACTGGGCCACGTTCTGGACCGATCGGTGCTACATCAACGTTAGCCAAGCCACGACCATCTGCGTCATAAGCTCCTTCGCACTGGTTGGCAGCTGTTGCACCACCCCATAAGAAGCCTTCTGGAAATGTTAATTTTGTCATTAGTTATTACCTCACAATGGATAAGTTACCCTTATTTTACCTTAAAAGACCATTCTTTTCTTGTCTTATTATTGGAAAAACTGGTACTATTCTATGCTTTAAGTCATGATTACTCGGTGTTAAGCTAAGTTATGACCTAGCAAGCAGGATTAGCACCATAAAAATGAATAAACCAACTCAAGCCCATACGGAAACACACCAGTCCTTCAGACCTAAACCACTTAAAATATGAGACCGTTAAGAAATCCTTTGAAAAATGGGAAAACAAACGATAAATCCAAAATTTTTAAGAAAGTTCTTAAAGTTTATCAAGGATTTCAGGTTGAATTCAGTCGGTTTATTAATCGCTTAGAGGGTCAATCACAGCCTCAAGAACAAAATCCTCTTCTGGAGAAAAGATCAGCTTGCAAATGGCACAATTGCCAAAGCGAACACCTGCTGGAATGCTTGCCCCGATCTGGATGATAAAGCCCCACATAGCAGCTCCATGGCTCACAGCAAGAATCGTTTCATCTTCTCCTACTTGACTCAGCACTTCTCGAAGGCCATCGTAAACCCGCTGACCAACCCTGCGGATGTCCTCTCCTCCAAAAGGCACGAGCAAGTCTTCAAAGGAAGTCGCACCCTCTCGAAAGGATGGGAGAGTAGATTCTTCTTTCGCCTCAAACTCTCCAAAATCCATTTCCTTAAGGAATTTGTAGCGTATCGGCACCTGCCCCGCTACTAACTCAGCCGTGTCACTAGCACGTTCTTGCGTTGAAGACAGCACCAGATCAAAATGAATTTCCATTTTTTCAAAATAGGCACGAGCCTTGGTGGCCTGCTCAATACCGAGTTCTGTCAAGGGCGAATCAAAAGCCCCCTGCACTCGGCCTTGAACATTGAGCCTAGTCTGACCATGTCGCATCAAATAAAGTGTTTTTGTCATCGTCTCTCCTAAAATGTGAGTAGAGCATCCGGATGCTCACCAGAAATCCTGTCATAAAGCACAAGATGATTGACAGGATCATAGATTGTTAGCAAGTTAAACTGACCATCTGCCACATCAAATTCTAAGATAGCACAGTTACGCATGCGCACCTGCGGTGGATTTTTCAAAACCCCGCGGTAAAATTGAGCAATAGCACCGCCATGACTGACTACAAGGACTGTCTTCCCCTCGTTTTCGGATACAATTTGGCGCACAGCCTCACCCATCCGAGCTCTTACTGCTAGCGAACTTTCCCCACCATAAGTGACAAAGTAATCGCCATAGCCGATATCTTTTTGCAAAGGTGGGTTGAGAAACTCTTGCTGCCCTTCAAAAGCACCAAAGTCCATTTCCTTGAGCCCCTTGAGACGGATATAGTCTGTCCGACCTGAAGCCAACTCAGCTGTATCGCAAGCACGCTCCTGAGTAGAACTGTAAATGCGGTCAAAAGTGATAGCTTTGCTATCAAAATAAGCACGCGCCGCCAAGGCCTGCTCAATGCCTACTGCTGTCAAAGGTGAGTCAGATGCTCCTTGGATCCGGTTCTGTTGATTAAAACGCGTCTGTCCATGACGCATGAGATAGAGTTTTGTGGTCATATCCTCTCCTATATTCTAAAGACGCTGAACATTGAGCCATGAATACTCGTCAAAAACCAAATGCTAACTTTACACTTTTAAAAAGTATGTTGTGCTACTTCTACAGAAGTTTTTGAAAGTGTGTCATTAAGTATCTAACAGCATGTTTGACAGGCTATTTTAAAGTGAAATAACTATAACTCTTCCTGCCGAACTTTACTTCTATTTCGTTGCCTAGTCAGTTTTTGCTTTTTGAGGGAGTCTAAGACTTCAATATCTGAGATTCATCTAACAATGGAAACCTTAGTCTCTTCAATCCTTCCCTAAGTGTCAATCTTATCATCTCAGTCCCATTTGCTCCTCTCACAAAATACCAATAGAGGCTGGGAGTTTCCTAGCCTCTGCTGGTTCATGCAACTACGCTCAAAGAAATCTGAACACGTTTACGAAGTCGTAGCTCAGGCTGAAACTCATCACAAAAAGCTGAAGATGCAGTCTCTTGACTTTCAAAGATTATCAGTCATTTAAAATGTTGGCACCGTTCGTCGCAATGACATCCTTGTACCAGAAGAAGGAATCCTTGCGAGAGCGGTCAAAGGTTCCGTTACCTTGGTCATCCGCATCTACATAGATAAATCCGTAACGCTTAGACATCTCACTGGTTGACGCTGACACAAGGTCAATACAGCCCCAAGGCGTATAGCCCATCAGTTCAACGCCATCTTCAATGGCTTCGTACATCTGCTCGATATGTTTTTCCAAGTAATCGATACGGTAGCTATCATGGATAGAACCGTCTGCCTCAACAGTATCCAGAGCACCGAGACCATTTTCCACGATAAAGAGCGGAATTTGATAGCGATCGTAAAGCTTGTTAAGAGTCACACGCAAGCCCACTGGGTCAATCTGCCAGCCCCAATCAGATGCTTCAAGGTAAGGATTTGCTTCTCCTGTGATCAAGTTACCAGCAGTCGCCTTTTGCTCGGCTGTCTGATTGTTCGGGTGGCGTGTCACTGAAGTCATGTAGTAAGAAAAGCTCATGAAGTCAACTGGATATTGTTTGAGAATGGCCTCATCACCTGGCTCGAACTTGATTTCAATGTTGTTTTCTCTGAAAAAGCGGTTCATGTAACGTGGGTACTCTCCACGAATTTGAACATCCGAATAGAAGAGATTAGACTGATCCTTTTGGACAGCATTCATGATGTCATCTGGATGGCAAGTTGCAGGATAAGCTTCCATGCGAGCCAACATCATCCCAACCTTATTTTCAGGGTCAATCTCGTGCGCTGCCTTGGTTGCCAAACTTGATGCTATAAACTGGTGATGTACCGCTTGATACATTTCATCTAAATGCAATTTCCCGTCTTCAAAGAGAAGGCCGCCTGATAAATAACCGGTCATACCAAGAATATTGATTTCATTAAAAGTCAACCAGTACTTGACCTTGCCCTTATAGCGGTTAAAGACTGTCTCTGCGTAACGCACGAAGAAATCGATAACTTTCCGATTCTTCCAACCGCCGTATTCGGTTACCAAATGAATCGGAAATTCATAGTGAGACAAAGTTACCAGAGGTTCAATACCGTATTTATTAAGCTCATCAAATACTTTATCGTAGAAAGCAAGCCCTTCTTCGTTTGGCTCCAGCTCATCCCCTTTAGGGAAAATGCGTGGCCAAGCAATGGACAAGCGGAAAGTCTTGAAGCCCATCTCTGCAAAGAGGGCGATGTCTTCCTTGTAGCGATTGTAGAAATCAGACCCCCAGCGTTTCGGATAGAGGCCTTCTGTATCTTCCATAGCAAACTTGAGTTTTTCAAGGGTCATTGGCGAGTTAAATTCACTGCCTCCCATGGTCTTACGCTCTTCAGGTGATACAGCACGCGATGTATCTGATGTCGCAAAACCACGACCACCCTCACCAAAGCCACCCTCGTATTGGTTAGCAGCAGTTGCCCCGCCCCATAAGAAGCCTTTAGGAAATTGTTTCGTCATCTTAGATACCTCTCTTTAATTAATAAGGTCATTTTACCACGAATCAAAAAGGCTTTCACGTAAAATCCTACGGAAAATTGGTACTATTCTATGATTTTTAAGGTTAACTTAACTTGTTTAAAAATATAGGAAACATTAGGATAAAGTTGTCTCAAAATCAGAATATCATCTGGCATGCTTTCTGAACCACAATTGTACCGCTCTTGGTTCCGTCGACAGTTTCCATTACCATCCATCTTTTTTGCAAAAAAATTATTGTGATGATTGAGCCCTTCACTTAAATGACAAATTCTTGCTTGTAACTGCAGGTGCTGATGATTGTATCACTAAAACAGGGAAGAAGCGGGAAGTTCATGATAGCTGTCCTTAATGCTTTTTACATTCCTATCAATCCTTATCAGTTATTTACTATCGTTTTAAATTATGGTAGCATAGAAGAAAAGCAGTAAAGGAATCCACTCATGATCGAAACGCGTCTTTTTCACTACTTTTTGGCCATTGCTCGTGAGCGCAATATCACGCGTGCTGCGGAGCAACTCTTTGTGACCCAGTCTACCTTGTCCAAGCAGATGCAGGATTTGGAAAAACAGCTGGGCAAGCAGCTTTTCATCCGTGGCAAACGGCAGATTACTCTGACTGAGGAAGGAGAATTCTTCCGCAGTAAGGCTCAGGAAATCCTTCAACTGGTTGAGCAGACTGAGATCGCTCTCAGTGGTGAGGAGGAAATTTTAGCAGGTGATATCTATATTGCAGCGGCAGAAGTCCCTTCGATGGCTAAAATTGTCCAAACGTTAAAAAGCATTCAAGATGCTCATCCTAATCTACGTTACCATATCATCTCTGGTGACGCTGAGCAAGCTCTCAATCAGATCCGTTCAGGAGTCGTTGACATCGGTCTTCTTTTAAATCCACCGCTCTTTGAGGATTTGGATTATCAGGAGTTGCCCTTTTCGCACACCTTTGGACTGATTCTACCAAAAGAGCACCCTCTTGCTCAGAAAAAAGCGATTCATCCAGAGGACTTAGTTGATCTCCCTTTGATTACGTCACAGCAATTTCTCAAAGAACCTGCTCGCATTCAGCACTTTGGACACTTGATAGAGCGTCTCAATGTCGTTGCCAGCTATAACCTGCTCTACAACGCTATATTTATGGTCAAAGCAGAGCTTGGACTTCTAATGGCGCTAGAAGACATGGTTGAGCTAAAGGACACCACTCTCGTTTTTCGCCCCTTTGATCCTGCTATTGATAACCAACTTTATATGGTCAGTAAAAAACACAAACACCCGTCACTCGGCGTCAAATTGGTAATGCAGGAGTTAAGGGAACTTACGAACGACTGCAAATAGAAAAACAAGAGCTAGAACTCGCTCAAAAAGTCAATGAAATGAATGGAACTCTCGTTATCGAAAACTAAAATAGAAAAGCTAAAAAACGAACAAGATGAAGTTTCAAGTCGTAGAAATTTCCCTTTGTTCGTTTTTACTATCTATTTCAGTTAAGAAATACTGTGCAATTTTTATACGTCCTCTTCAACAGTTACATGCTTTGGAGATGAGGGCTAGCCATCGTGGCTGGTCGTCCCAGACTCTTTTTCACGATAGCCTACTTTCGAGTTTTTCAAAGCGTTCGTAGGCATCAATAAATTCCTCTGCAACAATTTTAAAGCCTTCCGCACTCATGAGTTGGTCTTCTGCGTGCATGAGGATAAGGTTTAGATGAACAGATTCGTTAGCAGCTTCTTTTTGAATCAACCCTGCATGGGCATGATGGCCCTGAATAAATTCTTTTTCTCCTTCTGCAACCATTTCCTTGGCGCGTTTAATTTGGCCTTGTTTAGCAGCTTGGATCGCTTCGATATAATACGAACGGGCACTCCCAACTGAGGCAATAATCTGAAATGCTACTGATTCAATGCCTTCCATAATGCTCCTCCTCTAATCACTTAGCAAGGTTTTCACGTGTTCTACGACTTTTTTACCATCCATGGTGCCATAGGCCATCATGTCAATCGTTTCAACAGGTTTATCAGGAAATTTAGACTTCACATCGTTTAATTTAAAGCGAACTTGTGGGCCTAAGAGGATAACGTCTGCATCTCCTCCGCGATCACTTACTTCAGCGACTGGATGAGCCACCACTTCGATATCATAATGAATCGTTTCGGCGTATTCACGCATCTTAGTCATCAGAAGACTGGTTGACATCCCTGCATTACATACTAATAGAATTTTTCTCATTATCTTTCCTCTTTCTTAATACTTAATTTTCAGATGAAGCTGCTGCGATAGCTTGTTCTTCAGCCAGAGCTTGACGATCTCCCATGACAAAGAATGGATACCAAACCACACACTGAAGAGCAAGCGTCGCAATGATAGCAAGTCCCAAAGTGATTCCACCCGTAATAAATGGGCCGATAAACGGTGGCATCACCCATGGAAGAGAAATCGTTGGATTAAAGCCATGACCTACTCCCAAGATATTGACGGCAAACATCCCAAAGGTACCGCCAACTAGCCCAGTTAACAGCATTGGAATAAAGTAGATCGGATTCAACATAATCGGCATACCGAAAATCATTGGCTCGTTGATATTAAAGATATTTGGAATAACAGCAACTTTACGAAGCGCTTTGTAACGTTCAGATTTCGCCAAGAACATTAAGAAGGCAAGTGACAAGGTATTCCCTGTGCCACCGATATAACAAAAGCCGTACATCAGACCAAAAGCCAAGTAAGGCAATTCCGCTGAAGGTGTACCTGCTAGATACGCTTCTGTATTAGCTGTCCCTGCCGCTAGCAAAACTGGCATATAAACACTGAGGAGTGAGGCTGGGTGAATCCCAAAGAACCAGCAGAGGTTCACAAAGGTCAAAAAGAAGATAAGCGCCCATGGTGAAGAACCAAACAGCATGACTGGCTGAGCCACCAAAGTATTCAACAAATTAAAGATGTCATCGTACGGTGTCAAACCTGCCAAATATCTGACGACAAAGACTCCAAAGAAGATAATCATGGCAACAAAAGTTGGGCTCAGAGACTCAGAGACATTAGGTGGAACAGAGTTTGGCAGCTTGAGTTTGATGTTTTTCTTCATCAACCATGAGTAAGACATTCCGATTAAGACGGATATGATCATAGCTGCGAAAATCCCGTTTGAACCAAGATTACTGGATAAAAGGGCTGCGATAGGAGTGTCACCAGCTTTAATGGTCTGTGGCATTAAAACAATGAAAGCAGCAAGTGCAAGAAGCGCTGCAGTTAAGGCATTTTCGCCTTCATTTTTGGTATAGTGATAGGCAACGACGGGTGCGATGTAAATGGCCAGCATACTGGTTGTTGCCGCTACGATATCAAGCATGTGAGGGCCCATTCCAGTACTGGTCAGAAAGTTTTGCCAGAAAGGAATAGGCAGGTTAGCTAGAATCGCGAACCCTGCAACCCCAAGGGTAATCGGCATGGTTGACATCATCCCTGCTGTCAGAGCCGTTATGATTTTGCTGTCGCTGAGCCTTTGAGCCAAAGGCCCCATCATCTTATCAAGGCCTGCCTGCAAACGATCCATAAAAGACATTCGTATTTCCTCCGTTTTTTAATTGATAACTGTATTCAGTTCTACTTTTGCTATGTTCTATGATAAGAACGGACAACAATAACTCCTCTAATGGAGTTTGAGCTTAAGTCCAGTTCCTATTTTAAAAAATACAGGACTACCCTCTTTGACATGATAACCTCCTTTATTCGTTTCATATTTTGGTGTTGCCACCTTGTCTTAATGGCTCTACTATACAAGATAATTGAAATGGATTCAAACCGATTTTCGAAGCGTTTTCACTGTGATTTATACACATTTTTCTAAAAATGATACAGAATATCAGATTAGTCATCTCAAAAAAAGAAGAAGACGCTCTTTAAAAGCGAATCTTCTTCTATCGTATTTATACACTAGAAAAATACTTATACACTAGATTTCTTTGATAATACTAATCATATTAGCGTATTCGTCCTCTGGGATTTCCACGCCAAACTCGTCTTCCAGCTTAGCCATTATGTCCCGTAAGCTGTAATAAAGCCTTTTATGGCTAGAGATGATTTTATCACGGTTAGGGTTGGAGGGAACTTCCCCGTTCATCTGCAAGCGACTGATAAGGCAAGCGGTATGAACAAAGAGCCCGATTTCCTGTTCAATCGCAAGCTGAGCATCTAACTTTTTGATCTTGCGGATAGCACTTGGAAGGTGGCGTTTCAGACTAACAATGTCAAGATTTGGTTGTTGCTCCTTAAGGTAGTCGTAAATGGCATCAAAATCAGAGTGGCTGATATCAATTGGTGCTTCAAGATACATAATGACATCTAACTGTTCGATAGGGGTTGTGTACAACGTTGACATCGGTACAAAGGGAACTCCTACTAACTTAGGATCGTAACTACCGATGATGCAGGTCAGTTTATAAGTCTGCTTAAGTTGTTTGATTTTAGAAAGAAGCCGTCTCCGATCGCTCATAGCAAGAGCGATAACTTCTGTATCATCAAGCTTGCTATGCTTTTCAATATAATCTTTCATGGCTAAGGCTGCGCCCTCCCCAGACATACAGAGTGTCAAAATAGCTTTTTGTGCTGGCTCTCGCTTGTAAGTTTCAGGACTCGTTTGGTATGTCTCTTTAAGCGCTGTTTTAACATCTAAAGAAAACTCATCAAGACTCATCTCTCCCGTTAAACGCCGAACCGCTTCTAGCGCAACCAAGGTAGCTGGCAATTCAAAGAACTTGATAGGGATTCCCGTTTCCTTAGAAATAGTTTGTGCCATTGTCTTTAATGACCCCATATCATAGAGCAAGAAAACGCCCTTTCCTTGGTCAATTTGCTGAATTTGCCATTTCAACTCTTCGTAAGCTTGCCCCATGTCCTTGTCCAAAGCGAGGTCAAAGGCATGGGCACGATTATCCACCACCAAGGCATTCACCACTTGAGCGATGGAGGAAGCGGTACTAGACCCATGCATAGCGATGAGGATAGCCACTTTCTTAGAAGATTGCTTTTCCTGAGTTAAAAACATCGTGATAAAAGTCGCTTCGTCTTTGGCCAGTTGCTGTTGCGTCACGGATTCTAAATGACTTACGAAAGACTCTGCTGCCTGATATTCCTGTGGCGATTGCGTCTGTATACTGGCGATTTTAGCATCTGGTAAGGTCTGACTTCTACCCCCCCCCCCCGATTAATCGAGGAAGTCAGATGAAGGCTCATGGCATATAAAATCGAGCTGCTATAAACGGTGTCCAAGGTACGGCTTAACTCCTCAATAAAGCCTTCAACCTCAATGATAAGCCACTCTGGCACAACCTTACTGAGGGAAGAACGTTCAAACTGTTCAGGCTTAATCTGGTGTGAAAACCTCTCCAGATTAGCTTCCAAAGAATCTGATAAAATGCCAGCGATCGTCTGATTATCCAAGCCATCCTTTTGAAGCGCCTCTGCGCGCTTTTCCATGGCCTCATAAATACTAGTGTATACTTTATGATCATGCTCTCGTTTAAAGGTTTGACTGTCTTTCTGGAAAATATAATCATACTGGTCTGGGATAATGGCTTCTAATTCCTCGCGCTTAGCGCTGTAAAACAGAAAACCTTTGCGAATATCTGTTGAAAAATCACTGAGAAAAATACTGACTTTCGCTTTAGAGTGGCGATTAATATCTCGCATAAAAGCATTGGCACAGGCCATCTGAATATCACGTTTTAACTGAGCGACATTTTGCTCACAGGGATATAACAATAGGCAACGCAGAACTTCTGAATTAATTCGAATTGTCCGCTTCATCCGACTGGCTTCTTGAGCAAAAAAGATCTGAATAAAAGCAAAGCGTTCAGACAAGGGCCGTTGCTCTAAACTAGGAAAATTCATCTTAACCGGAAAAACCCCGTCCAATCGCTTCCGCATCTCACCAGAGACCTGATCACTGATGGCACAAATCAGGTAGAACCCACGATCATCCTCAGCTGCCAACTCAAATATCTCAGACCGGTCATCAATACGGAGCAAGTCAATATTTTCGATAAATAAGAGACCACCGTCAACAAAATATTTAGACGTTTTTTTCCTAAGCTGAGAAAAAACCTCTCCTAATCCTTCGCCCTGTAGCAGAAAATCCTTGACATCTAGGCTGACAAAGGGAGCATTCTCTGCAATCAAGCCCTGTTCTTGAGCAAAACGGTGCATGGTCTCTGCTAAATACCCCTTACCAGTTCCGTCCTGTCCAATCATGAGAGCTGACAAACTTTTTTGCGGGTACAAAATCGTCGCCTTGGCAAGGCTAAGGACGTTCTCCATACTCCCCTTTTTCCCACCAATGACCTGCTCAAAGACGGACTCGACCTGCTCACTCATTCCCTCTTGCTTGATAAAATAAAGAACAGGTCTCCCTGCCTTCTTGCTTAATCGGTTCTCTGAGACCAACTGATTCAAGATGGTTGACAGATTTGTTCGCTGCATAGACAAGGGGGTGACTAAATCTGCTGTCGTAAAACCATTTTCAAATTCATCTTGATTGGCTTGTAAATACTGATAGACAATTTCCTTATTGCGTTTCATCTCATACTCCTAAAGCAACTGATGTTGCAAGGTCTCCAACACCACCTGATAGCCTGCCATGGTCAAATGAACACCGTCATGCGTGTAGGCAGCCTCTAGACGCTGCTCCTTATCAGCAAGCAGACTGTGCACATCGATATAGGTCACACCAGATAGATTTCTCAAGTAGAGATTAGCCACTTCAATCTCATCTATTAAGGCCGGTCCCCACTGCTTGGAATCCTGACGAGGGTAAAGGCTCTCCAAATAGATATGGCATTGTGGCAAAGCCGCAGAAATGGCATCCACCAGCTGGGCAATTTTTTCTGCCAAAACCTCCGGTGCCATGCCAAACATAAGATCGTTGGTGCCAATCAGAAGAACCAACTGACGAGGCGCCAAATCCAAAATCAAATCCTTAAGGTGATCTTGCAAGAAATCTATCCCAATGCCACGAATACCACGGTTGTAGAGCGGACCATCTAGGGCTAGCTTAGCGTGAGGTAAAAATTCGGTCAAGGAATCACCAGCTAGAACCAGACCGTTAGGCTCAGCCTGCAAGTTGCGCTCCTGGTACTTAGCTAAGATAACCTGTTGTTGTTCCGCTAAAGACAGTTGACGAAAAGCCAACTCCTCCGATTGACTAAATAACCTTCTCTCAAGCATAGCAACTCCTTTTTGTTTAAGATACAAAGGGCGGTAAAAAATGCGCTGGAAAATGGCGGTAAGTCAGTCATCTTTGATGACGTTGACGCACCCCGACCAAGACGACTAGGGTTTTCACAGATGAAATCGAAGAAAATCCAGACGTCTACGGTCCTAGTCAGATGAGACCAATTTAGCATTTTAGCCCGTGTTCAGTTCCAAGATATGAGGCCGTGAAAAAATCCGATGAAAAATGAGAAAACAGACGATAAGTCTCAAGACTTGAGGAAGTTTTCGAATTTTATCGAGGATTTTAGGCCGAATTCAGTTGGTTAAGATACAAAGCCCGTTAAGAAAAGCGTTTAAAACTCCCGAAAAACTTTAGGTGGTTTTTGAATGTTAACCAAATTTTCACCCCGAATACCTTTCAATATTGTATTGATATCCACGACTTAGCGAACTCTGCTAACTAGTTTGCTGTCTCGCGCAGATAGGCCTCAATGACTTCTAGGACACCTGACTGGTCGTGATCAGGAGCTACAAATTTAGCCACTTCCTTGACCTTATCTGGCGCATTATCCATAGCGTAGCTGTACTCTACTAATTCTAACATTTCCAGATCATTTCCGCCATCTCCAAAAGCTATGACTTCGCTTGGCGCAACGCCCCAGCGCTCCAAAAGCTGCATCAATCCCCAAGCCTTATGAATACCTCTCGGCATGACGTCAACCGCTCCATAACCGCTCGTGACCGCAATCAAATTGCCAGAAAAAGTCGTGTTAAAATCAGTCATGATAGCATCACACTCATCAACTGGTAAGATCATGCCCAGCTTCATGATCTTACCATCAGGAAGGTCTGAGAAGCTATCAATTTTACGTAACATGGCCTGAAAGAGAGCCATCTGCTCAGGCGCAATGCCTGTAAAAGTATCCACTCCAAAACGATCGCTGACGGTATAAGTCACATCCTCATAGGCAACAGTGATATGGTAGTCCTCCCACTTGTCCTTAAAAAACTCTAAAAATGCCATAACATCCTCACGGTCCAAACTCTGATGGACCAAGACTTTTCCTTGATCCAAGACGTAGCTACCATTTTCTGCGACATAGGAAATCCGATCCAAGAAACCATCGAAAATCATCTTAATCCTACGCATGCCATTGCCCGTTGCTGCGACAAAGCGAATTCCACGCGCATCTAGCTCATTCAAAACAGTCGTAAAGCGCTCTTTATCAAACTCACCTTTAGCGTCTAAAAATGTCCCATCCAAATCTGTTGCGATGACTTTAATTGACATAGTCTACCTCCAATACCATGATTATACTCTCTTTTCCAGAGAAAATCTGACAAAATCCTATGAAAAACTGATATTATGATACGAAAATAGCTGAACACAAAGATCCAGCTTTTTAAACGCTTAACATTTACCAAGTTAAATACAGCAACTATGAGGAATAATAAAGACCCAAGCCTGAATTTGACAACGTTGTCGCCTATGCCACTGCCTTTATAGTCATTAAGTTTTAAAATAGTCTTCAAAACATTCGGAAATGCTAGAGAGTTTTCTTAACAGCTCTGTTATATGGTACTTCAAAACTGCCCAAGTTTGTTCAATTGGGTTTAGTTCAGGGGAATAAGGTGGTAGTGGCAAAAAATAGTGATGATGTTGAATACAAATGTTATCCAGTCTGGATTTGGGATGAAAGGAAGCATTATCCATAATCACAAGATGAGGTTCCCTTAGGCTAGGGATCAACTGTTGCTCAAACCA
>NZ_KB904549.1 GCF_000380085.1 Streptococcus merionis DSM 19192
ACATGTCTGGCAGCTACATCCCCCTCATCAAACAATTGTTCCCCAAAGCTCAGATTGTATTGGATCGGTTTCACATCATTCAACACTTGAACCGAGCCATGATGACAACCCGAATTGCCATCATGAAGCAATTTGAGAAAGGATCTCTACCTTATCGAGCCATGAAAAATCATTGGCGTATTCTCCACAAAGACAGCCGAAAGCTCTCTGATAAAGCTTTCTATTCACGGACTTTTAGGCAAACTCTGACACCTCGTGAGATTGTTGATAAGTCACCCACTACAGTTGACAAGGAGCCAAAAAAGTGTATCCAGATGGTTAGGGAGATAGGGGAAGCTTATCTTAATGATACTAATCCTAAGCCCCTGCTTCTTTTTATTTTTAGCATGCGGAGAGTGGGACTTGAACCCACACAGCCTAAAGCGGCCACAGGATCCTTAGTCCTGCGCGTCTGCCAATTCCGCCATCCCCGCTAGTAACATAGACTATTCTAACAGGAATATCATATCTTGTCAATAGTTTTAGTCTGTTTTTTTAATTATTAAATCAAATCCATCCTCTACTGAGAGGCCGATTACGACCGATAGCTTCTCAAAAACATAGCTCTGATTGGCTATCTAGAGCGAAAGTGTATCTCTCTTGATTTAACTTTCGTGTAGCAATAGGATTGTTCAGCCAACAAAAAAGATCAGTAGGCTCGAGTTCCTACTGATCTTTTTTAATTATCTCTTGAAACCTGCGTTCTCAAACATAACTTGTCTTTCCAATCATCAGGAACAGATTGTGGTTGAATCAAGAAAAACTATCGATAATAACAAGATAGTCTTTAAGACAAGTTACTGTGAATACAGTTTTTTAAGATACAGCCAATACTTTACGGCCTTTACGGCGACGAGCTGCTAATACGCGACGTCCATTTTTTGTAGACATACGGTTACGGAAACCGTGTTTACGCGCGCGACGGATTTTACTTGGTTGAAAAGTACGTTTCACAATGAATACCTCCTCTAGAATTTTCGTATTCGTTTAGCCGGCTATTTTGATCAGTTACTAAACATACTTTACTATTCTATATGATTCTATGGCTTTTGTCAAGGTATTCTGTTTAGATTTCACACCATAGGCAGTCAGAAAAGACTTGTAGCCGCTTTTTTGCGCAGATATTTTCTAAAAATCGCACATGTTTGCGATAAACGACCACTGAATGGTAATCCCACATTCTAAAAAAGAGCGCCTTCTTTGTGCCTGAGTTTTCAAAATCTGCACAGAAAGTGGATACCTAATACTGCAGCTTTTTTGATTTCTTTTTTATATCCTGCTACTAACGATTGTTAATATGATATAATAGGTATATCTAATATTACTTTCATTTTATAATATTTGTGACCTGAGGAGGTTATTGTATGACAAAGAAAAAAATATTAGCACACATGCTTATCGCCATTATCGCCCTTTTGTTAGTAGCCTGTGGGAAGAGTTCTTCGTCTAGCCAAACGGACACTTCAACAAGTCCCAAATCTCATAGTAAGTCCACCACGAGTTCTTCCAAACTTGATAAAGATACTACCCCACCCTTTTTCATTACTTTTGCAGGAAGCTTGACGGATGGCAGAAAGGTTAACTACACTGTAAGTGATGAAAAAGAGGCCTATACTATAGAAAGCGAAGACGGCACTAAAATTATTAAAGATCTGGACGGCACTAGCTACATCATTACCTATTCGTCAGGTCTTAATATTGATTATTTCGCCTCTAATGATCACTACGTTGTAAAAAATTCTGAATTTTCGATTTCTGAAAATGGTGAAGGGCGAGATGCTTTAAACAAGTACCTGTCTGAAAACGGCTATGCAACCCTTGATGACCATGATAAATCTATGCGTGATTTGCTAGTTTTCATTGCTAAATCTGAAAAGGAAGGAACAACTAATAACTCTCCTTTCTCAGAAGTGACAACCTTTAGTGCTAACGTCGGTTTAAGCGATGGCAGAGAGATAGCTTACAATCATGAGATTCTGGCGGGAAAATCATACATGATCGATCGTGACGGAAAAAATGAAGCTACGAAAAACGACGGTTTTTACACACTAACTGATCCTTCTGGAGTTACTGCTAGCTATTATGACGATACTGCCCCCGAAGAGTTCAAAGAAGTTTATTTAGTCACTGATGGAACTTCAACGCTTGAAGAAGGGCATGGAGAAGAGGCCCTAAACAAGTACCTATCTAAAAATGGTTATCTGACAATTGATCATTTTGATAAGATGATTTCAGATATGTTAGATAACATTACCAAAATCAATTTTGACAAACCACTTAAAGAATGGCTTCAATAAATAGATCCACTTAATTGTTACGCCATTAAAAATTTTCAGGGTAGCTGCTCTTATACGACTCTATCAAAATTTCATCTAACTAGCGAGGCAATAATCCCGACCTATAATCTATACAACTAATTTAGTCCAATGAACTAGCTACAAAGAAGACTACTTGTTTTCCAATTTTCAGCTTGGTAATAAAAATATTAGATGAGGTTTTGATGAACATTAAGTCACTAAAACACAAAGCTGGGGACCCCCAGCTTTTTTACATCTATTTTAATGGCATATATCTAAATTTTTGGCTCCTTGCTCAAGTTACAAGGCATCAGCAACCACTTTCAGAGTTTTTTGATTTCCCACGAGTGCCTTTACAGTCTTTGTTTTCTTAAAAGCATTCTTCCTATCAAGACCAGTTTATTCATTTTAAAAACCAGCGTTTGATGGAACGCCGGTGGAGTGTAGGCTATTGTTTTAGGTACTTGCGCAATTCAGAAACTTTATCCTCTACTAAACCTAAGATATCATCCATTGAAGTTTGTGCTTTTTCCTTGACAACACCCGCTTCATCAGAAACACTCTTAGCCATATGATCAGTTTCTTGAACCAAAGAATCCGTCACATCTTTCAGATGCTCGCCTGCGTCATTAGCCTGCGAATCTACTGTCCCCAAGAAATCATCCTTAGCTTGCCCTATTTTTTTCTTTTGTTCTGACGTCAGGCGCAAGTAAGCCAATGATATCGCTGCTGCAAGCAAACCCAAGCCAAATAATACGTCACTTTTTTTCTTCGTCATAATTGACCTCTTTCTAAATTTCTTCCCTATCTTTTCGGAGGAGTCTTATCCTCATCTTTTAACATCTGACGCAATAGCTGAATAGCCGGCAGTGCTACACTAATCAACTTTACGACATCCATCAATTTTATTTTACGTCTTGCCATTTTGGGCTCCTTTTGTCTTTGTTATAGTTAGTTGAGCTGAATTGGCTCTGCGGTTCAAAATCCTCTTTCCCTACATAGCTTATTTCTGGAGAAGCGTGAAGAGAGCTGGATTGTATCTTTTAATCAACCTTGTCCATCAGCCAGCTTTTGATACTTTGCAGTGTTTCTTCCAACTGTAGATTGAACAACTTGATTCCTAGTTGACATCTAAATGAACTTTCTTCTGTCGTTCGTTTTTGACTTTTTTAATGAAACAAAAAAGCAGATAAGGTAAGGCGTCTGCCATTCCTCACCTGCTCAATTCTTATATCCTACTTAACGGTTACGACCTAAAACAAAGGATACCACGATAACGACGATAGCTGCACCGAAAATCGATGGTATCAAGGCCATTCCTGCTAAGCTAGGGCCCCATGTGCCAAAGAGCGATTGGCCAACGGCTGATCCAACAAGACCTGCTGCGATGTTAGCAATCCAACCCATTGAGCCACCTTTATTTGTCAAGGCTCCTGCTATTACACCAATAAGTGCTCCAACAATAAGTGACCATAACAAACCCATAATGAGTTCCTCCTTTTCTGATGCTTTTGCATCTGTTTACATAAAATATTTTTAGAAATAATGTATTGAGTGATGTCTTTTTACAAAAGTGACCACACTTATTTATTTCTATATTGTAAGTTTATCGTTTTTTAGAATAAAATGCAAGTAAGATGCTCATATCTTTTGAAAATCTTTATTTAGTGGTTTTATCATCCTATGATTTTAAGATGAATTTATGTATTTTGTACTCTCACAAGCAAAAGAAGCTGAGCACCAAAGCACCCAGCCTCTCATGACAAGTAAAGAATTGCAAGCGTTAGTAGACTCATGACTAGCCCTAATCCCCAAAGGAAAAAGTCTACCTGCCACTCCGTCCATCCGTTGGACTTTCCTGACAGACCACCTAACTCTAAATGATGATGGAATGGGGTCATACGGAAAATCCGTCGGCCTTCGCCGAATTTTTTCTTAGTGTATTTGAAATAAGCAACTTGGAGCATAACAGATCCTGTCTCGATGACATACACCAGACCGATCAAAAGGAGTGTCCATTCTTGTCTCAGAGCGATAGATAGCGCAGCCAACATGGCTCCTAGTGCCAATGATCCCACATCACCCATAAACACCTTAGCAGGTTTTTTATTAAAACTAAAGAAACCAAGCAAAGCGCCAATCATAATCATGATGAGAAGCAAGAGCATCTGCTGTTCCTGCATAAATGCGATAACACCGTAAGCGGCTAGGCTGATGACAACAGAGATTGAGGACAAGCCGTCAATTCCATCTGTTAAATTGACCGCATTGGAAAAGCCAACGAGCCAAAAAAGGACAAAAAACAGATAAACAGGTCCCAACTCTAGCATATGCCCAAAAATAGTAACAGCACTAATCCCGTTTGGCCAGGCATACAGGAGATAAAAGAGAAGACCCGCAAGCACTTGTAAGAACATTTTTTGTCTCGGTGTCAATCCTTCATTAACTTGCTTGAAAATTTTCAAGAAATCATCTAAAAAGCCAATCAAGCCATAGATAACCACAACAATGAGGACACCTGCTACATCTTCTAAAGACTGGCCACTGATCCAGCTGTAACCCAAAAAGAAGACTGAGACTAGCAGAAAAACCAGAAGAAAAACAGTTCCCCCCATGGTCGGCGTACCAGCCTTGGCTTGGTGTTGCTTGACATCTTCGTGCATCTGCTGACCACCAATTTTAGCCTTGTGATAAAAGCGAATAAAATGGGGGATAAACAGGACTGTTAAGACAAAGGCCATTAAGCCCCCTAAAAATGTGAAGAGCATTTTAGTCTCCTAGTGTTATTGTAATTTTTTTAATCTTGTCAATAGGTGTTTCAGCACCTACACCTTGCTCAGTAACTCGGTCGCCAGTCCCCTTATAGACAATTTCAATTCCTGTCCACTCGGAAAACTTGTCAACATTTGCCTTGGTCCAGCCGTACATGTCGGGGATTTTTTTCAAATCACCCGTCCATAATAAAATCTGTTGATTAGCGTGCAAGTTGGTCCCAATTTTGACTGATGTCTTTTTGATTTTATTTGTCGTTCCAACTACAATTGGTTGAACCAAGTTTTGGCGTAGCTCTGCCGAGACATCTCCCGGTGCTAAATCAATGACATTTGGCAGTTTATATTCTGTCTCATCAGAGACATCATCTAAAATCGTTGTAGGCTTTGTCAATCCTAAAGTGTCTTTAAGGCGCATAGCTTCTTCTAAGACAGGATTAACGACATCCATCCAAAATAGAACGTCCCAATGTTCTGGCTGTTGCAAGGTGACATACATGTAAAAATCAGGGTCCTCTGCTGGGAACATGGCCACAACTGAATACAACAAGCTACTAGGACCAGAGCCTTCAATATAACCACTACCATCGACTTTAGCGATTTCGGCAGTCCCTGACTTGACAGCTGCGGGTACGCCATTAACCTGAATGATAGATCCTCCTACATAAGAAGAATAAAGGGTTCCCACATAAGGATCTGTCCCAACACTGACCATGTATTGCAGGGTCTGGTTGGCAGCATCTGACGAAATAGGTTTACCAGATACTTCTTTGCTGGCCTTGCGTGCGGTATTGCTGTTAGGATCATAGAGAGCAGATACAAACTTAGGCGTCAGCATTTCCCCATCATTGGCAATGGCTGAGAAAGCCTTGAGCAATTGAATCTGGGTCACAGAAATCCCTTGACCAAAGGCAGACATGGCAGTGGTTACCTTATTGTCTGAGTTCACCAGTCCAAAGTTTTCATGGAGCATTCCAAAACGTGTCGGCAGACCAAAATCAAAATTATACAGGTATTTGAGCCACTTTTCATCTCCCATATTTTGCTCAAGGATCACCATCCCGATGTTGGAAGAATGGGCAAAAGCTTGCGCTAAATTGAGATAGCGACCATCTGACAAGCCCATATTGATATCCCAGTCATTAATGGTCGTATCAATAACCGTGTAGCCTGCAGTGCTGTAGGTATAAGTCGGATCAAAAGTACCATTATCAATCGCAGATGCCAAGGTCATAACTTTCATCGTTGAGCCTGGTTCATACTGGGTTTGGTAAAGCGCACTACTCCAATTTGGCAAATCTCCCAAACCCTCCTTAGTATCCAAATCAAAGGTTGGTCGCTGTGTCGTTGCCAAAATTTCCCCTGTCTTGGCAGAAACCAAAGTCGCACTGGCCAAAACGCCATTAGCCTTACTTTGAAAAACATCCATATTGGTCTCTAGGTAGGACTGTAGTGGTTCTGATAGGGTTGTATAAACATCCTGACCATCAACCTTTTGGCGGGTAATGGTCTCTGTGCCTGGCTTGATAACACCTGACGCTGTTTTTTCATAAGTAGTAATGCCATCTACTCCAGATAAGATGGTATTAAAACTCTCTTCCAGACCGGTTGACCCCACTAGGGACTGAGTTTTTCCATCTTTATTATCAGCAAGACTGGTATAGCCGATAAAGTGCGAAGCAAAGATACCGTTTGGATAGAGGCGACCTGGACTAGCTGTAAAGCCAATCCCTGTAATTCCTTTTTCCTGTAACGCTGCTTCAATTTCAATCTTAGTGCCATAAGAGATATTATTCCCTTGAATCCCAAAAGAAACTTGATATTGATTTTCAAGCTTTAATTGACTCTTGACATAGTCAGTCTCTAGGCCTAATTTTTCAGACAAGATGGTGGCGACATCATCCATCTGCTCAGGCTGAATAAAGAGTTTTTCTCCAGTTGCTGAGACATACTCCTTGCTGAGGATAGCATATATGCTATAGGTCGTTGAATCCTCAGCAATTGGTGTACCACTGCGGTCATAAATAGTCCCACGTTTAGCATGCACGGTCGTGGTCGTCTGGTGACGATCCGCTGCCAACGCTCTCAAATCCTGACCAAATTTCTTTCCTGTAATCATAATGATAGCAAAGTTAATCAAAAAAACCAGAAAAAGAAAGACCGACAGCAAGCTGAGAGCCCGGCCAACTTTTCTTCGATTCTGACGCGGACCTTTCCGATCTGATAGCGCATAGGCCAAAATTCTTCTACGTTTACTCATCTATTTTTCCTATTCAGCTGAGGCTATGGTGCAGGAGTTCCTGTATTGTCCTTGTTAAAGGTAAGTCCCGCTTCCTCAGCGATCTCCATCAAGCGATTGTAGCGGGTCAATTCATTGACCGCCTGTTTAGCTTCATCATACTCTAACTGCTTCAAATCCATCTGAGTCTTCAAGTCTGTCATCTCAGACTGAATCTGCAACAGATGGGTTTGCATAAAAATAATACTAACCGCAACAATGATCGCCGTCAAGACAATACTGCCATAAAAAGCCTTTTCCACGCGTGTAAAGGTCTTCATACGTTCTCTGATTAAGCGATCAAAGGCTTGTCGATTCTCCTCTTCCATCAGCAGTCTCCTCTCTTTAGGATTCTTTCACTTTTCGCGCCACCCGCAATTTGGCAGAATGAGCGCGATTATTGGCTTCTAATTCAGGCTCGCTTGGTAAAATCGGCTTGCGATTGACCAATTCCAGCTCAGGTTTCAAGTTGTCTGGAATGATAGGAACACCTTTAGGCAAATGAACCATTGACTTTTCTTTGAACAACTGCTTGATCAAGCGATCTTCCAGAGAATGGAAGGTAATGACAGCAATTTGGCCGTCTAGCGCCAGCAGGTCAATGGCCTGAGCTAAAGACTCTTCTGCTGCTCCCAACTCGTCATTCACTGCAATCCGAATGGCCTGAAAAATTTGTTTGGCTGGATGGCCTTTTTTCTTGAGCTCCTTGGCCGGCTTGGCTGACTTGATCAATTCTGCCAATTCTGTCGTGGTCTCAATAGGCTTGACCATTCTCGCTTGCTCAATCTTTCGGGCAATTTGCTTGGAAAATTTATCTTCTCCATAACGGAAAAAAATCTTGACCAAGTCATTAAAAGAATACTCATTGACCACATGATAGGCGGTTAAGGATTGCGACTGATCCATACGCATATCTAGCGGAGCATCCTGCTTGTAGGAAAAGCCGCGTTCTCGCTCGTCCAGCTGAGGACTAGAAACTCCCAAATCATAGCAGATGCCATCAATAGCTGTCACACCTAGCTTTTCCAGCTCTGCTTTTAAATGACGAAAATTAGACTTAACAAAGGTGACTTGCCCCTTTTTGAGATAGGGTGCCAAACGTTTTTGGGCATGATCAATAGCCTTTTGATCCTGATCGAAAGCGTAGAGATGCCCTGTCGGACCTAGCTTGGATAGGATAAGCTCACTGTGCCCAGCCCCTCCAAGAGTCGCATCCACGTAAATACCGTCTGGCTTAACCGCCATTCCCTCGACCGTCTCGTTCAATAAAACCGTCAAATGATTAAAAGTCTCTGTCATATCCCATCTATTGTACCATATTTTTTCCTAATTTTGATGTTAGGAAGAAGTGAAATCGCTATCTGGTTCTTAAGATGGAGAAGATCTTCTGGATAGGCTTATTTTGAGAACTTGCAGTCACAAGTGAAACCGTTTCATTTTTGGAAGCATACTGTTTGTATTTTAAAAGGCTACTGACGAGTAGCCAAAAAATGATCTTAACTGTAAATGTTGAGCTGTGAATACAGGTTCTTAGTCTTCCAACAGAATTTTTAACGCTTTGGCCTTCATTTGTGATAAAATAGGCCTTGTAATTCAAAACGATAGAAAGTTTATAAAATGAAAACTCTTTACAAACACTTGTCGCCTGCTAGACGGATTGGACTGTTCTTTTTGAGTGTGATTCTATTTGGATCAACAGTGCTAAGTCTACCAGTGATGCAAGCTAGCTCCTCTCAAGCCACTTACCTTGACCATCTTTTTACGACTGTGTCTATGGTCTGTGTCACAGGTCTTTCGACCCAGCCTGTGGCTAACACCTATAACACACTGGGGCAAGTGATTTGCATGATTCTGATGCAGGTTGGCGGTTTAGGCGTTCTCAGTTTTCTAGGTTTATTTTACATAGATGTCAATAAGCGTTTTAACTACAACGATCGAACAACTCTCCAAGAAAGTCTCAATCGTGACGAAGCTCTCGATTTTAAGGTCTTTCTCAAAGCAGTCTTTGCCTTTACTTTTCTCTTTGAAACCATTGGTATGATGCTACTCAGTCTACGCTTCGTACCGATGCTGGGTTGGGGGAAGGGACTTTTCACCTCTGTTTTTCTGGCCATTTCAGCCTTCTGCAATGCTGGCTTTGATAATTTGGGGGCCAATAGCCTCCAAAACTATACGAGCGACCCTCTCATCAATCTCACAATTGCAGGGCTGATTATCACCGGTGGGATTGGCTTTTCCATCTGGTTTGACCTTTTAACTCAAGTAAAAAATCGCAGAAATTTAAAACATTTACGCTTTCATACCAAAGTAGTTCTTAGCTTCACACTCACGATCTTAATCCTAGGTACCTTGCTTAGCTTTCTAACCGAGATGAATAACCCAGAGACGATCGGTAGACTCGGATTTGGTCAAAAACTACTGGCCAGCTTCTTCCAAACCGTCAGCATGCGAACCGCTGGCTTTGCGACATTTGACTACACCAAAGCTCAGCCGATTACCTTACTCATCTATGTCGTACAAATGATGATGGGCGGTGCTCCTGGAGGAACTGCTGGCGGGATTAAGATTACCACCTTACTTGTGATGGTTTTCTTCGTTAAGGGGCAAATCTTGGGACTACCCCACACCAATTTTAAAAAGCGAACCATTCACCCCGATGTGGTTCAAAAGGCTTTAGCCATCTTCAGCGTATTCATCGCTACGTTTGTCGCTTCATTACTCCTTTTAGCGCTCTTAGAGCCAAAAATCAACTTACTCTATCTTATCTTTGAAGCCATGTCAGCTCTAGCAACCGTCGGCGTCTCTGCTAATTTGACAAGCCGTTTAAGCCAAGCCAGTCTTATCCTAGTTATGGGATTGATGTTTGTAGGACGAATTGGCCCAATCACTATTATCACTGGTCTCAACCGTCGTAAACCAAGCAAAAAACAAATGCTACAGTATGCCAAGGCAGACCTTTTTGTAGGGTAATACAAAGACCACTGCGCTAAGGTGTTTACGCAAACGATGAGAGGTGAGATTGGACTTGAGCCTAGCCTCAACTGAGTTCTCATTCAAAAGCAGAATACTTAGCTTGAAGAAAAAACAAAACACCTTTTCAAACTAAATTCAGCTCAGGCAGCGGACTATTGCCTTGTCATACACTCGTATCAACCTTGCATTTTATTACAATGCACAGAATAACCGCATCAAAGGAGAATCTATGTCAAAACGCACAATCGGTATTCTAGGACTGGGAATTTTTGGATCCAGTATCGTGGAAACCCTAAAAAACTATGACTGCGATATTATCGCGGTTGACAATCAAGAGGGGCACATCAATGCTCTGACCCAACACCTTACCCAAGGCGTCGTCGGTGACATCACCGACTTTGAACTGTTGCAAGCTGCCGGAATTGATACCTGTGACGCCGTTGTTATAGCCACTGGAAGCAGTCTAGAAGCTAGCGTTCTAGCCATTATGCACTGTAAAAACCTTGGCGTCGAAGCTGTTGTCGCCAAAGCAACTACCACTACCACAGCTGAAGTTCTCCTCAAAATCGGAGCAGACGAAGTCATCACCCCTGAAAAAGAAATGGGGATCGCCGTTGCTAAACAAGTCCTTTTCCCCAATACAACAGATGTGATTCCTATTGACCAATACCTGAGTCTAGTCGAATTCTTCGCTCCCGAAGCTTGGCTGGGCAGAAAACTAATTGATGTTCCCTTACGACAGAAATATCAGATTAATTTGGTTGGTTTTAGAGTTGCAGAATCATCTCGCATCAACACTAAAATCACAGCAGATTATATCTTCAAAGCTGATGAACGACTGGTTGCCATCACTGATAACCAAACATTTGACCGCTTCGATGGCCTATCACGGCTAACTTAGCAATAAACACTCATACTCAGTAAATACTCAGCAAAACTTAGCCCCTGTGTTCGTAAGTAACGAACTAGACTTATCAAGTAGACAGTCAAATAAAAAAAGATATTGGACTAGAAACTATAATGGGTGTATGTCTAAACGAAATAAAGTATCTATAGAAAATAAATTAACAGCAGTTCGTTTGTATTTAGAACAAGAAGTTAGTGTTAATCGACTAGCGAAACAATATTCTGCCAGTGAACCTACTATCTCCGAATAGGTAAGAAAGTATCAGAGTGATGGGCTCTAGTCGGTCTTCAAGAAAGTCGGACATGGAAGCTAATCCAGGAGCGACACCGCTCATTCACAGCGACCGTGGGTCACAATACACCTCACGGGAATATCGGATGAAAACAGCGCACTACGGCATAACACGTTCGTAAATGTATTGATAATGCACCAATTGAGAGCTTTTTTGGGCATTTTAAAACCGAGTGTTACGATCTACTTATGAGGAACTGGTCACTGATATTGACGCCTATATCTCTTTTTACAACAACCAACGTTATCAAGAGAAGCACAAGGGCCTCGCTCCTCTTGAAGTAAGGAACAAGGCCCTTGCTTATACTTAACCTTTTATTATTTTACTGTCTACTTGACAGGGAGCTGTTCAGTTTGTCTCAAACTTTTTTCTTGATGTTTAGATGAAACCGTCATATAATATGTATACAAATAGTAAGTACACATATTATTTTGAAAGGAGAAATGATGGAGTTATATGAATCGTTGGGGTTTTTGCTAAATTATAGCGCACGTTTGATCAAGAGAAAGCTTGATCAAGAGCTTAAGCAGTATCATCTGACAACGTCACAGTGGGCAATTTTAAAAATACTAGCTGAGCAAAACCATATATCACAGGCAGAACTAGCAAATTTAACTGGGACTGATCGTGCAAATTGCGGTACTGTACTTGATAAATTGTTATCTAAAAAGTTTATCGAAAAATCATTGTCATCGAAAGATCGCAGAAGCTACATCATCTCAATAACACCTCCAGCACTTGAGTTAGTTGAACAAATTGTCTCTGTAGTTGCTCAAACCAATAGGCAGGCGCTGAAAGGATTTTCGAAAGCTGAGCAGGAGCAATTTGTTAATGATTTAAACCTTGTCATAAACAATTTGATGAAAGAAGGGGATAGGATATGATGTTAACAAAAATAATAATCGGTTTATTTGGTTTAATTGAAGTAGCAGCTAATCTTATTTTTCTGCTAAGATTTTTTGAGAGGGAAGATTTTCAGTACGCTCAAGTATTTCATGGGGACCTGCCTCAATCGGCTAGTCAAAAGGCTTGGCTTTTAAAAATAACCGCTTCTTTCTTGCTAGGTTTGGTAGCCTTGGCAGGGACTTTGGTTTTCTTGTTTCATTTGACATCTTTGGGCCTAGCTTTATATTATTTATTTGGTCTGGGGATGTTAGTCATGACCTTGATACAGGCGCTGTATTATGGGAAACAGCATTGGCCTGCAAAATTTGCTCTTATCTTAGGACTGGTTTTTCTTTTATTGGTCTTTTTCCAAATCTAATAAAAGGAATGAGAATGTTCATTCATCGCTACTCTTACCTTTGAGATAGCCCATAAAACTTGAAATGCTTAGCTTCGGTGGAATACTCACTAACATATGAATATAGTCTACACAGGCATTAGCTTCATGAATCAATACTCCTTTTCTTTCGCATAAATCTTGTATGATCTTGACGATGATATTTGGGGACGAAAACGATATGATATTTACAATTCCATGTGGTATGTGATAAACTTTGATTATCCTCTCTCATGAGGGACCTCTTTTGTTATTGGGCGGTTACTTTACTTTAAGAAATCCACAACGAAAATTCTCATCGCTTCGAACACAGCAAAAGAGAGAACCAATCCCGTCCTCTCGCGAATCTAAATTATTCAAGTGCTTTCACCGCCCCACTACAATTGATAATGAGCCGATTTAAATACGGAGAATGGGGGATTCGAACCCCCGCGCCAGTTACCCGACCTAACGATTTAGCAAACCGTCCTCTTCAGCCTCTTGAGTAATTCTCCAAAAATAAATTTAACTTAATGGCGCGAGACGGAATCGAACCGCCGACACATGGAGCTTCAATCCATTGCTCTACCAACTGAGCTAACGAGCCTACAAAGCGAAAAGAGAGACAAGAGCAAAATTCTAATCGCTTCTATATAGATCTTCCCTACATTATGGACCTTGTAGGACTCGAACCTACGACCGCTCGGTTATGAGCCGAGTGCTCTAACCAGTTGAGCTAAAGGTCCAAACTACAAGATAAAATAAAAATAGCGGCGAAGGGGATCGAACCCCCGACCTCCCGGGTATGAACCGGACGCTCTAGCCAGCTGAGCTACACCGCCAAAATCGGGAAGACAGGATTCGAACCTGCGACCCCTTGGTCCCAAACCAAGTACTCTACCAAGCTGAGCTACTTCCCGAACTATAAAACTTCCGTCCTATATGCACCCTAGAGGAGTCGAACCTCTAACCGCCTGATTCGTAGTCAGGTACTCTATCCAATTGAGCTAAGGGTGCTCTATCATATATGCCGAGAACCGGAATCGAACCGGTACGATGTTGCCATCGCAGGATTTTAAGTCCTGTGCGTCTGCCAGTTCCGCCACCCCGGCGTCGCCTCAAGCGAACGACGGGATTCGAACCCGCGACCCCCACCTTGGCAAGGTGATGTTCTACCACTGAACTACGTTCGCATCTACTTATTTCTTCTCTATGCCGGCTACATGACTTGAACACGCGACCCTCTGATTACAAATCAGATGCTCTACCAACTGAGCTAAGCCGGCCTATCTTTCTATGCGAGTTAAGGGACTTGAACCCCCACGCCTATCGGCGCCAGATCCTAAATCTGGTGCGTCTGCCAATTCCGCCAAACTCGCATCTATGACCCGTACTGGACTCGAACCAGTGACCCACTGATTAAAAGTCAGTTGCTCTACCAACTGAGCTAACGAGTCATCTTCTTATCCTATTGTTCTATCCAACCTTAGCTGAATACGGTCCCGACGGGAATCGAACCCGCGATCTTCGCCGTGACAGGGCGACGTGATAACCGCTACACTACGGGACCTTCTAACCACTGTACAAAATTGTACTCAGGCTAAAAAGCTGTGATTTAGATAAATCCGCTTGAAGTCCTTATGACTTCTACGCTGATTTCCTAAAATCAGTCGCTTTTCTTAACGCCTTTAGTTACTTAGTTTATGGGAGTTAACGGGATCGAACCGCTGACCCTCTGCTTGTAAGGCAGATGCTCTCCCAGCTGAGCTAAACTCCCATAAATGGCAGTTTAACTCTAGCTGGGAAAAGGTAGAAAGCTTCGCTTCCCCTATCTCCCGATTGAAAGCTCAAATTCCTCTCGCTTTCAACTGAGCTAAACTCCCTCTCGCTAAGCAACTCCCTTATCTCACAGGGGGAACCCCCCAACTACTTCAGGCGTGCTAGGACTTAACTGCTGTGTTCGGCATGGAAACA
>NZ_KB904550.1 GCF_000380085.1 Streptococcus merionis DSM 19192
TCGGGATATTGTTGAACAAATTGTTCCAACTTTTCCAGCGGTATTTTGAATGGTTTACGCTTACGGGGTTGACATTCTAAGCTATTCAACTCTCTGAGTTGTTTTTCCCAGAGATAGAGGGTATTGGGACTAATTCCAAATAACTTACTCGTTTCCTTTTTGGTATGTCCTTCCTGAACGTAAGCAATGACGCGTTTTCTAAAATCTAATTCGTATGTCATAAAATCAGTATATCATATACTATCTAAAATCTAAAGAAGTATAAAACATCATCAGCATGATTTTCAACTACTAGGAAATTGCTTAACTCCCAATTATTGGACGAGTCTGGCTTTTTTTATGTAGTATTTAAAATTTTCCATCACTAGCTCCTCATCTATAAATCCATCATATTGATTTAATCATCAACTCATAGGAAAAATTAGTTGAATCCTATGACAATTTTTGGATTCTAGTTTACAATCTATCCATAGAGATAATCTCATCAGCCATTTCCCAAATAGTTGGATTATGGGTTGCGACAATGATAAGTCTATTTTCATTCCTCAAGGATAGGAGAATGGCCATAATAGCCTTGGCAGTTTCAGGGTCGATCGAGGCAGTGGGTTCATCTGCTAAAATAAAAGGAGGATTCTTTAAGATGACCTTGGCCAAGGCAACACGTTGGGATTCACCACCAGATAGTTCGAAGATTCTCTTGTCCAAATTCAAATAGGATAATCCAACACGATTCAAAGCTTCTTCTTCTTTTTGTTGTTGTTCACGCTTACTCAATTTTTGACCAATCAGCCCCAGCTTTAGATTTTCTTTTATGGTTTGACTTTCTATTAAACCAAAATTTTGAAAAAGGTAACCTAGTTCATGACGGAAGAACTCGCTGGATTTGAACTGATTTAAGTTTTTATTGCGGAAAAAGATATTGCCATCATAAGTTTCAAGTTTAGCCATCATATTCATGAGGGTGGTTTTTCCACTTCCACTTGAGCCGATGAGCGCATAAACCTTTCCAGCCTCAAAAGTCATCGAGAGATCTGAGAATAAGAAACGCTCGCCAAACTGTTTACTCACTTTTTCTAATCGAATCATCTTAGGCTCCTTTCAAAATAAGCGTGGACATCTTATTTTCCTTGTGCATCTGAAAATGTAACTGTAAAATCGCGTTTCCAATAAATAACAATAGTACCAAGAATGCTATCAATATATCCGTAGCTAGGAAAATACTGACAAGAAAACCAAGGAAGAAAACGAACAGTTGGGCTAAGAGATACTTTTTATGAATCTCCCAAAAACGAAGACCACTTATGCGCTTAATGAAGATATCACGTCTAAATTCCTCAAAGTAGAGTTGATTCATGGTGTTAAACATCAGTATAGAAGTCAGTGTACCTAATATAGCTCCTGCCGCCATTGTCCACATTTCTCTTTTGAGATTATCCAATAACGTTTGATGGATCTGGTAAGCCGGTTTTAGCTCTGCTACCCAATTCTCAATACCATATTTCTCGATAAGGGCTTGAGCATTCTTCAAATTTTCAAAAAAGAAAAAGTTGCTCACCGATTGCTCCCAAAAGGAGAAAGATTGCTCCCCCGTTGATTGAGGTGTTAGCACAACAATGATCGGATCTCTTAGAAGCTGCTGGTAAGAGATAGGTGTTGTATTATAGACAAATCGGTCATGACCAGATTCCAGATAAGATACAGTAGCAACCATTTCCTGACGGGTATCCTGACTAGACATACGATGGCTGATATCCTCTTCAAAAATGTTCTTATAGTGACTTTCCTCTGAGCGAAGATGCTCTGGTAGAAGAAGGACAAATTCTCCTGTAGCCAAATGAGCCACTTTTTCCTCAATCTCAGGAGCAACGGCAATTTGTTGCTGTTTCAAATATTGAGGTGTAACAATCAACACATTACCCTGTGGACTATAGTCTTGCCACTCAGTAGATGTTGAAAAATTTTTCGAAGAGCTTACTCCATTTTGCCAAGCCCTATCAGCTAGATTATGTTGAGATAATAAACCGCCCTGCTCTGAAACTGCCTGTCCAACGAGATTGAACCATACTTTCTGTTCCCTAGCAAGTTCTTCTTGACCTTGTCTACGGTCTGCCCCACCACGAGCCATAGATAGAGCAACCAAGTTACTTTCTTGGCGCCAGGCTTCTCGCCCCTGTTCTTGCTGTTGCCAAGCTTTGGAATAAATAGAGGTTCGGCTAACACCAATCGAAACGATAATGACAGCTAACAATTGACCGATTAAAATCAGACTGATGATCCCTCGAACAGGAACTTGACCTTTAATGACCTGCATTAAAGGAACTTTTTTAATCCCAATCGCAAATAGTCCAGCAAAAAATAAAGTGATGAGGAGAAGACAGAGATTATAAACAACCAATCCAGTTCCGATAGTCTGATATGTTACCAAAGGAAACGATACAAACTGTTTCAAAACAACTGCAAAGAGAAAACCTACAATCAAGCCTATCGCTGTATGGATGATATCTTGAGAGAGGGGTCTCAAAAAAATTTTCCACCGGTTTTCACCAGATATTAGACGGATACCTGCGGTTCGTAAGTTTAGGATTTGACTAATCAAACTAAGCGCTCCAAAAGTTAACAGAAAAATTAACAAAGCAAGAAATTGAAACCCGGGGGTAAATACAAGAGCTAGGATTTTGAGACTGGAAGGCTTCATCACAAATGGTTTAGTCAACCCTACACGACTAAGCTCTTCTTTTAGTCGCTCTACGCTTAATTTACCACGAAAGATAAAATAATTAGTAACTAAACTACCATTGGCAGCAGCTTCGAGTGATTTTTCAGAAAGATTTTCAGGTAATTCTCCCTGCCCAAAAACCGTATAAGAAAAAGCAGGTTTCCCCTCGGAGTCAGGATCCTGATGCTGAAGGGCAATGAGACTGTCTGTTTCCTCCGCTAATTTTGATAGACTATCTGCAACCTTGTCAAAGGTAGCTTCGGGGGAAGAACTAAATATAGAGATGTTAGGATAATAGTGTGAAACATATGTATCCTCCCAAATGGTATGTACCCATACGAAAAAGAGAGTGACCAATAAATTAGATAGAACAACAAAACTTCTCTTCATAAGTAGTCCTCTTTCTAGAAAAAGGGCAGGAGTAATCCTGCCCCCTAAAAGGTTAATGCGCTACTAAAATTGTTAGCATCACACGCAATGTAGAATACATTTTACCACCCCGCATCAAAGTTAACATGTTCTCCAAAATTTGTGTTTATGAAGGCATGTGCAGCACTACGTGCACCTGCATAAACAGTGCGTTCATTTGCTCTTCCGGTGCTTCCAACATAAGACCAGTGATAATTAGTGGCATGATAATAATTAGAGAATGCTCCCCAGTTATCTGGATCATGATGACCGCCGTAATTCCACTCACCGCCACGGTGAGAAACAGCTAAGACAGGAAGAGCTACAGAAAACATTAAAATAGTAAGAGCTGTTGCGATTACTGTTCTAATTTTTAACATGAGGTTACTCCTTATTTAAATTATAGCCTAAAGTACATTAAAACAACATTTGGTGTATCAGTCTGAATATAGTTTCCTGATTTTTCACTCCTTTCCACAGACTGATATACTTTTTTTACTTACAAAATTTTTCAAACAATCATTTTATCAATTGAAACACCCCAAAGGGGTTTATAAAATGACTGAAAACAGGCAGACTAGAATCATACAAATTAGTTTACTAAGCCTCAATTGTCATTAAACATGGCAATGTTCTATCTGCTACAATAATTATACTAAACACCAATATTATATAATTCCCCTGGATCAAAACCTAAAGGAGTTGGCGTTGGTGTCCCTGATGGCTTAGGGATTATAATCAATAAACCTACTAATAAAATAGCTATTATAAACTTTTTAGTTGCTTTCTTCATTTCTTGCAACCCCTTTCATATTTCTTGATTATATTCTATCATGCATAATATTATTTGTCAACCATTTTTATAAATATTTTATTATTTTATTATTTTATTGCAAAAAGTCATAACCACCTGTGAAAACGGGTGGCTTGTACACCGGCTGTAAGCCGTTTTCCTCCAGCGACGCCTAAAGACGCTCGCTGAACTTCGTTCAGGTTAGTGCTTTTATTACTTGACTAATGCCCGTAACAACGGGTTTTTATCGTGTTCTGAATCCGCCATCTGAAAACGGATCTTCATATTCTTTAACACTCAACCTATCGAGTGCAATGTCGTCTTTCTCCTGCTCGCGAATGTCCTTCGCAACAGTTTTTTCGTTTAATCCGACTGTACTGACGTAGTAACCCCTTGCCCAAAATTTTCGATTTCCATACTTATACTTTAGATTTGCATGTTTATCGAAAATCATCAAGGCACTTTTGCTTTTCAAATATCCCATAAAATCGGAAATCGAAAGTTTTGGTGGAATAAGAACAAGCATATGAACATGATCTGGCATCATGTGTCCCTCAATGATTTCAACGCCTTTATATTTGCATAGATGACGGAAAATTTCAATCAAGTCTTGTCTTATTTTGTAGTAGATAGATTTTCTGCGATACTTAGGGGTGAAAACTATATGATATTTGCACATCCATTTAGTATGTGATAAACTGTAACTGGTTTTAGCCATTCTTTTTCCTCCTTATCTAACCTGAACAATGAGATTATATCAGGAAAAAGAAATGGAAGCCCAAAGCCTTGTCACGCCATAATATAAAAACTCAGTAAGAACTGAGTTGTCTATAATTACTATGCTGGGAATGTTTCATTGATAAAACGCTCAAGCTCCAATGCCATCTTATCATTACGTTCAAGTTGGTAGACATGTTGTGCCGTTACAAAGTACTGTTTAACGACATCTTTATGAGCAAAATCTTCACTAACATTTCCAAGCAAACAGTAGAGATTAGCTAAACAATAAAAACTATTATTCTTGAGGCAAATATCAATTGTCTCAAGGGTTTCGCTTATAGCTGTCTCCGTTTGATGATTCAGCCATAAATAACGACAAAAGTTATACCGACATTTAATCAATATTTCAAGTTCATCAATTGTCCGAACTTTAACACTCTTAAAAAGATTAGTCATATGATTATAAACTTCTTCAAATTTTGAGCGCTCATCTGTTTGAAAATAAAAGTGTAATAAACTGTTTGAAATATTCAAGTATTCCCAGTCATATTCGCTGTATTTTGATAAAATACTTTCAAGTTTTTTGATGGCTTCACTCTGCTTATGATCGTGATTAAATAGCACAACAGCCTCGATCCATTGAAGGTACAACTGATCGGAAAGTGGAAGTTTTACAGTCTTGGCGGCTTCTAGCTCATAAATATATTTTAGTGACTTGTAGTCCCGTAAATCTAAGAATTTCTTAGACACAGCACGAAACTGAGTCAGATAGTCAGATTCAACATGAATATTCTCATCAAAAAAGTAATCCATTGTTACGTTCAACTTTTTCGCAAGGGCGTATATTAAATCTACTCCTGGACTATAGTCAGCATCACGCTCAATTTTACTAATCTGAGCTTGTTCACAAATGCCTGCTGCCAATTCGACCTGAGACAAATTCAGTTCCTTTCTCCTACTACGCATTCGGCTCGCCAATAATTTACCCATATGTTCCTTCTCTATTCTATGTAATATTTATCTTTATATTGAAAATTATAACATTCTGACTTTTGTTTTTCAATTATTTGAATTTTATCAATTCATTACAAAGACACTGGAACACGAAAAATCCCTACAACCAGTTGACAGAGTTTCTCTTTATTTTATAAATTAAGTATAAGCTGAGACAGACAGTTGTAATCACAAAAGCATGTAACCGCTGAAGACTACGTATAAGTATTAATCTCAAGTAATCTGACCTAACCTTCTTCATCTCACCGTCTCTACTTGCCAGGTTTTCCAACCGTGAAAGCGGATGGCGCCTTGTTGGTCTGTGCGGTAGGTGGTGATGTTTCTCTCATCGAATCGCGCGACTGTTTCTGGGTGCGGATGTTTGTAGCGGTTATTTTTTCCAGCAGAGAAAAGGCCAATCTGAGGCTTGATATGATCCAGAAATTCTGGATACGAAGACCCTTTACTGCCGTGGTGTCCAGCTTTGAGGACATCAACCCTGAGATTAGGATAGGCCTTAATCAAATCTAGCTCTCCATGCTCCAAGTCACCTGTAAAGAGAAATCTGGTCTGGAGCAGTTGCCCATAAAGGACTATCGAATCATTATTGCCACCATCACCAATTTCTCTAGGGTAGAGCACCTCTAGGTAGCTATCGCAGATAGGAATCTGATCGCCCACCTTGGTCACATGAACAGGAACACCAAGACTTTCTAACGTTTTGACAAAGTCTGCCTTAGTCAAGCTACCTGATGACACCCAGATTTGACCAATGTCAAAGTTTTTGGCTACCGGCAGCAAATCACCGATATGGTCCGTGTCGGTATGGGTCAGAACAAGGGTATCGATTTTGCTTACGCCGCGGCTTTTTAGATAAGGAATCAGCGTACGCTCTGCATTGCTGTCAGACTGAGCTTGCTGCCATGCTTCCTTGCCACTGAAGCTTACCTTACCGCCAACATCAATAAGCACATTGCGACCTTTCATATCTCTCAGGAAAATGCTGTCGCCTTGGCCAATGTCAACCACAGTCACTTCATTGGTCAGCGGGCACTTAGTGATGAGAAAAAGTCCGATAATCAGAACTCCAAGGCCGACTCTGGCCTTTTTATGCTGCCAAAAATCATAGAGCAGACCAAGGCTAATCAATAAGAAAACCAAAACCAGTAGACTGGGCTTGCCAAAGACGAGCGGTCGGCTAGCTAAACCTGCTACCCACCGAATAATGCCCTCCAAACCGACAAATAAACTATTGAGCTCTGCTATTTTCCATAAAGGGGAAAGCAAAAAGACCAAGCTCAGCAAAGGTAAGAAGAGGACATCAAAGAGCAGAGAAAAGGCAAAGGTTAGTAGGATTGAGAGGGGCTGGAAGGTAGCGAAGTACCAGATGAGGACGGGGAGGATAGCAAGTGAGAGGGCAAAAGCCTCAGATAGTGCGCGCTTGATGCCTGTCAGATGCTCAAAGTCCTGCATGGTCAGGATAAAGGCATAGCCAAAACTGAGAACCCCACCCGCTGTTAGTAAAAAATTAGGCATGAGGACAAAGCTGATAAGGACGGTTAAGCCAAGGTTATTAAGTCCTGAAAACCCTTGATTAGCCAAGTTTTTCTGAATCAGACTACGAATGACCGAGGCCGAAAAACCAGTCATACCAGCATAAAACAAGGAAAAAGGGAGTTGCAGCCAATCCACCGTTTCCTGAGTTAGACCCAAACGGAGCAATAGCCAGCGAAACTTATCCACAAAGAAGCCAACCTGCATGCCAGACAGGGCAAAGAGGTGAATAATGCCAAGACCGGAATAAAGATCTCCCATCTGATCAAAATCCTTATCCAAATGGCCAAAAAGCAGGCCTGACATGTAATGGCGCATGGGATTGGGAAACTGCTGATGAATATAGACTAGAGCACTGCGACGCCACTTGGAAAGAAGGTCAAAGACATTCCAAGAGTGAACTGGTACAATCTCAGAAATAGTCTTGACCTGCACCGTCTTGTAAATCCCTTGGGTTTCCAGATAGGCTTGGTAGTCAAAACCGTTGAAATTGCGCTGACTCTCAGCTTCTGACACTTCTGCTTCTACCGTCAAGCGGACTGGCTGAGATAGCTTTTGAAAGAAGGCCTGTTCTTCTTGCGTTTTGAGTTTGTAAAAAAACTGATAGGTCTGACCAGCTTCCTTAGCTCTAAACGATAGACGATCCCCATTGACAGCGATGCTGTCTGGGATCATCTGCAATTGGCTAATGCTTTCAGGCGCAGAATGATTGGCCTGAGCGGCCAGATAGCGCTGAGCAACAAAAAAGAAGCCAAAGGGAACTAAAATCATCAAGCTAGCCTGAATCACTGCTCTGCTATGTTTCCAAAAAAGCCGCCAGCATAAAAAGCCCAGCAAAAACAAGGTGATAGGACTGGGAAAGCGCAGGGTGTAGAAAAGTACAATAAGCATCAAGGCTAGTTGGATGGGTGGGAGAGCTGTCGTTCTAATCCACCGTAACATAGGCTCTCAAATTCTCCATGGTTTTGTCGCCGATACCTGAGACATTGTTGAGATCGTCAATGGTTTTGAAGCCGCCATTGGCTTCGCGGTAATCGATGATGTCCTGAGCGCGCTTGGCACCGATACCTGAGATGGTCTGGAGTTCAGCTAGGGTGGCAGTATTGATATTGACTAGGTCGTTACCAGATTGAGAAGTGCTTGAAGTTCCTGTTGCTGCTGAGCTTTGGACGACGCTGACTTCCTCGCCCTGCTTGGCTACGTAGACGACTGCTTCGTCGCTCAATTTCTGTGCCAGATTAATGGATTTACTGTCTGCCTCCTCGCTCAAACCTCCTGCTTCTGCCACAGCATCCGCTAGACGACTACCCGCTTCCAGCTTGTATAGGCCGGGCTTTTGGACTGCCCCTTTGACATCAACCATGATAGTCTTGGATTCTTCTTCCTCTTTTGATGGCAATGGTGTTTCCTCAGCAGATGAGTCGCTTGTGCTATTGACTTGGCTTGCTAAGGCAGTAACTGAGGGTACCTGCTCAGCTTGAGTTGGTTGATTAAACAAGACAAAAGCTGCTCCAATCATCAGCCCTAGACCTGCTAGAGCTGCTGTAATCTTATTTTCCTTGACAATTTCTAACATCTTATCCAACATAAAAAATCTCCTTTACTCTTAATTCGTAAAGAAGATTCATTTTTAGTCAAATTTTTGGTGTTTTGCAGGATTCCAGATAAAGCTGGAAAAGAGACTGAAAATCGCAGTAAACAAAAGCCAAACAACAGCCAGTAGAGCCGCTGGAATCCAAAGCAACCACATGAGAGGATTAGGTTTTTTATTGTCGTGAACAGGAACCATCTCCGCATCCAATGCGTCAAAGGAGGCCTGAATACGGCGGGAAACTTCTGCAATTCCCTCATCGTTCATCCGCTTAATATCGGAAATGTCAATGGGTTCACCAAAGTTCATATCCACGCGCTCACGTTTCAAAAGTCCCTTGAAGGTTGTTGGCCCAACATAGACAGCAGGCTGAATCTTGACCTTGGCCATCTTAGCAATGACAGCCACTCCACCTTTTACATCAGTCGAGTGACGACTTCCTGACGGAAACATCAACAAGGACTTGTTTGTCTTTTTGAGAGCATTGATAGGATAGCGGATGGCGTCTGTGCTGGGCTTGTCACGGTCTACAGGAAAAGCACCGCACATCCGAATCCACCAGGCAAAGATACGGTTGGTGAAGAGCTCTTTCTTGGCCATGACGACAAACTGCTTGGGCCGTACCGCATAAGCCATGAAAACCGGATCCCAAAATGTTCGATGGGGAGCGACGTAAACATAGTTCACATCATTGGGCAACAACCTTTCTTTATTATGGTAATGAATGTTGCCGTTGACAATCCAAAGTAAGAAGGACACCAAGGTCCGTAGATAAGCATAAAACACAGTTAACTCCTTTTGACCACTCGCTAGGGAGCAGCATTTGTCAGATCTTGTGTTATAATTATATCATGACAAACTCGATTTTAAAAGATGGAGAGCGGATTGATCAGCTCTTTTCGACTGATGTTAAAATTATCCAGAACAAGGCGGTGTTTAGTTACTCAGTGGACAGCGTTCTTTTGTCGCGTTTTCCCAAGTTTCCCAAGGAGGGCTTGATTGTTGATCTTTGCTCAGGTAACGGTGCTGTGGGGCTTTTTGCCTCCACAGCTACTAAGGCCAAGATCGTCGAGATAGAACTGCAAGACCGCTTGGCCGATATGGCCCAGCGCTCAATCATACTAAACAACTTAGAAGATCAGATCACCATGGTCAAGGACGATCTGGCTCACTTGCTAGACCATGTCCCGCGAGGGAAGGTAGACCTGATCCTCTGCAATCCACCCTATTTTAAAGTGACCGAAACGTCTAGGAAAAATGCCAGCGAGCACTACCTCTTGGCACGACACGAAATCGCAACGAATCTGGCGGAGATCTGTAAGGTTTCCCAGCAGGCTCTCAAATCGAATGGCCGGCTAGCCATGGTTCACAGGCCTGATCGGCTTATTGAGATTATCGAAACCATGACCCGCTTTCACCTTGCCCCTAAACGTCTGCAGCTGGTCTATCCCAAGCTAGGCAAGGAGGCTAATATGGTCTTGATTGAGGCTATTAAGGATGGCTCGACTGAAGGACTCAAGTTTTTACCGGCTCTCATTGTCCATAATGAAGATGGCAGCTATACCGAGGAGGTCTTTGAGATTTACCATGGAAGCTAAAATTGCCTATATGTATGTGCTTCGGTGTGCGGACGGATCGCTCTATACTGGCTACACGACTGATTTAGACAAGAGAGTGGCTACTCACAATGCTGGCAAAGGTGCTAAATACACGCGCACAAGATTGCCAGTCACGCTCTTTTACTGGGAAGCATTTGACAGTAAAGAGGCTGCTATGTCGGCTGAGGCTCTCTTCAAGCGTCGTTCTCGTCAGTCAAAACTTAACTACATCAACAAGCATGGTCATTGATGTTCGTTTTTATCGAACATTTTTAGGTTTTGTTCAAAAAACAGTTCCCATTTAACTCTTTTTTCTTTATAATAAGCAGTATCATTCTAAAAAAGAGGTATCAAATGACAGATAATACTGCTTCGCTTGAAAATCAGCCGCAGATGAAATACGGCATTGACGAAAAACCACCGCTCGGTGTATCGATTATTCTTGCTCTCCAACACATCTTGGCAGCTTTCGCAGGGATTATCGCTGTCCCACTTGTTGTCGGCAGCGCCCTTGACATGGGTGTGCAGGAAACTTCCTTGATGGTTGGTGCAACCATTTTCGCTTCTGGCCTAACGACTATCATCCAGTCTCGTGGGCTTGGTCCAATTGGTTCTCGCGTTTCAGGGATGATGGGGACTGACTTTACCTTTGTTAATCCATCGATTAGTGTCGGTGCTAAGTTTGGTGTGGCAGGTATTGTTGCTGCAACCATCACGGGCTCTTTCGTAGAAATCGTTCTTAGCCGCTTTATCAAGCCCCTCATGAAATTTTTCCCGCCGCTTATCACAGGTATTGTGGTTGCTTTAATTGGTATTACCTTGCTTCCCGTCAGCATTGACTGGGCTGCTGGGGGAAATGGGGCTGCTGATTACGGTTCTATCCGCAATCTAGCTGTCGCTTTTACGATCATGCTCTTCACGCTCTTTCTCAACCATTTCGGAAAGGGCATGTGGAGTACCGCTTCAGTCTTCATCGGTATGGTGTTTGGTTATCTGGTGTGCATCCCTCTCGGTATGGTTGACCTATCAGCTGTGGCAGATGCAGCTTGGATTGAAATCCCAAATGTTCTGCGTTACGGCTTTAAATTCGACTTGGCGTCAACCCTTTCTTTCGTACCAGCTTATATTGTGTCAACTATCGGTACTGTGGGTATCATGATGGCCATTGGCGAAGCCTCTAACGTCAAAGTTTCCAGCGATCGCGCTGCTGCTGGTGTCCTCGCTGACGGTGTTGGCTCGATGATTTCTGGGATTTTCGGTGCTGGTCCAAACACTGCCTTCTCGCAAAACGTTGGCCTCATCGCTCTTACCAAAGTAGCCAGTCGTCATGTGATGATTATTGCAGGTTTGATTTTGACGATCCTCGGTGTTTTTCCAAAGCTCAGCGCTTTGATTTCTGTCATGCCTCAGCCCGTGCTTGGTGGTGTTGGTGTGATTATGTTTGGCTTAGTTGCTGCTCAAGGTCTTAAAACCCTGTCTTCTGTCACTCTGGGCGATCGTGAACTACTCATTATCTCTGTGGCCTTTGCCCTTGGTATTGGTGTGACTGTCCGCCCCGAAATCCTGCAAGGTCTGCCGTCTGCTTTTCAGATGATCCTATCGTCAGGAATTTCCACGGGTACCCTTGCGGCCTTGATTTTAAATATTGTCTTAAAACCTAAAAACACGTAAAAGAGAAATAACCTTAGTAAAATTCTTGGGCTAAATATCTTTTCAATACCTAAGCTAGCTTCCCGACAAAAGCTACTGAGAACAGCAAATCACCTTTAAGATTAGCCCTTTTGCTGTAACTAATAGATTGTTAAACTGAGGCTGGGACAAAAGTAGTTCCAACCTCCTGTATTTTTAGATTTACTAACAAGACGCAGTGGTTGGGAGTAAGACTTGTTGGCCATGCCAACTTAGTCTTACCCCAGCAGCGGTTCGCTGTCTCCAATCGTTTGCTTACTAACTGAACACGGCCTAAAAAGCTAGATGTCACGGTATACTGTCTTATTACCTTATCGTCGTAGACGTCTGGTTTTTCTTCGATTTCATCTGTGAAAACCCTAGTCGTCCTGACGGGGGTGCGTCTACGTCATCATAGATGACTGACTTACCGCCATTTTTCAACGCTTTTCTTAACGGCCTTTGTATCTTGTAGTGCGCAACTCTTGGACAGCTATCGCATAGGTGGAACATCTGGTTTGTCTTCAACAAACCAGTGTTACCACCGTAACTGTGCGGAGGTGGGATAGAAATTATCCAGTGGATGATTTCTACCTGAGCCTTGAAATAAGAGAGCGAAGAAAATCGAATTTCTGCGAAATTTCCGATTTTTGTCCCACTCTCAGTTTCCGCGCTTTAGAAAAGGAGAAAAACATGAGCGCCCTCAAAGAACGCATTCTCAAGGACGGCAAAGTCTTCCCAAACAACGTCCTCAAAGTGGATTCCTTTATGAACCACCAGATTGATCCGTCCATCATTCGTGAAATTGCTCGAGAATTTTACGAGATTTTCAAGGATGCTGGTATCACTAAAATTTTCACCATTGAGGCTTCTGGTATCGCACCAGCTATTGCAACCGCAGAGCTTTTTGATGTGCCTATGCTCTTTGCCAAAAAAACGCAGCCTTCAACTCTGGCCAATCAAGAACGCTACGAGACTGATGTTCACAGTTACACCAAGAATGTGACCAGTCGGGTCATCATTTCCAAGCAGTATTTAAATGCTGACGATGTGGTTTTAATCGTTGATGATTTCTTGGCTAATGGCGAAGCTGCGCTAGGCTTGATTGATCTAGTCGAGCAGGCTGGCGCTATCGTAGCAGGTATTGGCATCTGTATCGAAAAATCCTTCCAAGATGGTCGTACCAAGCTAGATGCAAAAGGCTTCAAAGTCCATTCCGTCTGTCGCATCGCATCACTTGACAACGAAAAAGTAACTTTCTTAGAAGACTAAATAGACAAATCCGCCACAGTAACCTATGGCGGATTTTTTAGAGTCTTGTTCACTTTAACTGAAAAGCCTGTCCTACGAGAATATACTTGACTGAATCAAGAGTAGGGCAGCTTCGTTTCAGAAAGACATGCTAGATAGCACTATGATCTTGAGATAGTATTATCCTCATCTTTTTTCAAACTACTATATAACAGTCTCACTTATCAGATGATACTTCACTTTTGAAAAATCGCGTCCCACCCCATTTTGTTTACTAACTGTATCCCAAAAAAACTAACGATGAATAGCAGAAAAATAATAATTACAAACTTATACCTACAGATTGAAGAACAACCTATTTTCAATCTTTTTATATAGTTAGATATATAAGATTCTTATCTAAATACGAGTATCAGCATTCAGATTTATTCATATATGCATAAATAGTATTATCTGTATTTTTAGTGATACTATACTTAGTAAGGCATGTTGAAATTAGGACAACCAATAATATAAATGAAGGGGTGAATATATGACTATAAAACAAGACTTTCTTATTATTGCCTGATATATATTTTTGATGTAGGTAGCTGAGTGAACTTTCTGCAAAATATTCAAAAGATTATAGGCAAAATTTGATAAAAATTTTTCTCATATTAAATTCTGCATTCATACTGCAAAATCTATATTTAGGAGGACAAAATGTTTAACTTTTTCAAAAAAATAAAGCCTTTACCCAACTTGCAAGTATTAATTTAATATCAAAGATTGGAGATAAGCTTTTTTATACAGCAATGCTAACGATAGCAACTTCTCTACCAAATGGGAGCATAGCTGTTATGGTCGTATCAGCTTCGGAAACTCTTCCTATTCTAATTAGTTTATTTCTCGGTGTAATTGCTGATCGACAGGAGCAAAAACTCAGGCAACTAATTGGAAGTTCTTTTTTTAGGACAATTATGTACATTGGGATAGGGTTAGTTTTTAGATATCCTCCAACCTTGATTTTAGTTATATTTGCTTCTTTTCTTAACCTACTATCTGATATTAGTGGTAATTATTCAACGGCATTGTTCACACCTTTTACCAAAACACTAATTAGGCCTGAGGATATGGAAGAGGCACAAGGAATTGTCAGCACAGGTACACAATTAGTTACAGTTTTAGCAACTTTTGTTGGGGCATCACTTTTAACCTTCTATTCCGAAAGTTCGTTGGCAATGATAAATGCCTTTATTTTCCTCATTGTTACTCTATTTTATTGGTTAATTAAACCTTCTCTCAAAGAACAAGAAGCTAAAATAAAGATTTCCAAACAAAGCAAAACATTTTTAACCGTTAAAAATAATTTGAGTTCTTTTTTATCTGATCATATATTGCTAAACAATCTTATTCAATTAGCAATGCTTAATGGTTTTTTTGGTGGTTTAACTCCCTTATTTGCCCTGTTCATTAAAGAAAATAACGAACTCAATTTTTTAAGTAATCCTGTAAAAATTTCTCTATTATCGGGAATTATTACCATATCTATGGTTCTTGGAAATAGTTTAACGGCAAAGATTTTTAGAAAATATTCCATTTTTTATATCAATATCTGGTCTGATATAATGATTCTTTTAGTAGGAGCTGGTTTTATTTTTAATAATATTTGGATTATTTTTTTAGCTAACAGCTGTCTTGCCTTTTTATTAGGAATTGTAACTCCGAGGTTTTCAGCAGATGTGGTCAACCGTTATCCCGTAGAAAGAATTGGTGGTGTTGTCACAAGTGTTAATGCTATTTTGGTAATAGTGCCTCCATTGACAAGTCTCGTATTTCCAATGCTATCAACGATCAGTATGTCCCTTGCTTATTTCTGCTTTATTGCTTATGCCTTATTATTACTATTTATCAGCTTATTGCTATCAAAAAAGGACACTTGAATGTGAATAAAATCAAGTGTCCTTTTTATTTTGAGTTAAGTTAGCAATATTGTCTTGGAGAAATTCTGCAACATCTTCATGTCCTAGTTTTTTAATGTCCTCAATGTAATTTTCTAAATCCATAACAGTAATATTTTTTCCTTCTTGATAACTTAAAACCTTTTTTAAAAAAATAAGAACAGTCCTTGTAAACATATCCTGATAAGTTACAATACTCTCCAAATGATTTACAAAATAATGAGTATAGTAAGTATTATTTCTCTCTAATAGCTCAAATATAAGGTTTAGCAGAACCAACTGAGTTCTATGCTTATTATTTGGAATTGAAAGATAAATGGAATCTCTTTCTGTAAATGCCTTACCAAGAAATATGAGATCACTATTCGACAGTATTTGCAAAGTATTACCAAAAATATATAGTTCATACTCTGTCCACTCCTCAATACTATAAAGATACGTTGTGATAAACTCTTTATCACTATCTGAGATAATATTTTCCGAATTCAAGTCATGAATGGCGCAACTTATAACAAGTTTATTAAGTCTATTATAAATATCATAAGTTTCATGATTATCACCATATATGGTTAGAAGTGTTTTTAATTTTTCAATATCCTTGCTAGAATGATATTTAGAAATCAACTTAGCTTGCTTAAAAAAGGAGCTATCTTCGTATTGATGATAGGCATGTTCAAATTCAGCTAAACTCATATGTATAGCAGATATAGCAACTAATAATTTATCTGCAGAAAGCATTGTTTGACCGTTTTCAAATCTGGATAACTGTGCTTGGGATAATTTATCGTTAATGACATCTTTCATTTTCAATCCTCTAGCCATTCGTAATTCTCTATAAAGCTCTCCTAATTGAAATGAGTTTAATTTTGTCAAAGCAATACCCCTTTTTACGTATCTTATTTATCATTTAATCTAGCAAAAAAGATGACAAATGAAAAATAGTTATCATCTATTTATTTATTAGCTAAACCTCAGCTTTTGTCGCAAAGACACAATTTCTTTCAAAATATAACGATAATAAAAACCGGATAAATCACGAAAAGACTTGTCTGTACCCCTGATAAACTACCTAAGCCGAGGACTTTAAGGATTGGAGTAGGTAGCCACGATAGCTTCTCTCCATCCTCAAAAGCATGTAAGCGTTGAGGATTAGGCTCAAAAATCATGTTTTTGGAAAAAATAATGTTTCAGAGAGTGGGACAGACTCTCAATTCTATTCTAAGGTTGAGATACTTTTGCCCAAGCTATCCGCGTCATAACTTCCAAGCCTGTCTGGCGATATACTTGTAGAGTCCTGAGTAGCGGCCACGGTAGTCTTTCTTCCAAGGTTTATCTCGCCCGCAAAAATGCAGGAAAACGGTGTGTTCAATGACCCAGTCTAAATCCCATTCACGATTGCTATTTATGAGATAAAGGACGCTGTATCTGGCATCGTAATTAAAAATTTCCTCTGGAATCAAGACCGTCTGATGGCCATAGAGGCCATTGAGCACGTCCTGATCAGGCAGAAAAAGAACTGCCCGATGTTTGTCAATATAATCAAAGATAGCCTGTCGGCTAACCTTTTGGCGAATGGCCCTCAAGTTCATCAACAGGACGCCAGAATTAAAGTAAAACCCTGCGTCTTGATTTTTGAGACGGCGCTTATTGATAAAATCCATGACTTCATTATCCTCAACATGACTGGCAGCAGCATAAAGCTTTCCAGTCAGGTCTAGTTCATAAAGAGACATCATATCGTTAAGGCAGAGGATATCCGCATCCAGATAGAGAATTTTATCCAGATGGTCTGGCAACATCTCATGCGCCAAGAGCCGGTAATAAATGGTCTTTGGATACCGATCTGTCGTCGGCGCTTTGGCGAATAAACCATCATCCACCACGATTGGGTAATAGGACACACCCAGCTTGTGGCAAAAAGCTAAGATCTCATCGTTATTTGCAAGCAACTGGGGCTGGAGGACGTAGATATCCAAGTCCTTGCAACTGGTGTTCTGGACAATGGAATAAAGCGTGACCTTGAATTGGTCGACATAGCCATCATCAATGGAAAATAAGAGGTTTACTGGCATAGCATCTCCTAAGAATGAGTATTTTCTGGAACCATTACGCTGATAGCGCTTGGCAGCACTTCGAGACTGATCGGGAGGTATTGGCTTTTATCCCCATCCACTCGAGTACGCGCTTTTTGACTTTTTCGGTGCTTGTACTGGCTGATTTGAAGCCTCGATGTCCTAAAATGTTTAATATCCGAGTGTTTGGCAAAATCGCCTCGAACAAAGCTAGGAAGGTACCTGAGAACGCGCCAAAAACGAAAATCAGACATGAGATAGATGCTCATGAGACCATCATCAGGCTTTGCGTCTCGATCAAAATTCACCTGACCAGCAACCGAACTGGTCATCGTAATCAGCAAAAGCTTGGTCTTTACTTTTAGCTCTGTCCCCTCTGTCAGTAAAGTCAGGTAGTAATTACGATTACGGCGAATGATTTTGAAGGCATTTTTCAGAAAGGCTAGGGCGCCAAACTGACGCTTTTCCTCTTGCTTGACATCAACTGCAATATCCGCCAAAATGCCAAGTGTCAGGCTGGAAATCATGTACTCGTCATTGACTTGGGCTAGATCAATGGCTTTTGGTTTACCTTCTAGGAGATTTTTAATAGCAGCTGACCGCTCCCGCGGAATTTGCAGAGCTTTAGCAAAGTTATTAACCGTCCCAGCCGGGATGATTCCTAAAACGGCTGTCCCACCACCCTCATAAATTCCAGCAGCAATCTTGTTGATAGTACCGTCTCCACCCATGGTAACAATCAGATCCACACCAGCCTGGGTCGCGTACTTGGCCATGTCAAAAGCATGCTGAGCAGACTCTGTCCCAATCAAGGAAACCTTATCCTCCGTCAGACCCTTGCTATGCAAATAATCCTGAACTTCAGCAATTAGGCTCTGTTTATCTCCGTCACCTGACTGAGGATTGTATAAAATCGCCACGGTTTGCATACTTGGCTCCTCTCCTTCAATGGCTATCCGATTTGTTTTTGCAAGCTATCGACCTCATGATACTAAGGTGCTATGATATTGACATCTTGTAACCAATGTCAATAGATATCGGTTCCTTCTATATTTAAAAGTATAGCATACTTCCTTTGAAACAAGAGGTTTTTAGTTTTAAGCAGAAGAAAAGAGAGTGAAACAAAAGCCACGATTTCATTGAAATTGACTATCCTCACTCTTTGATTTCTAAATTCGGACTAAAATAATCCACTGGTTTATTTGACTCTCATTCCGCAAGGTTGGGAGTAAGACTTGTTGACTATGTAAACTCAGTCTTACTCTCCGCACAGGTCATTGGGCATTTTAGCCCCAATGAACTATTGCTGATTAGGAATGGTGATTCATCAGCATTGTATAGGCCAGTCAACTACTGCGTTAAACTGATTAAACTATAAAAGAAACGAGACTGGGACAAAAGCAATCTCAGATTCGCTTATTTTTCTAATTTCCTTGCAAGACGCAGTGGTTGGGAGGGAGACTTGTTGGCTATGCCAACTTAGTCTTACCCCTGCAAAGATCATTAGGTGCTTTAGCGCCAATGAGCCACTGCTGAGTGGGCTCTAATACGTTGATAAATCAACTTTTAGAGCCCTACTCAATGGTTCGCTGTTTCCAATCGTTTGCTTACAACGTGCGCAACTCTTGGACAGCTATCGCATAGGTGGAACATCTGGTTTGTCTTCAACAAGCCAGTGTTGCCACCGTAACTGTGCGGAGGTGGGATAGAAATTATCCAGTGGATGATTTCTACCTGAGCCTTGAAATAGGAAAGCGAAGCAAATCGAATTTCTACGAAATTTCCGATTTTTGTCCCACTCTCCATCATGTTTATCTTTCACCCTTGTTACGAATAACAAATCCTGTTGATTTTTCGTTTGAGGTGTTGGTCGGTTTTTTGTGGTCTTTGCGGTAACGCTTTTCTCTATCAAAACGGTTGTCTTTACCATTTTTGAAATCCCCTCGGCGGCCACCGTCACGACGATCCCTACGACCTCTGCGATCGCCACGATATCCTCCATCGCGCTGACGACCACCTTTACCACGGCCACCTTTGCCACCAAAGCCATTTCCTGACGGCTTAAATGGCAGTGGTTTTTCACGCGCAATGTCAACCTTAGGCTGGTGTTCAGGATCTTGAACCGTCAAGGTCAGGATATACATAGCTAGCTCTTCTGGTGAAAACTCTGCTGCCAACTCGCGCGCATCCTTACCGAATTTTTTAAAGTTGGCACGAATGCTATCATCCGCAAAATCACGCTCTATACGCTTGAGAGCTACCTTTTTCTTGGCCTGAAAGGCTTCTTCAGCAGTTGCTGGCTTCATTCCTGACATACGCTTTTTGGTCAAGTTCTCGATGATAGATAGGTAGCCCATTTCATTTGGTGAGACAAAGGTGAAAGACTGGCCTGACTTGCCTGCACGACCTGTGCGGCCAATACGATGCACATAGCTTTCTGGATCTTGCGGAATGTCGTAGTTGTAGACATGGGTCACGCCAGAAATATCTAGACCACGCGCGGCAACATCTGTCGCAACAAGAATATCAATGTTGCCATTTTTAAAGTCACGTAGGACACGAAGACGCTTGTTTTGATCAAGATCACCGTGAATACCTTCTGCACGGAAGCCACGGATTTTAAGACCGCGGGTTAATTCATCAACGCGACGCTTGGTACGACCAAAGACGATCGACAACTCTGGCTGATCGACATCCATAAGACGCGTCATGGTATCAAACTTCTCATCCTCACGGACACGAAGGTAATACTGATCAACCAAGTCTGTCGTCAATTCCTTAGCAGCAATTTTGACATGCTCAGGTTGCTTCATAAACTTGATCCCGATTTGCTTGATCGGCTCTGGCATGGTTGCAGAAAAGAGAAGGGTTTGGCGCTCAACAGGTGTGCGCTCAATGATGGCTTCAATATCTTCTAGAAAGCCCATGTTGAGCATTTCATCAGCCTCATCAAGGATAAGGGTTTCAACACCTTTGAGATTGAGCGCCTTACGCTTGAGAAGGTCAAGAAGACGACCAGGTGTACCGACAACCACATGTGCCCCTGATTTGAGAGCCTTGATTTGTTTGTCAATGCTAGATCCGCCGTAAACCGAACGCACCTTCACACCCTTGGCACGGCCAAAACGGAAGAGTTCTTCCTGACTTTGCACAGCCAATTCACGGGTCGGTGCGATGACAAGCGCCTGTACCAGCGGATTGTTGGTATCAATTTTGTTAAGGGTCGGCAGACCAAAGGCTGCTGTTTTACCTGTACCTGTTTGGGCTTGGCCAATCACATCTTTGCCTTCAAGAGCCAAAGGAATAGTCTGCTCTTGAATCGGTGATGGCTCTGTAAAGCCTGCTTTTTCGACTTCAGACAAAATTTCTTTTGCCAAATTTAATTCTGTAAATTTCAATGTGTTCTTCTTTCTAATATTGAAGACAAGGTCTTCTGACAAGACAGTGCGAAGCTGCCTTATAGGGCTTAATCGTATTGCAGAATTGCAACTTATCAATTATACCACAAAATCAGGTGTAATACCTGATTTTGCTCTACTCTTTTAAAAATTGAATACGTCCTAGGAACAATCATCTAAGACAGATCAATATCCCCGCTCTGACTTTGCAGCAACAAGATAGCCTTGGCATTAGGAACCATATGCTCAGCGTAATTGTCACGGACTGTCTGTATATTTTTCAGACGCTTGCCATCAATCTCTCCGAAACTGGTATTCGCTGTTAAGTTAATCTGGCTAAGTTGCTCACTTAAACCCTTACATTCGATATCACCTGATTGCGTAGTGACAGTAATCGTTCCAGCATAAGATGGATTTGACAAACTCACATCACCCGAAACAATGGTGATTTGACTAGAATTGAGACTGCCCTGAACCAAATCCACATCACCAGACGCCGTTGCCAATTGCGAGTGTTCTACCAATGTTTGCGTTAACTCAAGATCACCAGAACCTGTATTGAGCTTCGAGCGCTCCAAACGACAATTATCAAGTTCAATATCTCCCGACCCTGTATTGAAAGTTGTTTGGTGTAGCTGACATTCCTTCAAGGAAATATCCCCAGATCCAGTAGATAGCTCGCCTTGTTGAGTGACAATTTGATCTAACTCAATATCTCCTGAACCCACCTGAACATGAATCGATGTCAAAGAGATCTTATTAAGGATTAAATCCCCGCATCCTAATGAAACAGCAGCTTTCGTAAAAACAATCCCAGCAGGAACTTTGATCACTAAGGTACTCAGTGCAGTGTTACGTGAATTCCAATTTCCCCAAAGACTAATGCGATTTTCCTGATGTGTTTGATGTTCTAATGAATAAACCCTTAAACAATCATCAACCACCTCATAGCTAAAGGGAAGCGGGTGATCAGCCCTCGTTTTGAAATAGGAAATGCTGAAAGTCTCATCCAAAGATGGCACTATCAGTACATCAAGTTCGCTGAGAGCTAGATCCAACTGGTCAAAGGCAGGTAAGTTTTTTTCGACATGATTACGCTGTTTGTCCTGACTTTTTCTCTCTTTAGTCAAGGGTGTTGGCGGCGCGCTTGACGTTTTTTTCTTCGCCCCTACTGAATCTTCCAATAATTGATCGAGAATGTCTGCTGCAGCTTCCTGAGGCGAACCCAAGCTCACCATAAGCTCCGCTTCTCCATCTATTCCCGCCTCGTCAAATAACTCGGTGAAATAGGCCATAACCTCGTCAAAGTCCGTCTGAGGTAATTTGTTTAGATAAAGGGCTAATTCCTGTAAAAAATCCTGTCTGCTCATAGGTCACTCCTATTCTAAAATATCTGAGTCGTCATTCAGGGAAATATTTGAACTTTGTGTCCTAACCCTAATCTCTGCTAATGGATTGGTAGGATTGTGTGACAAGCTCTCACTCGATTCTTCTTCAGAATCCTCCCAAGCATCATCAATATAGGTATCGTTGTGTAAAATGCCACCATCTCTTGCTTTCAAATCAAGTTGGTACTGCTCCTTATCTTTAAAATCCGCAAATGTCACTGGAGCATCCACACTATCTACCGTAATTTTCCCACGGAAAGTCCCCTTAGAAAAATCAATTGACCCTCCCTGATTGGTTATTTCAAGATTTTCAACCTTGCCATCCATACCAATATAACTATCTGTCCCTGATATATTGAAATTTTTAATACTATTGTCCTTACTATCAATCTCTGAATCAGAAGCCAGCATCTCTCCAGACTCTATCTGAGTCTTCTCCATATCTAAAGACGAATCATGAATTGCCAATTGAGCCTTGTTAACCTGAAGGTTGACCAAACTGGTCAATACATCGTAGCTATCGATATTAAGATTATCTGCCTTAAGCTGGCGCATAAAAAGATGGCCATCCACGATTTTTACAGTTAAATCTTTAAGCTGAGTACCTTTAGGAATGGTGATAATGACCTTGTCTCTATTATAGTCACGCTCACTTGCCAAATAGCTAAAGAAACGAATCATATCTGTCGTTGATTGTGTCTTAGAGGCAGAATTTCTAGCATCGGTGACTTTTAAGGTCTGGGTCTTGCTGTCTTCCTCAAAGACAAAGCGTTCTTTGCCCATCTTTTGATAATAGCTGACCTCAACCTTATCCACATTTCCAGTTTGAATCTCAAAAATTGCACTTGAAAGGTCAACATCAATAGTTGACACTTCTGACATTTTCAGTTGGTACTTGTATTGTCTATCCTGTTCCTCTTGATAGATGTTTCGTGCATCCTGCACCCCGCCAGCTAACGCGCCTGCCCCCAGAAAGAGAACACCTGTGACCAGACTTCCTGCTGCCAGAATGGCAACTCTTTTCTCCCATTTACCCATTTTTCTTCACCTTTCTATACACTTTTTTAGCAATCATGACTAACCATTTGCCAAATAATTTGGTTATCATATAGGTTCCGATAAAAAGCAAGAGACCCAAGCCAAGGCTAATCAAAGTCCCACCAATGTTGAATAGCAGGATTCCGATAGTCTGAAAATGCACGATACTCTCCCACAAGAAAGCGATACAGACCGCAATCAAGCTGAATGCGACGGTATAAAGTGCAAAGAGCATGCTAAAGACAAAGATGACCGCTGTTAAAATGACCGTAAAAATCGTAATCATAAGCGGAAAGCCGATCGGTGCTGCCAGAATGGCGACTACCGCAAACCAAACCAGACTGATCTTGTCTCGAGAGCTTTCTGCTGCACCCCATTTTTTGTCCAAAAGGTCTCCTGTAATATCCGCCGCAGCCTCTCTTGGTGAACCTAAGCTCGCTATCAGCTCCGCTTCTCCGTCTGACCCTGCCTCGTCAAATAATTCAGTGAAATAGGCCATAACCTCGTCAAAGTCTGTCTTGGGCAACCGTTTGAGGTAATTAGCCAGATCCTCCAAATAAATCTCTCGTGTCATAATCGTAATCTCCCTTCAATAATGTCAGATAAAGTGTCTGTGTGCTTGGCCCACTCTTCCTTGAGATAGACCAATTGTTCGCGCCCAAGCGCGGTAACCGAATAATATTTGCGTTGTCTGCCTTGATGCTCCTGCTTATAGGTCGTCACAAAGCCCGCCTGCTCCATCTTCTTCAAAATCGGATAGAGAGTGGATTCCTTGATACTAGCTACTAGCTTAATCGTCTGGCTAATCTCATAGCCATAGGAATCCTGTTGCTCAATGATTGCTAAAACCAGAAATTCAATCAAAGTCGATGATACTGGAAAATACATCTTACCTCCTTATTAAGATATGAGGGCGTGTAAAAAGCGACTGAAAAATAGGAAATCTGACGAAGAGTGTCCTCACTCTAGGAAGATTTATCTTTTTTCCGAGCTTTTAGCCCGAATTCAATTCTAAGATACAAAGCCCGTGAAAAAATCCGTTGAAAAATGAGAAAACAGACGACAAGTCTCTGGACTTGAGGAGGTTTTCGAATTTTATCGAGGATTTTAGGCCGAATTCAGTTTATTAAGATACAAAGCCTGTATTCAAATAACTGTATTCAAATAAAATGTTCAAACTCATTACTGAGTTTTGTGAGAAGAATCAGCGTAAATAGTAAGACACCAATCACTGGAAGACTACTTGCAAATCCTGAAACATGCGCTAAGCCATACCCCGTTGACCATAACATATAACTCGTCAATCCCCAAATCACTAGATTCAAGACAGTCGAAACAATGAAAATCAGCAAAGTATGACTCAGCGCTTCCCAAACCTTTATCAGCACTAACTGTTTTTTTGATACACCTAGCACGCGTAGCTGTTCTGTATAATGCCCTTCCTGATAAGATGCTAAAATGGTCATCGCAATCACATTAGCAAAGACGATAACTAAAGGAGCACCAAGATAGATAACGATGGATACTTTCATCTCTAGATCAGCATCTTCTTGGAAAAGGACAAAAATATTTTGAGACAATATTTGAAAGCCGGTTAAGAGGGTAAGGCCTACTAACATGGAACTATTCAAAGACTTGAGATACACTTTTTCGTGTTGCAGTGTATGATTGGCAACTAAGGAGGCATAAAATCGATTCATCACCTGAGATAAGGCTCTCAGCAAAAAAAGCTGCACTCCTGGCGTCAACAGATAGCATATCCCAACCTGAACAAGTAGTAATAAAAAGACAAATTGAGCCTTGTCTAAAAGGGATTTCCCAATAACAACTCCCCAGATAGTCGCAACCCAAACTAGGATAAGAAAGCTCTTTGAAACTATGGCCCACACCTTTGATAGCCACCGTTTCCAAGCTCTTGGCTCTGTCATTTGCCGATAGCTATAGTAAAGGCCAGCCAAAAAAGCTAGACTGGTAACCAAAAGCAATGTTCCTAAAAAAGCTCTAAAGTCAGCTGTTATCTGAATTTCGGGAAGCAAATCCTTTCCAAAAAAATACTGGAGAAAATCATAATATCGACCTGTCAGAGGCACAGAAAGCAAATAACCGACCAGTGCTGAGAGACCTGCAATGAGACTCAGTTGACCTGCAATCAAGAAAGATAATTGTAAACGGCTCGTGCCAAGAACCTTCCAACGTTCAAAATCCTCTGAAAGAATTGCCATTAAAAACCGAATCAGATTGGAGACAATGAGAAACAGACTAAGCCCGCCGAAAAAGATTGGAAAAAGAAAAATTGGTGTTGGATCTAGCTTATGCTCAAAAACTAAATGATAAGTTTGAATGCTGAACACACCGTTGAGAGAAAGCCCAATAATAAGCCCAGCAACCAGAAAGACTGGAATCGTTCCTAGCCACTGCTTCTGATAATAATGATATTGGTAATAAATCAATCGTATCATGTTAGTCTCTTTCTACTATTTCAGAATTTGATAAAGCTGATCACCTGTTGGTTGTTTCAATTCAAATTGAATCTGTCCATCCTGCAAAATCAAGGCTCTATCCGTCTGAGCAGCTAACGCCATATCATGCGTCACCATTACGATACACCTTCCTTGGTCTGCTAGATCTTTGAGTTTTTCAAATATAACATTTTGGGAGGGACTATCCAAAGCACCTGTTGGCTCGTCTGCAAAGATAATAGGATTTCCTGCTAAAATTGTTCTTGCAATAGCTACTTTTTGCTGTTCACCACCAGACAAGGTAGCTATCGGCGCTGCTAAATCAGCTTTAAAGTGCATGTCATCAAGAACCATCTTAACTTCCTCTTTTCTGACTTTCTTACCAGATAATTTTAGAGGAAGAATGATATTTTCAAAAACAGGTAAGGCTGCCAGCAGGTTATAATGTTGAAAGATAAAACCAATCTGCTCACGTCGAAGCTTGGACAGGCGAGCATCAGATAGACGATAGGGGTTTTTGTCTGCTAACAAAACTGTTCCTGAACTCGGCTCTAAAAGGCTCGATAGACACTTTAGCAAAGTGGTTTTTCCAGAACCACTCCGGCCCAAAATACTAATAAACTCGCCAGTGTTGGCTGTCAAAGAAATTTCTGTTAAGACTTCAACCGTTTCTTGACCATCTAAGCAAAATTGCTTGGAAATCTTGTTTGCCTCTAAAAGTCTTACCATCTTCCTAACTCCTTTCTGTTTCAATTTCTTTGATATGTAAATATTTTATATATAAATTTTATACCTATTGAAAGGATTTGTCAAGTAAATATATAAAATTTTTACATATTATTTTAAAATCTAAAAAAAAAAAGCCAGACATTGCAGGAACCACTGAAAAAATCAAGTGTGTTCATCTGCAAATACAGGCTTCCAAAAATGAAAAAGCAAACGAACAGCCCCTTTTAAAGGTTAAGGGGATTCACTCGTTTGCTTTTTGCTATTAAGTTTTGTCAATCGTTACTTGTCCAGTGCTTAGCTTGGATAGACAAGTTCTTTAATCTTTGCACCAATTATCTCATTGGTTTGCCAATTTTCATCTTCCTACGCCATTCTGGCGCCAATCCATCATCAGCCCAATACTCATCCATAGCAATAATCAAATTATTCTCAAGATGGATAAAGCTGATCACATGAAAAGATATACTATTATCCATCGGAAACACACGACAAGCTAAAATAATAGTATTTTCGCTTTTCTCGATTCGTTCTATTTCCCCGCACCAATTTCCTGGATAGTCACAATTTGCTCTTATGTAGTCATCTAAAGTGAAAAGCTCATTCGTGCAATGCCATTTTATAACAGCACTTTTATGAAAATACGTTCTAAGCTCTTCTTCGTTTTGAGCTAAAACTGCTTTAAAAAATCGATTGATATCCATGTCATCATCACCTCAAAAGCAATTGACTGTTTGTCCAGTTATTTTCGTCTTCGTTGACGGCGTACCTTACGGCCACGTTTTTCAATAAGAAAGATGAGGAACCCAACCACTAAGATAGCTGCCAAAAGCCCTAGGAAAAGTTGGAGAAAGCTGCCACTGTTCTGCGATTCTTGTGCTTTATCTGTATCCGTTGTCTTAGCCTTGCGTCCAAAGCTGAAGAGCCCTGATTTTTTAGCAGAGACCGCTTGCTGCTCTGCGACAAGTGGGGATACCTTTGATAAGCCATTTGAAACTGTCACCTTGTTATCGGCATAGACTAACTCAGCCTTGCCACCTGCTGGTACTGTCCCGTAGATCGGCTGGTCAACAGTCACTTTTTGCCCAGACGCATCTATCTTACCTGCTGGCGCGATTTGTTCATAATCATAGTCTGCAAATCCTTTTTCCAAAAGAGCATTTAAGAAAGGATGACGGTAAAATTCGCCATTTTGGTCAGACCAATCCCCGACTCCCATCAGCACGGCAATGACTTCCTGATCACCACGTTTGGCGGTTGCTGTGATATTAAAGCCTGCACTCGGACTAGAACCAGTCTTAAGCCCCGTCACACCTTCGAGGGCGTACTTGCCATTAGGAAGAGAATAATTATAAGACTTAAAGCTTTCTTCATAAGGCGTTCCTTTTTTAATCGTAACGTAAGAATCGCCCGTGTAATTTAGAATGTTAGGGAATTTGTTGACAAAGTTATACGTCAAAATAGCCCAATCACGAACCGTTGTTTCGTTAGGAGCATAGATATCATGTCTTTGCGGTGCATAATATCCCTGAAAAGCACGCGCTACCGCTCCTGTCGCATTGTTAATCGTCGTATTTGTCATACCAAGCTCAGCTGCTTTGGCATTCATCAAATCAATAAAAGCATCTGGATCGGATTCGACTAGATTGGCCAACATCAGCGTTGCTGCATTTGATGAGGGGACGATAGTTGCAATAATCAACTCTGCAACGGTATAGTCAACACCAGCTACAATCTTGTTATTGCTGATTTCATAAAGGCGAGCAATCGCTTGATCATTAGCTGTCGCTGTCACCACTGTCTCAGGACTAAATTTCCCTTGTTCCATGGCTTCAAAAACCAAGTATAGGGCCAACATTTTAGACATGGAGGCCGGGTCACGCCGAGCATCAATATTGTCTTCCCAGAGAATATCACCTGATTTGGCATCGATGACAATAGACGCTTTTGGCTGATTACTCTCCAATGCTTCAGTATAACCAGCTGCATGGGTAATATCAATCAGCGAATTCGCCACAACTAAATTTGGTTGCAGGATAAACAGTAGGGACACTAAGAAACTAAAAATTTTTTTCTTCACAAAAACTCTCCTCAAACATCATTCCTTTCTAGTGTACCATAGAATATTAACCAATACCAGCCGAACCCTAAAAAATCCGAGAAAAATCTCGGACCATCATTTCTATTCTTGTCATGAAGCGATTGCTGCTTTGTAAAGTTCATCTATCTTATTCTCCAAAAACTTTACTTTTTGGAATACGGGAAATTTCCTAGAGGATTAACTAGATATTTCCTCAAAAAATATCGTTGTTCTGAAATACCATCGTCAAACATTACTAACAATGATTATTTTGCTGCTTTGTATAGCTCATCTACTTTGTTCCAGTTGATGATTTCAAAGAAAGCCTTGATGTAGTTCGGACGGACGTTGCGGTAGTTGAGGTAATAAGCATGTTCCCAAACATCCAAGCCCAAAATTGGTTTCAAGCCATCCATGATTGGCGTGTCCTGGTTTGGCGTTGAAATGACTTCCAGTTTCCCTTCTTTATTAACCACTAACCAAGCCCAACCTGAACCAAATCGCGTGGTTGCGGCTGCTGTGAATGTTTCTTTAAACGCGTCAAATGAGCCAAAAGTCGCATCAATATCAGCAGCTAACTCTTCGGAGATTTCAGTTTTCTCTGGCGAAAGCAATTCCCAGAAAAGAGCGTGATTGAGATGACCACCACCGTTATTGATCAATGCTTGACGGATATCTGCCGGAATGGACGCGACATCTGACAAGAGTTTTTCAAGATCTTCACCAATTTCAGGGTGTTTTTCAAGAGCTGCATTAGCATTAGCAACGTAGGCCGCATGGTGCTTGTCGTGGTGAAGGGTCATCGTTTCCGCATCAATATGTGGCTCCAAAGCGTCGTAAGCGTAAGGAAGGTCTGGTAGTATAATTGCCATAATCGTGTCCTCTTTTCATTATTATAGGTACTTTCATAGTAGCTTTTTTTGGAAACATTTTCAAATAATTTGTTCCGTTTTTCATGACGCGATTTTGAGTAAGGCAATTTCAAAAAGGTAAGCTTTGTCATTGAGGCCTGTCTTGATTTGGTAATCTGTCTCAATCAAGGTCAATAGAGCTTTTTGTAACTTAGACATCGGTAGATGACGACTGTCTCTGAGGGCGTACTTGACCTGATAAGGATTCACCTTACGCCCTAAGACATCAGACAATAACGATACCATCTGGGTTTCCGTCTTACCCTGATCTTGCAAAATCTTGACTTGCACAAACAGTCGTAACTGATTGAGCATAATAGCAATCAGCTTGATCTCATCCTCACCTTGTAATGTGAGATCCTTGACCAACTGGCGGGCCATTTCCATCTGCCCTTTTAGAGCCGTCTGGGTTAGGTCAAAAATATTATCCTGCAAGCTTTTTGGAATCACTACTTCGATATCCTCAAGCGTGATTTGTCCTGGTCCCTTGTAAGCCATCAAGAGAGCAAGGTTTTGCCCGATTTGGCTAAAATCAAAGTTAGACTTTACCAGTAGCCTCTCAAAACTAGAGGACTCCATGGTAAAGCCCATCTTCTGCAAAGCTTTATGATAATAAGCTCTTAACTCAGCTTCTTTGGGCTCTGCTGCTTCAAAAATCAAGGCATCTCGCTTGAGTAGCTTGACGATACGGCGCTTGCTATCAAGTTTCCCTGGCGCTAATACTATCAGCTTAGTCGTGTCAACTGGCGCTTCCAAATAAGCTTCCAAGCGTGCTAATTGGACATCCGAAAGAAATCGTTTCTTAGCGGTCGTCACATCCAACAACTGATCCAAAATGACGATTTTTCCATCCGCAAAGAAAGGTAAAGACTCCAAATCCATGCTAATCTCATCAAAATTAGCCTCACGGACATCAAAATAAGTCTGAGTCAAATCGCTGGGATCGTAGGCAATTTTTTGAAGGAGACAATCCTTAATCTGGGTAAATTGCCCTAAGTCATCCCCTGTCAAAACAGTCAAGGCCGGCAGATTATCGCGATTTAATGTCTCAACAGCTTCAATGGCTAACATGGATAATTCCTTTCATGGTCATTATTTTAATACGTTAGTTGTTCAAAAAAACTCTCACTTCATGCAAACTGTCTAAAGTCGCCAGCGCTTTATCCAGCGTTTCTGAACTTGGCCGTTTCATATCTGGAACACAAATCACTGGAACCCCTGCTGCGTGAGCTGCTTGAACACCAGATTCGCTATCTTCCAAAACCAGACACTCCTTAGGCTCAAAACCTAACTTTTCACAGGCTCTAATGAAAATATCTGGTGCTGGTTTTCCGTGCTCAACTTCATGCCCAAAGACCATCTGATCAAAGCAAGGGAGTAGATGATGTTGATTGAGAATTGTTAGCGCACGCTCTTTCACACTTGATGTCGCCAAACCAATAGCCACCTGACGTGATATTAAGTCCTCTAACAATTCTTTCGCACCAGATTTTAAAGCAACTCCTTGACTGATGAGCTTAGCTTCTTCTGCATAAACATTTTCCAAAGCCTGTTCAAAAGACCAGTCTAAATGATAGGTTGCAAGAAGGCGTTTGACATTTGCCTCTTCCGTGCGTCCGCTATAATGAGCCGCATATGTTTCTTTAGTGAATGAACAGCCGAACCTTGAAAGCAAGTTCTGATAAATAGCCAATGAAATAACTTCACTGTCTATCAATAGACCATCCATATCAAAAATCACTGCTTGAATCATTAAAAACTCCTCTAGATACCTACTTCCGCTCCCTCAAAATAGCAGCAATCTTAGTATTGATGAGGTCAATAGCCACGGTATTGCTAACCCCTTCAGGAATGATGATATCAGCGTAGCGCTTACTTGGCTCAATAAATTGGTGATACATAGGCTTAACCACACCGAGATACTGGTCAATCACGCTATCAAGACTTCTACCACGCTCAACCATATCCCGCTTTATCCGACGAATGATTCGCACGTCATCATCAGTGTCTACAAAAAGTTTAATGTCCATTAAATCACGCAGACGCTTGTCTTCTAGGACCAAAATCCCTTCAACGATGAAAACATCTTGTGGTTCTTGGCGATAGATCTGATTAGAGCGAGTATGAGCCGCATAATCGTAGACCGGAATATCAACAGGACGGCCTTCTAAAAGTTCCTTGATTTGCTCAATCATCAGATCCGTATCAAAAGCCAAGGGATGGTCGTAATTGGTCTTAACCCGTTCCTCAAAGGTCAGATGAGCCTGATCCTTGTAGTAAGAGTCATGCTCAATCATGGCAATTTTCTCATCTGGGAAATTAGCCAAAATAGCACGGGAAACAGATGTTTTCCCTCCACCAGATCCACCAGTTACACCGATAATAATAGGTTTTTTCATCTTAACCTCACTCTATTTTTTCACTCCTATCATTTTATCACAAAAATGGTGAATTTTGGAGAACTTTTCCCCAAATTCACATCTGACCTTGATTTAAAATCAACCGCACAGCTAGCTTTCATGGTATAATCAAGAAAGAAGATTAGCTTAAGGAGAACATATGCTTAAACTCGGTATCATTGGGACAGGAACGATTGCCCATCAATTTATCCAAGCCGCTCAATTAGCAGGCGGATACGAACTCAGCGCAGTCTACTCTCGTAAGAAAGAAACGGCTAGTCAGTTTGCTCAGCCTTATGGAGATGTCGCTCTCTACACCGACTTAGAGGCTTTTGTCAATAGCACTCTCGATGTCATCTATCTGGCGAGTCCTAATAGTCTCCACTATCAACATGCCTTGACAATCTTACAAGCCGGTAAACACCTCATTGTTGAGAAACCCGCTTTTTCTAATCCGAGAGAATTTTCCCATGTGGTTGAAGTTGCAAAAGCTAATAATGTCCTGATTTTGGAAGCAGCTAGAAACTACCACGAAGCTAATTTGGGTCTTATCGCAGATTTTTTAGCTGACAAGGTCATTTACGGGGCTAGCTTTAACTTTGCCCAGTATTCTTCCCGCATGAAAAACTTATTAGACGGCATTTATGACAATGCTTTTCAGAGCAAAATGTCTGGCGGTGCTCTAGTCGATCTCGGCATTTACGAGGTTTATGCTGCCTATAAGCTCTTTGGTCAGCCAAGCTCCGTCCGCTATACAGCAGACCTCCTACCAACAGGTGTTGATGTCTCAGGTTCTGGCCAATTGGTTTATAAGGATTTCCATGTTTCTATGATTGTTCGGAAAAATGCGCAATCTGCTCTTCCTAGTGAGATTTACACAGATCAGGGCACACTGGTTCTCAATCATATTCAGGGCCTGCAAGAAGCCAAATTCCACGGACTCGATGGCGATGTCAAAACGCTCCCTCTAAAAGCTATTCGTCACCTTATGCTTGAGGAAGCTCAGGCTTTCGCAGCTATTTTGACCAATCCTAAAGAATACAAAGAAATCTATAACCATCTCTTAACGACTGCGCAACAGGTCAATGAAACCTTGACCCTCATGCGCCAAGACGCAAACATCCGATTCGAGGCCGATTTATGAAAAATACATTCCCTCCCACTTGGCAAAATCAGCTAGACAAGCTTGGTTTTGAGCAATTCACGCCCATTCAAACCCAGGCCTTTACTCCTATACGAGATGGCAAATCTGTCTTGGGCATCAGCCCTACAGGGACTGGTAAAACTCTGGCCTATCTCTGGCCACTACTGTCTTCCCTGACTAGCCAAAAGGCCCAACAGCTCTTGATCTTAGCTCCCAACACGGAATTAGCTGGACAGATTTTTGAGGTGACCAAGACTTGGGCAGAGCTTCTAAATCTTAAGACACAAGTCCTGATTTCAGGGTCCAGCCAAAAGCGCCAGATTGAACGGCTCAAAAAAGGACCACAAATCCTGATCGGAACACCTGGTCGTATCTGGGAATTAGTCAAGCTGAAAAAAATTAAGATGATGGCTGTCGACAAGATTGTCTTGGACGAATTTGACCAGCTCTTGGGTGATAGTCAAGTTCATTTTGTGAATCATATCCTCAAGCACGCGCCACGAGATTACCAGCTCATTTACATGTCTGCCACCGATAAGTTTGACCCTAGCCAGATGGCTGACAATGTCCTGACCATTGATACGCGTAAGGAGACCGAGCTCAGCAATATTGACCATTACTATTTGGAAGTCAGCAAGCGTGACAAGACCGATTTGCTGCGCAAAATCGCTAATATCCCAGATTTTCGAGGACTTGTTTTCTTTAATAGCCTGTCAGATTTAGGTGCTAATGAAGAAAAGCTGACCTTCCGATCAGCTAATGTCGTCTCTCTAGCTAGTGACATCAACGTCAAATTCCGCAAGGTCATTCTAGAAAAATTCAAGGCTAATGAGATTAATCTCCTGCTGGCAACTGACTTAGTCGCTAGAGGCATTGACATCAACAACCTAGAATGCGTGATTAACTTTGAAGTGCCGCGAGACGCAGAAACCTACACCCATCGTGTTGGCCGTACTGGCCGCATGGGTAAAAACGGTGCAGTTATCACCTTCATTTCACACCCAGAAGAACTCAAATCCCTAAAAAAATACGCTAAAGTACAAGCTATCAGCTTGAAAAATCAGACATTCCATGTGGGAGAATAGAGCTAAAAAACGAATGATAGGCCCCTTGTATTTCAAAGAGTTGCTATCATTCGTCTTTTGTTTGTTAAACTTTGACAATTTTTCCTTTTTCAATACCGCCCTTGAATCCAGTCCCTTTGTTTTCTAATACCCATAAAGCTCATTAACGGTCACAAAGCTATACCCCTCTGCCTTGAGGTAGTCGATGACCGATTGCACTGCATCAACACTGGTCTGATGGATATCATGCATGAGTATCACAGCACCTGAATGCACCTGAGCCTTGACTTGATTGAGAATAGCTACTGGATTTCGCGACTGCCAATCTAATGTGTCTACCGTCCAATTGACAATCGGCAGACCTGCTGCTTGAGCAACGCGTGCATTTGATGCCCCATAAGGTGGTCGTAAAATTGTCGGCAGAGTTCCTGTTGCGTTCAAAATAGCTTGCTGGGTGTTTGCCACTTCAGCGTGAACCTGTTCTGGTGTTAATTTAGTCAAGTCTGGATGTGACCAGCTATGATTGGCCAATTGGTGACCTTCATCACGCAATTCACAGAGAAGAGCTTCATTCCCTGCGACTTTTTGACCCAAGATAAAAAAGGTAGCTCGGACATTGTTTTGTCGCAAAATCTTTTGAAGCTGTCGCGTGGTGTTAGGGTCAGGCCCATCATCAAAGGTTAGAGCTACCACTTTCCCTGTAGCCACAGGATTGGGCCCTCTCGCCCGAAGAGCAGCTTCATAAGCTTCCTGAGCTTCTCGCGCAGCTTTTTCAGCCACATAAGCATCATAAGCCACTCGTGCTTCTCCTGCCAAAAGGTCCGCTTGGATGCTTTCATAGATTTCAGAGAAAGCCATCTCAACCGAGGTAGACTTGGAACCTAAAGGAAGGAGTATGCTATGTGCTGTTAGAGCGATGGGAAGAGTGGCTGACTCTTTGCGAATCTGTTCTACGGAAGCCTTTATATCAGACTCTGTCCATCCAGATGCGCTCAGTTTTTCAGAGACAGCCGTTACAAAATTATCCTTGTTTGCCAAGAAATCATCTAACGTAAACCTGGTACCATCTTTTTTCAGATAGAGCTGCGCTAATGATGGCGATTCGTCATTTAACAGTTCATAACTCGTTTTCGTTTTGCGGTAATGCTTTTCTAACAGCTTGACATCCTTGACGTTTGCAAGCGACGTTTCTTGAGACTGATAAGTAAACGTGACCAGATCAACATCTTTTTCTTTTGCTAACGATTTTATACGATCGGTTTGGAGACGCTCCAGATCTGGCAGGGCTTGACCAGCCTGATCCGTCAACACAGACACAAGACCAAGTGGTGTTTCCTGATCATGAAGCGATTCTGAAGTCATCAAACCTTGAGACCGATGATATTGCGTTTGTTCATCTTTTAGTTGGAGTACAGCAGCCTTCAAAGCTTGTTTATGCGCTTCTGCTTGCTGATAGGCTCTCCAACCAAGTCCCATCAAGACACAGAAAAGAAGGCCACCCGCAAGTGACCAAGCGATTTTTTTCTGATTTTCTTTACTTTTTCTGATTAGTTCTTTTCGATCCATGCCCTCATTATATCATAAAATAGCAAGAGCTAACATTAATTTCTGAAAGGATTTAAGCTGATAAGAACTGATCTGCAATGATCCCCTTCATCTCGCTGTATGGAAATTCTAGATAGGCTAATTTATCATCATAATTAAGGCATAGCCTATCTGCACGAGGATCGAAAACATTAACATCCAAATGGTCTAGAAGCTCTGCCATTTTCCCATCGGCTTCTTCTTGCGTAAAACCTTTTTCGAGCATTTTTGCCTTCGCTAAGTCAGCAAAGGCTTTTCCGTCTGAGAAGAAATCTCCGTAAGTCAGGCGAACACCATCTTTATCAATATAGTAAGTATCTAAAGACGATGCTGGCCCTGCCTTGCTTTGGAATTGCTTATATTTATATTGGAAATAAAGTTCTGTTAAAGCAACCTTACGAACAGATGGTAACTCTGTTGGTGATACCCAGGTGGTAAAATGCACCAAATCAATATGGTTTAGTTGACCATCTTTCTTTTTCTGGCTTAATTCCTCATAACGCTCCTTAAAGACTTTACGATCCTCATCTACGATCTGATTATCACCATCTAGGCGAAATGTCTCCATATAGGAAAGCTCAGCCAACTGTATCTCATGGCTCAAAAGTATTTTACTATCATCGTACTGTTGCCTTTCTGTCTGTTCTTTAAAAAACCTCGCTAGCGCAGTCTGGCGTTCTCTTGCCTGCTGATTCTGAAATCCGTAAAAGATACCAAAACCTGCAAGAAATAAGGCAGAAAGCCCTATCAGAATATACTTGACCTTAGCATTCATAACCATCACTCTTTCTTACTTTATATATTTATTATACCATATTATTGCTCTTTTTGCAAACGCTTACTAAAACAGGAGTGGCTTTTTATCCAGTCCGCTATCACTAGAAAATCTGTGATTGAGTATCTGTATTTACAGCTCAGCACTTTCATTTAAAGTTGGTTTTGCCGTTGCTCATCATTTGTTTTTGAGAGTAGGGTAAAAATCTTCAAAATCTAACGGAAAGAAAGGACAGCTTTTGATAGCTTTTAAGTTGTACAAATGATTTTAGACGTTAGTTTTTTACCATTGTGCTGATTGTCTTGTGCTATAAAATCTTTAAAGATGATGAAAAAAATAATCCGCCCCACTTTTGTCTGGCTAGGACGACTTAAATCTGTCACGAGAATCACCGTATTAAACAGTTCTACGTTGAAATTGGCTTCGTCATCTCACTCTCGCAAGGTTGGGAATAAAACTTGTTGGTCGTGCCAACTCAGTCTTACCCCTGCACAGATCAGTAGGTGCTTTAGCGCCAATGAACCACTGCTGACTAGATTTGTAGAATGATGATTTATCAGTATTTTACAAGTCAGACAACAACAACTACTACTGCGTCAAACTATAAAGAAAAGGGATTGAGCACTGTGTCTCATTCCCTTTTCTGCTATCATTTTATCACATTATTTTAGCTCAATTCATTTTAGACCTTGTTAAGCTTGCAAAGCAACTGCTGGCAATGTTTCACCAAGAGCTTCTAGGCGGTTTGCCCACTCTTGAAGGCTCAAACCAGTTTCAGTGATGTAACGGTTTTTCTCGTGAGCACGACATTCTGCTGAACAGCCACGCACATACTTGTGCTCGTTTTCTTCTGATGTCAGCATGCGGCGATTACAGAACGGATTTCCACAGTTGACATAGCGCTCACACGGTGTGCCATCAAACCAGTCCTTACCAACAACCGTTGGATCTACATGGTTGATGTCCACAGCAATACGCTCGTCAAAGACATACATTTTACCGTCCCAAAGTTCCCCTTGAACTTCTGGATCTTTGCCGTAAGTGGCGATACCACCATGAAGTTGTCCGACATCTTTGTAGCCTTCACGAACCATCCAGCCAGAGAATTTCTCACAGCGGACACCACCAGTACAGTAGACCACCACGCGCTTGTCCATGAATTTTTCCTTGTTATCACGCACCCACTGTGGCAACTCACGGAAATTACGTATATCAGGACGGATTGCTCCTCGGAAATGACCGAGATCGTACTCATAGTCATTACGGGTATCAAGAACAACAGTGTCCTCGTCCAAAAGAGCTTCTTTAAACTCTTTTGGTGACAGGTAAGCTCCCGTTGTTTCAAGCGGGTTAATATCGCTGTCAAAATCGTTATCTTCTAAACCGAGGTGAACGATTTCTTTTTTATAACGCACATGCATTTTTTTGAAGGCATCTTGATTTTCTTCATCAATTTTGAACCAAAGGTCTGCAAAACGCTCGTCGCTATGCACCCAGTCCATGTATTTCTGTGTGGTTTCGTAATCCCCAGAAACAGTTCCATTGATCCCTTCATCTGCGATCAAAATACGACCTTTAAGCCCAATAGATTTACAGAAATCGAGATGCTCCTGAGCATAGGCTTGAGCATTTTCGATAGGAACATACTTGTAATAAAGCAATACACGAATATCTGACATGTTCGTCTCCTTTTAGCCTGTTGCAAGCAGGCTTTTGTATGAAAAACGTGTTTTCACCATCAATTATTATATCGATTTTTAAACAATTGAGAAACTATTTTGCTCATAGGTTACTAAAGAAAGTGAGAACAAATCGTCATCTCGCCAAATCGATTTTGACGTTTTCGCTTGCTTATTGCTAGCTCAGGTATCAACAGGTACTCCTCTGACTGGTAATATCGCGCAAAGCTGGTTGAAGGTGGGAAAAGTCTCTTTACTCTGCGAAAATCAAAATCTGATGGTGTTACTCCATTAGAAGAAGTGGCAAATCTATTTCTGATTTTTGCCTCATTCAGCTTTGGGATTTCATTAATCTTTGGTCAGTGTTCCTGAGCCAACACGACTCTTAGCGTAGACTGCTAAGAGAGCTGTTCCTGCTATTGCTACGGTAGCAGCATTTGCCAGACCCGCTACCAAACCTTGGACAAAAACTAATTCAGTTGGTTGTTGATAAATAATGATGTCACCAATCGGTGCCAAAATACCCCAAGCAATAATAACAGCAATCAGGCTGCTAACAATTGTCAAGGCAATGTCTTTCTTTGTGTAAATACCTGATTCAATGCGCAGTTTTTTGCCAACAAATCCAAGAATCAAACCAAAGACACCAGCAGCTAAAATCCAAGACCACCAAGGATTTCCAAAAGCTGTAACATCAATCAAAGTCGATCCCAAAAAGGCAATGAGAAAACCTGCCAATGGCCCGTAAAGCGCTGCAAAAAGAGCTAGTACTGCATACTGCAACTGAATATTAGTGTTTGGAATTCCTGTCGGTATACTAACAAAGCGACCAATCAGGAAGAAAAGGGCCGCCCCAATCCCGATAGCAACGACAGTTTTGATGGATAAATTTTTCATAACAACTCCTTATGCGCGTTTAAATTTTCTTAAATGCAATGTGCCAGTTAGCACCAACTGAAACATTGTAGGCCTTAGCAAAGGATCCTTGATTAATGGCAACCCCAACACAGTAAACCGAATTGATATAGATAATGGGTTGACCAATGCGAACATCCGCAAAAGATTTGCCATAGATGACCTGATTTTGATAAACCAGCATGTCATTATTGTAAATCGTCACTTCAAATTTATCACCAAATTCTGGATTTAGGCGATAAAAGTCGGAACGACTAATCGATGTCCAGAGCGAACCAAAACGCACATCCAAAATGTCGATCGCCCCTGCAACAGAATCCTCAGTGACAATGGTCTCAACGGTCGGCATCTCAATGATATCCTCAACCTTAAGTTCTGGTCCAACCGCTTCAAAAGCGATATGCCCACTTGCTAACTTTGCTCCAGTATAAGCGTAGACGTCTCTCCCATGGAAAGTATAGGAGTGTTCTGTATTCTTTCGGCGGTTCTCGACTTCCGAAATCTCACGAACCGCTTTGATTCCAACGTATTTTTTCAAATAGCTGAGCGTTCCATTGTCTGGTGTGACAATGTACTGGTTTTTCTCTGTTAAGGCTACTACACTTTTACGCTTAGAGCCGACACCAGGATCCACTACTGAAACAAAAGTGGTTCCCTCTGGCCAATATTCGACGGTTTGAAAGAGTCGGTAAGATGCCTCAAAAATATTGTACGGTGTAATATCATGGGTTAAATGATGGATTACTAAGCTTGGTTCTTCCTGCAAAGCAACTCCAATCATAGCAGCAACTGCCCCATCTACCAGACCAAAATCCGATTGCAAGACGAGTAAATGAGTTGACATAGTCTCTCCTTTAAGATTGTTTTTTTCATTCTACCATAAAATCTGTCCCTAGAATAATAGTTCTTGACTATAAGAGGTTATAAGAAAGATAAACAAGTGCAAAATGGTGATTACACTCAAACAATTAAGAGGTTGAAGACTCCCTCAACCTCTCCTTATTTTTTTATTACAATCGCATGGCATAGCCAACGCCACGCACTGTTTCGATGTATGACGACTGGTCTGGACGGTCAATTTTTCCACGGAGGTAGCGGATATAGACATCCACAACATTAGTCTCAGTGGCTGATTCGTATTTCCAGACTTGTTCAATCAGTTGCTCACGAGTCATTGGCTTCGCATGCCCCATTAAGGTAGCCAGTAAATCATACTCGCGCCGCGTCAGCAAAATCTGTTCGTCACCCCGATACACGGTATGATTTTCAGGATCAATCCGCAAATCTCTAAAGCTTGTCCGTGACTGTATCAGACTGCAATGGCGATCGATAAACTCACGGCCACGAAAGATACGGCCAATTTGATCAACAAGCTCTCCCATAACAAATGGTTTAGCTATTGCTGCCACAGCATATTGACGCAGGTGATTCGCATTGGCCTCAACTTCCGAACGCTCTGCCACGACAATCAAGACAGAAGCAGGTTTAAAAGTGCTGAGTTCATTGGCAAAACTGTGACTATCCATATCCGTTAGAAGATAGTCCACTAAAATCAAGTCATACTGACCATTTCTCAGCGCCTTGAGCCCTGATTGTCCATCGTCAACCAAATCCACAAGAAAGTCAGCCTTTTGCAGCTCAATAGAAGTAAAATGAGCCAAGCTCTTTTCCTTAGAAACAATGAGGATTTTTTTGGTCATAGCTTACTTTTCGTCATACCACGAATAATGGAAGACGCCTTCCTTATCTTTACGCTCATAAGTGTGGGCACCGAAGTAATCACGCTGTGCTTGGATCAAGTTCGCTGGCAAATCTGCTGCACGGTAGCTGTCAAAGTAAGAGATAGCACTTGAGAATGTTGGCACTGGCACACCTGCTTGAACAGCAATGGCAACCACGTCACGAACGGCTTGCTGATATTTAGCTGTAACATCGATAAAGTACTCATCTAGGAGCAAATTCGCTAAGTCTGCATCGCGTCCATAAGCGTCTGTAATCTTTTGCAAGAAGCGAGCACGAATGATACAGCCAGCACGCCAGATAGAAGCAATCTCGCCAAACGGCAAGTTCCAGTTATTTTCCTTAGACGCTACACGCAGCTGAGCAAAGCCTTGTGCATAAGACATGATTTTTGAGAAATAGAGGGCTTGGCGGATTTTTTCGATCAACTCAGCCTTGTCACCATCGTAGTTGTATGCAGCTGGCGCTGGAAGCACTTTGCTAGCATTGAGGCGCTCTTCTTTGTAAGTTGAAATATAACGCGCAAAGACGGATTCCGTAATCAAAGATAGTGGTACACCCAAATCGAGGGACGATTGGCTGGTCCATTTACCGGTTCCCTTGTTTCCAGCAGCATCCATAATGTAATCAACAATTGGGCCGTCTTGGCCTTCGTCATCCTTACGGGTCAAAATATCAGCTGTGATTTCAATCAGGTAACTGTCCAATTCGCCTTTATTCCACTCGGTAAAGACATCAGCCATTTCTTCCGTCGAAAGACCAAGCAAGTGTTTCATCAAATCATAGGACTCAGCAATCAATTGCATGTCACCGTACTCAATACCATTGTGAACCATCTTCACATAATGACCAGCACCATCTGGACCAATATAGGTCACACACGGAGCACCATCTTCAGGAGCTTTCGCTGAGATTTCCTCAAGGACATCAGCAACAAGCTCGTAAGCTTCTTTTTGGCCACCAGGCATGATAGAAGGGCCTTCAAGTGCTCCTTTTTCACCACCAGATACGCCCGTACCGATGAAGTTGATGCCTGAGTCAGCCAATTCCTTGGAGCGACGGATAGTATCTTCAAAGTAAGTATTCCCACCATCAATCAAGATATCACCCTTATCAAGGTAGGGCAGGAGGGATTGGATTGTCGCATCAGTCCCTTTACCAGCCTGCACCATCAGCATGATGCGACGCGGTTTTTCAATAGAGTTGACAAAACTCTCCACATCATAGCTTGGCAAAAGGTTTTTACCAGGGTTGCTAGCAACAACATCCTCGGTCTTATCGCTTGAACGGTTATAAATGGCCACTTTGTAGCCACGTGATTCCACATTAAGTGCTAGGTTACGGCCCATAACGGCCATTCCAACTACACCAAAATTTGCTTTTGTCATTAAATCATACTCCTTTATTAAGATAGGTGCCCATAAAAGTTCCATGTGAAAACGGGAAAAGCGATAACAAATCGTAAGACGCTAAGCCGAGAAGCAGGACAGTTCACTATGATAGCAGCCTGTCCTAGCCTCGCAGCAAGGCAGATTGCCTAAGCAGTTCCTTAAATCACCGATTTTTGCTGCTCACGCCATTGACTCTAGAAACTTTACGACTCTTCACTAGAAATTTAGGTCGAATTCACTTATCATTCGAAAGTTACTCTATTATACACTTTAGGGGAGGTCATTTCAAGAATCTTTAAATATTCTAAATTTTCGTCCCTATTCTTCAAATAGTCCTGCCAAGCCTGCAAACGGCGAATTAGCCTTTTTTTGCTCCGCTTGACTAGCAGCGTAGTCCTCTTCTGACAATACTTGCCAATCCTCTCCTTCTGGAAAAGCCGCTGAGGCTTCTTCTTCTGGTGTCAAGACCTTGAGAGGAATGCTGAGCAGGATATTATCCGCAACACTTTCAGACAAGTCAATCTGCTCCCCCTCAATGACCAAGACTAGCTCCTCATCAATATCTCCTGCTAAGTTTCTGAGGTCTGCCTCTTCCATAAAGATCTCTGTGACTGGATAAGATTGCTCTAACAAGACAGGCTCCATGGAGCGACTTGATGGCAAGGTCAGTTTGTAGGACAAGGAATAATCCAAGAAGTACATCTTGTTTTCATATTTGACCTGACCATTTGCCGTGACTTCCTCAATATTGAGGATCTCAGGATTGCGGGACTGTAAGTTCGCTTTAAGGTCTAGCTTTTCTGAGAAACTGAGACCTTCTGGATTTTTTTTAATATCTAATAAATGAAACATCTTTTTCCTTACATTTGACGCAGACGGGCAATGCGATCTGCAATCGGTGGATGGGTGTAAAACAATTTTTGCAGGCTACCTTTTTTCATCGGATCGTTGATGTAAAGGGCTGCGCTGGCATCATCAACAGGTTGCGACATGGGCTTGCTCTGTTCCAATTTTTGAAGGGCTCTAATCATGCCTTCTGGATTTCTGGTTAATTCTACCGATGAGGCATCAGCCAAGTATTCCCGCTGGCGAGAAATCGCAAGCTGGACTAAGGTTGCCGCCAAGGGAGCTAAAACAACAGCTAACAGAGACAATACTAGAATCATAACTTGAACGCCATCTCCACCATCTCTATCATCTCGTCTGCGGCTTCTTCCGCCACCATACCACATCATCCTCTGACTCATCGAAGCCAGCATGGTGATGGCTGAGCTGAGCGCTACTGCTATGGTTGAAATTCGGATGTCGTAATTTCGAATGTGGCTGATTTCATGCCCCATAACAGCTTCAAGCTCCTCACGATTCATGACCCGCAAAAGACCTGTCGTTGCAGCGACTGCTGCATTTTCAGGTTTGGAACCCGTTGCAAAGGCATTGAGAGCATCGTCTTCAATGATGAAAACTCTTGGTACTGGAACTTTGGCCACCAAAGCCATGTCTTCTACGATATGATAAAGTTCAGGTGCTTGATCAGCCGTAACTTCCCTAGCATTATTCATAGACATGACAACATTAGTCGACTGAAAAATCATGGCCAAAGCGTAAACCAAACCGACAACTAAAGCTAGGATTGTACCTGTGGGACCAGACTGCAGCCAGAGATAGCCCACACCGTAGCCTACCAAGGCTAGCAAGCTAAAGAAGGCCAACAAGAGGACGATGGTCCTTCGTTTATTAGCTGAAATTTGGTCAAATAACATACTAGTCTCCTAAACCGTTTGGGCCAAAGTCAACTTTTGGAACCACTTTTTCTTCCTCAGGAATCGCTAGGAAAATACTTGGTTGAAAACCAAAGAATTTCGCAAAAAGGTTGCTAGGAAACGTCTGCAATTTGGCGTTGTAATTCCCTGTAGTAGAGTTAAATAGCTGACGTGAATAGGCAATTTTGTTTTCCGTATTGGTCAATTCTTCCTGCAACTTGGTGTAGTTAGCAGAGGCTTTGAGGTCTGGATAGGCTTCAGCAACAGCCATCAAGCCTGAGACTTGACGTGTTAATTCGTCACTAGCTGCCATTTTTTCTGTAGGATTGCTAGCACTAGCAACTTGGTTACGCAATTTGATCACTTTTTCAAGTGTCTCTTGCTCATAACGTCCATATCCTTTAACCGTTTCAATCAAGTTCGGAATTAGATCGTTACGGCGTTTGAGTTGCACGTCAATCTGGCTCCAAGCCTCTTCGGTGTGCATCCGACTGCGCACCAAGCCATTGTACATGCCAATACCCCAAGCAACCAAAACAACTAAAATAATCAGACTAACGATAAATGCCATTATAACGTCTCCTTTGATGAGTTTAAATGAGCCTTGAAGTGACAAATTTAGCTACCAAAGCCTAGCTAAATTTGCTAAATCTGCTCAGTTATTATTTCTATTATATCAAATTTCCTTAAATTTATGATAAAATGGGTATAGTTTACAAGAAAAGGACGCCCCATGACACCAGAACTATTTTACAAGCTTTTAGCTGAGCAAGGGTTTGAACTGACAAGTCAGCAAAAAGTCCAGTTTGAGCGCTATTTTGAGCTGCTCGTCGAATGGAATGCCAAAATCAATCTAACAGCCATCACAGACAAAGAAGAGGTCTACCTCAAACACTTCTACGACTCGCTGGCACCTGTCTTACAAGGATTGATTTTTAATGAACCTATCCATCTTTTGGACATCGGAGCTGGGGCAGGCTTTCCTAGCCTGCCCATGAAGATACTCTGTCCTGAGCTTGATGTGACCATTATCGACTCGCTGAATAAACGCATTACCTTTCTCAACTATCTAGCTGATGAACTAGGCTTAGCCAAGGTGCATTTTCTCCATGGCCGGGCAGAAGATTTTGCCCAGCAACCTACCTTTAGAGCCCAATTTGATCTGGTTACGGCCCGAGCTGTCGCCCGTATGCAAGTCCTCAGTGAACTGACCATTCCCTTTCTCAAAATCAAGGGGCAACTCATTGCTCTAAAGGCCAGTTCTGCCGAAGAAGAAAACCTTGCTGCTAAAAATGCCCTCAATACCCTCTTCTGCCACATAGTCCTTTCTAAAGATTACCGGCTTCCTAATGGTGATCCTCGAAACATCACTTTGGTCGAAAAGAAAAAAGAGACACCCAAAAAATACCCGCGCAAGGCAGGTATTCCAAATAAAAACCCCTTATAATGATAAACAAAAGATTCGCACGAATTAAGCCTCCTGTGCGAATCTTTTTATAGTTTTTTTACTTTAAAACATGTTTGATAGTCAATGGAATCAAGAACGATATAACTTCGGTTCAGAAAAGCATACTAGATGAAGCTCTGATTTTGAGACAAGTTTGCCCTAATCTTGTTTCAATCTATTATACTAGTTTTACAGAAATTTTCGAAAGCGTGTCCTTGAGCAACTAACCAAATATTTTTTAGATTGCTTTAAAATGGACTGACGATACCTTTTGACGCTGACTATTCTGACTTGGTGGTCAATCTGACAGAGCTCTTACTAGCTTTTGCAAGAGCATCTGTTACTGTTTTGGCATAGATTTCTTGTCCTTCTCGGATACTGTCACTGTCATTTCCAAAATGAACATAATCTGTAAAATGCCAGATTTGTGGGGAGTTGATGGCAACTTTGTACCAATCAGCTACAGTCACCCAGTCGTATTTTTCAGCTAATTTTAATTCATAATCTCTCGTCAGATTCGCAAGAGATGCAGGATTTCCGGCCACTCGACCATCGTAAGGCGTCACCAAAATCAAACGATGCCCTTGAGGTACTGCTTTAATAATGTTATCTAATACTTCCTCATAGTTTGCAATCGTATTGGTTCCTGCGGCAATCACGACATCTCTAGGTAGAGTGCGATTTTTAATGCTTTCTTGCAAAAAGGCATAAGCTCCCTCAAGCGTACGACTAACTTCTCCTTCCACGACAACACCGTCAATCGCATCAGTCAGACCATCACTAGCTCGCAAAGCTACCGAATCCCCAATGACAAGCGTTCCTTCATAAACACCATAGTCAGAAGCAATTCTGCCATCAACAATCTGACGGGTCTGTGCCATTTTAGTGTCAGCTTGCTCTAGACCTTGGATCATCAAGTCTTTTTCCAAAGCACCAATACGAGGAGAAAAGAGCGATAGACCTAAAGCAAAGAGAGCAAAGACGCCTGCAACAATGGCTAGAGGTTTTTTAGCGCTGGTTAAATCAAGTTCAACCCCAGCAAACTTGACAGCTCTTCCCATCACTAAAGGCTCCAGTATGTAGAAAGACAAGCTCGCAAAGGCCACTGATAAGAGCAATGTCAGCCCAATCGCCACCCCTTTGTTGGTCATTTCAGAAAAAATGATGAAAAATGGCCAATGAAAGAGATAAACACCATAGCTGATATTTGCCAGAAAAATTAGGACACCTGGTTCAGCGATATTCGGTGTCTTCTCATGCAGGACACGAAAAGCCAAAATAAGCGCTACTGCTGCAAGGCTGGCCAGGATAAAACCAATCCAGTAAGTCCATAAGTTCTCAAAAGTCAGGACAAGTGTTAAAATTCCCAAAACCAGAAGAGCAAGCAAGATGCCACCAAATACCTTTTTCGTATCCAATTTCTGGCTCAATTGTTTAAAAGCGGCTGTCGTCTGTCCAATACCTGATAAGGTCGCTAGAATCGCTCCGATAAAAAAGGTGAAGCCATGCTTGCCAGTTGCATAGTAAATAGCTGAAAGATTATCAGCATTAAAACTGCTCCAGATAAACCTTCCAAACATCACCAAGAAGAAAAGGCTCGATAAGCCAAACAGATAGGCTCGAAACTGCTCCTTGCTCTTAGCAACACGGCTCAATCCCCAGGTTAGAGCTCCCCATAAGAGGTAAAGCTGAACTTCTATGCCCAAAGTCCACGTGTGAACGAAAAGATGGGGCACAAATTGGTTTTCATAAGAACCACCCTGTGCAATTTCAAAATAATTGGTGATAAAACCAATGGCTGCGGCTATTTGAGAGCCGATACCCGCCCTAAAGTCACTACGAATAAGAAGCGTTAAAGGCAGAACCACTCCGATCATCAAGAGAACAGGCGGCAAAATCCGATACAGACGACGTCTATAGAAGCCAACGAGATCAATAGCATCTGTCTTTCCAAATTCATCTAAAAAGATAGCTGTTGTCAGAAAACCAGAAAAAACGAGAAAAATATCTACCCCGAAAAAACCGCCTCCAAAAACACTTGGCAGAAAGTGATAGAGCAAAACCATGCTCATCCCCAAGATTCGGACGAGTGAAAACCATTTAATTCGCATCCTGATAGGCTCCCTTCTCGAACTTGCCTTCGTAGACAACACCATTTTCTGTTGTTAACTTTCCTTGGCCATGAGCGACACCATTGACAAAGTCGCCCTCATAGACCCAGCCAGACTTAGCGGTGAACTTGCCCTTGCCTTGAAAGGTTCCATTGGAAAAATTTCCTTTGTAGACATCACCGTTTGAAAAGGTCAGCTTGCCTTGTCCATTCATTTTCTGGCGGACAACTTGCCCTTCATAGACGATAGCCCCATCTTTGTAGCTAGTCTTCACCGTTTTTGGAAAACCAGACAATACCACAAATAAACCACATAGGACAACTAATCCCGCAGCAGCCATTTCTAAATTTCGCCGATGCAAATGTGGTTTTAAGCGCTCGTAATAATACTGAATCAATTCCATATGTCTCTTTTGCTCCTATATACTAACCATTATACTATATTTTAGAGCGTTTTTGAGATAAATGACAGTTTTATGTCAATTTTTTTACCCATTCTTGACATCCAGACAGGACACGTTGGTAGGTATCTTCAAAGTCACCCGTGTACCATGGATCAGGGACCGATTCTTCTGCAAATTGGACAATTTTGTTATGGTATTTAGGATCTGACATGGCTTTGAGGTTTTCAACATTTGAAGCATCCATACCGATAATTACATCAAAATACTCAAAGTCATCTGAACTCATCTTTGTCGAATCTTTTTTCACATCATAAGCAATCCCGTACTGTTTTAAAATGCCCTGAGTTCCCTCATGAATCGGATGACCATGCTCCCATCCAGAAGTTGCGCGACTCTCAATCTCTAACTCATCTGTCAAAGACTTCATGACAAACTCAGCCATAGGACTGCGACAGATGTTACCCAAGCAAACAAAACATACTTTTTTCATATAGAAACTCCTATCCTATTGTATTATTGGAAAAAGCCCTGAGACAAACATCTCAGGGCTGGGGGAAATGCTAATTGCCGGGATCGAACCGGCGACCTCATCCTTACCATGGATGCGCTCTACCGACTGAGCTAAATCAGCGTACTTGAAAAGTATATCATAGAGTCTATAGACTGTCAATAGCTTGACTCAATTTTTCACGCATGTCGCAAGAGCAATTTCTCCCAGACTGACGTCCATCTAAACCACTAGTGGAACTTACTGTAGGAAGTTACTGAATTCCCTCCTTCTTAATATTATGGCAGGTGACTCTATCGGTAGAAGAAATGAGAGGAAAATTAAAAGAGCCTAAGACAAAAAGGCTCCTTTGGACAAAATCATAAAAACTCACTATATTATTCGATTAAAATTTATACCTATTTTTAGTCAGATAAATTAGAGAGTCTTTATAACTTGGAAAAAATGGTATTTGTTATTAACAGATAAATAAAACTCAAAAATAGATATACTCAGCTTTCCGTTAATCGATCTTGATTCCAATTCTGAAATACTCGCCTATGGAGCAAGAGCATTGCGATCGAAATAATAGCCATAACAATAAGATGAATGCTAGCTATTTTCTGTTGATTGAATAAGACATCTGATATTCTTAAAGGCCATGACCATGGAATAAAAAACCATACCTTGTCACCTAGACTTGTTTCGCAAAATGCCGCAACAATCACCCCTATCATAGAAATTCCTAGTGCTACTCCTATACTACATAAATAACTAATGATATGATTTATTATATATGTCGCAAAAGCAAGAATGATATAAAATGAAATGTTCAAAAAAACAACTTGAAAATTTACTATTGCACCACTCATTATCACAAAGATGCCGAATAGAGCAAAAGAAACCAGTAATACTATACAGTAGCACATCCATAGAAATATCAATTCTATAAAAAATGGCATGTAACTCGACAGTGAATACCCAAGCAAATACTTGAATTTTCCTGCTTCTTCTTCTAAACTCTTTAACTGAATGGTTACAATACTAGAGGCAAAGGGAAGAAGTACTCCTACTATTTGGAAATAGGAAAACAATGCAATATTGTTTTGTATATCCCCACGCTGGATCCAGTAAAAGAATAGAAGTAGTGGAAATAATAATGTAGCTAAAATGTGCACTAGTAAATAAGACGTGTTTTTTATTTTTATGAAATTAGATTGTAAATAAGATTTCATTGCTATCTCACCTGCCTTTTAAAAGATATAGCAGCTAGCTCAGTTAATAAAATGAAGAAAAAGATACCTAAGCTAAGAGATATGAAAACAAGTGAATAGTCAGGAATAAAATCAGAACCAAAAGGAATACCATTTATCCTCATGCCTGTCATCGGCTCAAGAAGCTTCATTGACCAATCATAAGGAAACAAATACCATTTATCTAAGAGAGAAAAACTTGTACCAATAATTAGTGGAGATATAGTATTAATAATCATAACAAAATACAAATTAGTTTTTCTTGACAGCCATAAAGTAAGCGGAATTTGCCATAACGTAGTCAACCAAAGTAATAATATAGTCAGCAATATTCTCCCCAGACTTGTGATACTAGGTGTCGGTATAACTAAACTGACCACCACAAGCATTAAACCTAAGATTATGCTAATTGTTAAATTGATAAAAGCTATCAATATGACTCTTGTATATTCTACCTTTTTTAAATCAACGTCCCTTGATAAGAAAATCGAATACTTGTTAGAATCCTTTTCAAGTTTGTTTAACAGTCCAGAATTAACTGAAATAATAACATTAATCCAAATAATTCCCCATTGGTTCAATGTTGTTTCTGCAGTTAGACGTAAGATACTTTCACCACCTAATGCAGAAAATAACAAAGATAACATGATGCAAATGATGGGAAAAAGAAAGACCAACTTATAGATACTTGTATTTTTTATTTTCAGTAAATTAGACAGTATGATTTTCGTCATAGTCAACCTAACCTCCTCTCAGATAAAATTAGACCATTAAACAGTTGCTCAAGATTCTCAGAGCCATCATATTCTTTCTCTAGGATAATCTTTCCTTCATAGATGAAACCAATAAAATCAGCCAGATGTTCAACCTCCGAAAGAATATGACTTGAAATCATGATTGTCATTCCTTCTGATTTAAATGATTCTATAATTTCCCTCAATTCTTGAATTCCAATAGGATCCAAACCATTAGTAGGCTCGTCCAATATAAGTAAATTAGGTGAATTTATTAAAGAGATAGCTATACCTAACCGTTGCTTCATCCCAAGAGAGAATTGTTTTACTGGTCTCTTATCAATATTCCCCAGACCAACTTTCTTTAATAATGGAAGTATGGTGCTATCTGAAATACCAAGCATTGTTGTAACTACTTTCATATTATCATAGGCACTCAAATTCTTGTAAAGTGGTGGTTCTTCAATAATACTCCCAATTTTGCGCAAATCTCGACGTGACCACTCTCTGCCTTCAAACATAATAGAACCACTCGTCTTATTAATTAAACCTGTCAAAATTTTCATTATAGTTGATTTTCCAGCACCATTTGGACCAATTAAAGCATAAACTTTCCCTTTAGGAATATTCATATTGACATTATCTAATACAGTTCTCTTACCATAAGATTTTTTTAAGTTTTGTACTTTTAACATATTAATCACTCCCATTATATATACTGTTGAGCATTTAGTGTGTAGTAAGCAAAACAATATACCTTCTCTTCAAATTCTCTATCAATTCCGTTTAATCGGTTCATTGATAAATGCAAAAAACTTCCTACTAAATTAAATTTAGTATTATAAATAGTATTTGAACTACCAAATTGATTGTATTCTTCCATATAAGATGCGAGATATTTATCCATTTCCTGGAAAAAATCATATTTATCTAACGCTGAGGCTACTCCATTCAGGCTCTTCATATACTCAATAGGTAAATCAATTGGTAAATTTTTAAATTCTTTTTTATATTTTCCAGTATAATTCTCAAATAGAAAAGAAAGCCTTGTTTCTTTATCTTTAAAGAAGTAATTTAGATAGTGTAAAACCAAATAAGTGGCACAAATTAATCTTTCATTATCTGAGAATTCTATTGTATTATTCATCAATAAAATAGATTCTTTACAAAAAATTTCCTCAGCATAACTTATTAAATCAGGTCCTCCATATCTATTAACTTCTGGCTTATAGCTACTCACTTCTATATCAGAGATAATACCATTTTCTATCAGTTGGGGTAATAAATCATGAACTACTGACAAATACAAAGAAAAATTATTTTCAATTGAATTACAATTTACGCGAATTCTTACATGATCATTGATGTCATTATATCTCATGTAGAACATTTTGGTTTGATTACAATTTTCTGGTACTCTATTCGCAAAAAAATGGTTCCAGTAACTTAATAGTTCATTTTGTCGTTCTTTTGGACCATACAATTTTAAAAATAGCCAGTCACAAAATGGTAAATATGTTTTCTTAATTTCATTTTTAAAGATTACCTTAGTTTCGCGACTTACTTTTTTATTTAAGTTTTTAATGATTGGAACCACTATTTCTGCGTTGTAGTTACCCAAATATTCTTTAAAAATTGACTCCCCTTTCTCAATTTCTCTTAGTGAAACAAGTGCGTATTTCTTAATATTTTTAAATAAAATCTCTAAGTCATCATCCATAGATAAGTCTAGCCTTAATTCATTATCTGCATATTTCAAAATGCTGTCCTTGGGAACTTTGTATGTCTTTCTAAAATTATCAAATATGACTTTTTTATCAGTAAATTTATTTTGAGTTAGTAGCTGTTCTCTCATCACTGATAAATTCCATTGTGCAGTAGCTATCGTAATTCCCTCAAATGAAATTTCAGGAATATAGACTCTTTCCTGAGCCAAAATATCCCACGGAAATAAAGACCAATGTGATAAACCATACTCAAACTCTGATATATCAACCAACAATCTCAGTACCTTACTTTGGCTATCAGAATTCAACATATTATTCATAGTAAATTTTAACTCATTCTCCCCATCTCTTGTTGTAAAATGAAACTTACCTTCACTATACCTTATATAAATGTCTTCTAATCTAATCTCATTTGTTGAATCCCATGATGTTGTAAAAAATGAGGTATTAAAGGATTCGTCACTATAATTTTGCATTACATTCGCTATTCTTATCTGCTTCGGAACGAATGATAACTCTACGTTCATACAATTTTGCTGATTTAACTTTTTAATTGTTGTTCTTAATCGTTCGCTTAATGTGTAGAATCTACCGAAACTTCTACCAGCCTGACCAGAACCAATGTTGGCACCTAAATATAACTTGACATCATTATTTAGCTTTTTGATATTAAAATTTAACTCAAATGATTCTAAACTATTATTTTGATCTATTTCAAAATCATCTAAATCTCTTGAGCTAAATTCAATACCACTACCATTTAAAAGAGCATCCTCATATTTCTTTTCAAACATTTGCATTATTGGGTCACTTAACTCTATTTCTTCTCCTGATTCATCTTTGTAATATTCCGGAAATCCTATGCCAATATCTTTATTTATTACTTCTACAAATGGAATTGCACAATTTTCTCCATATTTTCCAATAAATTTCAATTGATACTCTTCAAACGAATTTTTCCGACCTCCTCTTCTCTTTACGCTAGCATTCAACTTTACAAACATTCCTGCAAACTGCTTTATAGTTTCAGAAGATTTTTCTGACAATATATCAAAATCACCATCAAACTTTGCTAAGGAATCTACCTTTAGATAATTACCACCATTATCATATTTATGAATATTTTTCATAACATCAAAGATTCGAAGAAGTAAATTACTACCTTCACCGATTTTTAAATCATTATAATCTTCAATCATATTTTTTAAATTATGTAAATCATTTATTAGTTTTCCTTTTTCTAATTTTGACAATAAATAATCTAGGGAATTAATATTACAAATTGGTGGCCTCAAATCTGAAATTAAAAAATCATTTTCAACTAAATTGTAGATAAATGATGTTAGTACTTCTAAAGCTACCTCTGGATAGCTATTTTTAAGTATGTTTATCAATGCTTCATAGCTTACATAGTCTTTTTGACATTTTTCAATCAATATCTGAACTGGCTTCAAAAGGCTTATATTTCTATCCTCCTCAAACTCATTCACTGTAAATGGTAATACATATCTATCTCCTTGGATAAACGCTGCTGTATTTATCTTAAAGTCAAGCTTTTCAATATTCTTTATTTCATAAGATTTCACTAAAGAATATACCCAAAGATAATCTGGTGCTGCTTTTTTAGCAAAGCTAATTTTTTGCACATTAGAGTTATTTTCATTCGTTAGGTCAACTACATTTATTGCAGTAAAAATTCCAAACGGAGTTGTCCGAAATGCTGCTCTTTTTGCGTAACTCTTTAATGATACTTTTACATTTTGTTTTTTCTTTTCATTACATTTATCAATATTTATTACACTATTATAGAGACTAGGACTAGCAACTAGAAGTTGCTCCATAAAAACTTTATCATTTATCAGTTCCTCATATCCTTTATTATAAAATTCTTGTTTTTGCAAAGGAATGCGGATCATACCTCTTGGAAATATATTATACATCTTGTTCTCCTCTTTTAATTAAATAAACATTCTTTCCCACAACAATTCCTCATCACTATAAGGATTTAATAAAAATAAGACTATGCCTGACACCCCCTGTAATATACCAACTGACTCCAGTTCAACTTCTACTTCCCCTAATTTTTCTCTATCAGTATATCCAAATATTTTCTGCTCTGAGAATTGCATTATTATTTCTTGGCGTAGGTAATCTGCAAAATTTGCTAATTCCACATTTGAATAGCTTCTACCAATCAAATCATATATAAAGGCAACACCTGATAATCCATGACACATTGACGGTGAATAAATATTTTTTTCTGTACTGTTCATCTGAGCAACCAAACTTTCGACAATATTATCAGTATAGTTTAAATCCATCAATTGACATATTTTAAATAAAGCGAGTGCTGTTCCAGGAGTACCATAGCACCACGCCATCCTAGTAGGAAGATTTTTAAAATCAAAATTCAAAATATTATCAGAATATATTTTTCCAGGCCACAGTTTATCTTCTCTTCTACATAAGAACACTAGCTTAATAGCTTTATTCAATATCTCTACATCTTCTTTTAAGATTCTTTCTGATTTTAATTTTGCTAATGTTAACATTGGGCCAACAATTCCATGAGCAATACCCAAATCTAATTCATTTTTTGTGTCTACAGAACAATTTGTTACTTTATACAAAATTGTCTCAACGTACTTCAAAAGATAAGTCCCTATTTGTTTTAATTCTTCAAAAAAATATTCTCTCTCAAGTATTAAGTAATTAACTATTCCACTAAAACCGTTAACCATATCATAGTCAAATGGCTCAATAATCCTCTTATCAATATTTGATAAACTTATAATCAATTTTTCTTGAGTTTGTTCTTTCAACAGGCAATGTAAAGAGCTCAACAGCTTTGTATAATATTTTCCTGATATACTAGCTTCTCTAATAGCTAATGAAATACCAGCAGTTCCCGCATAAAGAGATGGGGATTCTATGCCATCTTTGGAGATGATTTCAACTAATTTCTCAATGTGTATGTTAGACAACGCTATATATTTCTCTTGTTTTGTTACTTTATATAGTGAACTATACATTAAGATTAATGATGGTATACCGTGACTTAAAGATTTCTCAAAAAAAGTATTTTGGTATTTAGGTTCTATGTTAATTAGCGCTTTATTTGCACTTTCTGCTACTACCCGTTCATAGTTCGTGAAACTACCAGCAACATAACCTAAAATTTGTTCAATTTGAGGTGTCATATACAATTCCAATCTCCTTATCTAACAAATTTTTGAATTTCATACCTTTAGTGTTTAAATCATTGAAATTTCCTATCTCGACTACGCCACCATCCTCCAAGTACAAAATTTCATCTACAAATTGAGTAATGCTTGGCTTATGTGTAATGAAAATACCAATTTTATTTTGTGATAATTCAAAAAATGTTTTAAAAATTTTTGTTTCAGATTCTGGATCTAAAGCAGAACTAGGCTCATCCAAAAAATAACAATCAGCTTCTTTAAGATAAACTCTTGATAATGCAATTTTTTGCCACTGCCCACCAGAAAGCTGTCTCCCATCCTCGAACCAATTTCCTAATTGCTGTTCTAAGTCTAGCTGATTAGTTTTTTCCTGCTTAGCATAAAATATTGAATCAATTCCCGTACGCTTTAATGTGCTTATTAAATCCTCATCGCTATACAACTTTGATAGCTCACCTAATCCAACATTTTCACGAAGTGTCAACTCATATTTCAAGAAATCTTGGAATAACGCTGATATCCTCTTATAATATGATTTTTTCTGTATTGAACGAAGATTTATACCATTTATATAAATATTTCCTTCATAATTATCATAAAGTCCGCAGACTAATTTAAAAATAGTACTTTTCCCAGAACCATTTTCACCAACAATTGCTAGTTTTTCTCCTGAAGTAATTGAAAAACTTATGTCATTTATCACATTTTCCTTACCATTATATGAAAAAGAAACATGTTCAAACTCAATAGACTGAATATCCTCAACTATATTTTCTGTTAGATTATTGTATCCTATCTCATCATGAGTAAAATCATACAGTAACTCCATGTACAGTGAGCCATTGTATAAAGAATAAATATTGTTCACTATATTTTGTGTACTTGTTTGCATTGTAGATAAAGATCTTATAAAAGTCGTTACATTTCCAATTAAAAGTATTCCTAAAAATGCTTCTCTAACCGCAAGGAACATTATAATTGATTCTACAGTAATCTCCAAAATTCCCAATAATATACCATATTTCATTTTAGACTTATTTATACTATTTTCCTGACTAATAAATAATTGATTATTTTTGTCAAATTTTTTTAAAAAATAGTTTTCTAATATGCCTAACCTTAATTCCTTAACAGCAAAATCATGTGTTAAAATATGACTAATATACCAATTTGCCCTTTCATCACTACTCCGTCTATATAACATTTCAAATTCGTTTTTACCTATTCTTAAGTATATATAAATTGAAATTATAGGAAGAACAATCAAAAGTGGAAAAATTGATATCTTCCAATTCAACAGAATGATAAAGGAAGAAATAAATAATACTAATGAAGATAGTACAGAAATAATAGATTTATATATTTGAAACGGTTTATAGGATATTTGATTCTGTATACGTGTAATGTCATCATATATCTCTGGTGTTTCAAATTCAGCTAATGTTAACTTTACAGTTTTCTGCATGACCAAATGATTCATCTTATAATGCAAAAGTATCTGTAATTTAGTATCAATATACCCATCGACTTCTCCAACTATAATAGTCAATAATGTTAAAATAACATAAAGGGTAAAAGAAATCATCAATGTGTGAAAACGATCAATATTGCTTGCAATAATATTTAACATATTTTGCACTAATAGCATACTAAAAATTGGTAAGATCCCTTGAAACAGACTAATACCAATTGAGAACATTAACAATGAAAATCCTGCTTCTTTTACAAGATTGATTGTCTTCATTAAGTTCTTCAGTTGAGCTTTAATCATATATAACTTCCTTATCTACTAATAAAGGAGCAAACTAAAAACAGTCTACTCCTCTAAACTTATAAATATATCGGATTATTTGAAACTACAGTAATAATAGTAATTGAATTATTTAATAGTTGTTGTAAAGCAAACTAATTTCCAACATGAACCAGGTGTGCAAAGATAGCGACTACCAACAAGTGGTTCAGCAGAGTTATTTTTGGTTGTTTTTAAATCTAGGTCGAAATCTTTAATTGTGTTCTTCATTTTCCACTTCCTCGCTTTCATTTAAGTAACCGATATATTTACACTATCATTATGTCATTTCAAGTTCAGAATTTGTTCAGAAAAAAAGTATTTTAAGCAGATAATCAAAAAATTCTTTATGATTTCTGCTTAAAATACTTCAAATTCCATCATAGTTTCTGGAGGTTCTTTTTAATGGATAAAATTGCACTCGCTCCTCCTCTAGCTGGATTAAACAATCGGAGGCTTCCACCATGCTTAGTAGCAACTCCGTTGACAAAAGCTAATCCAATCCCATAATGCTGGCTTCCTCTGCTATAATCTTCCGTATAAAATAACTTATTCCCATTTTTCAGAGTGTTTTCACTAAAGGGCTGACCATTGTTCCATATTTCAAAATAAATTTGATTGCTTGACTCAGACAATGTGACCTCTATTTTCTTATTTGATACTGGCGTAAATCTAATTGCATTAACTAAAAGATTAGAAAGTGCCCTCATCAAATGGCTCCCATCTCCATAAAAAGAAGTGCTTGTAAGTCGATTACAAAGGGAATATGTAACCTTGTTCATATTCAAAAGGTCGTTGACCTCAAAATGCAACTCATTTAATAGCTTCTCAATGATAATCAGTTTCGCTGGTCTCTCTTCTGAGAGCATTCGTGTATAGGAAATTAAAGAATTGAAATATCCTTCAAGAACCGAAATACTGTTATTCATAGAAAGTGTATAATCTTGTTGACTGGTAGATAAGACAGTTAATTCTAGTAACTCTAAATTTCCTTTTAGAACAGTCAACGGTGTCTTAATATCATGAGAAAGCGCAGCAATTTGGAAGGATAAATCTTGCTTTTCTAATTTTTCTCTATCAATCAAATTTTTCAAGTTATCTCCTTTTGCATGTAAGGTTCTCAGGATATCGTCAAATTCGATTATTTTAGAATAACTTTCTTGTTCAGATATGCTATCTCTCCCCATTTTATTGGCTGCTCTCTTAATTTTCTTGAAATTTAAAGAAATTTCTTTTACAAACCGTGTTAAAGCAACTATGATACTAATACTCATTCCAAAACCTAGAAAATAAAAAGTAAGCATATTATACGAAATATTTCTAAAGTAGTGGTTAGAGAATTCTGGTATCTCATTATATCTGATAACAACATAATAATTATTGTTTGTATACAAATCATAATGCACCGAGTTTAAAGTTAAATTGCTTTTTTCTTCGACAACTTTTTTAAACAAAGAAATTTCTTTAGACAGGTACTTCCCTTCCATAATCTTATTTGTTTCTTTATCAAAAATGACATAATCTAATCCCAATGATTTCATATAGTTTGTCAGTTGTTTGACTGTCTTTTTATCTTCAGTACGATACCTTTCTCCAACATTATGAGATGTCACTATATTTAGTTTTAAGAAAGAAAGTGACATAATTACAACCATTAAAATTGTAACAAAAGTTCCAAGGGCAATTTCAAAAACTGTACGCCAAACACGATTTCTTATTGAATATTTTTTAAACATCCCATTTATAACCAACTCCACGAATTGTTTTTATTGGATTAATTCCAAAACTTGAAAATTTTATTCTAATTTGATAAATATACTCTGAAATAGAATGAAATAAAGCCGAAGATTCCTCATTATATACTTGTTCATATATTTCTTCTTTCGAGAAAACTTTATACGGATGACGTGAAAGTAACTCTAGAATATCGTACTCTCGATATGTCAGTGGCAAAGGTTCCTTCTCAATATACAGCATGCGTTCCTCTAGATAAATTTCTATCGGTGGGAAGCTACGCTTCTCTCTCGCGTTTTTTTCACTCTTTGATTTTGTCCTCTCCTCCCTCTTCAAATGAGAGTTAACCTTAGCTGTAAATTGTTTAAGGCTAAATGGTTTTACGATAAAGTCGTCTCCTCCTATGTTTAGAGCCTGAATAATTTCCTTATCAGTATCTAAGGCACTGACAAAAATAATTGGAGAATACACTTTTTCACGGATTTTCTGACAGAATTCAATACCGCTAATAGTAGGCATCATGATATCTAGGAGAATTAAATCATAACCCTTGAAATCATCAACATTTATTGGTAATTGTATTTCCTGGTAAATTGTTACGTGATAATTTTCAATCTCCAAAGCTGTCTTCATGAGCTTTAAAATTTCTTTATCATCATCAATGGCTAAAATCTTATACATCATTACCTCTTTGGAACAATCAATCGTCCACTAACCAAATGTAAGTAGTAAAGCATGAACCGTTTCCCAAATAAAATTATTAACTGAATAACAATAACCTTTCAACATTTAATACAAAAGGTATCAATTTATATTATACCATAATTACTTCCTTCATATTTCATCTAGATAATTCAATTAGAATTTTTTATTGAGCAACTTCCTAAAGTAAGTTATGAGTTTTTCATTTTTCAGGCTCTAACTTGAAATCGCTTCAATTTTCCACTAGAATAGATATATGAGAAAGAAAGGGGAATCGTATGCTAATTGGTATTCCTAAAGAAATTAAAAACAATGAAAATCGTGTGGCATTGACACCTGCCGGTGTTTACGCCCTTGTTCAAGCTGGACATCAGGTTTTGATTGAAACTCAAGCTGGGCTTGGATCTGGCTTTGCAGACGCAGATTATGTCGCTCAAGGCGCTCAGATTGCTCCAAGTGCTGCTGAGACGTGGGCCGCAGAACTCGTTGTCAAGGTCAAAGAGCCGCTTAAATCTGAATATCCTTATCTCCGTGAAGATTTAATTCTCTTCACCTACCTTCACATGGCAGCTGCGCCAGACTTAGCTGAAGCCATGCTCCTCAGCAAGGTCAATAGCGTTGCTTATGAAACTGTAACGAATGCCCAAGGCCAGCTCCCCCTTCTCACACCTATGAGCGAAGTTGCTGGACGCATGGCGGTGCAAATCGGGTCCCACTTCTTGACTAGGCAAGAGGGCGGTTCTGGTGTGCTTCTTAGCGGTGTTCCAGGCGTTCCTAAAGGCAAGGTAGCCATCATCGGTGGTGGCGTTGTAGGAACTCATGCTGCACGTATCGCCTTAGGTCTCGGCGCTCAAGTGACCATTTTGGACATCTCTGCTAAACGCTTATCTGAATTGGAAGAAGTCTTCGGCAGCCAAATCCAGACTCTCATGTCTAACCCGCTCAATATCGCGGAAGTCGTGAAAGAGTCCGACTTAGTTATCGGTGCAGTCTTAATTCCAGGGGCTAAAGCACCTAAACTTGTAACAGAAGATATGGTCAAAACGATGCGTCCTGGTTCTGTGATTGTGGATGTGGCAGTTGACCAAGGCGGTGTCATCGAAACTGCAGATCAGACAACAACGCATGATGAGCCTGTCTACGTCAAGCACGGCGTCCTTCACTACGCTGTTGCTAATATCCCTGGCGCTGTTCCTCGCACATCTACCATTGCGCTAACTAATGTGACCCTTCCTTATATCCTTGACTTAGCTAATCTCGGATTTATCGATGCTCTCAATGGCAATGATGGCCTGAGAGCAGGTGCTACAACTTTCCAAGGCAAACTTGTCAGCCAACCCGTCGCTCGTGATTTAGGCCTTAACTATGTTCCTATTGAAGAATTAATTTAATACTCTTTGAAAATCGTTAACTCGTCTGAGTAAATTTCAGTTCTATCTGCAAGTTCATATTCTTAATATAAAAAGACAAAAAATCGGATCTGTTTAATTAAGCAGGTCCGATTTTTGAGTAGGAACTTTTAAATAATCATAGTTTAGCTTGCCACTTGTCCGCCCAGACCAAATCATTTGGTACACCTACGAAGTCTGATTTGCCTTCTAACTTATCAATCAGAGATTCAATGGTGTTAGGATTGTGGTGATAAGCGTTGATAGCAGTCTTAACCATAGTTGCATCGTGCAGGTGCGTCGTGTAATTGAGGGAAACAAAGATTGTCGGCACCTCATGGACATACCAAGGCACTTCATTAGACATGGCCATCTTCCATTGGATACGGTAGTTGTTTTGCGCACCATAACCTACAACATTAGCCACGGTCAAAGCTAGATCTACTTCCTCGCGATACTTGAGGGTGCTGCCTTTAATGCGGGTATTTCCGTCATTGATGGTCACCTCATAGCCACGACGTTCAAGCGCAGCTTTCAAGTTATCTACAACCTCATTGCTAGCTTCCATAATCCCACCTTTTTCCCCTTCAAGGTAATAAAGGCGGATGCGCTTATGAGTTTCAGGGCTGATTGGCAGATTTTTCTGCGTGTCTTTGAGCAGAGTAATTGCCTTATCAGCAGCTTCTCTCTGCCAAGCCAAATGTTCCTCACAGCCAATGATAGACAGCTCCTCAGCAGATTTCAGAAGCGTCCCTTCTGCCTTTTTGACATGCAAGTTGAGCTTAGCCTTGAGTCCCAAGATACGGCGAACAGCATCATTCAAGCGCTCTTCAGTGATAATCCCTTTTCGGTAACCATTGAGCATAAAGTTGAAATCCTCCTCCATATCGTTAAAGAAGAGAAACATGTCACAGCCCGCAGCAATAGCTTGAGGCACATAGTCTTCACGGCGCATGGCTGCTGTCATGCCTAACATGTGAGAAGCATCTGTGATGACCAGACCGTTGAACTCTAAATCAGTCTTCAAAAGGCCGTTGATCAACTCTGGCGCCAAGGTCGCTGGCAAAATGTCCTCGTCTTTCAGGTCTGGATTGAGCTGCTTTTGATAGTGTGGCAAGGCAATATGACCAGCCATAATCATCTCAACACCGCGTTTTATGTGGTTACGATACACTTCTCCAAAGGAATCCTCCCACTCAGTAGGCGATAGTTCATTCACACCTAACACCAAGTGCTGGTCGCGCTCTTCGGTGCCATCACCTGGGAAGTGCTTGATGCACTGGATAACCTCTCTTTCAGCCGTCAACCCATCTAAATAAGCATTGGTATAGGTGATCACATCTTTTGCTGTTGTACCGTAAGCACGGGTATTGACAATCGTATTGCGCCAGTTTTCTAGAATATCCACACAAGGGTCAAAATTGACATTAACACCGAGAGCTGTCTCCTCACGAGCAGAAACAAGACCGGCTAGATAAGGCACACGCGTGTCTCGACTGGCCTCTGACTGGGCGCCAGAGGAAATGTAGGTTCCGCCTTTAACAGCGCCGTCACCACCCGAATCACAATTAGCCGCAACTAGAAGCGGCACTTTGGAATGCTCTTGCAATTCGTTAATCAGTCCTTGTACTTGCTCAGGCGTCCCATTCATATAACGAGCACCACCGATGTGGTATTTCTTGAGAATTTCTTGATTGCTCAAGTTATTGCCACTAAACATATCTCCGCCAAAGAAGAAGAGATTGACAAAGAGTTGGCCGATCTTTTCCTCATCGCTCAAATCAGCCAGAGTGTCTTCCACCCAAGCGATTTGCGATGGACTAAGATTGTAAGGTTTTTGGGTTAAATCAACTATTTTTGACATGGTAATTCCTTTCTCAGTGGCTTCGCCAAATGTGAGTATCGATCAAGCCACAGTAAGCATCAACAGGATCAATTCCTTTAAAAGAAGACTCTCCCATCAGCTTCTTAGTCAATTCTTCTAGGGTCTCCCGATTGCCATCATAGGCATTGATATAAGTTCCAACCTGTGGAACATCTGCCAGATGATAAGGCGATTGAACAGAAACAAAAATGGTTGGCACCTCATGCACATAAAACGGAATGTCTGGTGTTCCTTTTGAAGCTGGCCAAACGATGCGCTGTACTGTTGCACCTGTATTGACATCTGCAAGGTTGATAATCAGGTCATAATTTTCAGTTAGGCTGGCAATCGATTGTTTCTGAGCGTAGACATTGCGAATCGCTGCAAACTGCTCCTCTGGTGGCAGTTTTTTGATCTTATCCTCAACGGCTTCCCAGATGCTCACTTCAAAACCTTTTTCTTCAAGAATTTCTTTCAACAAATCCACAGATTTCGGCTTGCCATGATTGATCATAGCTCCAAAACCACCTTCGATCCCCTTGATAGGAACTAAGAGAACTCTCTTATAACGCTCAGGTGTTACAGGGAATAGGTCTTTTTGCTTGTCTTTGACTAAAGTAATCGCCTGATCTGCTACCTCACGGAAAATGGCCTTATTTTCTGGCAAACCAATCTTAGCTAAGGCTTCTTCCTTAGGTGGCAAAATAGCCGTTTTAGCTTTCTTATGCAGGCCTAACTTAGCCTTCAATCCTAAAGCACGGCGAAGGGCATCATGCAAGCGATCGTCTGAGAGAATCCCCTTTTGATAACCTTCAAGCATGTAGGCAATGTCCTCGTCTGGATCGTTATAGAAGAGGAATAGATCACAACCCGCTTCAATCGCTGTCGGAACAGCTTCACGGCGTGACATGATAGAAGTCATTCCCAACATATGAGACGCATCTGTCACCACAAGCCCGTTAAAGCCGAGCTTGCCACGTAATAACCCGTCTAAAAGCGGTTTTGACAAAGTCGCAGGCAGGATGTCATTATCTGTCACCGTTGGATCAAGCTCTTTTTCGTAAGATGGCAGATGAATGTGTCCTGCCATGATAGACGGCAAACCAGCATCAATCAATCCCTTATAAACCTTACCAAAAGACGCGTCCCACTCTTTTGTGGAATAAGAGTTTACCGAAAATGACAAATGCTGATCGCGCTCGTCCACGCCATCACCTGGGAAATGCTTGGCCGCAGGAAGAATACCAGACTCCTGAATCCCCTCCATGTAGGCCAGACTCATCTCCAGCACACGATCTGCATCATCAGACCACGAACGGCTGGAAATAATAGGATTGCGCCAGTTACGATTGAGGTCCACAATCGGTGCAAAGGACCAGTTACAGCCAATGGCTGCGGCTTCAACGCCAGACACACGCCCCATCTCGTAGGCGTAACGGCGATTATCAGTTGCACCAATCTTGACTTCCTTACCGACTTCAGTACCGTCTGTACAAGCACCGTTTCCTCCAGCTTCTGTATTGGCTGCAATCAGTAAAGGAACCTTGCTTTTGGTTTGTAAAATCCAGTTTTGGTCGTAGACCTCTTCTGATGTGCCAGGATTATAGCGAACAGCTCCAATATGGTACTTGTCAACCATCTCGGTCAGGTATTCCTCAGTTCGGCTAGCCCCCATATTGACAAAAAGCTGGCCAATTTTTTCTTCCAGACTCATTGAGGCTAGGGTTTCTTCTACCCAGTTAATTGCCTCATCATCTAGATTATAAGGCATTTTTTTCAAATCAACTAAATGTGTCATGTCTTCTCCTTTATTAAGATATAGGTGTTAACAGTCAAAGTCTGCTGTCCTTGACTCAGCTTGATGATGTTTTTGAAAGAATGAGAATAGAAATCAAATTCCCCTAGACTCTTATCACCAAGCTTAACCTATAACTACACTTGCGTCGTCATGGCTGTCTATCCCACTCTCAACGATCTAAATTTTGCCAGAAGAGCTGCTTGTACTGGTCTTGGTTATAGTTACCAGCGACAAAAGCATCTGCCTCAACTGCCATTAATTGCTGCCATGAGTGCCCCTCATCTCCAACGATAATCGGATAAAACTGGACCTGATTGAGCTCAGCAGCCTGACAATCTCCTGGCGAATCACCAATCATGAGCAACTGATCTGGACTGTCCACCAGACTGAGCAATTCAGCCAAGACATCCTCTTTTTTGCCACGGTCTTGACAGTAAAGGTCGGTCACAAAAGGCACGAGACCCTGGTCTTCCCATTCTTCTGCTACTGCTTCGCGATTGGCTGAGCTGACCACATAAACCGATCCTAGCTGGCTGAGTTTTTCAAGCCCCTCGCGCACATTTGGAAAGGCCAGAGCATCTCCTTGGTAATGCTTGATATGATGATTGACATCATTTGACCACGCTAGAGCTTTTTCTAAATCCTCTGAAGGATTGTCACGCAAGGCCTGCTCAAGCGAAGCATTAGACAGGGAAGTAGTTGACTCTGCCCAATTTACTAAGTGCTCAATATTGGGAACCTTAGCTGCTTGCAAGGCCATCATCAAGCCTGTAAAGCGGTTGACGCCACGCGTGCGAGAATAGAGGTTTAACGTTTCCCAATCTGTCTGAAAACCTTCCGGATCATCAATCGGAAAATACTTGGCAATCAGCGGGCCAAAAAAGAGTTTGTGTTTATAAGTCATGGTATCCATGGCACAGCCATCGGAGTCCACGCAAAAGAGAAATGGTTTCATATTATTCCTTATCTAATATCTAACATCTGTCAAATGTTACGTTTTTAATCATTGATAATGTCGTTAACCCAGTGAAAACTCCCTAGAGTCAATGACGTGATTTTTATTTTCGTTTTGAGCTAATGAATCGCTTAGAATGCAATCAGAAAAATTTCGTTTTTAAGTTCGGACAGAAAAGCTCCATAATCGTTTGAGAATGGCAAACAAGCTCGTTCTCAATTAATCGCAGTTGGAGCTAAAACTGGCCAAGCAATGTCACATAGAGGCTGGACAAGACAACCATGATGGCTTTGCCCTCACCCTCAAAGCATGTAACCGTTGAAGATTACGTATAAAAAGTTCAATCTCACCTCTCATCGTTTGCGTAAACATCTCAGCGCAGGGGGTGGGAGTAAGACTTGTTGGCTATGCCAACTTAGTCTTACCCCTGCACAGGTCATTAGGCGCTTTAGCGCCAATGAACCACTGCTGATTAGGCTCTAATACATGGATAATCCACTTTAGAACCCTACTCAGCGGTTCGCTGTCTCCAATCGTTTGCTTACTAACTGAACACGGCCTAAAATGCTCGGTAAAATGCGTGAGTTTCCTTGAGTCTTCAGACTCATCAGTCACTCCCTTATTTTCCATCGCATTTTTAAACGGCCTTTGTATCTTAAAGCTGAACACGGCCTAAAAAGCTAGATGTCAGGGTATACTGTCTTATTACCTAGTCGTCCTGACGGGGTGCGTCGATGAGATTGAGACAAAGCACATAGTCTCGTTTCATTTGTAGTTTGAACAGTAGTTCTCTGGTTTGTAAAATGCTGATAACTCACCATAGAACTGCTAACTTTGATTATCATAGATTTATAAAACAAGAAAAGCTATCGTCAAAGGTGGCAGAGTGATCTCTCCTTCAGAGATAGTCTCTGCTGACAGATCAGGGAGCTGATTCTCTGCAGTTAGGGTCAGAAGTTGGCCATTTAGCTGCATCTCCCTTGCCCTGATGTCCTCGGCAGACAGCTGATAGAGCGCTGCTGATTTCGGGAGAGTGATGACCGTTTCCTCTGTTTTTGAGTTGTTGATAACCAGATAGACAACACCATCTTTGCCATCTTTACGAGAATGAGCAAAGACATGCGCACCTTCTCGAATGCTCTCACCAGTATCATAAACCTGGTTGCCCATGAGCTGGTTCCAAAGCAAAACAGCAAAATAATTTGGTCTAGGATCAAAAACTTCGCGGGCAAGGAAACCATAGTCAGATGCTGCTAAGGTATTGTGGAAAACAACACCATCTGTCAGTGTCGCAAAGGTTCCAAGCTCATTTAGCGTGCGGAAAACATCCATAAAAGTTGATGCCCAAGTATTACCCCCGCCACCAGCATCTCCTGATTCTGTCACCCACATCTCTGCCCCAGGGACATATTGGTCTCTAAGCGAAAGGTAAGTTTGGCAGAATTTTGCTGCAACCTCTAAATACTCCTCTGACAAAGCCTCGTCAGCTGGCCAGTGGCCATTTGGCAAAACAGAAGCTAAGCGTTCTGATACACCATTATAATAGTGGTAACTAAACACATCTAAAGGAACCTGCGTTCCATCTAACAAATCTGAACAGTTAGCGACTTCTCCAACGAGCTGTTCAACGCCACCTGTTCCGTTTTCCGTTGGCTTTCCAAAGACGATATTGTCCCCACCTGTGGTGCTTGGTCCTACTTTCAGACAGTCTGGATAATGCTCATCCAACCATGTGAAAAACAGATCCTGATCACGACGGTAGTGTTCAGCCGTATAACCTTTTGGAAAACCAGTCTCTTCCATCATGTTAGGCTCATTTGTGAACTCTGCTGCTGCAATCGGAACACCGTAGGAAGCACTCAGACCAAAGAGTTTTTCAGCTTCTGCTGGGTGCCAAGGTTCTTCTACACTGTGCAAGCCTGGGCAGTTTGCCAACGATACCATCAATTTTCCATTAACGGCTTTGACAAAATCCAAAACGCCGAGCCATTGTTCCTTAGTTAAAACGTTCAAATAGCCTTCTGGAGCTTGACCATCTGTTTTTCCATCAAAGTCATAATAGGTTTTGGTTGCCCAAGTTCCTGACACACGAATCCAAGCTGACCCCAGTGATTTGGCAAGGTAGCGCAATTTAGGATTCGTAAGGTCAATCGGGGCATATTCCTGCATCAAATCCTTATACATGGCAGTAATGCCTTCTGAGGTTGGTTCTACGTAGAATTCCTCTGTTCCATCAATTTGCTCTGGTGTATAGGCTTTCCAGAAAGTACCGCCTGTCACTTCTGCAAATTCGATATTGTAAGACATCAACCGAGGATTAACCTGACGAAGAAGTTGTAATCCACTAGGATTAAGTGTTAAGTGTTGAACCATTTTGTCTCCTTTACTAAGATATAAGACTGAGGAAAACGTTGAAACGTCTTAAGGCATTAAGCTTAGTTGCTCCTCAAAGCAGCTAACCAAACGACAATAACTGCTAAGGTATTCACTGGTACGTTAGCGGATAAACCTGTTAATACGCGATCAGAGAAAACCTTAGGTATAGTTTATTTGGGTTAGTGACTATCACACCCCAGAATAGGCTGAGAAGCCACCGTCGATCGGAAGCACGACACCATTGACAAAGCTAGCTGACTGTTCATCTGCGAGGAAGAAGAGACCGCCAATCAGTTCTTCAGCTTCGCCAAAGCGTCCCATAGGTGTGTTAGTCAAAATTTTGTTGGCCCGAGCAGTCGGCTTACCTTCTTCATCAAAGAGAAGGCCGCGGTTTTGGTTCGTTACCAAGAATCCTGGCGCAATGGCATTGCAACGAATGCCAACTTTGGAGAAATGCACCGCTAACCACTGGGTAAAGTTAGAAATGGCTGCCTTAGCACCTGAGTATGCTGGAATCTTTGTCAACGGTGTGAAAGCGTTCATCGATGAGATATTGATAATGTTTGCCCCTTCACGACCGGCCATATCCTGCGCAAAAACTTGTGTCGGCAGGAGCGTACCTAGGTAGTTGAGATTAAAGACAAACTCAATCCCTGCTTGATCAAGGTCAAAGAAAGTCTTTGTCCCTTCTGGTAGGTCAAACTCATGAAATTCATTATCAGTCGTAGCCTTAGGATTGTTCCCACCAGCACCATTGACAAGAATGTCCACAGGCCCAAAGTCAGTCAATACTGCTTCATGGACTGCCTCTAGATTAGCTTTATCTAAGACATTTGCCTTATAGGCCTTAGCTTTACCACCTTCTGAGGCAATCTCGTCTGCAAAGACTTGAGCAGCTTCTTGGTTAAGGTCAAGAAGGGCTACTTGAGCACCAGCCTTCGCAAATTCTTTGGCCATATAACCACAGAGTACACCCCCTGCTCCTGTTACCACAACGGTTTTACCTTCAAATGAAATCGTTCTTGCCATTCTGTTCTTCCTCTCTTCTTACTTGTTGCCAACCGTTTTGGCACTGATACCAAAATCTGGTCTTTTACCTGCAGCCCTCATATTAGCTTCATAAAGGCCATTGAAATAAGTCGCTCCTAAAGCGCGATCGTACAATCCGTAACCCGGTGTCTTCGTTTGATCTCCCCAGATACGGCGCCCATGGTCTGGGCGAAGAGCACCTTTCCAATCATAATCCACCAAGAGCTTGATGACAGCGTTCATGTCAATGTCTCCAGCTTCTGAGAGATGCGCTGTCTCTTGGAAGCCCCAATCACCTGCTGTTACATTGCGTGTATGCATGAAATTGATTCGATTTCGCTTCAGCGCATACTCCTGAATAGCTAAAACATCGTTGGCTGGATCAGAAGCGTAAGACCCCACACACATGGTAATTCCATTGTACTCTGAATCATAGAGATCTAGAAAACGCTCTACAGACTTAAGTCCTGTAATGATTCGCGGCAAGCCAAAAATACCATAAGGTGGGTCATCTGGGTGAATAGCCATTTTAACCCCAGCAGCTTCTGCTGTTGGCATAATGGCTTTGATAAAGTAGGCTAAATTTTCCCAGAGGTCTTCTTCGCTGATATTTTCCCGATAGTTTTCGATGATAGCCTTCATCTCTTCTTTAGAATAGGACGAATCCCAGCCTGGCAGATTGAGGTCATCAGCCACTGGATCAACACCAACCAAGTCATCTTTCAAAAAAGCCAGAGAAGTCGTTCCATCAGGCAAGGGATGCTTAAGGTCTGAACGCGTCCAGTCAAAGACCGGCATAAAGTTATAGCAGACCACTGGAATACCAGCTTTCCCAACATTTTCAATTGACGTCTTGTAGTTTTCAATCAAAGCATCGCGATTGGGTTTCCCCTGCTTGATGTCTTCATGCACTGGAATAGACTCAATGACAGTGATTTCTAAACCAGCATCTTCCACAAGCTGCTTCAACTCTAAAATCTTTTCCAAAGGCCAAGCCTGACCAACAGGCACATCGTAGACCGCAGTCACAATCCCTTGCATGCCTGGGATAGCCTTGATTTCTTCTAAACTAACAGGATCCTTTTTCCCGTACCAACGAAAGGACATTTTCATAATTTCTCTCCTCATACAGCCACTCTCAGCGAGTGTTTATCTAATCGTCTGATAAACGATATACAGTTACACCTTTACTTTCTAATTGTTTTTTTAAGGAAGCATAGCGAAATTTCAACTCTCCTAGTAGAACCTGACCAAAGCCTCGGCAGTCTACCAGAACCGTATAGCCATTGTCTAGTAGCCACTGCTCCCAATCTTCATAAGATTTCTCATAGGCATGCCCCGTTAAAAGCCAGACCTTTTCACCTTCTAATTGCGACCTATGCCTTTCAATCCAGTCAATAATCTGATCTTGATCATAACTTTTTTCAGCTTGCTTGACATATTCATAAAAACCATAAGCCATGGTCACATTAGGATCTTGACTAAAATAAATATTATCCACAACAATTCTCCCTTATTTTAAGATACAAAGCCCGTTAAGAAAAGCGTTGAAAAATGAAAAAATTGACGAAGAGTGCAAACACTCTAGGAAATTTTTGAATTTTATCGAGCTTTTTAGGGCGTGTTCAATTTTAAGATATAAGGCCGTTTAAACATCCGATGAAAAATGAGAAAACAGACGACAAGTCCCAAGACTTGAGGAAGTTTTCGAATTTTATCGAGGATTTTAGCCCGTGTTCAGTTGATTAAGATATGAGGCCGTGTAAAAAGCGACTGAAAAACAGGAAATCTGACAAAGAGTGTCCCCACTCTAGGAAGATTTATCTTTTTTCCGAGCTTTTAGGCCGAATTCAATTCTAAGATACAAGCCCGTTTCCGTCTAATCATATCTAGTTTTTTAGACCAAATTTACCAAAGCACTTGTTCAGAGGCGCTACTTCATTTAGATGTGACAAAGTGCATCATTTATTCTGATTTGAAAAATGCTTTAGCATTGTTATAAGCAATATCTTCCATCAACGGTTTCAACAGCTCATCATCATCTGGAATTTCCTCATCTGTCACCCATTGGCCGATGTAAGACGCTAGAATGCGGCGGAAATAATCGTGCCGCTGGAAAGACATGAAACTGCGTGAATCCGTCAACATACCGATGAAGTTGGCCAGAATCCCTTGATCCGCATAATGATTCATCTGATCTTGCATGCCTAGCTTGGTGTCATTGAACCACCAACCAGCTCCAAATTGCAATTGACCTTTAATCCCAGCAGTGTTTGCCTGGAAATTGGCTACCGTATTAGCCACAACAGCGTTGTAAACGGGGTTGAGTGGGTACCAAACCATCTTAGGCAGGCTGTCTGATTGAGCTAAAGCATCCAAAAAATGGTTAAGGTGGTCTGCCAAATCAATCTGGTCGCCCATAGAATCAAAACCAGCATCAGCACCGAGTTGTTTAAAGAGGCGGCTATGACTATTGCGCACCGCGCCAAAGTGAACTTGGGTTACAAGCTGGTACTTGTGGTAGAGCTTGCAGAGGGCTAGAAAAATGCCAGATTGCCAAGCGGAAGCCTCGTCATCGGTCAACGTAGCGCCAGCTAAAGCCGTGGTTAAAATCGCATCCAACTCCTCTTCGGTCGTATCTTGGTACTGCACGGCTCCAAAACTAATGTCAGACGCCTGACAACCGTGAGCGACAAAGTACTGAATTCGAATCTCCATAGCAGATACAAAATCCGAAAAACTACGGATACTAAGTCCTGTCTTCTCAGCTAATTTCCCTGTAAAGTTGGCAAAGTTCACATGGGAAACAAAAGCCTCATCTGGACGGAAAGTTGGTGCCACCACCACATCAATCGTATCATCCGCTGCGATCTTCTCATGCCATGTCAGGTCGTCCAAAGGGTGATCTGTCGTTCCCACAAAGCGCACATCTGAATGCTTAAGAAGAGAGCGTGGCGAAATCTTGCGCTCTGCCAAAATAGCATTGAGCCTATCATAAAGACTTTCCCAGTTTTCCGGTTTGATAACCTCATCAATGCCGAAAACATCGCGTAACTCCAGATGGCTCCAGTGGTAAAGGGGATTTCCAAAGGCACGACTCACTGTTTCAATCCAAACACGAAAGCGTTCCTTCTTCTCGCCACTGGTAATCAGATTTTCTGGAACACCATTAGCTCGCATGAGACGCCACTTGTAATGATCGCCATCGAGCCAGAGATCTACGATATTTTCATAAGGCTTGTCCTCATAAATCGCCTGTGGATCCAAATGGCAGTGAAAATCGTAGATGGGCATGCTCTTGGCAAAACCATAGAGTTTTTTTGCCGCATCGCTCGTTAACATAAAATTGTCGTCATTAAAAGCCATCTTATCCCTCCAAGGCTGCCATAAAGGCTCTAGCAAACTCTGTCACACTTTCATAACCGTCTGTCGCAACTTTAGCGCTCAAAGCTGAGCCAACACCTACTGCGCAGGCGCCAGCAGCTTTCCAACTCGCAACATTATCAATGGAAACTCCACCAGATGGCATGACATTAACTTCTGGAATCGGACCATGAATATCCTTGATAAATCCAGGTCCTAAACTACCGCCTGGGAAAAGCTTGATAATAGGGCAACCTGCTTCCATAGCACGAACCACTTCCGTCACGGTCGCACACCCCGGGAAGTAGAGATTGCCCTCTGCTTTTGCAATGGCTTGAATATCCGCTGAGAAGTGTGGACTAACCAAAAATTGAGCGCCTGCCACAATCGCCTCGCGCGCCAAATCAGTCGTCATCACTGTTCCTGCACCAATCACGACAGAATTATCAGACGAAAACTCCTCAATCAGCTTTGCGATCACCGCTGTTGCATCAGGTGTGCTAAAGGTAATCTCGATATTCTTGATACCTCCTGCGATGGCATGGCGCGAGATCTCTAGAGCATCCTCAGCCGATTTACCACGAATCACCGCAAAGGCATAGTTTTTCTTCAATTGTTCTAACATAATTCCTCCTTCTGTTATAAATGTAACAAACACATTCCCATAAATCAACTAAGGGAGTGGGACAAAAATCGGTAAGCCGAAAGCTTCGATTTTGTCATCCCACTCCACATAGTTACAGTGGCAACACTGGTTTGTTTTCAACAAACCAAATGTTACATCTATGCGATAGCTGTCTAAGAATTGCATATTACAAGATACAATGACCGTTAAAAAGCGTAGAAAATGACGGTAAGTCAAGGAGTGAGACAGACACCCATGATGGTCTGCCTCATAGCAAATTTCCTTACGCCTGATCCATTTGTTCTGCTTTGATCCGAGCAATCTCGCCTTGAATTTCTTCCATTTTCTCTTTAGTCAATGGATAATACTTCATAGCTATGACATTGCAGATATAACCTAAGATCATAAAGCCAAACATACAAAGCAAGCCAATAAATTTCAAGTTTTCACTAAAAGGAGTATCAACGGTTGGCAACTGCTCTTTAAAGCCAATAGACGCACAGAGAATACCAATGATAGCTGTAGCAAATGAAGAGACAATCTTGTCTACTGAGCTAAAGAGCGTTCCCATCAAACCAGGGACATATTTCCCTGAACGGTAAACTTCATAATCTGCACAGTCAGCAGTCATCGGAATGATCATTGTACCAGCTAAGCTATTAAAACCATTGCCCAAAACCCACAAGACGATAAAAGCTACGGTAAAGAAAGTCCAACCAGTAAAGCCTTCCAAACCTGGAAAACTCATCGTTTTAGGATTTCCGATATAAAAGAGGAGGAACAAAGCAGCATTCGTAATGATACCACCCCAAGAACCAAGCAAGAGCGCTTTACGTTGCCCTAGACGAGAAGCCACAAAACGAACTCCTAGAATCATAATCAAAATGGTTGGAATAGTCGTATAACCAGCAACCGCCCCTTGCAAACCATAGTTACCACAGATAATCGCGTAAATAATAACTAAAATAGTCGCATTGCCCTTGATCGTTTGACCAAGTTTATCCGTTGAGGCTGCAAATACCAACATTTGAATACCGCGATTATGCTTTAAAACTTCCCAGTAATCTTTGAAAGTGACTTTGACAGGTTTACCTGTTCCGAAGAATTCATGCCTATCTTTTGACGCAATGGCAAGCACAGCCAACCATGTGAAGACGACTGTAATTGGTGCAACATAATACCATAGTTCATGGAAAAGTCCCAGATTAAAGTCTTGATGTTTTGGAATCAAAACATTGGAAACAACAACAGGCATGATGGCGAACAACAAAGCATTGTACATCCCATCATAGATACCAAAGGTTGGACGTTGCGCTGGGTCATTTGTCAAACAAGTCTGAGCTGACTTGGTAACTACTGTCTGGCAAGTGTAGCCGATGATATAGAGGGCATAAATAACGATGAAATAAGGGAATCGTAAACCTTCTGGAAAATGGTGTGTTGTGAAAACTAATAAGAAAGTTGTTAACACTAAGATGATATTCCCAATGACCATGAAGGGTCTATTTTTACCAAATTTCCCATCTGTCTTATCGACAATAAATCCTACGATGGGATCTGTAACGGCATCCCATAGACGCATCCCCATGATAATAGTGGAAGCTAAAACAACACCTACGCCAACATAACCGGTCATATAATAGGCAATAAAGTTCATATAAAACAACCAAATATTGGTAGATGTATTATTTAAGGCGAAAAGTGCAATTTGCCAAGCTTTGGCCTTATGAGTTCCAAGTTTTTCCATTTAATGCTCCTTTTAAATTATTCAACTCAACATTATTTTAACTATCTGCAACATTGCCTTTTAACTCGAATTGACCACTTGGCAAACAAGCTTTGTTCCCATGGTTGCTCCTCCTCTTTAAGAATCTGTATTCACAGCTTGACACCTTCATTCAAGATTAGTTTTCTACTACTTTATCTTTATCGATTTTTCAAAGCTACTCCATATTTCTTCGAAAAACGATCTCCTGAATAAAGCATCTTACTGATATATACAAGTTCTAAGATCTTTCTATTTTTAGTAAACGTTTTCTATATTTCTTATTATAACATTCATCAGATGTATTTTCAAGAGATATTGCTAAAAAAATCAAAAATAATTAAAAATAACCTAAAAAAGGCATTTATTCATCAGACTTATTTTGAGGCTTCAAATATAAAATGAAACAACCTGACTCCTTTGGAATTCAGGAATCAGGTTGCTTAGTATTGTTTTATTATTTAACTGTCTACTTAACAGGAAACCGTTCACTTACCTGTAGAAAACGATGCTTTGTCCATGCATTTGTCCTACGTCATTACTAGACTGAACGATGACTGGAAGATTTTTCCAAGGAACAAAGGGTTATCTGGTACACTTTTCTGAACCGAAACCATCTTACTCTTGATTCATTCAAGCCTACAAATAAACTTTTAACTATGCTTTTAAAAATTTCAAGCGGGTTATTTCTTTAAGTGTTTTTGGTGCAAATAAAATCAGAATAGGGTAAATCTCCAAACGCCCCGCTAGCATTGAAAAAGTCAATACCAGAGTGTTCCAATTTGAATAGCCTGAAAAATTAGATGTCGGACCTACCTCACCTAATCCTGGACCAATATTATTAAAGGTTGCGGCGACAGCTGTAAAAGCTGTCGTGAAATCTTTAGACTCTATTGCTACACTAAATAAAATTAAGATAAACACTAAAATATAAACAAGTAAGTAGTGACTCAGATTAACCTGCGTCGATTTTTCAACAACTTTTTTGTTAAATCTCGGAGAAACAACACGTCTCGGCTGACCCACACGACGTAATTCTGCAAAAGCCATTTTTGCATAAATGACAATCCTAGATACCTTAAGACCACCAGCCGTTGATCCAGCGCTTCCACCTATAAACATCAGGAGGATAAGAATCATCTGCGTCACTAAGTTCCATTGATTAAAATCGGCTGTTGAATAACCAGTCGTCGTAATGATTGATGATACATTAAAAAATGCTGTCCGTAAGGCATCTGGTATATTTCCATAACTGGCAAAGATACCGAATGTCACCGCAAGCGTTGCAACAACAACTATCCCAAGATATGTTCTAAACTCTTCATCTTTAAAGGCTTCAACACCATACCCGATTAATAGATAATAATACAAGTTGAAATTAACGCCAAAAAGCATCATCCCGACACCGATAATCCACTCCACAAGCTGGGGATTGGAGTAAATAGCCAGCCCAGCGTTATCAATCCCAAAACCACCTGTCCCAGCAGTACCAAAGGATAAGAGTAAACTGTCAAATAGTGGAACACCTACTAGGCATAAAACAACTACTAAAACAGCCGTCATGGAGATATACATCATATACAGAATCCGAGCAGTTTGGCTAAGTTTTGAAACAATTTTACCAAAAACAGGGCCAGGGACTTCTGCTCGCATCAGCTGTACAGTGTCTGAGCCAGAATTTGGAAGGATAGCAAGCGTAAACACAAGGATTCCCATCCCTCCAATAAGATGGGTAAAGCTACGCCAAAACAGGGTTGACTTGGCAAGAATAGATAGATCTGATAGCACGCTTGAACCCGTCGTTGTAAAACCACTGGCTATCTCAAAAAAAGCATTGAAAATATTTGGAATTTCACCTGAAATAACTAAGGGAAGAGCTCCAAAAATGGAAAGACAAATCCAAGACAAGGCTACGGTAAAAATCCCCTCACGTGCAGTCAGTCGTGCGGAAGAGGGCTTCTTATAGGATAAGAGCCCCCCTAAAGCGAGCAAGCCTACGATAACGCTAGCATAGGCAAATTTTTGACGATTTGTTTCTTGATAGATAAAACTAACTAAAAGTGGAAAACTTAATAGTAACGCCTCAACCTGTAATAATTTGCCAATAAAATAACTGATAAGTGAGCGTTTCATATTAAGCCTCCAAAATATCGTTGATATCTGTCAGCTGTTTATCCGTCGTCACCAGTATCACCCGATCGTGTGGTTGGAGGATTGTCGTACCATTAGGAAATACTAGCTCCTGATCCCGCACAATGTTCACAATAAGCAAATCTTTTCGAAGGTTGAGCTCTTGTAGTGGAATACCGCAAACATGTGAATCCCTATGGACACGAAACTGCAACGCTTCAACCTGATTATCAGCCAAGCGATATAAGGCTTCTACATTTGATCCTTGAGCATTAGCACGTGAACGGACAAACCTCACAATATCGTTGGCAATCAGTTGTTTAGGGGTTATGATTGACTTAATTTTCACATCGTCTAAAATCTTTAAGATCTTCGTTCGATTCATCTTAGTAATGACTTTTTTGACTCCTGCATGCTTAGCATAAACAGATGTGATTAGATTTTCTTCATCAATTCCTGTTAACGAAACAAAAGCATCATAATCTGTCATTCCTTCATCATCTAAAAGCGTCGGATCTGTCCCATCTCCATGGACGATTGTCGCATTAGGCCATGCCGCACTTAAAAACTCACAGCGCTCCATATCAACCTCGATTACCTTGGTATCAACGCGATCTTTAGAAAGCAATTTTAAAAGGTAATGGGTGATGCGTCCGCCGCCTACAATCATAACGCTCTTATTCTGGCGCTCTTGATCCAGCAAACACTGTCGAAACTTAGCCATATCCTTAATGAGGCCTATAACATGCACACGATCGCCGACCTGCAAGCGACTATTAGCCTGAGGAATCATAATGTCATCACCACGATGAATAATACAAACACGAACGCTACCAAATTTTGCCTTATAATCCCTTAACGGAAGCCCCACCAAAGATGAGCGAGGAGAAATCTCGAACTCTACTAAATTAATACGACCTCCCATAAAGGTTTCCACGCTGAGAGAGGATGGGTATTTAATAATGGCCGCAATATCGCGTGCAGCAGAAAAATCAGGATTGATAAACAGATCAATACCCAGACTATCTCGAACAAAGTCAAACTGCGTAGCATACTCAGGATTGCGAACCCGAGCCGCTGTGTATTGTGCACCAATTTTTCTTGCTATGATAGCAGAAATGATATTAATCTCATCTGTCTCGCTTGTTGCGATAAAGACATCCGCATCTTCGACTCCAGCTTCTAGTTGAATCTCGTAAGATGCAGCATTTCCTGCTAGACCCGTGATGTCATAATTATTAATCATGTATTCTAAAACATTCGGATCTTTTTCAATTAAAACAATATCATTATGATGGTTACCAAGTTCTGAACAGAGTAGCTCGCCAACCTTGCCGCCACCGGCAATGACTATTTTCAAAATGTCGCCTCCATGCGATGATAAATAATAGACTTATTATAGCACAACCCCTCGATTATAACCAATCTAACCCTCATCCGGCAGGCTAAACGCATGAAGAAAGCTTCTTCTACTGTTCCGAAATGATCGAAAATATTCTAAACTAATAAAAACCAGTCATGAAATTTAAAGAAAAGGATGATTTTTTAATAACGTTTTCTTTTTTAGTCATTTTGCACTGATTTTCTATCGAAATATGAGACAGGTTCTAAGCTTACTGCATCTCCATTGGCATAAAGTGACCGACGATTTTTCCAATAATTCTAGGATCTTCATCATAAGGCGCAAACTTGTCGGCATATTTTTTATTGAGAGATACCAGACGCAATCCTTCCTCTTCGCGGTAAACTTTCTTAATATAGGTCTGACCGTCCCACTCAAGGGCATAAATAGCGCCGTCATAGTCAAAAGAACCTTGACGAATCAGGGCTACTTCACCATTTAGAAACTGTGGCATCATAGAATCTCCAAAAACATAGGAGGCAAAATCGTGGGCAATTTCCTCATCATGATACACCGTATCGTAATTGCCATCACCAAAGTAACTAAAACCAGTACCGGCAGACATTTTTTCATAAACCTTGTAGGCGTAGCGTGGCTTCGGCGCTTCTACAATCGATACAACCTTAGTTGTCGCTTTCTGATCAGCTAATAAATCACTGGCATAAGTTATCGTTTTTTCCTGATTGACAGGTGTCAATTGGGCATAAATTTCAGTAATTGCGGCATCATAGAAAAAATAAGTTTCTGGCACATCTAAAACCTCACTCAGATGCTTGAGATTTGCCTGATTAGGCCTTGTCTTACCAGATTCCCAATTAAAATAAGACGCCCGACTAAGACCAAGCTGCTTTGCAATGTCAGCCTGTTTTAATTGTCGTTCTTCGCGTAATCGCTTTAACCTTTCTGCTTGAAACATAGCATCTCCTTTGTCAGTTTTTTAGCTAACACTAATTTACTACAAATATCTCATTTTGTCAACTATTAAACTAACGATTTGTTAAAAAGTAGCTTTTAAGACAAGAACATCGAGACAACCAAAACCAACCACAAAAAAACGAATGATAGCAATTTTTTCAAGTCTAAAAGATGTCTATCATTCATATTTTCTGTGATTTCTGTTGTTAAAGTAATATTAGCTACCTTGTCTTTCGTAGAATAGACTTTCAGTAGGCTCCCTGAGACGACTATTTTTGCTATAGCTACTTAAACTTCATAGCCCATCAAGAGACCACCTTCTTCGGCATAGAAAGAACAAAGTCCAGAGGTTGGGTAATCTTGGATATCAGCTCCAGCAAACTTGGCGCGGACTAATTCTGAAAACTGCTCGACAAACTTATCATTGTTACGGTGAGCGATAATGATTCGGCCACCTGTATAACCAGCCTTTAATAATTCGTTGAAGGCAGTGGTGACAGATTTTTTATGACCACGCGCTTTTTGTAGCATTTCAAGCTTACCTTCTGGGCTAGCTTCACCAACCAGACGAATATTGAGCAAGCCGACCACTGCACCAATTACCTTGCTAAGACGACCATTTTTCACGAGATTGTCTACTTTAGATAAAACAAAAAGCAGCTTCGTTCTCGCTTGGTAATGGTCCATTCCTTTGGCAACTTCCTCAAAAGAAAGTCCTTGACTGATTAGGCGCTGTGCTTCTAAGACAAGGAGGTCCACTTCTCCTCCAGCTGATTTTGAATCGACTAGATGAATCTGTGCTTCTGGATGTTCTTCCTTGTACATCTCAGCAGCTACACGAGCTGCATTAAAACTACCAGACAAGGACCCTGTAATGGTAATGACAACCAACTTATCTGCCCCGGCAAATGAACGCAAATAATCCTCTGTATTGGGACAAGCCGAGCTGGCTGCGCTGGATGAAGCATACATGGTTTCCATCATGTGGTCAATGTCCAAATCGGCATCGTCAACAAAAGTCTTACCATCAATAGAGATTGTCAGCGGTACACGCTCATATAACACCTCAGCCGACAGCTGTCCTAACGTTTTAAACTCACTGGATGAATCGGCAATAATCTTCCAAGTCATAGAATTCCTCTTCCATTTATGATTTTGATTTGACATTTAGAGTGTTTATCATTAAAATTATATCATGTAATCGCTATTTCTAATAATGAAAATACCCTGTGGTGTCACAAAAGAAAAGGAAGTGTCATGCCTAATACCAAAAAAACGAAAAAGTCGACAGAGCACCTCCAAGAACATAATCAAGAAGCCAATCAGATTACCCGAGAATCCCTTGAGACTGCTCTGCTATTTCTCATGGAAAAAAAGGAATTAACCAAGATTTCCATCTCCGAACTCGTTGAAAAAGCAGGCGTTTCACGCAACGCTTTCTACCGTAACTATCAGTCTAAAGATCAAATGCTGGAAGGAATGCTAGAAAAAGTCATTCGACGGATGTTTAAGGAATTCAAAACCAACAGCAAAAAAAAGACGCAACAAGCCTCATGGTTAAGCCTTTTTCAGGAAGCTAAAAAAGAGGCTCATCTCCTGCGAATCGCCTTTCAGCATGATTTAGAAAAGAAAATCAGCGATATGGTTTCGGAATTTCTCAGTAAGTCTGATGATGAAATGGCTACCAAAGAAGATAACGAGACCAACTCCTACCTCAACTCTTTCTGGAGTTCAGCCATTGTCTCAACTTTAGCTAAGTGGGCGTCAGATGGAATGAAAGTCTCCGAAGAAAAGATGGCCAATCTAGGTCTCCCTCTTTTTAACCGTACCAAAAACAACTCCTCTGATTAAAAATCACAGGAGTTGCTTTTTTATTTATTGGTCACATAAGAACCTGTTTTCACAAATGAATAACTTTCGTTTTTCGAGCATTAAATCAAGTTTTTTAAGCACACTAGCCTTGAGTGAAAGTGTTGAGCAGTAAAAACAAGTTCTAATACTCTGTAGAAATCCAGATCAGATCATACCTAAGTGTCTTGCGTTACATCTTCTCTTCCAGCTCAACTTCTGGGTACTTATCTGCAAACCAGCGCAGGGCAAAGTCGTTTTCAAAGAGAAAGACTGGCTGATCAAAGCGGTCTTTTGCTAGGATATTCCGACTAGAGCTCATGCGCTCGTCTAGACCCTCCGGTTTTATCCAACGAACAGTCTTCTTGCCCATCGGTGTCATGACGACTTCGGCATTATACTCGCCCTCCATGCGGTGTTTAAAGACCTCAAACTGGAGCTGACCGACTGCACCCAACATGTACTCTCCCGTCTGGTAATTCTTGTAAAGTTGGATTGCTCCTTCTTGCACTAACTGCTCGATACCCTTGTGGAAAGATTTTTGTTTCATGACATTCTTAGCCGAAACTTTCATGAAAATCTCTGGGGTAAAGGTTGGCAAAGGTTCAAATTCAAATTTGTTCTTACCGACAGTCAAAGTGTCTCCAACCTGATAAGTTCCTGTATCATAAACCCCGATGATATCACCAGCGACAGCATTTTCGACATTTTCACGACTTTCAGCCATAAATTGGGTCACGTTAGATAGCTTAGCTGACTTACCTGTACGAGGCAAATTAACCGTCATCCCACGTTCAAATTGACCTGAGACTACACGTACAAAGGCAATCCGATCGCGATGGCGCGGATCCATATTAGCCTGAATCTTGAAAACAAAACCTGAAAAATCAGGATTAAGCGGGTCGATAACTTGCTCATCTGTCGTCTTATGGCCATGTGGCTCTGGAGCAAACTTGAGGAAGGTCTCTAGGAAGGTCTGCACACCAAAATTAGTCAAGGCAGAACCAAAGAAAACAGGGGTCAATTTGCCATCCAAAATAGCTTCTTCTGAAAATTCATTTCCCGCTTCGGACAGGAGTTCAATGTCTTCTAAAACCTGTGCATAAAAAGGGTTACTGCCAAAAAGTTGCTCACCATCATTGAAACTCGCAAAACGCTCCTCACCCTTGTAAAGCTCCAGACGTTCATTGTGCAAGTCGTAGAGGCCTTCAAAGGATTTTCCCATACCGATCGGCCAGTTCATCGGGTAGCTGGCAATGCCCAGCACTTCTTCTAATTCTTCAAGGAGATCCAGAGGCTCGCGACCATCGCGGTCTAACTTGTTAATAAAGGTAAAGACTGGGATATGGCGATGTTTGACAACCTCAAAAAGTTTTTTGGTTTGCGCTTCAATACCCTTGGCTGAGTCTACAATCATGACTGCTGCATCCACTGCCATCAAAGTCCGATAAGTATCCTCTGAAAAGTCCTCGTGACCTGGGGTATCAAGGATGTTGACACGCTTACCATCATAATCAAACTGCATCACAGAAGAGGTCACTGAGATTCCCCGCTGCTTTTCAATATCCATCCAGTCGGACTTGGCAAAGTTCCCTGTCTTTTTCCCCTTGACGGTACCAGCCTCACGGATTTCACCGCCAAAATAGAGTAACTGCTCGGTCATAGTCGTCTTCCCTGCGTCCGGGTGGGAAATAATGGCAAAGGTACGGCGTTTTTTGATTTCGTCTTGTATGTTCATCTTCGTTCTTTCTATTTTTTACTCTCTTCATTTAGGCAATTAAATCATGATACTATACTACATTGGACTTCTCCATTTTTACAATTTATCTTTACCATTATAGCTAAAAAACACCTCTATTGCAACGCTGTTAAACAGCTTTTGAGTTTCACAAATAAAAAACTTAGCCAGAAAAGCTAAGTCCTTTGCACATTTGCCACATAAACTTTCTTAAAGAATAATTCTAGAGCTAGTATGGCCAGAACCAAAACACTAGTCACCACAATAAAATTGAACCAGATGTTGCTTCCGTTAATAAAGGGCGGATTTCTTAGCAAGCCATAATCACCTCCAGTTAGATGATTGACCATCAGCAAGAATAGATTAATCCCTCCAGTATAGAGAATAATCTTTTGAAACGACAGTCTGTCAGAATCATAATCATTCAGCAAATAGAGCAGACAATTGACAAACAAAGCATAATGTCCTAGGAAAAAGGAAAAGAAGGTGAGATGAGGAAAGGCATAGGTGTCTAAAACTGGATGGACAAAAGCCATCACTGCCCCAGAAAGCCCAACAAGAGCAAAATATTGTTTTAAACGCCAATCTTTTGGCAATAATAAAAGAGCAAACATAGCCATCCGACAATGGTAAAGAGGGAGGCTAATGGATAAGGGAAGTCGAAACAGCACATACCAACCGTATAAACCGACTAATTGAAGGATTTGTAAACCAATAAAAAAGCGATGATAACGGTGATTGTTGCGTTGCTGAATCGTCAGTCGCACAAGAAATATCAAGGAAACAATCAAGGCAAAACACCAAGCTGGCTCAATCACCGGAGGTAGAGCTTCTTGAGTTGTAAAAAATGCTGGAATAATCATAACTATAATCTTTTGAATCAATAGGAAGACAGAAAATCTCGAGAAAAGCCGTTTAATCTAGCCAGAATTTCCTGAAATTCAGATGTCGCGCCTTTGCTTCAATCAAGTCTACTTTCTAAACGTTTTTTCCAGCATAGCATATTTAGATGAGTTTGAAAAGAAAAAATAGAAAACTTCCCCAGATTTTTTCTGAGGAAGCTAAAGGCATAAGTATAGAATATCCTCCTTATCTAGCTTAGGAGAACATTTGGGAGATACATTAGTCAGTTAATATTCTACCATTGGTTCGAATGACTTCTTTGTACCAATGGAATGACTTCTTTTTATAACGCTTAAAGCTACCGCTACCATCATCATTTCGATCAACATAAATTAAACCATATCTTTTAGAAAGTTGTGCTGTAGACATTGAGACACAATCTATACATCCCCAAGCAGTATAACCTATAATTTCAACACCATCTTTAATCGCCTCTGAGACTTGCAAAAGATGTTCTTGCATATATTTAATCCGATAATCATCATGAACAGTCAAAGTGCCAGACTCCTCTCTAACTAATTGATCTTTCGCTCCCAACCCATTCTCGACAATAAATAAAGGAATTTGATAGCGATCATAATAACGATTTAAAACCAATCGGATCAATCTGCCACCCCCAATCAGAAGCTTCTAAATAGGGATTTACTAAACCACCTAAAATATTTCCTTGGCCAGAAGAATACTGCATAGGATTTGCTGACTGAGTTGTACTCATATAATAACTGAAAGAAAGGAAATCCACTGTATAATCTTTTAATAGTTGCTCATCTCCTTCAGCAAAATCGATGGTTATTCCCTGCTCTTCAAAATATCTTTTAGCATAATTAGGATAACACCCCCTCACATGCACATCAGAAAATAAATAGTTCAAATTTTCGTAATCATGCGCTGCCCAAACATCTTCTGGATTTGGAGTCATTGGATATGCGGGCATGGCCAAAACCATACATCCAACTTTACAATTCGGATTTATTTCGTGAGCAATTTTAGTAACAAGGCTTGAGGCAACCAATTCATAATGGATAGCTTGATACAAATCTTGTTTAGATAGTTTTTCCTTCGGTATATCAATCCCACCACTTGTAAAAGGTAATTCTAAAACGGAGTTTACCTCATTAAAAGTCAACCAATACTTAACTTTATCTTTGTATCGTTCAAAGACTACCCGAGCAAATTTTTCAAAAAACTAATCATTTTTCTATCAACCCAGCTATGATATTTTTGAGCTAGATATAGCGGAGTTTCATAATGAGAAAGAGTTACTAGGGGCTCTATCCTATATTTAAGAAGTTCATCGAATAAATCATCATAGAATTGTAAACCTTCTTCGTTTGGGAAATCTTCATCACCATTCGGAAATATCCTACTCCAAGCTATTGAAGTTCTAAATACTTTAAACCCCATTTCAGCGAACAGTGCTATATCCTCTTTATATCTATGATAAAAATCAATTGCTGATAATTTCAGATTATCTTCTGTCGGCTCATATGTGGGCTTGCCTAAGCCACCGTTTGGTAGAACATCTTGTACCGATAAACCTTTGCCGCCTTCATTATATGCACCTTCTACCTGATTTGCAGCTACTGCTCCTCCCCATAAAAAATTATCTGGAAAAATTGACATATATCCTCCGAACTATAAGATTGCTAACAACTCAACAGAGTGAGATATTTCCTCACTTTTTGGAATCAAAAGGACATCTAGGTAATCCTGTGTATTTGTAACAACTATAGGAGTCACAATCTCATATCCTTCTGCTACAATTGTTTCTAAATCAGCCTCAAGCATCAACTGACCTTTTGCAACCTTAGCGCCAGCTGAAATATGACTTGTAAAGCCTTTACCTTTTAATTCAACTGTTTCCAAACCAATATGTATTAATAACTCTACTCCCTCATCACTTGTTAATCCAATTGCATGTTTCGTCGGAAAAATACTTGTTACGGTTCCGTTAAATGGCGCATATACTTTTCCATCTTTAGGAATAATCGCAATCCCTTCTCCTAACAGTCTACCTGAAAAAGTTGTATCGTTAACATTTTCTAACGGTAGAATCTTTCCAGAAAGCGGAGAAAATACATTTTTTCTATTTGATATACCAGCTTCAACATTATCCAAATTGACAGTTGAATTATCTTCATCAATACCTAAAATGCAGGCTAAAACAAATGTTACAAGAATTGAAATAGAAGCGGCAATCAAGGCATTGGTTATGTTAGATGGGACTTCAGAATAAATAAACTGTGGTAAAGCAATTAAGGAAGGAACTGCAAAAAGATAAGCTTTAACTCCTGTCAAACCAACAAACAAGCCAGCCAGCCCACCACCAATCATTGCTGCATACAATGGTTTCTTATACTTTAGTGTTATCCCATATAAAGCAGGTTCAGTAATACCTGCAAACAAAGCTGAGAAGCCTGCAGCAAATGCTATTTGTTTTGTATTATTATTTTTACTTTTCAACGCCACTGCCATAGAAGCTGCACCCTGTGCTAAATTAGAACCTAGCATAGCTGGCAAGATAAGTACATCAGGTGTCGCAACAGATGCTGCTAGGAATATTGGTGCAAATGCCCAGTGCATACCAGTCATAACGATAAAAGGCATGATTGCTCCTAAGATTGCGAGAGTAAACCAACCAGCCACACCATACATTTGTTCAACCAGATTTGACACCCCTTCACCGATAATAACCCCAAGAGGCCCAACAAGGACTAACGCTATAAATCCTGAAAAAAGTAGCACTAATGTTGGTTGCAAAAAACTTTTAGTCACAGCGGGCGTCACTTTGTTAAAGACTTTTTCAATATATCTCATCAACCAAACCATAATAAGGATTGGAATCACTGACGAACCATAATTAGCTGGTGTAACTGGTGCTCCAAATAAGCTCAGAGGATTACCAGTGGCTACCATCTGAACAAAATTAGGATGTAGCAAAATACCTGCAATGGACATCGCTAAGGTAGGAGTGACGTTAAGTTTTTGTGAAGCTGAGTATGCCAAAAATATTGGCATAAAATAATATGGTGCGTCACCAAAAAATGTCAAAAACGAAATAGTCTGAGAATCAGATTTCAAAATTCCGAGCATCGGTAAAACAATTACTAGAACTTTTAACATCCCACCACCAAGCATAGCTGGAATGAGTGGGGTCATAGATCCAGCAATATATTCTATAATTTGCTCTAAAATATTTCCTTTCTCACCTTGAAGGATATCGTCTGATTCAAATTTTCCTAATTTAATAAATTCTCTGTAATAATTAGCCACATCATTTCCAAGTATGATTTGGTACTGACCATTTTTCCTTAAAATACCTATTACACCAGTAATTGATTTTATAATCTCATCTGAAACTATAGCATTATCCTTTAGTTCCAACCGTAATCTAGTCACACAATGTGTTGCACGAAGAACATTCTTTTCTCCTCCAACTGCTTTCAAAATAGCTTGTGCAGTATCCTTATATGCCATAATAAACTCCTCTTTATGATAAATTTTTTGTTAAACGTCGAATGTGAGCAATTAAATAAACTAACTCACTTGAACTGAGCAAATAGTCATACTCAACTTGAATGAAATCTGCTACGTGTACTCCGCACTTATATTCTCTAGGATATTTCTTTTGCATCAATTCCAGAATATCTGCATCATCTTCATCATGATAATCATTTCTTTCTACCAAGCGATGAGCAAATAGTTTAACGTGCGTAATAAATCGATAATAATCAATAGAATCTTGATTGAACTCTGTGGAATAATAATCTTGAATAATTTTCTCAATCCTCATGGTAATTTCAGTAATGCGATATGATTCTTGAAAAGTATTTTCTAAATTCGCATTAACAAAGTGCAAGGCAATAAAGGCTGCTTCATCAATAGGAAGTTCAATATGTAAATCTTTTTTTATTATTGATAGTGCTTTCCTTCCTAATTCGAATTCTTCCTTATAATATCTTGCAATTTCCCATCTGAGAGGATTTGTTACAACAATTCCTTCCTCATTCCGTTCAATGCTTGTATTGATATGGTCAGTCAAATTGATATAAATAATCTCATCAAAATGATTCCCAAGCGTTATTTTACCCAGATTTATAATTTTCTCACAAACATAAACCAATTCAATTGGAACATCAATAAATATTTCCGTAAAGCGATTCATATTATCGCTATTTTTAAGTAAAAAACTCTTTTCAATACTCGAAGGTAAGATTCTATCTCCAACTTTTTTTCCGAATGCAATTCCTCGACCAAATAAAAGAATGTCTATATCCTTCTTATTTTTCGCTATGACTGCATTATGATTTAATATCCGTTTTATGATCATAAACTTCTCTTTTCAAAATAAAAGAACCTACCTAAAAGACATCGATAAATAGACTACCGACTCATTTAAATAGGTTCCTGCTCACTTTAAAGTGATAACATCCTTTTATTTCAATTATTTATTGGTACATCAAGCTCAAAATTTCAATAACTCTGTAACCACTTTCAATTCTAAAATAATTTAATAACTTTGTCAAGAAATTCTTAAAAAAAATAATAACTCTTGCTACTTACTAATAAAGCTATTTAGCAAATTGGCTGTAGTAAAGGTCATGGTAGAAGCCTGCATCCGCTAGAAGACTGTCATGAGTCCCTTGCTCGATAATCTGGCCATCTTTAAGAACCAAGATTTTATCTGCCTCTTGAATGGTTGATAGACGGTGAGCAATGACAAAGCTAGTCCGTCCTTCCATCAAACGCTTCATGGCTTTCTGGATAAGGAGTTCCAGACGTGTGTCAACAGAAGATGTTGCTTCATCTAAAATCAGGATTTTAGGGTCAGACAAGAGTGCTCGCGCAATGGTCAAAAGCTGCTTTTGTCCCAGTGAAATATTGCTGGACTCTTGGTTCATCTCCATATTGTAGCCACCCGGAAGTGTCCGAATAAAATGATCAACATTGGCTGCTTTCGCTGCTGCCACGATTTCCTCATCTGTAGCATTAAGGTTTCCAAAGCGCAGATTTTCCTTAATCGTTCCTTCATAAAGCCAGGCATCCTGCAAGACCATACCGAAATTCTTGCGGTATTCTTGACGGGAGAGATTGCGAATGTCGTGACCATCTACTGTGATAGCTCCTGAAGTCACATCGTAGAAACGCATGAGAAGGTTAATCAAAGTCGTCTTACCAGCACCTGTAGGCCCTACAATAGCCACCATTTCACCAGGCTTCACTTCCAAATTGAAATCTCGGATTAGTGGCTTGTCTGGTAAGTATTGGAAATCAACTTGGTCAAAGCGAACCTGACCAGTCAGTGGCGCTGCCAAGCTTTCTGTGACTTCATTTAACTCATCAGGCTCGTCTAAGACTGCAAAAATCCGCTCTAATGAAGATTGAGCTGACTGCAAAGCACCTGCTAGCTGGGTTATGGTCTGGATGGGCTGGTTAACCTGCCAGACATATTGAACCATAGCCTGCAAGTTACCAACTGTCAGGGTTCCCGCAAGAACCTGCAATCCACCTAAGAGGGCGACAGCCAGATAAGCTAAGTTAGAAATCGTCGAAAGCACTGGCATCATGATTCCTGAGACGAAGCTAGCTTTAAAGCCCGTCTCTTGCAGGTCATCGATGATCTGCCCAAATTCCGCTTCTGAGTTATCTTCGCGGCCGTAGAGTTTGATAACATTAAAGCCTGTCAAATTTTCCTGGACAAAGCCATTCATATCCCCCAGAATCTTAGCCTGACGTTTGAAATAAGGCTGGGATTTCCCCATGATAAAGCGGGCTGAGAAATAAGTCAAAGGAATGCTAAAAATAACGATAAGAGACAAGGCTGGATTGATGTAAACCGCCATAGAAATGGCTAGAATGACCGTCAAGAAGGCATTAACAATCTGCAAGAAGGATTGCTGTAAGGCGTTTGATACAGTCTCCACATCTGATGTGAAACGTCCCAGCATATCCCCGAACTGGTGACTGTCAAAATAAGAGGTTGACATGCTATTAATCTTGCGGCTCATCTCGTTACGCAGATCGCGAATGGTGGATTGTACAGCCTTAGTGATAAAGACATTGGCATACCAAGAGCCTAGTGAATAGAGGGTTCCACGGATATAGTAAATCACCAAAATCATGATGATATAGCGGTAGTTAATGCCAGCTCCTGCGACTCCTGCTAACATATCACGCACATTGGCTGTAATCTCTGTGATAATAAGTCCAAAAATCAAAGGCTCCAGGGCATTCATAGCGGCACTCAAGACCTTGAAAAAGACAGATAAGAAAAGAGAGCCGCGGTAATTTTTCAAATACTGCCAGAGACGTTTGTAGACATTTTCTGTTTTTAACATGGCTAGTCTCCTTCCGTTAAACTTTGGTTATTGAGCTGGCTGTCCGCAATTTCACGGTAAATGTCATTGGTAGCCAGCAGTTCCTCATGAGTACCACGACCAACGATCTCGCCTTCATTTAGAACGATAATTTGATCCGCATTCATGATAGTACCGACGCGTTGTGCCACAATGAGGACGGTCGCATCACCTGTGACTTCTTTCAGGCGACGTCGCAATTCTGCATCAGTCTTATAGTCCAAAGCCGAGAAACTATCATCGAAAATATAAATATCTGGCTTTTTGACCACAGCACGCGCAATAGACAAGCGCTGTTTTTGACCACCGGATAGGTTACTGCCACCTTCAGCTAAGTGATGCTCGTAACCCTTCTCGGTTGACTGAATAAAGCTACCTACCTGAGAAACATCAACGGCCTGATCCAATTCAGATAACGTAGCATCTTCTTTACCGTAACGCAAGTTTTCCCCGATAGTTCCTGTAAAGAGCAAAGCCTTTTGAGGGATAAACCCAATTTTTTGGCGCAGAGCTCTGAGATTATAGTCACGAACATCAACCCCATCAACCAAGATCCGCCCGAGAGTAATATCATAAAAGCGCGGAATAAGCTGCACCAGTGACGATTTCCCTGAACCGGTTGATCCGATAAAAGCAATGGTCTCACCGGGCTTAGTCTTAAAACTAATATTATGAAGAACAGGACTTTCCGTCTCACCTGGATAGGCAAAGGTCACATTGTCAAACTCCAGATAGCCCCGCGTTTCTGTCTCTGTGACACCATTTTCATTAGGATCAATGGAGATTGGCATGGCCATGATTTCTTGAAGTCGCTTAGCGGAGACAGCCATCCGTGGATACATGGTAAAGAGATTAGCAAACATGAGGAAAGAAAAGAGGGCATGAAAAGCATACTCAATAAAGGCAACCAAGTTACCAACCTGCAAACTACCTCTGCTAATTGACGGCAGGGCAAACCAGACAATCGCCACAATCATGACAATGATGATTTGGACAAAGATAGGCTCTGTCAGACCAGTCAAACGAAAGAGCTTACCGGACGTTTCTTTATAGGATTCGTTGGCCTTGCTGAAACGCTCTTCCTGGAATTCTTCACGCGCAAAGGCACGGACAACCCGCAATCCTGTCAAATTCTCACGGACAAACTGGTTAATCTTATCCAAAGTCCGCTGTTGTTTCTCAGAAAGAGGGCCGGTTTTGATAGCGACATACCAAACGGTAAGAATCAAGAAAGGTACACAAACTGCAACCACCCAACCAAGAGACGGACTAGACAAAACAATCATGACCATGGAGAAGGTCATCATAAGTGGTGTAATCATCCCCATCCGCAAGGCTTGCTCAGCAAACATCATCAGGACATAAGCGTCACTTGTAATCCGTGTCACTAGAGATGAGACCCCAATCTGCTCATACTCATGGTGAGAATAGGTCTGAAGTTTCTCATAAAGGTCCGAGCGCATATCACGAATCATAGTCGTGGTCATCTTACTAGATGCGTACGTTAGAACGACACGTCCTATACCACCAAAAACAATGATGACCAGCATTATCCAAGTCCAAAAATAAAGCTTGTCTGGCTGATTATCAATCAAGCCTTCATCAATCATGCGAGCCAAAATCGTTGGCAAGCCCAAATTGACCAAGACAAACATAAAAGCACCGAAAATATCCAAGGCTAAAAGCTTGGGATGTCTTTTCAAATAAGACCAAATATATCTCATCTTTTCCTCCTGTAGATTAGACATGCACTTGTCAGCGTGACAAAGATAGGGGAGCAGGCCTGTTACCTTAGATAGCAACATTCCTAGCTCCCTGATTCCTTTTATACTATCGACTTAGTGCACGAGTTAGTACTAGTTTACACGATTTTTGGATGAAAGGCAAGTTCTGAAAAATAAAAAAATTTGTAAACGTTTCAAAAACCGCCTTTCCTAGCCAAAATGCATAGGCAGGTGATTTTAGACTATCAAGCAGCGTTTTACTGACACCACTCTATAAAATGACATTGAAAACAATCTAAATACTCTTTAAAATTCAAAAGAATACATCGTCAACTCGGCTTGATGGAACTTCAGCTCTATCTGCAACTTCGTTTTCTTGTCTGCTTTTGATTTTCTTTGAGCCCTCTAAAAAAGCTTAGTAAAAATTCTAAAAGCAGTAAAACTGCACGAAATCTTCTTTAGACACTGATTTCATGCAGTTTTTAATCGTTTAGTGAGACAAAATGGTTTAGTACGATGACTTTTTACACAGTTTGACTTCCATTTTTTAATTAACATTCACAACTATCTCATCCTTAGTTGTTCTCATGGTTTTGTTGAGTAGAGGTTCTCTTCTGTCTCTACATCAAAGAGATGAATTTTATACAGTTTAAAAGCTATTCCTACTACTTGACCAACATCATAAATGTCTTTAGACGACACTTTGACAACTAGTGGTTCTGTAAGTTGCTCAACACCAACATACACCAAAGAATCATCGCCGAGCATTTCATAAGCTTCTATTTTACCAATAAATATATTTTCAGCGCTAGTAGGATCGGTTAGTAAAATGTCATTTGCTCGAATACCTAGAACTGCTCTTTGATGGCCTTTAAAGTGGAAAAAGTAATCCGAAAAATCAATGCTTGCTCGGTCAAATAAAAGCAAGGTTTGTCCCCTTGTTCCTGAAATGTTAACAGGGATAAAATTCATCGGTGGTGAACCGATAAAACTGGCAACAAACATATTACATGGAAGATGGAAGAGATTATAAGGCGTATCAATTTGTTGGATAACACCGTCTTTTAAAACTACGATTCTGGTTCCTAGTGTCATAGCCTCAGTTTGATCATGAGTCACATAGATAAATGTAGCATCAAGCTCTTGATATAAAGTCGCAATTTCAACACGCATTTGGCCACGAAGTTTGGCGTCAAGATTTGACAAAGGTTCATCCATCAAAAATACTTTAGGGTTTCGAACCATAGCTCGTCCCATTGCGACTCGTTGTTTCTGACCCCCAGATAGTTGTTCAGGTTTGCAGTCTAGATAGGGCTCCAATCCGAGAATCGTTGCAACTTTATAGACTGTCTTTGCAATTTCTTCTTTAGGGAATCCCTTGATTTTAAGACTATAGCCAATATTATCTCGAACAGTCATATGAGGGTAGAGCGCGTAGTTTTGAAACACCATGGCAATATCCCGCTCTGCTGGACTCAGATGATTAACGACCCTATCTTCGATCATCAGTTCTCCATCAGTGATTTCTTCCAAGCCTGCAATCATGCGCAGCAGGGTTGACTTGCCACAGCCAGACGGACCAACAAAGATAACAAACTCTTTTTCAGTGATGTCAAGATTGAAATCCTTAATTACTAATTGATGATCATAAGCTTTCGAAATGTTATGAAATTGAATCTTCGACATGCTTAACTCCTCTTACCCACCTCTTGTGCACCAGAAAGTCTTCCAGCTCTGATAAAGAACTTAACACATTAGGTGTATATCTCTTTAAATCCTCTTTAAGTGATACACCACTCAGTACCCCAACAGGAATGGCATTCCCATTAAGGGCGAATTTCATATCGTTTGGAGAATCTCCGATCATCATAATTTCTTGTGGCAAACATTGCCATTGCTCTGCAACTATGTCAATAATTCGACGATCCGGTTTAACAGGAAAGCCATTGTCCGATGTCGCTAAAAAGCTAATTTTATCTATAATCTCAAGAGTTCGTAAACACTCTAGAGTTGACTCCAATGTATCTGTTGTTACAACACCAACCTCTATCCCTTTCCTCTTAAGTTTTCTCAAAAGCTCAACCATATCTGTAAAGACTGGATAATAACCTTGTGTTTCTTTGGTAAAATAACGCACTAATTTTGTTTTAAGGGTGTCATCATCAATCCTTTCTTGGTAAATATCCTCAATAGCCTGATTTAAATCTTCTGCAATCTTATCAAAAGGTTTCCATGCAAAGCTACTTTCTGGATCAATTATTCCTTTAACAATGCCAAGCCTTTCTTCCAACTCAATCAAAGTCTGCTCAGAAAAAGATAACTGACTCTCAGATAAAATTCTCTTCAATACTGGTCTAACAGCAGGAATCCAAACCTTAAAGAAGTCAATAATTGTCCCGTCTTTGTCTAATAAAATACCTTTAATCATAACTCTCCCTCCAATGTACGACGTACTTCACCAAATGTCCGTAGTTCAGGGTTTCGATGACCTTTTGTAATTGGATTAGCATAGAATCTAAAATCACCTTCTGAAGTAGTTGCACCGAAACGAATCCACTGATATTCATCTGAATTTAAGTCTATTGTTCCATTAACACGATAAAGACCCAGATGAATTTGTTCAGTAGCTAATATCACTTTTTCAGTATTTATGATATAGAAAACTAAAGGATCGTGATCCATTCTAAACAATAGTTCAAATGTGATATTAGTACAGGTATCATCAATACAATCACCATAAAAAAGTGGTCCAAGATCTTTTCCAGCCATATCTTTTTGGTGGAAGATCGTTTCTACCTGACAAAAACGGGTTACCTGACTGCGACATTGTTTTAAGGCCTTTTTAAAATTTGCTGGAGTCAATGAATCCATATAAAGCCATGTAGCCGGATCCCCTGGACTTGAAGGTAAGTCAGAATTAGGATACGACTCCGTTTGAAGCATATGGGAATCGCTGCCCCCGACAGCACAAATCCGATACCCTTGGGACCAGAGTAAGTCAGACAGAGCCACAGCCATCTCATTAGCCTTCCTTCCATCAGCATCGGGATCGGTTTCATAGGTCGGATCGTTAATGATTTCCAAACAGCTCAGATTCTCTAAAGCAATGTCATCATAAAGCCATTTCCAAAGATAGAGAAAGGGATGATTGATAGAGAAAAGCCAATCATTCTCATGACATTCTTGGAGAAGTGCTTCAATACTGCGAGTAATTTCTTCTTGACTATGAGCCATGATAATCTCATTTAAGGTCATTGGACGCTTAGTCAGACCAAAGATATTGGCATGACCTCTGCCAGTTGTTACTTCTATACCGGGCAATACCATCAAGGAGGTATCTGCCCACCCTGTATGAAGGAGATTATGTTCAGTCGCGACATAGAATTCAAGACCATCAGCAATAGCACGATCACTAACAGATTGAGGTAACTCCTTACCATCTGATAATTGTGTATGGGTATGAAGATCCCCCTTATACCACTTTCCTCCATGTTGATATACCTTATTTTGATCCAGTAAGCTGTAATTGAATTGTTGATCTACCCAGACTGGACCTTGTATAGCTTCAGGAACAGCAGAGCTTTCAAAATCCACACGAATGGTAAAATCAATGACCTTACCGTCTTCTAGATACTTACCATACTCGTGATTAAAAATGACTGTTAGCTTCCAATTACCTGCATTTATCTGACCAGGTATACCACCAATCGTCGTTAATTGGCTTGTTTCTCCTATCGAAATAATTGATTGACTATGTCCTAGCTGTTTTTGAAACCTGAGACATCCCTCAGGATCTTCTAGCATCACCAAAACAAGCATAGTTAAAGGAGTAGTCAAGCTATAAGCCAGACTGAGCCCACTAGTTCCTTCAGGAACTAAAATAGTAGCCGTTTCCTTAATTGTTTTGTCTTTTATCAGCTGAAAACTGTAAACATTTTGCATAGAATTTTCCTCGGTTTCCATTTATTACTTGTTGTTCTAGTTAATTTTTTTAATACCTATTTTTAACCAACGAGTCATAATTTCTATAAATTTATAGCAACAATTAACCAGAGCCTTTATTTTTTTAAAGCCTTATCCAGAGCCTCTTGAGCTACCTTTTGAGCTTCATCAAGCGCTTTTTCTGCTGGTACATTTTCAAGTTCTACTTTATCTGCTGCGATTGTCAGCGCATCATAGATCGCTCCGCCAGTCGGATCAAGTGGCAAAATAGAGCCGTGTTTGACTTGGCTGAATGGCACCAATGCTTGCGGGTTTTCGGCAACATATGCTTTATAGTCTTTGTCTTCTAAAATATTCTTATTAACCGCTACATAACCAACTTCTTTGGTCCATTTGATCTGACTTTGAACACTGGTGAAGTATTTTATGAATTCAAAAGCACCTTCTTTTTCTTCCTCGGAAGAATTCTTCATAACAGTTAGCAAAAGAGCACTCGCCACAGGTGCAGAGCTTGTCTTGTCGCTCCAAGCTGGTTGTTCCATGGCTTGAACGATTGAAAAATCAAGATCTGCCTGATCTCCAGATGATCCTATATAACCACCCGCTGTGTTGTCCAGAACATCATCAATTGTCTTGTACCAATATTCCCAGCCTTGACCACCAGAATGTACGGTCATGATTTGATCATCGTGAATCCATTTTCTAAAGCTTTCCCAAACCTCAATCCATTCCTTAGAATTAATTTGAACAGTTTTACCATCTTCACTAATCAATTGAGCACCGTTACTCAAAGAAGCATCAATCAGGTTACTACTACCCCACATTGGTTCCCAGCCATACATAAATTTACCAGTATCCTTGATAGCTTTGGCTGCTTCTCCTAGATCCTGCCAGGTTTTGATAGATTCTGGGTTAATATTAGCTTCTTTGAAAGCAGAGATATTGTAGTACAGGACTTGCGTCGTACCATAAGCTGGAAGTCCAAATCGTTCGCCATCTTCGGATACTCCCTGCTCTGCGAACACTTCAAGGTAGTTATCCGCCTTAACATTGTCAGATGTCATCTGAGCATTTAAATCCTCAGCCAGACCATTTTCATTAAGATTACGAGCATCATCAACCCCCAAAAGCGCAAAGTCTGGAGCCTGATTACCTGCTATACCGGCTTGCAAACGGGTATAAGTTTCAGAATAATCAGCCTGTGTTACAGCCTTAATTTCAAAATCGTCTTGGCTAGCATTGTACTCATCAATGATATCTTGGACAACATTGACAGCCGTTTTTCCACCAGCGTACCAAAATTCCACCTCTACTGGGCTATCTTGAGATTGATTTTTCGTTTCTTGTACAGACTGATCACTTTGACACCCAAGAAGAATGCCCATGCTAAGTAGAGAAACAAAAGATAATGATGCTATTTTTTTCATGATAAATTTTCCTTTTTTATTGTTTATAAAAATATTAACCTTTTAAGCCAGTTTCCCCACCTACTCCGTTTAAAATCCATCTTTGTGTAAAGGCGAAAACGATTAAGAGGGGGAAAACAATGACGGTACTGGCTGCCATGACTTTGTCCCATTCTGTGCCATAGGCACCGCCTTCAATAAAGTAATTTCGTAATCCTTGTGAGACAAGGTATTTGGTCTTGTCATTAGTGATTAAAGAAGGCCACATATAACTGTTATAGGTTGAAATAAAGCTCAAGAGGCCAAATGTGATAAAACCAGACTTGGTTAGCGGTGCAATAATCTCTCGTAAAATCCTGAAATGACCAGCTCCATCAACCTTCGCTGCTTCTACTAAACCTCTTAGAATCTGCATAAAGAATTGTCTCAGCAAAAAGAAACCAAAGATATTTACTGTGCTGGAAAGGATGAGACCTGTCAGTGTGTTCAGGAGACCTAATCTAGACAAGATTATATAACTCGGAATATAGGTTGCTGCTGAAGGAACAGTATAGGTTCCCATGATAGTTGCAAAAAGGATCCCTTTTCCTTTGAATTTTAAAAAGACCAAAGCATAAGCCAGTAAAGCTCCAGATAGCAGTTGCAAACCAACGATGATTAAGGACGTCCACAGTGTATTCCAGATGTACAAAGGAATGGGAGAATTGGTCAAAACTTCAATGAAATTTCCCCATTGAAATTCCCTTGGAAATAGCGATCTAACAGCTATAATTTCATTCTTAGACTTAAGAGAACTCACAATCATCCAAAAGAAAGGAAAGACTGTGACAATACTGATAAAAACTAGCAAAAGGAATCGGAGCCACTGCCTAAAGAATGGTTTTCTAGTATTCATAAATCCTCCTTCTATGAATAGTGCAACCAGCGCTTAGAGCCCTTAAATTGAAAATAGGACAAAAGACCTGAGATCAAAATAATAACTATGATGATAACAATGGCTGGACCAGATTTGTATTCTTCAAAGCCGAGTTGATAATACATATAAAGTAAGGTGCGTGTACTTCCACTCGGTCCTCCTTGAGTCAAAACCTGAATTTGATCATAAGCTTGCAGAGAATTGATAGTAGTGATAATGATCAAGAAAAATGTGGTTGGGGAAATCAACGGCAGTGTTACGTCCCTGAACCGCTGCCACTGATTTGCACCATCCAAGGCATTGGCTTCGTACAATTCTTTGGGTACTTTTTCAAGAGCTGAAAGATAGAGAATCATAGCGTAACCCAAACTTTTCCATACCGTTACAAGAATGACAGCCAACATCGCCGTGTCTGAACTTCTAATCCACTCTAGCGTTGCAAGTCGAAGAGCAGCGAGCACCAGATTGGCTAGACCGTCCTTAGGTTCAAAAATCCATACCCAGACAATCGAAATGGCTACTGTCGGTGTAATCCATGGTGAAAACAAAGCGAACTTGAAAAAGTTTTTACCCATCACTTCTTTATGTAGTAATAGCGCCAAGCCCAGCCCACCAATTAATGTCGGAATAATCGTTCCCAAAGTGAAAACGATTGTATTCCATAAAGCACCGTAAAACCGACTATCCGCTAAAATGGATAGATAATTTTCAAAAAAGACAAAATCATATGTCGGACTGATAAAATTCCAATTTGTAAAACTCAACCAAATGGAATTCAAGATAGGGTATATCCAAAAAATGAGCAATGGAATCAAAGAAGGTAAGAGAAAACCAAGGACTCTTAAACGAGAGACTAATGCTGATTGTCGTGATGTCATGTCTTTGCTCCTATATTGACTAAGATGCAACCAATTAATACGCATAGAATCCCCATAAAACTCATTAAGGATAAGTTATCGCGGAAATCAAACCAGTAACGATAATACCAATACCACACCAAAGGAGGCCGGGCAAGACCACCATGATGGCTTCGCCCTCACCCCCAAAACATGTAATCTTTGAAGATTACGTATAAAAAGGTCGACTTCACCTCTCATCGTTTGCGTAAACATCTCAGCGCAGTGGTTGGGAGTAAGACTTGTTGGCCATGCCAACTTAGTCTGACCCCTGCACAGGTCATTAGGCGCTTTAGCGCCAATGAACCACTGCTGATTGGCAGATTTGTTCGTGTTTTACACTCCAAATCCGGCCTAATCAACTGTGTGGGGGTGGGAAATGAACACTATTTTGATTGCTCGAGTTCTTTCCCACTCCCCAAATTCATCTTCAGTACAACTTTTGAGAAAAAATAATGCGAGAATGCATAAAATAAAATGACAAACAAAGACGGTTTTAACACGGTAAACTCTTGTGTCATTTTCGGCGAAGTTGTCGCTACAATTTCAAAAATAATCACAAGAAACATATAAAATTCTGTCAAACGAAATTTCCTCCCGAAAGTTATAATTTTGAGCTGAAACACTATAAGAATTTGTATTCATAACTCAATACCTCCATTCAGGGCTGCTTTTCTGCTACTCATCATTCGTTTTTTCAAAATATGGTATTTCATCAAAAAACGATCTCCAGCACAGCATCTCTTTTATGAATACAGTCTAAACAAGCTAAACCAAAGGACTATGGAATCAGTATACCAATCCTAAGCCACCCCTTCTATCACTAACGGGTAAATTATAAGTTAAGTTTAGGTGAAGCCTTAAGCTTTTTTGAAAAATAAATTTTACAAAAAGAATCCCAGATCAATCTAAGATCTGAGATTCTTGAAGAAGTTGTTTGATTTCTGGACTGTGCACTCGTCTGGCAACGACGATGGAATTAGGATTTTCATATTCTTTCTCGAGGTAGTCAAAATAGGTCCCCGGAGCAATAATTCCTGCCATTCGTATCAGGTCAAGCCCTGCTGTTCCGATAAGTTCATCGGCCAACAAGACACAATTGGTCCCCAAAACAAAATAAGTTTTGAAACGACTGCTAGTAAATTTGTAAAAATGTGCCCCATGGATAGCCTGTAACTGCCCCATGTAGCTGGCTTTTTGCGTTTCAGAAGTTGGCTGCCACGGCACAGTTAGAGACTTGATTTCCACTAGCTTGGACTCAAAGGCCTTCTTCTGGGTTTCGGTCAAGACCAATTGGTATTCAAAGAGGGTCTTATCCGCCGCAGTCAAGCAATAATCGATATAGGCTGCTTCCTCAGTCTCAACAAAGACACCGTCACCAACAGTGCCAAAGAGTCGCTCTGAGTCCACATCGTAATTGCCAAAAGCATAAACTGTGCCCTGATAGCTGATGTCGCAGTGCCCAACTGTATTAAACCCCGTCTTGGCTGTATGAATGAAAACTTTGAGAACTGGCTGACCTTGGTAAGATTTTTGAGCTTCCAAGGCACGACTCTGTTCCAACTCCTCTGTCAAATCCAGCTCTTCCATGATAAAAGCGTTAATTTTGGTCATCACACTATGAGGTAAGAACATGGTAAAAATAACAGGAACACTAATACGAATATGGCGCTTGACATTATCCTCACGCTCCTCGGAAATTAAAATGCGACGACCATCCATAATTGATGTCAAGCCAACCAAAATGAGGTAAAATCCTAGTCGCATCAAAGTCTCACGCATGTCTCCTGTGTTAAAGAGACTAAAGAAGCCAAAAATGAGATTATAAAGAGCGATGACTAACTGGTTAAAACGCTTGGGAACACGGTCATTGCGCAGAAGGATATAGTTAATCAAGGTCGCAAAACCAAGTAACAACTGATAAATACCAACAATTCTAGCAAGCCAGATAGCAGACAAATCTTTAACGAGCAAAATAAGTAAAGCGACTGCAATGTGGACTAAGCCATCTAACCAATGGACTAGTTTATGGCGTAACTTGGGATATTTCCCCCAAGAAAAAAGGGCTTCTGGAAACTTAAAAAGGCCTAAAAGCAAAATACTAACACCAACCACGTAGGTCAATTGACTGACAAATACCTCTCTGAAAACAAGCAGTCCTAAACCAATTCCGACCCAAAGAAGCCCCCACAAAATATAGGAAATATCTTTTTTTCTCACTGACACTCCTCCCCATATTATTTATAATCAAATGCCTTACGAGCCAGATAGTCGCCAATTCTAGGAAAAAGCGTATAGAGACGATGAGCTACTTTTAAGACAAAAGGTAGCGTGATGTCTCGCTTATTGCGACCGAGGTTCTCTACGATGCGTTCCGCCACCTGATCAGGATTGAGAGCATAGCGGTCAACTCGCTTAAGATAATCGCCAGACGGATCCGCAACATCAAAAAAACCTGTCCGGATCGGCCCTGGATTGACTGTCGTCACATAGACACCGTGTTCAGCCAGCTCCAGTCGCAGGCTATTTGAGAAGCCTGTCACGGCAAACTTGGCTGCTGCATAAACTGTTGCTTTACTGGTTGCCATCAACCCCAAAACGCTGGAAACATTGACAATGTGCCCTCGACCACTCTCTTTCATTTGGTACCCCACCAAGCGAGACAAGGTCATTAGCGCAAAAACATCAATGTCAAACATAGCCCTCATTTCGCTATCACTGACATGATCAAATGGCTTGAAATCTCCAAAGCCAGCGTTATTAATCAGGATATCTACCCGACCAAACTCGGCGTAGGTCGCTGCTACAAATTCTTCAAGCTCTTGACTGCTAGTCAAATCCAGCTGGACCAGCTTGGTCCGCGGTCTATCGCGATAAAGAGCTGCTAGTTTTTCTAGACTTCTACCAGTTAAAATCAGCTGATCATCTGGCAGCAGACGCACGATTTCCTGAGCGAGGCCACCAGTAGCACCTGTGATGATGATAGTTCTCATAGGTCAAACTCCTCCAAATCGTTCACTACATAGACATTAGGAAAAATGGTGCTCGCATCATAGCGCAATTGCTTGATGTCACGAGAAAGGAAGCGAGCTGAAACGTGGTTGAGAAACAGACGCTTGGCACCTGCTTCTCTGGCCACTTCTGCTGCCTGCATATTGGTAGCGTGTCCATGTTTTTTGGCAATACGGTCATCCCCCTTGCCGTAGGTTGATTCGTGAACAAGGACATCCGCATTGACAGCAAGACGCACACTTGCATCAGTCTTTCGGGTATCTCCAAGAATCGTGATGACCTTACCTGGACGAGGAGGCGACAAGTAGTCGCTAGCAATAATTTCACGGCCATCTGGTAGGGTTACATTGTGACCGTTCTTGACCTGACCAAAGAGCGGGCCAAATGGCACACCTGCTGCTCTGAGAGCCTCGGCGTCCAAGGTTCCTTCCAAGTCTTTTTGAATCACTCGATAACCAATACAGAAAATCGTATGGTCCAACTTATCAGCATAAACCTTGAACTTATCGGTTTCCATCACTAAGCCTAGACCATCAGGTTTCAATTCGTGAAATGTAATTTTATATGGCAAACGACTACCAGACACCTTGAGACTGGTCAGGACAAAAGCTTTGATCCCAACAGGACCGTAGATAGCCAGATCCGTCTGCTCTTCATTAGCCTGAAAAGCACGACTAGACAGAAAACCAGGCAGCCCAAAAATATGGTCGCCGTGGAGGTGGGTGATAAAGATTTTGGAAATTTTACGCGGTCGGATAGAAGTCTCCAAAATGCGATTCTGCGTGCCTTCTCCACAATCAAAAAGCCAGACCTCGTTGATCTCATCTAGCAATTTGAGCGCTAGACTTGAGACATTACGCATCTTGGACGGTTGCCCCGCCGATGTTCCTAAAAATTGAATTTGCATGTGTCACTTTCTAATGAATAATATAGAGGGCCAATTGCCTCTCTTCAAAATGATAATAACGTTGACCTGGATAGCGTTCAGCCAGCTCTGCCAGCTCCTCAACATTGTAACCTCGCAGCTTAACTAGTCCCTCTGAGAGATAGATTTCCGTCAGAAGCGTGCTAGCTTGTTCATCACACGTGAGGTCTTTTATTTTTTGAGAAAATGGCTGCAGCCAAACTTTCCCAGACTTTTCAAACACTTGGTAGTGCGGAAAAAGCTGAGCCAGCTGAAAGAGTAAATCAATCGTCACTGGCTGCGCTTGCTCCGCAAAAACTAGGGCCGTCTCTGTTTCATCTACATAGGCAAAACCATAAGATTGACCAGCTAGATTCAACCGAACAAAGGGATAAACTTCTGCAAAAGACGGCTGGTCTGACAGTAATTCTAAGCTTTTGGACAAGTCAAAATAGTAGGCTGTCGCTTCTTCAGGTCCTCTCTTGTCATAGATTTCGGCAAAATAAGCATTTAGGACGCTAGGTGGCGGTGTCAAAAACCGCAACTTCTCTTCATGGGTCATCAAGCCTAGCAAACCTTCCAGATAGACCTTGTCCAGACTTGTAAAGCCACCGTAAGTCATAGCTAAGGCCAGATAATCAGTCATAAAAGACCTCCAAGCGCCAGAGATTACTAGGCATGATAACTCCAGATAAATGCTCCCCATCCTCAGTGACCTTACGGTCAAAAATCAGGGCATACCGAGACAAGTCATGGGTGAGATAGGATTTAGCAAAGGGAATAGTCACGTTAAAAGGCTCTGCCAATTCTCCAACCTTAGTCACAATGGCATTCTGCAAGATTTCCTTGACATTTGATGACTTAGCCGATAGGAAAACATAAGGTGACAAAGTCGGTAGGAAATGTTCTGCCATGTCAGCCTTGTTATAAATGGTCAAACGTGGAATATCTAGCATCTCCAAGTCTTTTAAAATACTGAGAACCACTTCTTCTTGAGCCGCATGTTCAGCGTCTGACGCATCAATGACGTGAAGCAAGAGATCCACATGACGGCTCTCTTCCAAGGTTGATTTAAAACTGGATACCAGCTCTGTCGGTAAATCCTGAATAAAACCGACCGTATCGGTTAACGTCACCTGAAAATGATCTTGAAGCTTGATTTGCTTAGTCGTTGCATCTAAAGTCGCAAAAAGTTCATCTGCTTCATACTGGTCTTTCTGGCTTAATACATTCATAATAGTAGACTTGCCAGCATTGGTATAGCCGATTAGGCCTATCTTGAAAACGCCTGATTCAACCCGTTTTTCACGCACTATGGACCGCGTCTTCTCAACTAGTTTCAGTTGGCGCTCGATGTCATGTATCTGATTTCGAATGGAGCGGCGATTGAGCTCAAGCTGGCTTTCGCCAGGTCCACGACTTCCGATACCACCTGCCTGACGGCTAAGCATAACCCCTTGACCCACAAGCCTTGGCAGCATGTATTTAAGCTGAGCCAAATGGACCTGAAGTTTCCCCTCATGGCTACGCGCCCGCATGGCAAAGATATCTAAAATCAGTTGCATACGGTCAATCACCTTAACGCCAAGAATGCCTTCCAGATTGCTGTTTTGCCTTGGAGTTAGGCGATTATTGACGATGACCGTGTCAATCTCGTCAGCCTCCACCAGCTGGGCAATTTCGTCTAGCTTGCCTGATCCGATAAAGGTCTTACTATCGTAACGATCCCGCTTTTGCACATAGGATCCACAAACCTCAGCCCCTGCAGTCTTGGCTAGATTCTCCAACTCCTGCATGGACATCTCAAAATGATGACTATCTGGCAGAGCCACCCCTACCAGAACGACTCGTTCTGTTTTTACTGCTGTTTCAATCATATTATTCTTTCTAGAGGTGGGACAACCCATGATGTCAATCTCTTCACCTCACAAATGATCCCTATTTTCATCTATATTCACAAGTTAAGGAACGAACACTTACTATGTTTAAAAAATGAACACTGAGCCTTGAATGACCGTGGTCAGCTGTGAATCAGGCTCTTCGTCAATACTCTTCAAAAATCAAATTCAAACGTCGTCAGCGTTGCCTTGGGAGTGAGAAAGAACTCGAGCAATCAAAAATAAGAAAGTTCCAAAAACTCTCGCACAGCCTGAACAATTTCCTCCTTGTAATCAGGCTCCGACACCTGATAAAAAGAGACCTCCATACGATTACGAAACCAAGTCAGCTGTCGCTTAGCAAAGCGGCGACTATTCTGCTTGACTTGCTCTAAACAGGTTGTCAGATCCATTTCCCCTGAAAAATAAGGGAACAGTTCCTTGTAACCAATTCCGCGTGTCGCTTGGCAATCTGGATAATTGTCATAAAGCCACTTGGCCTCTTCTACAAGACCCTGTTCTACCATACGATCCACGCGCTGATTAATCCGCTCATAAAGTCTCTCGCGCGCATCGCTAAGACCAATTAAAAGATAATCATAAGGCTTCTCACTATTGGTCAAATCCTGACCAAACTTAGCCAATTCCAAAGCTCGAATAGCTCTGCGACGAGTGAATTGTTCCAGTCTGATATTGGCTTTTTCAAGGCATTGTCCCAGCTCCTCATCAGAATAGGTTTCCAAAACAGCTCGATAGGCCAAAACCTGCTCCTGATCTAGATTGCCACCTAAATGATAGCCTTCCAAGAGGCTTTGCAGATAAAGTCCTGTCCCACCAACAATGATCGGAATCTTACCGCGGCTAAAGATGTCTTCAATGGCAGCCTTAGCTTCCACCACAAAATCGTAGACCGAATAAGGCTCAGTCACCCCGCGAACATCAATCAGATGATGCGGAGCTGCTTTTTGCTCTTCTGGACTAGCCTTGGCTGTCCCAATATCCAACTTTTGGTAAACCTGCTGACTGTCCCCAGAGACGATTTCGCCATCAAAGAGCTGAGCCAGTTCAATCCCCAAAGCTGTTTTACCGACAGCCGTCGGTCCTAAGACCGTTATTACTTTTTTTTTCATCTTTTTCCTTGAAAATTCCTGAGTTTTTCGCTATTATTTATTATAACACAAGATGAGGGACAAACAAAAAGTCAGTCACCAGTAAGCTCTGGCCTCTGAGATTTCTCATCAAAGAAAAGGAGACTATTATGGCTAAAAATAATTTTGTTAAAGGAATTGCTGCAGGTGTTGCAGGAACAATCGCTGCTTTAGCAGGTGCAGTTTACACTTTCAATAAGAAAGTCATCCAACCCGAAGAAGAAAAAGAAGCTTTTGTTGAAGAAAATCGTAAAAAAGCTGCGCGTCGTCGCGTTTCCCGTTAAAATAAACAGAAAAAGAGCTCTTTCGAGGTCTTTTTTCTTATGCTTTCTTCTCACAAATTGAAACAAGATTAGGGCAAAGTTGTCTCCAAATCAAAGTATTATCTAACATGCCTTTATGAAGCAAAGTTGTATCATTCTTGATTCAACCAGTTACAGACGAATTGAACACAGTCTGCGAGCTATGTGAAAAAGAGAGGGCGGAGTTTCTCCACGATTTATTATTTCCAAGGACGAAACCATCATGGTTGTCTCCCCCAGCCTTTCTACAAGCCACTGCGAATTATTTTCTCACGAATCAAAAATAGGAAATTGAGCTCTTTACCCAAGCTCTTTTAAAAATCCAATTCTTCTGCTTCATGGGCAAATTTTTGGACATTTTCTTCAATTTCTAACTCAAACGGATCTAGACTGTAAGCCGCATCCGAAATCTCATCGGTATTACAGAAAAATTCGATGTGATTTTTGAGATTACGAAGCTCAATGGGAGCATCACCACCGTATTCACCATCCAAATTTATCATCATGGGGCGTTTCCCTAACGGCTTTTGTTGTTCAATCTTAATGTAACTGGTCTTAAGATACTCAACCTGACGGTGCTCAATATGTTTACCGCCCTGTAAAACCAAACGAATCAGGTGCAAAATCTCAAAAAGATTACTCGTCTTGACCATAATAAGGGTGAAATTCCCATCATCCAGCATAGCATCCGGTGCGATTTTTTCAAAACCACCAATCGAATTAGTTAGAGCCGCAAAAATCATGGAAACCTTGCCTTCAAAAACACCATTGTCATGCGTCACTTTGACTGGAGTCAGCTGAATTTGAGGCAAGAGCTCAGCCCCCTTAGCCACATAGGCCAGATAACCAAAAATTGTTTTGAGCTGACTAGGCACACTATAAGTCAGTTCGGTCAAGGTTCCAGCTGCTGCAATATTGATAAAATAATCTGCATCTCTCGCTCGACCAATATCCATCTTGATGGTCTGGTTTTTGCCAATGATCCGAGCAGCTGCCACAGGATTTGCTCGAGGAACTTTCAAAGCTCTAGCATAGTCATTGGTTGTTCCTGTCGGAATAATAGCCATTTTAGGCCGACTTTGAAGCGGCGCAATCCCGTTGACCACCTCATTTATCGTTCCGTCACCTCCAGCTGCAATGACCAAGTCAAAACCAGCAAGACCAGCACGTGTTGCCTCTTTTTTAGCGGATTCAGGCTCGGCCGTTGTCTGAAAAGCGGATGTTTCATAACCAAAACCTTCCAAAACATCTAGGACTTCTGCCACATTTTTTTTCATAATTTCTTGACCCGAGGTTGGATTATAAATCAACCGAGCCCTAAGTTGTTTTTCTTGCATAATCTTTTTCTAGAGACTTTCTAACCAAGCCTCATCCTGTATTTCAATGCCTAATTCTTGGGCCTTAGACAGCTTGCTACCAGCATCTGAACCAGCGACAACGATGGAAGTTTTCTTAGATACAGAACCCGCCACATTGGCACCCAATGCTTCTAGTTTTGCCTTAGCTTCACTACGTGTCAATCTCTCTAGTTTACCAGTCAAGACGACTGTCTGTCCTGACAACAAGGCGTCTGCTTTCGCTACAAAGCCTTTATAGGCCAAATTTACCCCTAAAACTTTAAATTCTGCTAGGAGCGTCTGAGCCCCCTCAGTTTCAAAATAAGTCTTGACACTCCGAGCAACCACGCTTCCCAAACCATCAATAGCTGCAATGTCAGCCTCTGTTGCTACTGCTAAGGCATCAATAGAGCCAAACCTTTCCAAGAGCAACTTGGCTGCCTTGCTACCAATGTGACGAACACCCAGTCCAAAGAACAGGCGATCAGCTGAATTGTCTTTAGACTGCTCAATCGCTGCCAAGAGTTTTGTTGCCGACTTTTCCTTGATATTTGGTAAGGTCAGCAAATCCTCCATAGACAGTCGATAGAGATCAGCCACATCGTGGACTAAATTGGCTACAAAGAATTTATCTACAATTGATGGGCCCAAGCCTGAGATATTCATAGCTTCACGACTGGCAAAATGAGCCAAGCGCACCTTAATTTGCTCTGGACAAAGTGGATTGACACAGCGCAGAGCAACTTCGTCATCATACCGTTGCAATGTTTCCTTGCAGGACGGACAACGTTTCGGAATAGACATGACTTCCTGACTATCTCTATCACGCAGAACCACATGAAGCACCGCAGGAATAATATCACCGGCCTTGTAGACAACGACCGTATCACCAATGCGGATGTCCTTGTCAGCGATATAGTCCACATTGTGAAGAGTAGCGCGACTCACCGTTGTTCCTGCCAGCTGGACTGGCGTTAAATTGGCAGTAGGTGTCACCACTCCTGTCCTCCCCACAGTCCAATCTACAGATAAAAGTGTCGCTTCCTTCTCCTCTGCTGGAAATTTATAGGCTACAGCCCAGCGAGGTGCCTTGACCGTGAAGCCCAACTCCTCCTGCATTGCTAACGAATTTACCTTGATAACAATGCCATCAATCTCGTAGGGCAGACTATGACGCTGCTCTTCCACACGAACAATGAAATCCCATACCTCATCCATATCAGCTGCTAAAAGATGAAGAGGATTGGTTACAAACCCTAGATCAGCTAGTTTTTCCAGAGTTTCAGACTGACTACTTGATGTTGTTGGACTGGCTTCTTGATAAAGAAAAGTTGCTAGACCGCGTTGAGCAACAATGTTGGTGTCAAATTGACGGAGCGTACCTGCTGCTGCATTTCGAGGATTAGCAAAAGTTGCTTCTCCTGCTTCTTGGCGCTGTTGATTAATTTTTTCAAAAGAGGCTCTAGGCATATAACACTCGCCACGAACTGTGATGGAGATTGGCTCTGGCAAGCGTAAAGGAATATCAGCCACACGCTTGAGATTCTCCGTGATGTTCTCACCGACAGTCCCGTCCCCCCGCGTTGCACCAACCGTCAAAACGCCGTCTACGTAAGTTAGAGAAATAGATAAGCCGTCAATTTTGAGTTCGCAGAGATAAGTCGCTTGAGGAAACTTCTTTTTAACTCTCTGATCAAAGGCGTCCAGCTCTGACCGAGAAAAAGCATCCTGCAAACTAAAAAGCGGATACTCATGGGAATATTTCTCAAATCCTTCTAAAATTTTGCCGCCAACTCGATGGGTCGGACTATCTGGCAGTACAGATTCAGGATATTGTTTTTCCAAGTCGACCAATTCTCGATAAAGACGATCATACTCGCTATCAGACACCAAAGGCTGATCCTCAGTGTAGTAAGCTTGTGCGTATCGATTAAGCACAGCGACTAATTCAACGATTCTTTCCATAGTCTTATTTTATCACATATCTTAATATTTCAAGATTTCAAAACTCAGTAATAGAAAAAAGATGATAACGAAACAGAACTTTGTACAGACCTCCCCTAATCCACTACTCATCCTATCAACTCTATATTCATAAGAAATCACAGTGAACATTTCCGAGTATCAAAACAGCTTTTTGATGAAAGCTATGATGGCCCCGCTCTCCCCAAAAAGCATATGACCGTTGAAAAGAATGTCTAATTTCCGTGGGAGATGCGATGCTTCAATAGAGAGCCGTTTGACACGGACTTTTAAGCTTTATTTCACCATATCAGGGTCAAATTCGTAAAAACCAGTATCAAGACCACGACCAGTTGGATGGAGTTGGCGAATTTGCTCATCCAAGACAAAAGCTTGATCCTGCGTAAACGTACCTGCCTCAATAGCAGCTCTAGCTTGGACAAAAAGTCGCGTAATCTCCACAAAATTTTCCCCAGGACAATAGATACCATCCAGCTTCCAATGGTCAAAACCACATTCTACAAGCTCTAACAACTTGGTCATCATATCAATGTCATTATCGGTAAAGATATGCGTTCCGTGATTGTCCTCATAAATCGAATAATGAGTCTCAGGTTTATTCGGTTCTGATAAAAATAGGCCACGCTCCTTATCCTTCTTATCCTCTATCTGGGTAAAATTATAATAATTTTGCAAAAGAGGGCGCTTAGAATGATGGATAACAGAAGCACCATAAACTAAAATCTCTGCTGGAATTTCAACATTCTCTGCTATTTTAAAAAGCTCTGCAGACGGGATTTCACGCGCTAAAACAGCTTCTGTCGCACCATGTTGCCCCCAAAAATTAAGCTGCCGACTGCTAGTCGCCATAACCGATGTGTCATAGATTGCCTTAAAGGGATAACCATCACGCTTGAGCACATAGAAAACACCCGTATCGCCAACCGTGATATAATCAGTACCGATTTCTCGCAAAAAATCCAGATAAGGTTTGATCTGATCCATCATATCCTGATGCATGAGGGCATTAACTGCTACAGTAAGGCTTTTACCTGCATGATGCGCTAACTGTGCAACTTGCTTTAATTCATCATAAGAAAAAGGCTTGGGCAACCTTAAGCCAAACTGACTCTCACCAACATAGATGCGGTCTACTCCTAAATCAAGCAGAGCCTTTGCTTGTTCAATACTTTCAGCTGTTGCTGTAATCGTAATCTTTTCCATAAAATAATTATAGCGATTTTTCAAAGAAAATACCAGTTTTTCCTGAAAAATTCATTCTTTACATTTTGTTACAAAAATGTAATATAAATTTAACGATTTTATGATACTATAGTAGTTGAATCCAAGGAGAGAGATATGGCACTAAGAGATTATAAATTTGATGATGATAAGGTCGTTCAACTGCGCCCTAAAGCCAGTTACGACGCCTACCAAGAACCTGAAGAAGAACAGCAATCTGTCGAAGATATTCTATTTTTTGCAAACATTGCAATCTTTGCAATAGCAAGTGTTTTAAGTATTTTCATTTTTTCAGCATTAAGGGTAAATACACTGCTATCATTCTTACTTGGTATTGGTTGCGGTGTCCTTGCTTTACAAACTTGCCGTTTCGTTTTAAAAAAATATCAGCATAAAACAAAATCAGATTGACAATATCATATCAATCTGATTTCTTTCTGTTCAGCGTAGATTAGTCGAAAGCTTAGTTTTAAGAACCCTTATTTCCAAATAGATTCGATTGAAGCAAGAATGAAATAACTTCATTTCAGAAAGCATTTTCCTCTTGAGAAATCGTGTCCTAGTCATCATTCATTTCAGTAGAACAAACTAAACCTGCATGTTCCTTATCAAAGCAAAGGATCGTGCAGGTTTTTTATTGTAACTTAGAATGATGTCTAACTCAAAAATTAGACAAGATCATCTGACTTCTCGATTTCTTCTAACACTTCTGACTCAGACGCCACAACATCATCAGCCAAAAGATCCGTTTCATTTAAATCAATGGTAATTTCTTCAGAAATCGATTCACCGCTGTAATCATCTACAAGGTCATCTTCTGCACCACTAGCAGTATCTGTGAAGTCCGCTTTGGCCTTTGATACTTGATCCTTCAAGTTTGCAAAAAAGTCTTCTTGAGTGACACGATCCTTTAACTCAGTAGCCTTATCCTTAACAGTCATCACAATGTCATCAGCTGTCAACTCACCTGTTTCAAACTTATGACGAACATCATTATAGGTTTCAAAGGCTTGGTTTTTCAAATCGGTTGCTTTGTCTACCCATTCTGTATGTTTAGACTCAGGATCGTCCTGATAATCTTTCATAAAATGAAGCACTTTTTCCTTAACAACTTTTCCTGACTTACTTGCCAAGAATACTGCCGCTGCAGCACCACCTGCTGCACCTAATAAAATAGTTGTGAAAAATTTATTGGACTTTGACATAAAAATCCCTCCTTTATTAAGATACAAAGGGCGTGTGAAAAGCGACTGAAAAATAGGAAATCTGACGAAGAGTGTCCTCACTCTAGGAAGATTTATCTTTTTTCCGAGCTTTTAGCCCGTGTTCAATTATTTAAGATATGAGGCCGTGAAAAAATCCGATGAAAAATGAAAAAATTTTATCTAGGATTTTAGCGCAAGTTCCGTTATTTTTTTAAAATCTTTGAAACAAGATTAACTGCTGAGAGCGCCTTACCGGTCTTAACTGTTGGACCAGCTGCTTTTCCTGCCTTAGATGTTAAGTTTCGAGCAGAATGATTCAAATCAGAAACAGACTCCGAAAGGTCCGAGACTGCTTGAAAAAGCGGATTAATAGTTACCATTTTACCATTCACATCATCAACCAAAACGTTAGCTTTAGCTAAGATTTCGTTTGTTTGGTAAAGTGTGACATTAACATCACTGGTCAAGACTTTAAGCGTTGTCTGAGCCTCATCAACCACTTTTGATACCTTGTTTAAGAGAATAATTAAGAAAACTACCAACGCCACAAACGCAATTGCAATAATAATCAGTGCAATATCACCCATAAAAACTCCTATCCCAGCCCTCAATAAAGCGGCTGCTTTTTATTTTTTCGACAATAAGCAATGAGGCCTAACCCCAAAACGATAATAAACAAGGACACCCATTGAGAGACACGAAGACTCCCAAGCATCAGGCTATCCGTCCTCATTCCTTCAATCACCAGACGACCAGCACCATACCAGATAAGGTAAAAAGCTGTCGGCTCGCCTCTTTTTAGCCAACCACGATGACGAATACTCATAATAATAACAAATCCCAAGAGATTCCACAGCGACTCATACAAAAAGGTCGGTTGCCGATAACTACCATCAATGAACATTTGATTGCGAATAAAATTGGGCAAGTAAGGAAGACTATCTACTGCTCGCCCGTAGGCTTCTTGGTTAAAAAAGTTTCCCCATCGTCCAATAGACTGCGCAATCATAACCCCTGGTGCCGCAATATCTAGAAAATCAAGTGGGTGAATAAAGTGATACCTTGAAAAGAAATACAAGACTAGTGCACCCGCTATCAAACCACCATAGATGGCAATCCCACCATTCCATATCGCGAAAATTTCTCCTAGATTATCCTTGTACTGATCCCAAGAAAAAATCACGTAGTAAATTCTGGCTCCAACGATAGCTACTGGAAATGCCCAGAGAATGAAGTCCACCACCTGATCAGGATCGATTTTCTTCCGTGGCGCTTCACGCATAGCTAGGTAAACAGCTAAAAGCAAGCCCGCTACGATACAAAGAGCGTACCAGCGGATTTGAAGCGCTCCAAATTCAATCGCTATTGGATCAATCATTCTATCACCCCATTCTGGTTGATGAGATTGGTCAAGCGATCCTCAAATGTCTTCGTCGCGTCAAATCCCATTTCCCTTGAACGATGATTCATAGCTGCTGCTTCAATCACAACTGAGATGTTCCGACCAGTCTTAACTGGAATTCGAATGCGTGGAATCCGCACATTCGCAATTTCAATCTCTTCATTGCCATTACCAAGGCGGTCGAAAACCTTATCTTTTTCAAAGTTTTCAAGGTAAATGGCAAGCTGAACCTGAGAGGAATCCTTAACCGCAGAAGCACCGTACAAGCTCATAATATCAATGATACCGACCCCACGAATCTCAAGGAGATGTCGAAGAATCTCAGCAGGCTCTCCCCAGAGGGTCACATCGTCCTTGGCATAGACATCAACACGGTCATCAGCAACTAAGCGATGCCCACGCTTAACCAACTCCAAACCTGTCTCCGACTTACCAATACCAGAATCCCCTTGAATAAGAACGCCCATCCCATAAATATCCATGAGCACACCGTGAACACTGGTTCGCTCAGCAAGTTTCGAATCGAGAAAGCTTGAAATCTCACCCGATAATCGACTTGTCGGAATCTTACTTTGTAAAATAGCAATGCCTTCATTTTGAGCAGCCTCAAGCATCTCTTCAGGAATATCTAAATTACGTGACACAATAAAGGCTGGTGTCTCAGGTTTAATCATAGTACTAAAAACCTGAAGGCGGTTATGGCCTGTCATCTTTGCCAGATAAGACCACTCTTTCATGCCGATAAGTTGAATCCGCTCAGGCGCATAATAATCAAAGTATCCCGTCATTTCTAATCCTGGACGTGAGATATCTGAGGTAGTAATCTCTTTACTCAGCAGCTCATCTGTACCATAAACAACCTTTAAACGGACTTTTTCTACTAATTCTTTTACTGTAACCCCCATAAATCCCCTTCCTATGTACTAATACCATTATAGCATTTAATTAATATTTTGACTTATGAGACCCACTTAAAATTTCTTTTTAGTTTGAAAAAAGGCCCTTACGGGCCTTCTTTTAGGGGAGGAGCAACTTACCAGAACCAGTTTCCATCAGGCTTAATTTTTTCAGCTTCCTTAATCCGACGAGGACCTTGACCGTACTGTTTACGATCCTGATCTTCTTTATAAGTCAAGAGCTGACTTGCCAGAACATAAATCAAAATCCCAATGACTGGATTAAATATTGAAAAAATAAGGAAAAGGAGACGAAGATACTGGAGATTCCAACCAAACTTATGGGCGACTCCTGCAAGTACACCGGAAATCATTCTATTTTTTTGGAGCTTATAAAGTCTAACTTGCATCATTCCTGCCTCACTTTCCTTACTGGTTGACTTTATTATAAAACAAACAGTTCTCCTTTTAAATCCGTCCAAGGACTGATTTGCAATTCAACTATCCCCAAAAATCCAGAAAAAGCCTTATAAATAAAGCTTTTTATACCTCAATTTAGGCTGCAAGTCAAAAAAATCAGTCCTAAGACCGATTTTTTATGCTTGATTCATTAAGAATTCTAGGCTTCAGAATTAATTGAGTTGAAAGAATAGGGTATTCAAAGACCCTATTATTGAACAGCTTTCTTGAGGGCCCCTACCTTATCTAGACGTTCCCATGGCAAATCAATATCCGTACGTCCCATGTGACCGTATGCCGCAGTCTGACGATAGATTGGGCGCTTGAGATCAAGCATTTGGATAATCCCTGCTGGTCGAAGGTCAAAAAGCTCACGTACTGCTAGTTCAAGCTTGCTCTCTGCAACTGTACTTGTCCCAAAAGTGTCGATACGAACAGAAACTGGTCGAGCCACTCCGATAGCATAGGCCAGTTGTACTTCTGCCTTCTTGGCTAAGCCTGCTGCCACAATATTTTTGGCAATATAACGCGCTGCATAAGAGGCCGAGCGGTCCACCTTAGTCGCATCCTTGCCAGAGAATGCACCACCACCATGACGTGCGTACCCACCATAAGTGTCTACGATAATCTTACGACCAGTCAAACCAGAGTCCCCTTGAGGGCCCCCGATCACAAAACGTCCCGTCGGGTTAATAAAGAACTTCGTTTCATCGTCCAAATACTGAGCAGGAATCACTGCTTTAATGACCTGTTCGATAACATCCTGACGAATTTGCTCATTGCTTGCTTCTGGATCATGCTGAGTAGAGATAACCACTGTATCCACACGGATCGGCTGGTCATTCTCATCGTATTCAACAGTGACTTGAGATTTGGCATCTGGTCGCAAATAAGAAATCTGGCCAGATTTTCTCAAATCCGCTAACTTTTTCACCAATTGATGACTAAGCGAAATGGGTAAAGGCATGAGCTCAGGCGTCTCATCAACTGCAAAACCAAACATAAGCCCCTGATCTCCTGCTCCAATCAAATCCAGTGGATCCTGTCCACCAGTTTCACGGACTTCTAAGGCTTCATTGACCCCTTGAGCAATATCAGGCGACTGCTCAACCAGTGACGGATGTACCCCCACTGACTCCGCAGCAAAACCGTACGCAGCATTAGTATAGCCAATATCAGCGATGGTATCACGCACCACACGGTTAATATCTACGTACGCCGTGGTCGAGATCTCCCCAAAAACATGAACCGAACCTGTATAAACAGCTGTTTCAGCTGCAACGTGAGCTTCTGGATCCTCAGCTAAAATAGCATCCAAAATGGCATCCGAAATTTGATCAGCAATCTTATCAGGATGCCCCTCTGATACCGATTCCGATGTAAAAAGTTTACGTTCAGACATACTATGTCCTCCTTGAAATAAAGTTATACCGACCTTTCCTCACAAAAACCCAAGTGCTACAATGAATTTTTGAGCTTCGATAGTAGGTTCTAAAAAATAGATAAGTCGACTAGATCATCCAGCTGATAACGGTTAACAACAGATGACAAGACACTTTGGTGGTTGACACGCTGCGCTTAACTACAAAATACTTTTAATGACTAGTGTTAAGACACAAATAGTAGCGAAACAAAATACCCTAACCACTGAAAATGTTAAGCATGAAAACCACCTTTCAGGACTCATTAACCCTTCTAGTCTATCATTTTTTGAGATAAATGAAAAGATATTAAACACATGAAAACAATCGGTCATTAGAAAAAGTTTGAAAATAGCATATATACTTTTGGGGATTTTGAGTCCCTATTTCAATGGACTTGTTCAGAAAGGCATTGAAAAGTCACTATCTTTGATTTTACGGACGATTTCCGATATGTCTAGATAGTCCATCTATTCCATTTTTTACTTATGCGTTTATCCTGATGATTAAACTGCTCTGTCAAAGTCTTTTATACGGGAATGGGAAAGAACTCGAGCAACCAAAAAAGAGTTCGTTTTCCCACTCCGTACCGTTACGGCGGTAACACTGATCCAAACTGAGAAGAACCTTCGTCTTGCCCTTTCCAACAGTAAACTCTAATCGCAGTAGCTGATTGGCTTCTCATTCACCTCTTTCGTAGGTTTTAACAAGCCTAATCAGCCTTACCAGCTTTTGAATATAAACTTTTAAATCCTAAAAAGCAAAAACCCTGCTCGAAAGCAGGGTCAATTAGGGTTGTCTGACTCTAATTGTTAATCTGGGAAACTTGATTAAGCTTCGATTTCAGTTACCATACCTGAACCAACTGTACGTCCACCCTCACGGATAGAGAATGTAGTACCTTGTTCTACGGCGATTGGGTGGATAAGTTCAACTGAGATAGTTACGTTATCACCTGGCATTACCATTTCAGTACCTGCTGGCAACTCGATTGAACCAGTTACGTCAGTTGTACGGAAGTAGAACTGTGGACGGTAGTTGTTGAAGAATGGTGTATGACGTCCACCTTCTTCTTTAGACAAGATATAAACTTCGCCTTTGAATTTAGTGTGTGGGTTGATTGAACCTGGTTTCGCAATAACTTGACCACGTTCGATTTCGTCACGTTGAACACCACGAAGAAGGATACCTACGTTATCACCGGCAAGACCTTCATCCAATTGTTTACGGAACATTTCAACACCAGTAACAACGGCTTTAGTAGTTTCTTCCTTGATACCAACGATTTCAATTTCGTCATTGACACGAACAGTACCACGGTCGATACGACCTGAAGCAACTGTACCACGACCAGTGATAGAGAATACATCTTCGACTGGCAACAAGAGTGGCTTGTCAGTGTCGCGTGCTGGCTCTTCGATGTACTCATCAACAGTGTCCATCAATTCCATGATGATGTCTTCGTACTTAGTGTCGCCTTCAAGGGCTTTAAGAGCTGAACCTTGGATAACTGGAAGATCGTCACCTGGGAAGTCGTATTCTGACAAGAGGTCACGGATTTCCATTTCAACCAATTCAAGCAATTCTTCATCATCAACAAGGTCAACTTTGTTCATGAAGACGATAAGACGTTTAACACCAACCTGACGTGAAAGCAAGATGTGTTCACGTGTTTGTGGCATTGGACCGTCAGTTGAAGCAACTACAAGGATCGCACCGTCCATTTGGGCAGCACCAGTGATCATGTTTTTAACGTAGTCCGCGTGTCCTGGGGCGTCAATGTGGGCATAGTGACGTTTAGCTGTTTCATACTCAACGTGTGCAGTGTTGATGGTGATACCGCGTTCGCGTTCTTCTGGAGCAGCATCGATAGATGCATAGTCTTTTGGTTGGTTAACTGAAGAAGGAAGACGACGTGCCAAAACAGTCGTAATCGCAGCAGTCAAAGTAGTTTTACCGTGGTCGACGTGACCGATAGTACCAATGTTAACGTGTGGTTTACTACGGTCGTATTTTTCTTTTGCCATTTGAGTAAAAGCCTCCAATAAAATATATTTTATAGATAGACCGTAGGCATTACAGTCTAACTTTACCTTACTATTTTAACAAATTACAGTTAAAATGCAAGCCTTTTACCTGTTTTTTCAAAGATTATTCTTTGTCTAGCTGGTAATAAGGCTGATTTGGTGTGCTGGCTCCGATAGAGGAAGCGTAAATCCAGCTAGCATTCTCCAGTTGGGCAAAGTTTTCGGATTTTCCTGTGAGAATAATACCTGCGAATTTAGCAGTGTCAACATCTGGATTATTTTTCAAATAATGCTCTGCATTTTTTTTAAACAATCCCGACGCCATCCATTTTTTATCAATGGCTTCTGAAAGATTCTTGCGAAATGCTTTAAAAACATAATCAGCTGTGTCAAGTTCTTCGTACTTTGTTCCTTCGTAATGGGCGTTCCCCCAAGCTCTTACTCCATATAGTATCTCTGGTGGCCAGTACTCTGTATTAAGCTTCGTATTTTCTTCACCAATCCAATACCAGTTTATTTTTAGATTATCTGGTATCAACTTGTCAATTTCCTTAGCTGTATAGGGACGATCAAACGTGACTGCTAATTCAACCAATTGATTAGGCATTTCTGCTATCATCGGGTGCTCCAAAACAGGGGTAATTGGGGCTTGATCATTTTGATAATTGATATTATAGAACGTCGGGTACTTTTGAAAAAGCTGCCGAGTGTAATAGATCGCAGAATCCCTCCTCTGTTGCTCAACACCGCTTCCAAGACTACCTTCTGACAATATATTAGACCATATATTAAATGGTAAATTGTAACGATCAAAGGCAACATCAACTCCATTCAAGTCCTTTTTACGGTTGATCGTTAATTGTCCCGAAAATATATTTGTTTTCTCCATTCCTCCACTTACTTCCTCAACATTAGGACCAGTTATCATTGACAGAGTGCTACGTTTCATCATTAAATCTTGATATTTTTTTTCAAAACTGTAATTCAGTAAGAAATTTCCACCAACAAGAACAAAGACAGTCATTATTAAACTGATCATCACTATTTTAGATAAATTCTTCTTTTTTTTCTTTTTGGCAATCTTTTCAAATTGATCAAAAGTTTTCATAATATAATCCTTCCTTTTCTAAAATATGTTTGAGTTTCTCCCTACCACGCATCAGGTCAATTTTCACCTTACTGGTAGAGATATCAAGAATATGGCTGATTTCCTTAACTGAAAAGCCTTGGAAATAATAGAGTTCTAAGACCAGTTGCTGACTTTTATTGAGCTTAGAGATGGCCTGATGTAAGGTTTCGCCATTTTCCTGATCATAATAGAGCAAGTCTTCCTTTCTGAAAAACTCCTTTTTGAGAATATCTTGATAGGTCTTATCTCTGCGATAAAGATCAATATAGCGCCTAACAGCAACTCGGTACATCCACGCCCGGAGTTTACCAGCTGGTAAAACCATCTCGCTCTCCAAGAGCTTGACAAAGACGTCTTGGGTCACATCTTGAGCATCGGCTGGTGAAGCGCCAGACTTGACCAAATATCCAACAATTTCATGAGCCCATGAAATTAATTCTTTTTCATAATCATCCAGATGTATCACCATCACCTCCTACTCAGGCTTTTCGAGAAGATTGAACATATATGCTCCTTTCACTAGTATAACGGTTTCAATGCTATTTTGGTTACACTTTAGCATCAAAATTCTCAAAATTTTTGAATACAGTTCATTGAAGTCAGAGCCTATGTTCCCTGATAAAAGGATTGAGTAAGAAAAAACACTGAAAAAGACTCCACTATGAAAAAAACAGAAATCACAAAAAATACGAACGACAGGCTCCTTCTATGCTTGAAAGGATCACTATCATTCGTTTTTTTATTTCCTGACTTTTATTGTTTCGGTAGCTGCGGCTACAATTTATTTTCTTCGAATATCACATCCACTAGGCTGATCTTATCCAAGAAAAACTACTGATGAGTAAGATTCTAATGTTTTTTATCAACCAGAGTTACGCAAGCCTGTCGCGACACCATTGATGGTGGTGTGAATGAGTTTTCGGACTTCCTCTTCTGGCATCCCTTTTCGAATGCGTTTGATCAGTTCAATTTGCAGGTAATTGAGGATATTAAAATAGGGCATACGGTAATCTAGGCTAGCTTTCAAAAAGGCATTGTCCGCTAGGAGCTCTGCTTCTTCCTCAATGGCCAAAATCACATTTTTAGTCAATTGCCATTCATCCAAAATGGTGTGAAAGACCGCCTGTACTTCTTCTTTTTGGCAAAGTTGTGCATATTTGAAGGCGATGTTCATATTGGTCTTGGACAGCACCATATCTACATTGGATAAAAGCGATTTAAAGAAGGGCCAAGTTTTATACATCTTTTGCAAGAGGGCTAGATTGCCTGAATCTTTGTCGATAAAGTGTTTAAAGCTTGAACCAACCCCGTACCAGCCTGGAAGCATAATCCTATTTTGCGACCAAGAAAAGACCCAAGGAATCGCTCGAAGCCCACTAATATCAGTAATAGTCTTGCGGGCTGCTGGCCGAGAGCCAATATTGAGCTTGGAAATGGACTGGATCGGACTAGCTTCAAAGAAATACTCATAAAACTCAGGCGTCTCAAAGACCAAATCACGATAGATCCTATTGCTATCTGTAACGACCTCATCCATAATAACCTCGTAATCATGAGATAGGCTGATGTCACTCTCCTTGGTTGAAACCATGCGGTCCAGGGTAGCAGATAAAAGCATCTCAAAGTTGAAATAAGCTGCATCCTTGTTGCCGTACTTATTTCCGATGACTTCACCTTGTTCGGTCAAACGAATGCGGTCATTGATGGAGCCAAACGGTTGAGAGGTAATTGCATCATAAGACGGACCACCACCGCGGCCAACTGTCCCTCCACGTCCGTGGAAGAAGGTGATTGCCACCCCAAATTGCTTCCCGATACGAGTCAAGTCTTGCTGCGCTTTATAAAGCGTCCAACCAGATGAGAGATAGCCTCCATCTTTATTAGAGTCTGAATAGCCCAGCATAATCTCTTGATAGCCATGATTGGCCTGAATCCATTTTTGAACCATCGGAATCTGTAAGTATTCCTTCATGATGGGATTGGCATTTTCCAAATCTTCAATGGTCTCAAACAGAGGCACAATCTGCACACGCGCACACTCGGCGTCCACGAGTCCTGCTTCCTTGAGCATAATGGCCAATTCTAGCATATCTGACACGCTTTCAGTATGAGAAATGATCGTTTGCTTGATGACGTCTTCACCCAGCTTGTCCTTGAGCTCACGCGCCATCTGGAAAATCGCTAACTCGGACTGGAGCAGTTCTGATTTTTCAGCATAGGTTGCTGATAAAATCCGAGGATCATCGGACAATTGCTTGAGCAAGAGAGCAACCTTATTCTCCTCTGAGAGATTGGCATAGTCCTGTTCGATGTTAGCAGATGCTAATAACTCAGCCACACAGGCTTCATGAACCGAGGAATCCTGACGCATGTCAATAGAGGCCAGGAAGAAACCAAAGACTTCTACTGCCTCTAATACTTCTGTAAATGTCCCTGAAATGAGGTTCTCCGCGTGATTTTCCACTAAAGAATCACGGATAATATGCAAGTCCTTTTTGAAATCTGACAGGTCAGTATAACGTGGCATTAACTCCTGATTGTAAAGCAGATAGGCTCGCGTATTCTGGATATTTTCACGGATATAGTAAAAAGCCTTGCGGTAGGGTTCTTTCTCACGATAAATGGAGACATCTTGAGACTTTTCAGCGAGTTCTTTGACACCATCACTGGTCTTGACAAAGTTTGAGGACAGTGCAACCTCTCGATAGAGCTCGTAGAGCTTGTCATCATAATAATTTAAGATGAGTTCGGCCTGAGTCAGAGCTGATTCCTTGAGGGTTTCAGCAGTCACAAAGGGATTGCCATCACGATCCCCTCCAACCCACATTCCCATACGAATAGGACGTGGATTCGTTAACGCAATGCCCTTCTCAGCTGCTAAACGCTTATACTCGGTGTTCAGATTGGTAATGGCTCTAATGATTGAAAAGTCATAATAGGACATAACATTAGTGATTTCGTTAGTCACCTTAAGCTTTTTCTCACGAATCATGTCTGTCTGAAGCATGATTTCAATGTAACGCCGAAGGTCAGCATACCACTTGTCTTCATTGACCAGACCAAGCTGAACATCTCGGTACTTCCGTAAAAGTCCATGCAAATGATTGGTCAATTCCAACATCGTCTCGCGCTGAACCTGAGTTGGGTGAGCAGTTAGCACAGGGACAACATGGACATTTTCCAAAATCTCAGCAGCATTGTCAGACTGTGAAACAGCTTCAATGGTCGTTGATAGACGGCCGAGGTAATCCTCTTTGTTATTGTTCTTGCGGTTAATCTCGTAGGCTAAGTCAACGTCCTCAGAAATATTGATCAAAAGAGGCAAGATAGAGAAATAACGGCCAATAATATCCATCTCTTGGCTGGTCAAAGACTCTACTAAGTTGTCCAATTCCTGAGAATGGTCCATCGTTGCTAATTTTTTCAGTTCTTGAATTTTAGCAAAAGTCTCTGATGCGACGAGCTTTTCAGTTGCTTCATCAAGGAGTTGGGTCAACATTGCCACCTCTTTTTGAATTATCTTCTTGCTGTTATTACTTTCTAACTTTGGACTGGCCATGACAAGCTCCTCAATTGTTTTTTTAGTGTTTTTTCTATCATACCATTTTTTTAGAAAATGGCTACGATTTGCCTCATCATTTTCAGAAAAAAGAAATAAAAAAGGAACAAGACCGAACTCCTTCATCGAAATCAGGTCTTGTTTCTTGAAATTATCTTACGTTATCAATAGATTTGTTCGGAATTTACAACAATTTCTAAAGGGTCCATGTCTAATACTGACTAACTTCTATTTCTCGTTCTAGGGAGTCGCGCTTTTCACTGGCATCGATATTTAGCACAAAGGCGATAGCTAAGGAAATGGTCAAAAGGCTGTTCCCTCCTTGGGAAAGAAAAGGAAAGGTAACACCCGTTGATGGAATCAAGCCTGACATACCACCAATATTAACAAAAGTCTGCATGAGGAGCATTCCACCAACACCAAGCGCCATCATGGCGTTAAAAGAGTTTTTGGCACGAATACCGACCAAGAAAATCCGCAAAATCAAAAAGAAAAGCAGAGCTAAAACAAGACCAGCACCGATAAGCCCCAACTCCTCTATCACGATAGAAAAGACAAAGTCCGTATGGGCTTCTGGTAAGAAGCCATTCTTTTGAATGGAGTTGCCTAGACCTCGGCCAAACCAACCACCATTGACAATGGCGTAATAAGAATTGGTCAACTGCAAACCAGCCCCTTGCGGGTCAGCAAAGGGATCATAAAAAGCGCTGAAGCGTCTGGCAACATAGCCAAAGACTGGAACACGGGTCATGACATCAACACCGACAATCCAAATCAAGCCAAGAAAAGATCCCGCACCTAAAACGATAGCTCCAATAATCACCTGAAACCAACGATGCCCAATACCCGAAACAGATACCATAATGGCAATCGTTAAGGCGATAATCACAGCGTTTCCCAAGTCAGGCATGATAACAACCAGACCTACCAAGAGAGCTGAAACTGTCCGCCAATCGTTTAACGTTCGCGGAATCATCTGGTTCTCCGTAATGACCTGATAGTCGTACTTAGCGATCATCTCCTCCTTGGTGGAAAATTTATAAGCCAAAAACCAGACAATAATAAGCTTAAGGTACTCAGCCGGCTGTAAAGTCACACCGGGGGCCACACTGAGCCAGCCATAAGCGCCATTACGGGTTTCCCCTAAAAAGCGAGCCAGAATCAGTAATATTGCCTCAACTATAATCACTATCCCTATAATGTTGCTATTCCCCAGAAAGGTTAATTTCATACGGTAGATAATCCAAAGCAAAGCCAAGCTTAGCACAAAAAAGCCTGCTTGGTTTACCACTGCGCTAAAAGGACTAGCACCATTTAATACCGAACTTGCACTGGTCGTTGAATACACAATAATTAAGCCCAATACTGATAAAATCAAGTAGGGCAATAAAATTGAGTAATTCAAGAGATGCCGTTTATCAATCTTCATACTTCACCATATTTCATTCATTTATCGTCAAACTTCATTATAGCATTTTTCACAGTAGAAACAAACTGGAAAGAAAGGTTTGTGGTAAAATAATAATCACACAAATTGTTGCATTTTTAAGGAGTAAACTACTATGACAAACATTTATCAAATCCCCATCGAGCTCCAAAATGGAGGTCAGACAACCTTAGACTCCTATAAAGGCAAGGTGCTCTTGATTGTTAATACCGCAACTGGTTGTGGCTTGACTCCTCAATACGAAGGTCTCCAAAAACTCTACGATACCTATCAAGAAAAAGGCTTAGAAATTCTAGACTTTCCCTGCAACCAGTTTATGAATCAAGCACCTGGAACCGACACTGAAATCAATAGCTTTTGCGAGCTCAATTACCAGACGACTTTCCCACGATTTAAGAAAGTAGATGTTAACGGTAAAGACGCCTGTCCTCTCTTTGTGCATCTCAAAGACCACAAATCCGATCCTTTACTTGGAAAGGCTATCAAGTGGAATTTCACCAAATTCTTGGTTGACCGAGAGGGGCAAGTCGTTGCCCGCTTTAACCCACAGACTGAGCCTGAAAAAATGGAAGAACAGATTAGGCAATTGTTAGGATAGGGTTGTGAAGTAACGTCCGAAATATCAGTCAGGCGCTGGCAGATTTAAGAGAAAATCCTAATTTTTACAAGAGTGCTGAAAAACAATATCCAATAAACCAAAACGAATGTGAGCACTTCTTTCAAGTCTGTGAAAGATGCTCATCATTCGTTTTTTATCATTTCTGTTTTTTCAGAAGACACTGTATCTGTCGGATGTTTTTCTAGAAAACTTGATCTCACTTTCAAATATCTGGTGTCAAGTTTTTGACTTCTTTGTTCATCCTAATCGTCAGGAAATTTACTTTTCCTTGTCTCTGATTTCTTTGATGATACTTCCCATCTTGACAAAGTCATCATTATAGTAACGATACAATCTTGCAGCTCCATCTCCTATATAGCTAATGGGTGAAAAGTCCTGGCTTTTAAACGCATTGTTTTCATCAATTAAGCTTTCTTCAACCACTCGGCGTGTGACACGTCCGATGATATTGGTCAGCGCTCCACATTCGACGAGTTCAATGACCTCACACTCGATAGAGACAGGACAAGCGTCAACAAGAGGGGCGTCTATTGTCTCTCCTACAGTGTAACGTAAACCTGTTATGGCAAATTTATCTTTTCGGCTATTAAAACCTGCTATTTCTGCTTCTTTGGTTAGTTCTTGTGTTGGAATATTAACGGTGAACTGTCCGTGCTTTGCAATCTCGGTTACCGCATTTCCTTTTGTTCTCATAGCAACGACCATCATACTGCCTAATGAATAAGCTGAACTGGACGTAGAAATATTGTAACCATGGACGTCGTCTTTGTATCCTAGAAAGAATACGGGAAAACCAAAGTATAATTTTCGTGTTTCAAATGTTTGTTTCATATTTTTCCAATCTTTTCGTTATTTCGTCTCTAATGTGACCATCATTTTTCTTAATTGGCACTTAGAATATTTGGGATTTTGACTTTCTACTAGCAGATTTTGTGTCGCAGGGTGATGAATCTGAATCGGATTTTCAAAACGAGTGATTTCATCTACAATTGTCCCATCAAACATGACCAATATTCGATTACAAATCGCATAACAAAGGTTAAAGTCATGTGAGATAAAGATATAAGTCTGCTGATAGGTTTCTTTTAATTGATAGAGTAAGCGTAGCAACTGTCCTTGAATCAAGGGATCTAAGCCACTTAGCGCCTCATCAAAGATAATCACTTCTGGTTTTAATAAGAGCGCACGCGCAATGCAGACACGCTGCAATTGCCCACCGCTTAATTGTCGCGAGGTCTTGGTCAGATAGGACTCATCTAGGCCAACATCGTTTAAAATAGAAACCAGCTCATCTTGCGCTACTGTATCCTGCCTAGCTTCGGTTAAGATTTCCTTAACCGTAAACAGAGGGTTCACCGCATGAGTAGCATCTTGAAAGACCAGTAAGACTTTTGCTCCTTCTTTTGCGCTATAAGGTTTTCCGTCTAATAAAATTTCCCCAGAGCTTGCCTTTTCCAGTCCAACAAGTAAACGGGCTAGGGTACTTTTACCAGTACCACTTTCCCCCATGATACCAACATTCTCGCCTTTTTTCAGGGAGAAATGGCAATCTTTGAGCACTTCTTTTTTGTTAAATTGCTTAAATACATGTCGACACTCAATCATCATTTCTCACCAGCCTTTCATAAGGATTTCCAAGAATTAGCTCTCTCGTATAAGGGTGCTTAGGATTTTCTAAAATCTCCTCAACATTTCCCTGCTCTACAATCTCGCCTTGATAAAGGACAAAGATAGTCCCTCCTAAAGATTTTGCTAAGTCATAATCATGCGTTACTGTGATAATAGTCTTTCCTTGCTCTTGCAATCGTTTTAAAATAGTAAGAATATTATCGCGATTGTAAGCATCTAAAGAAGAGGTTGGCTCATCAAGAATAATGGTATGGGAATCTAAACAGAGGAGAATCGCTAGCATAATCCGCTGCAACATACCGCCACTCAGTTCAAATGGATAACTTTCCAACAACCGATCAATGTGACCCAACCGCACTTCCCTCATCGCTAGGCTTGCTTTTTGTAAACACTGCTCTTTTGAGTAAGAAAAATGGCTCTGCATCGTCTCTATAAAATGTATCTTGATTTTCTGAAAGGGGTTAAACATGGCCATTGGATTTTGCATCATATAAGCGAGTTCTTTCCCATGCAAGTGCTGCCATTCTTTGGGAGTAAGCTGCTGTAAATTCTTCGTTTTATAGTGAATCGTACCTGTTAATTGGGCATTGGCAGGAACTTGTCCCACCATCAGTTTGGTCAGAAGTGTTTTTCCAGCGCCACTTTCACCGATAAAGCTATAGGATTGCCCCAACTCTAGGCTCAGATTAATGTCATTTAGCAAGAGCTTTTGTTCCAGCCGCAAGGACAGCTGATGAATACTTAGCCTTTCTTCCATCGCCTTCTCCATCCTTTCTCATCAACATATTCTCCAGCTAGATTAAAAGAGATAACGGTTAAAAAGATGGCCAAGCCAGGTGACATCATCATCCAGACAGCCGTTCTAAAATAAGGTCTAGCATCATGCAACATCATTCCCCATTCTGCAATATTCGGCTGAACACCGATCCCAAGAAAGGAAAATCCTGAAATCATCAAAATAATATTGCCAATATTCATCAAGGAAATCACCAAAATCGGTTTGTAAATAAATGGCAGGATGTGGTGTCTCAAAATGTGAACAGTGGATAATCCCATGGTCTGGGCTGCAATCACATACGATTCTTGCTTGGCACTTCGGACGAGATTTGTCACCAAGCGCGCATAATAGATCCACTCAACCGCGACAATAGCGACCACCATGTTGGCCATACCTTGTCCCAAAATCCCTATAGTTGCTAAAGAGAGCAGAAAACTCGGAAAAGACGAGATGACATTTGAAAACCAGAGAAAAACTGCTTCTACTTTGCCCTGATACCAACCAACAACCAACCCTACTCCAACTCCCAATATCCCCTCTAAGATAGTAATGACAAGAGAAAGAAAGAGAGAAAATCTTGCTCCAGCAATCAAACGGGAAAAAACATCACGTCCTAACTGGTCGGTTCCTAAAAAATGAATGGCACTAGGAGGAGCAAGCTTATTGGCTACATCTACATATTGCGGATCAAAAGGTGTCAGAAGAGGAGCAAATAATGCGCAGAAGACAAGCACTATCAATATGAAGCTAGAAAATACGAACCGCTTACTCATGTGCACTCCTTTCTTTTTTCCTTACCCGAGGATCAATCCTCCGAATGAAATGCTGATTCACTAGATTATTGAGTAAAAATAAGAACCCAAATAGAAGCATACAGGCTTGAATAACTGGAATATCAACCGCTTGTAGGCTATGGACAAAGACACTGCCTATCCCATTCCAAGCAAAAACTTCTTCAACAATCAACGATCCTGTCAGTAAATAAATATAAGTTAAGCTTAGCCCAGTCGCTAGAGCTGGCATGGCATTTGGAAGCAGGTGGTGCTTGATAATAAACCATATCTTGACACCGCGTAAGCGTGCATTTTCGACATGAAGACTTGTCAATTGCTCATTAATTGCCTTTCTAACGAGAGCTGTGTATTGCCCGATTAAAGAAAAACTCAAGGTGATACTTGGTAAAAGGACACTCGTAAAACCTGCCTTTCCCGATACAGGGAGCCATTTTAAGTGAACAGCGAAAAGGAGAATCAACAGATAGCCTAGCCAAAAACTTGGCATTGATACGCTCGCAAAGGAGAAAAATTGAACAATGCGGTCAAAGTAAGAATCTTTGTAGATACCGCTCAAAATACCTAGTGGCAAGGAAATCACTAGAATCAAGAGAAAAGAAACGAGACCAAGATAAAATGTCGATAAAAAGCTTTCTAAAACGAGTGGTAGCACAGGCACCTTCCAGAGATAGGAGATTCCAAAATCTCCTAAAAAAGCCTTTTGCAGCCATGATAGGTACTGCTCTAACCATGACTTATCAAGCCCCAGATACTCACGTGCCTGTTCTAAAGCTTCGGGAGTAATCGCAATTCTTGAAATCCGCAAGTAATTTTCAGCAGGATTGCTTGAAGATAACTTCGTCAAAAGAAAAGTCAAAACAGAAATCATTAGTAAAGCTGTTAGAAATGAAAAGCATTTTTTAAGCATCACATCTCCTTAAAACAAGATACGAGAGCGTGAAAAGCACAAAGTGCACTCAAGAGTATCCATATCTGTAAAGTGAGCGAAGCTCACAACAGCTACGGAAATATAGGAAATCTGACGAAGAGTCTCTGGGACTCTAGGAAGATTTCTACCTAAAGGTAGCCACAGCTGTAATCAACTGAAGTTGGAACACCTGCGTCTCTTTTTCACACAGTGCTTAGCTCGAGTTCAACCAAGATATGAGGACGTTAAGAAAATGTAAGGAAAAATAGAGAATCGGAGAAGATTATCGTAGTAATCAATACGATTCATCTTTTTTCCAACATTTTTAGTCCGAATTCAATTACACAAGATACAAAGCCCGTTAAAAACTCAAAACAAAAATAGGCGGCCGAACAGGCAGTGGAACAAAAATCGGTAATTTTGAAGAAATTCGATTTCCCTCGCTCTCCAGTTTCTTGGCTCGGGCTAAAATAATCCACTGGATTATTTTACTCCCAGCCCCGCCGCAAGGCTGGGAGTAAGACTTGTTGCCCGTGCCAACTTAGTCTTCCCCCTGCACAGATCATTAGGTGCTTTAACACCAATGAACCACTGCTGATTAGGTTTGTAAAAGCCCATTTATCGGCGCATTAGAAATCAATCAGCTACTGCGTCAACAGCTTTAATCTAAAAAAGATAAGCACAGACCTACAAAATTAACTTGACGAAAACATGGCGGAAGCCCTTTCTCCCTTCAAAAGGGTAGAAAACATCTTATATCTTACTTGTGAATACAGGTTCTAAAATAGATTTCCTGCGAAGCATTGCTTCTTATTTTGGTAAAAGGAAGAATGTTTCGCAGAAAGTCTAGTGCCTTATTTTGTCTTGCTAATGTAGCGCACAGGCAAGGCATTTTCCTCTGGTGCAAAACGGACACCTTCAAGCTCACCAGTACGGTAAACGGATACCACTGACTGATAAGTAATAGGGATATAGAGCGCTTCTTCATGTAAAAGCGTCAAAGCTTTTTTATATCCTTCATCAACCTTTTCTTCGTCCGGTTCAACCAAGGTAGCTTTAATCACTTGATCCAGTTCTGGTTTGATGGCAAGGGATTCTAGTGAGATATTCTCAGGATGACCGTGTGCTGCTTTTGCTGTTAGCGCAGACATCCAAGCATGCGGATCCCAAGGTGCTCCCCATGAATAAGTCAGCATCAGATCAAAGTTTCCTGTCTTGGCATTGGCCCAATAGTCATCTTCTTCCATCGCTTTTAGCTGCACATCAATGCCAAGTTTTTTCCATTCCCCTTGAAAATATTCTCCAAGATCTTTATCGGTTGCTTTTGTAGAGATATACGGCATATTGAGGGTAAGTTTTTGCCCATCTTTTTCACGAATCCCGTCAGCTCCTTTTTTCCAGCCAGCTTCATCAAGTAATGCTTCTGCTTTTGCTAAATCATACTCATAGGGCGTTAGACCTGCGTCAGAATGCGGGGTTGATTTTGAAAAGATAGTGTCTGCTGGTGTCTCGGTTCCCCTAAAGAGGTCATTTGCAATAGACTTTTTGTTCATGGCATGGTTCATGGCAATCCGAACGTTCTTATCTTTAAAGACAGGTTGCATAGCGTTTAAAAGTAGCAAACGAGTAGACATTGGTTGAGACACAGCAGTCGTATACTTGTCGTCTTTGGCATATTGAGCAAAGGTGTCTAAACCAATCAAGCCATTTCCATATAATAAATCTAAATTACCAGCATCAAATTCGAGCGCACGTGTTTGCGCATCTGGAATGATTTTGATGGTCACTTCTTTTAATTTTGGTTTTTCGCCCCAGTAATTCTCGTTGCGCTCAAAGGTAATGTACTCATTTGATTTTTTATCCTTGACAATCCATTGACCTGTACCAATTGGCTTTTGGATATTATCTTTTGTCGTGTCATCCCCTTTAGGAAATCCTGCGTCTCCTAAAAAGCGGATCGGACGAATCATTGCCAAATCATACATGGTAGCACTATAGGGCTGTTTCAGCTTTATTTCAAATGTATGATCATCAACCACTTTGTAGGTGTCTAGCTGATCTGTAAAACCAAACCAATTGTGGTTGCCTTTGTTTGCTTCTGAAAAGATAGTGTCAAAATTTCTTTTGACATTTTCTGCTGTAAAGTCTGAACCGTCGGAGTATTTTGCTTGACGAAGTTTAAAGGTATAAGTTTTTCCGTCCTCACTCATTTCCCATGATTCGGCTAACGCAGGCTCAATCACGCCATTATCACCATAGCGAACCAAGCCTTCATAGACCATATCTTGGATGACAAATTGATCTGGGTTATAACGATGAGGATTGACATCTCCAAAATCTTCTCCCCATGCTAGTGTCAAGGTATCTTTGCTTCCTCCTTGTGAGGTCGATATGCCCTTTGCTTGACAAGCAACTAATACAAGAGAGCATAGCGCGATAACTGCTATTAGTAATTTCTTTTTCATCATAACTTCTTTCTATTTCGCTTAGTAAGTTAGAACCTGTATTCACAAGTAAGATAGATTGATTCAAGGAATCGTTTTTTGAAAATCTAGGGAATAGGGGGGTTATACTCAATAATAATCAAAAAGCAAACAAATTGAACTGAGTTCAGCCTAAAACCTCGGAAAATAGAGACACAGGTGTTCCAACTCTAGTTGGTTACAGCTGTGGCTACCTTTAGGTAGAAATCTTCCTAGAGTCCAAAGACTCTGTGTCAGATTTCCTATATTTCCGTAGCTGTTGTGAGCTTCGCTCACTTTACAGATATGGATACTCTTGAGTGCACTTTGTGCTTTTTACGTCCTCGTATCTTAATATTAGTAGTTTCCTTCAAGGTAATCTCGTAATTCTTCAACAAATGAGGCTGGAAGCTGTAAATGCTCCTTCAACTCATCGCGATAACGTAAAATCATTTCCCCTTCTTTCTTTTCCAAAACCTTTTGTGTCCAATCAGGCTCCAACAATAGAGCCTTTCCTAGAGCAACTAAAGGAACACCTGCATCTAGGACTTTTTGAGCGTCTTCTCCTGTCTGAATGCCACCCACAGCAATCAAAGGAACGCGATGACCCACTTTTTTGATGATCGGATACAAAATAGGCTCTTCTGCCGTGACATTTCGAATCGATGACTGCCACGCATTGCCAATAGAGAGATGCAGATAATCCACCTGTAAGCGAATCAATTGCTCCAATAATTGCAAGGTATCATGCAACTGAATCCCTGGCTCTTCAATTTCTTCGGGTGAAAAACGATAACCGATTAAAAATGGACGTCCTGCTTCTTCTTTGACCAACTGCTTGGCTTTTTTGAGCAATGTTTTTGCAAAGCGCATACGATTGTTTGCTGTGCCACCCCATTTGTCTTTACGAATATTCGAGTGCGGGGAATAGAATTGTTGAATCAGATAGGTATTTGCTCCGTGCAATTCCACACCATCAAAACCAGCCTTAATGGCACGACGGATAGCCTCTAAAAAGTAGCCTATCATCTCGTCTACTTCCTCATAGGTCAAGGCACGTGGTTCTGCAACATAGCCATGTAAGGCTTTTACAGCACTTGGGGCAACTGGTTGGCCTTCTATCAGATTTGGCAACACCATGCGCCCTCCATGATAGACTTGGAGTATCGCTAAGCAGCCCTTTTCCTGGATGGCTTTTGCTAGGCGGCTCAGGCCTTCTATTTTATCATCTTCTGCCACGCTAAAACTATCTGGAAATGCTTGCCCTTTCGGATGAACATAGGCACTTCCTGTAATAATCATGCCAGCAGCCTCTGCTCGTCGAGCATAGTAATCAATATCTGCCTGAGAAACATAACCTCCTGGCTCGCAGGCACTAATGGTCATCGGAGCTAGTACAACCCGATTTTTCACCTCTAAACCATTTGAAAAAACAAGTTTATCTTGAATGGATACTGTCATCCGTCTCCTCCTTCATAAGATACAAAGGGCGTGTAGAAATGCGTTGGAAAATAAGGGAGTGACCGATGAGTCCGAAGACTCAAGGGAACTCACGCATTTTACCGAGCATTTTAGCCCGTGTTCAGTTCTAAGATACAAAGCCCGTTAAGAAAAGCGCTGGAAAATCGCGGTAAGTCAGTCATCTTTGATGACGTTGACGCACCCCGACCAAGACGACTAGGGTTTTCACAGATGAAATCGAAGAAAACCCAGACGGCTACGGTCTTAGTCATACCAAAATCAATCTAGCTTTTAGGCCGAATTCAGTTGTAAGATACAAAGGGCGTTCAAAAATGCGTTGGAAAATAAGGGAGTGATCGATGAGTCCGAAGACTCAAGGGAACTCACGAATTTTAGCCCGTGTTCAGTTTTAATATTTCTACATCCCACTGTTTTTCAGAAACCTCTTTCAAGTAGGTCACCGTACCTTGTGGAAAGTCAATCTCCCAGAATACAGCTGATCTATCGATGAGATATTGATAAATTAATCGAAGAACACCTAGATGCGCCACAATGGCAATGGTGTCCTGCGCATGTTTTTCGACTAAAAACTCTGTGGTTTGCCAAACTCGGTTTTGAAATTCATTAAACGGTTCTGCACCAGATGGCGTGACCTCAAACGGTGCCTGTAACCAAGCATTCCACTCGTCTGGAAAGCCTGCTTGGATTTGGTCGGCATTTAACCCTTCCCACTCTCCAAACCCTTTTTCGTCTAAGCTTTTTAGAGCGTCAAAGGACGTAGGAAAGACAAGCTCTGCTGTTTGATGTGTGCGCCGCAAACTACTCGTGTAGACCTTATCTACTGGGTGTTCTGCCATAATCTGGCCAAGAATAGCTGCCTGTTTTTTGCCTCTGTCATTGATGGGTACATCGGTGCTTCCATAAAAATATCTTGCTTGATTATAATCTGTTTCGCCATGTCGCATCAAATAAATCTTCATATCATCAACCCCACTATGAACAATATCTGAGCAATCTCAACGAAAGCCCCCAATGTATCTCCTGTATGCCCATCTATCTTTTGATAGACAAATCCTCGGTAGACAATTGCTCCAAAAAATACGAGAGCATAGGCTATCAAGCCTTTTTGAGCAAAGGCAGCAAATGATAGAAAAATGGGAAGTACTTGACTGAGTGCTATTTGTCCGACAGTAGTCCCTGCAAAAAATTGTCCTGAACCTCCGCCTTCTCTGGCATATGTCATCCGATACAGCTGCAAGGCTAACCCTGCTTTCCCAATCATGGAAAGAAAGGCGACGATCAGCCACTTTGGCTCAGGGAGATAGTCATAAGACACAATCATGATGCTATAATACAAGACCAACGCCAAGACACCGTTACTGCCAATCCGGCTGTCTTTCATAATCTCTAGCATTCTTTCTTTTTTTCGAGAAGAAAAGAGGCCATCTGCCATATCGGCTAATCCGTCTAAATGAAAACCACCTGTCAAAAGAACATCAAATAAAAGTGTCAAAATCCAAGCTATCTTCCCCGGCAAGAAAAGCTGAACCAGATAGTACCAGCCTGCCGACAAGAGTCCCAGCAAAAGACCAAACAGGGTAATGACTGGAATCCCTTTTCGAACATAGGCAATATCGACCTCTTTATTGATGACAATACGACTAAAAAATTGCGTGTAAAGAATCAGTGCCTGAATCATTTCAATCGTTGTGATAGCCCACAAATAACAAGATAGACTTCACTTGCCTCCTTTGCCAATCGTTGATTGATTTTTCCTAAAAGATCGCGAAAATAGCGTCCTAATTTCGTCTCGGGCACAATGCCTAACCCAATTTCATTCGTTACAACGTAGAGGGTTGCCTTGGTGTTAGAAAGCACTTCTAAGAGATTTTCCCACTCTGTTTCGATGGTTTTGGTCACGAGTTCTTGCTCATCTTTGGTCAAAAAATCATCGTCTGCTAGCATCAGCTTTTCTGGAAAATGACGCTCAACAGCATCAAACAGCACATTAGTGGTCAGCATCGTGGCACAATCTAGCAAATAATAATCATAGTCTTGCTCTTTTATCCACTGGCTAAGCCCTGCATATTGCTCATGAGTTGCCCAAGTTTTCGGACGGCGTTCTTGGTGCAGACGCACACGTTCTTGCCACTCCTCATCCTTGTGCTTGATGACACCTGTTGCAATATAGCAGACCCGCTCTTTGTCCCATAATTGCGCTTCCGTAAAACTCGACTTCCCGCTTCTTGCGCCACCTGTTACCAGTACCAACTTACCCATAGATTTCTCCAAATACGTGGTCAAATGCCTGTAATGTCCGGTCAATGTCCTCTTTTGTATGCTCTGTGGACATGAAATTTGACTCATATTGCGAGGGTGCTAGATAAATCCCTTTTTCGAGTAGCAAACGATGGACTTTTGCAAATAGGTGGTGATCACTCGCCTTAGAATCTTCAAAATTGCAGACAGGATGGTCGTTAAAGAAAAAGCCAAACATCGTTCCTGCACTTACAACTTGAAGAGGAATCTGATATTTCTCTTTCAAGCGCTCTAAGCCCGTACACAGCTGCTCAACGCGATCAAGCATTTGCTGAAACAAGTCAGGAGTTAATCGCTTGACGGTCTCATAGCCTGCCGTCATCGCAATCGGATTGCCTGATAGGGTACCCGCTTGGTAGATGGCTCCAAGGGGCGCCACCTGATCCATATACACTTTTTTGCCACCAAAAGCAGCTACTGGAAAGCCACCACCGACAACCTTGCCAAGACAAATCAAATCTGGCTCTACTTGATACAGTCCAATCGCTCCTGTGTAGCTAGCACGGAAGCCCGTCATCACCTCATCCACGATAAAGAGCGCTCCGTACTCCCTTGTCAGATCACGGATAGCCCGAATAAATTCCTCACTTGCCTTAATCAAGCCCATATTGCCAGCTACCGCTTCAATAATCACCCCAGCAATTTCTGTACCGTGTTGCTCAAAACACTCTTTGAGCGCTGCGATATTATTATAAGGCAAGCTGATGGTCTGACTTGCAGTGGCAGCCGGCACACCAGGAGAATCGGGAAGGCCAAAGGTTGCGATGCCTGATCCTGCTTCCACAAGAAAGGAATCACTATGTCCATGATAGCAACCGATAAACTTTACGATTTTATCACGCTTGGTGACTCCACGAGCTACCCGAATGGCACTCATGGTGGCTTCTGTTCCAGAATTGACCATGCGAAGACGTTCTAAGTAAGGCACACGCTCTTGTAACAGTTTTCCAAGTTTGGTTTCTAAAGGACTTGGCGCACCATAGCTCGTTCCTTTTGCCACTGCTTCTTGCACTGCCGCAATGACCGGATCAGGGGCATGGCCTAAAATCATTGGCCCCCATGATAAAACATAGTCAATGTACTCTTGCCCATCTATGTCATACAGATAAGCCCCTTTTGCTTTGTCAATGAATAAGGGAGTTCCACCTACTGCCTTAAAGGCACGTACTGGGCTATTGACACCTCCTGGAAAAACGTCTTGCGCTTCTAAAAAGGCTTTTTTTGATTGTTCTTGCTTCATCTCACACTCCTTTTTCTGAAAGATATGCAGCAACATCTTTCGCAAAATAGCTAATGATTAAATCAGCACCTGCTCGCTTCATGCCGATGAGAGTTTCGAGGACCAGTGATTGTTCATCAATCCACCCATTTTGAGCAGCCGCTTTAATCATCGCATATTCCCCGCTGACATTATACGCTACCAAAGGAAGCTGCGTTTGATTTCTCACATCTCGTAAAATGTCTAAGAAGGCTAGGGCTGGTTTGACCATTAAGAAATCAGCTCCTTCTTCTTCGTCACTCTTAGCTTCTCGAAGAGCTTCCAAGCGATTGGCAACATCCATTTGATAGGTTTTACGATCCCCAAAAGCAGGGGCGCTTTCACCTGCATCACGAAACGGTCCGTAAAAACTTGACGCGAATTTAATCGCGTAAGACATGATCGGAATATCCTGAAAACCAGCTTCATCTAAGCCCTTACGGATGGCATAGACATAGCCATCCATGGCATTTGATGGGGCAATAATATCTGCTCCTGCACGCGCTTGACTAACCGCGACTTTGACGAGACGTTTCAGCGATAGGTCGTTATCCACCACCTCGCCTTTTAAAATGCCACAATGACCGTGACTTGTAAATTCACAAAGACAAGTATCGGCAATCACAATAATGTCAGGATAGGCTGTTTTGATGAGAGAAATGGCTTGCTGGACAATACCCTTTTCTGCTGAAGCTTGTGAGCCCTGTTCATCTTTTTTCTCAGGAATCCCAAATAAGATAAAGGCCTTTATCCCTAATTGAACGCACTCTCTCACTTCCTCGACAATAGCTGTGAGGGGAAATTGGTAAACGCCCGGCATGGAAGGGACTTCCTGTTTTTGGTCTATCCCTTCTTTGACAAACAAAGGCTGAATCATATCATCTATTGATACATGTGTTTCCCTCACTAAATCTCGCATGACAGGATTTTTTCTCAAACGTCTGTGTCTTGAAAATGGCTCCATTGCTATTTTCTCCTTTTTCTAATAATATCTTCGACCATATTTTCAACCGATGGGCTGTCTGGCATAAAATGGACAGCTTGTCCAGCTTCTAGCACCGCTTTTGCTGTGCTGGTGCCAATCACTGCTATTTGGTGTGTCTCTGGCAATTGGGGACAGACCTCATAAAAGCTCTGCCAAGCTGATGGACTGGCATAGGTCCACAGGACATTTTCTTCTATCAAGTACTGGCCAATCTTTTCTTGGCTAACGGTATTGGGCTTGGTATCGTACAAAGGCCAAGCAATCACGTCGTGACCATGTTTTCGTAAGGTATCTGCAAGGACAGGATTGGATAAGCTACTTTGTGGTAGTAAAATCGTTTGTCTGACTAACTTCAAGTCTAACCATTCTTTGGCAAATTCTGTGGCATATTGATAGGTGGATTCAAAGTCAATGGTATGCCCCAAGGCCTGCACTGCTTTGCTCGTCTGATGACCGATCGTTGCAATACGAGTTTTGTCTCCAATGTATGGGGCAAAAAAGTCAACAGCAACAGCGCTGGTAAAAAAGAGCCAGTCAGCTTGTGGCAGCCGCTGTAAGACCCACTCTGGCAGCGGATTTGCTTGACAGGTGATTAGGGGAAGATGGCACACCTCAAAAGAATGCCTTTCGAGCCGTTCTCTCAACTCTTCATCAAGAGGGTGCTCTCTGGTAAACAGAATCTTTTGTGTCATCTTATGCCAAATGCTCCCTGCTTTTCTAGCTGTTCAACCACCTGACTTGCTAAGTTCTGTGTCTTTTCTCCTGAAACTCTTGCATAGACACAGGTCCCATCTGCTGTAGCAAGCATGGCATCTAACTGATAGCCACTGGATGTTTTTTGAGCCAAGGCCGCCAGAGGAAAGGTGCAATCCGCCTGCATCAAGGCTAGAACTTCTCGCTCTAGCGTGACCTCATCTGCCGTTTCCTTATCATGAACTTCCTTTAACAGATGGAGCACATTCATATCACCTTGTCGGCATTCAATCGCCAAAGCCCCTTGAGAAATAGCAGGTAAGCAGTCACTGACGTCTAATACCTCTATGGGAAGAGCCTCGTCTTCTAACCAGCCAATCCGTGATAGACCAGCCATCGCAAGAACAATGGCATCGTATTCTCCGTCTAAGACCTTTTGAACCCGCGTATCAATATTGCCACGTAAGTCACGAATCTCTAAATCTGGGCGCAGTTTCAGGAGCTGTACTTTTCGGCGCAAACTACTTGTTCCAACGCAAGCCCCTTTAGGAAGACGCTCTAAGGTCATGCCTTTTTGATGAAAAATCAGACAGTCTCGCGCATCTTCACGCTTTGGAATAGCCCCTATCTGACAGCCCTCAACCAATAAAGCTGGCATATCCTTTAGGCTATGGATTGCCAAATCAATTTCCTTGTCTAGTAAAGCTCGCTCAATCTCTTTGACAAACACTCCTTTTCCACCAATTTCTTGTAAACTAACGTGACTCAGCCGATCTCCCTTCGTCGTATAAGGAACGAGTTCAAAGGTAATTTCTGGGTGAAACTGCTGAATCTGGTCTAATACTTGCTTGGTCTGGGTTTGAGCTAACTTACTGTTTCTCGTTCCCACTTTGATGACGGTCATGGCCTTCCTCCTCCTTTTGCTTGCCTAAGCCAAAAATCTTGCTAATCAGGGCAATATCATAGGCTGCATTTTCACCGATAGACATTTCTTTTAACTGCAAAATCGGCTCTTTAATGATTTGATTGACAATACTTTTCATATGCTTGGCGATTTGCTTTTGCTCACGCGGTGTCAAATCTGGCAATTTTCGATTGAGACTTTCTAGAGCGGCTTCCTGAGCTTGAATGGCATGTTCTCTTATCTCACGAATCAAAGGAACAATTCCCAACTGCTGCCGCCATTCATCAAATTTTATCAGCTCACCTTCCACCTCATCTGCTATTTTGGCGGCGATTTGCTGCCGTTCAGCTTGATAGAGTTCAAGCTGATTGGTCAGATTTTCAATATTGTACAACTGCAAATCCGAGTTTGGATGAATCGTCCTTGGAAGACATAAATCAAAGGCAATCACATCTTTTTTCATCATGGAAGCAAACAGGATGTATTCACCTGCCTTGACTGCTGAAAACAGGACATCAGCTTGCTTAGCAACAGCTGCTAACTCCTCCCAAGAATGGGCAGAAACACGTGAATCTTCCAGAAATGGACTGGCTTTTTCAATTGTTCTATTGACTAGCATAATATCGCTAAATGGTTTTTTCAAAGCATACTTTGTCACCAGCTGACCAATCTCCCCTAAACCAATAATCGCAATCTTTTTTTGTGTGTAATCTAGCTCCAGATTATCCAGCTGCTGCATAGCCGTCAAACCAATGGAAATCGGACGTGCATTGATACGGTATTCATCGTGCATCCGTTTGGCAAATGTTAGGACCTGCTTAGACACTTCATTTAAAATAACACCTGTTGTTCCCGCCTCTTGCGCCTTTAAAAAAGCCTGCTTTACTTGTCCAAGAATCTGCGTCTCTCCTAAAATTTTCGACTCTAAACCGATCGAAACACGAAGCAAATGCCGCAAGACATCATCGTTTTCTTTAAATAATAGATAAGGCTCAAGGTCTGCTACTTCTATCTGAAACCAATTGGCTAAAAAATGCTTGGCATAGTAGCGACCTGTATGAAGCTGATCAACCACAAGGTAAAGCTCTGTGCGGTTGCAGGTTGAGACAATGACATTTTCTAGCACACTTTTTTCTTTGGCTAATGCTTGAAGGGCGTCTTCTCTCTCCTCATCTGAAAAATGCACTCTTTCTAAGACTGAAAGTGGTGTTTCTTTATGTGTCAGCCCCACATATAATAAATACATACCTATTTCCCTCTTCTATCTTTACTGATGGATATTTGATATTCGCCTTGTCACATCTTGCGGAATTGAGTTCCGCAAAAATAGTCACGCGCTGGTTGGAATTCTATTGATTTATTAGCGGTAGCTCGCTGGGGTCTCACAACGAGGCTGGGACAAAAGTAGCTCCAACCTCCTGTATTTTTAGATTTACTAACAAGACGCAGTGGTTGAGTGGGCTCTAATACGTTGATAAATCAACTTTTAGAACCCTACTCAACGGTTCGCTGTCTCCAATCGTTTGCTTACAACGTGCGCAACTCTTGGACAGCCCCGTAACTGTGCGGAGGTGGGATAGAAATTATCCAGTGGATGATTTCTATCTGAGCCTTGAAATAAGAGAGCGAAGAAAATCGAATTTCTTCGAAATTACCGATTTTTGGCCCACCGCCTGTTCGGCCGCCTATTTTTACCGTGCTCGCTTAACGGGCTTTGTATCTTACAGCTCCTCTAATAGTTTTTCTAGTTTTGTTCGGACTTCTTTGGAGCGTTCTGGTGAGAGGCCATTGGTTGAAATCATGACAGAAAAATCTTGTGCTTTAGCGATAGCGACATTATAGAAATCTGAGAAGTGTTTATCTCCTGTGTTATTGACCAATTGACTAGGATGCGCGTCCATCATGACTTGGCGATTGACAGAAGCGTCATTTGTACAGGCAAAGACCAGCTTCGCATCTGCTAAATCCCCTTTTTGGTAGGTTCTTTTTACCCAAGTAATCGTTTCTGCATCAATCTTCTCATATAAGCTAGGACTGATCACAACTACGTTTGCCTTTTCTGCTATCAGCGTTTTAATTTTCCTTGCTGCTACACGGCCTCCACCGACTACCACAACCTTCTTATCTTGAATATTGATCATAACTGGATACATAAGAACTCCTATGTTTTACTACGAAAAATTTTAGCACTGCGCTTATAAACAGTATCCGAAACGTCTAAGCGATGATTTACCAAACGCGCGATAACAAAGAAATAATCAGATAGACGATTGATATAGGTTAGGCCAACGGGATTAACAGCTTCATCTGCCTCAATAACAGCCACCATACGCCTTTCCAATCTTCGCGTCATGGTACGCGCCATATGAAAGGAACTGGCAATCTTATGCCCACCTGGGATGATAAAATGTTCTAGCTTAGGTGGTATGTGCATATAACGATCCAAGCGTTCTTCTAACCACTGAACATCTGCTTCTTTTTGCTTATACGGACGCAACTCTCTGGGGGTAGCCAAATCACTGCCACAGTCAAATAAGTGCTGCTGGATTTCTTCACACTCATTTCTCAAATCCGCTAAGCAGTCATAGTTGCCCATTTCTGCTACAATCTGCCCTAACAGGGAGCATACTTCATCCATGGTTCCATAGGCTTCCACGCGAACATGTGTTTTGGAGACACGATCGCCACCATAAAGCCGAGTAAAACCGGTATCTCCATACTTTGTATAAATCCTCATAGTTACCTTTCTTGATTGATGATCTGATAAATGCTCTTCATATCCAAGGCATTTCGCAACAAGTCTGCTAATTTATCGTATTCGCGATCTTTAAATTCTTCTAAGGTCACGACTTGTTCGGCAATAGGCGCCAAGCCCTTTTGTTCTCGAATCATATTAAGATAGGCTCTTGTCCACTCCAGATTGTCAAAAACGCCATGCAAATAGGTTCCTTGAACCTGACCACCGTGTGCTACCGCACCATCTGTCCGCCTTGTGTTTTCCCCATTTTGAACGGTAATGGTCGAAAATGGCGTAACGCCCTCATCAAGGGTTGTCTCTCCCATGTGGATCTCATAGCCAGCTAAAACCTGCCCCTGATGCTCTGCTTGAACTTGGGTTGTGCGCTTCACCGCATTGAACCTTGTCGTTGCCCCAATGATTCCTAAGCCTGAGATTTCATCTCGGTCTGACTCGACATGCAGGGGATCCGAGATTTTTTTACCGAGAAGCTGGTAGCCACCGCAAATCCCAAAAATTTGAACACCCTTTTCCAAACAATGCAAGATTTCTTTTTCCAATCCCGATTCACGCAGATAGAGCATATCTTCAATGGTATTTTTACTTCCTGGTAAAATTAATAAATCAGGCAAACCAATCGCATCACCTGGCATCACATACCGAACGGAGACATCAGGTTGGATTTCTAAACTATGAAAATCAGTGAAATTGGACATTCTCTTTAAGCCGACAATAGCAACATCCAGATCTTTTTTGACATCAAAGCGACGACTTTTCTGAACAAGGGCAACACTGTCTTCACTATCAATCGCTAAATCAGCATAAGGGACAACTCCCAGAACAGGAACGTCCGTTAGCTCTTCAATCATGTCAATCCCTGATTGCAGCAGTGCAACGTCTCCGCGGAATTTATTGATAATGACCCCTTTTATACGTGCTCGATCTTCTTTTGGCATCAGTTCGATCGTTCCATAGATCGAGGCAAAAACACCACCTTTATCAATATCAGCCACCAAGATGACAGGCGCATCAACCAATTTTGCCATGCCCATATTGACAATATCGTGGCTATTTAGATTGATTTCAGCTGGACTGCCCGCTCCCTCTAGGACAATGACATCATTTTCGCTGCCCAATTCTTCATACACTTCCTTGATTTTAGGAAGCAGTTCTTGCTTGAATTCGTGGTACTCTACCGCGTCCATATCGGACAATACCTCTCCCATGAAAACGACTTGCGATTTTCTGTCTGATGTTGGTTTTAACAGGACAGGGTTCATTCGAACATCTGGATCTACCCCAGCTGCTTCAGCCTGAACAACTTGAGCCCGCCCCATCTCATAACCTTTTTTTGTGATAAAAGAATTTAAGGCCATATTTTGTGATTTAAAGGGAACAACCGCAAAACCGTCCTGCTTCAAAATCCGACATAGGCCAGCAACAATGATGCTTTTTCCTGCATCAGAAGCTGTTCCTTGAACCATGATTGATTTAACCATTTTCACTCACCTTTCAATTTCTTAAAAAAATCCATTTCACTCTCTGCCAGAGGGGTCTGTAGCGCTTGGTGCAATTTGACAATCCAAGGAGCTTCTAATCCTGCTTCTTCTAACAAAGCAACCTGCTGGAAAAACTCTCTTTTTTCACCTTCTGTAACAACTCTTCCCTTATTTAATAAATAAGCGTAGTCGCAACAATCATACATCAAGTCCATATCATGACTGGTTAAAAGAATATTTGTCCCACTTTTGACCAATTTCTTCATCGTTTGCGCCATTTGCTGGCGTCCTTTAGGATCTAATCCAGCTGTCGGCTCATCTAAGAGAAGATAGTTGGGCTGCAACGCCAACATGCCAGCTATAGCGACACGCTTTTTCTGGCCGTAGCTGAGGTACTGCAAGGGTTTATCCCCTAAATGCTCAATATCAAGCATCTTCATAGCTTGTAAAACACGACGCTCTATTTCTTCTGGTTGATACCCTAGATTTTCCAAAGCTAGTCCAATATCGTCTTTGACAAGGGTATAAAACAGCTGCTGCTCAGGATTTTGAAAGACCATATTGACCTGTTGACGATAGTGATACAAGGCCTTTTTCGTCCTTGAAACAGGAATGCCATTGTAAATCACTTGCCCTTCTTGAGGTAACAAAAGCCCCATAATCACTTTCATCAAGGTGGACTTACCAGAGCCATTGGCTCCTAAAATCCCTGTGATCAGACCTTCCTTAAAATCCATCGAAATATCTTTCAGCGTCAGATTTTCCTTATCGTAAGAAAATGAGACTTGTTTTACTTGCAGCATTTTGTTTCCCCAGCTTTTTAATGTGTATCAAATTTCAACGTTAAGACTTCATTTAATCGCTCATTGTCGTCTAGTAACTTAGTAAATAGGGTACTGGCCAGCATTCCCCATGCTTTATAAGACTTCCTTTTGTAGAAAAAGGCAAACTTCAAATCAAGCGTGTCGCGAATTGTCAAGCATTCATACAGTACCAAAAAAATAAAGCGGTACATGAGAATGATAATGTCCAATAGCACAATAGGAACATGGATTTTCTTAAAAAGTTGAACCATTTGAACAAATGGTACGGTTAGAGTAAAAAAGTAAGTAGATGCTAAAGAAGCATAGATCCTCATCAAGATAAAAGTCGCTTGTGGTAAGGCAGCCTTACTCACACCTAGATAGCCATTTCCAAAAGGAAAGGCAAGAAGAAGGCTTGCTTTTTCTTGATGATAAGTCACAACAAAGGTCAATAAACTGATAAAGATAAACACACTAGCGTGAAGATACCATTTTAGATAGCTCGTGATAGACATACGAGCCACATAGCACGTCAAGGGTATCAGAATCACTACCAATAGTCCTTGTAACGGAATAATACCTGAAAAGCTAATGACTAATGAAAAGAGGTAAAAGATCCCCTTATAGGAAACAGGAACATCTTTCCATCTATTTTGATAAGCATATTTATCAATTAAAAACATGTTATTGACCTCAATCGTGACAGCTGATGTTGTTGAATAAAACTTGAGCTCAGCGCTTCGTAATCTGTAGCCGCTGCAGACTTTGTCTGCTTACAGATATGGCTACCTTTAGGGATAGTTCATCCTAGGAGCGATTGCTTCGTTGTTAGAACTCCTAATTTTGCTTTGCTCGTTCACATCTTAGCTTCCTTTTTACCTTTGTTGTAGCCGATGACATAAAAGATAATTCCTGCTCCGATACTTCCTTGTAAGGTAAATAGCAGACTTTCCACCTCTGATCCTGCGGGTTCAAAGATGGGGGAAAACCACGGTTCATAATCTTCCTGTAGAGAAGAAATGGCTGTTTCCGCTGCATCGTCTGTTCCACTGTATTCAACACCTTTTGGTGCAAAAACAAAGGCAGATAGAATAATAGCAACTGCTGCTAAAAGTAAGAGTAGATTTTTATGTTGTTTCATGCGAATAGCCCTTCCTTTTCTTTCACATGCTCTGAGATGAGATTATAGAGAACGACGGTCAATAATCCTTCTACAATGGCAATTGGGATTTGTGTTGTAACAAAGACACCCATAAATTTCATAGCTGAACCAACGACTCCTGCTGTAGGATCTGGGAAAACGAGCCCCAACTGCAATGAGGTTGTAGCATAAGTTGCTAAATCAGCCACCACCGCACATAAGAACAAGGCGACACGGCGAGAGAGTTTCATTGATAAGGCTAATTTATAAATAAAGTAACCAACGAAAGGCCCTACAACAGCCATTGAAAACGCATTGGCTCCAAGCGTGGTCAATCCTCCATGTGCTAACAATAGAGCTTGAAATAATAAGCAAATGGTTCCCAAAACGCTGACAACAGACGGTCCAAACATCGCTGTTCCCATCCCAACTCCAGTCGGATGAGAGCTAGAACCTGTCACAGAAGGAATTTTCAAAGCAGATAAGATAAAGATGAAAGCCCCTGATAAGGCTAGCATCGTTTTAGAACTAGGATTTTTAGCAACGATTTTTTTGATATTGATCACACCCATGACAAAGAAGGGCAGGAAAATAACGAACCAAATGACAGACCACATAGGAGGCAGGTAGCCTTCCATGATATGCATAGCTTGCACAGGACGTGCAGACAACAGATGCAGAAGTATCGATAAAATAAGAAGATTTTTGACTTGTTTTTTCATATTGAATTCCTTTCATGAAGATAAAGATACGAGCCAGTTAAAAACTCAAAGCAAAGATAGGCGGCCGAACAGGCGGTGGGCAAAAACAGAATTTTTAACGGCTTCACTACTTAATTGAACTCGAGCTACAACTCACTGACAAAAAGAGACGCAGGTGTTTCGGCTTTAGCTGGTTACAACTGAGGCTCCCTTTAGGGATAAATCTCATTGGTTGCAAGTTAACCTGCTTCGATTTCCTATTTTGTCTAGGAGTTGCTTCAACAGTCTAGGAATAGACTATTGAAGGTTGGACATAAAACGAGTAATACTCGTGTCAAACGCCATCGTATCTTAGTTTTCACAACACATTTTTCTTGACAATCATTGTTGTAAAGTAGCTCAGTTTGCTGTCGGGTGCTAGCTTATCCACTCCTTTCATTATGATTTGTTTTTCTGATGAAGAATGGCTCACTAAAAATGTCTGCTCTAATAGCTGGTGTTTCGCTAGTAAGGGAAGAACGACATCTAGGTGGTTGGCCACCTTCATCAAAACAACTGTATCGTGCAATCGCAGGGCTGCGTCCATCTTTTCGACATCAGTTGTGGCAGGAACGACTGCAAAAGATTCTTCGTCCATTGTTAAGGGCTGCCCCAGTTCAGAAGCCATGCTCGTAAAAGAAGTAATCCCTGGAATCGTTTGTGTTTCAATATCTTCTTTTAAAATATCTAATAAATAGCTGTAGGTACTATATACCATAGGATCACCCAGAGTAATAAAGCCAACATTTTTCCCAGCTTGAACATCTTCCACAATTTCAGCAGCAATCGCTTCCCACTGTTTTTTCTTTTCATCTAGTGAAGCAATCATCGGAAAATGGCGTTGCTTAATTTCCAACTGCTCACTTAGATAGGGTTCAGCGATTGAAAGCGCTAGGCTTTTGCTTCGTTTTTTAGCTTCTGGTGTATAGACAATGTCCAAATCTCCCAGCAAACGACTAGCTTTGACAGTCACTAACTCGCTATCACCCGGACCGATACCAATTCCATAAAATTTTGCCATCTGCGCCTCCTACTGTATAATTTCTTCTAAATGCTCAATGTAAAGCTCTTGAATTTCAGCATATTCTCCAAGACCAATCAAATGACTAGAGACCTGATACCCTCGCGATGCAAAATAGGTATACCATGAATCGTCAGCTTCTGACACCAAGTCATTAGTAGCATGATCACCTGCTACCAACATAAAAGGGGCTAAATGAACATCTGTGATAGCATCCTTTTGCAATTGCGCTTCAATCATGTCAATCGGAGGATAGCTCTCTACGCACCCAAGTCTAACAGGAGAACCTGCTAGCATGTGATCCATGGCAGCATAGGCTGTAAAAGCGTAATGTTGACTACCATGCCCCATTAAAACCGTCGCAGACTTCTCACCAAACTGACCGTATTTCTCAAGGAGAACTGCCCTCACTTTCTCATAGTCTTCTTGGCTATTTAAAAGAGGTTTTCCGATTTTTAAAACATCAAAGGCAGCTGTAAATTCTTTGGCCTGTGTCACAATTTTCTCATACTCAGCTCCTAAAATAATGTGAAGAGGCTGAATATAGACTTCACGAATGCCTCGGGCACTCATCTGTTCCAGAGCTTCCTTAACAGTCGGCACAATCAAGTTTTCGTTTTCCTTGATTCGACGCATGACAATCGTAGACGTAAAGGCACGGTAAACCTGATAGCCTGTAAAACGTCTTTGAATGGCTAGCTCGCAGGCTTCAATCGTTTTTTTTCTTGTTTCTGGATAGGTCGTTCCAAAACTCACCACTAAAATAGCTTTTGTCATTTGGCGCTCCTTTTCAGGATTTCTCTACACTTATCACGAATGGAGGCAATCGTTAAGTCGTCCGTCATGATGAGAGACGTGAAGCCTGCTTGTTTTAATACCTCGCTGGTACTTTCTCCCATGACAACAATCGGGATATCTAAAGATGTTACTCCAGTTTCTTTAGCAAAGGCAACAAAGTTCATGGCTGCTACAGAGTTAGGCAAGCAAACGGCTTCTATCTCTGCCCAGTCAATCTTCTCTAATGTGTCCTCAAATCCTAGCGAATGCGTTTTCAAAACAGGGAAAGGATAGAGACGTGCTAACTCTTCTGCCTTATGTCGTGGTGCTATACTATACCAGTTTCCTTTTTCCTCACTCATAGCTGCCAAAAGAGCAGCGTCTGTCATGGTAGCCCCTTTATGCTCAAGCAAGATTCCCGAACGCTCGATTTCTTTTATGGTATGCTGGCCAATTGCTGCAAACCTGATATGCGCAAGCGTGCGTAGGTCAATCTTTTCCTGACGTAGCAGCTCTAATAATAAGCCCCAGCTTTGGGTGTCAGCAATGAGCAGACCGTCCACCGTTGACAAATCGGGCAAGTCACAGGTCAATTTTTCAACCTTATTGCGAGCTGGGAAGGTGACGAGATTGGCACCATCATCCTTTAGTAAGGTTGGTAATTTGCCTGTCGGTGATTCTTGAATCACAATTTTCTTTGCAAACAGTGGTAGGTGCTCATAGAAGTTTAGCTCTTTGCGGAACGCTACGACGTCTCCAACTACAATGAGACTTGGTGCTTTAAACGCATGTTCAGCTACCAACGACACAATCGTTTCCAAATTCCCATCAATCGAGCGCTGCTGAGGATGAGTTCCCCACTCAATGATAGCTACTGGTGTTTCTTTGTCAAATCCTCTTGTTCGTAATTCATGCACGATCGTTTCCAAGTGTTTCATGCCCATCAAAAAGACTAACGTTCCTTTCAATTGGGAAATAGCTTCCCAATTGAGGGCTTCTGTCTCATCCTTTAGATGACCTGTGAAAACGTGAAAGCTAGTTGCGATATCCCGATAAGTCATAGGAATTCCCGCATAAGCAAGACCTGCAATTGCTGATGTAATTCCTGGAACAACTTCAAAAGCCACACCAGCCTTCACAAGAGTGCTGGCTTCTTCACCACCACGTCCAAAAATGTAAGGATCCCCACTCTTCAAACGAACCACACGTTTGCCTTCTTTTGCTTTTGTGATGAGAATGTTCTCAATCTCTTCTTGGCGAACACAAGGCATGCCAGGCTGTTTGCCAACATCTATTATTTCACAATCCGCCTTGACATAACGCAAAAGAGAAGGATTGACCAAGCGGTCAAATACTAGGACATCTGCTTCTTGTAAGCGTCTAACTCCTTTTACGGTTAGCAGATCCACATCACCTGGACCCGCTCCTAATAATGTTACAAAACCCGTCATTATCTTCCTTTCCTTTTTACCGATTTGTTTTTGTCAGATATGCTTCTAGCTCCTCGATCGTTGACACCATTTTGGGATAATCAATCAAGGGCCGAGAAATGATAATGCAATCAATTCCCAGCTCCAGACAGCCATCAATCTTTTCTCGGATGCCGCCAACCGTTCCACTTTCTTTGGACACAAAAACATCTGCTTTGGCGCGTGCAATCAACTCCTTGTTGCACTCTTTTGAAAAAGGAGCTTTAATCGCATCAATCTGATCGGCAACCATGCCTAAGGCTTCGCAAGCAAGGAGCACCTCAGATGTCGGAAGCACACGAGCCACGATTCGCTTGTCTGGCAAGCCCTTGACAAACAAGGGCAAGGTTTTACTCCCTGTTCCAAGATAGACCGTTCCATAATCTTTTTTTCGGATAACTTCGATCGCTTCTTCTGTGGAATGAACGACGATACTGCCACTCAAATCAAGCGTAGCACTACGCTCAAAACGCAGATAGGAAATACCCGCTAACTCTGCTGCTCGAATGGCTTCTTTTGAGACAATGTCTGCAAAAGGATGTGTGGCATCAATGATTTCATCTACCTGATTCTGTTGGATAAAGGCCACCATATCCTCGGCAGTCATACGCCCCTGAATCACAGGCTGCCCCCACTTTGAAGCCAGATGCTTCCCATAGTCTGTGACAACAGAGCTTGTGACAGCAATCTCCATGTCGTTTAATAAACTTAAAATCGCTGTGCTATCTGAAGTTCCCCCTAACAATAACTTCATCATAGCGTATAGCCTCGAGGGGTGATCATACGTCCATTTTTCACATAAGTTTCTTTATTGCCAATAATGACAATGGTCGTCATATCTACTAAGGATTCGTCTAAATCCTTGATAGTTGTTAAAATATAATCTTCTTTTTTCCGACCGACGTCCTTTCCAATTCCCACGATTGTATCCTCAGATTTGTACTGAGAAATGATGGATAATGCTTTTGACAAGTGATCAGGACGCCCTTTACTTCTTGGATTGTATAGACAAATAACAAAGTCTCCTTGTGCCGCTGCATGTAGACGTTTTTCAATCACTGACATCGGAGTCATCAAGTCACTCAAGCTAATATGGCAAAAATCATTCATGAGAGGGGCTCCCATGACCGCAGCAGCTCCTAAGCTAGCTGTGATTCCTGGAATGACTTTGACTTCCAAGTCAGCATTGTCACCAATCAACTCTAAAATCAAGCCTGCCATACCGTACACACCTGCATCACCACTAGAGACAACCCCAACATTTTTCTCCGTCTCTAATGCCAAATCAATAGCCTTTTGGCAACGATCAATTTCCTGTCTCATTCCTGTTGCGACATGTTCTTTATCCTTGACCAAATCACGAATCAAGCGCATATAAGTGGAATAACCCACAATAATCTCACAATCCTTGATCGCATCTAGCGCTTCTTGAGACATCAATTCTTCTTTTCCTGGGCCTAAGCCAATAACATATAACATAGTTTCTCCTTATATTAAGATACGAGCCCGTTAAAAACTCAAAGCAAAAATAGGAAGTCTGACGAAGAGTCTCNGGACTCTAGGAAGACTTATCTTTTTTGCACAGAGTTTAGGGCGGGTTCAATTCAGTAAGATACGAGCCCGTTAAAAACTCAAAGCAAAAATAGGAAGTCTGACGAAGAGTCTCCGGACTCTAGGAAGACTTATCTTTTTTGCACAGAGTTTAGGGCGAGTTCAATTCAGTAAGATACGAGGGCGTTAAAAACTCAAAGCAAAAATAGGCGGCCGAACAGGCGGTGGGACAAAAATCGGTAAATTCGAAGAAATTCGATTTTGTAGTCACAGCCCCGCAAGGCTGGGAGTAAGACTTGTTGCCCGTGCCAACTTAGTCTTACCCCTGCACAGGTCATTAGGTGCTTTAGCACCAATGAGCCACTGCTGATTAGGTTTGTAAAAGCCGATTTATCGGCGTATTAGAAATCAATCAGCTACTGCGTCAACAGCTTTAATCTAAAAAAGATAAGATCGAGACACTTTTTCTTAAGCTCGTTGTGAGATCCCGGCGAGGATAGCTAGATTAGTCACAAATGAAATGCTGTGAGTAACCAGCTAGCTACCGCTAAGATATAAAAGCCGTAAAGCGAGCACTGTAAAAATAGGAGGTTGACGAAGTGTTCAAAGGAACACAAGGAACTCTATCCACTAAAGGGATGGATTCTCAGCTGTAGCCAACTAAAGTTGGAACAGCTGCCTATCTTTTTTACACCGCTCGTAGTCCGAATTCAATTATTTATGATTTCTTATTTTCGCTAACGCATAGGTACAGCCATCTCTAGCGAAGCGTTCGGTGATGACCTGACCGCCACTTGCAACATCTGCACTAGCTAGGGCAACACTTCCTACTCCTACTGTCTTTTTGACAAAGGCCGATTGAGGGTATTTGTCCGCAACGGTTGCTAGTTCTTCTTTTGAGAAGGTCTCAAAGGGACAATCCAATTCTTTTGCTAAAGCTAAAATTGCTTTTTCTTCTTTTTTGACATCAATACTGACAATCTTAGCGATTTCATTCGGGTGAATACTTTCCTGCTGGCAAAACAGTTCAAAGCCCTCTTTAAAGATTTCTGGTGCAATGTCTTTTCTGGCTCCGACGCCTAAGATATAGGGCTTGGGATAGATGACAGCTAGATTTTCCCGCTGAATCAAGCACTCCTTAGTCGTCAAAAGAATCAAGGGGTCTTGCCCTGCTAAAGTCGCATCCAACTCTTCTTTGGTAAGAACCGTTAGCCCTCTTAGATCGGTCACCCAGTCTTTTTCTTGGTAGAAATAGACGGTTTTTTTCTGGCCTAAATAGCTATTAAACGGCTTAATCAAAGGACGAAGTTCCGCCCGCCAGCCATTGACCGATTGGGCGAGAGTATCCAAAGCAGTCACCTCTTGCACATCTGTCGCTGTCGTAATCACTGGATTTGCTCCCATCAATTGGGCAATCCGCTGGGTGAGGTCATTTGCGCCTCCTAAATGACCACTTAAAAGACTAATCACATTGGTCGCTTTTTCGTCCATGACAATCACTGCTGGATCAGCTGCCTTGTCAACAACCACTGGTGCAATAGCGCGAACAACAATTCCCGTTGCCATGATGCAAACTAAGACATCCACCGTTGTAAAGAGATGAGCAATCGCTTGGATTGGACTTCCCTCTAGCGCATGGGCTCTGTCATCTGCTAATTTGGGCATGGTATAGACCTGACTATTAGTTTGGAGCTTTTCTTGCAATGCAAGCGCTGTTGCTTTTCCCGTCTCTGTCAGAGCAACCAGAGCATAGTGCGACTGATTATTGGGCATGGCTGCTCTTTCCGTGTCGAAATTCGTGTTCAAACTCCTCGTGGTAGAGCTTAGAATAGTAGAACTCCTGCCCTAAGAAGTCACCCACTAAGATTAGGGCTGTTTTGGTAATTCCTGCTTCAGTGACTTTCTCAGCAATCGTTTCCAAAGTTCCAAAGACCTTCTTTTCCTCTGGCCAAGTCGCCTTATAGATGACAGCCACAGGTGTCGTTGAAGGATAGCCTCCCTCAACCAACTCCTCAACGACTTTTTCAATTCCCTGGATCGAGAGAAAAATCGCCATAGAAGTCCGATGTTGAGCATAACTTCTAAGAGATTCTCGATCTGGTACTGGAGTGCGCCCAGCCATCCGAGTGATAATGACGCTTTGAGAAACCTCTGGTACCGTATACTCTGTCCCAATACTAGAAGCTGCCCCTAAGAAGGAACTTACACCTGGGGTACAGTCAAAGACAATGCCTCTTTTTTTCATCTCCTCTGTCTGTTCACGAATAGAACCGTAAATCGAAAAATCCCCCGTTTGCAGGCGAACAACATCTTTGCCTGCTTTGACACTAGCTTCCATAACGTCAATAATTTCCATCAAGTGCATGCTAGCACTGTCATAGATCTCTGCACCTTCCTTGCAATAGTCTAACAAAGCAGGATTGACCAATGATCCCGCATAAATGACTACATCAGCCTGTGACAACTGCTTATACCCTTTTAATGTGATTAAGTCCACATCACCTGGACCTGCTCCTACAAAATGTACTTTAGACATCTCTACTCCTTATTTTCTGATTTTTGACACGACACAATGATCGTTGGATTTTGAGGTTTAAAATAATGTCCCTTGCCTAGTCCTGTAAAACGGCTAGCCTGAATCGAGACGACCTCGACATCTTCCCAGTTCATCTCCTCAGCAATTTGAGCTGCTTCTAAGGCATTTTCCATGAGAATGAAATTAAGTACCAATCGCCCTCCGTCTTCTAGCAATTGGTGGCACCAGTCAAAGATCTCCTGCATATTGCCACCTGTTCCACCAACAAATATCGCATCAAAGGTTCCTTCAAGCTCAATAGGCGCTAGGCCTTCATGAAAGGTCACATTGTGACATTGAAAATGCTCTATATTTTGACGGGTCAGCGCGACAGCATCTGGATTGCGCTCCACTGCCACAACCTCTAAGTTCGGGTAGGTATGGGCCGCCTGAATGGTAACGCTCCCTGTACCTGAGCCAACATCAAGCATGCGTTTGGCTCGGTGCAACTGCAATTTATCCAAGCTAATCGCTCGAATTTCTTCTTTTGTCATCGGAACCTTGGTCCGAATAAATTCACTATCTCTCATCCATTACCACCACCACATTCATTTTATACTTTCTATTCTGGACTTCGCTTGCTGGCAAAATCGTAATCTTCTCATCATCATAACTTAATTGTTCACCTATGATGATGGTCTTTTTCAGTCCTCGTTTGACAGCTTCTTGTGCAATTTGATACGGCCCTACGTTATCATCCGTTACCATGAAGACCTTTGACAAGCTCATAATCAGATCAAAGTCGGGTGTCTTAGCATGGCTGCTGGTCAGGTAAGCATCATTCATTGGGATAAATGCCTGACTAGCTAGGTACTGCATCGCACTGATCCCTGAAAAAATACGTGTCCGCCCTTTGAATTTTTCTGACATCCATTTCCCCAATCCATAGATAAGAGGATCACCCGATACTAAATACACAATATGGCTTTCTTCCGGATAGCTAGCAATCAAGCTTTCTAACGCCGCTAATTTCTTAGGAGGAACAACTCCTTTATGGGCATATTGGGCAGGTAGAATCTCTAAATGACGTTCGCTCCCTAAGATGTAATCAGCTTGCTCATAGAGTGCTTCACTCCCTAACAGCCCATAGGATACATCACCCGGTCCAATTCCTACAACGTCTATCATCTCCATTCCTCCTTAATCATGTCTAACGGTTTTGTAGACGCTAGATAGCCTTCTTTTGACGCAAATAACACAACATCTATATGAACCTCTGGCTTTCTATACTTGAGCAAGCGTTCGCTGCGGAACTTAATCTTATCCGCCAAAATTTGATAGACGCCTTCATAGCCGTACTCTTTAATCGCTTCACCAGCAGCTTCGGTCGTTGTACAACCATCTACTTTTTCTAATAAGTCAAGGGGTGCTCCCATCAATGCCAGATTGGCAATCAAGGTTTCCATACGTGCATCAGCATCCTTACTATGAGTTGAGAAAATGCCTGATGCCACCTTGACTAATTTTCCCATATGACCGACAATTAAAACCTTGGTAAAGCCAATCCGCTGCACTTCTTTTAGAACATGACCTACGAAATTACTCATATTGACAATGCGTGATTTGTCAATTCCTAGCACAGTTGTTGTGAAATCCTCCCCATAATTCCCCGGAGCTAGGACTACTGAGCGATAACCTTGGTTGTATAACATGGTCAATTCAACAGTAATCGCTGCTTTCCAGCTGTCTTCTGACATTGGATTCACAATCCCTGTTGTTCCTAAAATTGAAATACCACCTACAATTCCCAAGCGGGGATTATAGGTTAACTTGGCTCGCTCTTCACCTCCTGGCACCCAGATCAAGACATGAGCACCACAATTGTCGCCAATAATTTCTCTGACGGATTTTTCAATCATGCGTCTAGGAGTTGGGTTAATCGCAGCCATGCCAACAGGATTGGCAAGACCTTCTTCTGTCACCCGACCAACTCCAATACCACCGTCAATCTCAATGTCTGTCTGGTCAGGTAATAGAGTGACTGTAGAGTAAATCAAAAGCCCGTGTGTGGCGTCTGCGTCATCTCCACCATCTTTTTCGACAGCTGCTGTTGCTTTTTCGAGCTCATAAGAGGGATTTTGAATGTCCATCGTCACTTCGACACCAGACGCTGTCTGAACGGTTATTTTTTCTTCAATCTCCTGATTTAAAATCATGTAAAGCGCAGCCACTGTCGCTGCGGTGGCACAAGTCCCTGTTGTATAGCCCCGCTTTAACTTTTTTCCATCAACATAGACGTATTCATCCATTCTTTAACCCTTTCCTAGACATACCTATCTATGATTTTCCAAATGCCGTGCAACGGCGATAATCTTCGGTTTCATCGCCCAATTGATACAAAATCGCATTGATAATTGCGGCTGCAATGGTGCTTCCACCCTTGCGACCTAGCGCTGCAATAGAAGGAATAGAACTTTCGTGCAACTGCAATTTTGACTCAGCAGCTCCCACAAAACCAACGGGAACACCAACTACTGCATCAGGATCGAGGCGCCCTTCTTCTACCATATCTAACACTTTAAAGATAGAAGTCGGCGCATTTCCAAAGACAAATAGCTTAGGGCCCTCTACCTTTGCAGCATATTCAACTGCTGCCATGGAACGCGTGATCCCTTTTTCTTTCGCCTCTTTGAAAATCTCTGGCTCATTGACTAGGCAACGATAGGCCACTCCTCTTTGTTCGAGCAAGGTTTTATTAAACCCTCCTAACACCATTGTTGTATCTGTAAAAATCGTGCCTTTATTTGTCAAAACATAGATAATTTTTTGAATCACATCGTGAGAAAATTTGATCTGATAGAGGTAATCAAAATCGGCACTGGCAAAAACAACTCTCTTTAACACCGCTTCTTCAAATGGATCAGAAAAGGTGATAGACGGATGCTCTTGGTCAATGATTTCTTGGATTTTTTGAAAACTTGCGGCTTCAATCTTGTGTGCTTCTTTCAGGTAGGACATCAATTTTCTCCCTCTTTTTTAGTGGTCGGAGTTGAATAACGAACATAATCATCGGTTATCACTTCTCGCATTTGATAAATAATGGCATTGATAATAGCCACGACAATAGTGCTGCCCCCTTTGCGACCAACCGTTGCAATCGCAGGCACAGATGACTCTAGTAGAGCATTTTTCGATTCTTCAACATTGATAAAGCCAACAGGAACACCAATTACCGCATCAGCCTGCACCAAACCTTGTTCCACTAATTCTAGCAAGTGAAAGAGTGCCGTAGGAGCTCCACCAAAAGCAAAAATCTTTGGTCCTTCAATTTTTGCTGCATATTCAACCGCTGCCATGGCACGCGTGATTTGCTTTTCACGAGCTAAGTTGACCACTTCTTCGTTATTGATCAAACACTGGTACTTAACTCCCATTTGGTCTAAAACCCGCTTATTGATGCCATTTAGTGAAATTGAAGAATCCACAAAAATCGTTCCCTTATTTTGCAGCACTTCAATGATTTTGTCATTGACATGATGGGTAAAACGCAGATTATATAAGTAATCAAAATCACCTGACGTATGAATCGCACGTTTGATAATAGACTCTTCCATCTCGGTTTGAAAAGTATAGCCTGCATGCTCCTCATCGATAACAGATTGGATGATCTTAAAACTTTTTTCCTCAATAGAAGAAGGATTTTGGATATATGACATCAATAAAACTCCTATAAGATTGATAAAATGAGCGACACAATGACACCAGCTATCAAAGCGATCATTGTACTCATATAAAGAAGAGAAACAGTCGTAACAATATCTTCAGCAACAACTTCTCGTGTGGCATCACCAATGGTCGGCTTCTCAATCAGCTCTCCATGATAGATGTGAGCACCGCCCAACTGAATGCCAAGTGCTCCTGCTACCACAGCTTCAGAAAAAGCACTGTTTGGGCTGGCATGCTGATAACGATCCCTGACACCAATCCGATACGCGTCTTTCGCATTTAGTTGCAAAACATGACTCGCCAGCATTAGGCAAACCCATGTGACCCGCGCAGGCACTAAATTTGCCAAATCATCGATTTTCGCAGAAATGTAACCGATTTGACGGTATTTTTCTGTCTTATAGCCAACCATAGAATCCAAGGTATTGATGGCTTTATAGGCGATGGCTAAGACCGGACCACCAAGTAACAGACAAAGAAGCGGACCAATCACACCGTCACTTGTATTTTCAGCGACTGTTTCAATGGTCGCTTTTGTAATTTCAGAATGTGTCAACTCTGCGGTATCTCGACCAACAATCATACTCACTTGGTAGCGTGCTTCTTCGATGGTTCCTGTTTTTAGCGTTCGATAAACCTTCAAAGCCTCAACAGCTAAACTTCTGGTCGCTAGGCTAGCATAGGCTAAGTAAATCGATATCACCCAATAGACAATAGGATGCACACGCAGAGCAAGCCACAAAACAAGCCATACACCAGTAACCGCAAGTCCGACCGTTGTTCCCCACAACAGAAAACCAAAGACATACGGAGGAATCCGGCGTTTCTGATAAAGAGAGAGGCAAAACTGGATATAACTTCCAATCCATTTGACAGGATGAGGCCATGAGTAGGGATCACCGATTAGCCAATCACATAAGAGGGCTATTAGAATACTGATAATTGCCATATTAGCGCGCCTCTTGAATGTAGTTCAGCCAATGATGAAGCAAGGATTCTCCTTGGTAAAAATGAACATGCAAGTAACTAGCAAAGGTATTTTTCTTTTGATAACCCCCTGTCCAGCTAGCCACTACAGCACCATCTCGCGTTTTCTCTAAGGCTAAAACAGGTTCTTCTTGGGTTTCAAAGGTAGAATGATGAAACTCATGTCCTCGAACCTGTGTTCCTTTAGGACCAAATAAACTGTCTACTTGTGTTGTGGCTTGACAGTAGCCAAATCGTTTGAGACGTGGTGTCATGATACTTTTTCCTTTGAAAATCCCAACCATATCATAGCTCACCTGATCAACTTCTAGACTGCTTCCCAGATACATCAAGCCACCACATTCTGCATAGATGGGATACCCTTTTTCATGCGCTTCTAAAACCGATTGTCGAAATGAAACATTTGCCATTAACTCTTTGGCATATATTTCTGGAAAACCTCCTCCAAAATAATAAGCATCTGCTTGTGGTAATTGCGGATCCTTTAACGGACTAAAGGGAACTAAGGTCACTCCTAAATCTCTTAATAAGTCGAAATTATCCTCGTAATAAAAATGGAAAGCATCGTCCATCGCATAGGCTAAGGTTAGTGGAGCATAGTTTTTAGTAGCAAAGGGATTTTGCATGCGAACAGTTGCCTTTTCCACGTGCTCCAAAAGACGGGACAATTCAATGTGCTCTTCAACTAATTTTCCTAAAATATCAAACTTTTGATCTAAATCTTCCATCTCTACATCTGGTATAAGCCCAAGATGACGCGAAGGAAGATCCACATCCATATTTTTCGGCAAATAACCCAAAACTTCCACATCTGTATAGCGCTCAATCGCTCCCTTAATCAATTCATAATGATTCTGAGACGCAACGCGATTCACGATAACACCTGCAATGGTAAGCTCTGGATCAAAAGTAGAAAAGCCATGCACCATTGCTGCGGCAGAGGTTGATGTAGCTTTCCCATCAATCACTAAGATAACAGGGATTCCTAGCTTTTTAGCAATATCTGATGAGGAAGCACAATCCTTATCTGTACCTAAACCGTCAAATAACCCCATGACGCCTTCGACAACGGCAACATCCGCATCTTGATGCCATTTATAATAAGACCAAGCCAAAGCAAGTGTATCAGGAATCATAAAGCTATCCAAGTTCCGTGATGCTCGTTTGGTAATTCGGCTATGATAGGCTGTATCAATGTAATCAGGGCCAACTTTATAGGGCTGAACTTGGTAGCCCCTATTTGCCAAGGCTTTTAGTATTCCCAGAGTGACAGTTGTTTTTCCAACACCACTTGAAACTCCGGCTAGCATAAATTCTTTCATTAACTTCGTCCTTACAAAAAAATAAAACAATGCTACAAAAAATAGTATTATTTTTTGTAGCATCGTTGCTCTCTTTTTCATTAAAACACATCGTTGTGCCAGAAATTGCTTTCTTAATCTTGTACGAGTATTAGTTTACTATGAAATGAAAAAAATGTCAAGTATTTTGAAAGCGTTTTTCAAATCAGTGTTGCATAGATATTTACTAAAAATAGTAGTAAGACAGAAGCCGTGATTTCGTTGAAATCGACTTCGTCCCAAAAAACCACTATATCAAACTGATCAATCTACAAAAGAAACGAGGCCGAGTACTTTTTGTCTCAACCTCAGGTAGTTATTAATTAGTATTAGATTCAGTTTTTTACTGATTTTGCCAATCTGCTGGATAGGTCACATAAATAAAACGTGCTTTTCCTTTGACAGAAAACTTGATATCACTTCCTTTGGGAATAAAGAGAAGCTCACCTGGTCCAGCCGACATCACTTCGTCACCGACGATGATGTCTAGTCTGCCTTCAATCACATAATCCACTTCGTCATAGTCTAAATGCCATGGGAAGGTTGTTTCTTCCATTGTCATTAGCCCTAAGCCCAAGCGAGGACTTTCTTTTAAATCAAGCAAGTCTCTGGTATAAACTTTGTCTGCTGGATTTCCAGTGTCAAGACGGTCTTCTGGACGCACATCTAAACTTGGTAAAGCGATAGATGCAACTCCTGACTTCCCGACTTTTTTAGCAGTATCTTTGGCAAGGAGTTCTTCTAATAAAATCTTCCGAACTAAAGATTCCAACTCTGAACGATTTACATCTGCCATTCTCTATTTCCTCTCGTCTATGCTTCCTTTTTTGTTAATACAAATGCCAACAAGACAGCTGTTACACCACCAACAATCTTACCGACCATCATTGGTACAATCATCTCAGCATTCTGTCCAGCGGTAAATCCTAAATGGTCACCGATGACAAATGACGCAGAAACAGCAAAGGCAACGTTGATGATTTTACCACGCTTGTCCATGTCTTTTAACATTTGGAACATGGCAATATTGTTAGCAAGTGAGGCAACCAAGCCTGCTGCGCCAACTTCATTCATCCCCAATGATTTTCCGATAGCAGAAAGTGGCTTATTGGCTACTTTTGTAAAGACAGCAACAAGACCAAAAGCACCGGCCAAGGTAACTGCGATTGTTCCAACCACTTCAAAGGCTTCTTTCAAGGTGTCTGCTCCACTTGGATAAAGGCTGTTCAACCATTCATTACCTGTTAGCAATTGAGCCGCACCAAAGGCTAAACCAAGTGTCGCAATGATGACAATAATTTGCCCAAAGATTTCAAATCCCTTAATCATACCGTTTGGTGCTACTACTAAGCCCAAGAAGATCAAGGCAGAAACGATGATGATTGGAATCAAGTTGACCAATAAGGTTCCAGCCGATAAGCCTGGCACCAATAAACCACCAACCAAACATCCAATAGGAACAGTGACCAAACCATATAAAATACCGCGAGCAAGTAATGGACGATCTTCTTTTTCAATAATTCCTAAAGCAACCGGAATCGTAAAGACAATCGTTGGCCCCATCATCGATCCTAAAACGTAGGCTGCAAAATTTCCAACTGCTGGATCTTGTGCTAGGCTAAGTGCTAGTGGCGCTCCACCCATATCATTTGCGATGAAAGTCGTTGCAAAAATAGACGGATCTGCTCCTACTAAACCATATAAAGGCACGATGACTGGTTTTAAAATATCTGCTAACAAGGGGGCTACCACCATAATCCCTGCCATTGAAAGCGAAAGGGCTCCCATTGCCATGATACCTTCTTCAAACTTCTCACTTAGGCCTAATTTGCCACCGATACACTTATCAATTGCACCGACAATCATAAATAGAACCATGATGTAAATGATGATTTCATTTATACTCATAATCTTTGTTTATCTCCTAATTGTTTTCATTATCTGGATATTCTACTTTGTCAATGATGGCCGCAACGACCATATCAACAGGAACATTTTCTTTATTTAGACTAACACGTGCAGAACTGCCAGTTGTCACCATGACCAGATCCCCCTCTCCAGCCCCGATACAATCTGCCGCAATAACCAAAGCAGGATCCGTTTGATGTTCATTTAATTGGCGCTCCACTACTAAAAATTTCAAGCCATTTAATTTTTCATCTTTTCTAGTAGCCCAGAGGCTTCCCCTTACTTTCCCAACAAACATAGTCCTACTCCTTTTAGTTTACAATTCTAATCTTATGACGTTTTAAATAGTCCTTGGCTAACGCTGTTACAATCATTCCTTTTTCAAGGGTAAAAGTATCACCTTCACTCAACTGCATAGCACGTAATTTTGATTCTGTGATTAGCTTACTTTTGGATGACTGAGAAACAGGTGTTGATTGATGTGTGGCAACAACATCTTTTGTTGCTTCCTTTGCTTCCAAAAGCGACAGCAATTGAGTTTCACTATAAAACGTCGCGCCGTATTTTTCGAGTTTTGCTTTTTGCGCTAGCAGTTCGCGGTATAACAATGACTTAGCAGACTGCTTATACTGCTCTATATTAAAAGCTTCCAGAGAAATCAGTACCTTTTTACCCTCTAATAAGCTCGTTAACAGACTTGATTCTTTTGCGTCTGCGGGGCAAAGTGAAGCAACTCGTAAGAAGGCATCTAAGGCTAGATCATCTACCACAACAAAGTCTGCACTCGTATGCTCTTGAGTTACACGACACCCGTGACTTGCTAGGTATTCCCTTGTACTTTCTTTTCCAATCAAAAAAACAGATGTTTCATTTGGCTGATGCTGAAGGTTTTCTAACAAACGGTCTGTGATAAGCTGGACAAGTTTGTCTATATTTTCCATTCTTTTTTAGCCTTTCTGTATGTTATCCCTTTTTAATAATGCGTCCGCGGATGCCTTTTTTAAAGCCACAGGCATTTGCTTCATCATAATCAATGTGCATATAGGTTGCAAATTGAGGGCTAACACGAATAACAACATCATCAAAAATTAACGGGCGCTCTCCCTCAACCTTGACTTGAACAATCTCATGATTTTCAACACCTGCACGCTTAGCGTCTTCTGGTGTCATATGCACGTGACGTTTTGCCACAATCAAGCCCTTATCAAGCGACACACTCTGATTACCATTGGCTAAAATAACACCCGGTGTTCCTTCAATATCGCCACTCTCACGGATAGGCGCTTTTGTTCCTAATTGTAAGCAATCTGTCAATGATACTTCAACTTGTGATTCTTTTCGTACAGGTCCTAAAATGACAACATTATGAAAAGCTCCTTTTGGACCCAAGACAGTCAAACGCTCTTTACAGGCATACTGTCCCGGTTGAGACAAGTCTTTAGCCTTTGTTAATTGGTATCCTGGACCAAATAAAGCGTCCAAATCCTTTTGGCTCAAATGAACGTGACGTCCACTTGCTTCTACTTCAAAACTTCCTTGTAATTCATCTTGAACACGCTCAACAATTTTATCTACTAATTGCTCTAACGACACTTTCAAACCTCCTTTCCCCTCTATTCACTTGCTATCAGCCATAGTAAAACTTCTATTGATTTCAATAATTGAGAAACTTTTGTCGCAAATACATCTTGATCATTATCTGCCACTCGCTCGATTTCTTTTCTTACGATTGTTGTTTCAATATAGGTTTCATAACAAACCAAGCGCCACGCTGCTTCTTGATAGCCCATCATGACATTTTGCTGATCCAATTGCTTGGTGACACGAATGGCCTGCAACTCCGCATTGGTCAATACTGCCGTGTCGTAATCTGCAATATCATCTAAAATATGATGTCCAACCATTTTTTCAAGAATCGCAAGGATGACACCCAGTTGATCACATTTTTCAGTTTGAAATGCTAAATGTAATTCTCTTTGACTGCGCAAAAAATAGCTATATAACTTGGTTAATCTAAACAGTAGTGGATACACAACAGAGTCTTCAATAGTGTTAATAGGCTCTTTGCTTATTTCATATTGTGATACAGGTGCTCTCCCTTTTTGCTGATTAGAATGAACCACCTTTACATGATGATCATTTAGAAATCCTCTTGCAGCAGGGGTCAGTTTTTCATTGGTTGCCAACTCAAAAACACCGTTTTCTGCAATCGTGGCATTTCTAAACAATTTTCTAATCTTTGCTTCTGTAAGAACTGACATGCATTCACATCCTTCTACTGATTTGTTTGTGCGGATAGGCCGAAATCGGCATGAACTCTATCAACTAAGAAAGGGACAGAGCCAATTCCAGCCCATCGCCAAACAATCTCATTTGTCAACGATTATTTTGGTAAAATAACTTCAACTTCTGAATGTGGACGTGGAATAACATGAACAGATACCAAGTCACCGACATTTTCTGCTGCCGCTGCACCTGCGTCTGTCGCTGCTTTGACAGCACCGACATCACCACGAACCATAACGGTTACAAGTCCTGCACCTACTTGCTCTTTACCAATCAAAGTAACGTTCGCTGCTTTGACCATTGCATCAGCTGCTTCAATTGCGCCGACTAAACCTTTTGTTTCTACCATTCCGAGTGCGTTTGCATTTGCCATTTGTTATTTCCTCCGTTAATTGTTGCTATTTTTTATGACTTATTCTTTGTGGCTTCCTACAGGTAGGATAACTTCAACTTCTGAATGTGGACGTGGGATGACGTGAACAGATACCAAGTCACCAACATTTTCTGCTGCCGCTGCACCTGCGTCTGTCGCTGCTTTAACAGCACCAACATCACCACGAACCATAACTGTTACAAGTCCTGCACCTACTTGCTCTTTACCGATTAAAGTAACGTTCGCTGCTTTGACCATTGCGTCAGCTGCTTCAATTGCGCCGACTAAACCTTTTGTTTCTACCATTCCGAGTGCGTTTGCATTTGCCATTTGTTGTTTCCTCCGTTATTGTTTGTTTTAAATTATTTATCTAATTTTGCAAGAACACGTTGAACCAAGAGTTCAACTAGTTTGTCTTCATCTGCTACTTGTTCGACTGTTGATTCTTTTGCAACTGTGGGCGCGCCTTCATTTTGACGAATGTCAGACAATTCAAGAGTGCCATACGCTACACGACGTACATTGTAGAGATTTTCTGGGCTGATATTATCAGATGTTGCACTTCCCCCAACAGCTCCACAACCTAGAGTAAAGGATGGGAACAAGCCTGTTGTCGCACCGACACCTCCTAAAGCAGCAGGTGTGTTAATCAAGAGACGAGACACTGGTTTTTTAAGAGCAAATTCACGCACAATGTTTTCATCGTTTGTATGAATCGCCATAGTATGACCAGCTCCTTCGTGGTGCAAGATCTTCATACTCAACTTACATGCTTCTTCCCATGTCTTAACCGTATAGAAACCTAACACTGGAGCAAGTTTTTCCATTGAGTATGGATGTTGCTTGCCGACGCCTGTTTCTTCTGCAATCAATACACGGGCATTCTCAGGTACATGGATACCAGCTAATTTTCCAATCACTTGTGGGGTTTTCCCAACCATTTTTGGATTCATAGCGCCACTTGGCAAGATAATGAAAGCACCCAATTTTTTAGCATCTTCTGCTGGTACAAAGTAAGCACCTTGTTTTTTAAATTCTGCAACAACGGTTGCTTTCATGTCTTCTTCAACAATGATGGACTGCTCTGATGCACAGATAACACCATTATCAAAGGTCTTAGAATCCATGATCTGACGAACAGCTTTTGGAACATCTGCTGTGCGTTCAATGAAGGCTGGACCGTTACCAGGCCCCACACCAATCGCTGGTGTTCCTGAAGAATAAGCTGCCTTGACCATAGCTGTTCCACCAGTTGCCAAAATCAAGTTGGTGTCGTTGTGTTTCATCAATTCATTCGTTGCTTGAATGGATACGCGATGAATGGCACTAACAGCTCCATCTGGGCAACCTGCGCTTTTAGCAGCGCGCTTAATCACTTCAACTGTTGCTTCAATACTCTTTAAAGCGTTTGGATGTGGTGAAAAGACAATACTATTTCCTGCTTTCAAGGCAATCAAGGCTTTGTAAATAACAGTTGATGTTGGATTCGTTGATGGGATCAAACCAGCAATCACACCGACAGGAACAGCGACTTCCGTCACCTTGTTTTCCTTGTCTTCACGAAGAATTCCAACGGTTTTCATGTCCTTGATTTCTTCTAAGATTCCTTTAGATGCCAGAGCATTTTTGATCACCTTATCTTCCCAACGACCAAATCCTGTCTCTTCTGCTGCCATCTTAGCCAAGCGCTCACGCTCATCATAGCAAGCTTTTGCGACAACTTTCACGATCGTATCAATCTGCTCTTGGCTCATCTCTGCCAATTGCTCCTGCGCCCGTTTGGCTTCACGGATTAAGTTGCGCACTTCTTGGATTGAGACTAAGTCTTTATCCTCTAAAAACATTCCTTATGACTCCTTTCCTGTGATTTTAATCAAAGCTTCAATCAATGAACGCTTATTCGCAAACTTAATCTCTTTCTTTGATAAATCAATACCTTCTTCACGGTAGGCAATACTACGCAATTGTACAACTTTTAATTTTTCTAGCTCTTCTCTAGTATAGGCAGTTTTTTCTTTTGCACCATCTGCTATTTCGACAACAGTATCTGAAGGGTGTTCCTCAGCTGTGACCAATGTCTCATTTTCTTCTTGTACAAGAGGTTCAGTGACTGCTTCTGTCGTTTGAGTTAATTCTTCTTGTCTTGACTGAAAAAGAATATTTGTTTGGTCGTCTAACCTAGAAATCACATGACTGGCTAAATAATAGGGCTTATCACCAACTTCTTCTACTGCTGCATCAACTGCTGCCCGAACAGCACTCACATCACCTATTAATTGAACAGTATTTAACCCTGCTTTTACAGTTTCAATATTCAGCAATGACACATTCGCTGCTTTAACAGCCGCATCTGCTGCAACCACCGCACCTAGATAACCTCTTACTTCAATTAAACCGAGTGCTCTTTTTGTCATCTAGTTACCCTCTGTTTTAATAGCTTTTTGGATCCTCTGCAACTGCTATTACTGTTTTAGCAAAAGCATCGCAGGCTGCACGACAAGCGGATTGTGAGCCAACCAATAAACCACCGGCAAAGTTTGTTTCACTTGGTGGACCATAGAAAGCACCAATTTGGACATCTGCTGCTTTTAGAGCTGCATCTAAACCAACCATCGCCTCTGCTGGAGGAGCAATCAAATAAGCAATTGCTGTTCCTTCTTGTGAGTTAGCACCTTCTGACAAATAAGATCCCGCACGAGAAACACAATGAGCAAAGTAAGGCACACTATTGTCATCATTGGCACTGTAAAAGCTTGCGCCATTTTCAATTTCATAAACCGCTACGTCTAAACCGCTACGAACTTCTTCAGGATTTGGACCTGCGATAATGCCGATCACTTCACCAGCTAATTTCGTAGAGGCATTTCCTGCTCCAGCATACATACTACGAGCATAGACAACTTCAACATCGGCGGCCTTTGTTGCTTCGTCTAAGGCAACATAGGTCACATCGTCACAATCTGAAGTCACAATCCCCAAACTTCTATGATGTGGCTTTAATTCAAGTGAAGCAGCTAAGCCTGCGTCTACATTTGAAATCACTAACGCACTTAGTACATTTGCGCCTAATCGTTCATTTTTCAAAACAATGTCCTCCTAAAAAATTATTTTAAGTCAACCCCTGATTTTTTATTGTCAAGAATCTTCTTAATGATTTCGGCCACATAAGCCCCAGCTTCAACAGCTGGTGTTCCACCTTTATGGATATTAGATAAAACCGTACGTTTTGCCTCTGGCATACCGACTGTTGGGCGATAGGCCAGATAAGCACTCATAGACTCGGCCGTTACCAAACCTGGACGTTCGCCAACTAACATACAAACGACTTCTGCACCTGTCAATTCAGCAATCTGATCCATCGCAGCCACGCGAGCATGTTTGATAAACAAGACTTCATTGTAGTCCAAACCAAACATTTTCAAACCTTGCTTGAGGGCTGGTAAGAAGTCTTTCACATTCGCTTCAATAGCAGATGAACTTAAACCATCTCCCACAACGATTTGAACTTTAGCATTGTGAGTGCAGTTATCTTTAATGAACTGTTGTTGCTCTTCTGAGAAAACTCTTCCTAGATCTGGACGTGTCAAGTATTCATCTTTTGATGAGGCTTTTGTCTCTACTGGAATAAAGCCCATTTCTTTCACAAAATCATCTGAAACATATGAGAATACCGCATCCTGAGCTGCTGCATGGTCTGCTCTAAAGCGTAAAACAGACTGTGTCATATAGCGATTTCCTGCTCTCCATAATCCTAAACGAGCAGGAGTGAATTTTTTAATCTTACGATAGGCTTCTTCGTTGATCGCATTTGGAATAAGAAACTGCTCTTGAATATCAACTTCTGTAATATCTGGAATCATTCCGTCTTCAATAACCGATTCTTCAGTCAAAGGACAGCCACTACTTGCCACTTCCTTTGCTGCTTCTTCTTTTGCAGGCGCTGATACAGCTTGTGTATCAGTCGACTCCTTAGTATCCATCTCACTTAAGAGTGAGCGAATCATTTCTTTTAATTGCAATTCATCCACAATGATTTCCTCCCAACTAATTTGATTTCATAAAGACAGAACCATCTCCGCCAATTGCTGTTAAATGTCCATTTTCCATTAAGCCCATTTTTTCCATCCATTCTTCAAATTCCTTGATTGGACGTTTGCCTAATAAATCACGCATCGTAGCTGTTTCATGGTAACCTGTTGTTTGATAGTTCAACATGATGTCGTCTCCATGAGGGATTGCCATGATATAGTTAACGCCAGCAGTTCCTAACAACACCAATAAGTTTTCAGCGTCATTTTGGTCTGCTTTCATATGGTTTGTATAACAAATATCACAGCCCATTGAAATACCTGACAATTTGCCCATGAAGTGGTCTTCAAGACCTGCACGGATAACTTGTTTTGAATCATAGAGATATTCAGGACCGATAAATCCTACTACGGTATTGACCAAGAATGGATCAAAACGCTTAGCAAAGCCATAACAACGAGCTTCCATGGTTACTTGGTCAGCATCGTAGTGCGCATCTGATGACAATTCTGAACCTTGTCCAGTTTCAAAGTACATGACATTTGGTCCAGCAGCAGAGCCGACTTTAAGCGCTGTATCACGAGCTTCTTGAATCGTTGCAGCGTTAAATCCAAAAGCTTCATTTCCTTTTTCAGATCCAGCGATAGACTGGAAGACAAGACCAGTAGGCGCCCCTTGATTCATGGCTTCAATCTGAGTAGTGACGTGAGCCAAGACACAGTGTTGAGTTGGGATTTGATATTCTTCGATGAAATCATTGAATTTGTGAAGCACTCGCTTCGTACTTTCAACCGAGTCATCAACTGGGTTCAATCCTAGCAAGGCATCCCCACAACCATAGGCAAATCCTTCCATTGTCGATGCCATAATACCATCTGGATCGTCTGTTGTGTGGTTTGGCTGCAAGCGAGAAGAGAAGGTGCCTGGTCTACCAATTGTGGTGTTAGCTGTCTTGGTAATGATGATTTTTTGTGCTCCAACAATCAAGTCAAGGTTGGTCATCAACTTCGCAACGGCTGCCACCATTTCAGATGTCAAACCACGTGAGATCCACTGAATGTCTACATTTGTCGTATTGTTATCCAAAATCCATTCACGCAACTCTTGCACAGTCCAGTTTTTAATTTTCTCGTATGTACGTAAGTTGACATCATCAATAATGATTCGCGTCACTTCGTCTTCTTCATAAGGAACAACTGGGTTGTTAAACAAGTCTGATAATTTCAATTGAGCCAAGACAACTTTTGCTGCCACTCGCTCTTCAGCAGACTCAGCCGCAACGCCTGCTAGCTGGTCTCCCGATTTGTACTCATTTGCTTTTGCCAGCACTTCTTTTACTGACTTAAATTCATAAATTCTGCCAAATAATTTTGTTTTCAAAATCATGTTTGACTTCCTCCTTTTTTATATACATTAGTTAAATACCAAGGTCTTCACAACCACTGGTAAGACCGAACCATCAATCACAGGATTTCCAATATCAATGTAATCCCCATTTTGCACATCAACCGAGTCAATACATACAAATGGATAATCTTTTGGAAGCTGTGCATGCAGACATTGCCCCAAGACTTTCGCCATATCTTCACGGACTACGACTAAAATCGGAAGTCTCTTTTCAATGCTCTTTTGCATTCCTTTGATAATAGCCTCGGTGTACTCCACAACACGAGTGAAACTCGGACTTTTTTCGCCATTGATGGCTAAAGCGATTTGCTGCACTTCATTTTCTAAGGTAAACCACTCAACCTTATCTCTGATAATCTCAGTCAGTGTTTCCTTATCCTCACGCTCATCACTAGAAGCTAATTTCAAGACTGGAACGTTCTTTATTGGCAACACATCTGAGATATAGGTAATGGTACTGCCGCTAACATCTGTCGTATGGCTTCCTGCACCAACAACCGTTGCACGGATCGTTTCTGCGGACTTGATGACCCTCTTTTGGTCAAATATTTTTGATTTTCTAAGGGCACGTCCTAGTAAGATACCGATGTCTCCATATTGAAATTCATTGGTAAGACTTGATTCTAAAATCGCATCTGCTACCCCACCTGAGAAAGAGACACATTTGATTTCATAGTTTAATTTCAAGCCATGATTGGTTTGAAGTAAGTCATAGTAAGGACTGTGATTGTCAATACCAACGGACTGTTCTAAGACCTCTACCATCATCTGAATCAACCGATCCAGATCAGCATGATTCACCACTTCTCCTACTTGCAATTTCAAGTTTTTGTCTGAAATAATCGTTTGCAACTTTGGAGCAATGTAGCTAATTCGGTGAGTAGTAGGATCGAGCTTAATCAAGCGTCCGCCGATGTCAAAACATCCCGTATCAATCAAATCACCCTCACGAAAGACAGCTAAATTCGATGTTCCACCACCAATATCAATATTAGCAACAGATGTGTGATGTTCTTGTGAATATTGGTGACTGCATGCTCCTTTTCCTGCGATGATGCTTTCTAGGTCAGGACCAGCTGTTGCGACCACAAAATCACCAGCATAGCCACTCAAAGCTTGTAGCACTTGACTAGCATTTTCTTTCCGAGCTGTTTCACCTGTAATAATAACAGCCCCCATCTGAATATCTTTTTTCTCAATGCCGGCCTTAGCGTACTCGCTCATAACAAATTCCTTAATCCTATCCACTTCAATCAGCAATTGATCAGAAATAGGCGTAAAGATAATCTCGCTTTTATAAAGAACTTTCTTATCGGTAATCGATACGCGAGGAACGGTAAAGAGAGATGAGATATTTTCGATAGTTAGCTCGGATAAAATCAATTGCGTCGTCGCAGTACCAAGGTCAATGCCCACACTCAAAATTTTATCTGACATGCTATGAACCTCCAAAAAAAGACACTCAAAGTAATATAAATAAACCTAGGTTCATTTATATTCTTCAAGCGTCATTGCTTTTATTAGACCGACATCGTTGTTAGTCTTTAAACTTTTTAAATGTAATCGTGGTTTCCGTCCCCTTATCATTGGAATAAATAGACAGTTTTCCCGACAACTTACTTTTGACAAATCGCTCCACAATCATCAAGCCTAGATGATCATCAAATGAGCGACTGGTATCGTAACCGTTTCCATTGTCGGCCACTCTAACTTTTATTATATCATCTTCTGTAACGATTTGCAAATGGATTTCTGGATTTTTTTGCTTTATCGTTTCAAACGCATGATCATAGCTATTTTGTAAGAGTTCATTGACAATCAAAGCTAAAGCAGTCGCACGATTACTATCCAGATAAAGATTGGGATCTAGATGATAAGTCAGTGAGATAGCTCCATGCCCTTTAAAATAACTTTGAACATTCTCAACTACCCCTCGCAGTAAATGCTCAATGGACACCTCATCCTGCTGTTGAGAAGATAATAACTCATGTGTCATCGCAATGGATAATACACGATTGACACTATCTGTCAGATCTTTTTTCACAGCTTTAGAGGGACTACGTTGTGCCTGCAAGCGAAGCAGAGATACAACTGTTTGCAAATTATTCTTCACTCGATGATTCATCTCATGAATCGTCGTCTCTTTCATCAGCATTAGCGATTCCATCTGCTTTACGTCACTAATGTCCTTATAGATCATGATCAAAGACCTAGAATCACGCACAACATATTGCTTAATCGCGAAATAGCTGACGCCATACTGAACTTCAGATAGGGTTGAATAAGATTTCTTTAAATTCTGACTCTCTTTATAAATATCTTCAAACCGGATATTTCCTAAAACTAAATTATCGTAGTGCATTCCCTCAATGGAATCCATGTATCTCAGTTTCTTCCGATACAATTCTGCCGCAGAGGGATTAAAGTAGGTTAGGAAGCCTTCATCATCGAAGAATAACACCGCATCATCCATATATTTTAATAAAGAGAATTGCTCTGAATCAACTTCAAGGCACACATCATCCACTTCATAATGACCTAGCTCGGTTGTCTTCAGTGAAAATTGAGTAGGCAAATGCTCAGAAGCGTCTTTTTCAAGGATCAAGGTCGCAATAACGCGGCCTTCTCTCTTAATCGGTAAAACCGTCTGCTCAATAGGAATGCCTTCTTGCGATAAAGCTGACAAACCAATGGACGGTGCCCCTGTCTGTAAAGTACGAATCACACCCGGCTCATTTTGTAAATAGGCAACACTTCCTACCACACTTTTTTCATATAAACTCCCCTTCGTCTGAGGCTTTTTATGAAAAATAACCGTAGCGTGTTCAGAATAAATATTTTGAACATCAATAAACACATCTTCACTCGCATAATCTGAACTCTTCATTAGCAGATCTGCTTGCTCAATGAGCATATCAATGTCTTCATCACTTAAATTCGTTTGTTCTTGGCAAAGTTTTTTAATTTTTTCTCTATACTTCATCATGCAGAACCAATAATTTTGCAATTTCAACCATTGGAACTCGTTTTTGCATACTAATTGTACGAATACGCTTAAATGCCTCAGGCTCTGATAACTGATCACGAACCATGAGCAGTCCTTTGGCTTTTTCAATCACAATCCGATCGTCTATCTTTTTAGACAACTTAATCATCTCATTTGACATTTGCTGCAGTTGACGTCCTTTTTCAATGCAGACCTCAACCATAGGAATCAAAGACTTAGCATCTAAAGGCTTGACTAGATAGGCACTTGCTCCGTAAAGCTTAGCCTTTTGAACATAGCTTTCATCATCATAAGCTGATAAAAGAATCACACCGTAAGCTAAAGCATCATCCAGTATTTTCTTAGTAGCTGTTAGTCCATCTAACAGAGGCATCTTGATATCCATTATGACCAAGTCTGATCGGTATTTTTGACACAGTTCAATCGCTTCAAAGCCATCTGAAGCTTCTGCCACAACCTCGTAGTCTGCCTCTTCTAAAATTCGACGAATATCTAGTGTTATGATTGGATCATCATCAGCAATTAATATTCTACCTTTCATACTTCCTCTTACCAGTTTCTTTCTTACTTATGTTCGTGTTACAACTGTGCTCGAAAAACCTAAAATTTCTTCTAAACCTTGCAATACCGCAACTAGAGCAGCTTCAACAGAAGAGACGTCTCCTGTCATGACGACTGAACCACTAAAGCGATCCACAAAGCCAATTTGAACATCTGCTGCTTTTGTTGCAATGTCAACTGCGATGATAGCGGCCTCGCTCGGTGTGATGGTCAAAATGCCAATCGCACCTTTTTTCTCGACAATCAAGCCCAACTTTTCATAAATCGCATCATCTGGATTAGCGATAAGATGTGCCAAGGTGACCTGTTTTCCCGGCACATACTCCTGTATCATTCGTTGTTTTTCTTCCAATTTGATAACCTCTTCATGCGTTCAGAAGCTGCTCAAACTTCTACACACAATGTCATATTATAAAATATTAAGATACCAATTTACAAGTGAAAAGCATTTTCTAAAATTTTCACAACTTCTAAAGGAGTTGGTGTCCTAGGATTTGTATCGGTACACTTATCTTTAATCGCCGCTGTTGCGATTTCATCTTTGTACAATTCAAAATCATCCAAGGTAACACCGTATTCTTTCAACGAAGTTGGCATTTCCAATTGTTTTTGCAATTTTCGGACTGCATCCACCAATTGACGCACTCCGAGAGCTGGATTTGAAGCGCTGTAGCCTAAGAGCTTTGCAATATCTTGATAGCGCGCAGCTGCTTCTTTATTGATAGGCTGCCGTCCCCTATCCAGCACATTCGCATTGTATCGAATAATGTGTGGCATCAAGATACTATTTAAGCGTCCATGAGGCACATGGAATTTTGCTCCTGCTGCATGAGCAATGCCGTGATTTAAGCCGAGCGATGCCGTATTAAAGGCCATCCCTGCTAAGGTTGAAGCGACATGCATTTTCTCTCTGGCTTCAACGTCATTGCCATCTTTATAGGCCCGTGGCAAGTATTCAAATACCAGTTTTATCGCCTTTTCAGCAAGCGCATCGGAAAAATCCGTAGCAGCTGTAGACACATAGGCTTCAAAGGCATGGGTCAAAACATCCATTCCCGTATCTGCTGTAATATTTGCTGGAAGAGACAGGACAAGTTCTGCATCTAGTATCGCAACGTCAGGTAAAATCTCCTTCGTTACCAAAGGGTACTTTGTTCCTTTTTTAGAATCCGTGATAATCGAAAACTCCGTTACCTCAGACCCTGTTCCACTGGTTGTTGGAATCGCAACCAGAATAGCTTCAGAGAAAATCGCCTGCTTCTTAGCAAAGTAATACATAGCTTTAGCAGCATCGATTGCAGATCCTCCACCGATTGTTAAAATAATGCTAATTGGACGATCACCAGCTGACTTGATTCCTGCTACGACTGTTTCAATCGGTGGATCCGGCACAATATCTGTAAAGATAACCACATCATTGCTGCTATCCAGATAATTCAAAATCTGCTCTAGTTGACCAGACGTTTTTAAGAATGGATCTGCAACAACCAAGATATGCTCATCCTTATAGGTACTCAATTGCTTCAAAGCACCCTTGCCTATGCACAATTCAGTTTTATAAAAAATATGATACATTCATTCTCCTTTCTGTTTATATGAACTCGAAAAAAAGAGACCATATGAAAATCACTATTCCACTACATCTGTCATAGTCATTTCATATAGCCACATTGCTTTATTATAAACAGTACCTCTTTGTACTACAGTAGGATTATAACACAAAAACGTTTTCAAATCAATGAAAAATACTCATTTTTATTTCAAAAATAATTTCTTTTTCGTTTTTCGTTAGAAAAAAATTAGAAGAAATCGATTCATATTACTTGTCAAATAGCATAAAACGTGTTATTATGTAATTGCTAGGAAATTAATTTTAGTACTTTTAGGAATATGGAAGTTTGGTGAAAATCCAACGCGGTCCCGCCACTGTGATAAGCTTTGCTTTAAGTCAGGTCTTTATTCTTAAATTTTAGTAGATTTCACGCCTCGATGTAAGGTGATGATGTCATTGTGGAATGAGCATTATAGCAGTATTTCCATTATTGGCTCTACGTTAGTACGACGCTAATTTTCTAACAGATAAGGTTTCTTATCTTTCTGCAAAGAAGCAGAGCCGATAATTTGGAAAGTTGCTGCTAACCAACGATGCTTAGCGATATTCTACAATGATGTAAAAACACTTTCTCTTATACTTAACGGTGAGACTGGAGCAAATGCTCTGGTCTCATTATTTTATTTGTATAGGCTTTCCACCTTAAATGCACGCTAAAAAATCGAAAACGAGGCTGGGACAAAAGCAAGCCCAGACTCGTTTATTTTTCTAATTTCCTTGCAAGACGCAGTAGTTGTCTGTCTCACTCCAGTTTTTGCACCAGTAACACTAGCAATTACTCAGCCTGCTTTGCCCACCTTTCGACATCTGCTTTGGTGATATTATGAAAGACCTTTTCACCTCGCTCATAGGCAATGTCCGAACGTTTTTTCCTGAAATTTAGGACACGTGCCAGTGCAAAGAAATAGTCAGACAGTCGATTGACAAAAATCAGCACTTCATTGTTGATTTCTGTCGTCCACATGGTCGCTACAATATGCCGTTCAGCGCGACGTGCAATGGTTCGTGCCACATGGATCATCGAAGCAACTTCATCTCCTCCTGGCAGGATAAAGGTCTCTAATGCTGGTGGAATATCTGCATAGGTATCAATCCTCTCTTCAATCCACTCCACCAATGTTTTATCTACTTTGTAAGGATAGACTCCATGCGGTGTCGATAAATCAGAACCACAGTCAAAAAGATAATGTTGCAATTGCAATAGCTCTTCTTTTAAGTCATCTGTCTCTGACATTTTACTGACGGTGTAGCCAATCCATGAATTGAGCTCATCGATTGTTCCATAGGCATTAACACGTTCCGCGTCTTTCGCTACGCTTTGTCCACCAACTAATTTCGTCAGACCTTTGTCACCTGTTTTCGTATATAATTGCATAAAACACCTCTCTTACTCAGATTTGATACGAATATCAATATAATCTTCTTTTTTTAGTTTTCCTTCTTCAAAAGTAGGCATGTGCTCCATTGTATAACAAGCAGTCGTCATTAAAAAGAAGGCTAAAGGACAGCCCGATCCTTCTCCGAGACGCATCTCTAGGGTCAGCATCGGAGAGAGCTGTAACTCACGACACACCAACTGATAGCCTGGCTCTGTGGAACTATGTGAAGCAAAGCAAAAGTCTACAACACAGGGTGCCAAACGGCTAGCGATTAACAGACCTGTGATAGAAATCAAACCATCAACAACACAGGGGAGATGATATTCAGCACAGGCAAGATAGGTCCCCACCATTCCTAACAAATCAAGACCACCTACTTTTGCCACTACATCTAAAACGTCCTCATAGGGGGCATGCTTTTCGATACAAGCCTGAATAATCTTGGTCTTATGACTCTTCATCTCCTGAGTTAGCCCTGCACCATACCCTGTCACTTCTTCTGCTTTTTTGTTCAACAGAACACTGATGACCGCGGCAGATGTTGTCGTATTGCCAATTCCCATCTCTCCTGTTCCAAATAGAGTATAGCCTTGTCCAATGAGTTCCACCGTCTTTTGATAGCCAACTAGGATAGCCTTGATACATTCGTCACGGGTTAGGGCGGGCTCTCGCAGCATATTGCGCGTTCCAAGGCGAACCTTATCCTGCCTTAAAGGATCAATATCTTCTTTGCAACCAATATCCACCACACAAGTATCTGAACCGACATGTTGAGAAATGGCACAAAGCCCTGTTTTTCCTTCTAAAATATTTCGTGCGACAATTGCAGTGGTTTCCTGAGGATTAGACGAAATCCCTTCCTCTACAATGCCATTATCAGCCACATACACAACCACAATCTGCTTTTCGAGTTGAATATTTCCTTCAAACATCGCGTATAAACGAGAATAAATAGATTCCAGCTTTCCTAGTGAACCCAAGGGTTTAGCGAGTTGATCGCAGAATTGTTGACCCTCTTGAACCTTTTTTTGATCCAAAGGTTGGAGACGCGCGATGATTTCTTGTAACCGTTTCATTATTCTTTACTTTCTTACTTGCTGAACTCCTTCAAAGAGGATTTTACGAAGCCTTCGCTCTTGGTAATAGGTGGAAAGTACATGGTTTACAAGTGTCTTTTCGAATGCCAAGATGTCTGTCATCTGTTGCCTTGAAAAGAGCACGCCAACTACTGTCCCACTATGAGCCACATTGACACCAATCGCCTTATGGTTAGTAGCGATCTCAATAATCTCATTTAAATAAGGCTTGGGTAGGCGCTCATTATTCAAACGAGCACTGAGAGTTGCAAGCTGACCAAGTTTTGTTAGACTTTTTTGCGCACAAGCTTCTTGAAAAAGGGAAAATAGACCTGCTGATTGCTGCTTGGGATACACATCACTTTCGGTCATACGCGACATATCTTGAGTATCTAGGCTTTCGATTGGCTCTAGCATGTAGACATAAAGTTCTGGCTGCCAAGTTGTTTGCCAAATGGCTTCACCTGATAGGGCATCAATGACTGTCCAATTTTGAAAGGCGACAGAATCACTCGGCTCAACTTTAGCGCAGATACTTGTCAAGTGACTTGCAGACAATCTTTTTTTCTGATAATAGAGCGATGTTGCTTGTACCGCCGCTACCATGTCCGCTGTGCTACTTGAATAACCTTTACCAACGGGCAAATCAGTATAAGATAGGATCTTCCTGCTATCTGCAGAGGGAATGGCTAACAGCTCTACTGCCTGCTTTGCCTTGTCACCTAGCTGAGAGCGACTTTCTTGACTACTTGATATTCTTGCATAGCTCTTCTCTTCAATGTTGTACGATAGTAGGTATTCTCGCCCTGCAACGACACATTGAAACAACTCTCCACAAGAACCTGGACAAGAGACAAGCAGATCACTCATGAGCAACCTCTTTTGCTAAAACCTGACCAAGAGCTGCAATCAAGGCCTCATTTTCATGTCTACTACGAATCGCAACACGGTAATGCCTATCTGATAAATGATGATAATTGCTACAAGAACGAATGAAGATCTGCTCTTTCCACAGCTCCCGCCTTAGATCAAGCTCCCCTGTATACTCAAAGAAAATATAATTCACACTAGGCTTGACCACCTGTAACTGAGGAAAGCTTGTTAAAGCTGAAAAGAGAAATTCCTTTTCAACTGCTAGCCACTGTCTCGTCTCTTGCTGATAGGCTGTATCTGCTAAAATAGCAGGAACAGCCCTATCTGCTAAGGTATTAACGCTCCATGGCGCACGCTGTTCTTCTATCTGGGCAAAACACGTTGGGTGGGTACTAATAGCATAGCCCAAGCGTAAGCCTGGAATGGCATAGAATTTCGTCAACGAACGCACCACAATCACATTTGGAAACTCTTGCAAAGAAGAAATGAAACTATAGCAACTCTCATTTTCTAAAAAATCGATAAACGCTTCGTCCAGTACGAGAATCACTTCTTTTTCTACTAAATAGCGGGCAATCTCTTTCAAGCTATCCACTTTCTGCAAGGTACCCGTAGGATTGTTGGGATTGCAGAGCAAGACCACATCCCCCTTAGACAAAGAAGAAATCGTTGGAAGAAGTGTCTCAACGTCCCATGTATAATCAGGCGCTGCTAAAAGACAATACGCTATCTTTGACCCGACTTGTAAAAAGGCTTTTTCATATTCCATAAAGGTTGGACTTAGGGTGACAACTGTTTGAGGACGAAAATAGCGAGCTAATTCATAAAAAATATCAACTGCACCATTTGCTAATAAAATGTGCTGTGGCTCATACTGATGATGAGCAGCGATAGCAGCTTTAGCATGGCGATAGTGACTATCTGGATAGGCAACAAGCTGATCAATTGCCACCACCAAAGTCTCGCGTAAACGAGGAGAAAGACCCAAGGGATTGATATTAGCACTAAAATCAAGGTAGTCTTCTGCTGGAATCCCCAACTTCTCAGCTAAAATAGCACCATCACCACCGTGCTCCACTCTCATACCTAGTCTCCTTCCTCCAGTCGTTTCTCGCTGTGTTAACAGTATATCATCATGAACTTATTTTGACGAGTATCGTCTTTCAGTCCTCTACTAAATAATCTCTCAACGCATCGACCCCGATATTCTCTATTGCAGAGATTTCAAAAATCTCTACTGCTCCTGCTCCTTGCAATTGCTCACGCGCATGTTCAATCATGCTAGGATCTTCTGCCATATCGATTTTTGTAATAACCCCAATAACGGGCTTGGTAAAGAGAGAAGAAAATCCTTGTGGAAAGGTCTGCATGGTCGCAGTAGCAGATACCAATAAACCAATCACATCTGCTTCTGATGCTGTGACAGTCAAGGCATTGTAGTACCTGCGGTGTTGCAAAAATTCCCCTGGTGTGTCAATGATAGCATCGTAAAACTGAATGGCTTGGGTTTTGTAGTAACTGATGTCTAACCCTTTCAATCGCTGGGTCAAGGTCGTCTTTCCCACTCCGACAGAGCCCACAAACATAATTTTCTTCATCTATCTTCCTCACCTCATCTGATTACTCTCGCATCAACTTCGCTTCTGTCTTATCTAGTTTAATGGTTTCACGTCCTGAAATCAAGACACCCTTGTTTTCATCGCGTCCTTGTAAGAAGTATTTTTCATTTTCTTTTTCATACGTATCAGCAGCTTCTTGGGCTAATAGACCAATTCCTTTATTTGGATCTCTTAGAAGATTGAAAATCAGACCAACTTGAAGATCTGGGAAGTCTTTTAACATCGCATAATCACCATTGCTATCCCCACCGATTAAGATTGGCTCTGCACCATCATGATTGACTGCCATCAGCTCTTTAATCGTTTTGGTCTTGCCTTCTCCTTGTGTCTGAGCATAGTTGGCATCTAATTTCGATTGGATAACGCCCTTATCATCCTTTTCTAAGCGCATTGCAAAGACGTGATCTTTTGGAACATTGTAACCATATTTGCTATTGGTTGCATAAGGAACGATGACATCATAGTAGGACGCTGAACACACATAGACGTCAATTCCATTGTCCATCAAGGTTTTATACAGATTTTGCATTTCCTTGACAGAGCGAACACCGCGTTTAAAGGTCACACTGACTTGTCCTGCTTGACCTTTTAGGTCACTTGGACTTTCCCATGTTTCATAAACCAAGTCATCTTTCAGAGCAAAATCAATTGATTTTTCTGTTAAGGTTTCAACTTCTTCAGAAGTCATACCCGCGTAGAGATAAGTGACCCAAGGATAGCTAATGTCTGAGCTAAATGTACCTCCGACTGCTTCATAAAGATAGCGAAGTTTCGCACTAAAATCTTTAAATTCAGCCGATTTCTTCACTTCATCGAGTGACTTACTGCCCTTCATGCCACTATATTCATTGTAGAGGAAGGTGTAATCTGACACTAAATCTGTGGCAATCTTATTGATATTGACTGCTTCCCCGTCTGTATTATTGAACTCTTCTTTAAAATCATCTTCTGGAAGACCGTTTCGAATCGCTTCATTGAATTGATCTGGAGTCATTTTAAAAGCAAGATTTGAGATTTGGTAAGTAAAAGTCGCTTCTCCAATGTCATTGATAACGGTTGTATTGTCCCAGTCAAAAACGGCATAAGGCTTTTTACTTTCATCGTAGCCGGAACTCATCTTACCATTTTCTTCAATTAATTTCGACAAACGAGTATATAAAGTTGATTCCCAGTTTCCTTTTTCTAGCACTTGATTATCTTGTGTTGTTTGACTTGTGGCAGTATCAGATGATTTTGTTTCTGTACCTTGCGCTTGGCAAGCTCCTAGCAGCAATACTGCTCCACATAGTAATACGATTCCTTTTTTCTTCATGGAAAAAGCCTCCTTAAATAAGTAAAATAATGTTGAAAACACAAAAAATGGCACAGTCTCCCTGCTTGAACGTGAAACTTTCGCTTCTTTGCGAACAAAACAGGCGCCTTTGCCATTTGTGATATTAACAGTATTAGTATACCTTAGATTATTGATATCGTCAACTATTAACCGCTTTCAGTTTTATGACTTATTTTTTAAAAATCTCAAAGAACAACAAGAACTACTGAAACGATCAGGCTAAAAGTTCTAAGGGAGATTTCTCAGATTAGCTCTGATTTTAGTGACAATCAAGGTAGATTTTTTTGAAATACTGATATATTTCAAAAAAATCTAACGATGAATGGCTCAAAATAATTGAATTCGAGCTAAGCACTTCGTCAAGATTCCTAATTTCACTTTATACTTTTAACATTCCCATATCTTGTATCAGGGCTGAGATGAGAAATATACCTGTGAATACAGATTCTAAAATCTGGGTGTATCACTGAGGTGTCTAAGATTAAAGACAACAGCAATCACTGCCATAATCAGCGTTGCGAGACTACCTATTACAATCAAGCTAGCACTGCTCTTCAAAAAGACCAAACTCAGCAATACAGCCATTAGCCAGACACTGCTAATTCCCAAAAGTAATTTTGGTGTAAAATAATGACTAACCTTATTCATCGGTTGTAACTGATAAATGCCGATCATGAGCATTGCAATTCCGAGATAAAGTAGCAAAGTCGCAAAGCCATTGTTTGCCTCTTCATTTCCCAGAAAACCGAGTGAGACTGTCACAAAGCTTAAGCCAAAGAAAATGGGATAATGCCAATAGATAAAGCTATTTCCATCTGGATTGTCTATGTCTACATCAATCATGTGGTCAATTTCTACAATATACACCATAAAGAGACTAGCAACGATGAGAAAGATGCAAAAAGACAGTGGGCTGAGACGCTCTGGACTGAAATAATCTGCAATCCCAATAATCATTTCCCCAAAGGTGATAATCACAAGAAGAGATAGACGCTCAACTAAGTGAGGAAAGTTAATGGGTTTCAGCTCCTTAGGCATAATGTTCCGTTTTGTTAAAAAAGCTGGAAGCAACCACGTCATCACAATACTCACTGCCGCCACAATCAAACCGATGCGATAAGGAAGAAAGACAGCAAGCAAAAGTCCCAAGGTTCGCGTTCCCAATATATAAAAGAATCGTCGGATAAAAACCTTATCAGCTTCATTATCACTCCCCAGATACTCTAAAATATACTGCACCAGTAATAGAAAAGAAATCCCAGCAATTGGCGCATAAAAGTAAACGAAGTTCTGATGGGTAAATTCGTCAGTGACCGAAGTCAGACTAATAAGTAAAAGAGCCATCTGAGCAAACATCATAAAGATATTTGTCAATGAATTTTTCCCAAATCGATTGGTAAAAACAGTCTGTACCATCCAAGAGTTAATCATTGTCACCATACCAATCACAAAGGCAAAAAACGAAACAAAAGGAACAATGCCATCGTGGACGTGATGAATGAGAGCAGTTTGTTGGCTAAAGCCATACACAAAAACCAAATCGTAAAACAGTTCTGTCAATTCAACTTTTTTATGCTTTAACATCAAAGATATATCTCCTCCGTTTTTAGGTGTATTTTTACTCTATAAATGAAGCACAACAACTTGTAAACACCAAAAATGCACCTCAAGCAGTGCACTTTTTGACTAACCTCGATTCACTAACAAATCAGCAGTTAGGTTTTGAAGGTCTTTGTTGATGAGAAACGGTTCACTCTTTTCTATATAGTCCTTAAAATGCGCCGTGTCTCGATGGTGTTCATAGGCTGCTTCATCCTGATAAACTTCAAAGAAATACCAAGTATCTGGTTGATCTACTGCTCTTCCAGCGTACATGATAAGCACACCTGATTCTTTCTCCATACTTGCCCTCATTTCAGGCAACACAATGTCTGAGAAAGCAGCGTTATCGTTGACTCGAACAGTCGCTAATCGAACAGAAAGGTCATTTTTTTCAAAAACTCTCATCTCTTGAGGTTTCTGTAAAAAAATTTCTGGTACTAGATTGATGACTTCACGACTGGTGACAGCTTTTTTTGCCAACTCCGCAAAAGCCTGAAAATGTTGTGACGCAATATGCTCTTGATAAGCCTCCTCACTGGCATATCGCTCCACCACAATCTGCTTGCTAGTATCACCATAAACATGGCTAGCATACATGGCCAAAGTTCCTGTTTCTTTTTCTATCGATTGGATAAAGTTATCTTTCCCAATCTGAGCATAATCATCTGAATAGGCTTGGTCTAGCCCTAATTTAAATAAACGAAAAATCTCTGCCATATCTCAACTCTCCAAACCATACAGGCGTTTTGCATTGCCTGAAAAAATCTTAGTCTTGTCTTTCTCACTCAAATCCATGGCTTCAATAGCATCAGTAATAACCTCTGTCGCTCCTGCTGGCAGGATACCTAGAGGAGCATCCGTCCCAAAGAGGACATGGTCACTTCCGTAGTAATCCACACAAAGTTCAAGTGCTTTAGTGTTCCCCAAGAGAGCTGTATCCACATAAAACTTCTTGAAGTCATTCGCCTGATCCTCAGGTAAAATTCGCTCAATACGCCCTGCAAAATACGGCACCATTGCGCCTGCATGATGAACTAAAATCTTGAGATTTGGGAACTCTTTGAAATAGCCAGCCTGTACTATTTCCAACATGGCTTGCGTTAGCTCATACTCCCAGCTAAAGATAATGTTATTATCTGGTTTGCGCTCATCAAAGACAGGATGAAGCCAAAGAGGCACTTCTGCTCTGGCCGCCGCTTCAAAGACAGGTTTAAACGTTTCATCGGCTAAAGATTTCCCAAGATGGCGGGTGAAGACTTGAATACCAAGAATCTCTGGATGGGCAGGCACAAATTCTTCTATCACGCGCACAGCCTCTGGAACATGATTCATCGCAACCATTGCAACACCGCCAACAAACAAATCTGGATTTTCCTGTACCGTTACTAGCAATTCATCGTTCGCTTTAGTGACGAGAAGTGCTGCTGTTTCGTCTTCCACATAATCCTCAGGATTAGCATTAACATAGCTAATGATTTGCTTAGTATTCGCTGGCATATTTTCTCGGCGTATCTTCATGTCTGTCAAAACAGGATTTTGTATAAAAGGCATTTTTTGAACTAGATGTCCATCTAGTTTTAGCATTTCTTTGTAAAACTCTGGCAACAGCACATGAGAAAAGGCATCAATTTTCATAGTCATCTAAGCGCTCCTTCCAACTTCCATCTTCATCAAAGAGAATGCCGTATTCTTCATAGTAAGTCTTTTTATCTAGAATCTCTCCAGATTCATAAAGTCCAATCTTGTGTTGCAAACGGTCAATAGAGCGCTGGAGATTTTTTTGTTTGTTAAGAAGAGTGTTCAATTGCTCTCTTAGGAGCTCTTCTCTAGCTTTTACCGTTTTTTCTCCCTGCATAAGGAGCTGGCAGTAATCAATCAGCACTTCAATGGAAACACCTGAGTGACGCAGACATATCACCATCTCTAACCACTTATTTAGGTCATCTGTGAAATAGCGATTACCGCTAGACTTCCTTGGAATTTTAGGCAAAAGTCCAATTCGCTCATAATAACGTATCGTATTAGGCTTAATGTCGTATATTTCAGAAACCTGAGTAATGGTATATTGTTTTTCTTCTGACATGAGATACCTCCTACTCATATTATACCATTCTTCAAACCTAATCATTCAATAGATTTGTCTGTCACAGAGACAGTTTTTTGAAAGGATATTGTTAGTTTTTTGAAAAAATCAGCCCTTGAAATAGACGTGTTAATCTACGAATACAGGCCCTAAGCATTACCTTCCCAACCGCCTCTTGTATCAACACCTGTAGCTAGGGCTGCACTTTCTAACTTTTCCATGTCAGCATCTGTCAGTGTGACACGGATAGCTTTAGCAGCATCTAATACCTGCTCAACTTTTGTAACACCAAGAATTGGTGTGGTTTCGCGTTTGATAGCCCAAGCTGTTGCGATTTGAGCCGGGCTGACATCGTATTTGTTTGATAATGTCCTCAACTTGAGAGGGCTGGGAACATTGAATTGTAGGTCTTGCCGCGATTTGAGTCAGCTGGCATTGGAGACTCAGCATCGTACTTACCTGAGAGGGCTCCTTGCTCCAAGACCATGTAGGCGAAGAATTGGATATCATTTTCTTTACAGTAATCTAGCAGCCCATCTTCGATAGAATTTCGGTAAAGCAGACTAAAGTGGTTTTGAACCGCTGAAATTTGAACACCCAGCGGCTTCAAGATTTCTTGCACGCGCTTAACTTGCTCTAGGCTGTGGTTTGAGACACCGATACGTTTGACCTGACCTGATTTGACAAGATTCGCTAAGTATGGTGTCCAGCGTTCAACATCGGCAGCATTATGAATCCAATAGATATCAATAAGGTCTGTTCCTAAGCGCTCAAGGCTACCTGCCAACATATCTTCGACAGGATTTTCCTTGGTATCATCTTGCATACCAGGAGTAAATTTGTCTGAGATGATGATGTCTGAACGATCATATTGGCCAACCAACTCACCAAGGATACGTTCGGATTCCCCATTAGCATAAGCAAAAGCCGTATCAAAGGTATTCAGCCCATTCTCCATAGCAACTTTGAAGACTTCTTTCAAGTCTGCTGTATCTAAGTTATTTCCGAAAACGACATTTCCGCCAGCAAAACCGCCAGTTCCCCAAGACCAAGTTCCAAGTACAATAGGTGCTGTTTGATGATTTGACATGATAATTTTCTCCTTATTTTAAGATATGAGGCCGTGAAAAAATCCGTTGAAAAATGAGAAAACAGACGACAAGTCTCTGGACTTGAGGAGGTTTTCGAATTTTATCGAGGATTTTAGGACGAATTCAATTATTCAACGACATTTTTAAACATTTCATATCATTGATTATGACATTTATGCAGATAGTATATCACTTATAGTCAACTATAAGTCAAGAAATTTTGCCCAATAACTTTTATTTTTTTTATTGTGGTCTAACCATTCTGTATCTGATGATAATTTTCTTCATCAAATAATATACACACTGAAATAAACCATCTTTTACAAAACATTTACATAAAATTCAATCATCCATTACTTTATTTTGGTAGACTGATATATAATGCTTTAAAAACGAGGAATACTATGAGTCAATATGTGTTAGAAAATCCTAATTGGGAACCATTTGCCTTGCAGCGAATCAATGAAATTATCTCCAAAAATGGTACTTCTAATCCGATTTCAAGGCAGGATCAACCTTATGCTGTATTTGATTTTGACAATACCTCCTGCTTCTTTGATATTGAGGATCATTTGGTACTCTATCTTATTCATAAATTTGCCATCAAAGTGTCCGAGGAAAAGCTCTATGAGATTTTGACAGCCGGGCCTTACGACATCAAGCAACCCTTGATGGATGGACGGGAGCTATTAACCATTGAACATTTAGCAAAAGATATCGTCCATTATTTTGGTATCCTAAAGAAAGAGCAAGGTAACCTCGACTTGATTGCCTTACGCAAAACCTGTGCTTACCAATTGTTCCGCACGAAATTATTGGCCCATTATTACTATTGCATGAGACTCTTTTCCCCCGCTTCTGGAGAGAATTGGCTGACTTATTGGTTTGCGGGCTATACTGTTGAAGATTTTACAAACTTTGCCAGTGAGATGCTGGATTGGGCACTCCAACTTCCTATCAAAAAAGTGCGATACAGCACAGAAGGACTAGAAAAAGGTTTTAGCGGAAGTGTGACTGTTGATATGGAACAAGGACTTCGGTTTCCAGATGAAATCCGCGAACTCTACAAAGTGCTTCGAAATAATAAGATTGCCACCTATATCATAACAGCCAGTCCACAATTATTGGGGCAGGTTGCAGCAAAACATTACAAGGTGCCAGCCTCTCATGTCTTTGGAGTTCAAGTTCAATTAGAAAATGGTAGGCTGACCTCAAAAATAGCAACTGAAGCTCTGCTGACAAAAGGTATTGGAAAATTAGAGACAATCAAACAGAAGATTGCTCCCTTGCATCGTGGAAATATGCCAATCATGGCTTTCGGTGACTCTGCTGGAGACTACCACATGCTCAGTCAAATCGAAGACTTGCAGCTAGGAGTTCTCTTTAATCGAGGGAACGAGGGTATGACCCAAGAAATCATCCAGAAAGGAATCCGACTTTACCAACAAAGTCAAGCTCCTCTCGTCGTTCAGGGACGTGATGAAAATCTGGCGGTATTTCGTCCCAGTCAATCATCAGTCCTGCTGGATTCCAAGACAGAAACCTTACTACTCTGACAAACTGAAAAGAGACTGACAAAAATACTCAGCCTCAATTCCTTTATAGTTTGAACAGTTTGACACAGTAGTTATCTGGCTTGTAAAATGCTGACAAATCACCATTATTATAACCCACTCAGCAGTTATTCATTGATACTAAAGCACCTAATGACCTGTTCTGCGAGGTGAGCCAACAAAGTTGATTTCAATGAAACTGTGTAGTTTCTATCTTACTCCTTCTTATTTTGATTAGTAGAAAGAGCATTTCGCAGTTATTTGGAGAGAAATCAAAAGGCAAAGAGAGCGGGGCTCAAGTCCAATCTCACCTCTCATCGTTTGCGTCAACATCTCAACGCAGTGGTTGGGAGTAAGACTTGTTGGCTATGCCAACTTAGTCTTACCTCTGCAAAAATCATTAGGCGCTTTAGCGCCGATGAACCACTGCTGATTGGTATCTTTCTATCTAATCCTGAAAATGATAAAGTTAAGAAACTTTTTTATTAGTTGAATTTCTTTCCCATGCTCTTAACTAACAGTCATACTGAACTGTTTGTGTTTCAATACAGCCATCTATTTCATTTAAATAAATCATTCTCACTCCTTTTGGAAGAGTTCCGTAGGTATTGTAACCAGAAGATTGGCCATAGATCAGATGGATATTTTTATAGACGCCATCGAAGTTATTGTCATGGTCATGTCCAACAAACATTCCCCAGATGGATTGACTCATGAGCATTTGGTAAAACAAACCCGAATTGACTTCGGGCGAGGCCACAAAATTCTTAAAAGGAATAGTCGCCGTCTGACCAGTTGACCAAGATAGATTTTCACCGATATCTTCGCTAAATTCCCCTGATTGAATGTCCAGACTTGCCAGCCAATATTCCGGAATAGGAATGTGTTGAAACATCAAATGTTGGTATTTTTTATCTGGGATACTGTATTTTCGGACAGCTTCTTTAAACCAATCAATTTGCTCAGGTGCGACCCAGGCATAGTAGGAATGATTCGTTCCAGAGTAATCGCCTGAATCAATCACAAAACACATTTGATGGATGATTTGACCCGTTGTATCATAGATTGGTACAAGATACGAATACCGATCCTCAAACAAGTGTTCGCCCATTATCAGAGGTTTGTACAGACACTTTTCCTGATAAATCTGCCATAATTGTGCACGCCCAATACCTGATTCAGGTTCTGCATCATGATTGCCAAAAGTAACAACATAAGGGGTTTCAAGCCGATTCACAAAATGGATGAAAGCTTCAAAACTTTTTAATGGATTTTCCGCAAAATGCTTCTTTAGAGAATAGATAATATCTCCCGTAAAAACAATCAAATCCGGCTTGAGTCCTTCAACAGCTTTCTGTAGTTTGTGAAGTGTCTTTTTATCATTTTCTTGAAAAGGGTAGGTTCCTAGATGTGTATCTGTCACTTGCATAATGTAAAACTGATGCGACTCATTGTAACGTAGCTTCATGTGTTCTCCTCTTGTAGTCTGCTAATCAATCACAATAATATCGTCCTTAATCAGGTAAACAGTAATTGAATCTCCAGGATTTTTAAAGAAAGCTGACCGATTCAGCTGGTCCATGATGACCTCTTCGTGATTGACATCTAGCCAAAACCTTAGAACAGATCCAAGCATGGAGGTCCGCTTAACAATCCCTGTCAGGCAATAGTGATCCACAACAGGTTTGATGACTGTCAAAGTCTCTGGACGTAAAGCAATAAGGCGAGCAGCCACTGCAGGACCATCCACCAGCTTTTGAAAGCGTTCCATGGTAAATAAATTATGGTTGCCAATGAATTTTGCAACGTAAGGCGTTTTAGGATGACGGTAAATTTCTGAAGGCGTTCCCTCTTGTTCGACAAGGCCATCAGCCAGAATATAAATTTTATCCGACATGGTCATGGCTTCTTCTTGGTCATGGGTGACAAGAACCATGGTGATGCCCAATCGGTGTTGAATGTCTTTGATTAAGTTTCTCAGCTCCACACGAATTTTGGAATCTAGAGCGGATAAAGGTTCATCTAAAAATAAGACCTTTGGTTCTACAACAAGCGACCGAGCTAAGGCTACACGCTGCTGTTGCCCACCAGATAGATTCTTGGGATAGGCTGTCTCTTTAGTTTCTAAGCCAACTATTTTAAGCATTTCTTTGGCCTTTGCCATGTCGCTAATCCCTTTCATCCGTAAACCAAACATGACATTCTCAAGGACCGTCATATTCGGGAACAAGGCATAATGTTGGAAAACCATGCCAACATTTCGCTCTCTAGGCTCCAATTGGGTAACATCCTTACCTTGTATAAGGATTTTTCCACAATCAATAGACTCAAGCCCCGCGATACAACGCAGGAGGGTCGATTTCCCAGAGCCAGAAGCTCCCAGTAAGGTTGTCAAACTTCCTTCTTCCATTGAGATCGAAATATTTTCAATAACTGTATGGTTTCCGTAGGATTTTGTTAGCTCTCTTACATCAATAAAAGCCATTTACTTCCGTTCCTTTCTCGTTACGCTATTTGTCAGGGCCAATCCAATGACTGTCATCAGGGTCACAATCACAAAGTAGGAGATAGAGATGGCCGCTGTATAGTGACCAGATTTTGTCATGTTTTGCCGTAAGAAGATTTGAATATTTGGAAAATCCCCACCAACCAACAAGTTCAAGGTTCCAAATTCCCCAAATAGGGTTGAGAAGCGGAACAAAGCCGCAGCGATAACACCTTTCTTTATATTGGGGAGAATGATTTTAGTAAAGGCTGTAAACTTGGAAGTTCCTAAAATTTCTGCAGATTCTACAAGAACTTTTGCATCAATAGCACGTAAGGCATTTCGTGTTCCCAACTGGATCATGGGAATACCACCCACAATGTAGGAGCCAATTACCAATACGATCATCGGAATACCCAAACCAGAATATGCTGACATCAAGGCCATGGCTGAAATAACTGCTGGAACAGAAAAGGCCATGATTTGCAGAGAATCCATCATCCATAACCAATGTGTATGGTAAACATAAAGGACGTAGACTGTTGGCACAATTAAGACGATAGAACCAAAAGTCCCAACCAGAGCCAATAGAATTGTCCTTCCCATTGCAGCATAAAACTGTCCATCCTTTAACAGTTCAGCAAACCATTTTACAGTATAGGCTTCAGGAAAAATAGAGGTTGTCCAACTGGTTGCGATTGAATAAAGCAAGGTTGCAGATAAAGGAACGAGTAAATAAACTAATACTGCCAACAATACAACCGCATAAAAGATGGTAAAAAACTTGTGTTGTTTTGTATTTATCATTGTCCTGCCATCCTCCGTCCTCTTTTTTGTAGCCATTGCCCGATGAGCATATTCAACATCAGTATGCTACCCAAGACAACCGCAACTGCGGAGCCAATTTCTGGTTGCGCAAAAATATCGCCTTGGATAGTATTAGCAATGTTGATGGAAATCATATTGACAGAAGAACCTGTCAGAGCCACGGCTGTATCATAAGTCCCAATGCCATTGGCAAACATCATGGAGAAGACACCGATTAAAGATGGAGCCAAAATCGGCAAACCAATCTTTAACCAATAGTCCCTATTTCGAGCCCCTAGCAAGACAGCAGCTTCTCTCCACTTGACATCCAACGCATGATAAATTGGAAGCAACAAGGTAATTCCCAGTGGTATTTGGAAGTAGACAAAGGCGATACGCAATCCCATCACAGAATAGATGGAAAAATGAGATAGAAAATCCCACCCTAACACTCGTGCTAAGTTGATCAATAAACCGGCATTGCCCATTAGCAAAATCAAACCAAACGACAGGGGGACACCGACATAATTAGCCGTTAAATTGGCCACTGAAATAAAGAATTGATTCAGTCTTGGAAAAAAAGCATGGATACCGTATGTCGCAAGCACTGTAATCAAAAGTCCAAAGATTGAGGAATAGAGAGACAATAAAACTGAATTCACAAAACCATCAACGTATTGGTATTCCGTAAAAATCCGAATATAATTCTGAATGGTAAAGGACCCATTTCCAGGTTCACAGAAGCTAGAAATGACCATCATCACCATAGGATAAATCAAAATAGCTGTGACAATGAGAAGGAATACTGACAAAATCAGATAGAAAATAAGTAAACCCTTATTTGTTTTCATCACGTAACTCCTGATAGAGAAAATCAATCTATTTCATTTTAGAAATGACATTCTCCTGCCACAAATTTCCTAATTTTGGCAAGAGGGCATTCCAAGCATCCGCATCCTGAATTGGTGCAACCTTGGCATTTTTATACTCAGAATCTGGAAGCAAGGCCGCTTTTGCATCATCATCCAATTCAACATTGTCCCGAATTGGACGAGCATGTCCACGTGCCAAATTATTTTGCCCATCGTCAGATAAAATATACTCACGGGTCAAGGCTGCCGCGTAAGGTCGTTTTGTATAAGTATTGATAATAGTCGTGTAGCCTGACATAGAAGCACCATCTTGCGGAATGACAACCTTAAATCTGTCTGGACTTGAGGCATTCAAAGTCTTTTGAATCGCAAGAGCATTAAAGTCCCACATTGGAACAACTTGGTGTTCCCCAGCTTCAAGAGTTGCAGTGTCTGATCCTTGAACATTTAAGCGTTTTTCTTCGGCTAATTCCGCAAAATAATCCAAACCTGGTTGGATATCGGTCTCATCGCCACCGTTTGCAACAGCGGCTGAATGCAAGACAAACTGATCCTGATTACCAGATGAAACATCACCAATGGTCAAGGTGTAATCTCCCTTAGACACTTCTTCCCATGAAACTGGAACCTTGCCCTTAGTAGACTCTGTATCAATTAGAAAAGCCATAGTACCTTTATAAGCAAGTAACCAGTAGCCTTCTCCTTCAGGATCTTTTGCCCAGTCAGGAATTTCATCATAGTAAGAAGTTTTGTACGGCAGAGCCAACTGACGGGAAACTGCTTCCGGACCAAAAGCAATGCCGACATCCCCAATATCAGCTGAAGCATCTTTTTTCTCATTTTCAAAAGTCGCCAATTCCTCAGCAGACGCCATATCGGTATCCGTGTGTTCTAGGCCATATTTTTCTTTCAAGTCTGCCCATGTTTCCTTCCAATTTGCCCAAGTATCTGGCATTCCAACAGAATTAACAACACCTTCTTCCTTGGCTTTTTCTTCAATGGTCGCAAGCTCCATACTGTTTAAATCAATAGCGGTACCGTCATCTGATTGCTTTGTTGCACTTCCACATGCTGCGAAAGTTAAACATGCTGTACCAACCATCATCGCGCATAATAAACGTTTAGAAATTGTAGTCATTTTTTCTCCTAATATGAATCAAATTTTTATAGCTTCACTACGCCCTTATTCTATCATCTCGATGTCTAATCAAAATAAAATCTTTGTGAAAATTTTGTAAAGATTGCAAGTCGCTATTTTAAAAGGAGTATGATTCAAAATCACCTTTCGAATCCTCCATCTACGGCTGGGGAGAATGGAAATAATAACAAAACTCCTATGTTAGACTAGATTTTGTGTCGAAAACCAATCTAAAATAACACAGGAGTAAGCAATAGATAAGCAAAATTTATCACATACCAAATGAAAATATCCTATTGTTTTCATCCCCAGATACCGAAAAAAGTCTTGTATGGACAGCTTCATCAAGAGTTCCACGCTATATTATACGCCAAACGCAAAAAGAACCCTTCTTTCAGATTTTTCACAATGAGCCAAAATATCCCGAAATAACGAAAACCAATCATAAGTGCCCATATAAAAACAAAAGCCTATCGGGATTATAAATCACGATAGACTTTTTCAAGAATCAATCTTGGAAAGATAAGATTACTCTATTTAAGTTGAAAAGTGGGCTGACTTTATTAAAATGTCCACACCGATAAACAGAGAAAACTTTATTGACATTTAGGTCAAAAGATTAATCTTCTTCTTTCTTAGGAATAGATAATAAACCAACTGATGCAATAATAGCCAAAGCTGCCATATTAAAGAATGGACTTTCTTTCTCACCTGTTGCTGGCAATTTATTCTCTTTATCTTTATTATCGGCATTTTGATCTTTATTATCGGTATCTTTACTATTAACAACACTTGCTAAAGGTTTCACTTGTTGGTCTTTAGCGATTGGCTCATGCTTAGCTGCGTCTGTACGTGGGTCAACAACCTTAACCGTAACATCAACAGTATCTGTCGAACCATCTGGGTAAGTCACAACAACTTTACCTGGTTTGTCGCCTGCTGTAGTGGTGTCAATTGGAGTTTCAAACGCCACTTTAGTTCCTGCTGGCAATTCTGGTAAGTTCGCTATGGAATCTTCTGCCTTAGGGGTGTCGCCAAGATTTACTTGTTGCTCTTTAGCGATTGGTTCGTGCTTAGCTGCGTCTGTACGTGGATCGACAACCTTAACTGTCACATCAACAGTATCTGTCGAACCATCTGGGTAAGTCACAACAACTTTACCTGGTTTGTCGCCTGCTGTAGTGGTGTCAATTGGAGTTTCAAACGCCACTTTAGTTCCTGCTGGCAATTCTGGCAAGTTCGCTATGGAATCTTCTGCCTTAGGGGTGTCGCCAAGGTTTACTTGTTGGTCTTTAGCGATTGGCTCATGCTTAGCTGCGTCTGTACGTGGGTCGACAACCTTAACCGTAACATCAACAGTATCTGTCGAACCATCTGGGTAAGTCACAACAACTTTACCTGGTTTGTCGCCTGCTGTAGTGGTGTCAATTGGGGTTTCAAACGCCACTTCAGTTCCTTTTGGCAATTGCGGCAAGTTCGCTATGGAATCTTCTGCCTTAGGGGTGTCGCCAAGGTTCACTTGTTGCTCCTTAGCGATTGGTTCATTCTTATCCGCTTCTGTTAATTGCTCCTTAACAATAAACTTGAACTCTTCCGTAACTGGTTGGCCGTCAGCACCCATAACCGGCTTGCCATCTTTACCGAGAACAGCGACAGTAACAGTTGTTTCACCTTCTTTAGTTGGTGTTCCTGTGATTTGGCCTTTTGCTTTATCGTAAGTGACACCATCTGGAAGACCGGTAACTTCAACAGAACCATCTGTTGGTACTTTGTCAACTTTAACAAGAATTGGTGTAATCGCTTCTCCAACAGTGCCAGTTTGGTCATCAATCGGTGTGATAACAGAAGCTGCTGAATTCGGGTCTTTAGAGTTTGTTCCGTCAGTCTTTTCGGTGTCATCTGGAATGCCATCACCATCATCATCGGTATCTTTCACATCTGGTGTACCATCGCCATCAGTATCCCGTTGAACAGTGATAGTAAATGGTTTTTCTACCACACCACTTGCATCGGTAACTTTGACAGTCGTTGTGAAATCACGCGCTTCCTCAGTAGCTTCCCAGTCTGCCAACTTATCTGGTGTACCAGTGACTTCCCCTTTTTCTTGATTATAAGCTAAGCCAGCTGGAAGATCAGTAACTTCAACCTTAGCATTCTTATCATCACTTGTTACGGTAACAGGAATTGGAGTAATTGGCTGACCTTCTGTGACAGTTGCATTGTCAACTGCTACACCTGTCTTAGTTGCTGTTTTAGGATTTTTGTCATCAGTATCTGGAATGCCATCGCCATCATCGTCGGTATCTTTCACATCTGGTGTACCATTTCCGTCAGTATCCAATTGGAATTTAGCTGTTACTTTATCTTCTGATTTATCTGGATAAGTGACAATTACTGGCACTTCAATTTCTTCAGCTGTTGTTCCATCTGGTTTTTCTGGAGCTGTTACAGTTACTTTACCAGTAGATTTGTCAAGGTCAACTTTATATCCGTCTGGTACTTTGAAGTCTTCATCAACCTTGTACTCTGTACCATTTGGTGCTGTTTTACCTTCGCCATAACTTGGAGTTGATTCCGCTGGTTTCCCTGGAACAACCATTGTATCTTTGTATGACGGATCATTCTTTTCTGCTTCAGATTCTTTGATTGTTACGCTAACATCGACTTTGTCTGTTGTTCCGTCTGGATAAGTCACAACTACTGGTACTTTAAATTCTCCCTTGGTATTACCATCTGGGATAACTGCACCCTCTTCAACCTTCAATGTCGGTTGGTCTTTCACATCTTTCGGATAATCAGTTGTCACTGTTGACGTGATTTCGTCTGTTGATGGTGATTGTCCAAATGGTTTTTCTAATTTTCCACCTGTAGCTGTGTAGGTTGTTGTTGCATCATCTTTAACATTCACAGTAGCAAACGTGTGAGCCTTAGAGCCACCTGGATAGGTTACTTCCACCGGTACGACATAGGTCCCTTTCTTAGTTAAGGCATCTCCTTTTACCACAACAGATCCCGTTTCAGGGTCAATTGTCACCATACTTGGATCAACAGATATCGCTCCTTCAGGATATGCATTTTTAACTGAGTCTGGTACTTGGCCTGTAACAGTTGCGAATGTTGTTCCTTCCAGCGGTGCTGTGTCGTTCCCATCTTTGTCTTTAAAGACTGGTTTAGCAGGCTCAGAATCCTTCGCCACAACACCATCTACTGGTTTATATTCGATAAATACCGCAATAAACGAATCCAATGCTAAAGCATTATCTAAAGTCTTTGTGTCTTGACCTTGTTCAAACAAAGCCAGTGTGAAGTTTGTTGTCTTAGTGATGTCACCTGGTACTGTAAACTTCTCAGGTGTTGCTGTTCCTTCTACACTTGATTGAATCACTTGAGGATCGCCTATTGCAACACCATCTCTGAACCATTGAACTTGGTATTCACGAGTTGGTAACAAACCACCCACTGTTGAGTTGGTAACATTTCCAGAAACCGCTACTTTATTCGTTGTGTCATAGTCAATGACATCAAGCATCGGTTGAGGTGCCAAAATAGCAAAATTCAAGCTCGTAATATTAGTTCCAGAACCAGCAACTACGTTTGTAAATACATTATTTGGATTACCAAATAGAGTTTTAGGGAATGCTGGACTCCAAATATTATAGCTAGACAACACTGGAGATACATACAGATAATCTTCGTTAATGTGTCTGTGTTTTTGTCCGATAGTACCATTCCATTTCAGTAACTTACTATTATCGACATCTTCATCTCTAACTACTGTACCAAACTCTTCATCTGTTACAGTGTAAGAAATTTTGGCACCACTATTAGCTTTGTAGGCACTGACACCATATAGACCTCTAAACGGAATGGTGTAATTTCCATTTTTATCAACTGTTGTAATGACTGTCTCGGCAATATGAGATCCCACTCCATGTTGAGCTTGATATTCTTTAAATACCCTCTCTTGTTCTGCTTTAAAATCTTCGCTAGTATACCCAGGGTGACCTTTCTTCCACTGATCAAGCATACGAGTCACTTCATCGTTCAAATAGGAAGCGGCCACTTTCACACCGTTTGCAGGAACGTCATTTCCATCTTTGATCCATTGGTTGGCAAGCGTCCCTGGTCCATCACCATTATCAAACCAAACAGTACCGCTGACTCTACCGTAGATTCCTCTGTCATGCCAAGTACCATCTGCAGTATCAGGAATTTGTACCTCTGCATCTGGCTTAGTTAGCCAATCTTGACTTAACTTTTTCTCTTGGAGAATAACTTGGGAATTAATAATTCTATTTACCCCCGCAGTGAAGTCCCAACTTTCATTTTTACGATTTAAGCGAGTATGGAAACCATAAATTTTATCCCCTGCTTGAATAATATCGTACTTATTGGAATCTGGATTCTCGATCCATGTTCTTACCGCAAACTTAGTATCTCCGGCAAGTTGAAAATGATGCATTTCACCATTAGAATCGACTTCTGGTTTCGATAAATCAAATGCAAAAGTCCCATCTGCTTGTGTAGTTGTGTAATAAACTTTGGAGACGTAGCCTTTGCCATCTACCCATTGCAAGTAAACGTTAACTCCGGCTAATGGCGTATCATCTGGAGCTTGCCCATCAATGCTTCCGCCATTATCTATCCAAGCCTTACCTGAGTAAGTCTGTTTAGCTGAAGAGTCTCCGGGGCTATATATCGCACCTTGTTGAGCTTTCTTTTGAAGTTCTTCAGATACTTCGCTAATTTTATTATCGTCTATACTACCACCATTAGCCACCGTACTATCTAAAGAACGCGTTGCTATGGCAGGAGAAGAGCTAACATTTTTTTCAACAGAAGATTCATCTGAATTGCTAACGTTATCTGTACTCTTTTCTAAGCTATCCTCTGCAGACACCTCAGGTTTAATAACAGATTCAGTCGGCTGTGGTTCCGCCGTATTTTCACCTTCAATATTTGAGACCTCACTTGCTACAGTTGCCTCATCTGATGGTGATGGTGTTTTCTCTGCCTCAGTTGTGGATTCAACTGCTGGGGAAGATTCCTCGGCCAGAACAGTATAACCACTCATTCCTAAAAATGATAATCCCACTAATACAGACGCTGCACCGAATTTAAATTTCTTAATTGAAAAACGTTGTCTTGTCTGTGAGACATCATGGTTCTTTTGCCTAGAATTGTTAAACATTAATTTTCTCCTTGTAAAAGATACATTTCACCAACTAATCTAAGGTGGCTAACCAAATTTTAACGCTTTAGAGATTTTAAAAGTTTACATTAACCCCCTAAATGTAAACCTTTGTGTCTTTTTTTATCATATAATCACCTCTGGCAGAGTTTAGATTTTGAGATCATAATATTTTATGCAAAGGTAATAGGCAAATTGGCAAGTTCAGATAATATTAATTACAAGTTTTTAAGAGCGTTTTCAGAACTATTAAAGACCAAAAACTTTGAACAGATTAAAGTCAATGAGTTAGCAAAAAAAGCTCAACTTAGTAGGAGAGCTTTTTACAACCATTACAATTCAAAAGAAGACTTCCTCAGGGAGTCTATTTTAATAATCTTAGATGATATCACAAAAATTTTAAATTCCGATTTATTATATGAACAAGCCATATTAGAAAAGATGCTACATTATATGTATGCCAACAGAGAAATCATTAAGTCTTTTGTCCATTTTTTCCCCAATATTAATATCATCATTAAAGATTATATCAAAGATATGATTATACATTCTGAAATTCCAAATTTGGAGAAACAACTTGAAACAGCTTATCAGGTTCCCTATAAATTTGCTCTAGATATATATGTTTTTACAATTGAAAGCATTATTTTAAATTGGATAGATAATGATTTCCATGAAAAGCCAGAAGAAATCGCAAAGTATATCACTATTGTTGTCAGAATCTAACCTTTATATCATCAGCTTATGATTAAGTAAATTTAAAACACCTGCTCCGTTTGACCCTTCTTGTGATACCAAACATTTCCACTTACTCGTTGTCGGAAACAAAAGCGTACGTTAATGTAAACAGGAATAGAACCTCAACAAAGCTCACCCCCACATACATGCAAATATGGTACTTCCCTACACAACAAGAAAGCAGAATCATGTCTGACCAACTAGGAAGACCGCTTTGTTATTTTCAAGCTCAGGCTGTGAGTAGAACTACTAATTCGTCCTCACTCACAAAGCCCTTATTAGGTCTATAATCCTAGTGAGGGCTTGGATTTATTGATTTCATTACCGAGAGACAAACTAACCTATACTACCTACCGGGACTCCAAAACGCATTAGGTAAACAAGTTCTGATTATTTAGATAAGGAGGTCCTATCATGGATATTTTTTGCGAATCCTGTACTGGTACTGATATTCACCAAGCTACCATTGTCATCTGTCTTTTATCTGGTCTCCTCACATCCACTCGTCCAAGTTGTAAGGAAAAACGTTTTGACACAACAACCGCTGGACTAGCAGGCTGTCAGCATAGAAAGTACAGGTGTTTTTTGGAAACTGTATGGCACGCCCTTACCAATGACTTTGTGCTTATATTAACCAATCCTGCCCATATGAAAAACATCAAAGGCAGAAAGCGGATAAGAAGGACACCGTTGGATTGCCAAGCTTACTCGAATTGGCCTCTTATCAAAAAGTTTTATGCCTAATAAAACGATACAAGAATTGCGTGAATTAACTCAACACCGAAAACATCTGGTTGAAATCCGTAACAGCGAAGTTATCATAATTGTCTATCCCAACCTCGAAGAACCCCTTTTCTCAATACAAGGGGAAATCTGAAATCTTTCTAAGATTCAAGGTACTCTACTCCTGATGCAATCAAGAATCCTATTTTAAAGTTTGTCTCCTATCCTTTCAACTTTAGAATACTAACAAAAACCCCTCTGATAGTGATCAAAGGAGTTTTTCTGGTATCTACAAAAAGGAAATTTCTCCCCCCCCCCCTTGATTTTTTAGCATACTAAAATAGGTATTAGGGGTTCGGTCAGTTCTTAAGGATTGACCTACATGATGTTTCTGCTTATACTTTATAGGGCTTTCACCAGCCAACTTTTTAAAGGAGCGCGAAAAATTAGATGGACTGGAAAAACCGAGCGCTTCTGTAATTTCTGAAATAGTCACCCCTTCTCTTAATAAGGCTTGCGCTCGTTTTATTTTTAAATCGAGAAAATACTGCTGAATCGTAGTTTTTGTCGCTGTTTTAAAGAGTTTTCGTAGCTTCGATTCACTCATGTGAAAGGCTGCAGCCACTTTGGAAGTCTCTATACTTTTGTCTAAGTTATTCTCAAGGTATTGGATAATCGCGATGATTGTCGGTGAAGTCTTTGAGGCTATCTTCTGTTTGATGTCGCCAATCTTAGTGGTATAAAAGACGATAGAGGCATCACGCAACTTTAACACATCAGAAAGGGATGTCAGCAGTTCATTATCGCGGATAAAAGCGTCCCGCGATGCGTAAGCTGTCTCAACATCTAAGCCGGACTGAATAGCGGTTTGTGACAATCTATCAAAAACGGTTATGGAATAATTTTTCTCCGAGCGTAGTATATCACCACTTACTTTGGGAGCAACAGCATTGCTTAAATAGCTGACAACATCCTTTAACTGCCTAAGATCACCTGTCTGAACAGCTTGTAAGAGCTTACATTCATAATCATAAAGATAAGACTCTGCTGTGTAATGATGTTTAGAAAACTGTTTTATCCGCTCTAAATCAAAAGTTTCAGCCCAACCAGCGGTGTAGTCATGTAAAGGCTGGGATAAGCGATCTTCGACAACACCAGTAAAGCAAAAGTTAATCAAAACAAGCAACTCCCTAATTTGCCCCACAGAAAAGAATGGAAGAGTGTTAAGACTTTTTAAAAAGTAGCCTTGTTCCTTTAAGGCGATTTCTGCTCTTTCCATTTCATGCTTAAAAAAAGTTTCATCGATATTGTTGCTTCGCCACGGCCCAATAATCACAAATTGCTCCTGAAGTTGGTAGGCCAACAACATTTCATTAAAAGGGCCATTATAGAATAGAAAATTAGTGTCCACATGATTAAAGCCGCTTAAAATTTGGTAGTAGTTGTAATAGAGTAAACTCGTTTTATCAGAGCGAAATTCATTGATGATATTAAATGACTTATCAAAAATGATAACAGATAGCCCTAAGCTGCTATGCAAAGATTTTAGAAGCAACATATCCATATGAGATATACTCCTTATTTTTTTCTTGTTTATTTACTATTTTATTAAACATTTTAAAAAAAGTCAAAAGCATTCTAAGATTGAATAGAAATATAAAATATGACACCTTTTTGAAAAAATAAATGCTAAATCAGTCTTTTTTAAGTCGCAAAGATATTCCTATTTTATCTATCATAATATACCATGATAAGGTATAGATATCACTATCATCTACACAATATAGAACGGGAGAGCTTTATGGCAATTTCTTTGCTAAGAGTGTTGTCTGATTCTATAATATTATCTTATGAAAGGCAAAGGAGTTTATGTATAAACCTAAGCATAGCAAGTATTCTCTGCAGAAGAAGCAATACTTTTCAATCAGAAAATTTAAGTTCGGGGCCGCCTCCGCATTAATCGGTGTCGGGCTCTTCGCTTCAGGCAGCGCCCTTGCTCAAGAACAAATTCAAACGACTACACAAATAGAAACTACTGTTTCATCAGATGTATCAGGTAGTCCTACTGATATAAGTAGTACCGTACCAGTAAATATTGAAACAGACAAGTCCGAGTCTACTGTTTTGACAGATGACTCTCACTCTACTCAAGAAACACAGTCATCAGCTGAGGTAGCAAAAACAACAGAAGACAGTGTAGATGAAGCTTCTACCGCTAAAACCAATGGTTCTAGCGAGAAAGAAACTGAACTAGCTAAAACAGACAAATCTGACTCAGCCATTGTAGCAGACAACTCTCGCTCTACTAAGGGGACACAGCTCTTAACTGAGTTAGGTAAAATAGCAGAAAAGAGTGTTGATAAACCTTCTACTTCTAAAACCCCTATTGCTAACGAAAAAGAAGCTGAAACAACTGAAAAATCAGCCACATCAGAGCAAACTGATTCTAGCAATAGCCATATCTTCTATAAAGTTCGTTACCTCGAACAACAAACTGACGGCACAGTAACAACCTTAGCGCAAACATCTGCTAAAGCTCTTCTTGTGCCATCAAATGAAATAGATAAAAAGTACGTTTCAGAAAAGGCAAATTTAAACCAAACTGCTCTTTATGGTTACGAATTAACCGCTAGTACACCAAATTCACAAACTATCTTAGCTTCTGAATTACAAAAGATTAAATACATTGATTTTTATGTCAGAAGAATTGGTTCCACAGCAGTAATATCAGTAGTATCAACTAGCCCAGAAGAACAGTCAACACATAAAAACATCAAGCACCTGGGTGATGGAGTTAAGGGAAATCTTAGCTTAAATATCGGTAGAGCTTATCAATCTATTAACGAATCTACCACTATTCGTCCAGTAGGTGTAACTGTTCAGCAAAGTAAGTCTTCAGCAGAACAGCAGGCACTTCTCAATTTTTCTTATTTGAAACAAGGAGTTGAGAAAGAAATTTCTGGATTACCTGCTGGGTTAACCTTCAACAGCGTAACTGGAGAAATTGAAGGAACTGTTTATCAACCTGGACAGTATACTGTAAAAGTTACGGCAACTGTTGACAATGCTATTGTAGATACTGGTAAATTTGAATTAGATATTAACGCATTGCCAAAAACTGATCAAGCAATCTTTACCGATCACTTGATGAGACCTATCACAGTCAACGGAGCTAAAGATGCTATTGCGATCTCGTTTAGCTATACCAAGACACTTCAAAATCAAACAACTACTCAAGCAGGGCTACCAACTGGTCTAAGCTATAATACGGCAACAACACAAATTGAAGGAACACCGCTTGAGCCAGGTAACTATACGATTCTCTCACAAGCTAGTCGTTTGGCTACAAATGCAGATGGAAGCATGGCTGCCTCTAGTGCTATCACCTATGTAACGGAGACTAATTTATACGTCACAGATCAAGTAAGTTCTGGTCTACCTGTCGTTGTTCCTGAAAATATAATCACAACAGGAAACACCTATACTACAACCGAACAAGCACTCCCTTCTGCTACATCTAACACAGCTGCGCGTGCCTTGCTTAGCAATCAACCGACTCGCTTCAAACGCTCAGCCCTTAGAGCTGCTGCCTCCCCAGAGACTACTGACGGTGTTGTTGGAACGCTCAAGTTGGGAGATTACACAGATGCATCCAACGAATACGATACAGCTATTGGTTATAACGCAAAAACAAATGTTGGCGTTCAAAACAGAGGTGGTGCGATTGCCTTTGGTACGCATACGACAGCCAAGGGTGAAAACACTATTGCTATCGGTAACACAACAACAGCTGAAAAAGATTCTGCTATCGCAGCTGGAGGAAAAGCAGATGGCGTTGGTGCTGTCAATATCGGCTATCAAGGTTCTGCAAATGGTGGCTCTAGTGTCAATATCGGCTACTATGCCAAGACAGAGGGCGAATACGCGACTGCTATCGGGGGACAAGCTAAAGCTAAACAAAACCTTGCTACCGCTATAGGTTCTAGCGCCAATGCTGATGGGTATAACGCCTCAGCTATTGGAGCTGGTGCTAAAGCTAAAGACAATCTATCAACTGCTATCGGAGGCAATGCTCAAGCACAAGAACTTTCAACTGCTATCGGTGCTAACTCTGAAGCTAGCTACTACAATTCAGTCGCTCTAGGGGCACAATCAAAAACAGATGCTCCAGCAAAATCCGTAGATAGCGCAACCATTAATGGCATTAGCTATTCAGGCTTTGCCGGAAAAGCAGCAGAAGAAGGCTCTCAAGTTTCAATTGGTTCTAAAGCTCAAGAACGACAGTTGAAAAATGTAGCCGCTGGTGAAATTTCTGATACCTCTACAGATGCTATCAATGGTTCTCAATTACATCTAATAACTAAAAACTCTCACTGGGTAGCAACATCTGGCGCTGTCGGAACTGGTACCCAACATCCAGTCCATGAGTCAAACGCTGGTCCAAGTGATCAAAAAGTTCACAGTGGCGATAAGTTAACCTTCCGTGCAGGAAACGGTCTCAATATCGAACAAAACGGAAACGTCTTCACTTACTCTCTTAACAAACAAACCCCTAAATTAGAAGTAATTCCAGGTTCTAATGGATCTTACACCATAAAATACACAGATGCTTTTGGTCAACTATCAACAGCCGAGTTTACCGTAAATACTATCAAAGGTGAAAAAGGTGAAAAAGGTGAAAAAGGCGACAAGGGCGATCCTGGTAAGAACGGTCTTAACGGTAAAGATGGTAAGAACGGTGCTGCTGGTTTCGCTGATGTCAAAGACAACGGAGACGGAACCAAGACTATCACTACCGGTACTGACAAAGATGGAGATGGTATTGTCTCCGAAAATGAGAAAACGTCTGTCACTGTCTCTGATGGCAAGAAGGGCGATAAAGGCGATAAAGGCGATAAAGGCGATAACGGTCTTAACGGTAAAGATGGTAAGAATGGTGCTGCTGGTTTCGCTGATGTCAAAGATAACAACGACGGCACCAAGACTATCACTACTGGTACCGACAAGAATGGTGATGGTATTGTCTCTGATGATGAGAAGACCTCTGTCACTGTGACCGATGGAGCTAAAGGCGACAAGGGCGATAACGGTCTTAACGGTAAAGATGGTAAGAATGGTGCCGCTGGTTTCGCTGATGTCAAAGACAACGGAGACGGAACCAAGACTATCACTACTGGTACCGACAAGAACGGTGATGGCATTGTCTCTGAAAATGAGAAAACGTCTGTTACTGTCTCTGATGGCAAGAAAGGCGACAAAGGTGACAAGGGTGATCCTGGTAAGAACGGTCTTAACGGGGCTCCTGGAATTAACGGAGCTGCCGGGTTCGCTAAAGTCATAGATAATAAAAATGGTACTAAGACTAT
>NZ_KB904551.1 GCF_000380085.1 Streptococcus merionis DSM 19192
AGAAAACGTCTCAACGGCCAACCCTACTTTTAAAAAAGTCTTCAGAACCTTTCTGAAATACAAAGCTTACATTACCAATGCTTTAAATCTTCCTTATTCTAACGCCAAGCTGGAGGCCACCAACAAGCTCATCAAGGATATCAAACGACAAGCTTTTGGCTTCCGAAATTTCAAGAACTTCAAAACGAAAATTCTCATCGCTTTGAACATCACAAAAGAGAGAACCATTCTGATTCTCTCTCGTGCTTAATGATAAGTCACCCACTACAGTTGACAAGGAGCCATTTTTAGTAGCTATTCAGTTAAATGGTGCCAGATGTGTTTTCCACCTTGACAGTCTTTGGCTTGCGCAAAAGATTAAAAAGTGTAATTCCAAGGAAGACAATAAATGTTATGACTTGAACCACCACAACACCCATCGCTCCAGCTCCCAAAATCTGACGCGATGTTTCATCTGTAACGCTATTAAGAAGTGCACGTGATGCCAAGAAATTGTAAAGGGTTGCTACAAGAGTCGTTACCAGATAGCCGACATAGGTCCAGCCAGCCTTCTCATACCATTTTTTAAAGAGGAAAACAGCCACTACAACGAGCAAGGCTAGCATCAGTAAAACAAGCCCCTTATTCACCAAATCAGTACTCAAAGCGCGACCCTGTTCACCAACTTGAATGCTTGCTTTTGCAAGCGCGTCAACCTGAGCATCTCCAGATGATTCAAAAGTCATCTCGACATGAGTTGGGAAAAAAACTCCTTTAAAGCGACTAAACATCGAGATTAAAGATAGTCCACCTAGGACATATAAGTAAATAGGCTGTTTTTTCATGATAAAATCCTCCTTTGTTTGTATTAGTATATCATGACAACTGCCAGTTTGCAAGAGTGTCTCAAAAATTAGTGTTTAAAAGCAACAAGATTACAGCTTAGATAACTATTTCTTTATTTTACCATAAAATATCAACAAAAACACCTGAGCGATCTACGGCTTCATTCCAGAAAACTAATCTTAGACCTGTATCCACATAAGTAAGATTCCTTGAAGATTATTTATAAAATTATTCAGTCTTACTTTCAACCCCTGCACAGGTATTAGGTGCTTTAGCACCAATGAACCACTACTGAGCGAACTCCAATACGCTGATTGCATCAACCTTTTACATCCAGATTCCTGTCCTCTGCTTGGGCACATGTTGTCAGAAGATTTTATACCTAGCCTAATTTTGCCACAATGCCTGCAAAATCTGCTACGATTTCGTCAAAGGTTGCCAAGACTTCTGCACGGGTTTGGTTATTTTTAACCGTAACCTGACCAGATTCGACTTCACTGCCACCCAATGTGATGAGCGTTTTAGCTGAGAAGGCATCCGCTGATTTGAACTGAGCCTTGAGTTTACGGTTTAGGACATCACGCTCTGCCTTGAAACCTTGCTGACGCACGGCCTGGACCAGATTCAGCGCAGCCAGATTGGCCTCCTCACCAAGGACAGCCACATAGAGGTCCAAACCTGATGACAATGGCAAATCAATCCCTTGGGCTTCCAAAATCATGAGGAGACGTTCTTGCCCCAAACCAAAACCAAAGCCTGGTGTCTTAGGTCCTTCAAACTCCTCAACCAAGCCATCATAACGACCACCAGCACAAATAGTCAAATCTGTGCCATTGACCTCTGTGATAAACTCAAAAATCGTGTGGTTATAGTAATCAAGACCACGCACCATATTGGTGTCAATCACATAAGGGATAGCAAGCGCATCAAGCATCTCACGCACCGCATCAAAATGCGCCTGACTCTCTGCATCCAGAAAATCTAGGATTGATGGTGCATCAGCCACAGCCTGCTTGTCCTCAGGTTCCTTGGAGTCTAGCACACGCAAGGGATTTTCCTCAAGACGGCGTTGACTGTCCTTAGATAAACTAGCCTTAAGTGGCATTAGGTAATCAATCAAGGCCTGACGATAGTTAGCACGGCTCTCTGTATTTCCTAAACTATTAAGGGTAAGACGGACGTTTTTGATTCCAAGTGTCTGGAAAAGCTGATAGGCCATGGCCATAGTTTCCACATCCGTCGCTGGATTGGCAGAGCCAAAGGCTTCTACACCCAATTGGTGAAATTCCCGCAAGCGGCCTGCTTGGGGGCGTTCATAGCGAAACATAGAACCCATATAGTAGACCTTGACCGGCTTTTGCACTTCCGGCGCGAAGAGCTTGTTTTCTACATAAGCTCTAACCACACCAGCTGTTCCCTCAGGGCGCAAAGTGATATGACGCTCGCCCTTATCATAGAAATCATACATTTCCTTGGTTACGATATCAGACGTATCACCAACAGATCGGGCAAAAACTTCGTAATGCTCAAAAAGCGGTGTACGGATTTCCGCATAATTGTAACGCGCAAAAACATCACGCGCCACGCCTTCAACATACTGCCATTTTTCAGATTGACCAGGTAGAATATCCTGGGTTCCTTTAGGTTTTTGTTGTTTCATAAGTTACCTCAACATCAATAGTAACTCCATTTTACCATAAATGAACGCTTTTCCTCTTCTATCAGCCACAAGAATCTGTACTCATATCCAAAAAAGATTGCTTACCCCTGTCGCTGATCACTAGAAAGCTAAACATCATTGGAGGTGTCCCTATTGATTTCGCAATATCGTTCAAAAAAGTATATGAACCAAACAATTATGAAACAGGACAACCGCATGAAAAAACCGTCTCTTAATTTGTCTGAAATAGGTGAAAGTACCTGAAATAGCAAAAACCAAAGGAAACGATAGTTTCTCTAAAGAGAATTTACCTTTTTCCAGTTTGTACTGATATTATCAAAAGACACTAAAATACCTATTTTACTGTTTTTTGATAAAGTCCCTTGAAGTGGCCCTGTAAATCACTGCAGAAAAATTTGATTTGCTCAAAAGCCATCATATTTTTCTAACTACTGAACTAGAAAATCTCATCATTCTGAGATTCGTCAATTAAAAGGATACGGTGGCTAAACAAGTCTATTGAGAAAGGATAAATACTAATTTTTAAGCGCCTAGATAACAAAAGAGGCTGGGACAGACCACTATGATGGCTCTGCCCTCAGCTCTCAGCGTTTGCATAAACATCTCAGCGCAGTGGTTGGGAGTATGTAAGATTCGTTGGCTATACCAACTTAGTCTATCCCTGCACAGGTCATTAGGCACTTTAGTGTCAATGAGCCACTGCTGAGTGGGCTCTAATACATGGATAATCAACTTTTAGAACCCTACTCAGCGGTGCGCTGTCTCCAATCGTTTGCTTACTAACTGAACACAGCCTAAAAAGCTAGATGTCACGGTATACTGCCTTATTACCTGATCGTCGTAGACGTCTGGTTTTTCTTCGATTTCATCTGTGAAAACCCTAGTCGTCCTGACGGGGTGCATCAATGAGCTGAGGCAAAGTACACAGTCTTGTTTCATTTATAGTTTGAACAGATCGATGCAGTAGTTGTCTGGTTTGTAAAATGCTGATAACTCACCATTCTACAAACCTAGCCAACCTTGCGGGGGGTGATTAGAGTTTGCTGTTAGAAAGGGCAAGACGAAGGTTCCTCTCGGTTTGAACCAGTGTTACCACCGTAATTGTTCGGGGATGGGAAATGAACACTATTTTGATTGCTCGAGTTCTTTCCCGCTCACTTCGTAACCCCCTTTAGACTGGTCATCCTTCCTTTTTAAATACCAAATGATGACCCAAGATAACAAGGACACTAAACAACCAACCACAAAACCTTCTGGAACAAAGTGCATGCTAATTTGATGTTTGCCAGAAGTGATTGGGAAACTAAGCAGGCTTCCCCAGGCTTCAGTTGTTTCAACTTTTTTGCCATCTACTTTTACCGTCCAACCCGGGTTATAGGGAATACTGGTCATCATGACCGTGCTATTATCCGTGATGGTCACATTTCCTTCAATAGTTGTGTTCGTCCATTTAGTAACAGTCATGTTTTGTGCCATCCGTTTATCAAGGACAGCTTGAATCGCTGCTTGGTCCGCACGTACAAGGGCCATGTTGGTCATATCAATCTCATCCAATTGGGAGGTTTCAAACTTTAACCTCATCTCTTTCCCTGCTGTACGGTCAGTTAGATTCCACAACTGCACTTGATCGTAACTCTGAGTATAGTTGTACCACTGATTATTGAGAAGGACCGAAATCTCTCCCATAGACGAGCGAAGACCGTACGGCGCTTGGAAATAATAGGTCATATTCGTCTGCGGAGTGAAAATAATCTCGACACTACCAGGAATTGTTTTGTCAATACGCCGATAAAGGCGCTTCCCATTCTCTTCGACTTCTTCCATATTGGTTAGCTCAATAGTCGGAATTCCAACGTGCTCAAAGTATTTCTTTTCCTGACCAGACATGGACGATAAAATGATATTTTGATTAGCTACAGGATTATTGAGACCAAATTTGATATTTCGCGTTAATTCATTGGTTCCAAAAGCAGCAGAAAAGACATTAGGATTTTCGTAAATGATGAAACGATGATCCTCATAAAACTTTTGAAAAGTTGCTTCTAAGTCTGTCCTATTAGCATTTCGACCAAAGAGATTCCAATCTGGATGTTGTTCAGCATCTTCATTAGTATAGGGCTTTCTCTCAATATAATAGCGAACACTATAGAGCGAATCCGTCAGCAAAGTTCCATTAGCATAGAAAGTTGCTGCATTGCCGCCAACATCACCCATGAAATTAAAGAGAGCTACCGTTGAGCGCTCCATATTAGAAGAAAAAGTGCTGAGCCCTGGATAAGAAGCCAGAAAAGGATCATTTTTTGAATAGACAAAGCTAGATCCCACGCGGTAAAAACCTGCTGTATTCTTATCTTCGATCACATCAGACAAACGATTCATAGTCTTGGTCACATCGGTAAATTTATAAGCATCAGCATAGCCTAGAGTGACTTGAGACCGATAAGCATTATAGCTAAGCTCCAGACCCGTGACAATTAGCAAGATTATCCACAGTGTCTTGCCTTTTGACTGGACATGAACAAATACCAAGGCAAATAGCCAGGTCAGCAAAGTCAAACTAGTTTGGCTAAATAGAACTCCTTTGGCTAACGCATATAACAGCGCTGGTAAGGCAACTAAGACCAAAGCAAGATGGAAATACCTGAGTCCAGGCTTATTCGCAAACTGTCTCCATGATAGGTAGGCTAGCCCTGATGCGATTGCCATCCCAGTCAATATAAGAAGCGATTGGTGGTTTGCAACAAACTGAGTTATCTTTTCAGGCTGCTTAATTGCGATGTAAGTATAGTCCTCGTGATTATACTGGACATAGGCAACGATAAGAATACTTAGAAGAGCTCCTAAGCCAAGCCATTGACGTTTTAAACGTTTCTCTTCACGCAAGGCCTGATAAGCCAAAAACACCATGAAGAAAGAAATAATCCAAGAAAAACGGTAAAAAAATCCAGCAGGGTTTTGTCCCATATGCCAAATCTTGCTCACAAATTCATTGACGATCGAGACAAAGAAAACAAGGCTGATAATTCCAGCAGCAATCTTTCTGTAACGATGCACTTCTGCCTGGAAAAAGTAGAGAATAAAACCAACTAAAGCAAAGGCTCCAACATAAATATTAGGCAAGTTTGGTCCAGCTGACCACGAAGACTCATTGTCAAAACCACCAATCATCAATTTAGACAGGATATCCAAAGGATTGATCTGCATGGCAAAGCTAAAGGTCATAGGACTCTCATAAGCACCCTTACTACGTAGAAGATTGAGAAAAATAGGATACAGTAGGAAAAAGACTGCTGTTACTGCTAAAATCGAATAAAAGACCACTCTCTTAATAGGTTGGACGAACGCTTTCAGCTTAACCTTCCAATTCCCCTCGATCTCAAGATGAGGAGAAGCATAGTAGCAGGCATAGAGAGCTACAAATAAGCAAATCATATAGCCCATGTAAAAATGAAAAAGCATAGCCAGAGAAAGCATCAGCATGTAGCGATAAGGTTTCCCACCATCCATCAGCTCTTCAAGCCTCCAGATCACCAACGGCAACATAATCATCGCATCGTAGAAAATCGGGTTCATCTGATAAGAGACAATCATCCCAGACAAGGTATAAGCCGTTGCCATGAGAGGAATTAACCACAGATTGTAGCTCATAGCCCGATAGCGCTTAATCAGTAATAAGGCAAAAGCCAGTCCCATTGCGCCGTATCGTAGCCAAATGGTCAAAAAGACACCCCATTTGAGCTGACTGAGGGGCAGGAGGACATAAATCAGGTTAAAGGGACTAATCAGATTGAAGCCCCAAATCCCAATCATAGCACCTCCAATAGATTTTGAAAAAGAGTAAAAGAAACCTGACCAATCACCCGTCAAGATTGTCTTCTTCAAAAAAGCATAGAGCCCTATGTATTGCTGGCCAAAGTCAACAGCCATCAGCGTCTTTCGCCCAAAAGGAAAGACGTCCATAAGAACCCATACCACAGCCATAATAACCATAGGAGCCAGCGTACTAGCAACTAATACCTGCCTTTTTTGATCCGTTTTTAAAGAACTCATCCAAGCCCAAGCATTTACAAATAATCGTTTCATCCTACCCGATCCTTTTTCGCCTGCTCAATATTGGTCTCATCAAGCACATAGTGAGGTCGGCGTTTCACTTCATAATAAATTTTTCCAATATACTCTCCTAGAACTCCGATCGATATCAGCTGAACACCGCTGAAAAGGATGATGGCTGCTAGGGTCGTAAAATAACCACTGACCAAAATTTCTGGTTTCACAAAGTAGGCCACAAACATGGCTAAAAGATACAAGAGAGCAAAGCCAACACAGGCCAAGCCAAACTGGATGCAGACGCGTAAAGGCCTGTCATTAAAGGAAATAATTCCCTGAAAGGCATAATTAAGCGAACGTTTAAAGCCAAATTTACTTTCACCCGCCTCCCGCACTTGATTTTGATAAGGGATAACCTTTTCTTTAAAACCGATCCAAGAGAAAATCCCTTTGGAAAAACGGTTATACTCAGGTAAGGATAAAATCGTATCAACTGCCTTACGACTAAATAGTTTGAACTCAGAAATCCCATCTGTCAACTGAACATCCATCAGACGGTTAGAAAAGCGGTAAAAAAGATGAGCAAAAAACGTTCCAGCCTTGGACTCGCCCTCACGATTACGCTGACCACTGACCACATCATAACCCTCACGGTAGCCCTTGATAAACTCAGGAATCAAGGCAGGCGGATGTTGCAGATCACCATCCATTAGCATAACCGCCTCACCTGTCGCATAACGAAGGCCTGATAAGATAGCACCTTCTCGGCCAAAATTACGACTAAAACTGATAAAACGCACCCGCTGATTTTCCGCAGCAATCCGTTTCATCAGCACAGGTGTCTTGTCCTTACTGCCATCATTGACATAGACCAGCTCGTAGTCCTCAATTTCACCAATATCTAACAGTTCTTCTAATTTTTTAGAAATCTCAAAATGGGTTTTTTCAATCATTTTTTCTTCATTGAAAAAAGCCACAACAATAGATAATTTCATTGTCAGTCCTCGATCTAAAAAAGATATATCAATATTATATCATAACTTATAGCTTCTGAAACATGCCTTTTTCCAATTTAAAACATAGATTGTATGAAATTAACAATTTTACAATAGAAATTTAACATTCAAAAAGAGGATGAAATGAATTTCAATCCTCTCTTGATGCTAATCAGTTCTTTGTTGACTATCGCCTAGTTTTTCTTGCGACGGTAGCTAACAAATCCTACTAATCCAAGCAATGCAGTACCCACTAATGATGCTATACCAACAGTTTCACCGGTACTTGGCAAGGTACGGCTTGATGTCTTAGGTTTAGCTCCCTTGTCGTTTGGAGCAGATGGAACTGTTGTAGACTTAGTAATTGTAGTTGTAGCTTTACCTGATTTGTAAGTTTTGGTTGTCTTAGCTGTCGTTGAAGCACTTGTTGGAGCTGCTGTCGTTGGAGCGACAGTTGTCGGGGCCTCAGTTGTCGGAGCGACAGTTGTTGGAGCCTCAGTTGTCGGGGCTGCTGTCGTTGGAGCCGCGGTCGTTGGGGCNGCAGTTGTCGGNGCCTCAGTTGTNGGAGCGACAGTTGTTGGAGCCTCAGTTGTCGGGGCTGCTGTCGTTGGAGCCGCGGTCGTTGGGGCTGCAGTTGTCGGAGCCTCAGTCGTTGGGGCCTCAGTTGTTGGAGCGACGGTTGTCGGTGCTACAGTTGTTGGAGCCTCAGTTGTTGGAGCGACGGTTGTCGGTGCTGCAGTCGTTGGGGCGACGGTTGTCGGTGCTGCAGTCGTTGGGGCCTCAGTTGTCGGTGCTGCAGTCGTTGGGGCGACGGTTGTTGGGGCGACTGTCGTTGGAGCCTCAGTTGTTGTCGGTGCTGGGGTTTCACCTTTTGCTTTTGCTTTTAAAACTTCAAAACGAGCATTCATTTCTTTCAAGCGTTTTTTAGCTCCAGGTGATTTTGAAGCATTAGTCGCAACACGTTGCGCCTCAGTAGCATCTTCAATACTATAGCCAATTAACTCCTCATCTCCACTAGCAATATCACCATCAAGCTGCTCTAGCATCTTTTGGTAATTTAGAAGTGCAGCCTGCTCTTCAGCACTAGGTAATTCTTCATCTGGTTCTGGTTCCTCAGCAAAAACAGAAGTCAAAAGGTGAGAATTCAAACTATAAATCGGTGCTGCTAATGTAACATTAGCTAACACAAACATTCCGAGAAATAACTTCTTTTTATTTTTCATGAATTTTTCAATTCCTTTTCATATATAATATACAAACAGAGAAGAGCAAAGCTCTTCTACTGTCTATTTAGAACGTTTCCGAAGACCTAGATAACCAAGTCCCAATGCAACTAATAATCCTATACCCACAAAAACAAAGAATGTTGATGCTTGTTCACCAGTATTCGGCAAATCTTTCCCAGGTTTGTTTGGTTTTGGAGTTGGAGTTGTCGGTACTGATGGCGGCGTATTCGGCGCTGGAGGTGTTGGTTTATCAGGTGTTACTGGTGGCGTTGGTGGCTCTGGATCAGGAATAACCGGTGGATCAATTGGACGAGGTGGAACCACTTTGACAGTGTTTGTCACCTTCGACTTGTTATCGAAGCTTACTGTCGCTTGGTTGTCAATACCTTTTTCAAAGGATTCATTTGTCAACTTAGCTGGGTTCTTGATACTTGCATAAATGATCATTCGGAATGAACGTCCACGCAAGGACTCAAGAATAGCCTTATCCGTAATTTCCAATGTCACAAGCTGTCCTTCAACAGTCAACTTGATCTTGTTGTCAGCGATAAGCTGAGCAAGGGCTTCCTTCGTTACTTCACCTTTTTCATCAACAGTTGCAAAGGCCGCGAGAGCCTTGTTAAGCTCTTCTTGCTTAGCTGTCAATTCTGTTACGACTTTTTGAGCAGCTTCAACATTCTGAGTTGCATTTGTAATGGCAAGGGCTTTTTCTTCAGGGGTAACACTTGCTGAAAGCTCAGCCTCAAGCATTGTAACTTTTTCGTTTGCAGCGACAAGTTCAGCTTCGGCCGTCACAATTTCTGCTTCTTTTGCTGAAACCACTTCTGCTTGTGAAGCATCTTGAAGAGCTGCCAATTCAGCCTTTAGAGCTCCAACTTTTGCAGTCAATTCTGTTACTGCTGCTTTAGCAGCTTCAAGTTGAACTGGTAATTGTGATGGTTCTTCAGCCTTAAGCGCTTCAAGCTTGGCAGTTGCTTCAGCAAGTTTCGCTTGCGCTTCAGCCAGCTCTTTTGCAACTGTATCAAGAGCATCGCCCTCAACCTTTATGGTCACATAATCGACTTTCAAACGATCATCCAACTCATCTGTAATGGTTAGACTAGTGTATTCTTGATCAAGAACCTTAGTCAAGATATCAAAGCGGAAAGCTTCTGATACCTGTGACAAAATCAAAGCCTTATCTATCAGCTGATCTTTACCATCTACTCGGCTGACCGTCTTAACTGGATCCTCTGGATCACGCGGTGCTGGAGGAGTCGGTGGCGTAGGCTCATTTGGCGTTACAGTAACTGGTTTCGTCTCTTTTTCACCACGAACATCGCTACTGTTGACAAAGTCAAGTTTTGCTGTGTTAGGAACCTTACTGTCAGTATACTTAGTCACATCTGCATCAGGTTTGATAACCGATGGAATATACAATTGCAATTGCTTGCGACCTGCTAAAGCAGCAAAGTCATTAACAGTCACAGTAACCGTATTACCATTTGTTACCAAGCTGAGAGCTTCACCCAAATGATTACCGTCCACATAAACTGCTGGAGTTCCGTTAATTTGAAGAACATCTTCAAGAGTATCTGTCACTACAAATTCTTTGTAGGTACTGATGTCATTTGGAAGCTCTACATTGATATTATACATGTAGTTCTGACCACGAAGGACATCCAGATGCTCAAGCGTACGATTAATCTTCTTGTCAATGGTTGGCTCAGTTGGAGTTGGAGGTTCTGGCGTGATGTCCTCATCATCCTCGTCTTCAACCGGTGGGTTATTCGGATCATTTGGATCATCTGTTTCTGGTTTCACAGGCTTATCTGGATCGTCTGGATCCTGAGGCAATTCTGGAATACCAATTGTTTTCGCCGTATTAGCGATCTTACCTTTATCGTCAGCCAATTTCTTAGCTAACTCTTCGGTCACTGTCAATGTAGCAGTTGCTGTCACTGACTCTCCTGGTTTCAAAGTGATGTCTTTTGGATCAATGCCCTCTGGGTAGCTAAGTTCACTCAAGCCTTCCAATGGGTCTGTGATCTTCACATAATAAAGCGTTGTGTTACCTGTGTTTGTAGCCTTCAAGGTATAAGTCATGGTTTCGCCAATACTATAGACCTTGTCGTTAACAGACTTCTCTAACTTGATACCTGGTTTTCGTGGTGTTACCGTTACAGGTTCTGTTTCCTTAGAATCGCTTTGATCTGACTTGTTCGTGAAGTCGATTTTAGCTGTGTTCGGAATCTTCTCGCGGGTCACCCCTGCCTTGATTTGAGACGTAATAATCAACTCAACGTCTTTACCTGCCAAGTCTTTAGCGTCCTTGAAGTCTTTCATAGTTGCGGTCACTGTTTGACCATCAACCTTAACATCGAAGAACTTAGCCGCATCACCGGCAATTATTGGTGTGCCTTGGATAGCCAAGTCTTTATCAAGCGTATCTGTAATCACATAAGACTTGTAGCTAGTGATGTCACTTGGAAGTTTCGTTACAATGTTATAGTTGTAATCCACTTCTTGAAGTGT
>NZ_KB904552.1 GCF_000380085.1 Streptococcus merionis DSM 19192
CACGTAAAAAAGCGTCGGGATATTGTTGAACAAATTGTTCCAACTTTTCCAGCGGTATTTTGAATGGTTTACGCTTACGGGGCTGACATTCTAAGCTATTCAACTCTCTGAGTTGTTTTTCCCAGAGATAGAGGGTATTGGGACTAATTCCAAATAACTTACTCGTTTCCTTTTTGGTATGTCCTTCCTGAACGTAAGCAATGACGCGTTTTCTAAAATCTAATTCGTATGTCATAAAATCAGTATATCATATACTATCTAAAATCTAAAGAAGTATAATAGGGACATTATTGAACTGTCTAAAGAAGTGAAAGCCCCGCAAATGCGAGGCCTTATTAAAAATATCGTTGGTGAAATTGGTTTAACGAATAGCTTTTTCAGTTTGGCTATCAAAGAAGTGCGCTTTACTCATATTGAAAGCTAGTTTAACAACAGAGCCTGGTTCATGATAATCACGAGCATCAACGCGAGAGATGAACTCAGTATCATCAATTTTACTGTATAGCATAGTTTCAGCGCCGAGAAGTTCTGATACAACAACTTCGGCTTGAACCGTTGAATCTGCATAAGTTGTTAGTTCCAATTCTGAAGCAGCAATGTCCTCAGGACGGATTCCCAAAATGAGGTCTTTACCATTGTAACCTTGTTGTTCAAGAAGTTTACGACGGCCCTCTGGCAATTTGATTTGGAGGCCACTACCATTTGTCAAGTAGCCATCTTTCAATGACACATTGAAGAAGTTCATAGCAGGTGAGCCGATAAAGCTGGCAACAAATTTGTTAGCAGGTTCATTGTACAACTCCTGTGGCGAACCAATTTGCTCAACGCGTCCAATAGTACCATTACCAGATGGGTTTTTAGTAGAACTCATGATAACGATACGGTCAGCTAAGGTCATGGCTTCGGTTTGGTCGTGGGTAACGTAAATGGTTGTTGCACCGATACGACGGTGGATTTTAGAGATTTCTGCACGCATGGAGACACGCAATTTGGCATCTAAGTTAGAGAGAGGCTCATCCATAAGGAAGACCTTAGCATCGCGGACAATGGCACGCCCCATGGCTACACGTTGACGTTGTCCACCTGAAAGGTCAGCTGGCTTACGATCCAAAAATTCCGTCAGTCCAAGAATTCCAGCTGCTTCTTTAACGCGATTGTCAATATCTTCTTTAGAGTATTTCCGAAGTTTAAGACCAAAAGCCATATTATCGTAAACAGTCATGTGAGGATAGAGGGCATAGTTTTGGAAAACCATGGCAATATCACGATCTTTAGGTGCTACATCGTTCATGAGCTTGTCATCAATGAAGAATTCACCCTCAGTAATATCTTCGAGACCTGCAATCATACGAAGTGTTGTTGATTTACCACAACCCGAAGGGCCAACAAAGACGATAAATTCCTTGTCTTTAATATCAAGATTAAAATTCTCAACGGAATAATGATCACTACGATCGTAACGCTTGTAGATATTGTTTAATTTCAATTGAACCATAGTCTGGTTGCCTCCTTGTATGTCGTCTCAGAGTCTTTAGCTCCGATAGTTTGTTTATTTGATGATATAAGCTTATTATATGTGAAAACGTTTTAATATTAAAGGTCAGTATGCTCAAAAAGAAAAAAACATCTTGTGCAGGGTGCACAAGATGTTAGCGAGTTTGCCGTAGAAGAGCCAGATAGCAAATGGTTAGATCGTCCATACGTTTGAGGGAAAGTCCTGTTTGTTCTTGGAAGCGGTCTAAGCGATGTTGCAGGGTGTTTCGGTGAATGAAGAGATTTTGTGCGGTCTTGGTGATGACAGCCTGTTCCTGCCACATGGTTCGAATTGTTTCTTCAATTTCATCGTGCTCCGCAATCAAAGCTACAAGCATTTGAAAGAGATCCGCTGTAATATCTAAACTTGTAGATAATAGAGCTAGTGAAAAGCGATTTAAGCCGACAAATCCTGGCTGTTCAAGTAGATGTTGAAAGAGCTCATTTTCTAGCTGATAGGCCTTTGCCCAGCTATTAACCAGAGATAGCGGCCAAATTTGTCCGATTAGAGCAGTTATTTTCATACCGAAGTCAAATTCCAAAATAGCCAGAATTTCCATTAAGATAGCCTCACTATCAAAATGCAACTCTTGATCTAAGATGAATAGAAAATCTCTCTGGCTAAGTTTGATATGTGACCTTAAATTTGGTAACAGCTGTGAAAAAATATCTAGCCATTCAGCTTCCAAGTCATTTTGTTCAGAGTGACGGATGACTTTGACATGGAGAAATTGGATCAACTTGAGAGGATTGGGAGCGCTTCCTTGATTTTTCACTAGAAAGCGATACCAAGGACTATCTGGCTCTACTTGATTTTCGAGCAGATCCAAACATTCGACAAGCAGCTTTTCACGATCTGTCAGATCCTTTTCTTCAATGACAAGCCAAGTGCCATCTGTACGAGGAATATTGACATAGCCTTTGTTATCTGTTTTGAGGTTGGATAATGTTGCCGATGGAAATAGTTTCTTTAAATGGTCCACGAGAGTATCTCCAGACTAAGAACCTGTATTCACAAGTGAGGGACTTTTATTCCGAAATTTATTTTCTAATCATCAGGAGGCTGAGCAAAAAGTCCAACCTTACCTTTCATAGTTTGCGTAAACATTTCAGCGCAGTGGTTGGGAGTAAGACTTGTTGGCTATGCCAACTTAGTCTTACCACTGCAAAGATCATTAGGTGCTTTAGCGCCAATGAACCACTGCGGATTGGTAGATTTGTTCGTGTTTTACACTCCGAATCCGGCCTAATCAACTATGCGGTGCGAGGGTGGGGAAAACGAATTTTTGGTTGCTCGAGTTCTTTCCCACTCCCCTATTTTGAAAAAAGAGTGCTGAGTTGAAAATACAGGTTCTAAAAGTTTCTTTTAACCAGTATACCACTTTTCAGAAATCCTGTGCGAATTTAGCCTTATTTAAGGTGACGGTGTATAATGAAAAAGAGAATATCATAACGTCATCTAATTGTAACCTGTCAATTCTAGTGGTTTGATGGAAGGCATGGTATAATATAAGAAAAAGGTGAGGTTTGAATGATGATTAAAATATTATTAGTGGAAGATGATTTAAGTTTATCCAATTCAGTGTTTGACTTTCTAGATGATTTTGCAGATGTCATGCAAGTGTTTGATGGCGAAGAAGGCATTTATGAGGCAGAATCGGGAGTTTATGATCTCATTTTGCTAGATTTAATGTTACCTGAAAAAGACGGCTTTACCGTTCTTCGCGAACTGCGTCAAAAAGGGATCACAACGCCAGTTCTCATCATGACAGCTAAAGAATCCCTTGATGATAAAGGTCATGGTTTTGAACTTGGTGCCGATGATTACTTGACCAAGCCATTTTATCTAGAAGAGTTAAAAATGCGTATTCAGGCACTCTTAAAACGCTCAGGAAAGTTTTCTGAAAATAGTCTAGTTTATGGTGATGTCACAGTAAATCTTGCGACAAATGAAGTTAGAGTAGCTGATCACGAAGTCGAATTTTTGGGTAAGGAATTTGATTTGCTTGTTTATTTTCTACAGAATCAAAACGTTATTTTACCGAAAAATCAGATTTTTGACCGCATTTGGGGCTTTGACAGTGACACAACAGTCTCTGTTGTAGAGGTTTACGTTTCTAAAATTCGTAAAAAGTTAAAAGGTACTCAATTTGTTAAAAACTTGTCAACACTCAGAAGCGTGGGATATATTTTAAAAAATGCAGAATAAGAAAAGGATTTCTATCTTAGAAAATTTCAGATATTTTACCCGATACGTCAGCGTTTTTACAGCTATCTTTTTGCTAATGACTCTGATTATTTTAAATATTATCAATGTCAGCGCATATAGTGAGGTGGATAGTAGGCTAAATCAACTAGCGAGTTCACCAGAAAAAATTATTACTACCGCCAGTTCAAGAGCCGTTTTCGGGGATGATTTAACCTATGAAGTTTTTACAGAGCGAGTAGCTGACAGTAGCGACGCATTGATTAATAATGGTGATCATAAGCCTATTGCAAAATTTGGTTACAATGCGAATACAAGTGCGCTTGTCTTTGATAAAAATAAAAAGCTTATTTTTGAGGCAGATCCTTTTTTGCAGCTAGACCAGATTGATTTCGATTTTAATAATTTAGGAAAGCTGTTAGAAACTGAAATTGTCAATGCCAGTGGTGATACTGAGGTATTTAGATTTGTTGTTGTTCGAGTTCCGGACGAGATAAGCGAGTCTGTTGAATATGCAGTCGCTTTAACCAACATTACCCAGCTCAAGGCCTTAAATTCCAGCAACAATAAAATTATCGTTCTTATTATGCTTTCTTTTTGGCTCTTATCCATTTTTGCTTCCTATTGGTTAACTATCATTACAATAAAACCGATTAAGGAAATGCTCGAAAAGCAAAAAGCCTTTGTAGAAAATGCTAGTCACGAACTGCGAACACCTTTAGCCGTTCTCCAAAATCGATTAGAATCCTTGTTCAGAAAGCCAGATACAACTATTTTGGACGAGATCGAATCGATTGCTTCTAGTTTGGATGAAGTGAGAAATATGCGATTGTTGACATCAAATCTTCTTAATCTTGCTAGAAGAGATGGGGAGTTAAAAGTTGTGCTCCAAGTTGTTGAACCTGAATTTTTTGATACTGCTTTTAATAATTTTTCGCTCATTGCAGACGAAAATCAGAAGCAATTTAAATCTCAAAATTTAGTCAGGAAAACTATTCAAACAGATAGCGCTCTACTGAAGCAGGTGATGACAATCATATTTGATAATGCTGTTAAGTATACTGGTGAAGATGGTGAAATAAAAATAACGTCAAAAATTAGAGAAAGACAATTAGTGGTTAGCATTGAAGACAATGGCTTGGGGATTTCCGATGAAAACAAGAAAAAGATATTTGATCGTTTTTATCGGGTGGATAAGGCTAGAACACGCCAAAATGGGGGCTTTGGCTTGGGATTATCCCTAGCAAAACAAATTGTTGATCAATTAAAAGGTCAAATTTTGGTGCACGACCGTGTTCCGAAAGGAACAATCTTTGAACTTCGATTACCGATATAACAAAAACTCATTTCCCGCAGCATTATCTGGAGGGAGATGAGTTTTTTAGGCTCCTTGTCAACTGTAGTGGGTGACTTATCATTAAGCACGAGAGAGAATCAGAATGGTTCTCTCTTTTGTGATGTTCAAAGCGATGAGAATTTTCGTTTTGAAGTTCTTGAAATTTCGGAAGCCAAAAGCTTGTCGTTTGATATCCTTGATGAGCTTGTTGGTGGCCTCCAGCTTGGCGTTAGAATAAGGAAGATTTAAAGCATTGGTAATGTAAGCTTTGTATTTCAGAAAGGTTCTGAAGACTTTTTTAAAAGTAGGGTTGGCCGTTGAGACGTTTTCTT
>NZ_KB904553.1 GCF_000380085.1 Streptococcus merionis DSM 19192
ACACAGAGGGAATACTACAATCAAAATGTTCGGCTATTTCACGTAAAAAAGCGTCGGGATATTGNTGAACAAATTGTTCCAACTTTTCCAGCGGTATTTTGAATGGTTTACGCTTACGGGGNTGACATTCTAAGCTATTCAACTCTCTGAGTTGTTTTTCCCAGAGATAGAGGGTATTGGGACTAATTCCAAATAACTTACTCGTTTCCTTTTTGGTATGTCCTTCCTGAACGTAAGCAATGACGCGTTTTCTAAAATCTAATTCGTATGTCATAAAAGCAGTATATCATATACTATCTAAAATCTAAAGAAGTATATCAACCAAGATTTTCTGATCAATATCGCCGGACACATCGGCTACTCTATTCATCCCGATGATCGTAGAAAAGGATACGCCACTGAGCAGCTGCATCTCGCTTTGATAGAAGCTAAAAAGTTGAGTCTCTCACGCGTTCTCGTCACGGCAGCATCGTGGAATCTAGCATCCCAAAAGACCATTCTGGCCAATGGAGGAGTCTACGAAGACAGTCGGGTAGACGAAAGCGATGGTGAGGTCATGTATCGTTATTGGATAAACAACAACTAACCGAGTTGGCATATCCAACTCGGTTTTTTATGTATAACTGATAAAGAAATGTTTAACACCTCTACTATTTTGAAAGATTTACAGATTCCTTTTTTGAACTCGAAATTCAATCTTCAACCTCATTTTCTGCCACTTTTAAATCCTAAACAGCGAACAAGTCGTTAAAGTTTTCTACCATAGTTGGGTGGGTGAAGATTTGATTTTGGAAATAGGTCGCTGGAATCTCATTATCCATAGCCATTTTAACCAGATTGATCAGCTCATGGGCTTCAGCTCCAAAGAAGGTCGCACCAAGAATGTGCTTGCTCTCCTTATCGACAACGACCTTATAAGCTCCACGCAAATCAGCATTGACATGGCCGCGAGGCATGGCTGCAACTGGAAGCGTCTTGGTCAAGTAAGCTAGTCCTCGCTCTTCAGCTTGAGCCTCTGTCAAGCCCACTTGAGCCAGCGGCGGATTAATAAAGGTACTTGTTGGAACAGCTTTACGGTCTTTAAGACTGTAAGATGTCTGACCGTTTAGAAAACCATTAACAATACGGAAATCATCAAGAGAGATATAGGTGAATTGTGGACCACCATTGACATCGCCTACTGCAAAGACACCAGCAACTGTCGTTTGACAATAGTCATCCACAACAATTGCGCCCCTCTCGGTCAGCTCAATACCTGTTGCTTCCAGATTCAGGTCAGCCACATTTGGCTTACGTCCTGTAGCATAAAGCACCTTATCAAAGGCAAAATCGCCCTGATCTGTTGATATGAGGACTTCAGAGCCTTGATTAGAAACGCGAGCAATCGTTGTCGAAAGCTGGAAAGTGATGCCATCTTCTTCCATATAATTTTTGGCCATTTGTGCAATCTCAGGCTCGAAGCGGCCAAGAATCTTCTCTGCGCCATCAAAAACGGTTACTTGGCTACCCAGACGGTTGTAGAGAGTTGCAAATTCAAGACCAATATTTCCAGCGCCAATGATGCCAAGACGTGCTGGTTTTTCAGATAGTCGTTGAATGCCTGTGGAATCAACGACGCCATCTGTCGTTGTCAATCCCTCGATAGGAGGCACTACAGAAACCGCACCTGTGTTGATCACAATCGTCTCTGCGGTCAATTCCTGAACGTCATCACCAGATTTGGCTTCAATGATCTTGTCCGAAACAAAACGTGCCTTGGCGTCAATAATATCAACTCCTGCCGATACCGTTGCGTAATTTTTAGCATTCAAGCGCGTGACAACCGCCTCTTTTTCAGCCATCACTTGATCGAAAGTGAGGCCTTTTTCTGCCGCGACCAACATGGTCTTAGTCGGAATACAAGCAATATTAATGCAGGTTCCTCCGTACATGGTTTGGCTTTGTTCAATCAAGGCAACCTTTTTACCCGTCGCAGCTTGTTTGGCAGCCAGAGTCTTTCCGGCCTTACCAAAACCAATCACGATTAAATCATAAGTTAACATAAGAACTCCTTTAGTATTTCAGAAATACTATTGATACAAGCACTCACAGCCTAAGCTCTAGCTCTACCAATAGGATTTGGGCATTACCTCTCTAGTTTATCATTAACCATACTATTTTTCATGATTTGACTACGGAATTTATTAGCCTTGCGCAAAGTCTGTTGCATAAGGATAGGCTATGTAAGCAACACCGCAGCCTACACATCTTGACAAAACAGACTCTTTAACGAGTTGTATCCCAACAATGATGTGTAGATGATCGTCCATTACACCTTCTCAAAACGAATCCGAAATTCCATCCAATCATCCTCGACATTTTCAAACGTATAGGCAAAGTGGTGTTTCTCTAAAATTTGTTGTGCTATAAAGAGGCCTAAGCCACTTCCACCAGCCTTCCTATTGCGACTAAAGTCAGGACGGTACAAGGGTTGGAAGATTTTTTCTAGCTGTTCAGCCGTCAAACAATGTTCAGCTTGATTTTTGATAACCAACTCCTCAGAGCATAGTCTAATGTCAATGGTTCCATGCTCTTTCGTATAATGCAAGGCATTGTCCAGCAAATTTTTAATAGCTTTCAGTAAATACAGCTTATTTCCAACAACGTCACAATCATCAAGCTGCACCTTTAAGTGAAACTGACGAACCTCAGCCAATATCGCATAGGCCTCTAACTCCTCTTCTAAAACAGTTTTAAGGTTAAAAGTCTCTTCTGATTGCTCTGATATAAAATCAACTTTGGAGAATTCCAAAAGAGATTGTACAATAAGTGACTGCTCTTCCAAGATTTCCCTACATTTCTTTAGATATTTATCCCGATCCTTAAAATCTCCGACTTTATAGATCATACCGTCAAGCATGCCTATAACACCAGCAATCGGTGTCTTCAGCTCATGCGACGTTATTCTTAGAAATTCTGATTTTTCGCGTTCGTTTTTTGCTACTTTTTCATTTTCTTTCCTTAATGACGCAATCACTGTAAAGAGATTTTGGTAAAGGCTATTGATGTCTTGTGCTAATTCTGAGATTTCATCATTTCCAGAATCGTTACAACTCAAGTTAGGCTCTAATTTGGCCATTTTCCGTGTTGTTGCTGAAATGGCTAGCAAACGCCTATTCGACACATGACTATAGAGATAAGAAGCTATCGTTCCAATAACCAGAGAAAACAAGAGCAAGGGAGGGTATAAATCCAGCAACACTTTTCGAGCTTCTGAGACAGGTTGCAAAGAAAAATCGCCAACTAGGGTAAAATCTTCATCTTCTAAACGAACATTTTTAGTAAATCGCTTACTGCTAACCTCATCGCTTTCACGATCATCTTCAAATAGTTCTGAAGCAATCAATAGATCCCGCTGCGAATCTTCTTCTGAAAGACTTTCTTCAATTTCTAAACTTGACTTGGGATAAACAATTTTGTCTTTAGAATCAAACAGCAAGTACCATATACTAGTATTCTTATAAGTGCCTTCTTTTGACGCTAATATCCTTTTAGCTTGAGTTAACTCTTTCCTATCAATCAGTTGTACAACTTTAGCAAATTCATTTTGAGCTTCTTCTGTTTTCTTTTCTTTATAGTATTGAGGCATGACAACATAAAGAGCACACAATATGAGCGTTACGATAATGAAGATCAGCGAATTAATAATCAAAAAGTGCTTTCGAGATAATTTCACGCTTCTTCTCCCAATATAAATCCCATACCTGTGACCGTCTTTAGAGGGATACCATCTAGTTTTTTTCGTAAGTTTTTGATGTGATTATTTAAGACACGATCATCTAAATCAGCATATCCCCAGACCTGAATAATCAATTGTTCTCGCATCACCAATTTATTCTTGTTCTTGGCTAAAAATTCTAAAATCGCATACTCTTTTTTAGTCAACTGAACAGGTTGGCCCTGCCATTTGACAGAGCGGTCTGCAAATGTCACCTGAAGCTCTCCAATAGTAACCTCATCATCTCCCTGTATTTGTCTAAAAACATTTTCAATTCTTTTTAATAAAATAAGAGGTGAAAAGGGCTTCGTCACATAGTCACTGATCAGGTGATTAAAGGAAACCAATTGAGTATATTCATCATCCAAAGCGGTCAAGACAATGACAGGAACTTGGGAAACTGTCCTGATTTCCTTCAATATATCCAAGCCACTGATTGAGGGAAGCATAATATCTAGTAAAATTAGGTCATAGGTATTACTGTAGAACTTCTCCAGAGCGACTTTACCATCAAAAGCTGCATCAACCCGATAATGACTTTCTTTTAAAAATTCACAAATAACCTGATTGATCGCCTCATCATCTTCAACAACTAATATTCTATTCATTTTCTCTCCTTATCCAACTATAAAGCCTTTATAATAATCATTTAAAGAGGGAGAACCCTAAATATTATACCTATTATACAACAAAATGCTAAACTTATCAAAACGGATCAAACAGAGATATTAAGCGTCAAGTTGAAGCACTATATGATAGTTGATTGAGACAAGACTAAGACAAAGTTGCCTCAAAATTAGAGGGTTATCTAGCATGCTTTGCTGAAACAAAGGTATGTTGCTCTTGATTCAATCGAATACCTTACATTAGAATTTTTGGGAGAAGGACACACTCCTTAGTAACCGCCTCATATGATAACCTATGTTTAAAACCACATAAAAAGAGGATGAAAATGAATTTCAATCCTCTCTTAATGCCAATCAGTTCGTAAATTATTTATCGTCTAGTTTTTCTTACGACGATAGCTGACAAATCCTACTAATCCTAGAAGTACAACACCAACCAATGATGCTATACCAACAGTTTCACCAGTACTTGGCAAGGCACGGCCTGGTTTCTTAGGTTTGCCTCCCTTGTTATTTGGAACGGATGACACTGTGGTTGATTCGGTCATCGTGGTCGTTTTGACAGGTTTCTTAGGTTTGGTTGTCGTTTCCGTCGTTGGTTGTTCCATCGTGGTGGTAGACGGCGACTCAGTCGTTGTTGGATCTGAGGTTGTTGTAGTTTCCGTCGTTGGTTGCTCCGTCGTCGTGGTAGTGGACGGTGACTCAGTTGTCGTTGGAACTGTGGTTGTAGTGGTTTCTGTTGTTGGGGCCTCCGTCGTGGTGGTAGTGGACGGTGACTCGGTCGTCGTTGTCGGAACTGTGGTTGTCGAAGTTTCCGTAGTTGGTTGTTCCGTCGTTGTAGTCGTGGACGGTGACTCGGTCGTCGTTGGAACCGTGGTTGTAGTGGTCTCTGTCGTTGGGGCTTCCGTGGTAGTGATGGAAGCTTGATGAGTGTTGGTAATCACAAATCCATTGTCAGCGTCACCTGTGATATTTGTTTCATA
>NZ_KB904554.1 GCF_000380085.1 Streptococcus merionis DSM 19192
GCTAAGCAACTCCCTTATCTCACAGGGGGAACCCCCCAACTACTTCAGGCGTGCTAGGACTTAACTGCTGTGTTCGGCATGGAAACAGGTGTATCCCCTAGGCTATCGTTACTTAACTTATCTGAATTGTTGCCAACTCAAAATTGAATATCTATATTCTATCAAGAAACTGAAAACTTGTCAATATATTCATGATATCTCTTAGGATAAGTCCTCGGGCGATTAGTATTGGTCCGCTTCATGTGTCGCCACACTTCCACTTCCAACCTATCTACCTCATCTTCTCTAAGGGCCCTTACTAACATATCGTTATGGGAAATCTCATCTTGAGGTGGGTTTCACACTTAGATGCTTTCAGCGTTTATCCCGTCCCTACATAGCTACCCAGCGATGCCTTTGGCAAGACAACTGGTACACCAGCGGTAAGTCCACTCTGGTCCTCTCGTACTAGGAGCAGATCCTCTCAAATTTCCTTCGCCCGCGACGGATAGGGACCGAACTGTCTCACGACGTTCTGAACCCAGCTCGCGTGCCGCTTTAATGGGCGAACAGCCCAACCCTTGGGACCGACTACAGCCCCAGGATGCGACGAGCCGACATCGAGGTGCCAAACCTCCCCGTCGATGTGAACTCTTGGGGGAGATAAGCCTGTTATCCCCAGGGTAGCTTTTATCCGTTGAGCGATGGCCCTTCCATGCGGTACCACCGGATCACTAAGCCCGACTTTCGTCCCTGCTCGAGTTGTAGCTCTCGCAGTCAAGCTCCCTTATACCTTTACACTCTGCGATTGATTTCCAACCAATCTGAGGGAACCTTTGGGCGCCTCCGTTACACTTTAGGAGGCGACCGCCCCAGTCAAACTGCCCGTCAGACACTGTCTCCCTAGATGATTAACCTAGCGGGTTAGAGTAGCCATAACACAAGGGTAGTATCCCAACATCGCCTCCTTCGAAACTGGCGTCCCGATCTCATAGGCTCCTACCTATCCTGTACATGTGGTACAGATACTCAATATCAAACTGCAGTAAAGCTCCATGGGGTCTTTCCGTCCTGTCGCGGGTAACCTGCATCTTCACAGGTACTAAAATTTCACCGAGTCTCTCGTTGAGACAGTGCCCAAATCATTACGCCTTTCGTGCGGGTCGGAACTTACCCGACAAGGAATTTCGCTACCTTAGGACCGTTATAGTTACGGCCGCCGTTTACTGGGGCTTCAATTCATACCTTCGACTTACGTCTAAGCACTCCTCTTAACCTTCCAGCACCGGGCAGGCGTCACCCCCTATACATCATCTTACGATTTAGCAGAGAGCTGTGTTTTTGATAAACAGTTGCTTGGGCCTTTTCACTGCGGCTCAGTCTAGCTGAGCGCCCCTTCTCCCGAAGTTACGGGGCCATTTTGCCGAGTTCCTTAACGAGAGTTCTCTCGATCACCTGAGGCTACTCGCCTCGACTACCTGTGTCGGTTTGCGGTACGGGTAGTGTATAAATTAACGCTAGAAGCTTTTCTTGGCAGCGTGACATCACTCACTTCGCTACTAAACTTCGCTCCCCGTCACAGCTCAACGTTAAAGGACTAAGCATTTGACTCAGTCCACGCCTCACTGCTTGGCCAGACACTTCCATTCGTCTGGTTGAGTTAGCCTTCTGCGTCCCTCCTTCACTCTATACACTAGTACAGGAATATCAACCTGTTGGCCATCGGATACACCTTTCGGTCTCTCCTTAGGTCCCGACTAACCCAGGGCGGACGAGCCTTCCCCTGGAAACCTTAGTCTTACGGTGGATGGGATTCTCACCCATCTTGCGCTACTCATACCGGCATTCTCACTTCTATGCGTTCCAGCACTCCTCACGGTATACCTTCTCCACACATAGAACGCTCTCCTACCATTACCTTTTAGGTAATCCACAGCTTCGGTAAATTGTTTAGCCCCGGTACATTTTCGGCGCAGGGTCACTCGACTAGTGAGCTATTACGCACTCTTTGAATGAATAGCTGCTTCTAAGCTAACATCCTAGTTGTCTGTGCAACCCCACATCCTTTTCCACTTAACAATTATTTGGGGACCTTAGCTGGTGGTCTGGGCTGTTTCCCTTTCGACTACGGATCTTAGCACTCGCAGTCTGACTGCCGATGATATCTCGTTGGCATTCGGAGTTTATCTGAGATTGGTAATCCGAGATGGACCCCTCACCCAAACAGTGCTCTACCTCCAAGAGATCTTAACATCGACGCTAGCCCTAAAGCTATTTCGGAGAGAACCAGCTATCTCCAAGTTCGTTTGGAATTTCTCCGCTACCCACAAGTCATCCAAGCACTTTTCAACGTGCCCTGGTTCGGTCCTCCAGTGCGCTTTACCGCACCTTCAACCTGCTCATGGGTAGGTCACATGGTTTCGGGTCTACATCATGATACTAAATCGCCCTATTAAGACTCGGTTTCCCTACGGCTCCGTCTCTTCAACTTAACCTCGCATCATAACGTAACTCGCCGGTTCATTCTACAAAAGGCACGCTCTCACCCATTAACGGGCTCGAACTTCTTGTAGGCACACGGTTTCAGGTTCTATTTCACTCCCCTTCCGGGGTGCTTTTCACCTTTCCCTCACGGTACTGGTTCACTATCGGTCACTAGAGAGTATTTAGGGTTGGGAGATGGTCCTCCCAGATTCCGACGAGATTTCGCGTGTCTCGCCGTACTCAGGATACTGCTAGAGCTATTGGAAATTTTAAATACGAGGCTCTTACTCTCTCTGGCCTACCTTCCCAGGTAGTTCTTCTATCTCCTTTAGTCTCACATCGCAGTCCTACAACCCCGATGAGTGAACTCATCGGTTTGCCCTCCTGCCGTTTCGCTCGCCGCTACTCAGGCAATCGCGTTTGCTTTCTCTTCCTGCAGCTACTTAGATGTTTCAGTTCACTGCGTCTTCCTTCGCATATCCTTAACAGATATGGATGACAACCATTAGTTGCCGGGTTCCCCCATTCGGACATCTCTGGATCTACGCTTACGTACAACTCCCCAAAGCATTTCGTCGTTAGTCACGTCCTTCTTCGGCTTCTAGTGCCAAGGCATCCACCGTGCGCCCTTATTAACTTAACCTTATTTAACCTAATTTTTTATCATTAGAAAACTCATTAATAGTCACAGCGTTTTCGGTTTATTTCTTGTTACTATTTCATCTATCTTTCGATAGACGGAATTTGATATAGATATTCAATTTTCAATGGGCAAGTTTAGGATACTAAGAGACGGTTCGCTTTAGCGAAAACTTCTGTAGAAAATTAGGAATCTGACGAAGTGTGACTTGCACACTAGGAAGATTATCTATTTTCCTAAGAAGTTAGTCTCGTGTTCAACTTCACTTCTATTAAGTTTAGTAGGATTCATATCCTAATGGAGCCTAGCGGGATCGAACCGCTGACCTCCTGCGTGCAAAGCAGGCGCTCTCCCAGCTGAGCTAAGGCCCCGTACACTGTTTATGTACTAAATTCTTATGAAGTTTTTTCGATAAGGAGGTCCTCTAAACCGCTGGTCCCTGTCGTGCGCTATCGCTTCGACAAAGCTTCAACCTGCGGTTTCGCTTAGCTGAGCTAAGCCCCCACATCTTCTATCTGGTCCCTAAGACCACTCAAAACTAAATAAGACAACGTACAGGTTTCCGAGCAATTGTATTCAGACTGAAACCCTAGTGAAAAAGATAAACTTCCTAGAGTCTGATGACTCTACGTCAGTTTCCTATTTTCATACGGATTTCTTAACGTCTTCATTACTTGCTTTTCCTTAGAAAGGAGGTGATCCAGCCGCACCTTCCGATACGGCTACCTTGTTACGACTTCACCCCAATCATCTATCCCACCTTAGGCGGCTGGCTCCTTACGGTTACCTCACCGACTTCGGGTGTTACAAACTCTCGTGGTGTGACGGGCGGTGTGTACAAGGCCCGGGAACGTATTCACCGCGGCGTGCTGATCCGCGATTACTAGCGATTCCGACTTCATGGAGGCGAGTTGCAGCCTCCAATCCGAACTGAGATTGGCTTTAAGAGATTAGCTTGCCGTCACCGGCTTGCGACTCGTTGTACCAACCATTGTAGCACGTGTGTAGCCCAGGTCATAAGGGGCATGATGATTTGACGTCATCCCCACCTTCCTCCGGTTTATTACCGGCAGTCTCGCTAGAGTGCCCAACTCAATGATGGCAACTAACAATAAGGGTTGCGCTCGTTGCGGGACTTAACCCAACATCTCACGACACGAGCTGACGACAACCATGCACCACCTGTCACCTCTGTCCCGAAGGAAAACTCTATCTCTAGAGCGGTCAGAGGGATGTCAAGACCTGGTAAGGTTCTTCGCGTTGCTTCGAATTAAACCACATGCTCCACCGCTTGTGCGGGCCCCCGTCAATTCCTTTGAGTTTCAACCTTGCGGTCGTACTCCCCAGGCGGAGTGCTTAATGCGTTAGCTCCGGCACTGAGTCCCGGAAAGGACCCAACACCTAGCACTCATCGTTTACGGCGTGGACTACCAGGGTATCTAATCCTGTTCGCTACCCACGCTTTCGAGCCTCAGCGTCAGTTACAGACCAGAGAGCCGCTTTCGCCACCGGTGTTCCTCCATATATCTACGCATTTCACCGCTACACATGGAATTCCACTCTCCCCTTCTGCACTCAAGTTCCGCAGTTTCCAAAGCATACTATGGTTAAGCCACAGCCTTTTACTTCAGACTTACGGAACCGCCTGCGCTCGCTTTACGCCCAATAAATCCGGACAACGCTCGGGACCTACGTATTACCGCGGCTGCTGGCACGTAGTTAGCCGTCCCTTTCTGGTAAGTTACCGTCACGATATGAACTTTCCACTCTCATATCCGTTCTTCTCTTACAACAGAGCTTTACGATCCGAAAACCTTCTTCACTCACGCGGCGTTGCTCGGTCAGGGTTCCCCCCATTGCCGAAGATTCCCTACTGCTGCCTCCCGTAGGAGTCTGGGCCGTGTCTCAGTCCCAGTGTGGCCGATCACCCTCTCAGGTCGGCTATGTATCGTCGCCTTGGTAGGCCGTTACCCTACCAACTAGCTAATACAACGCAGGTCCATCTGGTAGTGAAGCAGTTGCTTCTTTTAAGCTCCTAACATGTGTTAGACCCTCTTATGCGGTATTAGCTATCGTTTCCAATAGTTATCCCCCGCTACCAGGCAGGTTACCTACGCGTTACTCACCCGTTCGCGACTCTTCCTTCTTGGTGAGTGCAAACACTCGGTAAGAAGGAAGCGTTCCACTTGCATGTATTAGGCACGCCGCCAGCGTTCGTCCTGAGCCAGGATCAAACTCTCATTTA
>NZ_KB904555.1 GCF_000380085.1 Streptococcus merionis DSM 19192
CGTAAAAAAGCGTCGGGATATTGATGAACAAATTGTTCCAACTTTTCCAGCGGTATTTTGAATGGTTTACGCTTACGGGGTTGACATTCTAAGCTATTCAACTCTCTGAGTTGTTTTTCCCAGAGATAGAGGGTATTGGGACTAATTCCAAATAACTTACTCGTTTCCTTTTTGGTATGTCCTTCCTGAACGTAAGCAATGACGCGTTTTCTAAAATCTAATTCGTATGTCATAAAATCAGTATATCATATACTATCTAAAATCTAAAGAAGTATAACACAAATCAAACGACTTTACCACTAGAAATCAGTTCCTTCTTGCCACAAAATCACTTAGTTTTTACGATTGAACAGGTAGTGAACACGCTTGATAAACGAGTGTTTGAGAACTACTACCATGAAGTCGGTCGTCCGTCTTATCATCCCAAAATGTTCTTAGCAGCGTTGCTATTCGCAAGGCATTTTCTCTGGTCGGAAAATCGAAAAGATGATGATGGAAAATATCGTCGTGCAGTATCTAACAGGTCAGTTGGTTATCGACTAAAAAGAAGGAGAACGAATGTGATAAAACAGATTACACTTATACCTTTGAAAAGGAGAATAATATAGCTTGGATGCTAAAGGCGAAGTACTTCTTACCATTTTGTCCTCCCTAGCGCAGGATGAATCACGCTCCATTTTGGAGAATGCGACTTGGGGTATTCGAAAACGGTTTGAACGAGGAGAAGTGCGAGTTAATGCGACCAAGTTCATGGGCTATGATAAGGATGACGAGGGTAAGCTGATTATCATCCCAGAACAAGCCCAGGTGGTAAGAAACATTTATGACTTGTACCTTGATGGCTATAGTCCAGAACTCATAGCAAAGCGGTCAACAAGGAAGGCGTCAAGGGATGGTCGGGAAAGGCAAATTGGTGTCCAGGAGCCATTCTCAAAATGCTTCAGAATGAGAAGTACAAAGGAGATGCTTTACTTTAGAAAATCTACACCGTTGATTTTTTGACCAAGAAACGCATTCAGAATGATGGGCAAGTCAACCAATACTATGGGTGACCTGCTTAGGCAGGAGCAGACAAACCTCCCCCTTCTGACATGTTTCGAGTGCTAGACCATATCAGGATAGGTCTTGATGGCGAAATTATCGTTCGCTTCCTGGAAGGAACTGAGGTAGATTTATAGAGTAGATGAAAGACTGTAACGGCAGTGAGAAACCATTGTGGCTACAGCCTTTTTGTGCTATACTAACTTATAAGTATAGTTGTTCATGGAGGGACTGATGGTTAATAAAGTTACTAAACCAAAGAAGCTTGTTTCGCAATTGGTTTCAGATATGAAGGTTAGTAGAGGAATTACCTTTAATTATATGGGTGAATCTATAGCAATTGACTATTTGTCTAATATTAATAATTACCTTCGAACGGCTGCATATCGTAAAAACTATCAAAAATATCAAAAGGGGCCTAAAAAAGGAAAATACTTAAATCTTGATTTTTCTTACTTGGTTGAAATGAGTGTACTTGATATGCACTATAGATTTTTGATTCAAAAGATGTGTTCTGACATTGAACACAGTATGTGTGTTCAGCTTATACGTGATATTGAAAATGATTCTACTACTGATGGGTATGATTTAGTCCATGATTTTTTCACTAAGTATCCCAAAGAGATTAAAAAGATCCAAAGTACAATTGCTTCCCCACATACAGAATCTCCTTTGGAAATACTTTACAATACGAACAACGAGTCGATTTGGAAGAGATTATCATGAAATAGTGAATTATGATGATTGTCCAGTATGGGTTTTAATGGAGCTATTGAGCTTTGGCTCAATTATCAACTTTTACTTAGATTATTACGGTAGTCGAGGAATCTCTCATATTCCAAAGGAAGTTTTGAATCTAGTTCGCAGTTTAAGGAATGCTGCAGCCCATAACAATTGTATCTTGTCTGATTTGAATTCTAAAACAACAGTTTCAACTCAAGTTATTATTGACTTTGTAAAAAGTATAGAAGGAATTACAAAATCCAGTAGAAGAAAAAAATTATCTTCTCGGGCTGTATTAGAATTTGTTGCACTTATTTATGTTTATGATAAGTTTGTAACTGGAAAAGTTAGAAAGCATCGGTTACAAGAGCTAAATTTACTTATAAATAAAAGAATGATAGAAAAATCGGGATTCTTTAGAGAAAATGATCTTATCAGTAGTACATATAAGTTTATTCATCACATTGTAACTTTCTTAATCCTAAGTAAATAAAATAGTTTACAAGGTGATACAGCAATGGTAAAATGAGTCTATCAACTAAAAATTGGAGACCAATTTTTGACGGGGCAACGTTACGACGGTGTCCTATTTTTTATTGCAACAGTACAATTATAAATAAATTAAAAGGGGATACAGTGCCTAGGTGATCAATTTTATTAATAATTGATTTAGAAGTTATTATAATTTTGTTAATAAAAAACGTTAAGACTTGCAGGAACTGAGGGAGATTTATAGAGTAAAGAGGGGCTGTAACGACAGCGGAAAACCATTGTCGTTACAGCTTTTTTGCGTTTTTGTGATAAAATAAAACTAAAAGAATAGAGATATTATGGGAGGAAGGGATGATTGATAATAATGATGTAAGCAAAGTGGAGAATGATTCTATTAGAATTGATGTTGTCGGTTTGACGAACTTACCTGAAAAAATAGGATTAGAACAAAGCTCATTGATGATTTCTGCATTAACAAATTCGCTTAGTAACTTTCAAAATGTAATAAATAAGACAAATTTATCAGCAGTTATAGCGGCTTCTAATGCATTAAATACATCTAGTTTAGCAAATCTTGCTAATTTAACTCTCCCTTTTGAAAAACTCAGTTCATCCATTCAAATAAATAAAAGTGCTATTAATGCAATATCGGAAGTTGTTTCTTCGTACAATAAGGTTTGGGCAGGTGAGCATTTACATGCGATTCAGAGTATTACTGAATCTGCTAAAAGATTGATTGATAGCTATCAAATTGATTATTCTAAGATAGTTAGTAATTTAAGCGAAGTTCTAAAGTCACTTCCTTCACCTTATACGAGGGAGGAAATTGAACAAATTACCCTACGTGTAAAGCAATTAGCTGAAGACGGATGGGTTATCTATTTCCAGGATAGTAATATCTATCGCCGTATTTGTACTGAGGACTGGATTAAAATAGAGGAAGAGTGGTTTGTAACATTGAGAGAAAAGTTAGCGGATAAAGATGCTATAGTTGAACTACAAAATTCACAATGTTATTCAGACCCGCTAATAAAGTCAATGGTTGACAGTTATCGGAATCACAACTTCTATGCTGCGTATACTTTGGCTAGTTTAGCAATTGATGGAGCTCTCAATAGAGTTTCAGAAATGACTTCTTCAAAAAAGCGAATACCGGTTGGTCATAATGCTGTTGAAGAAATTGATGAATTATTTATTGATAAATCATTTACAGATATCGGTTTGATGTATTGGCTATATAATTTTTTCAAAGATACCAAACGTTTTACACTTGATGAACCTAATCGTCACATGATTGGTCATGGCCGCTGGGAAGGAGAAATAACCGAGAAAATGTTTCTACAGTTATTTAATGTCATTCTGTATATATATGATGAGTATGATTATTGGGTGGAAGTTATCCGATACGAACAAGATAATTAAGTATTGGCTGGAGGTTAGATTGCTATGCTGAAATTGTATCCTTTTATTCAAGAAATGATTAATTGTGAAACAACTATACAGAAAATAGAAGTTTTCAATAGGTGGAACCTGAATAAGTGTAGAGTTTTTCTATTTGATGAAGAAAAATCAAATTTTGGCAATATAGGGAGATCAATTAATTATGGAAAGTTTAACTTGATTGGTCTAGGAGATTATCAAAAAATTTGGGTTATTGATGAAAATACCTCTAATACGAGGGACAATGTGTTACCTGTTGCTAGAATTGTTAACTATGACCTAAATATATTCACCTATATAAACGATTTGTATCGGGGAAGAAATGTACCGGATAAGGAAAATTTAATCAAATTTTTAAATGAAATAAAACAAACACATCTGACAAATAATATTTCAACGGCATTAATGGAAAGATATACTACCCCGATAAATTCAGAGTTGTTAGCTAAAATGATTGAAAGTTACGTTTATTTTGATAGTCTTGAGTTTGATGTGTTTCAATCAAATGTGCCTCAGACTTTAGAGGAAAACAAGTATATTTGGATGAGAGAAATTTGGGATGATGCAGACACTTATCTAAACAATGATGAAGCAATACAGCATTATGAGGCGGTTTGTTGTTATATACTGAAAGCATTTATTTTGAAAAATACAAAAAATCTTTCTACAGAATCTAAAATAGCTGAGTTCAAACGCTATTGTTTTGACGAATTATGTGTATTTTTAGAGTTGGAAATGCCTCTACTAATATTGTTTTTGAAAAATGATAGTTCGGTTCAAGAAGTATTTAAAAAGTTGCAGATAAGAGCTAAGAAACTAGTAGATAAAATACATAACACAGCATGGGATATTTTTCATATAAGATTATTAGAGCAAAGTGTTTTGTTTGACTGTATGGAAGATAGAGAAGTTGTGTATCTCCATTATTTTGCAACTGCGGATTCTGGATTAGCTGAGGTACTTCGAGCTAATCCGATTAAAATGCTAGTTTATTATAGCAGGAAACTTATACCTATACGTAGATATAGTAGTTTAGATTTTTTCACTCAGGATGAATTAGATTTTTATACTACTGAACAAAAAGTTAGATTGCGTGAGGAAGCAGTTCAAAGTATTGATTTCCGTTCCGTAAAGCAGAAACTGATTGATGAACTTGGAATATTACTTACTAAATGATTTTTTAGAACTTCCGTTCCACAATATAATTCCAAAATCACTTTAAGCCTCTTTCGTCTATTAGTATAGAAGCAAGCTCTCAGCACATGTGGAGTGCGTAGTGTTGCTACAACGAGTCAACGCTTAAAAATCCTTTATTTTAAGCACTTTTTCAAGCATTTTGTCTTTATTCAAGATGGTGAAAATGACATCAAAAAGGTTCAAAAAAAGTACATTGATGTAAATGTAGTATTAGATGTCATCTGCGTAGACGAAAAATAGATACGTCCAATAATATATATTTAAGACGAGAACATTCTGATTGACCCTTATTAGGGTCAATATTAAACCACCAGTTGAACTGATGGTTGTAACTTAGTTTATTAGAAGGGAGTATCTATGAAAGGATTATTGAAATTATATTCTCCGATTAATGAATTGAAACAACTTGATAAAAATATTTGGATTGTAGATGGAACAGAAATACAAATGAATTTTAAAGTTTTTAAAATCCCTTTTACAACAAGAATGACGATAGTTAGGTTGTTCAATAATAAGTTGTGGATACACTCTCCAATTGCTTTTAACGAGGAATTAGATGATAAAATAAAGGAACTAGGTGAGATAGCTTATATTGTAGCTCCTAACAAATATCACTATAGCTATATTTTAGACTGGTACAAACACTATCCCAAAGCAGAAATCTGGTTAGCAAAAGGAGTGAGTGATAAACTAAAAGTGAAAGAAAAGGAAAAATTCATATCACTTACTGCTAACTGTCAACCTATTTGGTCAGAAGAAATATTGTTTACTCCCTTTAAGGGAAGTATAGTAATGGAAGAGAATGTCTTTTTTCATAAAGAGAGTTCGACATTAATATTAACGGATTTAATAGAAAATATTGAAGTAAATAAGCTACCATTTTTTATAAGCTTTTATTTAGAGTCGGAGATAATCAATACCCAAAATCACGAACCCCTCGAGATTTACGCTTATCTTTTCTTTTTAAGAAAAAAGCTATTACAAGTTATAATATTATTGAAAAGTGGAGAGCAGATAAAATTATCTTCTCTCATGGAAGAATTATCTTAGAAGATGGTGGTAATAAATTAAAAGAAGCTTTCTTTTGGTTGATAAAATAATAAGGAGAGACTTACGCCAGAACGTAAACTTTTCACGTCTGAGTCGGTTTCTGAGGGGCACCCGGATAAGATTGCCGACCAGATTTCAGATGCTATTTTAGAGCAGGATCCAGAGGCTCACGTGGCTGCTGAGACTGCTGTTTATACAGGGTCTGTCCATGTTTTTGGTGAGATTTCAACGACAGCCTATGTTGATATTAACAAGGTTGTTCGTGAAACCATTGCAGAAATTGGCTACAACAATGCTGAGTATGGCTTTGCTGCGGATTCTGTTGGAGTTCACCCGTCATTGATTGAAGAACAATCCCCAGACATCGCTCAAGGTGTCAACGAGGCGCTTGAGGTGCGTGACGGTGAAAAAGATGAACTCAGCCTTATCGATGCGGGTGACCAAGGTCTTATGTTTGGCTTTGCCATTGACGAAACGCCAGAACTCATGCCACTTCCAATTTCACTTTCTCTTAAGTTGGTTAGAAAATTAGCTGAGCTTCGTAAAGACGGTAGCATTAGCTATCTTCGTCCAGATGCTAAGTCACAGGTGACGGTTGAGTATGATGAGAACGACCAGCCAGTCCGTGTGGAGACCGTTGTTATCTCAATTCAGCATGACCCAGAAGCGATTAACGTACAAATTCGTGAGGACGTTATTGAGAAAGTCATCAAAGCAGTTATTCCAGCCAAGAAAGTACAAGTGAGTGTTGCACATCAAGTATCACGAAAAATCAAAGTAGCAGCCTATTGTCGTGTGTCCACCAACCAGGACGAACAGCTATCAAGTTATGAAAACCAAGTGAGGTATTATCGTGATTACATTTCCAAACAAGAAGACTATGAGCTAGTTGATATCTATGCGGATGAAGGTATTTCAGCGACCAACACTAAGAAGCGTGAGGCCTTTAACCGACTCATACAGGACTGTAGGGAAGGTAAGGTGGATAGGATTTTAGTGAATCCATTAGTCGTTTTGCGAAGAACACTTTGGACTGTATTAAGTATGTTCGTTAGTTAAAGAAACTTGGCATTGGTGTTACCTTTGAGAAGGAGAATATTGACAGCCTTGATTCCAAGGGAGAGGTATTTTTAACCATTCTTTCATCGCTTGCCCAAGACGAGTCACGTTCTATCTCTGAGAATGCGACTTGGGGAATTCGGAAGAGGTTCGAACGTGGTGAAGTTCGAGTGAACATAAGGACAAGAATGGTAAGTTAGTCGTCAATCCAGAACAGGCAGAAGTGGTTAAAGACATCTATAATCAATTTCTTAAAGATATAGTCCAGAGAGCATTGCTAAAGAGTTGAATTAAAATCATGTCAAAGGATGGTCGGGAAAGGCTAATTGGTATCCCAGTGCTATTCTTAAAATGCTTCAGAATGAGAAGTACAAAGGTGATGCCTTGCTTCAGAAAACCTATACGGTAGATTTTTTAACCAAGAAACGCTCGGAGAACGAAGGACAGGTTAATCAATATTATGTCGCCAATAATCATGAAGCGATCATAGATGCGGATATGTGGGAGACGGTTCAACTGGAAATTGCAAGGCGGAAAGAATTCAGAGTAAGGCACAAACTGAAATCCTATATGATGCAAAACAAGGATAATCCATTTGCGACCAAGGTCTTCTGTGCCGAATGCAGTTCAGCCTTTGGTCGAAAGAACTGGATGACCAGTCGAAGGAAACGTAAGATTTGGCAGTGTAACAACCGCTACAAGATTAAGGGGCAGATTGGTTGTCACAATCACCACATTGATGAAGAAACACTTGAACTAGCCGTTGTGAAGGCGACAGAAACGTTAAGTGACCATGTAGACCTTTTACATGGTAAGTGGGAGGAAATTCTAAGTGAGGGAAGATTACTGGACAAACATTACGGTATAATATTGGGGGAATTGCTCAAAAGAGAGGTATGGGAGTTTGATGCAGGAGAGATGTGTCAGGTTCTAGACCATATAAGCGTCTCAGAGAATGGACAACTTATAGTTGTCTTTCTTGAAGGGACTGAGATAGAATTGTGAGAAACTGTGACCGAAAGGTGGCAGTTTTTTTGTGGTTTCGTGGTATAATTTAGTAAGAGGAGTTATGTAATATGATTGAAAACCTGAATCCGAATATAGATCCCAGAATTAGATTTCAACAATTACCACCAGCTACTATAATTGAGGGCTATGTAGCTGGTGAACCTGATTGTAATTATGAAATTTATTTGTTGGAATTACTTAATTCATCACCTTTTTTTAGAGAGAAAGGAAAATCTGAGTTTTATAAACCGAAAGATGAGAGTCATGGACAATGTGACGCAATAGCTACTGAATACGAGATTGATTTTAAACTTCTTTCAGCGGGTAGCAGACTTCAAGCAAGCAGTTTATTTTCTCCCAGTATTTCAAAAATTGGAAGTGGCATTACTGCTATTGGAGGTAGTAATAAGCAGGATGGAGAAATAAAAGCAACTCAAATTCATGTTGCTTTTCGAACGAGAGATCTACATGATTTATTACAACTCAAGAAGGATTTTCAGAAGGTTAGAAAACAATGTATTGAAAAAGACATTGTAAAAGTATTAAGCATGCTAGAAAAGCAGAAAAATTTATTACTATTTTTTCCTTATATTTTTAGTACTGAAGATGAAATTAGTATACAGAATTTAGATGATATAATTATAAGTGCACTAAATCATGACTTTTCCTCTCTTTTTTCGTATAGAAACTTTGAGATGAAGGAGTTTGACACTTACTTTTTAACTATAGTTTGTAAAAAATTCTATATTTTTAAGCTAGTGGATTGTAAATTATCTCTAATAGAGAAAATTGATTGCTCAGAAATACCAACATTTATTAAATTGAAGAATTACCATATTCTCTAAAATGGAAAGGAACGATATCAAATGAAATATGATGAAAGTACGTTACTATCATGGACATCACCGCTATCGTCTACAGAGGAAGCAAGGGTTGAGAATACTGTACGTATGATAAAGGATGCAATAAATAAGAATGAACTTCTGGCTAATTATACTATCGAAGTTTTTGCACAAGGCTCCTATGCAAATAATACGAATGTTAAACGAAATAGCGACATAGATATTTGTGTAATGTTAAAATCTGTATTTTATCCTAAGTATGTTGAAGGAAAGGAACAGAGTGATTATGGGCATTTATCCAGTCAGTTTACATTCTATGATTTTAAAGCTGAAGTAATTAAATCATTGGAATTAAAATTTGGTTATAATTCAATTACTATTGGAAATAAATGTATCAATATCAGTGCTAACTCTTATCATGTTAATGCAGATGTAGTACCTTGCTTGCAGTATAGGAACTATGAGTATTTGAATAGCTATAGTGATAGCAAGTATATTGAGGGAATAAAATTTTTCACAAGTTATGAGAATAAAGAAGTAGTTAACTATCCTAAAGTTCATAATGAGAATGGCATTTCTAAAAATAATAACACTAATTACAAATATAAAAAAATGGTAAGAATTATCAAGCGTATTAGGAATAATATGTTTGATGAGGGAATAAAAAATGAAACCATTTCTTCTTATTTACTTGAGTGTCTAGTGTGGAATGTTCCGGATTATATTTTTAATAGTTGTAAATCTTACACTCAACTTTTAGAAGCTGTTTTAATTTTTATTGTAAATAATATTGATTCAAATTGGTGTGAAGTAAGTAATATGTTCTACCTTTTTCATAATCAGCAAAAATGGAATTTAAATGATACTAGGGCATATATTGAAATGATGAGTAGGTATATAAAATCATAAAGAGGGATTTATGTCTGAACAGCAGAAACAATTTATTACAATAACTTTATGGACTTTCGCAGTACTTTTTGTGTTACGATTATTCATAAATTGGAGTGAACTAACAAACTTAATCAAAATAAATGGGATATCATCATTAGTATATTCAGTAATTGGCTACATCGGTGAAGTAATTGGTGTTACAAGTTTGATTATGTTATTTTTTGAAAAAAGGGCTTGGAGATGGAAATTTTTTACAAAGATTCATAGTGTACCTGTGCTTTATCCGAAATATATTGGGAAGTTCACTTCAAGTTATGATAATACTTCTAGAGAGTGCGAACTATTTCTGAAGCAATCGTTTTTGAATATTAAAATTAAATTTAAAACTAACGAAAGTACAAGCAACAGTATAACTGCATCCATTAATAAAATCAGTGGAAATAAAAATCTTATTTATACATATTTAAATGTACCAAAAGCTGAACTTCAGCAAAATAGTGTAATACATTATGGAACAGTAATTTTAGATATTGATAATCCAGAAAAATTGGAAGGAAATTACTATACTAGCAGAGATTCTAAAGGATCTATGGTTTTTGAAATTTAATAGTTTTGTCCCATAGTATAACTTGCAATAAACGGGTATTCTTTTCGTTCCGTAGTATAGATGGTAACTATCAGCACACGTGGAGTGCGTAGTGTTGCTACAACGAAGTAAAGGCTAAAAATACTTTATTTTAAGCACTTTTTTAAGCATTTTGCCCTTATTGAAAAAGGTGATTTTAATATAAAAAAGGTTCAAAAATCTTACATTGCTGTAATTATCTGTTTAGATGTCGTTTGCGTAGACGAAAAATAGATATGTTCTATAATATATAAGTTAGATGAGAACATTTTAATAGGTGTTCTCGTTTTTTATGGCTTCAAGCCAGTTTTCTCGAAGAGAAAAACAAGAAAGAGAGTGGGACAGACTACCATGATGGCTTCATCCACACCCCCAAAACATGTAATCTTTGAAGATTACGTATAATAACGATTTCCTCCAAACAAAAGTAAGAGTGTTTATCTATCTGATTAAAATCGTAATTTTATATGCATGCCTCACGGCGATATTTTGGGGTGCTCACAGATAGAGTGGATTAGTTTGTCCCTCGATGAAGCCCTCATCAATAAAGAATCAACCACAAAGCCCTCAATAGGATTATACACCTAATGAGGGCTCATCTGCTTGTTTTCATGCTTTGTAGGTGAGAGCGAGCTATCATGGGGATCTGCCCACACCCATGCGCTTTCTCTGCCTTATTCTGCGGAAGTGAATAATTTTTTGTAGGTTTCGATTTTGTCTTTGTTTGGAGACAATTGGTTGAGGTCAACGACTTCATTAATGCCTGCAGACCAACCTTGTGAGGTGTACTGGTGGAGGTCATAGTCAATATCAGTAGATGGCAAAGCTTCAAAATAGCCTGAGTCCGATCCATAATTTGGGATCCAAACGGCATTAAACTTATCAACTGAGATAGAATGATCGTCCATGAAGTAGGTTCCGATATAAATTCCGATGTTTTTAGCTCCGAGCTTTTCTAACTCAGATCGAAAAGCCTCAACGCCAGCATCCATATTAGACATGGTTTTTTCTTCCACATCTAACCAGTAAAAAGTCGGCTTGTAGGGACTGGAAGCCTTGTAGAAAGATCTCGCTTCTTTACGCATCTCTTCTTCATTCTTGCCAGTGAGGTAAGCATAAACCGCTACAGGAACTTCTCGTTTCTGAAACTCAGAGATATGACGTTTGTAAGCTTTATCAAGTCCATTAATATCAGAAGCATTGTTGTCTTTTGTTGTATTCATGCCACTTTGGACACGGACAATGGCTCCTGAAACGTAATTAGCCATGGTATCGTAATCAATATGAGTCGGCAATTGCCAACCAGAGAGATCGATAATGGGTCTGGAGACGAGTTCTTCAGTAATTTTTGTAGTGTTAGCAGCTTTTTTTGCAAGAGCTTCCTCAACAGCATTTTTCTCAGTAGCGATTCGTATCGCTTCTTGACGCTTAGCTTCTTGCTGATCTGCTCGTGTCTTTGTGAATAGAATGGTCACAATGAAAAGAGCAAAGAAAGCAACCACGAATAGGGGTTTAATCTGTTTTTTCATCCATATCATTTTATACTATATTCACAAAAAAATCAAAAGAAGTGTATGAAATAGGTCAGGGTAATCAAAAATCTTGACATCTTTTGAAAAATTTTCTAGTATTTAATGGAGAAAGGACGTAAAAAGCTATGACCGTAAGGCAGATGACACGAATTGCTATTTTATCCAGTCTTTGTGTCGCACTCAGGCTTCTCTTCGGGGCTTTTCCCAATATCAAACCGATAACGGCTATCTTTTTATTACTGATTGGCTACTTACCGTTTTGGCAGGTGGTTACGATTGCTAGCTTGACCATGCTGGTGACAGGGCTTTACCTTGGATTTGGCATCTGGGTTATCTGGCAAATTGTGGCCTATACTGTGGTTTTGGCTATTTGGAAAGCTTTAACGGCTATTTTATTTGGCAAAAAAGAAGCTACCTTAGTTCTGCAAACGATACTCTCTGGAGTAATGCCTTTTATTTATAGTTTGGTCATGGCTCTGTTTTCCAGTGTGACCTATGGCACTAGCCTTTGGCCGTATGTGATTAACGGCTTATCCTTTGATGTCTTGCACGCTGTTTCGACGGTTTGCTTTTACCCCATTTTATTTTACATTTTAAGGAGGTTTTTCGTTTATGAAAAAAATATTTTCTAGTCTCGCCCTTCTTTTGGCAACAATGACCCTTGTCGCGTGTGGAGCTAATACCTCAGCGCCAACTTCAACATCATCGCATCCTCAAACAACTGTAGTGGATGATGACCAAACTGCTAAAGCAACTTTTTTAGTAACTGCCAATGGCAAGACAACTGAAAAAGAAGTAACTTTTGAGGTTGGAGATTCCGTTATGGATGTTCTAGAGGACAACTTTGCGGCAGAAGAAGAAGACGGTATGGTGACAGTGATTGATGGTGTTAGTCAAGATGCTAGCAAAAACACCTACTGGATGTATAAGGTCAACAATGAGATGGCCGAAGTAGGAGCTGAAAGCTATAAACTCAAAGCGGGTGACAAGGTAGAGTTTTATTTGGAAACATTCTAATACTCAATAAAAATCAAAAAGTAAACTAGGAAGGTAGCCGAAGGCTGTATTGGTGTATGGCAAGGCAACGCTGGCCAAGTTTGAATTTGATTTTTGAAGAGTGCGAGAACCTCTACTGACAGCTCAAAATAGTAAAACTGCATGAAGATTTCGTTGATATCAACGTTATCCTTCATGCAGTTTTTCATTTTCGTCTGACAAGCTGATGATATTCTTACAAGTTTTACTCTTGCATAGGTCATTAGGTAATTTAGCATCTATGAATCGGAATCGTTTTGAGCAGGATTTTTTGTCCAGCTCCACTCATTTATTTTACAAACATAGCATCACCGAAGCTGAAGAAGCGGTACTGCTCATCAACAGCATGTTTGTAAGCGTCAAGGATAAATTCGCGACCAGCAAAGGCTGCGACTAGCATGACTAAAGTAGACTTTGGTAGGTGGAAGTTGGTTGAAAAGGCATCAACTATTTTAAAGTGATAACCGGGTTTGATAAAGATATTGGTCCAGCCAGAGTCAGCGACAATCTCGCCATCAAACTTAGCCCCGATGGTCTCAAGGGTACGGATAGAGGTAGTTCCTACAGCGACGATACGACCGCCTGCTGCTTTAACATCGCGAAGAACTTGAGCTGCTTCCTCGCTTAGGCTGTAAAATTCCGAGTGCATATCATGCTCATCGACATTATCGACAGAGACTGGGCGGAAAGTTCCAAGGCCGACATGAAGGGTCAATTCTACCAGTTTAACCCCTTTGGCTGCGATTTTATTCAGTAAATCCTCGGTAAAATGCAGCCCAGCTGTCGGTGCAGCAGCAGAGCCGTTTTCTTTGGCATAGACCGTCTGGTAACGTTCGCGGTCATCCAATTTCTCGTGGATATATGGCGGAAGAGGCATCTCACCTAAGGATTCAAGGACTTCAAGAAAGATGCCATCGTAGTCAAATTGCACGATACGGCCACCATGTTCTAACTCCCGCGTAATTGTAGCTGTCAAACGACCATCACCGAAGGAAATGACTGTCCCCTTTTTGAGGCGCTTGGCTGGTTTAGCGAGAACTTCCCATTCATCCCCTTTGGTATTTTTCAGAAGAAGAAGTTCCACATGGCCACCTGTTTCAGGTTTTTGGCCATAGAGACGAGCAGGAAGAACACGAGTGTTATTCATGACGAGGGCATCGCCAGGATTGAGTTGGTCAATAATCTGGTCAAAATGCTGATCAGACATGGTTCCAGTCTTACGGTCTAAGACCAAAAGGCGGGAGCTGTCTCGTTTTAAGAGCGGTGTTTGAGCAATTAGCTCCTCTGGGAGATTAAAATCAAAATCAGCAGTGTTCATGGTAAGTTCCTCATCCTATCCAGTTTTGTGAGCCAAGCTCACAGCGGTTTCTATTATACCATTTTCTTGATGATTGTACTTGACAAAAATTGGTCTATACCATATAATGGAATTATGAAATAGCTAAGAAGGAGGCTGCTTATGAAAATAATTGAAGTACGTGATCAGATGGAAGGCGGAAAAATTGCTTTTGCTCTTTTAAAAGACAAATTGGCTGAGGGCGCTGAGGTTTTGGGGCTTGCGACAGGTTCTAGCCCGATTGCCTTTTACCAAGAAATAATCAACAGTGATCTTGATTTGAGCGCCTTAATATCCGTTAATTTGGATGAATATGTTGGACTTGATCCTGAAAATGACCAGAGCTACCATTATTTTATGCAGAAGCATTTGTTTGACGCCAAGCCATTTAAAATGTCTTATCTACCAGATGGACAAGCTAGTGATTTGGAAGCATCAGCCAAAGCCTATGATCAGATTTTAGAGGAACATCCGATTGATTTGCAGATTTTAGGCATCGGGCGTAATGGACACATCGGTTTTAACGAACCAGGTTCTAGCTTTGAGGCTAAGACCCAGATCGTTGACCTTCAGCCGTCTACCATTGAAGCGAATGCGCGTTTCTTTGACAACATTGATGAGGTTCCTAAAAAAGCTATCTCCATGGGGATTGCTTCCATTATGACAGCCAAATCGATTGTTCTCTTTGCTTACGGGAAATCAAAAGCAGAAGCCATTGCTGGGCTTATTAGCGGTCCCATTACAGAAGATTTACCGGCTTCAGTCTTACAGAAGCATCCAGATGTGACCATCATTGCTGATGAAGCTGCTCTGAGTCTTTATAAGGCGCTATGATTTATTAGACCTGTTTGGAAATGCATTGACAAATCATTCTAAATTTGAAATAGTTTTCGGTCTTCGAACAAGACTATTTTGCTAAGAAACAATAGCAACAACTTTGATTTTTGAAAAAATAAGCATCTCAAAAAACGACGGATACGTATCTTTTACACTTAAAAGAATTGTATTCGTCGTCTTTTTGTTTCTTTTTACTTTTTCGGTAATCTGATAATGAGGATGATTGTTTTTTAGAGGTAATTTCGAGCAACCTCTAGATCGCCGAGATAGGTCTCGTCTTTCTGACCGTTGACGATTTGGTAGGCATCAGCACCCTTACCAGCAATGATAACAGCATCATCTGCTGTTGCGGTGCGTTTCATCGCTTGATGGATAGCCTCTTTGCGATCGACAATTGTCTCATAAGGGCGTGTCAGGTGGCTGGCAATTTCTTGGCAGATATCCGCAGGATCTTCATAATTAGGATCGTCAGCTGATAGTATAACCTCCACTTCAGGTAAGGTATTGAGGAGGTCGCCAAAATCTTTTCGGCGGCTTTGACCTTTGTTGCCAGGAGCACCGATAATAAGAATAATCTTGCCTTTTTGGTGTGTTTGAACGACAGTGACTAGCTTTTCCAGACTGTCCTTGTTATGAGCGTAATCTACAAAGACCTTGGCGCCGTTGGCCTGAGTTAGGACTTCCATGCGCCCTGGAACGGTTGTCTCGGCGATGCCTTTTTGGATATCAGTTGAACTAGCACCAAGCCTTAGGGTCGCTAGGCCAGCTGCAAGGGCGTTTTCTTGATTAAAATGACCGATGAGTTGGATGTTGTAGGTACCTACCAGTTTGCCAGTGGTCTCAAAGGAGAACGCTTTGGAGTTATGAATCTGATTGTCAGACATGGCTCCATAGAAGTCGTGCGGTTTGTGAGCGACTTGGGCTTTGACAATCTCGAAATGTTCCATCTCGCTGTTCACGATAACTGCACTGCTATTGTCCATCAAAAGACGCTTGTGATAGAAGTAGTCCTCGAGGGTCGGATGTTCAACAGGGCCGATGTGATCAGGGCTGATGTTGAGGAAAACACCGACATCAAAAGTCAGGCCGTAGACGCGTTTGACCAAGTAAGCTTGGCTAGAGGCTTCCATAATCAGGTGGGTACGACCGTTGGCGACAGCTTTGGCCATCATAGCAAAGAGGTCCAAGCTCTCAGGTGTTGACAATTGGGATTTGAAGAAGGTCTCGCCATCCAAGGTCGTGTTCATGGTGGAGAGCAGGGCAGGTTTGTGGGTTTGCTTCAAGATGTTGTAGGCGAAGTAAGCCGCGGTGGTTTTGCCCTTGGTACCAGTAAAGGCGAGCAGTTTGAGTTTTTCCTGAGGATTGTCGTAGAAAGCCATGGCTAGGAGGCTCATAGCCTGTTTGATGTCATTGACGATGATGGCAGGAATATCAACTTCATAATCTTTTTCTGCGACGTAAAAGCCCAATCCTTGAGCCACAGCAGATGCTAGAAATTCGGTCTTAAAGGCCGCACCCTTGACAAAGAAAAGCGTGCCAGCTTGCACCTGACGACTGTCGTAGGAAATACTATCGAAAGTCACGCCAGACCAGTTATAATAATACTGCCCCTCAGCAATCACTTCTCGGAAATTTTGATCCTTTTTTAAAATTTGTAAAACAGATTCGATTTTTAACATACTTCTATTGTAAAACTAAAGTCAAAGTTTTACAAGCAGAACAGAAAAGTTTATAATTAAAAAGATACAGGAGTTGTTTAGAGAAACGTAGAAAATTAACGTAGAGCCTTCTAAGGGAATCCATTTTAACGATCACAAGCTTCTGAAGAGAGTACGGAGTTATTTTCCCCGCTTCTTAATTTCCAACATTTGACAGTCTTTTCCAGACTGTTTGACACCTGCTCTGTAAGCCACTAGACCGATGAAATACAGTCAGAGCAATAGAAGATTTACGGGTAAATTCTTGGAAAGTTAAGTTTTCTATGGACTCAAACTGTTTTAACATGACACCAACGTTTTAACCTGTGTTTATCAACTAGATGACTGTCGAAGTGATCAATGCGCTCTTTTAAGTAGAATTTCACTTGATTATTGCCATTAATTTAGATTAAAAGGAAAGATAATGTCAGAACAAGCTATTGCACAACAGGAGAAGATGGTTCGTGGGACCATGTGGATGACCATTGGGAATTTTTCCAGTCGTCTTTTAGGAATTCTCTATATTATCCCTTGGTTAATATGGATGGGGGAACACTCCTATCAGGCCAATGCCCTCTTTAACATGGGTTACAACATTTATGGGATTTTCCTTAACATGTCCACCGCAGGTATAAACGTAGCGGTGGCTAAGCAAATCTCTAAGTATAACTCTATGAATCGTCCAGAGATGAGTTACAAGCTGGTGCGGACTTCCTTCACCTTCATGTTGGTGCTAGGTGGTTTAGCAGCTGCTATCATGTATCTGGGGTCGCCACTGTTTGCAGAGATCTCTGGTGTCAAGGATGATCTAGTGCCTGTCATGCGAAGCTTAACGCTAGCGGTTCTCATCTTTCCATCTATGAGTATTATTCGTGGTGTCTTTCAAGGGTTAAACGACATGAAGCCTTACGCTATCAGTCAGGTGGCTGAGCAGATTATTCGTGTCATTTGGATGCTTTTGACCACATTTTACATCATGAAGCTGGGTTCAGGAAATTACGTGGAGGCTGTGACCCAGTCGACTTTAGCAGCTTTTATCGGTATGATTGCTAGCTTTGCTGTTTTATCTTACTACCTCTGGAAGGCGGATTTGATTAGACCGATTTTCCTAGAACGCTCACCCAAAGAGCAGCTTGATACCAAGTCGATTTTGCTGGAAACTGTCAAAGAAGCGATTCCTTTCATCATAACAGGTGCCGCTATTCAGATTTTCCAACTGATTGATCAATTTACTTTTATCAATACTATGGAAGTTTTTACGGATTATAGCAATGCCGATTTACAGGTTCTCTTTTCTTACTTTGCAGCTAATCCGAACAAGGTTTACATGATTCTCATCTCGGTAGCTACAGCTATTGGAGGTGTTGGGATTCCGCTTTTGACGGAAAACTTTGTCAAACAAGATAAGCAAGCCTCCGCAAAGCTGATCGAAAACAGTCTGACCATGCTCATGGTTTTCCTTCTGCCAGCAGCTGTGGGAGCAACTCTTTTGGCCAAACCGCTCTACACGGTGTTCTATGGAGTGCCAGATTCGATGGCCTTGGGACTTTTTATTGTGGCCATGATTAGCTCTATTATTCTTGGCCTTTACACAGTGCTTGCTCCCATGCTTCAAGCTCTTTTTGAGAATCGTAATGCTGTCAGGTATTTTCTCTATGGAACCTTGGCAAAATTGGTTATCCAAATGCCACTTATCTTCGTTTTCAGAGCTTATGGGCCACTTTTATCAACAATTGTTGGTCTCATGGTTCCAATTGTTTTGATGTACAAGCGGACGGAACGCATCACTGGATTTAACCATAACTTACTCTTTAATCGCGGGCTGTCCGTGATTTTACAGACCTTGGTCATGGCTGTGCTGGTCATGATTGTGGAGCTAGGATTGCATCTTATCTATCCAGTAACTGATCGTTTTTCTAGCTTAGTTCATTTGATGATTGGTGTTAGCGTTGGCGTATTGACATACGGTATCTTAAGCTTGGTGACCCGTTCGATTGATTTTCTAATCGGGAAAAACAAAGCCCAGGCTTTACGACGTAAACTGAAGTTATCTTAAGGAACAATGAGACTGAGCCAAAAGTGCTCATGTTCTTTAAAAATCAAAAGGATACATTGTCAACTCGTCTTGAGGAACTTCAGTTCAATCTGCGACGTTGTTTCCTAGTATAAGGACTAAGGGCGAAAAAAAGATGGCTTTCCTCGTGTTCAATGCACGTGAGGAAGGCTGTCTTTTTTCAGTCACTTTTAGCTCTAGTTCAATTTGTCTACTTTTGATTTTCTTTGAGTATCAGTCTCGTTTTATTTAGCGTTTGACCAGTTTAACGCAGTGATTGGGAGGGTGAGGCGATGAAGCCACTTTCGATGAACCACAGCTTCTGCCTCAGGAACATGTTTAATATAACTTGAAACTATACCTAGCTATCTTAAATAAGAATAAAGAGGAGGCTGAGCGCTTCTCCAATTCGTGATAAAATAGGTGTAAGGATCTGCATTCACAGCTCAACGCTTTGATTCAAAACTAGTTTGTCGGACTCATCTTTAGGTCTTGGTGTTGACCTTGTTTCCACTTTGAAAGAAACAGTCTTCTGAATCAAATGCCTTACTGATGAATACAGGTTTAAGAAATTGGAGGTAGGACATGACCCATAAGATTGCGACAATTTTAGCCCAGACAGGGATCAATTCGGACGAGAAAACGGGTGCATTGGTAGCGCCGATTCACCTGTCAACCACCTATCAGCATCCAGAATTTGGTCAGTCTACAGGCTTTGACTATACCCGCACCAAAAATCCAACCCGCTCGATCCTAGAGAAAACTTTGGCCGCTATTGAGGGAGCTGACCATGCTTTGGTGACTAGTTCTGGTATGTCAGCCATTGTTTTAGCGTTTAGTATTTTTCCCTTAGGTACTAAGATTTTAGCTGTGCGCGATCTCTATGGCGGTTCATTCCGTTGGTTTAATCAACAGGAAACCGAGGGGCGCTTCCATTTTACTTATGTCAATACCGAGCAAGAATTGTTGGCAGAGATTGACACGGCAGCTTACGATGTGGTTTACGTTGAAACTCCGACCAACCCTCTTATGGTCGAATACGATTTGCCAGCCATCATCAAAGCTGCTCAAACTCAATCAGCTAAGGTCATTGTGGACAATACCTTCTACACACCGATTTATCAGACGCCGATTAAAGATGGGGCAGATGTGGTCATCCACTCGGCGACAAAGTATCTATCAGGCCACAATGACGTTCTAGCAGGTGCTCTTATGACTAGCAACCAAGAACTCTATGATCAGTATTTTTATAACCAGAACACAACAGGGGCTGTTCTTTCGCCTTTTGATTGCTACTTGCTTATGCGCGGCCTCAAGACCTTAGCTCTTCGGATGGAGCGCTCCACAGCTAATGCCCAGCAGATTGTCGCTTATCTGAAAAACCATGCAAGTATCAAGGAGATTCTCTACCCAGGAAAAGGTGGTATGGTATCGATTAAGGTAGCTGATGAGAGGAAGATTCCGACCATTTTGAACAACCTCAAGCTCTTTACCTTTGCTGAGAGTTTAGGTGGTGTGGAAAGTCTGATTACTTATCCGACAACTCAAACCCATGCGGATATTCCCGCTGAAGTCCGTCACAGTTACGGGCTGACCGATGACTTGCTGCGCTTGTCTATCGGGATTGAAGATGCAGAGGACTTGATTGCAGATTTGAAACAGGCATTGGAGGGATAAGATGACTTATGATTTTACCAAACGCCCTAATCGTTTAAATACGCATTCTGTCAAGTGGAAAGAAGTAGAACAGGACCCGAATCTGCTTCCTATGTGGATTGCAGACATGGATTTTTACATTGCGCCAGAGATTAAGCAAGCCATGGCAAGCTATATTGCCTCAGATGATTATGGCTACGCCTATGAGCCAGACAGTCTTTATCAGTCTGTCATTGATTGGGAAGCGAGGCGCTATGGGAATGCTGTTCATAGCGATGATATTCTTTTTGTCTCAGGTGTTGTGCCGTCTCTTTCCATCGCGCTTCAGGCGTTGACAAGCAAAAATGATGCGGTTCTAATCAATACGCCTTATTATGGTCCCATTCCTCGTACCATTCAACTTTTGGAACGTCAATTGGTAAAAAATAATCTCGTCAAAAATGATGGACGTTATCAGATTGATTTTGAGCAGTTGGAGCAGGACATCATCAACCATGATGTCAAACTCTATGTTCTTTGTAATCCGCATAATCCAAGCGGCCGTGTCTGGACTCGAGCCGAACTGCAAAGACTGGGTGAACTTTGTCTCAAGCATGATGTTCTCATCGTTATTGATGAAATTCACCGCGACTTGACCCTCTATGACCACAAGCACACTAGCTTTAACACAGTTGACGAGCGTTTCAAGGATATTTCTATCACGCTAGCAAGTGCGACCAAGACCTTTAACATCGCAGGAACTAAGAACAGTTATGCCCTGATTCCAAATGCTAATCTCCGTCAAAAATTCACCAAACAACGCATGGCGAATAACCAGCATGAGGTATCAACCTTGGGAATGATTGCAACAGAAGCTGCTTTTACCCACGGTGAAGCTTGGCTAACTGAACTCAAGACCACTCTGGAAAAAAATATTGATTACCTGGTGAGGACTTTAGAGAGTCAGACTAAAATCAAAGTCATGAAGCCTGAAGCGAGTTACCTTGTGTGGCTTGATTTTTCAGCTTATGGCTTTGATGAGGAGACCCTAATCAGAAAATGTCGTGAAGAAGCTGCTTTGCTTCTCAGTGCAGGTACGAGCTTTGGTCAAGCAGGTAAGCAACACGCGCGGATTAACATTGCCATGCCTTTTGATATGATAAAAGAAGCGTGTCAACGATTGACTCAGGTATTTGGCTAGGTTAAGTTTGCTTTTTAAAAAATAGTGTTGAGGCATGCCTTTTTAGTCCTTTTTTGATATAATTTTAGCAATATCATTTTAAGGAGGCTATCATGGGAAAATTCCAAGTCATTTCTCATCCACTGATTCAGCACAAATTGTCCATCCTTCGCAGGATAGACACGCCAACGAAAGCTTTTCGTGAATTAGTTAATGAAATTGCGATGCTGATGGGGTATGAGGTTTTACGTGATCTTCCAGTTGAAGATGTGGAAATTCAAACACCTATTACGAAAACAACTCAAAAACAAATTGCAGGTAAAAAACTGGCCATTGTTCCAATTTTGCGTGCAGGTATCGGTATGGTGGATGGCCTTTTGAGCTTGACGCCTGCTGCCAAAGTTGGTCATATCGGCATGTATCGCGATGAAGAAACCCTTCAACCGGTAGAATACCTAGTTAAATTACCAGAAGATATTGAGCAACGCCAAATTTTCTTGGTGGATCCAATGTTAGCAACTGGAGGTTCAGCCGTATTAGCAGTAGATTCCCTCAAGAAGCGTGGTGTGACAAATATCAAGTTTGTCTGCCTTGTGGCTGCTCCTGAAGGTGTAAAAGCTCTACAAGACGCGCATCCAGATGTGGACATCTACACAGCCGCTCTTGATGAAAAACTCAATGAACACGGCTATATCGTACCAGGACTTGGTGACGCAGGTGACCGCCTCTTTGGCACAAAATAAAAAGGTTTATGACAGAGGTTGAGGCAAAATACTCAGCCTCGTTTTTTATAATTTGAAGCAGTAGTTGTCTTATACGTAATCTTCAACGATTATACGTTTTGGGGTGAAGGCGGAGCCACCATGGGTGTCTGTCTCACTCCCTTTTGTATCCTTGTTTTAAAAGTCTAAATTTTCAAAAAACTATTGACAAATTGAAAAATGGATGCTATTCTAAAAAAGGAAACATTGAAATTATCACTGATATTCCTGCTAGTGGATGAGCTTCTCAAAAGACTTCATTTTTGATTGGTGGAAATCACTGTAATAAAATCTTCATTACCATGAGGTGTCTATCTTGGTGATGCGACAGCCTACAAAGACAGCTGGAGAACAGACGGTACCACTGTTAGAGCTAGTGTGACAGTTTGGGACAGTCTCAATTGGAATGCTCCTAAGACCACGTTTACCTATAAACGATAAGATATAAAATAAAAGATGTAAGTGGGGAGGTCTTTATGAAAAAAGGGTGGAGAAAGTTCTATTATCCGTTCATCTATTTGGATTTAGCGACTGTGAGCTTTCTTTCCCTCTTTTTCTATTGGGGGAGGAACAGTTTTCAAGTTGTCACTGGTCTTTTCCTAATCAACAGCATCATGACCATTTTGCAACTGCTATCTATCAAAAAGGAGTTACACATCAGGCGTATTCTAGGGATGGCTTATATGGATGTGGTCTATGCCTATCAAGGCTATCACGGCGCTAGTTTATTTCTGGGATACTTGATTTGGACGATAGTCTCTAGCCTTTACATCTCAGACTTGATTCGACCTGCTTTGTTACTTTTAGTGGTGGTGACTAGTTTATTTTTAGGCAACACTATTCTGGTAAATGCTTCAATAAGGAGGATGTTATGAAACTAATAGCAAAACTTCTCTTGAAAAAAAGATGGTACTTATTTTTAATCATTGCCCTCATCGCTTTTTTCATGAATTTCTTTTTGTGGAATGAAGCTACTCAGGCTATTAGAGCCTATGAAAGACTTGAGCGCATGCAGGAAGAAGTCAAAAGAGAGAGTTACGAATTCCTGTTTCAATCTCAGGGAGCCCCATCTGGCATGGTGACACCCCTTACTCAAAATCAGAAAGAGCAACTTGTAGAAGTGCTATCTGAGACATTTTTCACACCATCTCATGTAGGAACGCTTTATTCGGAAAAAAATCGCTACCTCAATGGTGAACTTGCTGCTCCAGCTCGCTTAGAAGAGGAAGAATTGCGACAGCAAGTGCTTGATCAAGATTCAACCCTCTTTTTGTTAAATGATTTCATCATTCGCAGTCCTGAACAAGCTGAGATAAGATCCCTTGCCCAGAAATTTCAGGATATGGGAATTGATATCATCATCAGACCTTTTTCAGAAGTCTTCAAACTTGAAAGAGACTATTACTACAATAATTTTATATTTGGTTGTTGTGTTGCTAGCTTATTATCTGTATTTGCTTCTTTCTTGATTTACCGCTTAGCGAAGGCTTCAGTCCAGATCTGTAAAGAAGAGATTAAGGTTTTCCGCTTAGTTGGTATGCCTCAAAACCGCATAGTCAAGCAATTTTTATACATCTTTATCTTTCCGATTATTGTCTCTTTTGTTCTCTTTCTCTTCTTTATACATGTCGTACTGCCTTTCGGAGTTATTTTAGCGGATTATGCTTACTTAAGCCTCTTGAATTTCCTTTTGATTTTTTGCGCTTACTGGATGACTAAAGGACAACTGAGAGGTGTATTCAATGATTGAAATTCATAATTTGACAAAACGCTTTAAAAATAAGGTGATTTTCCAAGAAACATCCTTTACAGCCTGTTCTGGTAAAATAACGATTTTAACAGGGCGATCAGGAATCGGAAAAACAACCTTGCTCAATATGATTGCTGGTTTACAACGGATGGATTCAGGAAGCTATCGTTATGAGGGAAGGGAACTTTCAAACCTTTCAGATGAAGAATTGAGTGCTTTTAGGGGAGGTTATATTGGCTACATTCCTCAGGATTTTGCCTTGATTGAAGACTATACTGTTAAGGAAAATATTCTCCTTCCAAATTTGTACAATAAGCAGAAAGACATGGAGCAAGCTGAGAGAAAAATGCTAGAGTACCTGAGGTTGTTTGATCTCACATCATTGTCAGACAAAAGAGTCCGTACTCTCTCGGGGGGACAAAAGCAACGCGTGGCTATTATTCGTAGCATCATTGGCTCGCCTAAGATTTTGCTAGCAGATGAGCCAACAACTAATCTGGACGAAGAGAATTTAGCCTTGGTTATTGATCTTTTACAAGAGCAAAAAGCAGCGGGAACTATTGTCATAGTTGCTAGTCATGATAGTCGCTTACAAAAGATTGCTGATACTACTTATGAAATAAAGGATAGAAAATTGCAGCTGGTAGAAGAAAAATAACGATTCGCACCAAGCTTAGGGGAAATATCGTTTTGGGAGAGGAAGTTTTCAATAAAAATAGTTAAAAATGAGGAATCAGTCTTAGGGCCCGTTGAAAACGTAAAAATCGTCAAAAATTAACAAAGAAAAAGCGGCTCTATAATTTCTGTAGTGGGTAAATCCCCAATCAGAGATTATAGAGCCTTTTTGGTTTGGCTTTAAAGTTTCATGCGTTTAATTTTTTCCTCGTCTGGGGTAACTCGCAAGGTTTTTTGACCGGTGTAGGTTACAAAGCCAGGCTTGCCACCGGTGGGTTTGTGGAGCTTTTTAGCCTCGATCATATCAACTTGGACAAGATTAGAGAGGCGTGCCTTAGAGAAATAGGCAGCTAGCTCAGCCGCGTCCGTCTTGATCTCATCGGTCGGGTCAAGATTATTGGTGATGATAACGTGACTGCCAGGAATGTCTTTAGCATGGAACCAGAGTTCGCCCTTCTTGGCCATTTTGAAGGTCAGTTCATCATTTTGAAGGTTATTTTTCCCGACTAAAATAATGGTCTTGCCATCGGTTGCCAAGTAACGCTCTGGCTTCTGGCGTTTCTGGATTTTTTCACGGGAACGACGGCGAATAAAGCCTGTCTGGATCAATTCTTCACGGATTTCGGCAATTTCTGTCAGGCTTGCTTGAGAGAGCATGGTTTGAACACTCTCCAAGTAAGTAATGGTTGCTTGTGTCTCACTTATTAGACCTGTCAAGTGTTTGACGGCTTCCTTGAGTTTAGCGTATTTCTTGAAATACCGCTGGGCGTTTTGGCTAGGCGTCAGAGCTTTATCTAGGCTGATCAAAAGCGTCTCACCAGTGTAGTAATTGTCCAGCTCAACCTGGTCTTGGTCATTTGGCACTTGGTGGAGGTAAGTCGTTAGGAGTTCTCCTTTTTGTCGAAATTCTTCGGCGTTTTCAGTGGCTAAAAGTTCAGTTTCTTGCTTATTCAGCTTTTTACGGTTTTTTTCAAGCTCATTGTCTACGCGCCGAATTAATTCGCTAGCCTGCTGATTCACGCGGTCTCGCTCGGCCTTATCTTGGTAATAAGCGTCCATAGCCTGAGACAAGCTATCAAAACGGTCTTGACTGTCCTCAAAAAGAACAGGGGCAAAGGATTTTTCAGTCAGGTTAGGTTGGACAGGCTGAAGGAAGAAGTCTTGAAAAGCTTGCAGGCGATTGTCTGTCAGCTGACTAGAGAGACTCTGAGCGCTGTCTCGACCGAGTCCTTGAAAGAGCTTTTGGAGGTTTTTCGCAGATAATTCTTCCGTTGAGAGGACTTGAAAGAGTTTCTCGTCTGCAATGGTAAAAGGATTGAGGGCATCAGTTTGTGGTGGAGCGATATAGGTCGAGCCTGGCAAAATGGTGCGGTAGGAGTTTTGCGAAAACCCAACATGCTTGATGGCCTCAATAATCTTGCTTGTTGCTTTATCCATTAAGATGATATTAGAATGCTTGCCCATAAGCTCAATGACCAAGGTCGCTTGGATAGCGTCTCCAATTTCATTTTTGTTGGAAACAGAGATTTCTAAAATGCGGTCGTTCTCGACCTGCTCGATTCTCTCAATAGCGGCACCTTGTAGGTATTTACGCATGATCATGGTAAAGGTGTTGGGAATTTGCGGATTGGCAAAATCAGTTTGCGTCAGCTGAACTCTGGCAAAAACAGGATGGGCCGAAAGCAATAGTTTATAGCTCTGCCGATTGCTCCGAATCGCCAAAACAAGCTCGTGCTCAAAAGGTTGATTAATTTTCTGGATTCGGCCACCTAAGAGGTCGCGATTCAGTTCTTGAGTCAGATGGTGCAATAAAAAGCCGTCGAAGGACATGGTATTCTCCTGAAATTAGTCTTATCCTCTATTATAGCACAAAGTGGTGGAGAATCGCTTATAGCACCAGTTTCTCTCACGACAGACGCATGAAAAAAATCAATCGTTGAAAACGGAAAAATAGCTATTTTGAGCAAGGGCTAATATATTATGTAAAACGACACAAATTATTAAAAAGCAGGAGAAGGTCTCTTCGTGTGTTTGCTCAGTTTTCTTAAAGTTTTTGATTACTCCTACAGGTTTGACTTGGAGCTGCAAACACAGCAAATGCAGGAAAATTGTTCATCTCAGTTCATTTTGAGGATATTTTTTTAATAAATGAGAATTTTTGGGGTGAGGCATTTAGAAGCTGCATTCACAGTAAAATTGCTTTGATTCAGAAAAGTATTAAAAAAGAAAAGATGACCAGCAAAAAACTGATATTGAATAAAAGAATTGATTTCGAATATATATTCCTGGGTTATGTGATCTATTTTTAAAGTATGTACCAAAAAATAGTGATAATTAGCTGGTAGTTGCCATATTTATCATTTTCAAACCCATTTGCTCCTTGTATTTGTAAGTGCATGGATTTGCAAAATCTTTAAAATAATAGTATACTAGAAAAAGTATTTTAAAAAGGTAGGTTATAGAAGGCAAAAAAAGATGCTAAAAGGAAAAACGATAAAACGCCTAAAAAAAGTAGAGATGCTTGAAATTATGAGCAAACAGGCTGAAGAGATTGACCGTTTGCGGCAAACAATTGACGAGTTAGAGTCTCAATTAGCGGATAAGCAGGTTAAACTAGCTGAGGTTGGGTCAATAGCGGAGGCCTCTTTGAGGCTAACGAATATTTTTGAGGAGGCCCAAAAGGCGGCGGATATCTACCTTGAAAACATTCGAAGACAAGGGGAAAGGTAGGCTATTTTCAATGAAAAAGAGACGCCAGTTGGAGTTGCCAGAGACGAAAGCTATTCAAAGTGCCTACCAAGAGGTCTTATATCGGAATCGGTTTTTAGAAAGTGTTAAAAGTACATTTTTTATGCTATTAGTAGTTGCTGCGATTGCGGTCTTAGTAGCTGTTTTATTTTTACCAATTTTAAAAATTTATGGTGATTCTATGGATGGGACGCTAGATAATGGCGACATTGTTGTCTCTGTCAAATCTAGTCATTTTAAAACGGGCGATGTTTTAGCGTTTTACTACAATAACAACGTTTTAGTGAAACGTGTTATTGCAACTTCTGGACAATGGGTGGACATGGATGAGGAAGGCAACGTTTACGTGGATAATCAATACGTAGAAGAGCCTTACATTGCCAAAAAAGCATACGGTGAGACAGATATTACTTTACCCTATCAAGTTCCCGATGATAGGCTTTTTGTTATGGGGGATAATCGTCAAATTTCGATAGATTCTCGTAATAGTGCTGTGGGGACTGTTTCTCAGGAGCAAATTGTGGGCAAACTGGTTTTTAGAGTTTGGCCGTTGAGTGATATTGGTTTTGTTAAGTAAGAGGAAATAAAGAAAGAGAGGAGGGACGCCAATGATGAAGATGATTGGTCATATTTTCAAAAGACACCGCCGCATCACGAGAATTCTTGCTGCGCTTGTTGTCTTTTTAACGACCTATGCCTTGATATTGCCTGCCTTAACCCTAGATAAGGAAACCGCTGTTGAACAGTCAGGAGTTACCTTGGGACAAGGGGATGAGTCGGTTCATTCTGATGATAATCAGGGATCCGACTTAGGAAAAGAGACGCTCGCTGGTTTATCTCAAACATCTGAAGATGATATTAACTCCTCAGAAGAGAAAGCAATGCTTATAACGGAACCGACTACTTTGACGTTTGAGTCAGAGCAGTACACGGTTAAGGTAAGAATTGATGATCGGGCAAAGCTGCCTAGTGATGTCACGCTCAGAGTTAGTGAACTAACACCAGAGAGTCGGCAGATAAAGCAAGAAGAAATCTATCGGCAGTTGGGAGATGGTGTTTTTGGGGTACATTTTTATGATATTTCTCTCTGGAGCAAGGATAAGGAAGTGGAACCTGCTGGTCCAGTTGAGGTTGAAATATCCTATAAGACACCTCTTGAAATTAGCCGACAGTACAGTCTCATGGCTATTCATTATCACCCAGAAGCTGGCGCTGAATTTCTCAGATTAGATGCGAAGCGAAAGGACAAGCAGATTTCTTCTGTCTCCTTCATGACGGATCATTTTTCAGAGTACGGCTTTGTTCAAGCCCTGCCCAAGGCTATAAATGCTGCGGTAAACGATGGTCGCACGCTGTTTAATATTATTTTCCAATCCGATGGCCAAGAGATTACAAGCATTTCTGATGTTGAAAGTGGCACACCGATTGGTCAATTACCTGAAAATCCTTTTAAAGAAGGCTATCGATTTGACAGTTGGAAAAATGCTAAGACAGGCGAGCCTGTTACTAGTGAGACCCTTGTGACAGAAGATATGCTTGTAGAAGCTGCCTTTGTACCCATCACCATTTACACGATTTCTGTAGAGTACTACTATCACAACAATTCTTCTCATCAGGATGTCGTTTTTGACAAAGAAACCTATCAGAAGGAAGAAAAGGATACTCCTCTTCAAATTACGCCACCTGCCTCTACAAAGGTCAGCCGTGGAGAAGATCCTACCCTTCAGGCGGATTCAGTCTATTATCCTGAAAAGTCAATTGTTGAAATTGCTCCTGGGCAGCTAGCTGATTTGGACGGTAAAGATGGGCAACGAGATAATCATGTGACGCTTAAAGTTCAGTTTGTGCCAAGCACAGCAACTTTCGAATATGTTTATCTCCTCAAAAATTTAACTGGCAATGGCTATTCAGAAATGAAACGCGTGGAAGCTCATGGCGTTCTGAATTCAACTGTTTACCCGCAAGTCTTGACCTTCCCAAATGCTAATTTTGAACGGACTGAAGCAAAAGAAATCACTCAAGCGCGTGGTCAAAAGCTTAATGTGTATTACACGCGGAAGTCCTACAATTTGTCCTATGAGACCAATGGTGGCTCGTATATTGACCCTCAAACGGGGTTATATGATCAGGAAATTCCAATCACAAAAACAATCCCAACGCGGACTGGTTATGACTTTGCAGGATGGTATGACAATCCTAGCTTTAGCGGAAGAGCGGTCACTAGGTCAACCAAGCTAAGCTCGGATAAAACCTTGTATGCCAAGTGGACACCTCGGAAAGTTAATTATACGATAGCTTATTACAGAGAAGTTTATGACAATGCTACAGGTACAACAAGCTATGTTTATGAAAGTTCAAGACTAGCTCAAGCAACCGTAGGAGACACTATTCAAGCGACATCAGCTACTGTTCCGGGACTGTCTTCATCTTCAATCCCAACAGGCTACGAAAAAGAACGAGCCTATGGTAAGAACGCTAGTTCTAGCGTAACGATCGAACCCGATGGAACATCGGTGCTAAATGTTTATTATAGCCTAAAGCGGTATACCTTCATATTTGATCTGAATGGGCCTGTTGTTAATAACTGGGGACGGACTATCAGTAATTCGATTGGTAGCTCTAGAGGTGTCATTAATATCAATAATGGTACTTATACCAACAGACAGTATGTCGTTAGAGATGTTGTCATGGATCAAGACATTTCTAACTTATGGCCTACAGGAGACCAAATATATGATAACCTTGGGGAATATTCTTTCAAAGGGTGGAAATATGCTAGTGATGCAGCTTATTATGTGACACGGCGCCAGAAGGTTACTCCAGATCTGGTTACACTAGCTAACTCAAATAATGAGATTACCTATTCAGCCTATTGGCAGCGGGGACTGATAACAAAGAGGGTTGAATACTATCTTGAGTCTCCAGAAGGGGATTATGTTCTGTCTAATGAACACAGTCAAACCTATCAAACGACGCGTAAATCTAACTTATCTGGTAAGAATATTTCTGGCTTCACTTATTACTACGAACGAAATATTAATTATCCTTATTCTAATGATGTAGCAACCTACCGTTTCTACTACAAGAGAGACAGATACAAAATCAACTATATGTATGGTAGTCAAACAGTGAAGACAACACCAGACATCCCATTTGATGCCAATATTAATACATCAGTCTATAACTATAGGCCAACTCGCCCTAAAGATGTTGACAGTGATTATACGTGGGGTGGTTGGTATGCAGATGCTGGACTGAATACGCCTTACCAGTTCACAACCATGCCAGCGAATCATTTGGTGCTTTACGCTAAATGGATTGCACCAATCTTTAAGGTTAACTTTGATCTTAACGGAGGAGACGGTCAAGCTCCGAATAGTCAGCAAGTTGAAAAATATAAAACAGTCACAGTGCCACCTAATCCTTCAAGAGAGCATTATGATTTTGTGGGCTGGTACACAGAGCCGACTGGTGGATCACGTTATGACTGGAGCAAGCCTGTTACTGCTGACACCACTCTTTATGCAAGGTGGCGGGCAAAGCCGATCACTTATACGGTCAAGTATTTAGAAGAAGGAACGGAAACTCCTTTGGCGACTGAGAAGGTGGAAAGCAATCCTGCTTTTGTCAAAGGTCAAACCATTTCTGAAAAAGCTCTAGCAATTAGTGGCTATCGACCGGCTGAGCGTTCGCAAAGCATTCAACTTGACCATGGTAAGAATGTCATAACCTTCTACTACACGAAAAAGGCGCCTACGGTTACCTATACCATTAAATACGTATTGGCAGATAACCCAGCAATTGAGGTTGCTCCTAGCCAGACTAAAGTAGTTGATGGCTCTTGGCTCAGTGCTAAGGAAAAGGCTGTCCCTGTTGATAAAGAACATTTTGGAAAGCAAGCTGGTGTCACTCCAGATATGTTGGCCTTGGATTATTATCCAATAGACAATGTGGAAGAACTTGTCTTATCATCCGTTTCTCAAAATAACGTCATTACCTTTAGGTATGCGAATTACGAGACGGCAAAGATCAAGGTAAACTATCTGGATATGGATGGCAATCCCATTCCTGGTCAGGATTCTTTGACTGTCTTGAAGAAAAAGCCAGGAAGTTATTCTGTCAATCGAAAAGCTATTTCTGGCTATACCTTTGAAAAATCCATTGATAATCAGAAAGCTGAAAACAAAACCTACTACAAAATTATCAACGGTGATCAGATTGAAGTCAATCTTTACTATAAGAAAAATCTCACCCTACAAGCTCAGGACAAACAAAAGGTCTACGATGGAAACTCTCTTGAAAGTAGCGGTCTAGCTGATCTTCTGCCAAATTATGAAACTCAGCTTATTGCTGGAGATCAGTTGAAGTCCGTTCGTTTTGAAGGAAGTCAGACCAAGGTTGGCTCTAGCCAAACAAAACCAGTGGCTTATCAGATAGTCGATACTGCTGGTCAAGACCGAAATTACTACTATAAAGTCGTTACAGAGCCAGGGCGTCTCTCTGTTACACCGCTCAAGGCAACGGTGATTATTAATGGAGAGCGTAAAGAAAAACCCTATGATGGTAAAGCAGAAACGGTTTCTTATAGCATGGAGCTTTCAGATCCATCGAACCTTTTGAAAAAATCTGACATTGTCTTTGATGGCAAGAGCTCAAGTATTAGTCAAAAAGATGCCGGCGTTTATGACTTGAATTTGGTTGGTCAGTTTAAAAATAACAATCCAAATATTGAAGTGACATTCCAAATCGCTAATGGACAGTTAAAGATCACTCCTAGAAAGGTGACCTTGACTTCAAAAGACGCTAGCAAAGCCTACGATGGAAGCGCCTTGGTTTCGGAAGACATTTTGATCAGCGACCCAGGATTTGTGGCAGGAGAAGGAGTGAGTACGACCGTTACTGGAAGTCAAACATTGCCAGGAAAAAGTCAAAATACCTTTACCTATCAGCTGAAGCCTAATACTAACGCGAGCAACTATGAGATTGAAACTCAATTTGGACAGCTGAAAGTTCAACCGACTCTTAATCTTCAAAAAACAGATCAAAGTTGGCAGGCGCTCTCAGGTGGGAAGTTCCGTGTTACCAGATGGAATGGGAACATGTGGGAAGCCATCGATGGTGCTTATGAGCTGGTGAGCAATGGCTCAGAGGGGATTAACCTACCAAATGGCATCACACAAGGGCTCTATCGTATTGAGGAGCTGGCGGCGCCAGATGGCTACATCATACTAGGACAAGATGTGTACTTCAAAGTGGAAGAATTTCCCGCAGAAGATGACAGTAGTAGTCACTATGTCTTTAGCCTTACAGATGAGGCTGGAACACCACATGACACCAACAGTGCGCGATTGATGCCTGCAGGATCATCCTATAGCCACCGCATTCAAATTATGAATGAACCAGGTCGAGCTCTTCCTCATACAGGCGGGATAGGCCATCAGCTGATATTGCTGGTTGGAACCTTGTTGACAGGTACAGCTTTGTACGGATTTTATAAAAGAAGTTCAAAAAAGAACGCTTAAGTCCGAAATTAACGAGCTGTTAAGAAATGCTTAATCACAATTACCATGAAATTATAAAGGAAATAAAAGATGAAAACATTAGAAAAACTTTTTTCACTGCTCATGATAGCAGTAGTCTTGTTGGCAGGAGCTCTTCCAGGTTTTGCCCAAGAAGTTGATACAACTAAGGGTGGCGAAGGGACGATCACCATCACAAATGCCTCTAAGGGGCAAACCTATACGATTTACAAGCTATTTGATGCGACTGTGGGAGAAGGAGGAATTATTTCCTATAAACTCCCAGCTGGCAAGACAGCAGAAAACTTTGGTGGTGACAAATGGTTCACTGTTGATGCCAAAGGCAATATCATGGCAAAAGAAAACGTTGATGTCTCTAGCGCAGAATTTAAAACATGGGCGGAAGCTAATGGTACAGAAGTCGCTAAGGCTACTGCTGAAGACCAGTCGCTCACTTTCACCAAGGTTCCTTATGGCTACTACTTTATCAAGTCTTCTTTGGGAGCAACCTTGACTGTTGATAGTACAAATCCATCCGCTACAGTTATCGATAAAAATGATACCAAGCCTGTTATTCCAGATGATAGCGATGGAGGGAAGAAGATCGTGTCAGCTGGCGGAGCTTCAAACACAACAACTGCCAAAATCGGTGATAAAGTTGACTTCCAAGTTAAGTTTTCAGCAACAAACTTTGTAACTGAAAACAAAGAAACGAAACAAATTACGGAATATACGATTGCCGATACTCCAACAGGCCTTAATATTGATCAAGCGTCTGTTAAAGTAACCGTTGGTGGACAGGATGTCACTTCAGGAGCAACCATTACAAAAGATGCTCAAACAGGAAAATTAACGGTTAAAATTCCATGGGTTTCAGGCGAGAATAGCATTTATAATTCTCCAGCGGACATCGTCCTTTCCTACTCAGCAACTGTGACGAAAGATGCAAAAGAGGGAGCTGCTACAAACACGGCTGACATCTCCTATAAAACGAAAGGCTCTGATACGGACACTCCAGTCCCTCCAACCGATCCAGATAAGACAAAAACAACTGTTAAGAACTACAACTTTAAACTGAATAAGGTCAATCAAAAGAATACAACGATCACTGGCGCTCAGTTCAAACTCTTTGATGCCAAAACAGAAGGCACAGAGATTAAGGTTGTCAAAGAAGCAGAAGGAACCTACCGAGTGGCTGAAGCTGGTGAAGAAGGTGCCTTGATTGATGCGGGTGTTGCTACAGTCAAAGGTCTTAAAGGGAATACCAGCTATTGGCTTGAAGAAATCAAGGCGCCAGATGGTTATAATATTTTAACAGAGCGCCAAGAGGTTAAGTTTGCCGAAGACAATATTGAAGTTACAGTTGTTAACAAGGCTGGTACTGAGTTGCCGTCAACCGGTTCATTTGGTACGATGCTCTTTTACCTTATTGGCTCTGTCTTAGTTATCGGTGCTATGATTGTGATGATTTCAAAACGTCGGATAAAAAACCAACAATAATTTTAAAGTCCTGTATTGACAAGTAAGGGCATTTGATTCAGGAGAGCGTTTTTCTATCATTGTAGCAATTTTTGAAGGAATATAGACGGTATTTTGACAAAAACGAACGATGAGTAGCGAAAAATGAGCTTTGAATGAAGGGAATGAGACAGAGGTCGTGATTTCAATAAAATCGACTTCGTTGTCGTACCCTTGCACAGACCATTAGGGAGTGGGAAAGAACTTGATTAACCAAAAAAGAGTTCGTTTCCCCTCGCACAGTTACGGTGGTGACACTGGTTTGTTGAAGACAAACCAGATGTTCCATCTATGTATAGCTGTCCAAGAGTTGCGCACTACAAGATACAAAGGCCGTTTAAAAATGCGATGGAAAATAAGGGAGTGACTGATGAGTCTGAAGACTCAAGGAAACTCACGCATTTTACCGAGCATTTTAGGCCGTGTTCAGTTAGTAAGCAAACGACTGGAGACAGCGAACCGCTGACTAGGTTTGTAGAAGATTGATTTATCAGCATTTTACAAATCAGTCAACTGCTGCGTCAATCTGTAAAAGAAACGAGACTGAGGATTTTCACCCCAGACTCTAAAACAAAAAGGTAATTTTCGAAGGACCTCCAGCTCGACTGTTGTCATTTCGACAATTACCTTTTTTGTACTAAAGCTAGAAGGGAGGATAGGATTTGAAAAAATGGTTTAAGGATCATATCAGTATGATTGGGCTAACGGTTATCTTGCTCCTTGGTCTGGGCTTCTTGGCCTATCCGAGTGTGAGTGACTACTGGAACTCCTTTCACCAGTCCCAGGTTATCTTGGATTATTCCAAGGAGATAGCTGATATGGACAAAGAGGACTATAGTGGCATTTTAGAGAGTGCTAAAGCCTACAATGCGACTCAGCCTCTTAATTGGCTTATTTCAGAAGAAGATAAAGAAGCCTATAACAGAGAATTGCAATTTAATCCACAAGGGGTTATGGGCTATATTACGATTCCTAAGATTGATGTGAAATTATCCATTTTTCACGGGACGGATGAGTCAATCCTGCAGACCTCCATCGGTCATCTTGAGGGAACATCATTGCCAGTAGGTGGTGAGAATACGCATAGTGTTCTATCAGGGCATAGGGGACTTCCGTCAGCACGATTGTTTTCCGATCTTGATAAATTGCGAGAGGGAGACCGCTTTACGTTGCACATCTTGGATGAAACCTTGACTTACGAGGTGGACCAGATTCGTGTGGTTGAGCCGACAGATTTGTCCAGCATTGTGATCGAAGACGGTCAAGATTTATGCACATTAGTTACCTGTACACCCTATGGTGTGAACACACACCGTTTGCTAGTCAGAGGGCATCGTGTGGAAAACACAGATGGTCTTGCAAGGGTGACAGCGAATGCTATACAGATAAAACCGATTGTGATCGCACCATTTCTGGCTTTACCGCTGCTCATGACCATGGTCATCTATGTCTTTCTCTCAACACGAGAATCGGCGCAGCAAAGACGTCAAAGAGCTCTGCAAGAATTACAAGTAGCGGTTGCTTTTGGAAAAACAAACTAGAACGGAAGTGAGACAGAAGCTGTGATTTCGTTGAAATCAACTTCGTTGTCTTACTCCCAACCGCTGTGTCTTACCAGTAAATCTAAAAATACAGGAGGTTGGGATTACTTTTATCCTAGCCTCTTGTTCTAGTTTTGGGTAATCATTCTCTCAGTTTTTTGCTATAATTAATTTATGGCAACTTATACTTTACAATTATGCAGTCACTTGCTTTTCGTGGCTTTGGCTTATCATCTTCTGACAACGGTGGTTGATTGGCCGAAGTTTACTAAAACGCATTTGGATAACCTCAGTCGCTTACGTCTTTTGGTACTCATGCTGAGTTTTGTTTTAGGATTTTTGGCCTCTAGCTTTTTTCTAGAACTATTGGCGATTGGTCGTGGAATGGCCCATGCTTTATTTTGATTGGTGATTGGCCTTTATGTCAAATAAGGGCAATATTTTGGTGCTTATGGTAAAATAAGAAGTGTACTAAGTCATGAAAAGGAATTCCCATGGAACAAATTATTATTAGAGGTGGCAACACGCGCTTAGCTGGTGAAGTCACAATCGAGGGAGCCAAGAATGCTGTCCTGCCTATTTTAGCAGCCACGGTATTGGCAAGTGACGGTCAGACCAGATTGACCAATGTCCCAATCTTATCGGATGTGTTCACCATGAACAATGTGGTGCGTGGCCTCAATGCAGAGGTATCCTTTAATCAAAAAGCAAATGAAATTACAGTAGATGCGACGGGAACGCTTCACTTTGAAGCACCGTATCGCTATGTCAGCAAAATGCGTGCTTCTATTGTCGTTTTAGGCCCTCTTTTGGCTCGTAATGGCTATGCTAAGGTCTCTATGCCTGGTGGTTGTACAATCGGCTCGCGCCCTATTGACCTTCATCTCAAGGGCTTGGAAGCTATGGGCGCTGAGATTCATCAGACCCATGGTTATATTGAAGCCAAGGCAGATCGCCTTAAGGGCGCTTATATCTATATGGATTTTCCTAGTGTTGGCGCAACTCAAAACCTGATGATGGCAGCTACTTTGGCTGATGGTGTCACCACGATTGAAAATGCTGCGCGTGAACCTGAAATCGTTGATTTGGCTAATCTTCTCAATAAAATGGGCGCTAAGATCCGTGGAGCAGGGACAGAGACCATGACAATCTCTGGCGTAGACTGCCTTCATGGAGCAGAACACGCTGTGGTTCAGGATCGTATCGAAGCCGGTACGTTTATGGTAGCTGCGGCTATGACGGGTGGCAATGTCCTCATCAAGGACGCTGTCTGGGAGCACAATCGTCCTCTTCTTGCTAAGATGATGGAGATGGGTGTGAAAGTCGCCGAAGAAGCTGGTGGTATTCGCGTCCAAGCTGATGTAGCCAACCTTAAACCAGTTACTGTCAAAACCCAGCCGCACCCTGGTTTTCCGACCGATATGCAGGCTCAGATGACCGCCTTGATGACAGTTGTCAAAGGGGAGTCAACTATGATTGAGACAGTCTTTGAAAATCGTTTCCAACACCTTGAAGAGCTTCGCCGGATGGGACTTCATTCTGAAATTTTGCGTGATACCGCCTTGATTTTTGGTGGTGAAAAGTTGCAAGGGGCCCCTGTACTTTCTACAGACTTACGCGCTTCAGCAGCGCTCATCTTGACAGGTTTGGTAGCTGAAGGCGTGACCTGTGTTGGCAATCTGGAACATCTCGATCGGGGCTATTACAAATTTCACGAAAAATTAGCCCAATTAGGAGCGGATATTGAGCGCATTAAGGAGGACGAGTTTGCATAAGATTAGTAGTTTCAGCCGTAGAAAAAGCAAGGGCAGCCAATACGTGCTACAGAGACTTTTCATTCTTGCTTTGGTGATCCTTGCCTGTCTCTTGCTTTTTGCCCTTGGTCTTATGATTGGCTACGGTGTTATTGGTGACGGCGACTCTATGTGGTCTATTCTCTCTCCTAGCAAATGGCAGGAGCTCATTGGTAAATTCACTGAGAAGTAGGCGTAGCCTACTTTTTCAATGGAGCAAAGAAAGTGTCATGAAACTAAGTAAAAAACAGAGGCAGTCTCTTCTAGGAGGGGCTATAGCCCTTATTTTAGCCCTTTCGGGCTATGGTGTCAGTGAATCGGGTCTATTTGGAGGTCTGGCTGGTCCTGCAACGCAAGATGTTGTTATTCCGGCAAATGACTCAACAACTGCTGATGAGACGCCTGATCAGGAATTAGCAAGCTCGGTTTTAGTGGCTGAAGTGCGGGCCCAATTGCCAAAAAGCATTGAATGGAATGGGGCTGGTGCCTTTATCATCAATCATAATAAGACCGATCTGGATGCCAGCGTGTCTTCTTTACCCTACATTGATAATAAAAGCAAAACAGTCGAGCAGGTAAAAATCCCCACAGTTGCTAATGCTATTCTTGAAAAATCAACCCGTCAGTATAAAAACCGTGAACAGACAGGTCAAGGTCAGACCTACTGGACACCAGCAGGGTGGCATCAGGTTCATGATTTGTCGGGAGAGTACGACCATGCGGTAGATCGTGGGCATTTGATTGGTTACGCTATTGGAGGTGGCTTGTCAGGTTTTGATGCCTCAACGAGCAATCCTGATAATATTGCCACACAGACTGCTTGGTCCAATCAAGCCTACAAGCCTTATTCGACAGGTCAGAATTACTATGAGACGTTGGTCCGCAAGGCTCTGGATAAAAACAAGCGTGTGCGTTATCGGGTGACGCTCATCTATGCGGACAATGATGACCTAGTGGCAGTAGGACGCCAATTAGAGGCAAAGTCTTCTGACGGTAGTTTGGAGTTTAATGTCTTCGTTCCAAATGTTCAAACTGGAATTAGCATTGATTACGAGACGGGAGCGGTGACTGTTAATTAGTAGCATAACGCTTGTCAAAAAAACTTAAATCTGCTAAACTAGGACTGTATTGTTAAACACATTACGAATAATTGAATAGTTGTCTGTGAGACTAGTACCAAAGTGGCAATTGATCAGGGAGGTGGATCGTGACTGAAAATCCGCTCAAGGAAAGCTTTGCGAATTCACTCACTGCAGGAGATGGATGAGGCATTGGACCCTGCAGGACAAGGAAATTAAGATTTGCCGACTTTGGGTAAGAATGGCAAATGAAAACGGATGGTACCGCGTGTCAACGCTCCGCTAAGGAGCTGACGCGCGTTTTTTGTACGCAAAAGCTCGTATGAAAAAGGGAGTGGGAAAGAACTCAAGCAATTAAAAAGAGTTCGTTTTCCCACCCCCACAAAGCCCCCCACAAAGCAGGGGTAAGACTAAGTTGGCATAGCCAACAAGTCTTACTCCCAACCGCTGCACTGAGATGCTTAGGTGTTTACGCAAACGATGAGCGGTGAGATTGGACTTGAGCCCAGCCTCAAACTCTGGCAAGTTTTTGAATTTTTTAGTTAAAAAATAGCAGGCGATTAACGATTCTATCTCTCAAAATAGTTGGGTTGAGTTCAGTTCTAAGCCTGCTTGCTACTAAAGTAGCCCATCAGGTAAGAGCCATTCGTTATCGCTAGGGAAGGCACCATTCATCTCGTTGCTATCAAGGCCGTCTGGCCATTATGAAAATTATTGGAGGAATTATGACCATTCAAGATAAGTTGGCGGAGCTTCGCCACAGCACTCTCGAAAAGCTGAAACAGGCTAATTTAGAAAAATCAAAAGAAATCCAAGACCTTCGTGTCGAAGTCCTTGGGAAAAAAGGCTCCTTGACTGAGATTTTAAAAGGCCTTAAGGATCTTTCAGCGGAAGAACGTCCTGTCATCGGGAAATACGTTAACGAGGTCCGCGATGTCTTGACAGAAGCTTTTGACAACGCTAATGCTCTGATTGAGGAAGAAAAAATCGCTATGCAGCTAGCTAGCGAAACAATTGATGTCACTTTGCCTGGTAAGCCTGTTGCGGTGGGAAATCGTCATGTCCTGACGCAGACGGCTGAAGAGCTTGAGGATATTTTCCTTGGCATGGGCTTTCAAGTCGTTGATGGTTTTGAAGTTGAGAAGGACTATTATAACTTTGAACGGATGAACTTGCCTAAGGATCACCCAGCCCGCGATATGCAGGACACCTTCTACATTACTGAGGAAATCCTTCTTCGGACGCATACCAGTCCCGTACAGGCACGGACCATGGATCAGCATGATTTCAGCAATGGACCGCTTAAGATGGTATCGCCTGGGCGCGTTTTCCGTCGTGACACGGATGATGCGACCCATTCGCATCAGTTCCATCAGATTGAGGGGTTGGTTGTTGGCGAAAACATTTCCATGGGCGACCTCAAAGGAACGCTTCAACTAATCAGTCAAAAGATGTTTGGAGAAGACCGTAAAATCCGTCTGCGCCCATCTTACTTCCCTTTCACAGAGCCGTCTGTTGAGGTTGATGTCTCTTGTTTCAAGTGCGGTGGTGAGGGTTGCAATGTCTGCAAGAAGACTGGTTGGATTGAGATTCTTGGTGCAGGTATGGTTCACCCTAGCGTTCTTGAGATGTCTGGCATTGACAGCGAGAAATACTCTGGCTTTGCCTTTGGTCTTGGTCAGGAGCGGATTGCTATGCTTCGTTATGGGATCAATGATATTCGTGGATTCTATCAGGGCGATGCCCGCTTTTCGGAGCAGTTTAAGGGTTAAGTTACGTAGAATGCTGTCTGATTAATAAAAGCTTGGCCGCTCTGCTATTGACAAAAGAAAAAGAGGGCTAAAAAGTAGTTGACTAAGAACTTGGATTCAAAGCTGCTAGTTACAGTTCGCTTTTGGAGAGTGGAAGCAAGTTAGTTTTACTCTTTTCAATCAGGCCAGAAGCTCAGTTCGTATTTTTGCAGTGATGACGAAAAATCAGTAGACAACGCTGTAATAGTGCGAAATTGAAATAGCATTAAGACGGTATTTCCATAAAATCAGAGTGTCGCAGGACTGATTTTCTAAAACAAAGCTGTGCCATTCGTGATTTAATCGCGTATCTAGTGATAGGTCAGAAGAACCCTATGGCATGGATGTTCATTAGGGGTTAAGATGAATGCAATTCAAGGAAAAGGAATAAGATGTTAGTAAGTTACAAATGGTTAAAACAATTGGTTGATGTGGATGTGACGAGCCAAAGTTTGTCAGAAGTCATGTCAACGACAGGAATTGAAGTTGAGGGAGTCACATCACCCGCAGAAGGCTTATCTAAGTTAATCGTGGGAGAGGTCATCTCAGTGGAAGATGTGCCTGAGACTCATCTCCATGTCTGTGAGGTCAATATTGGTGAGGAGACGACACAGATCGTCTGCGGGGCGCCTAATGTCAAGCCTGGTATTAAGGTTATCGTGGCTTTGCCAGGTGCTCGTATCGCTGGCAATCACAAGATTAAGAAAGGCAAGATTCGTGGTATTGAGTCACTAGGGATGATTTGTTCTCTGGCTGAGATTGGGATTTCTGATAGTGTGATTCCTAAGGCTTATGCGGATGGGATTTACTACTTGCCAGAGGAGGCTGTGCCAGGTGATAGTATTTTTCCATATCTGGATATGGATGACGAGATCATCGAGTTATCGATCACGCCTAACCGAGCTGATGCCCTGTCTATGCGTGGTGTGGCTCATGAGGTAGCTGCTATCTTTGATAAGAGCGTTCACTTTGCTGATCCCCAAGTGGTTGAAAATAGCAGAGCTGCTAGCGATGTGCTCTCTGTGGAAATCAAGTCCGATAAAGTAGCCAGCTATCAAGCTCGTGTGGTGGATAATGTCACCATCGCACCAAGCCCACAGTGGTTACAAAACTTGCTCATGAATGCGGGTATCCGTCCGCTCAACAATGTGGTTGACATCACCAACTATATCCTACTCTACTTTGGTCAGCCTATGCATGCCTTTGATCTAGATACTTTCAAAGACAGCAAGATTGTGGCGCGTCAGGCTAAGGACGGTGAGAAGTTAGTAACTCTCGACGAAGAAGAGCGTCAATTGACCGCTGATGATATTGTGATTGCCGTTGGCGATGAAGCAGTGGCGCTCGGTGGCGTCATGGGAGGTTTAGCGACTGAGATTACAGATACGACCAAGCGCGTGGTGCTGGAGGCTGCCAGCTTTGATGGGAAGTCCATTCGTAAGACGAGCAGTCGTCTCAATCTGCGCTCAGAATCCTCTGCCCGCTTCGAAAAAGGGACTAATGTGGCTGAATTGGGCTTGGCTCTGGATGTGGCAGCAAGTCTCATCGCCCAAATCGCTGGTGGCGAGGTTCTCTCTGGCGTGGTAAAAGCTGGCGAGCTAGATGTATCTGATATTCCTGTTTCTGCCCGCCTTGACTATGTCAACCAACGTCTGGGAACTCAGTTGGATTATGCAACGATTGCTGACGTTTTCCGCCGTTTGGGAATGGCTATTTCTGGCGATGAGGAAAGTTTTACGGTGCAGGTACCTCGCCGTCGTTGGGATATTCGTATTCCAGCTGATCTGGTTGAGGAAATTGCGCGTATCTATGGCTATGACAAGTTGCCAACAACGTTACCAGATACGACAGGTACAGCCGGTGAGCTGACCGGCATGCAACGCTTGCGCCGTCAGGTTCGAACGCTGGCAGAAGGCGCTGGCTTGAGCGAGGTGGTTTCCTACGCCTTGACCACACCTGAAAAGGCTGTCGCCTTCACACCAGAGCCAACGACTGTAACAGAGCTTATGTGGCCAATGACTATCGATCGCTCGGCTCTTCGCCAAAATGTGGTCACAGGTCTGCTAGAAATTGTCGCTTACAACGTTGCCCGTAAGAACCAGAATCTGGCCCTCTACGAAATCGGTAAGATTTTTGAGCAGACAGGAGATGTTAAGGAAGATCTGCCACAGGAAATCGAGACCTTTGCGCTAGCGCTTACAGGCCAAGTGGCAGGTACTCAGGATAAGGTTGATTTCTTTACAGCTAAGGGCATTGTTGAAGCCATTTTTGACCAGTTGCGTTTGGATGTGCGCTATGTGGCAAATAAAAATCTGCCAAACCTTCACCCTGGACGCGCAGCCAGCATTGAACTGGATGGTCAAGTGCTCGGTTTTATCGGCCAAGTCCACCCAGCGACGGCTAAGGATTACGGTGTGCCTGAAACCTATGTGGTCGAGCTTAACCTGACGGCGATTGAAACAGCCCGCCAGCCTGTTCAACCATTTGTCGAAATCTCTAAATTCCCAAGCGTTAGTCGTGACATTTCCATGCTCCTTAAGAGCGAGATCAGTCACCAAGAAGTGCTAGATGCGATTGCAGCAGCAGGTGTCAAGCGCTTAACTAAGATTGAGCTCTTTGATCTCTATGCTGGTGCGGGAATTGAGCCTGGCAAGAAATCCATGGCTTATAGCCTGACCTTCCAAAATCCGCAGGACAGCCTGACAGATGATGAGGTCGCTGCTTACATGGCTAAGATCACGAAAGCACTCAGCCAGAGCCTGAACGCTGAAATACGTTAAGAAAATACCCCGCTAGTTTTAAGCTAGTGGGGATTTTGAATTTCTGATTTTTGCAAGATGGGAATGGCTCAACTAATACTAATTCTAAAGATTATGTAGTCATAGATGGTAGATAGCATCATATCAATAATAAATATATATTGGATATTAAATCAGAAGTAGTATAGGGAAGAGTTCCTTCGCGCTACCTTTTCAGGAAATATCCTAAAAATGAAATATTGGTATTCGTTAAGGCTTAGAATACAAATATCAATATTTTATCGTGTTTACTGTACAAAAGTTATGCTTCCTGAAATTCGATGGTTTCAATTAGTGGACTTAAGTCCATTGTCCTTTGAAGTTATTGTAAACGTTTTCTAAAAATGATAGCCTATTACTAGATACGTATCAACAAAATAACAAAAGGAGAGGTTATGAACACTCGAATGAACGAAGTAATGCAAAAATTTTCCAGATCAGTCATTGTTCCTGTCAAGTTTATGGCTGTTATGGGTTTATTTTTAGCAGTAGGGGTTATTCTGCAACTTCAATTTATGCCTAGTTTTCTTCAAACATTAGGCTCATTGATAAAAACGATGATGGATAGCATGTTAAATAATCTATCGTTGATTTTTTGTATAGGGATTGCGTCTTCTTTGGCTAATAAAAAGAAAGTTGAGGCCTCTTTAATAGCTCTCATCACTTTCCTATTTTTTCTAGCAGCGAACAATGCTTGGTTGACCTTGACAAATCAGTTGGCAGCTACAGGTGAAGTTGGGTTATTTGGGACTGGGCAAGGAATGGTATTGGGCTTTCAAGTGGTTGATATGAATGTTTTTTTAGGAATGATCATAGGCTGTCTTGTTGCTTGGTTTCATAACAAATTCTCGGACAAGGAATTTATCGATTTATTTAGTATTTATGGTGGTTCGCGCTTTACTTTTATGCTCCTTATCCCTGTGACCCTAGTTTTAGCAATCGCAATGTGTTATATTTGGCCAGTCATCAATCAGGGCATTTCATCATTATCTGGTTTTATTTTAACAACTGGTTTGATAGGGGTGTTTGTTTACGCATTTGGGAATCGTTTCTTGATTCCAACTGGACTTCACCATTTGTTATGGATGCCGTTTTGCTTTACAGCGCTTGGAGGAACTGCTGAAATCAATGGAAAAATGTACAGCGGAGCAGTTAATATCTTTTATGCGGAACTAGCAAACTCAGGTTCTATAGTGTCATTAGATCATTCGTTGAGGTTTGCGACCTTTGGGTTTGTAAAAATATTTGGTTCAATTGCTATTGCAGCAGCAATTATCTATTGTGCTAAAAAAGAAAAGAGAGAAGAAGTCAAAGGAATGGTTTTACCATCAACGTTTGTTGCAATGGCGGCAGGTATTACAGAGCCTTTAGATTTTATATTTCTATTTACGTCACCTCTTCTATGGTTTGTTCATAGTTTGCTAACAGCTATTTCAGAGACAATTCTATGGGCTATCGGTGCTAGAACTTATATGCTTTATGGATTGATTGATACCCTTGTATCAAATGCACCATTTAGTCCTAATATCACTAAATTTTACCTAGTGATTGCTGTTGGAAGCATTATGATGATTGTTTGGTTTGTGGTGTTTGTTTTTTTAATTAAAAAATTAGACATCAAAACCCCTGGTAGAGAGAATACTATAGAATCTATTTCAGAGAAAATAGATTTAGTGCCAGAAAAGGTGAAGGATGATGCTATCCTAGTTATTAAAGGCTTGGGCGGTGCAGAGAATATTGAACAAGTCACGAATTGTTTTACACGTCTTCGCGTTACTGTAAAAGATGACATGAGAGTGGATGATAGTATATTGCAGAAAGTTTCTCAACAAAAAGGTGTCGTGAAAAATGGCAAAAATATTCAGGTTATTATTGGTATGGGAGTTCAGACATTTAAAGAAGAAGTTTGTGCTGCCTTAGGAATAACAGAGTAAGAAAGGATATTATAATGGTAAGAGAAAAACAATCAGTGGTTATTGCAGGTGGGGGAAGTACATATACAGCAGGAATTGTGATGATGTTAATCAATAATCAAGATAGGTTTCCTTTAAGGAAATTAAAACTGTATGATAATGATAAGAGTCGTCAAGATATTGTAGCAAAGGCCTGTGAGGTAATCATACAAGAGCGTGCTCCGGAAATAGAATTTGCTGCAACAACAGACCCAGAAGAAGCCTTTTCAGATGTTGATTTTGTCATGGCACACATCAGAGTAGGTGGGTTAAAAATGCGTGAAAAGGATGAAAAAATTCCTTTGAAACATGGAGTTGTAGGTCAAGAAACGTGTGGACCAGGTGGTATTGCTTATGGTATGAGGTCTATAAAGGGAGTTATTGAATTGGTTGACTACATGGAAAAATACTCCCCTAATGCTTGGATGCTCAATTATTCAAATCCTGCTGCGATAGTGGCTGAAGCTACACGTCGGATGCGACCAGAATCAAAAATTATTAATATTTGTGATATGCCTGTTGCTATAAAAAAATCAATTGCAGACATTTTAGGTTTGAAAGACGAGAATGAGATTGTTGATCGTTACTATGGCTTGAATCATTTTGGATGGTGGACAGAGATGCGTGATAAAGAAGGTAATGATTTAATGCCCATCTTACGCGATCATGTCCGAAAATATGGTTACACAGCAGTTGTAGATGAGAATAATCCTTTATTAGAAGAGGCAAGTTGGAAAGATACGTTCCTGAAAGTTAGGGATGTTCAGGGAGTTGATCAGGCGACAATGCCAAATACTTATCTGAAATACTATCTTTATCCTGACTATGTTGTTGCGCATTCTAACCCAGATTATACTCGTGCAAATGAAGTCATGGATCATCGTGAGAAAATTGTTTTTGCAGAGTGTAGACGAATTGCAGCTAATCAGACTGCGGTTGATACAAGCATTGAAGCAGGAGAACATGCAGAATTTATCGTTCAATTAGCTGGTGCACTAGCTTATAACACCTATGAGAGAATGCTCCTCATTGTTAAAAATGAGGGCGCGATAGCCAATATCAGTGAGGATGCAATGGTTGAGGTTCCTTGTATTGTCAGCAAACGCGGTTACGAACCATTGTGTATGGGCAAAATTCCGCATTTCCAAAAAGGGATGATTGAACAGCAAGTCGCTGTTGAAAAATTGGTGGTAGATGCTTATCAACAACAATCTTATGAAAAACTGTGGCAGGCGATTAGCTTATCAAAGACCGTTCCATCAGCTACTGTGGCAAAACAAATTTTAGATGAGCTTATTGAAGCAAATAAAGAATACTGGCCTACTTTAGTTTAGTGGTTATTTATATCAAAATGTGGTATAAATAATTAGTAACAAAAATATGTGAAGATAGGATGGACTTCTATATGCGTTTCACAGATATAGTCAATGAACATTATAATGAACTAAATTCATCAGAGTTATTGATGTGTAACTATATTATAGAAAATACCGCAGCTATACCTAAAATGGGGGTAGTGGAATTTGCTAAACGAAGTCTGTCCTCAAAATCTTCAGTTATTCGTTTTTCACAGAAATTAGGTTTTACTGGTTTTACAGAATTAAAAAACTTTATAAAATGGCAGGATCAGGAAGAGGTGCTAGTTGAACAGCTGACCTTTAAAGAGCAGGTGACAAAGGATATTCACTCCTTACTAGAAATTATAGGAAAAAGCGACTGGTCTCCTATTTATCAAAGGCTAGATACTATTGATAATATTTATGTTATTACGACAGGAGTGACTCAGAAAAATCAAGCAGCAGAATTGCAACGATTATTTCTCTTGATCGGAAAGCCCTTGCAGATCGTGCCAGGAGATGGAAATTCGAATGAATTTCGACGAATCATTGAGCATTTGACAGACAAAGATATTGTATTTGTATTATCCTTGTCTGGTGAAAATAATAATTTGGAATCAATCGTTAGGCGCTTAAAATTGGTAAAAAGTAATATCGTCTCGATCACTAGTTTGCAAAATAATTGGTTATCAGGAAAATCGGACTTTAATCTTTATGCGACAACCAGTCGTAGTCCTCTACCCAGAAATTGGTGGCTACAAACAACGTCTTCGTTCTTTGTATTGATAGAAGCCTTTACTTTTGGTTATGTGGATTATAAAAAGCAAATTAAATAAATTATTCATCATACGGACTGATTATCACTTGTGGTAGATAAAGGGATAGGTATGGGAGAAGATGAAATCCTAGAGACTCTAGTTTCTAAGGCCTTTTCTTTTAGAATCTGTATTCATGGCTCAATATTTTGATTCAAGGGGACATTTTTTCGCTATTCATCATTCGTTTTTTGAACATATAGTCCGATTCCTCCAAAGAGCGTAACTATCGAAAAACAATCTCAGGAGCAAAGGATCCCGCTTGCGAATGCAAATTCTTAGAAGTACCTCTTCATTCATTTGTCGTAGTGCACCGCCCCTCGGCGGTGTTTTTTGCTGTCTAAATTTGGTATAATGGGCGTAAGAATTACGGGAAGTGAATAGTAGTGCTTGTGATGGACAAGCTGGAGGAGAATACTTGCTATGAAGTTGATTTACACAGATATTAGTCAGGATTTGACAGAAATGTTGGTGGGAGAGGCTGTGGAGCTGGCGGCGTCTGGTCGTCGGGTTTTCTATATTGCACCTAATTCCTTGTCTTTTGAAAAGGAACGGCAGGTCTTGGAGCTCTTGCCTCAGCAGGCGTCTTTTGAGATTTTGGTCACTCGCTTTGGTCAGATGGTTCGCTATGTGACCTTAAACGAGATAGAGGAGCAGACACCCATTGATGATACGGGGCTCAGCATGCTCTTTTATCGAGCGCTCAGCAGTTTACCTGAGGACGCTCTGCGAGTCTATGGTCGGCTCAAGCAGAATATGGACTTTATCCAGCAGTTGGTGGCGCTTTATCAAGAGTTACAGTCTTCTCAGGTGAGCATAGCAGAGCTGACAGGATTAGATTCGGCAGATAAACAGGCTGATTTGCAGGTCATTTTTCATCAGTTTTATGAGCTTTTAGCCCAGGAAAATTACCAGTCTCAGTCCAAAACCCAGCAGTTAACACAGGAAATTATAGCTGGTCATCTGGCGGCTGATTTGGCGAGTATGGCTTTGGTTATCGATGGCTTTACGCGTTTTTCAGTAGAGGAAGAGCATTTGGTTAAGGCTTTAGAAGCGCGAGGGGTGCCGATTGTGATAGGGACTTACGCCAGCCAAGAAGCCTATCAGGTTAGCTATGTCTCTGGCAATCTCTATCAAGCTGGGGTGGACTTTTTGCGTGAGCTGGCTCAGACCTATGCTGTCAAGCCTGAATTTCGCTTGCAAGGCCCAGAAAGAAAAACCGATGCTCTGGTACGCATTTCCAAGAAATTCGCAGCTTATTATGATTTTAGCGTGAATGAGACGGTGTTGACAGAAGCGGATAAGGAGCGCGTGAGCATCTGGGAGGTCATCAGTCAGAAAGAAGAAGTGGTTCATGTGGCTAAAGCCATTCGGCGTCATCTCCATGAGGGTTATCGATACAAAGATATCCTTGTTCTCTTGGGAGATGTGGACAGCTATCGCCTTCAGATCGGCAAGATTTTTGACCAGTATGAAATTCCTTACTATCTGGGCAAGGCTGAACCTATGAGTCAGCACCCATTGGTCAATTTGGTGGATAGCTTGTTGCGGATTAAGCGCTACCACTATCAGGCAGATGATTTGATTAATCTGCTAAAAACGGGTCTTTACGGAGAATGGCGTCAGGAAGACTTGGACTATTTTGAGGTCTATGTTCGCTATGCTAAAATCAAGGGATTGTCACGACTGTCTAAGCCCTTTAAGGCTGATCAGAATGGGAAATTTGATTTGAAAAAGCTCAACCAGTTACGGGCTAAAATTGTGCAGCCACTAGCTGAGTTTTTGCAGGTACCAGATCAGTCAGGACAAGCTTTTTTGGACTCTTTCAGTCAATTTTTAGCGGCTGTTCAGATTCCGCAGAATTTAGCTCGTCTGGCTATGGCTGGCTCACAAGAGGACCGTGAGCAGGCGGAGCAGGTCTGGCAGAGTTTTACAGGGATTTTAGAGCAGTTTGCAACGATTTTTGGTCAGGAAAGACTTAGCGTAGAAGACAGTCTCAGCCTGATTCGAGCAGGCATGCTGAGTGCTAACTTTAGGACAGTACCAGCTACAGTAGATGTGGTCAATGTTAAATCCTACGATCTTATCACGCCACGGGCCAATAAGCTGGTCTTTGCTATCGGTTTGGCTCAGGGAAATTTTCCAAAACTCAGCAAAAATACTAGCCTGATTTCTGATGAGGAAAGGCTAGCTATCAATGAAGCAGCTGGTGAGACCGTTTTTGAAGTTCCTAGTCGGGAGCAAGGCAAGCGAAATCATTTCACAGCCCTATCTCTACTAAATGCCGCAACTGACCATCTGGTTTTGTCAACGCCTCAACTTTTCAAGGAAAATGAAGAGCAGATGTCACCGTATCTGAGCCAGTTGCTGTTTATGGGGTTACCTAAGCAAGACAAAGGACGAGCTAGTCTGGAAGCTAGTAGTGCTGATGTTGGCAACTACAAGGGGCTTCTGTCTCAGGTCATCGAACTTAATCGAGCTGATCTGTCAGATATGGAGGAGAAGCTGAGTGAGACAGATCAGACTTTTTGGGCGGTCGCTGTCCGCTATCTGCGTAAGAAGCTAGCTGGTTCTGGTATTAGCTGGCCAGATCAAGGAGCAACACCGACTCTTGCGACTCGGCCTCTGGCCAAAGAGACCTTGGATAAGCTCTATCCTGCTGACCAACCTCTACGTCTATCAGCGTCTAGTTTAACTGATTTTTACAATTCAGAATACAAGTATTTTCTCAGGCATATCCTGCACTTGGAAGAGGTTCAATCGATTGTGCCTGATGCTAGAGTTCACGGAAATTTCCTACACAAGGTTTTTGAAGAGGTCTTAGAGAACGATTCATCGGCTGATTTTGACCAAAAAGTCAGTCAGGCCTTGGCCAGAACTAGCCAGTTGGAAGCCTTTCGCGATGTTTATGGGGAGTCCAGTGAGACGGCTTATTCTTATCAGGTGTTGACAGCGATTGCTCAGGCGACAGCAACAGCCTTACGAGATGATAGCTTGGTGGCTACTGTCGGGGAGGAAAGTTCCTTTGAGAAAACGCTGCTCTTGCCGCAAGGCAAGCCACTAAACATCATCGGCAAGATAGACCGCATTGACCAATTAAAGACTAGTCAAGCTCTGGGGATTATCGATTATAAGTCCAGTGCTCAGTCCTTTAAGATTGGTGACTTTTACAATGGGCTCAGCCCGCAGCTGATGACCTATATCTTAGCCATGAAGGACAATCCGCACCTGAGTTTTGAGGAGAAGATCTTTGGGGCAATGTACCTGCACATGACGGATCCAGTGGTTCAGCTAAGCAAGGTCAAGGATTTAGATGAGATTCTAAAAGCCAGCAAGACGGAACTTCAATTCAAGGGGCTTTTTGAGGCTGAGGCTAGTCAAAGTTTGAGTAGTCAGTATGGAAAGACTGCTGCTACGACCTTTAATGTCAATGAGCTGGGAATCTTGCTGGATCACACGGAACAGCTCTATCAGCAGGCTGCCCAGAAGATTTTGCAGGGGCATTTTGCTATTAACCCTTACAGTCGCGATGGGCGCTCGGTAGCGGGCGACCAGTACAATAGCATCACCCACTTTGAGGCTGATTTGCATTTGGGACAGGCTCGCTTTTTGGCCAAGCTCGGTCGTAAAAAAGAAGACTGGCTGAATCAGATGTCAAGGAAAGGAGGTCAAGCCTAATATGCCATTTTCACCTTTTTTGAGTCCTGCGGAAATAGCAGAGCTCCAAATTCAGGAAGCCCAGTCTGATAAGACTCAAAAGCGCACGCCAGAGCAGATTGAGGCCATCTATACCCATGGACAAAATATCTTGGTTTCAGCTTCGGCAGGCTCTGGTAAAACCTTTGTCATGGTTGAGCGGATCATTGATAAAATCAAGCGTGGAATCAAGATTAGTCAGCTTTTTATTTCGACCTTTACGGTCAAGGCAGCTGGCGAGCTCAAGGAGCGGTTGGAAAAGAAATTGTCTACAGAGATTGCCATGACCACAGATCTCGACCTTCTACAACACCTGAGTCAGCAACTGGCGGATGTCCAGTCAGCTGATATTGGAACCATGGACGCTTTCACACAGAAATTGGTCAGCCAATACGGCTATCTGCTGGGAATTGCACCTCAGTTTCGGATTTTAACTGATAAGAGTGAGCAAGACCTGCTTAAACAGGAAGTCTTTAGCCAATTGTTTGAGACTTACTATGAGGGAGAATCGCGAGAAGACTTTGTCCGCCTAGTTCAGAATTTTTCAGGAACCAGCAAATCAACCAAGGCTTTTCAGCAGGTGGTCGATAAGATTTATAGCTTCACCCAGTCGACCAGTGACCCTGAGGGCTGGCTTGAAGACGTTTTTATGAAAGGTTACGAGACCTTCCAGACTGAGGCCGATTTGCCAGACCAGATAAAGGAGAGTCTTCTAGCAAAGATGCAGCAGACCGCTCAGAATCTGGAGGATTTGACCAATTTACCAGACTACAAGCAGGTGACTGCCAAGGGTGAGCCGACTGCTGCTTACAAGAAACATCAAGCTATTTTTACCCAGCTCTATGAGTGGAGTACAGGAGCGGAGTTTTACCCTAGCTTGTCAGATTTGGCTCAGAATGTTAGTCTTTTAATCCCATCAGGGACAGACGTAACCGTCAAAGGGGTCAAATACCCGATTTTCAAGAGTTTGCAGGCAGAGTTGACCCAATTACAGCATTTATCGACGATTTTGGAATACCAAGGACAGGCTCTGCCGATTTTGCAGCTGCTTCGGCGCTTCGTTCAGGACTTTTCTGAGGCTTATTTGGCCCGCAAGATTCAGGAGGGAACCTTTGAGTTTTCAGATATCAGCCATTTTGCTATTCGGATTTTAAGGGAATTTGACGAGGTCAGAGAGCTGTATCAGGAGCGTTACCACGAGGTTATGGTTGATGAGTATCAGGACAATAACCATACTCAGGAAGCTATGTTAGATCTCTTGTCCAATGGTCAGAATCGTTTCATGGTGGGGGACATCAAGCAGTCCATCTACCGTTTCCGGCAGGCGGATCCTCAAATTTTCAATCAGAAATTTAAGGAATACCAAGAAGACCCTAAAGCAGGCAAGCTAATCCTGCTCAAGGAAAATTTCCGAAGTCAGGGCGAGGTGTTAGAAGCGACCAATAGCCTGTTTAGTCATTTGATGGATGAGGAGATAGGTGATATTCGCTATGACAGCACTCACAGGCTGGTAGCAGGAAGTGACCGGCAAAAACTCGCTCAGCCTGCCAATGTGACTGAGTTTCTCATTTATGATACAGATAGCGAGACAGACTTGGAGTCTACTTCTGATGATATCAAAGCTAGCGAGGATGATGGATTGGCTGACCTAGGTTTCAAGGAGATTAACCTCGTCATTAAGGAGATTATCCGTCTCCACAATGACGAGCAGGTGCCTTTTGAGGATATAACTCTGCTAGTGCCATCTCGGACCCGTAACAATGGGATTTTAGCCGCCTTTGCTCAACAGGGTATCCCTCTGGTAGCAGATGGAGGGGAGCAGCACTACCTCAAATCCTTAGAGGTTCAGATCATGCTGGATACTTTGCGAACCACTAACAATCCGCTCAATGACTATGCTCTGGTCGCCCTTCTGCGCTCGCCCATGTTTGGTTTTGATGAGGATGAGTTGACTAGACTGGCTCTTCAAATCAGGCAGGAGCGAAACTCTGCCTACCTTTATGAGAAATTGCAGGTGGCGCTCGAAGCCACAGGCGAGGCGCCTGAACTGATTACGCCCGCTTTGAAGACTAAGATACAGGCCTTTGAAGCGACCTTACAGGACTGGCGCCAAGCAGCTAAACTCAGGAGCCTCTATGACCTCATCTGGCGAATTTATAACGACAAGTTTTACTATGACTATGTGGGCGCTCTGCCTAACGGTGAGCAGCGTCAGGCTAATCTTTACGCTCTAGCATTCAGAGCTGATCAGTTTGAGCGGACAGGTTTCAAGGGACTTTCTCGCTTTATTGGCATGATTGACAAGGTTTTAGATAGCGATAACGATCTGGCAGATGTTCCGGTCAGCTTGCCTAAAAAGGCTGTTCAGCTGATGACCATTCATAAGAGTAAGGGGTTGGAGTTTAAGTATGTCTTCCTGCTCAATATGGACAAGTCTTTCTTTAGCAACAAGCGTGAGCAGAGTTCTCCTCTGCTGATTAGCCGCCAAAATGGTGTTGGGATTAAACTCCTAGCTGACATGAAAGACCACTTTGGTGACAGAACTCCGCTTCCTCGCTTGCGCGTCTCTATGGAAACCTTGCCCTACCAAATGGCCAAAAAAGAAGAACACATCAGTGCTTTATCAGAAAGTATGCGGCTTCTCTATGTCGCCATGACACGTGCTGAGACCAAACTCTATCTGGTCGGAAAGGGCAGTCAGAAAAAATTAACAGAGCGCTATGATGGCAAGACTGAGCGAGGTCTTTTGCCAGTCAATGCCAGAGAGCAGTTAGATTCTTTCCAAGATTGGTTTTTAGCAGTAGCAGAAGCTTTCGGTAGCAAGGAAGACCTCCACTACCAAGTGACCTATGTAGGAGCAGAAGAACTAACCGCAGAGCAAATCGGTAGGCTGACGCTAACGCAAAACATTAATCCAGACCATCTAGCCCACAACCGCCAATCAGCAGACATCTCAGCCATGCTGGACCAGCTTGAAGAAGTTGAAAGGCTCAACCAGCACTACAAAGCTGCCTCCCAGCTTCCAACCGTACGTACGCCTAGTCAAGTGAAAACGTTCTACAAACCAGTCCTAGATGAGGAGGGGCTAGACATCATGGATCAGGTAGGAGCAGACCGAGAGGCTGAGTTGACCTTTGATCTGCCAACCTTTGGACAAAACGCTCCGATTACCAGCGCTGCGGTCGGCTCTGCCCTCCACGGCTTCATGCAGCGTCTGCCGCTGGCTCAAGACCTTAGTCTCAGTCAGCTCCAAGCCATCTTAGAAAACATGCATCTGCCAGACGATGTCAAAGCGCGTCTCGATTTGCAGAAGATATTGACCTTCTTTGAGACGGATCTCGGCAAGCTCTTACAGGCTCATGCGGCTCAAGTCAAACGGGAGGCGCCCTTTGCCATGCTAGTCCAAGACCCTGTCAGTCAAGAAGACTTTGTCGTTCGTGGGATTGTTGATGGGTATATAGTCTTGCAGGACCGCATCGTTCTCTTTGACTATAAGACTGACCGCTATCAAACCCCTCAGGTCATCGTCAACCGTTATCGTGACCAAATGGCTCTCTACGCTCAAGCCCTGACTCGTGCCTACGGCATCAGTCAGGTCGATCAGTACCTAATCTTGCTGGGTGGAGAAAAGCTCGAGGTTGTTAAGATTTAGAAGTTGTACTTACAACGAAATACTTTAACTCAATGGTTTTTGATACTTGCTTTGTCAGTTGTGTTCCCCGTCAAATCATCTACTGGGGAGATGACTGACTTGCCGCTATTTTCCAACGCTTTTTTAAACGGGCTTAATATTTTGGAATGGAATTCGGCCTAAAATCCTCGATTGAGTTTGGTATGACTGAGACCGTAGCCGTCTGGGTTTTCTTCGATTTCATCTGTGAAAACCCTAGTCGTCCTGGTCGGGGTGCGTCGCTGAAGCTGGGGCAAAGATAGAGCCTCGTTTCATTTATAGTTTGAACAGACTGACGCAGTAGTTGTCTGGTTTGTAAAATGCTGATAACTCAGTATTCTACAAACCTAGTCAACCTTGCGGGGGTGAGACGACGAAGTCAATTTTAATAAAATCACGACTTCTGTCTCACTCCCTGACTTACCGTCATTTTCTTGAAGGGCCTTGTATCTTGGAATTGAATTCGGCCTAAAATGCTCGATTGAGTTTGGTATGACTGAGACCGTAGCCGTCTGGGTTTTCTTCGATTTCATCTGTGAAAACCCTAGTCGTCCTGGTCGGGGTGCGTCGACGCCATCAAAGATGGCTGACTTACCGCCATTTTCCAACGCATTTTTTCACGGCCTCATATCTTAAAACTGAACACGGGCTAAAATGCTCGGTAAAATGCGTGAGTTCCCTTGAGTCTTTGGACTCATCGGTCACTCCCTTATTTTCCATCGCATTTCTACACGCCCTTTGTATCTTATTATTAGGAGAACAATATGAAATTGATTTTTTTACATGGTCTTGGTCAGCGCAAAGACAGCTGGGATAAGGTGATAGCAGAGTTGCCTGAACAGGATTGTTTGGCCTTAGATTTGTTTCCGAATGGTCAAATGCCAGATAACTTTGACCTCTTGCGACAGCAAGTTTTAGCAGTGTTAAATGTTCAGACAGAGTCCTTTGTTTTGGTCGGTCTTTCTCTTGGTGGAATGCTCGCTCTTAGCTTTATCAACGAAAAGTTGCCTTTGCTTAAAGGTCTCATCATTTCAGCTGGTCAGTACAAGTTGATGGGAAATCTATCTTATCGCTTGCAGGGTCTGGCTTTTAAGTGTTTGCCTGCTAGCTTTTTCAAAAAACAAGGACTGGATAAAGCGACTTTGATCAGCTTTTACCAGTCTATCTCAGACCTAGATATGACAGCAGCTTTAAAGGATTTTCAAAAACCAGTTTTAACCATCTGTGGAGAGAAGGATAAGATAAATCTGAAGACTTCTCGGACGATTGCGCAGTTAGCGCCACAGGGAGAATTTAGAATAGTACCTGAGGGCAATCACACCCTCAATAAGGATTTTCCAGTGGTGCTTTCTCAAGAAGTCCAAGCATTTATGGCACTTTTGAATCAATAAGGAGACATCATGCTACAACTCACCAACATTCACAAGGCCTTTCAAAATAAATCAGTCTTGCAAGGGTGTGACTATAACTTTGAAGCAGGTAAGATAACGGGGATTCTGGGGCGAAATGGGGCTGGGAAAACGACACTCTTCAACATTCTCAATCATGAGATTGAGGCCGATCAAGGCCAAGTGGTCTGGACTGCGGACGGTAGGAGCAGACCGCTAGCGGTTTCTGACGTTGCCATGGTTTTTGCAGAAAATTATCTACCGGATTTCCTGACAGGCTACGAGTTTGTTCAGTTCTTCCTGGACTTACATGGTACAGCCGACAGTCTGTCACCTGACGAGTATTTGGATATGGTTGAGATTGGTCAGGAAGATCGTCACCACATTATCAAGAGCTATTCTAGTGGGATGCAAAGCAAACTCTCTATCCTCACCGTTTTTATCATGCAGCCACCGATTATCTTGCTTGATGAACCGCTGACCTCAGTTGATGTGGTTATTGGCATTCAACTGAAAAAATTGCTCAAAACCTTGAAAAAAGGTCGAGTCATTTTGCTCTCAACACATATCTTGCAGCTGGCCACAGACCTTTGTGATGAGGTTGTTCTCCTACGCGATGGAAAGTTGTATGACCTCCAGTTAGATGCTCATGATCCAAGTTTTGAAGCCAAATTGTTAGAGGAATTGCAAGGTAGGCCTGCCCATGACTAATGCTAAACTATTTCGTTTTCTCTGGAATCTCAAAATCGCCCAGTCCTATAACATGGTTATCTATTGGTTGCAAAAGATTCCTTGGTTAGGAAATCTCATTAGTGGTCGTGCTTACCGTGGTCAGTCTGCTAAGATAGTCTTGCGATTTTTGGGAATCATTCGTTACGTTCTCACGCCCTTTTTCAATAGTTTCCTTTATCTGTTGGTATTATCAGGAGTTTCTGTTGTTCTAGAAAAATTAGACTATGCTATCCTAGATAAGGTTCAGAACTTCTGGCTCTTGCTTTTGGTCTTTAGTCTCTTCATAGGCTCTGCTATAAAAGCAAGCCTGATTAATAATGATAAGGACAGTATCCTTGCGGTTAAGATTTTTCGTTTGACAGCACGTCACTATTATCTATTTCAGTTGCTGATTTTAGAAACGCTTTACTTAGTCAGCTTCTCTTTTGGCTTAATGTGGTTTTGCCATTTCATGGGTGAGCCGCTGACTAAGGCTTGGTGTTTTACCCTCTTAACTCTAGGTGTCCGAGTGCTGCTCCGATATGCTATATTGCATCTTTACCAGTTGGACAAGACTGAGCCAGCCAAGCGTCCTGTTGCAGTGATGATTACTATCTCAGGCTTTGCTCCTATACTGGGAGTGCTTCTCTTCTTGATCGGCTATACCCAGCCCTTAGCTTGGATAACGAGCCAAGGCGCTGGACTGCTGGGATTTTTCCTGATACTAGTCAGTAGCTATCTCTTGTGGCGTACGCCTTTGATTGACAAAATAGCTGAGCGACTACTCCTGATTACAGAGCTCAAGACTACGGATCAAGAAGCAGTTGCGACAGCTGATTTGCAAGTCAAGGAGGCTGACTATGATTTGTCTTCCTTAGCTGATAGAGCAGTTTCCCATCGGACGACAACTGGTATCACCTATCTTAATCAGATTTTTTACGATCGTGTAGGTCCGCATTTGAAAAAGAAAATGCAGATTAGGAAAACGATCATCAGCGTTTTGATGGTAGCAGGAGTAGGGCTGACCCTTTGGGCAGTGAATTTTGCTGACCTTGATAAACCAGGAACATTTACAGAGCTTTTGCCTTATGTTTTTCCTTTTAGTCTGGCGGTCAGCTATCTGCTTTACTCAGGAGAAACCTTTACGCGTTTTTGCTTTTACCATTTGGATCGCAAGTTGCTTAAATACCCCTTTTACCGGCAGCCTGAGCAGGTGTTAACGGCCCTGAAAATCCGCTTTGTCAAGGTGATACGATTGCATCTGCCTTTGCTTGGGATTGTGTTAGCTGGACTAGCAGTCATATACATCATTGCAGGTGGGCGGTCGTTGCTCGATTTGGCACTCTTGTCGGGACTAGAAACGGTGCTGATGCTCTTTTTCAGTCTACACCACCTGATTCTCTATTACCTGATTCAGCCCTTTACCGAGTCGCTCAAGACCAAGAGTTTTACCTACCAAGCTATCAACGGGCTGGTTTACTGGCTATCTTTCCATTTTTATCGTATCTATGAGGATACGCCACTTAGTTTTTTCTGGGGTTCTCTCATTATTATGGGGCTTTACGTCCCTATTGGCCTTTGGGCTGTCATGCGATTTGCCCCAAAACGTTTCCGCCTCAGGCAGTGAAAGGAGTCTCTATGCGTGATAATCATCTTCACACTAATTTTTCTTACGACGCGACAGCGAATTTCTCTGAGTATTTGGAACACTATTCTGGTGAGATTGTAACGACCGAGCATTTAGATCTCTCAAACCCTTATCCAGACCCTTCGCATCTGATGGATGATGTCCCTGATTATGAGCGTTATTGTCGAGAAATAGCAGAGCTGGAAGCTATCTATGGCTCTCGCATCAAGCGCGGGATTGAGATCGGCTATTATGCCCCTCGGGAAGCCGACTTACTGGCCTACTTGGCAGATAAGGACTATGATTTGAAACTTCTCTCTGTTCACCACAATGGTCAATACGATTACCTAGACCCTTACATGAAAGCTCAGCCAGCTCACAGTGTTATTCCAGCCTATTTAGACCAGCTTGAGACCGCCATTGGGCGGGTCGAGGCAGATGTTCTAGCTCATTTTGATTATGGCTTTCGTGTTTTTGAGCTGACTGTTGAAGATTTGCAAGTCTATGAAGCGCAACTCCTCCGCATTTTTCAAAAGATGATCGATCACAAGCTAGCTTTTGAACTCAATAGCAAATCTATGTACCTCTATGGCCACGAACATCTCTACCGCTATGCGCTGACCCTGATTAGCAGTTTAGGTGGTAGTCGCATTTCGATTGGATCAGATGGCCATAAGTTAGAGCATTTTCGTTTAGCCTTTGACAAAATAGAAGCACTTTTGGAGGAATTTGGGATAGGAGAAGAAGCCATCCTAAAATAAAGTGCAATCTGGTATGCCTTTTCTGAAAGCAAGCTAGTTCACCCTCAATTTCCTCAGGCATAAGAATGTAAATGAGAGATTAGAAAAGGGAGCGAGACAGAAGCCGTGATTTCAATGAAATCGACTTCCGTCTCACTCCCTGCCTTACCGCCATTTTTCAACGTTTTTTTAACGGGCTTTATATCTTGGAATTGAACACGGGCTAAAAGCTCGGAAAAAAGATAAATCTTCCTAGAGTGTTTGCACTCTTCGTCAGATTTCCTGTTTTTCAGTCGCTTTTTACACGCCCTCATATCTTGGATTAAAATTCGATTTGAAGGTGTTTTGTGAGTTCGTTGTAGAAGACAGTTTGGGCGGTATGGAAGTACGGGATAACATAAAATCCAGCTAAGCCAAATGTCACAAGAACTAAGAGCCACCATCCGATAAAGCTAAATTGCAATAGGAAAAGTTGGAACTTATAGCCTTTCATCAGGTGTTTGCTTGCTGTGATACAGGCATTGGCTGATGTGTAGGAGCCATTTTCAATTTGGTCAAATAGGATAAATTCAGTTATGGCATAGCTGTAGGATTTGATAATCAGAGGAATCAAACCAAGTAACATGACAACAAATCCACCAAGCATCATCCAGCCTGCTATTTCAGAATAGGGGCTGATTCGGCCTTGACTGATATAGTCAAAAGCAATTAAAGTAGCACCCATTACAAAGCTAAAAAGTCCTAGGATAGCTGGTAGTGACCACAAAAGAAGATATAAGTTTTTTAGAAGAAAGGTGACGAATACTTTTCCAAAATGGTCTTCTGAAAAAGTTTTTAAGCTATCCTTGAAAGAGACTTCTGTTTTTCGATGACGAATGACTTCAAGCATCGTCCATAGAGCACCTAGCGTGATGAATGCCATAAGAATATTTAGGATCAGGTTAAAAATTTGGCCTGAAAAGAAGCTGACAGTCAAGGTGGAAGTGGAGGCTTCTAATGCCGCTGTTATCTCCTCAGGTGAAGTACCAAGTGACGCTGTTCGATCATTGAGAGTGTATTGGATAACAAATCTGAGGATCTGCACCAAAATAGGAATGAGAAATAAAAGGTATTTCCCTTTTAAGTTTGCTAAGGCCTCTCTGGCCTTTTCACGAATATCATAATTTTCCATAAAATCTCCTCCTAGAAATGAATTTTGAGAAACAGCACGACAGGAGAAACAAAAACTGATTTCCTGAGTCAAAGTTATCTTACTTGTGATACAGATTATTACTTTTGTTTCAAATGAATGAGCTCACTTAGACACGTCACCTAATAGCGGTTGCTTCCTTTAGCAGCCCAAATCCAGTGTCACTATAAACTTGTCTGAGACAATGCTGTTTTTACTCAAATATAGTTTCTATTATAGTAAAATTTACTTTTAAAGTAAATGCTTATCACCCAAGAATATGGTATAATCAAGTCTGAATATTAACTAGGACTGTTTTTCCTAGGAGGAGCAAACAAATGACAGATTCACCGATTCAATACCGATTGATCAAAAAAGAAAAGCACACAGGTGCGCGTCTTGGGGAAATTATCACTCCACATGGCACGTTTCCTACACCGATGTTTATGCCGGTAGGCACACAAGCGACGGTTAAAACCCAGTCACCTGAAGAACTCAAGCAGATGGGAGCTGGCATCATTCTGGCTAACACTTATCATCTTTGGCTGCGCCCTGGAGACGAATTAGTGGCTAAGGCAGGTGGCCTTCACACATTCATGAACTGGGATCAACCGATTCTAACCGATAGCGGTGGTTTTCAGGTTTATTCTCTGGCTGACAGTCGTAACATTACTGAGGAAGGAGTGACCTTTAAAAACCATCTCAACGGCTCGAAGATGTTCCTCTCACCAGAAAAGGCCATTGCCATTCAGAATAACCTAGGGTCAGACATCATGATGTCTTTTGACGAGTGTCCGCAGTTTTACCAACCCTATGATTATGTGAAAAACTCTATCGAGCGGACCAGCCGTTGGGCTGAGCGCGGGCTCAAGGCTCATCGTCGTCCCCATGACCAAGGGCTCTTTGGTATCGTTCAGGGAGCTGGTTTTGAAGATCTCCGCCGTCAATCGGCTCGAGACTTGGTCAGCATGGACTTTCCTGGCTACTCTATCGGTGGGCTAGCAGTTGGAGAGTCCCATGAGGAGATGAATGCTGTGCTAGACTTCACTACACAGCTCTTGCCGGAAAATAAACCACGCTACCTGATGGGAGTAGGAGCACCTGATTCTCTCATTGATGGGGTTATTCGCGGTGTAGATATGTTTGACTGTGTCCTGCCAACTCGAATTGCCCGCAATGGAACAACCATGACCAGTCGTGGTCGCTTGGTAGTCAAAAACGCTCAGTTTGCTGAGGATTTTGGCCCGCTTGATCCAGAGTGTGATTGCTATACCTGTCAAAATTACAGCCGTGCCTATCTTCGCCACCTGCTCAAGGCTGACGAGACCTTCGGCATTCGTTTAACCAGTTACCACAATCTCTATTTCCTAATAAACCTTATGAAAAATGTCCGTCAGGCCATCATGGATGACAATCTTCTTGAGTTTCGTCAGGATTTTATGGAAAAGTACGGTTATGGCAAAAACGGCCGTAATTTTTAAGAAATGCTTCTTGTTTGTAGTTACTGTATCTTAGAAAGGAAGGAAGCGGATGACTTCAGCTAAAAAAGCTCATTATGACTTACTTTTGGCTCAGCTAGAGGCTTTATTAGATGGGGAGACCAATGCCTTGGCCAATTTGTCCAATGCCTCAGCTCTTCTCAATCAAGCCTTACCTAATTCTGTCTTTACAGGTTTCTATCTTTTTGATGGGACTGAACTCATCTTGGGCCCTTTTCAAGGTGGCGTGTCTTGTGTCCATATTAGTCTGGGCAAGGGTGTCTGCGGGGAGGCTGCGCTTAAACGCCAAACCCTGATTGTTGATGACGTGACAAGGCATGAAAACTACATCGCCTGTGATTCAACAGCGATGAGCGAGATTGTAGTGCCCATGTTCAAGAACGATCGCTTATTGGGTGTTCTTGATTTGGATTCACGTCTTAAAGCGGATTATGATGCCATTGATCAGGAATATTTGGAGAAATTTGTCCATCTGCTGGTTCAGAAAACCGTCTGGGACTTTAGCCTGTTTGGATTGGGAGAAAGCATTTGATGTATCAAGCCCTTTATCGGAAATACCGTAGTCAGACATTTGAAGAAATGGTAGGTCAGGAAGTCGTCGCAACGACTCTGCGTCAGGCCGTGTCATCTGGAAAAATCAGTCACGCCTATCTCTTTTCTGGTCCTCGAGGAACAGGAAAAACCAGTGCTGCAAAAATTTTTGCTAAGGCCATGAATTGTCCAAATCAAAAAGACGGTGAACCCTGCAATGAGTGCTACATTTGCAAGAGTATCACAGATGGCAGCCTAGAAGATGTCATTGAGATTGATGCAGCCTCCAACAACGGGGTCGATGAAATTCGTGATATTCGGGACAAATCGACCTATGCTCCCAGTTTGGCTCAGCATAAGGTCTATATCATCGATGAAGTTCACATGCTGTCAACTGGTGCCTTCAATGCTCTGCTCAAGACTTTGGAAGAACCAACTGAGAATGTTGTCTTTATTCTAGCAACGACAGAGTTGCATAAGATTCCTGCGACAATTCTTTCCCGTGTTCAACGCTTTGAGTTCAAGGCCATTCAGACAGACTCCATCAAAAACCATTTGGCTCATGTCTTAGACAAGGAAACGGTCAGCTATGAAGACGACGCCCTAGCTATGATCGCCCGTCGGGCAGAAGGAGGCATGCGTGATGCCTTATCCATTTTGGATCAGGCACTCAGCTTATCGACAGACGCCACAGTAACACTAGCAACGGTCGAGGAAATCACAGGATCTATCAGTCTAAAAGCTCTTGACCAATACGTTTCAGCTATTATAGCTAGAAATACTCAGGAAGCGCTTAGCCAACTCCAAACGATCTTTACAGAGGGCAAGAGTATGAACCGGTTTGCGGTGGATCTCCTCATCTATCTTCGTGATATGCTGTTGGCCAAGTCAGGTTCTGATAAAGTCAGAGTTTCAGAGCTATTTTTAGAGAATTTGAACATGGATCAGGAGCAGATTTTTGCCTACATTGATACGGTTAATCAAGGGCTTCGAGAAATCAAGACCAGTGCACAACCGAAAATTTACGCAGAAGTCATGACCATTCGCTTGGCAGAAAGTTTCGTGGGGGATAGCAATAGCGTCTCTCCAACTCTTCTGACAGAAGTTGAAACTCTACAAAACCAAGTAAAAGCCCTACAGGAGCAATTAAAAACGGTCAAATCCAATCCCATGAGTCTTTCTCAACCGCAAGCTTCAAAGCCGACGCCTACGCCTAAGCGCGGTGGTTATCAGGTTGACCGTGGCAAGGTTAACCGCATTTTGGAAGAAGCCGTTGAGCACCCAACGCTTGCACGTGAAAACTTAACCCGTCTGCAAAATGCTTGGTCAGAAGTCATTGAACACTTATCTGGTGCTGATCGTGCCCTCCTCACAGGATCGCAACCCGTGGCTGCCAACGAAAACCATGCCATTTTAGCCTTTGAATCGCGTTTTAACGCGGAGCAGACCATGAAACGCGATAATCTCAATATCATGTTTGGCAATATTCTCAGTCAGGCGGCAGGATTTTCACCCGAAATTTTGGCAATTGCCCAGGAAGATTGGAAAGAAATCCGCGCCGAATTCTCAAGCAATCGTGGTAAAAAAAGTGAAGAGACCGCTGGCTTAAATACTAGCAGCCAGACGGAAGAGACAGAGGCTACAATAAGTGATATTCCTGAAAATTTTGCCTTTCTGGCTGATAGCATCGAAATAAAGGAAGACTAAAATGAAAATTCACTTGCGAAATGAGATTCAAATCGATGAAGAGATGGAAGTCATTTTCCAAGAGTTTGATGTTCAAGTTCAGGAAAAAAATGGGCAGACCTATCTTCTTTATCAAAATGATGAAAAAGAAAAGGTCGTTCTCAAGTTTGATGCAACAGAGCTGGTCATGACGCGATTCTCAGAGCCTAAGTCGATTATGCGTTTTGTCAAAGATCAGAAAGCCATTGTCAGCTTGCCAACACCAATGGGGATCCAGCAGTTTGTCACAGACACGCATCACTATCAGCTGGAGCTATCTCTTCAGCAGCTCAGTCTGCACTATCATCTTAGACCACTAGAGGGAAATCAGCTTTTTGCATCCTACAAAATGGTCATTGGATGGAAATAGAGTTTGAAAATTTATGTAAAAACACGAAAAAAAGATTTCTTGACTTGATTTTCCCTCTCAGAATGGTATAATATCTTTTATATCAAGGGAGTAGCGACGGCTCAGTCGAGTCGTGATTATGTCGTCAATCCGATTTTTTCCGGCATGATCTTAAACAGCGAGACTTGTTTTAACAAAACAGGTCTCTTTTCTTTTGGAAAAGAGGCTAGAAAAAGGAGAAGACTATTGTCAAAAGAACAATTGCGAGATAAGTTTTATACCTTATCCGAAGAAGAAGTCTTGTCAAAACTTGAAGCAACTCCACAAGGTTTGACAAGTGCCCAAGCGCAAGAGCGATTAGCTGCTTACGGCCGTAACGAATTGCAAGAAGATGAGAAACGCACAGTTTTCCAAAAATTCTTGGATCAGTTCAAGGATTTGATGATTATCATCCTCTTAGCGGCTGCTGGCCTTTCAGTGTTAACTGAGGGAGTACATGGCTTGACAGATGCCATTATTATCCTTCTAGTAGTTGTCCTCAACGCTGCTTTTGGTGTTTACCAAGAAGGGCAAGCAGAGGCAGCTATTGACGCACTCAAGTCCATGTCAAGCCCAAGTGCGCGCGTGTTGCGTGATGGCCATGCCAAGGAAATTGATTCAAAAGAGTTAGTTCCTGGGGACATTGTCATGTTGGAAGCTGGCGATGTTGTGCCAGCGGATATGCGTCTTTTGGAGGCTAATTCTCTTAAAATCGAAGAATCAGCCCTTACAGGTGAGTCTGTGCCAGTTGACAAAGACTTATCAGTAGAGCTTACGGAGGACGCTGGTATTGGGGATCGTCTGAACATGGGTTATCAGAACTCAAACGTTACCTATGGCCGTGGTCTTGGTGTGGTGACCAATACGGGTATGTTTACCGAAGTTGGTCATATTGCAAACATGTTGGCCAATGCTGATGAGTCTGATACACCGCTTAAACAAAACCTGAATCAGCTGTCTAAGGTCTTGACTTATGCTGTCTTGGTTATTGCTGCAATTACCTTTGTCGTATCGGTCTTTGTTCGTGGTGAAGCGCCTCTCAAATCCTTGATGACGGCGGTTGCCCTTGCGGTTGCAGCGATTCCAGAAGGTCTTCCTGCCGTAGTTACCATTGTCCTTTCAATGGGGACGCAGGTTCTTGCCAAACGGAACTCCATTATCCGTAAGTTACCAGCAGTAGAAACCCTTGGGTCAACTGAGATTATCGCATCTGATAAGACAGGTACACTGACCATGAACAAGATGACCGTTGAGAAAATCTACCAAAACGGTACTATGGCTGACGCTGCTGAGCCAATTTCTCATGACAGCAAGACCCTTCGCGTCATGAACTTTGCCAACGATACCAAGTTTGACCAAGAAGGCAAACTGATCGGTGATCCTACTGAAACAGCTTTGGTACAATTTGGTTGGGACAAGGATTTTGATGTCCGTAGTGCTCTTAAAGCTGAGCCCCGTGTGGCTGAGATCCCGTTTGACTCAGACCGTAAACTCATGTCTACCCTGCATCAAGAAGCAGATGGCCGCATTTTTGTTGCTGTTAAGGGAGCTCCTGATCAACTCCTGAAACGGATCACCCAGATTGACGTTGACGGTCAAGTTCGCCCGATTACCGATGCAGATCGTGAAGATATTTTAGCGACCAATAAGTCTCTTGCCAAACAAGCCCTTCGTGTCCTCATGATGGCCTATAAGTATGACTCAGCAGTTCCTATTGAATTGACCTCAGAAGTTGTTGAAAACGACCTTATTTTTGCAGGTTTAGTTGGGATGATTGACCCTGAGCGTCCAGAAGCTGCAGAAGCGGTGCGTGTCGCAAAAGAAGCTGGAATCCGTCCAATCATGATTACAGGGGATCACCAAGATACAGCTGAAGCAATTGCCAAACGTCTCGGTATCATTGATCCAAACGACACTGAAAACCATGTCTTTACAGGCGCTGAGCTTAACGAGCTGACTGATGAAGAATTCCAAAAGGTCTTCAAGCAATACTCCGTATACGCTCGCGTTTCTCCAGAGCATAAGGTTCGTATCGTCAAGGCTTGGCAAAATGAAGGTAAGGTTGTTGCCATGACCGGTGACGGGGTTAACGATGCGCCGTCCCTGAAGACAGCTGACATTGGTATCGGTATGGGGATTACTGGTACGGAAGTATCTAAAGGTGCTTCTGACATGGTTCTTGCCGATGACAACTTTGCAACGATTATCGTTGCTGTCGAAGAAGGACGCAAGGTCTTCTCTAATATCCAAAAAACAGTTCAATACTTGCTGTCAGCCAACACAGCAGAAGTCCTTTGTATCTTCCTGGCAACCCTCTTTGGTTGGGACGTGCTTGAGCCAGTCCATCTCTTATGGATTAACTTGGTAACAGATACCCTTCCAGCCATCGCGCTTGGTATGGAGCCAACAGAACCTGGTGTTATGAAACACAAACCTCGTGGACGGAATTCTAGTTTCTTCTCAGGTGGTGTACTGGGAGCCATTGCTTACCAAGGTATCTTCCAAGCGGCTTTGGTACTTGGCGTCTATGCTTATGCGATTGCCAATCCAGTTCATTCAACCTATAGTGAGATTCATGCTGATGCTCTTACGATGGCTTACGCGACTCTTGGTCTGATCCAATTAGTCCATGCCTTTAATGTTAAGTCCGTTTACCAATCCGTCTTTACGGTAGGACCATTCAAGAACAAGACCTTTAACTGGGCGATCATCGGCTCTCTTCTGCTCTTGATAGTGACATTGACCGTGCCATTCTTGGAAGAAGTGTTCCATGTGACACACCTTGATCTGTCACAATGGTTTGTTGTTGTAGCCGGAAGTTTTGCCATGTTTGCCCTCGTGGAAATTGTCAAATTCATCCAACGTATCCTTGGTCAGGACAAAAAAGCCATCTAAGGTGATGGATGATGATATACTAGTAGCAGTTGGTTCCCCAGCTGCTACTTTTAAAGATTGGAAGCTATTTTGATGAAAAATATTTTGCAGGAAAAACTATCTCAAAACCAGTCTACCTATAATCAGGCTGAATTAGCTTGGTGTTTGGAAAATATCGGACATTGGGATCCTGATATTCGAGATAATCTGGTTTATCTCAGTTTTTGTAAGATGTTAGATCAAGAGAGTCTATCAGTTGAGCAGTTTCAACTCTTGGGATACTGGTGTCGTGAGAAGCACACTCTTTTTGCTCAGCTTGATAAGCACGGTGAGGCGACCTTGAAGCGGTCTTTCACAGCTCTTCTACAAGTGCTCCTCCTTTGGGCAGATGCTAGAGAAGGTTCGATTTACAAAGGACAGTTGGACGACCAATCACGAGTGTATCTCTTGCAGTCTGCGCTGGATTATTTGCAAGTGGAAAAGGATGATACGGCCTTTCATTCTGAATACGGTTGGGTTCATGCCTTTGCTCATGGGGCAGATTTACTGGCAGAAGCGGTCGTGCATCCAGATTTTTCTATGGAAAATTTTCAGCAAGTCCTAGAAATTTTGGAATATCTTTTTAAAAATCGCTCTAGACGTTTTTTGGGTGATGAAGAGTTGCGCCTTGCAGCAGTAGTGACTAGACCTATTTTATCAGGAAAGGTAAAAATTGAACCAGTACTGGGATGGTTAGAGCAATTGAATTTACCTTTAGAGAGTGATCTAGATTATGACAGACGCCTCTCCTTCAGATTGTTTGCCCTGACGATTTACGTTGATCTTGACCAAGCTCAGAAATTAGACCAATCAGCCAAAGCAACGCTTTACAAATGGATTGCTCTCTAGTAGAGAATGAGAAAGAACCAAGAACAGAAAGATTTTAATGTGGAAATTTTTTATAGTAATCCTCACTAATTAAAACAGATACAAAAACGAACAAAGATTGATTATCAGAAATGGAAATCTAATCTTTGTTCGTTTTTTTGATATAGGTACAGGGCAAGAGTTTTTCGTAAGCGACATATCATTTGAACTACTGTACCATTCTTGACTCAATCAGCGATAGCTAGACTCTTATGAAGTGTTTGATGACTTTTAAATCATGAAATAAACGATGGCAATGTATTGCAAGACAGATGCGAGCAAGATAAAAAGGTGCCAAATCATGTGAGAATAAGGGCGTTTGCGAGAATAGAAGATGGCGCCAACGGTATAAGCAAGACCACCAAAGAGCATGAGAATGCTAAAAGCTGGTTGAGCTTTGTCCAGAACAGCAGGAATGACAAGGATAATCATCCAGCCCATAATCAGGTAAAGCGCCATGCTAAAGCGGGGGTTAATTTGTTTCGCAAAAATTTTGTAAAAAATCCCAAAGAGCGTGATCGCCCACTGAATTCCAATGATAGTATAGCCCAGCCAACCACCGATGAGGGAGAGAGCGACAGGTGTGTAAGAACCAGCAATAGCAATGTAAATCATACTATGGTCAATTAGCCTGCAAATATACTTTTGAGGGGTGTTGTAGCCCATAGCGTGATAAATCGTTGATGAAAGAAACATAAGAAAGAGACTGATGACAAAAATTGACATGCCCACAACAGCTTTTAAGTCATAGTGCTGGTAAGCGTAGGTCGCAGAAATCGGCAAGAGAACTAGCATGGCAAGGGAGCCGATAGCGTGGGTCACACTGTTAGCAACTTCCTCACCGAAGGTCAGTTGGCGGCTGAGTTTAGTCATGTTCATGGGTGGTGTCCTCCTGTGGCACTAATAAATCAAGTGTAGAGTAATAGAGTTTCAAGGTTGCGCAAGCACGTTCAACAACTTCTGGGATGTCAATGTTTTCTAGATTTTCTGCATTGAGACAAGATGTAAAAGCGTCAAAGAGACTTTCTTTGTCATGCTGCTCAGCAAGTGTCATCATTGTTTCTGTCAAGACTTGAATGTTGAAAACTTCTTTTAACAGCGAAATAGCGATGAGTTGTGCCAGCTGAGTTTTACCGTATTTTTTCTTGATTGGTTTCTTGACGTAGCCGTGTTTGACATAGTTATTGACCATGGAGGCGGTCAGGGGCTTTTGGTCACTGATATTGAAAAGCAGGCTAGTCGTGTCATTGACATAAAGCAATACCTGATCCAGATAGAGCTCAATTACGGGTAAATCAGACCAGTAGGGAAGTTTTTTCATTATAAACAATCCGTTCATCTAGTTTTTATAACTAGATTATATAACTTTGAAAATAAAAAAACAAGTCGGAACTTGCTTTTAATGAAAAATAGTCATAGACTGTCGAAATTCCTTGGCCAAATGCTCCCTGTAGAATGTTTGAAATTCTGGCAAATCTTTGATCGTGCGATAGCGCTTGGCAAGTTCATAAGTTGGACCGTCTACATAATGCGGATATAGTTTCAGAAAGTCTTGGACCATCTGCCATTCTCGTTTGTAACCCAGAGGCCTAGCTTGGTAATGAATTCCATCAATGATTTCATCGTGTTTATGATGTAAATGGCCAAAAACAACGTTTTTGATACCGTATTTGAGAAAGACCTTGTGAAATTTCGGACTGCCTAGAAAGGCACTGAAGCGTGCAAAGTAAGGATGAACTGGGATAAAAGAGGCATGTGGGACGAAGTGCATAGCTACAATAGTGGACGGCTGCGCGTGCTGCAATAAATCCTCAAGTTTCTGTAGGCTCTGTTCTGCCAACTCGATATCCGTGTAGCCACGGTCTAGTTTACGGTCAAACCAGTAAAAGTTCTTGCTAGCCAGATGTTCAGACTCCGTCTTAGAGGTATTAAAACCGTAATCATACCAGCCAGCTAGGTGAACCAAGGATTTGCTCTCAAGGTCAATCACTTGACCGTCCATGGTCTGAATAGCCCTCTCTGTCATTCCAAGCATATCGTGGTTTCCAAGGTTATAGGACAGCGAGATGTCCTGCGACAGGGCATCAAGAAACGGTCTCGTGATTTGCCTAAAGTCATTAGAAAGATCACCAGCTATGTGGAGATGAGCTATCTTTTCAGTCTTCAGGACAGATACTAAAGTCTCTAATTCAAAATTTCCAAAATGATTCACATCAATGTGCAAATCACTCATAATCGCTAATTTGGTCATAAGGGTATTATATCAGAAAACATGTTAGTGATAAAGTCGGGAAACAAGGCTTCCAACGTCATGTGGCTTGTTTAATATTGATGAGTTTTAGTAGCTTTAGAGCGCCTATAATCATAGAAAATCTCACTAGCACCATGGCCAGATAGATTGTCAATGCTTTAAAATTCTTGATTGCTATATTGAAATATTGCATTTGAATTTCTTTTTTTGACATGATAAAATGATAGTAATACAAAGGGAGAGCTCGCATGAAAAAATCCCCACATGGTTTTAGTTTAGACAAACAGGCTACTTATTTTTTGTGCGGTTATTGCTCTTTATTGCCTATTTTCTAGCGCTTATTCAAAACTAAATAAAGCAGGTTATGGGATCGTTTTTGTTTATTTGAGAGGACTCAGTATGCTGTCATAGCATAGTTCTCTTTTTTATTTTCCTCTTTTAACTATGATGGGTATTTTGAAGATAGCCTTGTAGACGATGGTCTTTATTTCAATAGACGATTCACTCAGTGGCCAAAATGGAAAAACATCTCATCTAGCTCTTATGTAAGATATAAAACAAGATATAAAAAATCTAGAGAACTATTAAAAGACTTTTCGGAAAAGGTAAGTATTGGGACAGGCAGAGTAAAATCTGTCGGTCTCTTTTTTTTTATGATAACAAGTTTCAAAAAAGGGGTTGTTAGATAACGCTAAGTGATGTATAATATAAAATACCGACGGTATCGTCGGTAATGGGAAGGTGGAAGAAAAATGTGTGCAGCTAAAAGATTGAGCGAAGCCGAAAGAAAAAAAGAGATTGTGGATTCGGCGGCCAAGGTTATCATGGAAAAAGGCTTTGAAAAGACAACCATGGAAGAAATTATTGCTGGAACAACTTTATCTAAGGGTGGAGTTTACCACTATTATGGCAGTGTGCTTGAAATTTTTAAGGACATTATGATTTTTGGTATTGAATATAGAAACAAAATTATCAAAGATCATATGGGGACAGATAATCAATTTGTAAGTGATGAGCTTATGGCAAAGGAGTTGGTGGATAAAATGCTTGACGATAATCCGTATATGCCTCTTTATATTGAGTTTTTAATTGCTAACAAAAGAAATCCTGAATTTAAAGGACTTATGGTGGAGTTACAGGAACAGTCAAAAGAAAGCTGTAAGATAATTTTTGAAGGTGCTCCGAACCGGTTATTTAATCTCGATACCTTTCAATTTGTAACAGACTTTATTAATGCAATAATTCTTGGTTCTGATGTTCTTGAAGCTAGAGAAAACTTCAAGAAAAATAGAAATCTATTAGAACAAATGCTTATTTTAATATTTAAAAATGGAAAGGAGTTAAAAAATGAAGGTTTATAAAAAATTATTTTCCTATGTACCAAATGAAAAGCCAATCGGATATTTGTCAATTATTATATCAGGCATTTCAGCTTTTTTTATGGTATATGGCTACTATTATATATATAAGTTTTTCAACGATATTGTGGTAAGTGGCAATTTTGAACATGCGAGTATACATTCTATAAGAATCGTTAGTTATCTAACATTAAGTGCTGTTCTTTATCTTTTGTCAGGGCTAGTATCACATAAACTTGCTTTTAGATTAGAGACCAATTTAAGAAAAAAAGGAATTGATGGATTAACGGACGCAAGTTTCCGCTTCTTTGATTTAAATTCATCTGGGCTTATAAGAAAAACAATAGATGATAATGCAGTGAATACACACATGGCAGTTGCTCATATGTTACCTGATAATACACAGGCATTTTTAGTTCCAATTTTTGCCCTCATATTAGCATTTGCTATTAGTTTACGAGTGGGTGTTGTTATTATTACCCTAAGCATTGTAAGCGGTCTTATTTTAAAAGGCATGATGGGAAATGGCGAGTTTATGAAATTATACCAAGATTCTCTCGGAAAACTCAGTAGTGAAACTGTTGAGTACGTAAGAGGTATGCAGGTAGTAAAAATATTTGGAAATAAGATTAAAACTTTTAAAGCGCTTCATGAAGCGATTATGAATTATTCAAAATATGCCTATAACTATTCGATTTCTTGTAAAAAACCTTATGTTACATATCAGCTTATATTTTTAGGCTTGATTGCAATTATCACAATTCCGTTAAGTTTCTTTTTAGGCGATTTAAGCGAACCTAAAGTGGTTGCGGTAGAACTCATTATGATTTTCTTTTTAAGCGGTGTTATGATGGTGGCTTTTATGAAAATTATGTGGGCAGGTCAAAATATATTTTCGGCAAATTATGCAGTAGATAACTTGGAAAATCTTTATAAGAAAATGCAAGAAAATAAGCTTTCGTATGGAAAAAGAGAAAAATTTGAAAATTCAAAAATTGAATTTGATAATGTGAGCTTTTCTTATGGTGAGAACAAGGTATTAGAAAATTTATCTTTCGCTTTGCCGGAGAAAAAAACATATGCATTAGTTGGTCATTCTGGTTCAGGTAAATCGACAATTGCTAAACTTCTATCTGGATTTTACAAAGTGGATGGTGGAACGATTAAAATAGGTGGTTATCCATTGGAGGAATATACAAAAGAAGCAATTATTAAAAATATCTCTTTTGTTTTTCAAGATAGTAAATTATTCAAAAAGACCATTTATGAAAATGTTGCATTGGCAGATGAAAAGGCAAGCAGAGAAGAAGTGATGCAGGCGATGAGTCTTGCTGGTTGTGATGAAATTATTTCTAAGTTTAGGAATAGAGAAAATACAATTATAGGTACAAAAGGAGTATATCTATCAGGTGGCGAAAAACAAAGGATTGCAATTGCAAGAGCAATTCTTAAAAAATCGTCGATTGTCATTATGGATGAGGCAAGTGCATCTATTGATGCTGATAATGAATATGAACTTCAAAAAGCATTCAAAAATCTCATGAAGGATAAAACTGTCATTATGATTGCTCATAGAATAACGAGCATTACTAATGTTGACGAAATACTTGTCTTAGAAAATGGAAAAATTATGGAAAGAGGCAATAATAAAACGTTAAGGGAGAAACAAGGCTTATACAGTAGACTTGTTAGCCTATATGAAACTGCTAATGATTGGAGGGTGTCAAATGAAGAATTATTATAAGAAGCGTTATTCTTTGTCTGAGCAAGGTGCAAAGAATTTAACAAAAGCTACTTATTGTTGCTTTTTGACCTATGTCATTAATGTGGCACCTATGCTTATTTTAATGGCACTTTCAAATCAACTTATTTTAGGAAATGTGACAGGTATTTGGCAATATATCAGTGTTGCTGTGATAACACTAGGGGTTATGTATGTTCTTTTATCAAATGAGTATGTAAGTCTATATAATGCGACCTACAAAGAATCAGCTGATTTAAGAAAGGGAATAGCAGAAAATTTAGCAGATCTTCCGATTGCGTACTTTTCTAAACATAATCTATCGGATTTATCACAGGCAATTATGTCTGATGTGGAAAGAATCGAACATGCTATGAGCCATTCTATTCCAAAAGTTGTGGGAATGCTGATATTTTTCCCATTAATGGGGGTAATGATGGTAATAGGAAATTGGAAGCTAGGACTTGCAGCTATTATACCAACATTGATTAGTTTTGCTTTTATACCCTTAGCAAGGAGGCGAAAAGAAAAAGCTTATGATAGATATTTCCATATTTTGAGAGATAATTCCGATTTGTTTCAGGAAACCATTGAATTACAACAGGAAATAAGTAGTTTTAATCAGTCTAAGAAGGTCAAAAATGGTTTATATAAAAGAATGGAAGAAAGTGAAAAAATTCATTTCAACATAGAGCTTGGCTCAATGCTGGATTTAGGGGTATCTTCACTTTTCTCATATATAAGCGTTGCTGTAGTTATAGCAGTAGGCATTAACTTGCTCATTCATGGAGAAATTAGCTTATTATATTTAATTGGATACATCATTGGAACCATCAAGGTAAAAGAACTTTTTGATATTTCGAAAGAAGGAATGATTGAAATGTTTTATATTGAGCCTGCAGTAAGACGTATAAAGGAAATGAAGAATTCACCTATTCAAGGTGGAGAAGATACAAGTTTTAGTCATTATAACATCGAATTTAAAAATGTAGCCTTTTCTTATGATGAAGATACAAAGGTTTTAAAGGATGTAAGCTTTACTGCTAAGCAAGGTGAGGTTACAGCTCTTGTTGGGGCGTCTGGATCAGGTAAAACATCTATCTTAAGACTTATATCAAGGCTTTATGACTATGATAAAGGAAGTATTTTAATAGATGGAAAAGATATTAAAAACATTTCTACGGATTCACTATTCAAAGATATTTCTATAGTATTTCAGGATGTTACCTTATTTAATACAAGTATTTTAGAAAATATTCGCCTTGGTAAAGAAACTGCAACGGATGAAGAAGTCAAAATGGCAGCAAAGCTTGCTAATTGTATGGACTTTATCGAAAAACTTCCTGAAGGTTTTAATACGCCAATTGGAGAAAATGGAGCGGAGCTTTCAGGTGGAGAAAGACAGAGATTATCCATTGCAAGAGCCTTCTTAAAGGATGCCCCAATATTGATCCTTGATGAAATTTCAGCTAGTCTTGATGTTGATAATGAAAAGAAAATTCAAGATAGCTTAAATATGCTAATCAAAGATAAAACTGTCATTATTATTTCCCATAGACTAAAATCCATTGAGAATATCGACAAGATTGTTGTTATTGATGATGGATTTGTTGAAAAAGAGGGAACACATGAAGAACTAAAAGAGACCTCAAAGGTATATAAAAACTTAATTCAAAAAACAAAATTAGCAGAAGAATTTAGCTATTAGGAGGAAGAAAATGAAAGAAAACAAACTAAAAATCAAAGATCTAGTTACTATAGGTGTATTTGCAGTTATTTACTTTATTGTGATGTTTGGAGTGGGAATGATAGGAATGGTTCCAATTCTATTCTTAGTATATCCAACCCTTCTTGGTATTGTAACGGGTACAATCGTTATGTTATTTATGGCAAAGGTACAAAAACCTTGGGCGTTATTTATACTAGGAGTACTTTCTCCATTATTAATGTTTGCTATGGGGCATACCTATATAATAGCCGTTCATGCTATTACCATAATGTTTATTGCAGAAATGATAAGAAGAGCAGGTGGCTACAAGTCTTTCAAGTACAATATGCTTGCTTTTGCGGTTTTTAATACATGGATTTGCGGATCGCTTATGCAAATGCTATGGGCAAAAGAAAAATATATTGAATTATCAATGATGATGGGTAAGGAATATGTAGATGCTTTAGAAAAGTTAATCACCTATCCACATATGGCGTTGGTTTACGCTGGTGCTATTGTTGGTGGAAGTATCGGAGCATATATTGGAAAGGCACTTCTTAAGAAACACTTTAAAAAAGCAGGTATTGTTTAATGTGGGCTGTGAATAACAATAGACTTAATCCTAATCCCATAACGAAATTTTTCGTTGTGGGATTGCTCGGTCTGACTGTTGTACATTCAATTCATCCTGTCTTGGAGTGGACAGTCATAATTATAATTTCCATTATGTATTTCATGAATGGATTAAAAAAAGATGCAGTAAAAAATATAGTTATGTTTGGCATCTTATTCCTTGCACCTACTTTTAAGATATTAGCTCAGTTACCATTTGTAATAAAGATGTTTTTTTCTTTAATTTTTGTGCTTCGTATGTTTTATATTCCATATATTGCAGGGAAATTTTTGATTAAAACATCAGATGTAGGGAGTATTATTTCATCTATGGATATTTTAAAAATGCCGAGTGCTATATCTATACCTGTTGCGGTTATGTTTCGTTTTTTCCCATCTTTTGTGGAAGAAAAGAATAGTATCAAAATGGCAATGAAAATAAGGGGAATAGAGACAAAAAATCCTTTGAAATACTTAGAGTATGTAGCTGTACCTCTTTTAATTATTTCGTCAAATATTGCAGATGATATATCAAAAGCAGCAGAAACAAAATGTATTGCCAATCCTATAAAGAAGACAAGATATATTAGAGTAGGTGTTGGTGTAATTGATTTTCTTTACGCTCTAATGATGACAGCAATAGTTGTAGGAGGGTGGTTATGCTTGAAATAAAGAATCTTTCCTTATTCTATGGGGAAAACAACAAGGTTTTAGATGATATTTCTCTTACTGCTCAAGAGGGAGAATGTATTTTACTTACTGGTGAAAGTGGAAGTGGAAAATCTTCCATTATTAATTCAATCAACGGTTTGGCTCTTGCCTTTGAAAATGCAAGTAGCAAAGGAAGCATCAAGGTAAACAATAAAGAAATAAAAGACTTGGAGCTGTATGAAATATCTTTAGTAATAGCCAGTGTTTTTCAAAATCCAAAAACTCATTTTTTTAATGTTAATACAACACTTGAACTCTTGTTTTACTTAGAGAATATAGGAGTGTCAAAAGAAGAGATGGATGCTCGTATGGAAGAAATGTTAAAGATTTTTCCTATAGAGCATTTACTGGGACGAAGTATTTTTGAATTATCCGGTGGAGAAAAGCAAATTTTATGTGTGGCGTCTTGCTATATTTCAGGTTGTAAAATTATAGTTCTTGATGAGCCATCATCAAACTTAGACGATAAACATATTGAAGTTCTTACAGATATGCTTAAAATTCTAAAAGATAAAAATGTAACACTTATACTTGCAGAACATAGAATTTACTACTTAATGGATTTAATAGATCGTGTTTATTTGATTCAACAAGGAAAAATAAATCAAACTTTTAGTAAAGAAGAATTTTTGTCTTTGTCAAGCAAGTATTTGATTAAATATGGACTTCGTTCAAGACAAAAGACACCTTTAACGAAAAGTCAAAGACCAACGGGTAAGGATTTCATGATTAAAACGATGAAGATTGATTTTGAAGATAAATGTGAACTAAGGCTTGATAATGTATCTTTTAATTTGGGCAAAATTTATGGCATTGTTGGAAGAAATGGATGTGGGAAATCAACTTTTTTACGTGTAATGACAGGGTTAAATAAAAAAGATAAAAGTGAAATTGTTTTTAAAGGCCAAAAGCTAAGCAAAAAAGAAAGAACAAAAAACTCTAGCTTAGTTATGCAAGATGTAAATCATCAGCTTTTTACAGAATCTGTTGAGGAAGAATTAAAATTAGGCGTTAGGGATTTAAGCAAGGAGAAAACAGATAGAGTTCTTTTAGGGCTTGGACTGAATGAATTAAAGGATAGGCATCCTATGAGCTTATCAGGTGGACAAAAACAAAGAGTGGCAATCGCTTCTGTTTTGTGCAAAAATTCCAACTTCGTGTACTTTGATGAGCCAACAAGTGGAATGGACTATAACAATATGCTAAAGATTGCAACGCTGATTAAAGAAATGAGTAATGAAGAAAACATCATATTCATTGTATCTCATGACACTGAATTCCTAAATGAGGTAGCGGATGCAGTCCTTAATTTAGAGGACTTTAAAGCAATGGATAATACTAATAATCATTACACTAATATTCAAATGAAATAAAAAGAAATTTAATAAGACAAAAATATGTACATAGGGCTTTAATAAGTATGAAAATTAGTAATGTAAAGAATAGGGAGAGTGATCATGAGAACTTTACTAGCAACTAGAATAAAAGACAGAAGAAAAGAATTGAAATTGTCCCAGAAAGAATTAGCTGAAGGGATTTGTAAACAAGGTCAAATCAGCCGGTTGGAAAATGGGGAGTATACTCCAGGTTCAGAATTATTACACCAGTTAGCGAAAAAGCTCAATGTTAGCATGGACTACTTCTTTGACGAACAAATTTCAAACGAAAGTACAGAGCTTACTGAATTTAAAAAAATCGCTAAGACTTTTATCGGACATCGAAAATATGAGTCACTGAAATATATTTATGAATTGGAGAAAGAGACTTCACACCGTTTATCGCTGTCAGATAAAATATACATGGAGTGGATAGGGGCTTTGGTTGATTTTTATTTCTACAACAGAAAAGAGGAAGCAACTCTGAAGTTGGAGAAAGTCTTACAGTCGCTCACTACAATAGACTTAAACTATCTTCAAATTTCAAATACGCTTTTTAATTTCTACCATGATACAGATAATTTAGTCAAGTTTGAATCAATTCAAGAAAGATTGGCTAATCAGATACAACAACTTAGCTTGACAACGATAGAAGAATTGGAACTTTCTATAAAATTTCATTATAATTTAGGTCGCTACTTATGGCTACAAAAGGATGTAGAGCAGGCCATTAAAAGACTTACAGCAACGATTAAGCTGTGCAAAGATTATAAAACGACGTATTTACTTGCAGATTTGTATATATTGTTGGGAAATGTTAGTAAGAATTTTTCGGAAAAAGCAGTAGTCAAAGACTATTTTGAGCAGGCGTATTTTTTGTACAAAAACTTAGATGAAAATCAGGAAATGGCTTTAACAGTAGAACATTACCTAGCTGAAAATTTTTAAGAATAGCCATTATTGAGACTGGGACGTACTCAGTCTCGTTTTTTATAGTTTGAATAAGTTGGCGCTTTTTAGGTAACAAAAAAATACTAAAAGATACTAAAATCAAAAAAAAATAAAAAAAGTTTATATAAAGTATTGAAAATGTAATTTTAAGGTGCTAAAATAAATCTAGGAAATTTAAGACGGGATTTACCGAAAAAATAATTTATTGGTTTTTCAAAGTGAAAATAGGCATGAGGATTATTTTGATTTTGGTGTCGGAACTTTGGGTATTTACTGGGTATTGTTGGGCTACTCGTTCACGTTTGAGCTGTAGAAAGTAGAGAGTGTTGTGATGAATATATTTTTTAAAAATAAAGATTACAGAACGATGTTAATAAACCAATGGATTTCTTCATTTGGAGACACCATTTTCTATTTGGCCTTAATAAATTATGTTTCCCCGTACGCTTTTGCACCGCTAGCCGTTTTATGTATTACAATTTCGGAAACTGTTCCTCAAATTTTACAAGTCTTTACGGGTGCTCTTGCTGATTTTCAAAACAACAGAATTAAAAAATATACTGTTATTGCTGGTATCAAATTTGCATTATATGCGCTATTAACGATTATAATAGGAAGTAGTGAGTTTAACCTCTTCACTGTTTTTGTGATTTGTAGTATCAATATCATTTCAGATACATTAAGCTATTTTGCGGGCGCCATGATAACACCAATTTATATAAGAGTTATCGATGAAGATATGACATCAGCAATGGGCTTTAGACAAGCTACGGCGAATACGGTCAATGTTCTCAGTAATACGGTTGGCGCTCTGCTAATTGGTATTTTATCAATTGAAGCATTTGTTGCAGTGAATGCACTAACATTTTTGATCGCTTTACTGGGAATACTAACCATAAAAAATCATCTCATGGAAGTTGAAGAAAGTATAGATGTCGTTCATAAAAAGACGTCCATAAAGTCACTAGTCAACCATATAAAAACGTCCTTGCTAGCTTTGAAGCAATATCCAGTCATTATTGAACTTTTACTGATATCTGTTTTTAGTCAAGTGATACTGAGTAGCCTTCTACCTATGGCTACTTTGCTACTATTGGATTCTCCATTTTATTCACTAGAAACAGCGCAGTCTATTGCTATTTTGTCTATTTTCCTCTTTCTTGGATCAGTTTTGGGAAATCTCTTGAGCGGTTCTTATTTGAAAACTTTTTCTACGAGACTGACGCTATTTATTGGTCAGTTAACGCGACTGGCTATTGTTCTTGGATTTTTTTATGAAAGTTACTTAGTCGTACTCGTTTCATCTCTCTTTTGTGCAGTTACTGTAGGAGTTGTTAGTCCTCGCATAAGCAAGTATATGTTTACGTTGATACCGGAAAATATGATAGGAACCGTGCAATCAGGGCTAGCTGCAGTTAGTCTTGTTATACCGGGTGTTATCACAATGGGAATTATCGGTGTGGCTAGTACGGTTGGCTTTAAATCAGCCTCAGTAGCCTTACTAATCATTATTATGGTTGTATTTTTTATTCTGAATCGTACTAAAGATTTAGATTAAGTCGATTGTCATAGGTTTGTTAAAATTTTATAGCAAAATAAGACTAAGGCAGAGTGTTTGCCCTAGTCTTTTTACAACTTATTGATAAACTAAATTTGTGGTGCTATCAAAATGATAAGCTAATATGACTTGCTTGGCTATCCAGAGTTAGATCGATATCAAAGCTTGAAAACCGTGTTTCAATGGCTTGTAAGACTAGGTTTAGAAGCGGTTGTTCTATTGAGTCAAGTCGCTTGATTAAGATGTTATGATTTTTGGTGTGAAAGGGCTATGACCACTTAGGTTCCAAAGTACATCGCCATCAAAAAAACAAAGAGTAAAAGGATAACCGATAGCTGTAAAATCGAAAGGAAAAAGCTAGTATAAGCCATTTTGGCTGTAGACTTAGAAGACGTATAGAGTGTCCAGAGGAGACAGAAGAGAATGGAACAGTTCGCGTACAACCAGAAAAAATCTCGTAAATATCCTGAAAACAACAAGAAAATAAGGTCTAGAAAGAATAGGATAAAAAAAGGTTTGAGTGTTTGTTTCATACATTTAGCCCTCCAGTCCACAAAACAAAGAAAACGCTTTCTATATCTTCTATTTTATCACTATTTTTGCAAAAAGACAATGGCAGCTGGAGACACGCCAACGCGTTTGGCTTATTTTTAGAGACGAATCGTTGATGTTATTAGTGTGTTTTAGTAAATCTCAAACCTGGGAGTGGGAAAGAATTCGAACAATCAAAAAGAGTTCGTTTTCCCACCCCCGCACAGTTGATTAGGCCGGATTTAGAGTGTAAAATACGAACAAATCTGCCAATCAGCAGTGGTTCATTGGCGCTAAAGCGCCTAATGATCTGTGCAGGGGCAAGACTAAGTTGGCATGGCCAACAAGTCTTACTCCCAACCACTGCGCTGAGATGTTGACGCAAACAGATGAGAGGTGAGGTTGGACTTGAGCCCAGCCCATTGTAATGAAGAGAATAAGCGTTTTTGCTTATATGCTGTTTGATTGCATTTGCTAAAAATTCTGCTAGAATAACTTTATGGAACTCAAGGAAAAAATTATTGAACTGAGTAGGGAAATTGGGATTTCCAAGATTGGTTTTACAACAGCAGATGATTTTGCTTATTTGGAGAAATCTCTTCAAGCTTCAGTCGAAGAGGGGCGTAACTCTGGCTTTGAACATAAAAATATCGAGGAGCGGATTAAGCCGCGCCTTTCTTTGGCGTCTGCGAAGACTATTATCTCCATTGCGGTGGCTTATCCCCATAAGCTGCCAATCAAGCCGCCCAAGAGCCATTACAAGCGTGGCAAGTTTACGCCCAACTCTTGGGGGCTCGATTACCATCATGTGCTTCAGGAGAAGCTAGATAAGCTAGCTCGTGGGATCGAAACCCTGACGGCTGACTTTGAGTTCAAAGGTATGGTGGACACGGGCGCTCTAGTTGATACCGCGGTTGCAAGGCGAGCTGGCATCGGCTTTATCGGTAAGAACGGTCTTGTCATCTCAAAGGAATTTGGCTCGTACATGTTTCTGGGAGAATTGGTGACTAACTTGGAAATCGAGCCAGATAGTCCTGTTGATTATGATTGTGGGGATTGTACTCGCTGTCTGCAAGCCTGTCCGACATCTTGCCTGATTGGTGACAGCACCATGAATGCCAAGCGTTGTCTATCTTTCCAAACTCAGGATAAGGGCATGATGGATTTAGAATTTCGCAAGAAAATCAAAACGGTTATCTACGGTTGCGACATTTGTCAGATTTGCTGTCCTTATAATAAGGGGATTGATAATCCTTTGGCTACGGAGATTGATCCAGAGCTAGCCCATCCAGAACTGCTCCCCTTTTTGAAGTTATCAAATGGGCAATTCAAGGAAAAGTTTGGTCATGTGGCTGGCTCTTGGCGGGGGAAAAATATTCTCCAGCGCAATGCCATTATTGCTCTTGCGAATGCCAATGACCGCTCTGACATTCCCAAAATCTTAGAAATCATTGATAGAGGTCAAAATGACATCCACGTAGCGACAGCGATTTGGGCGCTGGGAGAATTGGCAAAAAATCCTAACCCAGCCATGATCGAAATGGTCGCTTCCATAAAAAGTGAACATGAAGGGATTCTGAAAGAACAGCGTGCCTTCTTGGCAAAATACGATCAAGTATGATATAATAGCGTGATAGACTAGAATGGAGGTCTTATGGATACTGCTGAAATCAGACAGAAAATTGATGACAACCGTGCCAAATTAGCTTCATTCAGGGGGTCTCTTTGACTTAGATCGCCTGGAAGAGGACATTGCTATCTTGGAGAACAAGATGACAGAGCCTGATTTTTGGAACGATAACCTTGCTGCCCAGAAAACGTCTCAGGAGCTCAATGAGCTTAAATCCACTTATGATCAGTTTCATAAAATGGACGAGTTACACGAAGAGAGTGAGCTCTACTTAGAGATGTTATCTGAGGACGAGAGTGTTCGCGAGGATATTGCGGAGCTGCTATCAGAGCTGGAGCAGATGATGACCAGCTATGAGATGACCCTCCTTCTTAGTGAGCCTTATGACCACAACAATGCTATCTTGGAAATTCATCCAGGTTCAGGTGGGACGGAAGCTCAAGACTGGGGAGATATGCTTTTTCGCATGTATCAGCGTTTTGGCAACCGCAAAGGTTTTGGTGTAGAGGTGCTAGATTATCAGGCTGGCGATGAGGCTGGGATTAAGTCAGTGACCCTTGCCTTTACTGGTACCAATGCTTACGGTCTTTTGAAGTCTGAGATGGGGGTTCACCGTTTGGTTCGTATCTCACCTTTTGACTCAGCCAAGCGTCGTCATACATCCTTTGCTTCTGTGGAAGTCATGCCAGAGTTGGATGATACCATTGAGGTAGAAATCCGAGATGACGACGTTAAGATGGACACTTTCCGCTCAGGTGGTGCTGGTGGTCAAAACGTCAATAAAGTATCAACTGGGGTGCGTTTAACCCATATTCCGACAGGAATTGTTACCCAATCGACGGTAGATCGTACTCAGTACGGTAATCGCGATCGCGCGATGAAAATGCTTCAGGCCAAGCTTTACCAATTGGAACAGGAGAAAAAAGCTGCTGAGGTTGATTCTCTCAAGGGGGATAAAAAGGAAATCACTTGGGGAAGCCAAATTCGCTCCTACGTTTTTACACCATACACTATGGTGAAGGATCATCGGAATAATTTTGAAGTGGCACAGGTCGATAAGGTGATGGATGGTGACATCGATGGTTTTATTGATGCCTACCTCAAATGGCGAATTAGCTGATGACAGCGATTCTTAAGAAAGGAACTGTTTTTTAAAACAGAATAATAGCTATGGGAATTATCGAAATGCGTGACGTTGTCAAAAAATACGACAACGGAACAACTGCCCTCAGAGGGGTTAGCGTCAGTATCGAACCAGGAGAATTTGCCTATATTGTAGGTCCTTCTGGTGCGGGGAAATCAACTTTTATCCGTAGTCTTTATCGGGAAGTCAAAGTTGATAAGGGACGCTTAAAAGTTGCAGGATTTGACCTGCTAAACATCAAAAAGAAAGAGATTCCGTTTTTGCGTCGTTCAGTGGGGGTTGTCTTTCAGGATTATAAACTTCTACCACGAAAAACGGTATATGAAAATATCGCTTATGCTATGCAGGTTATTGGCGAGCGTCCACAAGTGATTAAAAAGCGTGTTATGGAAGTGTTAGATCTTGTCGGTCTTAAGCATAAGGTCCGCTCTTTCCCTAATGAGTTGTCAGGTGGGGAGCAGCAACGGATTGCTATTGCGCGTGCCATTGCTAATAATCCCAAAGTCCTCATCGCAGATGAGCCGACAGGTAACCTTGATCCAGAAAATTCTTGGGAGGTTATGAACCTGTTGGAGCGTATTAATTTACAAGGAACGACTGTTTTAATGGCGACCCATAATAGCCAGATTGTAAACACACTTCGTCATCGCGTGATTGCCATTGAAAATGGACGCGTCGTGCGTGATGAAGCGGAAGGAGAATACGGATACAATGATTAGAAGATTTTTCCGTCACCTCTGGGAGTCGATTTTAAGTCTCAAACGTAATGGCTGGATGACCATTGCGGCCATTTCCTCGGTGACCATAACCTTGACCTTAGTCGGTGTCTTTGCCTCTGTTATCTTGAACACGGCTAAAATTGCTACTGACATTGAGAATAATGTCCGAGTGAATGTCTTTTTACGTGTGGATTCAACAGATAATCAAGAAACCACGGTAAATGATATGGGAGAAACTGTTGACAATGAAAACTACCATGTCGTCTATGATCAAATTACAGAGCTAGAGAATGTAGAATCTGTCACTTTCTCAAGCAAGGATGATCAGCTCGAACTGCTCAAACAAAAAATGGGTGACACCTGGAGCCTTTTTGATGGCGATGCCAATCCGCTTTATGATACCTATGTCGTTGATACCTCATCACCAGATGTTGTTAAGACGGTGGCTAAACAAATTGAGAAAATCAATGGTGTTGCCAAGGTTGAGTATGGTGGTGTTAACACCGACAATCTTTTTAAGTTAGCTCAGAACATTCGTATCTGGGGAGCAGTTGCCACAGTATTGTTGCTTTTTACAGCAGTTTTCTTGATATCAAATACCGTGCGTATCACCATTATTTCCCGCAGTCGAGAAATTCAGATTATGCGCTTGGTAGGAGCTAAAAATGCCTATATCCGCGGACCATTTCTTTTAGAAGGTGGCTGGGTAGGTCTGCTAGGTGCAGTTGTACCAGCTCTACTCGTTTACTTTGGTTATGATGTCGCTTACCGCGGACTCAATCCAAGTTTGATTCCTCAAAACTTGTCCATGATTGATCCGACCTACTTTATACCCGCCATGATTATTGCCTTATTTGTTATTGGTATTATCATCGGTTCATTTGGCTCTGTATTATCTATGAGACGCTATTTGAAGATTTAAAAATGACCTCGTATGAATGTCATTTCAAGTCCTAGCTTTTGCTAGAATCTTGAGTTGATATTGATACGGGGCGTTTTTAGTTTGTTTGAAAAATAGAGTTTAATGGTAACTGCTTCATATGATAACCTATGTTTAAGACCACATAAAAAGAGGATGAAAATGAATTTCATTCCTCTCTTAATGCCAATCAGTTCGTGATTAGTTATCGTCTAGTTTTTCTTACGACGATAGCTGACAAATCCTACTAATCCTAGAAGTACAACACCAACCAATGATGCTATACCAACCGTTTCACCAGTACTTGGCAAGGTACGGCCTGGTTTCTTAGGTTTGGTTGTCGTTGAAGCACTTGTTGAAACTGTCATTGTCGAAGTTTCCGTCGTTGGTTGTTCCATCGTGGTGGTAGACGGCGACTCAGTCGTTGTTGGATCTGAGGTTGTTGTAGTTTCCGTCGTTGGTTGTTCCATCGTGGTGGTAGTGGACGGTGACTCAGTTGTCGTTGGAACTGTGGTTGTAGTGGTTTCTGTTGTTGGTGCCTCCGTTGTGGTGGTCGTTTTGATTGGCTTCTTAGGTTTGCTTGTCGTTGCTGTCGTTGAAGCACTTGTTGGAACTGTCGTTATTGTAGTTTCCGTCATTGGTTGTTCCGTTGTCGTAGTCGTGGACGGTGACTCGGTCGTTGTCGGAACTGTAGTAGTTGTAGTTTCCGTCGTTGGAGCTTCCGTTGTCGTAGTCGTGGACGGTGACTCGGTCGTCGTTGGAACTGTCGTTATTGTAGTTTCCGTCATTGGTTGTTCCGTTGTCGTAGTCGTGGACGGTGACTCGGTCGTTGTCGGAACTGTAGTAGTTGTAGTTTCCGTCGTTGGAGCTTCCGTTGTCGTAGTCGTGGACGGTGACTCGGTCGTCGTTGGAACTGTCGTTATTGTAGTTTCCGTCATTGGTTGTTCCGTTGTCGTAGTCGTGGACGGTGACTCGGTCGTTGTCGGAACTGTAGTAGTTGTAGTTTCCGTCGTTGGAGCTTCCGTTGTCGTAGTCGTGGACGGTGACTCGGTCGTCGTTGGAACTGTCGTTATTGTAGTTTCCGTCATTGGTTGTTCCGTTGTCGTAGTCGTGGACGGTGACCCGGTCGTTGTTGGAACTGTAGTAGTTGTAGTTTCCGTCGTTGGGGCTTCCGTCGTCGTGGTAGTGGACGGTGACTCGGTCGTTGTCGGAACTGTAGTAGTTGTAGTTTCTGTTGTTGGTTGTTCCGTCGTCGTGGTTGTGGACGATGACTCGGTCGTTGTCGGAACTGTCGTTGTAGTAGTTTCTGTTGTTGGTTGTTCCGTCGTCGTGGTAGTGGACGGTGACTCGGTCGTCGTTGGAACCGTGGTTGTAGTAGTCTCTGTCGTTGGGGCTTCCGTGGTAGTGATGGAAGCTTGATGAGTGTTGGTAATCACAAATCCATTGTCAGCGTCACCTGTGATATTTGTTTCATAACCCTCAACTTTTTCTTCTTCAATAGTGTATTTAATTTTCAAAGGATAATTTATTTGAGGAAATGACGGATGACCAGCGTCAAAGTCATCACCTGCGTCATCATCGTTATCATTCATCTCATCATTATCAGCTGTGTCATCACCGTTATCGTTTATTCCATCAGCTTCGTCCCACTCTCTTAGTTTCCCCATATCGGTAACAAATTCATCTAGATCTTCAAAGGTATGCTTCCAACCAGTTTTCTTGGTTAATTTAATGGTTTGCACCTTTTCTTTTCGGGTTACAACTTCAAAGTCCCCTTTTTCATTGCTCCATTGTCGCGTTGGATATTCTTTATATAGGCTTACTGTTGCAGATTCCCCTTCTTTTCCAACCCATTTCTTTTTTACCGAAATATCAATCACAGACTTGTTGATGATATAAAGGAAGCCATCTCCATGGTCTTCATATTCTGTTCTATAGCCTTTTACTTTATCTTCTTTTACCGAATACTTTATCTCATGGCCGTCCGTTTGGTCATATATTAGAAGGTCTTTAAAATTCTGTCTCCAGTTATTTTCTTTTGATAAGGTCCCTTTAGCAATCTCTTTACCATCTGCCAACAGATGAAATGTGACCGAATCTGGGATTGGATTCTTTGGTAATTGGCTATTTTCTCCTAAAGCAGGTGAACCACTAGAAGCACCACCTGAAAGCATTGATGGCACAGGTTCAGGTGCATCTTCATTCCAATACTTTACAACAGAGATATCTTTTTTAGCGATATTGGTATTTGTGATGACAAATCCATTTACCATATCACCAGTAATCTTGCTTTTGTATATCTCCTTGTAATACTCATTCGTCATCTCTTCTTTGACGGTATAGATGATTTCTTTCCCGTTGTCGTCATATTTGGGAAAGCGTTCAAAGGTATACTTCCAAGGCTTCTCATCATCATCGTAATTCCTCCAGCTAAGTGTCACCTCAGATGCTTCCACACCGTTTGCCAAAAGCTTTATTTTAACTTCATATGCAGCCCGACCGATCCATCTTTTTTCTACCGGAATAGAGATCTTCTCTTGATTATCTCCGTCAGCAGCTCTTCGTGACCTCTTATTTTTTACAGTATGGCCCCTATCTGGACTACTCTTTAGAGTTTCTTTAAGCTTGTAAGTGACGGTAGATGAGACAGCTTTTTCTTTGGCATAAGCATGATCCAGCCCAATCAATGTGGTAAAGACTATTAACAAAGCAATTAAAAATCTAATAATTTTCTTCATTTTTCATCCTTCTGTCATTTAAAATTAAAACTTACTCTTCACGATTGCTACAAAATAGGATATTCTTGAAGCAATCGTAAAAAAATATCTTTCAAACCAGTTTACTATTTTATCACAAATTGTCTGTATCGTCCATAGCTATATATGTTTTTTTTGTAAATTTTATCACCCGTTCCATTATAAATAAGGCATGAGTTGACTCTATGGTTCAGGTCAAACGCATAACACAAATAGTTCGTTTACCTAGGTTTACCGAAAGTTTTTATTCTCCTTCTATGGTTTACTAAACATTGGTAAAACAACTACTACGAGACTTGTCTCATTCATTAAACAAAATAACGAAGGACACGGTATCTCCAGAAACCCTCATGTCAAATTCTAAATTTAAGCGTAATAGCAAGGTTGAGACTAGGTAGAGACCCAAGCCTGTGCTTTGCTGATTCGTACTATAAAAGGGTTGGAAGAACTGTTCAATATCCCTTTCTGTCAATCCATTACCCTTATTTTGGACAATTAGTCTATTGTTTTGCAATTCAATTAAAATGCTTGTCTTTATTTCGCTATATTTTACAGCATTGTGCAAAAGGTTCTCAATGACCTTTTCAATGGCTTGCCGATTCGTGAAAATAGAGATATCCGACAACTGTAAATCAAAGGTTAACTGCCTACTGTTAGCCAATAACTGGAGCTCACCGACTTGCTGTAAAATAATATCTTTGACATTGATCCTTTGTTTCTCATCATAGGAAAAGTCTGTGTTCATTAATAATTCATTCACCATTTCTGTCAAATGAACGATCTCTTCCTGACAAACCATTAAATATTTTTCTTTATCCTTGTATTTCCCAACATTGTAGCGCATATTTTCAAGGAGAATAGACACTCTTGCCAGAGGTGTTTTTAGTTTATGGGACGCCCCACGAAAGAAATCAATTTTTTCTTTTTCAAGTTTTCGGACAAAAGCAACCTCTTCTTCCAATTGTGTAATGGTCTGTAGCAAATGTTCATAGAGTTGGTTAATGGAAAATGCCAGTTGCCCAATTTCATCGTCATGTTTAATCGGGATACTGATTCCTTCTTCAAGCAGTTCCATTCTTTTAGTGCTTTTTTGAATATCCTTAATCGGTTTGGTAATCATGCGCCCGTAGACATAGGCAATCACTATCGATGTCAACACGCTGATCGTCAAGGTATAGGGGAATAGATTTAAAATGGTTGTCTTTGCCTCGTCAATCGGACTTGCCGATCCGATGACATTGAAGGTAATCGGTTGATTGTCACCGTTTGTCATCGACTGCCGCTCAATCAAGACGTCCTGGCCTGTTTGAATTTTAGCCAAATCCAAAGAAATGTCCTCAGTGTCTCCACCAGTCTCTACACTCATTGGGTAGCGCGTAAAGGTCGGCAGATGGTAGGTTTCCTTTTGAGACATATATTGGATAGAATAATTACTATTAATCGCATACTCATTTAAGAATTGCAGGGTTTCTGTGTGATTATGAGAGCGGACATACTGGGCAATCTTTTGCGTATCCGATTTTAGCTGGGACTCTTTTCGATCAAAATATAATTTGGGCAATCCGATATAGATACTCAGGTGAATAATGACTGTAATCATTAGAAATAAGAACAGGTTATAGGCTAAGGCCTTTCTAAAAATACTATTTTTCTTCATAAACATAACCAACACCCGTCACCGTTCTAATACAATCAATCTGAAGTTTCTTGCGAATATTTTTAATATAAACATCAACAATCCTATCATACGGAGCTTCAAGTTCATATAAGCCATCTAAGATCTGCTCTCGTGATAAGACGCTATTGGCATTTGTGACAAGCATTTGTAAAACCTGTATCTCTTTTGCTGTCAAATTGACTTCGTCATTATTTTTGTAAGCTTTAAACTGATCGAAGATCACAACGACATCCTGATAGCGCCATTTATTCGGGCTGGCTGTTCTTCGAAAGAGGGCTTGTATTCGTTTTTCTAAAACGACTAAAGAAAAGGGTTTTGCTAGATAGTCATCACACAACAACTCAAAAAGTTTTATTTGATCATAGTCACTAGAAAGAGCTGTCAACATCAAAATAGGGATGTTCGACACTTGACGAATTTGTTTTAAAATCGTAAAGCCATCTAGTTTCGGAAGCATGACATCTAAAATGAGCAAATCATAGTGATCCACATTAATCTCACTAATATGGCTGATGCTATCTTTACCATCTATCAAATACCCTTTATCCGATAAGAATGCCATCACCCCTTCTCTGATAACATCTTCATCTTCTATGATTAATAGCTGTCTTTTCATACCTACCCCATTTTCTTATCAAAAATAACGTCCAATAAACCGACAGTATCATCCTTGTCGGTTTATCGTTTGTTGCTGTCAGCTCTCACTTTACTTAGTGTGCTGCGCAATGAATTCGCTTAATTTCGAATCAAACAGGAAGCCAAAAGACATCGGGTTCTTGAGATCCCCTGTTGAAGCATTCGAAAGTCCAATCAGTTGATTGTTAGCATTAAACAGTGGTGAGCCAGACGATCCACCAGCAATCGGAGCTGTAAAGCCTAGGAAGTTCCCATCTTTTTCTGTGATGGTACCCTCACTATCCCACAGAGTTCCGTAATCCTTATCACCAGGATAGCCAACTGTTCGGATCGTTTGATTAGCTTTTACTTTATCAATTGTTTCAGCATCCGCTAGATCGAAAGGTTTGATGTGTTTCAATTGATCATTGTTGGTGATTGGTTCTTTCAATTTTACGATACCAACGTCCATACTTTCATCTTCTGGAATAGCAAATGACTCGACAGGAAGATCGATCTGTTTGTTATTTTCATCCACGGTACGTACAACGGCATTTTCTGCCTTTTCAATCGCTGTTAAAACATGACGATTTGTAATCAGAGTATCTGGTGAGATAAAACTCCCCGTTCCAAATCCTTTTGGATTGTCCTTAGCTTGAATGAGGGCAATGCCATTATATGGACTAGAGGCAATATCGGTGATTTGTTTGCGGCTTCCCTTATTTTTTGAGGTTTGTGCTGTCTTTTTCGTTGTCTGTGCTGACGACTTTTTGGGCTGTTCTGTTTTGGGAGAACAAGCAACCAAGCTTAAACCAGTAAACAGTAGAGCACTTGCAGCAACAAGTCGAAGATAATGTTTTTGTTTCATTCTAAAACCATCCTTTACATATTTATATTTTTTGATTACATGCTTTTGTGGGTGAGGATGAAGGCATCACAGGTAGCTGCCTCATTCCCATCATTATTTTTTAGAAGAATTTCGTCTTAACATGGGCTACAAAATTAATCGCCATATGAACCCCTACAGGAACTTTGAGCGTTTTCGTGTAATTGTATGCTAAGCCAAGAACAACAGCTGGCAGTCCGTGGTACCAATAAGCTGTCCAGTCCATCGGTGAGTGAGCCAAGATAAATAAGAAACTTGAAACAACTAGCCCGATAATCGGTTGTTTGGGAAAAGCATATTTTAACAATAAGCCTCTAAATAAAATTTCTTCAAATATTGGCCCAGAAATAATAACCATCGGAAACTCAATGAAAAATGTTATAAGCTGTTCACTAAAAGGCAATTTCCCTAATGGAGGAACAGGCAGGAACTTGTTCATAATCATCTCATTGATTGAAATCAGAATAAAAGCGATGAGACCAATTATGACCAGCTGTTTGATGCCATTTTTGAGCGGCTGTTCAGATAAGGTGAACTGCCGTTTTTTTAACACATAAAGTAAGACTAGCAGTATGACTATATCAAGGCATACGATAAGACATTCCGCTAGGTAAGGAACATTGATTTGTTGTAGAAAGGGCAGTCCCAGCATATAGCGAATAAGTACTATTTTCGTAGCGAAAAAGACAATCACGAGAGCAATGGCCTCAATAGGTCTTTTTTTATTTTCCCAAGATAAGGATGCTAACATATAAAATGCCTCCTAAATAATAATCGATATTCGTTGTTTTAACACTAATAAATAGAGCTTGTGGGCATTCTATCTTTTTAACGAGCACCACAATACTATTTATTTCCTAAATGATTTCTCTTAATTTCTTTGATTGTATCTTTAATTGCACATCTGCTATTTTTGCTAGGTTCTGGCTATGCGTCACCATAATAACACATTTTTTCTCTTGATGGGCAATTTCTTTTAATAACTCAACAATTTCCAAGGCAATTTTTTCATCCAAATTGCCTGTCGGCTCATCTAATAACAACAACTCTGTTCCTGCACTTAAGGCTCTCGCAATAGCAACACGTTGTTGTTGACCTCCAGATAATTGCAAGACATTTCTATTTAATTGCTCTTCTTGCAACCCTAAACGAAGCAACAAACTAGCATCTGCTTTTGAATTGACCAGACGAATATTTTCTAGCGGGGTCATATAATCTAATAAATTATAATTCTGAAAAACCAACGACACATGTTTTTTGCGATACGTTTGATAGCCAATCGCCTGAATGTTTTTCTCGTTTAACCGGATTTCCCCGCTTGTTTGCGTGTCTAATCCTGCCAACAAAGACAGTAGGGTCGTCTTTCCAGATCCTGATGTTCCAATGATCGAGTAAAAGATCTCTGGTTTAAATGTATAATTCACATCATCTAAAACGTCATGCTGCGCCCTTGCATAGCTATAGCAAATGTTTTTTAATTCTAGCATGTTTTCTCCCTCCCTTTAAAAAATCTTATTTAATATTTCTTTTGGTTTCAATTGGAATATCCGAACACTTGCAATCAGTAACGCAATCACAATACATACTGCTCCAATTGAAAACAATTGGACAATATCTGTGCGTTGTATAGTGACAGTGACGTTCTTAACGATTTGCAATAAAACATCCGAGTCACTATCTGCCCCTAGCGAAAAGCCACCTAATTGATTTTGGACATCTCGTTGAACACTTCTAGCAACTTGTTGAATTAAGTGATTTCCAAGCGCCTGCCCTACCGATGTTCCTATAAAACAACTGATGATAAAGGCAATTGTTGCAATGATACCATTCTCAAGGAAATACTGTGTTAAAATATTCACTTTCGATTTACCAACAGAAAGTAGAATCCCGATTTCCCTCATTCTACCATTGACATTAAAGAATAGAATAATCGTTAAAATAATAACACTTGCTAGAACTGTTACAACGAACATGGTGCTAGTCATGGACTGCATTGTTTTGATACTGCGGCTATAGTTAGCTAGCGCTGGATTTGTTTCGTAAAATTTATATTTTTGCCAACTAATGGATGTATTTTCTCTTCTAACTGTATCCATAAATTGCTGTGTATCTGCACTATTTTTGAGTTTAAAAACAGCTTCTGTGTACAGTTCATTATTCTCTTGATAGCCAAATACTTTCTGAGCCAAGCCAATGTCTGACATGATCGTATTGCTGATCGATTCTTCTTCGTATTCAGGAGGCCTTGTTGTTTTCCCCTTAAAGATACCTACGATTTCACCCGTTATCTTTGAGGTATCGCTCCCTCTATAACGCATCGGATCTCTTGAAAACTCAATGGTATCGCCAATTTTGAGGTGATTGTGCTGTGCCAAATCTTCATGAACCAAGATTTTATTTTTGTCACCTTTTTGGATATGTCTTCCCGATACTAATTGAAGCAAACCTGAGACAAATCTGGGATCGGTCTGACTGTCATGATGCCCAGTTACGGTGGTGGCATTGCTACGTTCAACATCGGCAAACTCTCCACTATTTAGCGGTACCGTTTTTACATTTTCCAATTTTGAAAATGCTGATAGTCTGGCACTATAGCTTTCAACCTCTTTTCTCTTACCAATCTCCTCAATGGCTTTCTTAGGGATCTCGCCTGAGCCATAAGCATCACCAACTAATACACTTTGGTTTGTCGCTAATGTTACCGTTTTTTCTTTGTTTTGATTAGCCAATTTAGCTGAGGATTCTACTGATTTAGAAACAGCCAATACTGATAAGATAGCTGTCCCTATAACGAAAAATATCCCAAACATCAAGGCTGTTTTTTTCCATTGCCTTATCATATATATAAGCGCTCTTGTTACTGCTAACATCTCTTCTTCCTTTCTATCTTACTACTTATCACAATTCATTTCGTTTACCATCGTAAATCTTTAGGACATTAAACTCAGTATTTTCTTTGGAGAAAGCCTCATTAAAGACCAGCTGGATATTAAAACCGATAAGCTCACCGTGCATAATTCAACGATAATAGATTTCCCTACAGTCATAAAGGAAATGTGTTGTGTCACTGAAAGCTGTTGGATATGCTTTAAGGTTTGCAGCAATTGAACAGCTGGGACTTGCCCCTTATCAGCCCTTTCCAGTCCAGATGCGATAGCCGTTTGAATTAAACGCTGACTAAGGACTTGACTTAACACATAAGCTATCCCTATCGCTACTATTAAAGCACCCAAGGTTACTAAAATTGTCTCAATCCAATACTGAAACATAATATCTGACTTAGAAATACCTATGGCTTGTAAAATACCGACTTCTCGCTTTCTTTCGTTGACCCATACCAGTAAAAATAAAGAGATGATACTTACACTGACAACCATACTAATGACTTGTGCTGTGCTTACTGTTTTTAGTTGCGTTTCTAAAAGAGACTGATAAGCATGATATATGGTTGGCATCTGCAAGCCATAACGTGAGTCATCAATCCCACTTTGTGAAATAGCCTCCATTAACAGACTTTTCTGTGCGATCTCATTTGTCTCAGCAACAATGTAGGCATAGCGATAATCAGGATTCACTTTTTTGATCGTTGATAAATTGGTCAAAACGGTATTTTCAATTGCTCCTGATGATTGTACAGCCTGATAAGTTCTATCACTTTTAAAAATTCCCCCTACTTTTAATGTGTAGGTTTCTCCCTTTTGTTTCAGTTGCAAAGTGTCGCCGATAGACAAGTGATTCTGCAGAGCAAGTTTTTCATGTATGAGTACCTTATCTGTTTCTTTTTCATCTAATTCTCGACCAGATACTAGTGATAACCCCTTTTGCGCAAACACCTTGCTTCTTTTTAAATTTTCAATATTAGCTAATGTTAACATCGAGTCATCTTCATTGAACTGTTCAGGGCTCGGTATCGGTGTCACTTTGTCAAATTCATATTTTTCTAAAACTTGTCCTCTTAATGCTACATCTGTAACCTTACTTTGTAATGACCTGACATACTCTTGTGAAAAAGGGCTCACTTCATCCTCAAAAAATCCTTCTTTTAAAGATAGAATCTGCTGTTTTTCTAACTCTCTCTTAAAAACCATATGATTTTGTTCAAGTCTATCTTTAAGAAAGATGGTTGTTATAAACAAAACGCTCGTCAGTAGTAAGATGCTAGACAATAAAACCGTTCGTAATTTTTTTCTTCTGATGTATAAACAAGCTCTATTTAAGTATGACATACAAACTCCCTCCTATCTGGTACAAAGTATATAAATGGTTGACATGCTTGTAATTCTTTAGATTTTATATCTTTAAAATTTTTTGTATCTGCGTCTATATTACAAAGAAATTATGAATACGATATGAAATGGATAACTATTTTTTTCGATTTACAGTCAAAGCAAATCAGAGACAGAACTGATGTCCTTTATGAAAGGGGAATATTATCTTTGTTTGTCTCAAATATGCCAACAGTTATTGCTGCTCGTAAACGAATGGTAAGCAATTCTCATTTCCTGCAATACGGTTTCTTAGACTAGAGAGGGAATTGATTTTTGACATATTTTCGGTTTTCAACAGGGCTATCTCCTAGTTTTTCAAGGCACAACTTCATTGAACAAATCTGGGTGTACAGCAAAAAGCACCTCGGAAAAGTATTAGCTGATTGCAATACTATTCGAGATGCTTTTTATTCTTCGTTCAATGAATTGTATCTATTTGAAAAGAGACTATGAAAATAGAAAACAAATTCATGAATTTATTTGGCTCCAACAGCTTGGAAAACTGTTAGAGAGGAGAAATGGTCAAATAAACGAGGCAAATGTTACTTCGTAACGATGTTCACGAGCTTGTTTGGAACTGCTATTACCTTGACAATGTCTTTACCGGCGATTTCAGACTGAACTTTCTCATCAGCAAGAGCGATTGCTTCTAGCTCTTCGCGGCTGGCATCTTTTGGCACCATGAGTTTGGCCTTGACCTTGCCCTTGACTTGGACAACGATTTCCACTTCTGATTCCACCAAGAGGCTCTCTTCATAAGTTGGCCAAGCCACATGGGAAATGGACTCACCAGATGATGTCAAGACTTGCCAGAGTTCTTCTCCCAAGTGCGGCGCAAATGGGGCGATGAGTTGCACAAAGCCTTTGGCGTAATCCACATAGAGCTGATCTTCCTTATTAGCTGCGTTGACAAAAATCATGAGCTGAGCAATAGCTGTGTTGAACTTGAGCTGTTCGATCTGCTCAGTCACATTCTTAACCGTCTCATGGTAAACCTTGTCCAAGCGACCGTCATTTTCAGTTGAGATTTCCTTAGAGGTAATCAAGCGATAGACACGATCAAGGAATTTGCGTGAGCCTTCAAGACCTTCTTCGGACCAAGCGATTGAGGCATCAAGTGGACCCATGAACATTTCATAGACACGAAGGGTATCGGCACCGAATTGTTCCACCACATCATCTGGGTTGACCACGTTTTTAAGAGACTTGGACATCTTGGCTGGGGCTTGTTCTAGCTCTTCACCAGTTTCGATATGGAAGAAGCTGCTATCGCGTTTTTCAACCTTGTCCGTTGCGACAAGTGCACCGCGGTGGTCACGGTAGCTGGTTCCCAAAATCATTCCTTGGTTAAAAAGTTTTTGGAAAGGTTCCTTTGTCGGCACGACACCAAGGTCATAGAGGAATTTGTGCCAGAAACGCGCATAGAGCAAATGAAGCACCGCATGCTCAGCACCACCGATGTAGATGTCAACTGGCAGCCATTGTTTGAGCAAGTCTTCGTCAGCCAGTTTCTCATCGTTGTGTGGGTCGATGTAACGGAGGTAATACCAGCTTGAACCCGCCCATTGTGGCATGGTATTGGTCTCACGGCGACCTTTGACACCATCTTCACGGACAACTTCCAACCAGTCGGTCAGATTAGCCAGAGGACTTTCTCCTGTTCCGGACGGACGAATATCAGAAGTTTTTGGAAGCACCAGTGGCAATTCATTTTCTGGTACGGCTGTTGACGTGCCATCTTCCCAATGGATAATCGGGATTGGCTCACCCCAATACCGTTGACGACTGAAGAGCCAGTCGCGCAGGCGGTAGGTCACTTTTTCGTTGCCAACTTCGTTTTCTTCCAACCAAGCGACCATCTTGGCAATGGCGTCTTCTTTGTTTAAGCCATCGAGGAAGTCTGAGTTGATGTGTGCGCCGTCTTCAGTGTAGGCTGCCTCTTCGACATTGCCACCCTCAAGAACTGGAATGATGTCTAGGTTAAACTGCTTAGCGAATTCCCAGTCACGCTCATCATGGGCTGGCACTGCCATAATGGCACCTGTTCCATAGCTAGCAAGCACATAGTCGGCAATCCAGATTGGCATTTCCTTACCGTTGACAGGATTGATGGCATAAGCGCCTGTCCAAACGCCCGTTTTTTCCTTGGCAAGATCGGTACGGGCAAGATCCGACTTGAGGCTAGCTTGGCGTTTGTAGTCGGCAACAGCTTCGGCTTGCTCTGCTGTCGTAATGCTGTCAACTAGGGCATGTTCTGGTGCTAGGACGGCATAAGTTGCGCCAAACAAGGTATCTGGGCGAGTGGTAAAGACGGTGAAGTCCTTGTCTGTGTCTTTCACCTTGAAAGTCACATTGGCACCGGTTGACTTGCCAATCCAGTTGCGCTGCATATCTTTAATAGACTCTGGCCAATCTAGCTCTTCCAAGTCATTGAGTAGGCGCTCAGCATAGGCAGTGATTTTGAGCATCCATTGGCGCATCGGTTTGCGAACAACCGGGTAACCACCACGTTCAGAGGTGCCATCAGGCAAAACTTCTTCGTTGGCGATGGCTGTTCCAAGCTCTTCCACCCAGTTAACTGGCACTTCTGCTTCATAGGCCAAGCCTTTTTCGTACAATTTCGTGAAAATCCACTGGGTCCACTTGTAATAATTAGGATCAGTCGTATTGATTTCACGATCCCAGTCGTAAGAAAAGCCAAGGGCATTGATTTGACGCTTAAAGTTGGCAATGTTTTCTGCTGTAAATTCAGCAGGGTCATTTCCCGTATCCATAGCATACTGTTCAGCAGGCAAGCCAAAGGCATCCCAACCCATTGGGTGAAGGACATTATAACCTTGGGCACGCTTGAAGCGGCTCAAAATATCTGTCGCTGTATAGCCTTCTGGGTGACCAACATGAAGACCTGCTCCAGACGGGTAAGGAAACATGTCAAGTGCATAAAACTTAGGTTTTGACGCATCTGTTCCCGTCTTAAAAGTATGATTGTCCGCCCAGTGCTTCTGCCACTTAGGCTCGATGTCTTTGTGATTGTAAAAACTCATGGCATTCTCCAACTATCCAAAATTCTTTTGTAGCATCTATTATACCATTTAATGAAAAGATTTTAAATGCTTGAAACAAAAGGACACATCAAACGTATGAAGAATAACTTTAAAATAGCAAAACCAATCCTAAAATTTAATAGAAATACTATTTCATGATAGGAAACTTACCTTTTTCTAGAAGTTTGTGCTGACTTTCTATCAAAATATCCCAAATATCTTTGTTAGCATTTTTCAGATAGACCTGTTCGGAAACGCATTGAAAAAAACATTCTCTTTCATAAATGACCGTTCTCAGTTTGCAAATTGCTATTACAATCAACTTCTTAGACGCTAAAAAAATACGACATTTGAAACATTTTCAGTTTCCGAATAAGAGTTTCTTCATGTATTTGTCCTGCAAAAATCAATCCTGCTTTTAGTTGACTGTCCGATTAGTTTTTAAGTTTCTGCACGTTTTTCAGGACTTTATTGTATTGCCTACTTTTCTTGATGAAAAACGAGAGTGAGACAGAAGTCAGGATTTCATTGAAATCGACTTCGTTGTCTCACTCCCATTTTTATAGCTTTACCGAAAATAAGTACCTTAGAGATCTGCATCCAAAGTTTTATAAAATTGGATTGGACGTTGATCGTTAAGGAGGAAAGATTCTGGCGACAAGCGACGGAGCTGTTTTTGACCGGAGTGCCAGAAGAGGTAGATCAAACCAGCGGTCAGGAGAAATCCTAGACCATAACTGATCGGAGTTAGTCCAAGGCCAAGTCCTAAAGGTTCGCTCAAGATATACATGACTACTGCATAGAGCATGAAGATAGCAGGAACCAAGCTTACCCAGTAATTGCGCTGTTTTAGGACTAGGTAGCGAGTCGCAACTAAGAGCCCGATAACTGCTGTCACCTGATTAGCCCAGTTGAAATACCGCCAAAGGAGGTTAAAGTCTACCGTGGTCAGGACAAAGGAAACCACATACAATGGAATGGTCACCGCAAAGATTTTTGGCAAGGTGTCTTGTTTGATGTGAAGATAGTCCGCTAAAATTGTTCGTAGACTTCTAAAAGCTGACAAGCCTGATGACAGCGGTAAAACAACTACACCGACAATGGCAAATGTCCCCACCACACTTCCTAAAAGCATGACCATGACTTGATTAACCACCGCAGAAGCAGTCCCTGCTGCAATTATCTCAGACAGGGTTTTCCCATCAAAGAGACTCATGGCCGCTGCTGCCCAAATCATGGCAATCACGCCTTCTGTAATCATCATGCCATAGAAAGTGAAACGCCCTTCACGCTCATTAGTACATGTCCGCGAAACCATCGGTGCTTGCGTCGCATGAAAACCTGAGATAGCGCCACAAGATACGGTGAAGAAGAGAGCTGGAAAAATAGCGAGACCTGTCGGATGGAGGTTTTTAAAGGTTGCCACTGTCAAGTTCGGCATCTCAAAGCCACCCGTTAACAGTCTAAAGCCGACTGCAATGGTCGAAATCATGAGAATGACACAGAAAATTGGGTAGACTTTCCCCAAAGCCTTGTCAATTGGTAAGACGGTAGAGATTAAGTAATAGACAAAAATCAAACCAATAATAACTGCAACACTCACTGTTCCATCTGGTAAAATCGAATAAATTAGATTCGCAGGCGTCACCACAAACACTGTCGCTACCAAAATGAGCAAAAGCATGGAGAAGATGTTAATCACATGCTTCATGGATTTTCCCAAATAACGACTAGCCAATTCTGGTAGATAAGCCCCGTTATTACGCAAGGAAATCATTCCAATCATGTAATCATGCACTGCACCTGCAAAGATACAACCCAAGATAATCCAGAGATAGGCTGCTGGCCCATAGAGAGCTCCCATAATCGGACCAAAAATCGGTCCTGTTCCTGCGATATTTAAAAGCTCAATCATGCCATTTTTCCACTTTGGCATGGGCACAAAATCGTAACCATCTTTGAGCGCTTCGGCTGGTGTTCGACGTTTCTCATCAATCTGGAAATTTTTCTCAATGTAAAAGCCGTAGGTAAAATAGGCTAAGACCAGAAGGGCTATTCCTCCGAGAAATGTAATCATGGCTAAACCTCCTTGAATACTGAATGTCTTGTTTTTCTTGACCTCAGTATAGCAAAGAAAGATAGCTTATAAAGCGTTTTCATAGTCAGATGCGCCTATCTGCTGATGAAATGCTTAAATAGCTCTACGAACAGCTAACCTGCCTAATAGAAAATGACCTGCACTCAAAAAGCCGAGATTTTCCCGACTTTGACAACTATATTCCTAACCGCTGCTTCAATGATTTCACATGATTACGGCTGACTGGCGCCTTGTAACCTCCCTTTAGGTGGAGTTGTAGGGTCTGGTTGAACCAAGGCTCAATGGTTTCAATTTTTTCGAGCTGAACGAGATAGGCGCGATGGGTTCGCATAAAGGCATTTGGATCCAATCGTTCTTCCCAAACCAAGAGAGGATCAGAACTCTCATATCGTCGTCCCTTTGTAAGCACGAGACTCTTACCTTGCTGCGCTTCTACCATCAGAATATGATCCGTTGCGACCATATGAATGCGGCCATCGTCTTCAATGGGATGACTGGTTGCATAGAGCTGTTCTGGAGAAGCTTGGCCTGTGCCACGCAATTCCGATTCTCCCTTAACCTTATCCATGGCTTGAGCTAGCCGCTCAAATTCGTAGGGTTTTAACAAATAATCTCGGGCATTCTGCTCAAAGGCTGGAAGAGCGTATTGATCATAAGCTGTTGCAAATATAATCACTGGAGGATTAGGCATCTTATTGACCATCTCAGCTAAAGCCATCCCTGACTCGTCAGTCAAGTGAATATCCAAGAATAGCACATCATAGCCCTGCTGAACCAACAAGGCCAAAGATGAGGCAATCCCATCTGCTTCTTCTATCTCTAACTCCTGATCGTAGACTTCCAACAAATAGCGGAGCTCCGCTCGTGCTAAAGGCTCATCATCAACAATTAAAATCTTCATACAACCTCCTCGGATGTCTCTTTATGCCTTACTTGTTGCAAGGGAATCTTTATGGTAGCAACAGTCCCTTTCTCATCACTAACAAAGCGAAGGCTAGCGCCTTGTCCATACAGAAGTCCTAAGCGGCGAGTCAAATTATCGATAGCCGATCCCGTCCCTTCTACTGACCTTAGCTTCCCTTGGCCAAGCTGGGCCAGACGTTCTGGAGAAATCCCTACACCATTGTCCCTAACTTCTATTGTCAATCCTGCGTCAGTCTGATCCAACACCACTTCTAACACATTGCCAGATTTACGATTCCTAAAGGCATGTTTATAGGCATTTTCAACCAGAACCTGAAGGGCAAAGGGTGGAATGGTCTGTTTCACATCAACGCGTTCAGACCGAATCAAGTGATAAGACACTTTTTCGGGAAAACGGGCATTTTCAAGCGCCAAATAGGCATTGACCTGCTCCAATTCTTCAGCCAAGGGAATAAGATTTTGCCTGGTTCCCTGTAAATTGGCCCGCAAAAATTTACCGAAATCTTGAACTAGAACACGCGCTTTCTCACTATCCATCCGAATTAAGGCTGAGATGGTATTCAGCGCATTAAACAGAAAATGAGGGTTGACCTGAGCCTGCAAGGACTTGATTTCAGAATCCTGTAAGAGCCTCGTTGCTGTCTCTGCTTGGCCCAGCGCTAACTGGGTGGAAAAGACATTGCCCAAGCCCTGAGCTAATTGTTGCTCAACATGGGTCATACTGCGGCGCTCTGAAAAATAAAGCTTCAGCGTACCAACCGTTTCCTCTTTAACCTTAAGCGGAATCACGATCGCACTCGATAGTGGACAGGCCGAAACATGACAATCAATCTCCTCACGCCGATGAGCCAACAAGACTTGGCCAGAATCAATTGCTTGTTTTGCCAATGTCGTGAGAATCGCACCTTCTAGCAGATGATGGTCTTCTCCTTGCCCGACAAAAGCCAAAATGCGCTGACGATCCGTCAAACTAACCGCCGCCACCTGCATGTACTGCTGGATAATCTTTGCCACCGGCTGACAGGAAGCCACTGATAACCCCTGTCGCAGATAAGGTAACGTCTGATTAGCTAATTCTAACACCTCATAGGTCTGCACAGCTTTAGCCTGCTCTTCCAATTGCCGCGTTGCATTGATAATCGAGATGAAAATGGCCATTCCAAGACTATTGGTCACCATCATAGGCAGGGCAATGAGACGCACTAAGTTCAAAGACTGAACCCTGTCAGCACTCAGCAGCAAAATACAGAGCATCTGAAGCATTTCCATGCCTACCCCTAAAAGGAGAACCGTCACAATCCCAACTTGCCGCTGCCGTTTGCCAAAATATCTTCCAGCCAAACCTGATGTTAAACCAATGAGTACAGAGGAAAGGGCGTAGATCTGAGGTGCCAATCCTCCTTGAAGATAGCGCACAATAGCTGATATCAGCCCCACACCGAGCCCGACAAAAGGACCACCTACAAGACCCGCAACCCCAATAGCTAACACTCTGGTATTGGCTAGAGAGGAAGTCGTCTGAATCTGGCTAGTCGTCTGATTGAGAAGATCAAAACTCTCAGTCACCTCAACCCCAGTATAGTTAGCCACTACCGCAAACAAGCTAAACAGCAACAGCAAAGTCAGCTGACTCCTAACCATTCTCGGCCGATTCACCATCTGCTTAATATAAGGAATATGTACCAAAAGATAGGCCAGAATAATAATCAGACCACCACGTTCCAGCATCAATAAAAACAAATCCATACCACACTACCACCTATCCCGAAAACGCTACCACAAAAGTTAAGGTCTCCTTTATCTTAACAAATCGCCTTAAAATTTGCAAAAAACCTAAGAACCTGTTTCAAGCTTGACACTTTCATCCAAAGCTAAATTTCTACTCCTCATCATTGGTTTTTTCAATATCATCAACATCCTTTCAAAAAATCAACCTGACGATCGAAAAACAACCTCCTGAATCAAGGCACCCCACTTGTCAGACAGTTCCTAAAAGACAGATATGACCCAAAGTTATGTTGAAAAGTATTTTAGAAGCCGTAAAGATACACATTTGACAGTGAAAACCTTGTTTTTCTTTAAAATCTCACACTAAAAATATTTATTAGACTTGCTTGGAAACGCATTGAAAAAGCATTCTTCACATCTCTACATATAAAACCAGCTACAACTAAAGGAAAAAATGACCCCCAGATAAGAAATCAACACCCTAAGACAAAACAAAAAGCCCACTGCTGTAGGCTTTCTGTAAGGTAATCTTTGAAATTAAAGCATTTTGTTATCCACGCACCAAAACACATCAAAACCAACGGCAACCATATAAACTTTTTAAGCCTTTTCACCTCATTTTCTAACACTTAAAGAAACATAAGGGAAACTCAAAGGGTAGTTAAAAAGGTAGTATAAAACGAGTTCAGCAGGCAAGGCTAGCGTGGCAATCAGCTACGCTTTTTTTAACCCCAGAATGGAATATAATCGCCCTGTTGTAAAATCTTATCAACGGCTTGCCGTGCCTCTTCCTCTGATCGATAAACTGAGACGGTTTCCGTAAAGTCTTTAGTATGGTTTTGATGTCTAACTTCATAATGCCCAGGGTCTAGGTGTGTCACGAAAACAACACCGTTAGCCTTTTGCGTTGTTTGTTCTCTTAGTTTTGCTAATCTCTTTTTAATCGCTTGGTTCATCTTCAAATCTCGCTTCTAACTCCTCCACAACCTCCAAGACATTTTCAACCTCATGGGCTTTATATGCCATGGTAAGAACTGTTTGGGCTGATTGCTGGCGTGCATAAGGACTGACAGACTTATCTAGCATGATTTCCCTTAGCACCTCTACCGCCTCAACGCTAGCAGATTGTAAAAGGGCTGTGGTTTGTTGTACAACGTCCGTCCGCGCTTTTCGATAAGCTCTTCGGAACGTCAGGGATTTCATATAATTATATCCTGTTGTACGAGCTATACCAGCTTTTTGAGTTGCCTCATCAATCGTCTTAGAAGTCATCAATGCTAAGAGAAACTTTTCTTGTTTGGGTGTCAGCTTGTCAGTTGTCCCCACTTCCTGCCACCTCCTCTAAAATCGTTTGAATAGCCTGCCTACACTCCTTGCTAGCCCTAAATGTCTCATAATCTAGGCGGTGTGGAAAATCTTCCAATTTACCAGCAATTTCATCATTTAAGAGAAGCATAGGTAAGAAGTCAAACCATTGTTGTATGATTTCTTCCGTACTCTCCGTCTGTTCTTGTTCCAACTGCTGCCTCAACTTTTTCAGTCGTTTTAAGAGTGCTTGCTCATTCATCTACTACCCCACTTTCTGACGGTTTGTAAGTTGCCGCGTTTTCGGCCTGTCTATATCTATGTGCAAACTCTGGATCGCGTTTCAACTTCGATGCTAACCGACGTTCTAAGAATTGTAAATGTGCTGTAGGGTTATAATCATCTCGTCTAAAGTCCCAACGGTCTGTAGTCTTGTCATCATAACGTTCTTTTAGATACTTAAAACGAATAGTTATATCAAAATTTTCACTATCTCTGAAAATACGTTCATCAAATTCTTCAAACTCATATTTTGGTGCTTGTACCTCGCGTTTGGTCAGGCTTAACAAACCAGAACGAGCAGAAGAAATTGCCTTATCCAACTCGCCCAATAGACGGTTAACCTCTTCAATGCGTTTATAACCTGCAATAATATTGTAAGGCTGCTTTACAAGGGTCAAATTTAAGTACTGATAACCATTGGGTTGTTCACTATCAGGCACATAGAAAAAGCTTAGCCCCATATGATTTATCGCTCTTATAACGTTATTTTCTTCAGCCATTCTGCTGTACTCAGGATCGTTTAAATAAAAAGCGTCTTCCTCTGGTACTCGTTTTTGTAAAGCGGAAAGGATGCTTATGTTGTCTCTATAAGCTGTTTCAATCTTTTTCAGCTCATACCTAGACAAATCACGATTAGGGTCTTCTAACATCTCTTTGACTTGGTAGGTGTCCATCAAGGATAATTCCATATCAAAATCTTGCCGACGTAATAGCTCCGCCTGTGGATTGTCGTAAACATTACGGCTATTTTTAAAGCGTTTCTCAATCTCCGTTAACTTCCCTTCGTTTTCGGCGATTCTATTTGCCTTGTATTCTTTGTACATTTTTGCAAGTACCCCTTGACGCCGCTCCATATCTTCGTTTACTTTATCCGTGATGGTACTCCACTGCTGATATTTAGAAAGCTGATTCAAAGCCTCCAAATAAGTTTCCAAAATCTTCTTATACTCTTTTGTTTTTGTAAATCCTAGTTCAACCATTCTTTTTACCTCTCTTTTTTTACTGATTTACTGCATCGATTTTAACTCGCTACATTTTCAACACCTCCTAGCTCCAAAAAAGAACCCGACGTATATCAAATAAAACAGACTTGATCTGCTTTATCGATTGCGTCAGGTTCTTCCTCTTTTGCAATTTATTATAAATTTCTGCTAATTGTCGTCAAAACTTGGTAGGGCTGGCCATTTTTATATTTAATGGTGACCTCACCAAACCTTGGGATTTCAGCTGTTCCTATTATATCATTTTTAGGGTACAAAATAAAGCCTTTTTTCAATAATCCTTTTAGATATCCCTCATGATCCATCAGTACCGCTCCTTTATTTTATCTAGTTCGTCATTGATATTCTCTGTAAAAGAATAGGAAAACCGTACTCGGTATTCTCTAGCAATTAGCTTAGTGAATGTTGTAGGTTTAGCCTCTTCACCACAATTTTTTTGTATATAATTTTCAACTTCATTTATAAAATTTCTCACCTGGCTTGACTTCGGTAATATTACCTCATACGTAAATCGTTTCACTTTCAACCCCTCCTATGTGTTTCGTTTTGGTTAGTTTTGTTCATTTTCGCTGTATCGCATGCTTCAGCTATCCGCTCAAAAATACTGTTCAGATTGCGCCTGTGCTGGTATGTAACGGATAACTGACCCTTACGGTAGTCTATCTGATACTGCGGGTCTTTAAATGTACCCACCATATAGCCTATAATCGCATGGTTTACAAGCCAACATATCCGCGACAAATCTAAAATGCCTGTGGTAGCGATTTGTTACCATGTCAGTCCTCCATTTCTTTTGTATGTGATTGCAATTCTTTCTAGGCTTTCGGTCAGATCCTTGTCTGCCTCATATTCAGCAACCAGTCGCCAGCCTGTGGACAATTTGGTCAGCGTGATTTCAACATCGGGCTGTGGATATAAACCAATAATATAGCCTTGAATTCCTAGTTTGATTTTATCGATTATGTCAAACTGCTTTGCTCCTGTCTGATAGTGATATTTCTTCATTTCGTCCCTCCATTTTTTAATTATGTAAAATTTTACGATTTTGTGACATTCTTGAAAAAAGAACGACAGCATACCTATCTATTTTTATACGGTTGTTTTATTCGGTTATTTGAAAACTAGCTCTTTTCAACCCCTTGCGCCCCAAGGGTTTTATCAGGTTTATACAGTATTACGGTTTTTTGAGCGCTTTTTTATTTATTAAGCTCTCGGCCTTTCTCTTGGCTATTTTTTCTTAATATCAAAAATAACTGTATAAACATGATAAACCGTATAAAGTATAAGCTAAACCCTTGATATGACTGAGTTTTGATTTTATCGCCTTTTTTAAAAAGGTGCTAAAGTAAACTAATAACCGTATAAAGTCATTCCCTCTTGATTTTAAGGTACCCCCGTTCAAGTCTGGGTTTTCTTTGTTGCTCTGGGCGTGTCCTACCACTTTTAAATAAGTTATGGTTTGCCCACCCTGGTATATCATCCTTTGGTTGAAATCCTAGAGGCAACTCCCTGCCCGCTGGTGTCATCTTGGAATGCACCACAAACGTAGACGGTAAATGCTTCCTAATCTCCCGATGCAAAGCGTTCACCTTCAGGCTAGAATGGTGTTTATAATATTCTAGGTATTCACCCCATAGCCACCAGATGAAATAGTTGGGTAGGAACTCGCTTTCTAGTTCGTCCGTGAAAAATTCATCTACAAAACTAATAACGGGATTCATATCCTGCTGGAATTGGTGAAGCAGTTCCCTGCTGGCTTTTGGGTTGATGTCCATGACTGGCGTTTCAATAGCTAGTTTTAGAAGATACTCCAGAACTTCTTTACGTTTGATATAATCCTCTCGGATAGCCTTGTTAGGTTTGCCTTTGAAGGCGTTAGTAAACGGTAACACCCTGAAACGTCTATCTATTGCCCCTTTGTCCCCATCCATACGTGGAAAACCGTTTGACGATTGAATAACCGTCATCTGTAAATTAAGACTATAGGGCTTCTTGCCTTTTTCTTCAATGGTCAAAAGATCCTCAGTAGTCAAGCTGAATAGCTCAGACGTATCTTTGATAATAGCATCTTTCTGCACGTCATCCCCAATCACAACGGACTTGCCTAGTAAAATGGATGTCGTAAACCGGCTTTTTTCTAGTCCTGTGATTTTCAGACTGGCCACATTGTCCAAGCCTACCAAGTTGATGATCAGTTGCTGAAGCGTTCCCTTACCAGTTCCACCCTCTCCATAGAGCCAAAAGATTTTTTTAAGCGGTAAACCAGTCACACATGCCCTAATCATTTGTAAAGCTAACTGATAACTTTCTTCATCTTGGTCAAATAGCTCTAGTAACCACCCTTCAGGCGTCCAGCCGTTAATATTTGGTTGCTGGGCATTCGGGTTGTAATTTGTGTCAATTTTTCGGATGACCGCAACTGTTGGATTAAATTCACTGAATTGATTAGTACGGTGATTATAGAGACAATTGCCAAACGCTGTAAATTCATTCTGATTCGTCCTCAGTGGACTTTTACGGCCAATCTTATATAATACATCTTCGGCTTGTCTTTCGCTAAAGACTGGATTTATTAAGCTGATTAAATCCTTCATCAGCTCATTATCCTCTAAGTAATAACCTTTGTCTGGATTGTAAAAATACAGTGGCGCACGCTGGTTTTTGGTTGCTGGTTGAATACGGATGAAACGGATGGATTTTTTAAGCATCAGGGCAACCCCTAGCGGATCTTTAGGAATAGCTTTCTTTTCGGCTTCTTGAGCTTTTTTCTTAATGTCGTTCTCAGCCTTCTGCCGTCTCAGATCGCCGTGCGGATGTTGTCGCCTCTCCCCATTGGCATAGTCCTTTTCATCCTGTTCAATTTCCTTAATCTTAATGATATAGTCAGGGTCATTCTTGGCTTCCTCATAAGCCTGGTCATAAGCTTCTTTTCTCAGACGCTCAATCTCATTATAGAGCTGTCCCTTTACATTTTTAAAAGTCTTAAAATATGTCTCAACCTTTTCTTTTTCTGGGACTTGATTGCCATCTACCGTTTTGGGCAGTTCGTCATCCTTTAAAATTTTATTAACAATTTCTTCCTTATCCAAGCTCTACCTCCTTATATATCCTTTTCATTGTTGCTAGAAAATGCCCTGCTAGGCCTTTCCGTCTAACAATAGCACTAAATACCTGTGTGACCTGCTCAAAGTCATAGCCGTGTAAAAACATCAGCTTAATGAGTGCTGTCGTGTCCTGCTTGGTGTATAGCCCTGTGGTGATGGTATCAAATAACCAGCCGTTAAATGGCAAGTACTGGCCTTCTCTAGTCTTGGTTAGCTTGTTACCCTCTAAGTCGTCTAATATACCTATCAAGTCACCACTTGCCAAAGCTATCGGATAATCTCTAACCACTTGCCAGCTATTCAGCTTGATTAATCTATCTACAACCTTGACCATCAAGCCCTTGTAATAGAAATCTACTAAACAGCTATCCAGCGGTTCAAGATACAAAAATTTGAAGTGCTGGCCATTCTTTAAAACCCTAGTCGGTGTCTGTTTGAGAAAGCTAAATAGCTGTAATTTATCCTGTGAGATAATGAGTTCAATAATTCTGTACATGTCATCACCTCTTACGCTTCTTTTGCAAACGCTTTTGAGCTTTACGCCTTTCTACTTCCTCAATTGTCAAGCGCCTATCCTTAATGTTGCTCTCTTGGCCAATCTTCAGATTACGCAATGCAGGGTGTTTTAAGTATCTAGTCATTTTCCACTCCTTTAGTCTACCGTTAGAAAGTTATAAACATCACTTTTGCGGTAATAAATTTTCTTGCTTTTATCAAATGGTGACTGATATGGCCTTAATCCCCGCTTGACCCATCTGTTCAATGTCGTTGCACTAATTCCAAGTTTTTTCTTTAAGTCATCATGAGCAATTAAGTCCCAACCATCATTATGTTGGCGTTCTAGCTCTAGCCTCTTTTCAAGATGAGCATCAACTTTGGCTAAAAACTCCAATTCGGCTTCTCGCGATAATATATGCATGCTTTACCTCCTCAAAAAACTATGAATGATCCACGGTGTAACCTGTGGCATTTCCTGCACTGGTTCGGCCTCTGGTTGCTCAATCGTTAGCATAATTGGCCGTGTCCATAAATAGATGACTAACGGGATCAGTACCGAAAACAGTATGATATACTGTTCTGGGGTTAGGTTGAGTTCTTGCATGTCAAATCTCCTCACGGTGTTTCTTGCTTAGGCTTTCATGCTCTGCCTTTAAGTCTTTCAATGCATATCGTACAGTGTTAATAATGGCCATGTCAGTAGCATTCCCAAAACCTGTACCAACTAAGTCAAGAGTTCCCTGAAGATCCGCTAACTGACCAAGCAAGCCCTCGTAATCGACTAGAATATCATTAGCTTTATTTGTCATGCTTCAAAGCCTCCAGTTCTCTAGCGTTGTCATTGTTCAACAATAAAAAGGCGATTTCATCTAATTTTTTGAAAAGTTTTTTGTTCTGAGAATAAGCAGTATCGATGTACTTCCTCATCATCCAAAGCGCCACAGTTGAATCTTTACCCATAGCAAACTCTGGGCCATCTAAAACTATGTTATTCATCTCTAGACTGTTCATGATGCCTGTTAATTCATCGCCCAAGCCCTCTAACTGTTTGGGGCTGAGTAGTACTGTCCTAGGTTGTTCTGGTTTTGTCTTAGTTGATTTAGTTGTATCTGTCATGTTGCTTTACCTCGCTATATTTTAATGATCTGTGTAATGGCCCTAGGGGCTTTTTCCTGATTTTAAAGACTTGTTTCTTGCTATACTCGATTTTCTTATACAGATTTTAATAGCCTAGACTATCCCCAGTGGTCTAGCCACCTCAGACTTACCAGGTTGCCCCGTGGTCGTGTAAGCCTGCGCCAAAATAATAGCCTAGCTGTGTGTAATTTTCTTAGGGTGGTTTAGTTTTCACTAATGGCAATACCAGCACCTAGTACTTTTATTCTTCCCATTTTTAAGGGGTAGCGCCCTCCGTCTGGATATGGTATAATGGTTGTACTAAAATCCCTTTAATAATAGCTTGCCTGCTATTTGTGGTTTTTAGTTATGTCTTAAAGCCTTGCTGATTTGGTCGTCTGCATAAGGCTTTTTTTGTTGTCTATGCGTAAATTTCTGTCAGCTCCTTAAAGACTTGATCAGGGGTTTTATTCATAGCTTTTTGCTGTAATTCCATAGCTTTCAAGCGGTCGCTATCTTTAGCGGTTGCTTTTTCTATGATTTCCTGTGTAGCCAGTACCTGCTTAAAGTAAGTATCTAGCTTCAGGCGCTTGCCCTCGCTGATTTCTTTCTCTTCGATTTCTTTGTTTCGCATTTTGAAATTAGTCAGCTCGCCCGTCTCATTGTCTAGCTTGTACGAGATAGCCCCACGGCTACGCCATACCGCTAGCCGTTGCTTAATATCTGCGATATCCCAACCCATTAGACTATTTTCAAGGTCTTCTAAGATAATAAAGCCGTTAGCATCGTAAATCTGGGCTAGTAGCTTTTGTGTGAATGGTGTTCGTGTCATTTGTCGCTCTCCTTAATAATCTTCTGCTAGCCATTCCATAGCTTTAGCGTAGACACTGTTCTTGACTTCGCCACCCTCGCACAATTTGCGATAGGTAACCTGCGTCACTCCAATTTCTTCGCCGGCTTCTTTAGCAGTCAATCGCTTGTCTGCTTGTTTTCGGCGGATTGCTTTTGCTTGTTTTGAGGTAATAAGCATGTTGGTAACTCCTTTCTAAATAATAACTAACATTTTTTGTTAGTGATTGTATTTTACTAACTTTATTTGTTATTGTCAACCCCTAAATAACAAAAAATGTTAAAAATATTGAAAATAATATCTTTTTACTATATAATGAATTTGAGGTAATAAGTTATGAATAGATTAAAAGAATTGAGACAAGAAAAAAATGCTAAGCAAGAAGACTTAGCAGAAGTTGCCAGCGTATCAGCTATGACTATATCCCGTTGGGAAAATGGAGAAAGTCAAATTAAACCAGACAAAGCCCAAACACTGGCTGATTATTTTGGAGTGAGTGTGGCGTATTTGTTGGGTTATGAGGAAGCTGATACTCTGGAGAATATACTAAAAGAGGCTGAAGAATACCTAGGATTAACAGAAGAAGACTTGCTAGCACAAGACTACACTTCAAAAATCAAAATCGCTTTAACCGAAATGTCCAATATCCCTATATTAAAGAATGAGATTATATATAATTTAGATTTTTTGTCATTTGATAATTTAAAAGCTATTAATCAAATTGTCCGTGATTTACCTAAAAAAGAAGATACAGACAACTAACCCCCTTCCCATCATCAGGCGATAAACAAATCAAGATTTTCGCCCTTATCGAGGTGGATAAGGCGGTCTAAAGAGGAAAAAGAAATGGAAAAAGGGTTTTTACACCAACAAAAAGGCTTACAAGCCTACTCTGATAAAAATTTTTCACTAGCAGAAAAAGAATTAAATACTGCTATATCACTTGGCTTTGTTTCTCCAGGGGCCGTTAGAAAACTTGCTACGCTTTACAGAAAACAGAAAGAATACAATAAGGAAGTCAAATTGTTAGAATTAGCAATTGTTGAAATCCCTAAAAGTAAAGAATTCCATAAGACTGATCTATCTTATTTCCGTGATAGGTTATTGAAGGCTCGGAAATTACTTAAAATCTAACCCTATCTATACGGGTACAGTTCTACTTTTCACTACGCCTATCAGTGAACCATTTTTCTGGTACTATCATATTTTTCCCACATTTTGCGTTTATCTGCGCATTCATACTTGACTTTGGGGACTTGCTAGGGTTATAATAATCTCACAAGTGATGAGAGTTTGCATCTGCAAACAAAAAAACCCCAACGTTCCAGCGTTGAGGGTTTTCTTTTGGCTCTTTAGCTATCTCTAGCTATCGCCTTGGGCTCATTTCTTGCGTGAGTTGAGCCAATACTCAAACAATGCTGTGAGGATAGCCACAAGCAAAGGTGCAAGAAACAATGTGATGAGTTGTTGCATCCGCATTCACCCCCTTTCTATCCCAAAGGGGCAAAGCCATTATACCAAAACCCCACTAACTGACAAGGCTCTAAAAAGTCTTCTAAGCCGTTTCAGACTGCCCTGGCACATTTCCCCCATCCAACCCAAAACAAACGAAATAGGGCATTCTCGTAGCTTCTGGGACGCAAAAAAAGCCCTTAGAGTTTTCCACGCTCCAGGACTTTAAAAAATAGATTATTATACCACAATTTCTATTGTTTTATTTTCGGACATTAATCCGATTACGGATATTATACCAAAATTCATGAAAACCCTCAATCTAAAATCCCCTTTAATAATAGCTTGCCTGCTGATAGTAGAAAGAGGTTATATCATGAATATCAAACAAATCACCAAGAAAAACGGAGATACTGTCTACCGTGCCAGTGTCTACTTAGGCATTGACCAGGTAACAGGTAAGAAAGCAAGAACAACAGTTACAGCAAACACTAAAAAGGGTATTAAATTAAAGGCTAGGGAAGCCATCAATACTTTTACTAAGAATGGCCACACAACCAAAGAAAAGCCCATAGCAACCACTTATAAGGAGCTTGTCTCCCTGTGGTGGGAAAGTTACAAAAACACCATTAAGCCAAACTCTCAGCAATCCATGGAAGGTATCGTGAGACTGCATATATTGCCTGTATTTGGCGCTTACAAGCTGGATAAGCTAACTACCCCAGTTATCCAAAAACAAGTTAATAAGTGGGCTGATAGCGCTAATCAGGGCATTAAAGGAGCATACGCTAACTATAGCTTTCTAAACAATAACAATATCAATAAGCGTATTCTTCAGTATGGCGTGACTATGCAACTATTACCATACAATCCAGCCCGTGATGTTATTGTGCCGCGTAAGCAACAGCAGAAAAAAGATAAGGTCAAGTATTTCAGTAATCAGGAACTAAAACAGTTTCTTGGCTACTTAGACACATTGGATCAATCAGATTATCAGAATCTCTTTGATGTCACCCTATACAAGCTACTACTGGCCACCGGTTGCCGTATCGGTGAAGCCTTAGCCCTTGAATGGTCTGATATTGACCTAAAGAGCGGTACAGTAAGCATCACTAAGACCCTCAATCGATACCTGGAGACAAACACTCCTAAATCAAAGGCAGGGCTAAGAAATATTGAAATAGACAAAGCTACCGTGTTAATGCTGAAACAATATCAAAAACGCCAGCGTATCCAGTCCATGCAACTAGGGCGGTATGAAAAAGTGGTCTTCTCAGTCTTTACTACCAAATACGCTTATGCTTGCAATCTTAGAAAGAGACTACAAAAGCATTTTAAGGCTGCTAACGTACCTGATATTGGTTTCCACGGTTTCCGCCATACTCACGCTACCATCATGCTTTATGCTGGTATAGAAGCTAAAGACTTACAGTATAGATTAGGTCACTCCAATATCTCTATGACCTTAAATACTTACGTCCACGCCACACAAGAGGGCGCAAAAAAAGCCGTCTCTATCTTTGAGACAGCTATCAGCAATTTATAAATAGTAAGGGTGTTCCACCTTGGGACTACCCTCTTACTATACAAAAATTCAGCAAAGGGTAACAAAAAGGGTAGTAAAATTAAAAAAGCACATTGGAATAACGCTCCAAAGTGCTTAATATCAAGGCTTTACAGCCCATCTTACCCAAATAAGTATTACAACATTTTGTTGTAGAATTCTACGACAAGGGCTTCGTTGATTTCTGGGTTGATTTCGTCGCGTTCTGGCAAGCGAGTCAATGAACCTTCCAGTTTTTCAGCATCGAAAGATACAAAAGCTGGACGTCCAAGAGTTGCTTCAACGGCTTCAAGGATCGCTGGAACCTTAGCAGACTTTTCACGAACTGAAATCACTTGACCAACTTCAACGCGGTACGATGGAATATCAACGCGTTTTCCATCAACAAGGATGTGACCGTGGTTTACAAATTGACGGGCTTGACGGCGAGTTGTCGCAAGACCAAGACGATAAACAACATTGTCCAAACGGCGCTCAAGAAGAACCATGAAGTTGAAACCAAGAGTTCCTTCTTTGATTTTAGTTGCTTGTACGAACAAGTTACGGAATTGTTTTTCACCCAAACCGTAAGAGAAACGTAATTTTTGCTTTTCAGCTAGTTGCAAGCCGTACTCAGAAAGTTTCGAACGGTTATTTGGCCCATGTTGACCAGGCACGTAGTTACGACGTGCTAATTCTTTCCCTGTGCCTGTAAGAGACAAGCCAAGGCGACGTGATTGTTTCCATGATGGTCCTGTATAACGTGACATGTTATCAGTCCTCCTCTTAAAATATATTTTCGAGGAAATAACGTCTTACTTAATCCTGATTCGTGCAGATGCCCTTCGCCTAAACAGCCAAGGTTACTTGTATTGCAAGACAACTGTTGACGAGCTTCATATCAAGCTGCTGTTATTTCACACAGAGATTATTATAACACAAAAAAAAGCCCAATGCAAGGCTTTTTAACTGTTGTCACGACAAACTCATGAAAAGAACACTCCTTAGTTTTTCTGAAATAGCAAAAGCCCGTCACAAAAATTAAAGAAAATTTCCCTTTTTCTATGGGTTTGGCATAACCAGCTGCACTGTAGCGATTAGATATCAATCCTCAGATTCTACTTCATCAGTAAAGTCATCATCATCTTCATCTGCAAGCTCAACATCATCGTCAATCTCATCATCCGGAACGATTTCGTTCAACTCAGCGTCATATGATTCCACTTCATTCTTCTCATCATCAGGGTTTTCTTCATCATATTCACTACTTGGGGTATGAATTTCTTCATCTTCTGGATCATCGTCATTGTAATCGATAGCATCTTCATCGCCATCCATAAAGGCATTAACACGCTTTTTCTTACGTTTTGGTGCGCCATCCTCGCTATCTTCTTCAAGCGTGATCACTTCCTCATCTATCTCGTCAATAGCATACCATGAACGAAGACCCCATCTATTCTCACCGAGAGGAATAAAGGATCCATCAACATTAAGGTCTGTGTAAAAATTCGGCAGGGCATCACGAATCTCGCTATTAGAACGACCTAAATAGTTTTGAATTTCGTCTACCAAATCGTTAAAATACATCTCATTATCACGACCGCGCGCTTCTAAAATCGCACGCGCCACCTCAATCATAGACAACTCGGCCTTATCCTGACCTGCAAATACATCAAATTCCATATTGACTCCTTATTCTAGTCTTCTATCTATTTTACGCTAAAAACGCTAAATAGTCAAAGCATTTACAAGTCAAATAGAGCAAACCGAACAAAAGTTTGAGCTTGATAAACTTGAAATCATGAGCATCTCTGAATAGTTTACCTTTTCCTACACCTACACATTTGCTACCCGTACTATCTCAATAACAAAATGAAGATAGTTAAAAAGCGCATCTCATATGGAGCAACACTAGCTAAACAGGCAGGTATGAGCTTGGAAGCCATTTCAGAAGCATTAACCCACAGCGACACCTTAACAACACAAATTTATGTGAATACTTCTAACGTTGTACCGTTGACTGTCGACACTTTTGCCTACGAAAATCTTCAAAATAATTAGGGGAAACTTTTCAAAAAATCGACGAAAAAAGCACCCTTAGGGGAAACCCACGAGTGCTTTGAATCGTTGATATATCGCTGATAATTAACGTTTTGAGAATTGACTTGCTTTACGAGCTTTCTTAAGACCTGGTTTTTTACGTTCTACCATACGAGCATCACGTGTCAGAAGACCAGCGCGTTTCAATGAATCACGGAAATCTGGGTCTACTTCAAGAAGCGCACGCGCGATACCGTGACGGATCGCACCTGATTGACCACCGTAACCACCACCATTAACATTTACGAAAACATCGTATGAGCCTTCTGTAGAAGTCACTGCAAATGGTTGGTTAATCACCAAACGCAAGTCTGCGTGTGGAATATACTCTTCAACATCTTTTTTATTAACAGTAATTTTACCAGTACCTGGAACCAAACGTACGCGAGCTACCGCATTTTTACGACGACCAGTACCTGTATATTGTGCTTGTGCCATGTTCTATTCGTTCCTTTCCTTAGATAAGACCTGAAATATCAAGTACTTCTGGTTGTTGCGCAGCGTGAGTGTGTTCAGCACCTACAAATACTTTAAGTTTCATGCCTTGCGCACGTCCCAAAGTATTGTGTGGCAACATTCCTTTAACTGATTTTTCAATCAAACGAACAGCGTTTTTGGAACGCAACTCACCAGCAGAGATAGATTTCAAACCACCTGGATGCATTGAGTGAGTGTAGTAGATTTTATCAGTTGCTTTTTTACCAGTCAATTTCACTTTTTCAGCATTGATCACGATCACAAAGTCACCTGTATCTGTATGTGGTGTGAAAGTTGGCTTGTTTTTACCGCGAAGGATGCTAGCAACAACTGCTGATAAACGTCCAAGAGGGACATCAGTTGCGTCCACAACATACCATTTGCGTTCTACTTGGCCTGGTTTAGCCATAAATGTAGTTTTGTTCATGATTTCTCCTATTTATATCAAATCGTTTTTGTTTACAGGTGGACGTTCCTATCCACAAGGTATTTGAAGGTTCCGGGGCCTTTCAAATGGGGTAAACAATACCGTTTAATATGATACCAAAAAAAAGAGCCTAAAGCAAGTGCTTTAGGCTGATATTTTTTAATTTGTAACTTCCCAGAGTAAGTTCCGTTCGTAGAGTGCTGTCACTTTTATCAATAAAATTGAAAAAATGACTTGTGTTTGGCTTGACTTTGTCCTCACTCCCTCATTTCGTGGTTGTTCTGAGTTTATGATAAGCCAAGTTTTTTATTTGTGCTAGAATGAACTAGCACAACGGGTTAGAATTATATTTTCATATATTATAATCTCCAACAGTGCGATCCGCCATTTTCACAAACGGGACATAGACTAATGTACAAATCACTAAGCAGACAATTGAAAGTACTATAGATTTCCAATCAAATGCTGTTGCAAAGAAACCATATAAAATTGGTGGCATAACCCATGTGACATTTTGTGTAACAGGTGTGACTAAACCGAGAACTGTGGCTAAATAAGCCACCGATGCCATCAAACATGGACCAATAATATACGGAATGAATAGAAGTGGATTTAATACTACCGGCAGACCATAATTGACTGGCTCACCGATATTGAATAGTACAGGAGCCATCCCCAATTTCGCAACTTCTCGATAATGTTTATTTTGCGATTGCCATAGAATCGCTAATAACAGCGCTAAACCATCAAACCAGACAAAAGCACCGAAAGAACCGCTATTCCATAAATAAGGAATTGCCTCACCTGCTTGATAAGCCTCTAAGTTCGCAAGCATTGCAACACCAAATACTCCCTCCATAACTGGTGCAAGTATATTTCCTCCATGTAACCCAAAGAACCAAAAGAGTTTATTCAAAAATACGATAAGAACTACGGCAAAGAAACTTTGCGACAAGGAAAGCAATGGGGTTTGTAAAACCTTATAGACCCAATCAATAAAGAGTTCTCCAGTAAGAATGTCAAAGACATAGGTTAGAATACCTACCGAATACATTGCTAAAAAGCCTGGAATAATGGACATAAATGGTTTGACAATCGCTGGCGGCACTGAATCCGGCAGCTTGATTACCCAATTTCGCTTCATTGTTTTACAAAAAATAATTGATGCTAAAAAACCAATTAAAATAGCCGTAAAATATCCTCGAGCATTAATGGAACTTCCTGAAAGTACATTATTTATCGTTAGAGTAACCTGATCGCCTGAAACAACTGCATTTGAAACGCCATCAAATAACTCTTTAAGATTTTGACTATTTTCAAACTTAATGACCTGAATTGCCTTGTTACCAATAGAAATAACAAAAGAAGCCAAAGCTACTAAACCAGACGATGTAGTATCTACTTTATATAGTTTAGCGACATTAACACCTAAACTATATATAAATAGCAACGACACAATTGGAATACTACCTTGAAAAATTAAACCATTAATATCAACTAACCATTGAAAAGCATTTGTAATACTGGTAAAACCAAATTGAGCAGGTAAATCTACCAGAAATGCATTGATTAATAAAGCAATAGATCCTGTCATAATAACTGGCATCGTTGCTATAAAAGAATCTCTGAGTGCGACTAAAAAGCGTTGATTACCAATTTTTGCTGCGATAGGAGTTAATCTCTCCTGAAGTTTATCTAAGTTGATGGACATTTTGCTTCTCCAATCTTTTAATCGTTTTCCATACTATAAACGAACCTTAACTCATTAAATGGAGTCTTATTCCAAATCCGACAAAAATTTAATAGCTATATACTGATCCATTATTTAACTCCTCCTTTTTATTATTTTAAATAAACATAAAAACAAAAACCGTCTATTTTTAGTTATATTTTATAATAAAAATAGACGGTTTGTCAAGTACCTTTTTAATAAAATAAATTCCGTTGTTATACTTTTTTAGCTCCTCTAATATCTGTTACTCATAAATCTATAGAAAATGATTACTGCTCATCACTTTTCTTTATCTGCACTAGTCTATCTTTTCCCATTTATCAAACAAAGAGCATTGTAAGCGGTAAGTCGTCATCTTTGATGAAGTTGACACCCCAGTCAGAACGACTAGGGGTCTCACAGCTGAAATCAAAGAAAAACCAAACGTCTACGGTCGTCTTAACCAGATGAGTCCAATTGTAGCCCATATTCGGCTTCATGGGTAAACATTCTATAACGGAGTCATGTCTGTACACTGATATACCCCATATAGTAGACAGTGAAAAAACAACATTCACTAGACACTATAAGGGGAATTTTCCTATGTCCAAAAGCCATCCAAAATCAGTAAAAGAGAAGTTAGAAATCATTCGATTGTATCTTACTCATGAATACTCTATCAGTCAGTTAGTAAAGTTATACCAAGTTTCTGAATCGACCATTAAACGATGGACAAACCGATATGAGAAAAATGGGATGACTGGTCTTAAAGCAAGCCAAACTTGGAAGAAATACTCCAAAGAAGTAAAGGAGCAGGCTGTTCAAGACTATCTTGATGAGGTTGGTTCACAGAGTGATATCTGTCAAAATACGCTATTTCGTCACCATCTGTTCTCCAAAAGTGGATAAAATGAAGCAACCTGACTCCTTGGGAATTCAGGAATCAGGTTGCTTAGTATCTGTTGTCTACTTGACAGGGAGCCGTTCACACAGCTCCATTATCGACCGTGACTTATTTAAAATCTTTCAGATAAATCTTCAAATCACGCAACATATCCTTGCGTCCTCGAAAGACCTCTCCTCCCATGAGACGGTCAAAATTGTCCTGCAAAGGCTCTGGCAAAGCCTGTCGATACTGCTCTAGCATGTCTCGCAAAATGACCCGATCAGCCGTAGCCATCTCACGAATGTAGAGCTTATGCGCCACTTCGCTCACTTCCTCATAGTTTTGCCGGTTGAGCTTGCGTTTATCACTCTCCTGCTTACGAACCATGTCCAGCACATAATTCCGAAACTTGGTCTTGAAAAAGCGGAATAACTCTCCCTCATTGTTTTCAATCCCTGGGCAGGCGGTCAACAAGCGTGATAAGGTCAGCATCCCTTCCTGATCCCAGTCTTCTTGATCCCACAGCTGGATGTAGTACTCCTTGCGCGTTTTGTGCACGATGGGTGCCACCTTTTTGTAAATAGATTCAAATGTCATCACTATCTCCTTTAGCATTCTTTTGTTAAGATAGGAGCATTGTAACCTATTTTTAGCGCCCTGTGGTCAGGATTTCATAAACGGTCGCCTTTCACTCACCAATGGTCAAAATGAAAAATCCCGAGAGAGTTACTCACGAGATTTAAGCGATATTATTCTTCGTCCAAGAAGCTGTTGAAGACTTCTTCAATCATGTCCCATTCAGCGGTCGCATCTTCTGGAATCGGCTGAAGGTCACCTTCTGTGCCGTCTTCGTTTTCAGTGAATGAGTAAGCTTGGATTTCCACTTCACCGTCTTCGTCTTCTTCAGCAGATGCTGGAATCAAAAGCACATAGTTCTTACCAAACTCTTCTTGGCCATCAATGGTCAAAAGAATCTCAAAGAGCGTTTCATTGCCATTCTCATCAACAAGGGTAATCAATTCGCGTTCTTCATGGTTATGGTCGTGGTTGTGTGACATACTGTCTCCTTTTGTTCAAATCATTTCGTTTGAGAGTAAGCTCAAATCTAAGTAGTTGTTAAAAATGGCGGTCCAGATAGTTTTGCAAAATCAGCTGTGCTGCTAATTTGTCAATAACCTTCTTGCGCTTGCCTCGGCTCAAGTCTGCCTGCTCCACCAACATGCGCTCTGCTGCCACAGTGGTCAATCGTTCATCCTGATATTCCACAGGTAAATCAAAGTGGTCAATGACCAGCTGGCCATAGGCCCGCGATGCTTCCACGCGAGGACCTTCTGAGTTGTTCATATTTTTTGGTAGACCGATAATCAATTTGCTGACTTGGTACTGTTTGATTAGCTCTGCCAATCGCTCCAAGCCAAACTCGCCCTTGACTTCATCAATTGGAATAATCTCCAGCCCTTGAGCGGTGAAGCCTAGTGGATCTGATACAGCCACGCCGACTGTTTTCGAGCCGACATCTAATCCCATTATTCTCATTAAATATCAATCCCATGGCCGTTCAGATAGAAACGAACAAGCTCTTCGACAATCTCATCTCGCTCATACTTACGGATCTGGTTACGCGCGTCATTATAACGGGGAACATAAGCAGGATCACCACTGAGAACGTAACCGACGATTTGGTTGATGGGATTGTAACCTTTTTCAGCCAAAGAATTGTAAACATTAGTCAATGTTTCACTGATTTCTTTTTTGTTTGTGTCGTCCAATTTGAAACGAACTGTTTCGTCTGTGAATCCCATAATGACACCTTCTTTCTTCATTAATCTCTAGCCTTTATTGTAACTGATTTTCAGTCTTTTCACAACTATTTGCCCTAGTGTTTTTGCAGATATGGCAAATCATTTTGATCTGCTTCATTTGATTGAGGTGTAACAGGTTGAGCGCCATAAGTTTCCAAGCGCTTGAGGTATTTCTCTGCGGTAAGGGTTTTAATATCCTCTAAACCAGAGCCTTTGAACATTTCCGATTGGGCTAACGCTGCTGTATCAAGATTAGGAACATCCAGGGTAAAGAGAAGATACATATTGTTTTGTTCATCAAACTGAAGCTCATACTCAAGCCCTGTGACAGCCTCCAAAGCTCGGTAAGCCTCATCCGAACTTATGGACTCCTGTATGATACGCTTGGTCTCTTCAATCCCTACTTCGTCAATTGCTTTTGTGATTTCTTCAGTCGCTGGAAGGCTGTTTTTTAACACCAACTTTTGAATCACATCACCTTGATAAACAACCGTCTGTTGCTGCTTTTGCCCGTTAGCCATTTCGATGTCAAATACCTGAGTCTTAACAACGGCCTCCGCACTGGTTGAGGTTTCAGTTGAGGTGCTCTTCTCTTTTGGGGAGCAGCCTATCAAGCAAACCATTACCAAAAGCGGCAATGCCCATCCTATTTTTTTCATCCCATTCTCCTTGTCGTTTACAGTTAGTATACCATTTTTAACCTCATCTTTCAAGGTGATATTGGCTTGGAACAGTTAAAACCACCCGTTTTCAAGGGTGGCCTGTACACTAGCTGTGAGCCATTAGTCTCTAGAACGTCTAAAATGCCCGCTGAGTTTTACAACTTGACTAACACTATCACAGCGAACTTTTATCGCATTCTGAAATTCCATCCGAAAAAGAATCTTCCTATTCTTTTGAAAATCAGAATTTCTCGTTTTTTTGTTGCTCAAATAGTATTTTATCTGATTTACTGTCTGAAAAAAGCTGCTCAATCCATCACCGATCCATCAAGTGTGTCCTTTGCTCGCCAGTCATATCTTTAGAGTTAACGTATTTTTTCAATTCATCTTCGAGAAAAGAAAATGCGCATGCCAATAGGATAAATAGGATGGGATAAGCAACTAAGTGTAATCCGTAGAGTAAGCCAATTGGAAAGCCAAGCAGCACAGTGATAATCAATGGTAAAATCGATGAAGAATAAAACCATTGATAAAGCCAAAGCAAGTAATTTCATACTTGGCTTAACAAGGCTATCCATTGCGAGAGATTCTTCGTTGTCATCGCTATCACCTTCTTCCAATTACTATTATAGATCTAAATTATGTTGAAGCCAAATTTAACATTATTTAGATCTGCCGAGATGTTTCTTGTTTGATTAAAAAAGGAAAGACCAGACAAAAGCCCAGTCTCCAGCCTGATTGATTCGGTACAGGTTCTTATTTTATTTGATAATCACTTGAGATAAAAGGGTTTCAAATTTGGTTAAACTGATCTCTTTTTTCAGACTTATTTTGATGCGGCCTAGAAGCGTCCAAAGTTCAACCTCAGCGCCTGTATCCATAAAAACCCCACCACGATCGGAAGACCACATCTGCACCGAGCTATATGGAAGCACATAGGTCTCCACCTTTTTGGGTGCCAGCGCTGGGCTATCTCGAACAATCAAACGCTTATCCGTAAAGATAGCCATATCTTTCAGTGTCTTAAAGGTGGCAATGATTTCCTCATCTGGCAAGAGTAACTTAACAGCATCTTCAGATGCGTAAGTTTCTTTGGTCAAGGTCCATGCAAGGGCTATTTCTGTCATGATATTCTCCAGTATTTTCTTTTCATTATATCAAAAATTACCACTTTTGGGTATCGTTTCAAAGTTTGAATCACGTCAAACGCAGGACGAAAGTCAAGTATTGAAAACACCTACTGTGTCTCTTGTCACTTTTGTGAAAAATGTGGCGAGATTGTTTTTGTCTCAGAAATCAGGAAGATGTCAGTCTTGTCATCTCCCTGTCATGACGGCGATTTTACAGTATCTTCCATGGTCAATTCTCTTTGCTCTATTTCCTACATTTACTATATCAATCTATGACTTTAGTCACTTTTTCTGATGACCTTCTCGCCTAGGCGGAGGGGAGTTGATTTGGGATAATGAAGGCAGAAAGAGAGAATCCTATGAAAATAAAAAGCATTCTGATTCTTATTTTAGGGATTAATATGCTGCTGTGGGGCTTTCAACCCAGCTTGACCATACCTGAACCAGTACGATGGATTTTAGCAACCGCTTGGTTTGTTCTCTGGCTACGTTATGGTTTATTGCCACGATTGGAGGAATGAAAAGATGACTAAACCTGTAATTGTCGCTCAAAAGGTGAGCAAAACGATTAAAGGAAAACCGATTTTGACTGATATTTCCTTTGAGATTTATGAGGGAGATTGTGTGGCCTTGATTGGCCCAAACGGTGCTGGTAAGACAACGCTGATGAGCTTGATTCTGGGTGATAAGTTAGCTAGCGAGGGGAAAATAGCTATCCAAGACTTGCCTGTTCGCCACCCAAGCCTGAGGTCTAAAATGGCTGTCCTATCCCAAGAAAATCGGGTTCCTGATAATCTCAAAGTACAAGAATTGCTAGATTTTTTCATATCAATCGCTAAAAATCCTTTGCCAGATGCGGTGATTGATGACTATTTGAGGTTCTCCACAGAGCAGAAAAAACAGTTGGCTGGCAAGCTCTCAGGAGGTCAAAAACGGCTACTCTCTTTTGTCCTGTGTCTGATTGGTCAGCCTGACATTCTCTTTTTGGATGAACCGACAGCTGGCATGGACACATCGACGCGTCAGCGTTTCTGGGAAATCATTGCCCAACTCAAACAAGCTAATAAAACCATCATCTACTCCAGCCATTATATCGAAGAGGTAGAGCATACGGCAGAGCGAATTTTGGTCTTGCATCAAGGAAGACTTTTGCAAGACACGACACCATTTGCCATGCGGCGTGAGGAAAATGAGCGCGAGGTGACTTTGTCTAAGGATTACCTAGATATCATCCAGAAATTACCAATGGTTGATGACTTGGTCATTAAGTCGGATGTCATTTCCTTTATGACCCAAGATATTGAGGGTGTTTGGGAGAAGTTGCAAGCAGAGGGCTGCAAGATTTCCGATATTGAGGTGCAAAATAAAACCTTGCTTCATACTCTATTTGATAAAACGCAGGAGGTTGACAAATGAAAGCATTGTTAAAAGTAGAATGGATTAAAATCTGGCGAGAATGGCCAACCTTTATCATGGCAATTGGCATGCCAGTGGGCTTTTTCCTTTTTTATTCTGGCATGGATGTGTATGGCGATGCCAGTGCACAAAAAGCCTTTATCCAGTCCTACATGATCACCATGACAGCCTTCTCCATGTCCAGTTTTGGTTTTTTCACCTTTCCTTTTATGCTGGTCGAGGATAAAAGAGACAACTGGCTGACCTATATTGAGCACTCTAGCTTACCGATTTGGAAATACTATCTGTCCAAGGTTGCCCGTGTGCTTTTGAACTTTGTCTTTTCGATTACAGTGACTTTCCTGATCGGTGCATTCTTTCGAGATGTCACTATGTCTGCTAGTCGCTGGGTTGGGTCTGCGATTTTGCTTTTGGTTGCCAGTCTTCTCTTTTTGGCCTTTGGCCTACTCATCGCGCAAATCAAATCCGCCCAGACCATGTCTATCGTGGCCAATATTGCCTTTCTGGGCTTGGCCATCATCGGTGGTTCTTGGATGCCTATCGAGACCTTTCCGAATTGGGTTCAGTCTATCTCCAAGTGGACACCACTCTATCATGTCAATCAGTTGGTTGTCCAATTTGCGCAAAATGGGGATATTCTCTGGAAATCATTTACCAGCGTCATGGCCTATGCTATAATGATAACAGGACTTGCCCTAGTCATTCAACGTAAAACCGAGGTAAACTAATGTTTCGTTCCTTTAAAGAGACAGATCCGCTCTATTATGCGGGTCTGGTTTTTATGATTTTCCCTTTTGGAGGGATTGCTTGGTTTGGCTATCCCGTCTGGACCATTATTCCGTCAACGGCCTTTTCGCTTGCCTATCTGGCCATTATTCATATCAAAAATCGCTACCAAAAAACCATCGCCCTGCTTTGGTTTTACCTGCTAGGCTACATCGTCTGGATGTCCTGCTTTATTGAAGGCTCCATGATGTGGTTCTTCTTCTTTTTGACCAATCTGTTGGTTTGGCGATTTGGTGACAAAATCAAGAGTTATCGGTTTATTTCTTTTTTGCTAGGCATCTTCGTTGTCATTGTGATAGGCATGGTTCGCTCGACTTCCTTGTTTGCAAAAGTCTACTGCATCATTATCCCGATTTTTATATTGGTCATGCTTTTTACCCAGTATCAGAATCTTCAAGCAGAGGAGTTGCGCGAAGAACTTTACCAGCAAAACAAGACCATCAACCTCCTCGCTGCTGAAAATGAGCGCAACCGTATCGGTCGTGATTTGCATGATACTTTGGGACATACCTTTGCCATGATGACTCTGAAAACCGAACTAGCGCTCAAGCAGCTAGACAAGAACAACACACCAGCAGTGCAAAAAGAATTGGAAGACTTACGAACCATTAGCCAGACTTCCATGAAAGAAGTCCGCGAACTCATCAACAACCTCAAATACCGTACTGTTTCAGAAGAATTAACCACTATTCAGGAGATGTTTACCCTGTCAAAAATTGACCTTGAGGTGGACAACCAGATTAAGACCGACCAACTAGCACCCGTCATGCACTCCACCATAACCATGATTTTGCGGGAGTTAGCTACCAATATCATCAAACATGCTCAAGCTCGACACTGCCAGATTCGGATTGAGCAAGCAGACCAGCTCACCATTGAAGTGACCGACGATGGTGTCGGCTTTGACCAGCTCACAGGAGAAGAACTCCATTCCATCAAGGAGCGCTTGCAGTTTGTTAAGGGTCAGGTGGCGATCGTCTCAAAAGCTAATCCAACCACCATTCGTATCAGCCTAGATCAAGGAGATGTACCCTCATGAAATTACTTGTTGCCGAAGACCAGTCTATGTTGCGAGACGCCCTTTGTCAACTTCTCCTCATGGAAGAGGATGTCGAAGAAGTGTTTCAAGCCAAGGATGGACTTGAAGCAATTGCCATTCTCCAAGAGCAACCTGTAGATGTCGCCATTCTCGATGTTGAAATGCCCAGCAAGACAGGACTTGACGTCCTAGAGTGGGTTCGAGCGAATCAAGACATCAAGGTCATTATAGTGACCACATTCAAGCGCCCAGGCTATTTCCAGAGGGCTGTGCAACATCAGGTCGATGCTTATGTCCTCAAAGACCGCTCCATTAAGGAACTCATGCAGACCATCCATAAGGTTTTAGCAGGTCAAAAAGAATACTCCCCAGAATTGATGGAGCAGATATTGATACAGGCTGATCCCTTGACCGATCAAGAGCGACAACTCCTGACTTACATGGCTCAAGGCCTATCCAACCAAGCGATCGCTGACAACATGTTTCTCTCCCTAGGCACCATCAAAAACTACGCCTCCACCGTCTTTGATAAAATCGGCGCCCATAACCGCACCGATGCCGTGAGAATCGCTAAAGAGAATGGGTGGGTATAAAAATAATCCTTGAGATCTTAAAAAGAATCTCAAGGATTATTTTTATGTGCTCTTCAGTAGAAACATTACTATACAATGGAGTAGATTCAAAGAAAATTAAAGCAGACCAGACAAGATGACGATGTATTCTTTTGATTTTCAAAAAATCTTAATTCTTATTGAGAAAGTGCTTATCTGGGCGAAAAATAGTTCAGATAAACTTCTAAAATATCATCAGAGATAGTATCATCATAAATAAGACACCTACGCACATTGGGATTGCAGTTCTTTTCACTAGCTTGATAGGATCTTCTTTCGTAGCTCCTGCGACGATAAGGATTACTGCTGATACAGGTGAAACTGCTCGGAAAAGGTTCCCTGCCAATCCTAATGGAACGGATAGGGCAACGGGCGAAATGCCAGCAGATTCTGCAAGAGGAACTAATAGAGGAACCATGGCAAAGAATAAGGCTGTCCCACTACCGCTTAGTAACACGATAATTGCAGAAAAAATGACAAGAATGATTGGAAGTAACACACCTGAAGATGAGGTCTTTGTCATTGTCTCTTGAAGGATAGTAATCAATCCGATGCCTTTTAAACCATTGACAAATGTAGAGGCAGCAACTAGTAACATGACAATGTCAATAGCACTTCCCATCCCTTTAAAGAACTTATCAGATTTGGCAAGAGTTTCTTTGGTTTCTTTGTTTCTCAGTAATTCAATAAATAAAGTGATTATAAATGAAATAATAGTGACAGACACCACAGTTAAAGGTAGAACAATCCCAAAAAGATTCAGAATAAAGCTTGCTAACAGAATTAGGATTGGAAGCAATGGGAGGATGGCGTACAGAACACTAAAAGACTTAACAGTTTCTTGAGTCTCGGAGACTTCAATTATAGCCATATTTTTTTCTTTAGAATCACAATATTTTTGCCAAACCATGTGCACTAAGGCCATTACAAATAGGGTTGGGATAGATATAATAGCATGGGAACTAAAAACATACTCGGATACAGATATTCCTAATGCTTCGGCAACAGCAACATTGTCTGAACCAAGAGGAGTAGGCATAATAGTTGCTGTTGTTGCAATAACAGCAGCAGCTGTTAAATTAGACATACCTGATTTTCTAAGAACAGGAAATAAAGTAGCGATTAAAATGATGGCTAGGTTAGAAGCACTAGGTATCACTAAAGATAGTAAATTTCCTAGTAAAAATACAACGGGAACAAGAATGTAAGGGGATTTGATATAAACTAAAGGTTTTGTTAACATTCTTACAGTCATATCGTTTGCTCCAATGGCGGTCATATAAGCAGAATAGCCTCCAAGAATGAGAATGACCAAACCTGCTCCTGATAGAGTGTCACCTAATTGATTCACAATAACTGTTATAGGATCTAGTAAAAAATGAGAGGGCTTTTCTAAAATAGGATGTCCCAATAACTGCGCAACATACAGCAAAATCAATCCGATAGCAAATAAACTTATTTTAATGTCATGCTTTTTAATAAGCATATATGAAATAGCAAGCAGTGATACAGCGCTGATTAAAAATACCAATATAGTTTCCATTTTATTCCTCCTCGTAAAATAAGTTTCTGGGGATTTTGCATTCCCAAGTACTATGTTTTCTAACTTAACTACCGAAAGATTTTCTAGAGCAACAGAGTCATGGAATAGGCTCGTGGTTGTCTCCTTGTCACACTTGACTTAACAAGAAAGTTTATAGGCTGGGCCCAAATCCAGACTTTATTTTTGATTCGTAGAAAGAACCATTTGCAAGTGTTTGGAGAAGTGAGGTTGAGATAAAAGGTACTCAGTCTCGTTCGTTTTTAGTGTGAATAGCTTGACTCCCTGAACCTCAATGAAGAAAGCCTTTCTTGATTGGTTGGAGTTGATCCCGCTCCTCCCTAATTTTTGCCACTAGGCTATACACATTTTTCTATAGTTTCCATGAACCATTTTTTAAACTCATCTGGATTGATATCTGTTGCAACGGTAACATTTGCATCTTTACCTAAGTTACCTTGTAGATCGATAATAGTAGCACCAGATGTGAAATCTCCTTTCGTTTCAACAGCTACAAAAGCTTTTTGTGTCGAAAATAATTCAGGTTTAAGAAGATAGGCAATAGCACTTCCATCATACATTTTTAAGCCTGTATTGAAACTGCCACCTCTATAAGTTTTAAAGAGTTTGTAAAACATGTCTCCTATTGCATGCATTTCCTTAATCTTTAAAGCATCCTCAGGAAAGACCAAAGCTTTACGTCCGATCTCTAAAGGAACCATCGTGATAGTTAATCCACTGCTCATAACAATATCTGCAGCTTCGGGATCAATGGTAATATTAAATTCAGAGTAAATACCAGAATTTCCTCTGCCGATAGCGCCACCCATTAGAATAATTTCTTTAATCTGAGGTTTGATATCAGGAAACATTGTAAGAAGAAGGGCAATATTTGTTAACGGGCCTATTGGGACTAACGTAACAGGACTATCCGAGTTGATGATGGTATTGTACATAGCTACCACAGCGTGTTGTTCTAGTAAGTTGGTATCTTGAAAATCAGGAAAACGGTAAGCTCCTAAACCACTATCACCATGAACACTTGATGCGTCAAATGCTTGTCTTAATAAAGGCTTTCTGGCCCCAGCTGCCACGGGTATATTCTTACCATAGAAAGTCAGCAGTTGAAGGGTGTTACGCGTTACTTTTTCTAGGCTAACGTTACCGACAACAGTTGTTATCAATTTAACGTCTAACTCCTTAGAGAAAAGGGCTAAAGCAAGGGCAACGGCATCATCAATACCTGGATCAGTGTCAATAATAATAGGCTTCTTAAGCATTTACAGCTCCTCCTCATTTAGGTGTTTTGTAAGTTCTGATAGTGAATTAACGCCAATGACAGCTCCTCTTTTAAGACAAGTAAGAGCTCCCACCTTATTGCAATATTGTAGTATAGTAGACGGGCTCTGTTTATTGATTAATCCCGACACAAACATTCCGATAAAGGCATCGCCAGCGCCAGTGCTGTCAACAACTTGGATCTCTTCACTTGGATAGTATAATTTAGAATGTCTATCTATCCATACACTTCCTTGACTGCCCAGAGTCAGAATTAGTGAATTTAAGCCTTTATCTTGCAGAATGTTAAAAACATTTTCGCAGTCGTTGATACTTCTAGGATAAATATTAGCTAAGGCTTCAGCCTCTGTCTGATTTAGGATGAGATAGTCTACTAATTCATAAATATAATCAGGAATAGCTTGGACTGGTGTAGGATTTAGGATGACAATCAGATTTTTTTGTTTAGCCAACTGTATGCTTTCAAAAATGTCTTTCACAGGAATTTCAAATTGTAATAGTAAGACGTCTCCAGTCTGGGCAGTATCTAAAGCTTTACTCAAAGAAGAAAGCGAAGGGAATGAATTGGCCCCACTATCTAGGATAATACGGTTATCTCCCTGCGATTGTAAGACAATAGCAATCCCTGTGTGCACACCCTCTATTGAAGAGAGGTAATTTGTCCTGACTTTGTGATGTTCTAGATGATTTTTGACCAACGAGAATTCCTCAACGCCTACAGTTGCAATAAGCTCTGTATCGACGCCTAGTATAGCCGCTGCAATCGCTTGATTGGCTCCTTTACCTCCAAAAAACTTTCTAAAATTTTTTCCATTGACCGTTTCTCCTTGATGGGGAAATCTTTCCTGTTCAATCATAAAATCTAGATTGACACTGCCAAAAACATATAATTTATTTTTCATTAAACATCACCATTCCACTTCCTAGATCCTTATTAGGACGTCTTATGAAACCGAACTTTTCGTAGAATCTTTCGTACCCTTTTGTTGCCATCAGTCCAATATAAGCTTGTTCACAACCATTTTGCCGTATATACTTTAAAAGGGATGCCATGATTAAATAGCTGAGTTTTTGCCCTCTATATTCTGGAAGAATCATGAAATCTTTGATAAAAAAGACAAGACGATTATCCCCTACGATTCTTGCCATTCCGATAGCCAAGTCATCGTGGTATAGTACGACATCAAATAAATGACTTTCAATTCCTATTTTGACATCATCTTCTGGATAAATTGCAAACTGACATTTACCATGCAAATTCAGATAAATTTTCTCATCTAAGACGTTGCATTTAATACAATAGCTCATGATAAAACGTTTTACCTCTGCTTCCCAAGGACATGATAGCACTTTTTGAAACCGCTGTCAAGTTGTTTTTGGGAAAATTTTTTGGTATGATGAAGGGAAATTATTAATGGAGAGTTGACACATGAAGCGTGTTCGATTGAAGGATATTGCCCATTTAGCAAATGTCTCAGAAACAGCTGTTTCACTAGTATTAAATCATCGGCCATCCCGTATTTCTGACGAAAAGAAAAATGAGATTTTTGAAATTGCTAAACAGCTTAATTATCAGCCTAATCAGGTTGCTCGATCCTTAGTGTCGCAAAAATCAAATATGATTGGTCTTGTAGTACCTGATATTACAAATCCTTTTTTTGCTACATTATCTAAAAATATTGAAAAGAGCCTGCAGCAAATGGGATATTTGTTGATTATTGCTAATAGTGATAACTCATCTCGAAAAGAATCAGAATTAGTACGCTCGTTAGTGAACCATCAGGTAGAGGGGTTACTAATCTGTCCATCTAACGAAGATATTTCCAGTATAAGCGACACGCTCCAATTATTAAAACAATTATCAGTTCCGTTTTTGATTATTGACCGTATTTTTGAAGGGGATGATAGTATGTCGCAAATATCCTTTGATAATGAGCAAGGAGGGTTTTTAGCGACTCGTTATTTAATTGATCAGGGCTGCAAAAGTATTGCCTGTATTACGGGAAACCTCAATTCTTATAATGCCAGAAAGAGATTAGACGGCTATAAAAGTGCCTTAAAAGAAGCTGGGTTACCTTATGAAGAAAATTGGATACAAGAAGGAGACTATAGTTTTTCGTCTGGAAAAATCCTAGGAGCACGACTTTTGGAATATGATATTGATGGTGTCTTTGCGTGCAATGATTTGATGGCTTATGGATTTCTCAATTCCTGTCGCTCTAAGGATATCCATTTGAAGATTCCTGTTGTTGGATATGATAATTTAGAGATATCTAATATGTTTGACATCCATATACCTTCGATTGCTCAGGATACGGATCTCTTGTCAAAAAAATGTTGCGAAAAAATCGTTCAAGCTATCAATCAATCAGCCCACCCTCATATCGAACTGATTCCGCCTCGAATAATAAAATTTTAATTTAAAATGACTAGTTTATAACTGGTATTACTATGAGAATCATTCAGTCTATCTCACATCAAATGCACTCGTGTTAATTTTTAAACCTGTCAGTTTACCGCTATGCCAATTGATAACGAATAGACAGTTAAAAGCTAGCAATCCTGCTATCGATTCCTCAAACTCCTTTGTTCCCCAAAAAATCTCATCCCTTTTTAGGAAAATAGCAGAAAATGTGATATAATGAGCTTGTAAAAAATTTTTAAGGAGACAATTCCAAATGGCAAAATTGACTGTTAAAGACGTTGATTTGAAAGGCAAGAAAGTCCTCGTTCGTGTTGACTTTAATGTGCCTTTAAAAGACGGCGTGATTACCAACGACAACCGTATCTCTGCGGCGCTTCCAACCATCAAGTATATCATCGATCAAGGTGGTCGTGCAGTGCTGTTCTCTCACCTTGGACGTGTAAAAGAAGAAGCTGATAAAGAAGGTAAATCACTTGCTCCTGTAGCTAAGGATTTGGCTGCTAAACTTGGTCAAGAAGTTATCTTCCCAGGAGTAACTCGTGGCGCTGAATTGGAAGCTGCTATCAACGCTTTGAAAGACAGTGAAGTTCTCTTGGTTGAAAACACGCGTTTTGAAGATGTTGACGGCAAGAAAGAATCTAAAAACGATCCAGAACTTGGCAAATACTGGGCTAGCCTTGGCGACGGTATCTTCGTAAACGATGCCTTTGGTACAGCTCACCGTGCTCATGCCTCAAACGTTGGTATCTCAGCAAACGTTGAAAAGGCAGTTGCTGGTTTCCTTCTTGAAAACGAAATTGCCTACATCCAAGAGGCCGTTGAAACTCCGGAACGTCCATTCGTAGCAATCCTTGGTGGTTCAAAAGTTTCAGACAAGATCGGTGTTATCGAAAACTTGCTTGAAAAAGCTGACAAAGTCCTTATCGGTGGCGGTATGACTTACACCTTCTACAAGGCACAAGGTATCGAAATCGGTAACTCGCTTGTAGAAGAAGATAAATTGGACGTCGCAAAAGAATTGCTTGAAAAATCAAATGGTAAATTGATTTTGCCTGTTGATTCAAAAGAAGCAAATGCCTTTGCTGATTATACTGAAGTTCGTGATACTGAAGGCGAAGCAGTTTCTGAAGGCTTCCTTGGTCTTGACATCGGTCCAAAATCTATCGCTAAATTTGATGAAGCATTGACTGGTGCGAAGACAGTTGTCTGGAATGGTCCTATGGGTGTCTTTGAAAATCCTGACTTCCAAGCTGGTACTATCGGCGTGATGGATGCTATTGTGAAACAACCAGGTGTAAAATCAATCATCGGTGGTGGTGACTCAGCAGCAGCAGCCATCAACCTCGGCCGTGCAGACAAGTTCTCATGGATTTCAACTGGTGGCGGTGCATCAATGGAATTGTTAGAAGGAAAAGTACTTCCAGGCTTAGCTGCTTTGACAGAAAAATAAGATTTAGCCCGTTAATCTCTGCAAAATCCTGATTTTGTAGAAAAAGGAGCAAAATCGAAATGATAGCAAAAGGGCGAACAAGTCGCCCTTTTGTGATGATGTAGATATTTGTGACACGGTGGGGCTTTAATGATGCCAGACATTTACGTTCCCTGCCACATCTGATGCAATTGGTGGTAAGTGGTTAGATGGCATCGGCAACTGTCCATTAGTTACTGTATTTTTGTAGATAATATTAGAAAAAAGCGTTGCTATGACGCTTTTTTGTGTCTATCATAGATGTTCTGCGATCTAAAACAAGTTTAGAAAGTTCGGTAAGTGCAATGTACTTTTGAGATTAGTAGCGCTGACCAATAAGGTAAATCTGCTTAAAATTCAGTGGATCAAATCTGTCGTGATGGCAGCAGAACTTTCATTTGTTTTATACAAAGCTGTATATTGCTGTTTTTACTGCTATATTGGCAGATGGTTGAAAGTCGCATAATATGATAAAATGGAAGAAAAAATTAATATGGAGGAGAAATTCGATGGGGACCTTTCTACTTTTGCTACTTATTTTGCTGCTTGCTGTTTATCCTATTCATGCTGGTTTGCTATTTGTGCTCCAACAAAAAGCTTATCGATTATTAAAAATTGGGATCGTTGGAAAAATGCTCCTGTCTTATAAAACAGTGCTCTTTGCCTTTTTGCTGTTTAGCCAGCTTCTTGCAGCCTATTATTATTTCAAACTTTATGGAGAAGCTATCTTTCTTATAGCAGCATTTTCATTAGGAGTCCCTCTTTTATTTACCTGTCTACCCTTGATTTTGTTGCTTTATGACTTGCTTGGAATTTTACCTAAACAAAAGTGGTGGCAGATCATATTGGGCGGTCAGTCTCTCTTGTGGCTAATTGCTTTAATTCTTTACCGCACTTCTTATATTGCCCGCTTATCAGGAATACGACTGCCATTTAGCCTATTGGCTAAAGATATTGTCGCTTTTCTTTTTTAATAAACTATTTGCTACAGTTGTTATTAGCAGTTTACCAACCTCCTGCTAATCTTTCGAATCCTAAAAATGATGGTGAAATAACCTCTGAATAATCTAAAAATTTTTGGCCACGTTATAAATTTGACATTAGTAACTTACACACTATAAAGGCAGGAGTTGCAGTCTTTTTAGTTTTCCTCTGAATTTCTTCTTAGGCCGACTAGAATGGACTCTATCAGGTATTTCTAGGAGAAGAGGAAGACCTCATCCTTATCCCGCTTCTTAGCCGCTTGCTTTACCGTCTCTTCGTTTTCCTTTATGCACCTGTTGTCTGACTTGCCCACGTTCAACTTCGTTGTTAATCGTTTGAGCTGCTTTACCTAATTGCCTAGCGATCTCACGATTGGAACACCCTTCATGTAACCAACGTTCTATATTTCTACGGTCAGCTAGTGTCAAATGTTTCCCTTTTGGTGTATAATAGTTTTGCATCTCAGAGTTTTCCTAATTGTTGTTGTAGTGATTACAATGATATCTCTCTGAGATGTTTTTTCATACCCTCAAGTGGCTAACTTCATTTTAGAACTTTCAAATCACGTTCGAATGATACTTTTTTCTTAATTTTTTTGAAAACGCTTGACTTCTGTTTATTATTGTTTTATAATAATTTTAAAGAAACAATTATCATTAAACAATAATAATAGGGGGTTAAAATGAAAGATTTCATCTTAAAACTAGTTTTTATCATTGCTAAAGCTGCGCAATACGGCTTTGCTTTCATTGCAGGATCGATTTGTATAGGTATAGTTGCTACTATGATTTTAGGTGACAAAATCTGGCAATATACTCCAGTAAAGTATGGGCACTTCACAGTTTTTCACGCGCTCCTTGCTCTCTTTGTGGCACTGGGGATTTTCATAATCATGCTTTATATGGCCATTTGTATCCAGAAGCTGGTCCGCCAATTCCAAGTAAATAGCATTTTTATCTCAGAAAATATCCAGACAGTTCATCACATCCTTTTTGGTCTATTGGGAATTACCGGGTTACAGCTTTTGACAGCATTATTTTTTAGAATTGTTCATGTTGGTCATATCAGCGATACATTTGATTTCTCGCTCGGTGATTACTGGGTAAATCTGGTCTTTATCGTGATTGCCTTTGTTGCTGGTGAAGTTCTCAAACGAGGTCAGCAGATTGAAACGGACTACAATGAGATTATTTAGCCATGGAAAAAATTAAAGTCAATTTAGATAAGGTGCTAAAAGATCGCCAAGTGACCTCCAAAGAGTTAGCAGAGCAGATCGGCATTACCGAGGCCAACCTGTCCATTCTAAAGACAGGTAAGGCCAAGGGGATTCGCTTTAACACCTTGATGAGTATTTGTCGGATTCTAAAGTGTCAGCCAGGTGACATTTTGGAGTACATTGTCGAAGATTAGAAAGGACACAACGATGAAAAATAGCATCAAATGGATAGTTTCCTGCCTCTGTCTCTTGCTTTTGACGGGCTGTGATTTAGATAAGGAAGCTGAGAAAGCTGTAGATAACACGGCCGCTGAAATCGAGCAGGCCTTTGAGGAAGCTGAAAAAGAGGTAGACGATAAAATAGGTGAGATAGAGGTCCTCTCTGTGAAATCAACGGATAAAAAGGTCTTAGAGCCTTCCTTTACAGGAACTATCTATCTGATGGCTTCTAGAGATCAGCTGGAAAGAGGCTTTCCTAAAAAGACTTTTAGCTTAGCTGGTAAACCATTTGAAAGCATCCAAGCAGGAAGTGCGGATGATTTTAATATCCGTCACGCTAAAAAAACATGGTTTTCTATCCAAAAGGTATCTGTTCAAAATCTTGATAAACTCGATATTGCTTCAACGGTTGATGATGATGTAGTGCTTGTTTTGAAAAAATAAAGCTGAACTGCAACCGTTTGAAGGTGGAAAGACGAAACTGAGAAAAAAGGCTGCTGCTACACAGATTAACGCAGTGGTTTGAAGATGTAAGACTATCCAGCAACTATTTTCGACCTGAATCTGAACAAGCAAAGTCTTCCTTAGTTAGTCAGAGTAGATTCCATTAAATAAAGGAGTGCTAACGATCGATTTGGAACAATCACGATTGACTTTCACTCCCTCTTTTTATTTCTATTTGCCTTTCAAGATGTTATAATAGACGGAGGAGGCCGGTGATGAAATTAAAAATAGATTGGCAGCAAATGCGGCCAGGAATGCGCGTGGTTAAGTCTGGCTTGGCTGTCTTCTTTACCCTCTTATTGTTTAAATTTTTTGACTGGGAAGGGGTTCAAATCGCAGCACTTTCAGCTGTTTTTAGTCTGCGAGAAGACTTTGACAGCAGTGTTCACTTTGGAGCTTCACGGATTTATGGCAATGCCGTTGGAGGGCTCTACGCTTTTCTCTTCTTTTTAATTGAGACAGCGATCGGTCAACATTTCTGGCTAACGCTCTTTGTTGTTCCGCTTTTTGCCATGTTGACCATCTCAACCAATGTGGCTATGGACAATAAACCAGGTGTCATCGGTGGAGTATCAGCTTTCCTGATCATCACGCTTTCCATTCCGTCTGGTAATCGCCTCATGTACGCTTTGATTCGGGTCGCAGAAACCTTTATCGGTGTTTTCATCGCTATTATCATCAACTCTGAGTGGAAAAAAGTTCACCAAAGTCTTTTTCAGAAAAAAATCAAAAAATAATGTTAGAAAACCTAACATTGCAACTTGACGAATATTAAAAAACAAACTATAATGTAACACAGGAGTAAAATCGTGAAGGAAAAGGAACTACGTCGCAATTTATCAGTATTTCCTATTGGCAGCGTTATGAAATTGACAGACTTGACCGCTAGGCAAATACGCTATTATGAGGACCAAGGCTTAATCACTCCAGAACGTAATGACGGCAATCGCCGAATGTATTCGCTCAACGACATGGATCGGCTATTGGAAATCAAGGATTACTTAGCAGATGGTCTCAATATTGCAGCTATCCAGCGCAAATATGAAGAACAAGCCGCTAAGAAAAAACAACCTCTGTCTGATAGTAAAGTTCGCCAACTTCTTCAAAATGAAATCTCCCAACAAAGTCGTTTTACCACTAATGCAAATCCATTTGGAGGATTTGGCAGATAAACTTAATCTTGGAAAGAGGAACAGCCCATCATGGTTACCACAGTAGCTGATATTCGTCGTGAAATTGAAGAAAAAAATGTCACTTTCTTGCGTCTCATGTTCACCGATATTTTGGGAACAATGAAAAACGTTGAGATCCCTGCTACACCTGAGCAGGTGGATAAGGTCCTGTCAAACAAGGCAATGTTTGATGGTTCATCTATTGAAGGTTTCGTAAGGATTAATGAGTCCGACATGTACCTTTACCCAGACTTGGATACTTGGATGGTCTTTCCTTGGGGGGATGAAAATGGCGCTGTCGGCGGGTTGCTTTGTGACATCTATACGCCAGATGGTAAACCTTTTGCAGGGGATCCTCGTGGAAATCTTAAGAAAGCCTTGCGTCACATGGAAGAGGTTGGCTTCAAATCTTTTAACTTAGGTCCAGAGCCAGAATTTTTCCTCTTCAAGATGGATGAATTAGGCAATCCAACCCTTGAAGTGAATGACAAGGGTGGCTATTTTGATCTGGCACCTACCGATCTTGCGGATAATACTCGCCGTGAGATTGTCAATGTTTTGACCAAGATGGGCTTTGAAGTAGAAGCTAGCCATCACGAGTGTGCTGTGGGCCAGCACGAAATTGACTTCAAATATGCAGATGTTCTCAAGGCCTGCGACAATATCCAAATTTTTAAACTGGTTGTCAAAACGATTGCCCGCAAACATGGCTTCTACGCGACCTTTATGGCCAAACCCAAATACGGCATCGCAGGCTCTGGCATGCACTGTAACATGTCCCTCTTTGCTCAAGACGGCAGTAATGCTTTTTACGACCCTAAAGACCCACGCGGTATGGAGTTATCAGACACAGCCTATCACTTTTTAGCGGGGCTTTTGACTCATGCTTACGGCTACACGGCTATCACAAATCCAACGGTGAACTCATACAAGCGCTTGGTTCCAGGTTTTGAAGCGCCAGTTTATGTGGCCTGGGCTGGTCAAAACCGCTCGCCATTAGTACGAGTACCAGCTTCTCGCGGGATCAGCACCCGACTTGAACTGCGTTCTGTCGACCCGATGGCTAATCCTTATTTGGCTATGGCCGTTCTTTTGGAAGTCGGCTTACATGGGATTGAAAATAAACTGGAAGCACCTGCCCCAGTCGAAACCAATATCTATGCTATGACCGAGGAAGAGCGTAAGGCGGTTGGTATCACAGATTTACCATCAACGCTACGCAATGCCGTTAAGGGGCTTCGTAAGGATGAAGTTGTCCGCAAGGCACTGGGTGAACATATCTACACTAACTTTGTAGATGCTAAAAACTTCGAGTGGGCTAGCTACGCAACCTTCGTTTCCCAATGGGAAATCGACAACTACTTAGACACTTATTGATTAGTAAAAAATGACCTTTCGGGGTCATTTTTTGTAGTCTTACAGGATTTCTTCCAACTGAGTTTGTTGCGGCTTAAGCCCTAGGTTTTCATAGAAACGCAAGGCATCTTGATTGGCATTCCAAACGTTGAGTGTTAGGTTGTAACAATTATGCTCTTTTGCATAGGACTTGGCAAAGTCGTAAAATTGACGTCCAATTCCCTGACCACGAGTGCCTTTTGCCACACAGAGATCCTCGATAAAGAGGGAAGATACAGGTTTACGTGCCTTGCTGCCGTAATGTTTGATTTCGAGAAAGAGATGCCCAAGAACCGTGTCCGAATCATCCACATAGACAAAGATCGGTGTCGCAGGGTTTTCCATCAGATGAGCTAGCTCATCATCAGTGAATTTACCACCCTCAGCATGAAAAAGATCCGGTCGAACCTGATGATGGACATCTAAAATTTGAGCGAGTAACTCTTGAATTGCGGGAATATCACGTGGAGTGGCTGGTCTGATTGGCATGGCTTCTCCTTTATAGACTGTGCTTTCGACGAGCAAATTCAACAAACTTGAACTTGTCCAGTTTATGACGGCTTTCAGTATATTGAAACTGTTGCGCGTTGCCCAAGAAAACGCGAGATTTAATCAAGACAAGGAAATCATCTTTATTTTGCATCAATTCCCGTTCTTCTTGACTGCTAGGCTCGACAGTAATTTCCTTCTGGGCGTATGAAATGTCCAGTTGGAGATCATCTTCTAGGTAGGCATAGATAGACTTGGCTGCAATTTCCTGACTTAGCTGCGGTGCAAAGTCATAGGACAGGTAGTCTGTATCAAGAACAGCTACTTTACCATCTAACGCCCTTGTGCGGACGACTTTCCAAGCCTTACTATGTTGTTTAAAGCCAGTTAAGAGTGCTAAATGGCTATCGATGGTCAAGAGCTCAAAGGAGATGACTTCTGTCTTAGAATGAAGCCCTTGTGTTTCGACCAACTCTTGATAGGAAGTCAGGCCCGATACGGGGAAATCAACCTGTTCTTGCTTGATGACAACAGAGCCACGTCCTTGGATTTTTTGGATTAGTCCAGCCTCTGTCAGCAGGCTCAAAGCTTTTCGAACAGTGTCACGACTGACGTCGTATATTTTGCGAAGATTTTGCTCAGTTGGTAGGAGCTCATCAGGTGCATAATGACCTTTAGTGATTCTGTCTCTTAAATCGTTGAAAATTTCTTGATATTTTTTCATAAATGTCTTTCATTGGTAGGGTAATAGTCATACAAGTAAATCTATTATACAAAAAAAAGAGGAGATTTTAAATTTTTAAGGTAAAAAGGCTTGCAAAAGAATTAGAAATCGGTTACAATAGCAATAACAAATTTGTACGAACAAATTTTAAAAAAGGAGGAGGAATACTCCGACAGGGGTATTCAAGTAAACACATGGGAAAATTCCAACAAGAAGCTAAAGATCTGCTCCAAGCAGTCGGTGGCAAAGACAATATCAGCGCCGTGACACACTGTGCGACGCGGATGCGGTTTGTTCTCAACGACGACAGCAAAGCTGATGTCAAATCAATTGAGAACATTCCAGCCGTTAAGGGGACATTCACCAATGCGGGGCAGTTCCAAGTCATCATTGGGAATGACGTGCCGATCTTCTACAATGACTTTACAGCCGTTTCAGGCGTTGAGGGTGTTTCTAAAGAGCAGGTCAAGGCAGCTGGCGCTAAAAAGCAAAATAAATTGCAACAGGCTGTAGCATTCTTGGCCGAAATCTTTACACCAATTATTCCAGCCATTATCGTCGGTGGTTTGATCCTTGGATTTAGAAATATCTTGGAACAGGTCGGCATGCCATGGTTGGGGCAACAGGTCCTTGACGGTGTAAAAGTCTTTGATACTGATGGAAATCCGGTCTGGAATACCATCACCATGGTCTCACCTTTTTGGAATGGTGTTAACCACTTCCTCTGGCTGCCAGGTGAAGCGATCTTCCACTTTCTTCCAGTAGGAATCACTTGGTCTGTTACTCGTAAACTCGGCACCACTCAAATCTTAGGGATTATCCTAGGTATTACTCTGGTATCTCCACAATTGCTCAATGCTTACGGTGCAGCTAGCGCTTTGGCAACTGGTGAAGTGCCGCAATGGGATTTCGGTTTCTTCCAAGTAAACATGATCGGTTACCAAGCGCAAGTTATCCCAGCGCTCTTAGCAGGTCTAGCCCTCGCTCATCTTGAAATCTTCTGGCGTAAGCGTATCCCAGAAGTGGTGTCAATGATCTTCGTGCCATTCCTATCCCTGATTCCAGCCCTTATTTTGGCACATACAGTTCTTGGTCCAATCGGTTGGACAATTGGTAAAGCTATTTCATCAGTCGTTTTAGCCGGTTTGACAGGTTCTTTCCGTTGGTTATTTGGAGCAATCTTTGGAACCCTATACGCACCGCTTGTTGTCACTGGCCTTCACCATATGTCAAACGCTATTGATACCCAGTTGATTGCAGACGCTGGTGGCACCATGCTCTGGCCAATGATTGCCCTGTCAAACATCGCGCAAGGTTCTGCGGTATTAGCTTACTACTTTAGCCACCGCAACAATGAAAAAGAAGCGCAAATCTCGCTTCCAGCTGCTATCTCAGCCTATCTTGGCGTAACTGAGCCAGCCCTCTTCGGGGTTAACCTCAAGTATGTTTACCCATTTGTAGCAGGGATTATCGGTTCAGGTGTGGCAGGTCTCTTGTCAACAACCTTCGGTGTGACAGCAAACGCTATCGGTGTCGGTGGACTCCCAGGATTCCTTGCCATTCAGTCTAAATCCATGCTCATGTTCGTCGTGTGTATGGCAGTCGCGATTGTGGTGCCGATGGTCTTGACCTTCACTTTCAAGAAAACAGGCCTTTTCAACAAAAAAGACTAAGCGATATAGCAGGAGGAAGTGGGAAAGAACTCGAGCAATCAAAAAAGAGTTCGTTTTTCCACCCCTGCATAGTTGATTAGACCAGATTTGGAGTGTAAAACACGGACAAATCTGCCAATCAGCAGTGGTTCATTGGCGCTAAAGCACCTAATGATCTTCGCAGGGGTAAGACTAAGTTGGCATAGCCAACAAGTCTTACTCCCAACCATTGCGCTGAGAGGTTTACGCAAACGATGAGAGGTGAGGTTGGACATTTTGCCCAGCCTTCTTGCTTTTTGATTTTGAAAGCGGCGTCAACTTCTATAAAAATATAGAAATCAAAAACTCATCAGCTACTGCAGCTAAATTTTGCTGTTACAAAGTGCAAGATTAAAATGCTATTTGTTCTAGTCTCACTTCTTTAAGCCACTGTAAAAAATTTTTTGATAAACTAAAATAGTAGGATTGGATCATTTACCAAGAAAGGAAATGCAATATGACCAACGAGAAACACCGGAAGGTAGTTTACCAGATTTACCCAAAATCCTTTAAGGACACGACAGGAAACGGTATGGGAGACCTTCGCGGGATTATTGAGAAGTTACCCTATCTAGCAGATCTGGGCATCGATATCATCTGGCTCAATCCTTTTTATCCCAGTCCGCAACGGGATAATGGCTATGATGTGTCTGATTATATGGCGATTGATCCGCGTTTTGGGACTATGGCAGACTTTGAGGAGATGGTGGAAAAGGCGCGTGGTTACGGCATCGGTTTTATGCTAGATATGGTGCTTAATCACTGCTCAATTGAGCATGAGTGGTTCCAAAAGGCTCTTTCTGGTGACGCTTTCTATCAAGATTTCTTTATCCTGCGAGACGAGCCGACCGATTGGGTGTCAAAGTTTGGTGGTAACGCTTGGGCGCCTTTTGGCGACACAGGGAAATACTATCTCCATCTCTTTGATGAAACTCAGGCGGATCTTAATTGGCGTAATCCTCATGTTCGCAAGGCTCTTTTTGAAGTGGTCAACTTCTGGCGAGATAAGGGTGTTGAGGGTTTCCGTTTTGACGTGATTAATTTAATCGGTAAAGACGAGGTGTTAGAAAATTGTCCTGTCAATGATGGAAAACCTGCCTACACTGACCGCCCTATCAACCACGACTACCTACGCATGCTCAATGAAGCTAGCTTTGGCAAAGCAGATCATCTCATGACCGTGGGAGAAATGAGTGCGACAACGATTGAAAACTGCCTGCTCTACTCACGACCAGATCGTAAGGAATTAGACATGACCTTTAATTTCCATCATCTCAAGGTGGACTACAAGGACGGCCAAAAGTGGACCATCATGCCTTTTGACTTTGAAGAGCTCAAACGTCTCTTCCACAGCTGGGGGCAGGAAATGAGCGAAGGCGGTGGCTGGAATGCCCTCTTCTGGAACAACCACGATCAACCGCGAGCCTTGAATCGCTTCGTTGATGTCACAAATTTCCGCGAAGAAGGGGCAACCATGCTAGCGGCCGCCATTCACCTGTCGCGTGGCACACCTTACATTTACATGGGTGAGGAGATTGGTATGATTGATCCAGATTTTGAAACAATGAGTGATTATGTTGATGTGGAAAGTCTAAATAACTATCAGATTCTGCTGGATCAGGGGCATTCGCCAGAGGAAGCCTTTGCCATTATTCAAGCTAAATCCAGAGACAATGCACGAACACCAATGCAATGGGACGACTCAGCTAACGCCGGCTTCACCACAGGAACACCGTGGCTCAAGCCTGGCAAATCTTATCCAGAGATTAATGTAGCCAAGGAAAAAGATGGCAAGATTTACAGCTTCTACAAAGCCTTGATTCAACTGCGCAAGGACATGGATCTCATTGCAGAAGGCAGCTACAAGGCAGCCTATCAAGATCATCCACAGGTCTACGCCTTTGAGCGCCATGACCAAAAACACCGTCTGCTTGTTCTTAACAACTTCTATGGAGAAGCAACGGAGATTCCTCTCGGTGATTTTGCTGACGGTGAAATCCTCATTTCCAACTATGAGACAACGACTCTCGGTCAGGCAGTGACCTTGAAACCTTACCAAACTCTGGCAGTGCTGCAAACAGTTGACCACTAGTGATCTGTTGGGCTAAAGTTTGCACGATTTTAGCTGTTTTTCTATAGCAGTTCCATTCTCACTTATACCAAAGTAATAGATAAAAACTCTAAAAATAATAAAACTGCATGGAGGCTTCGTTAAATAAACGTTGACCTCATGCAGTTTTTAGGTATTGAGCAACCTAAACAAAATTGCTTTCATAAATAAATTGTTGGATGTTTGGTATGATGGTACTCTTTATAATGGTATCATGCATTTAAGACTAAGGACACGAACTGTTTAACTTGATAGCTTAGTCAAAATTTGTGATTACAAGTTTTTGGAGTGAGGACAAAGCTATCATAGCTGTCTATCCTTACTCCTTATTATTTTTCTCTCTCCAAGACAACCGCCTTGGGCTACAAAACAAAAAAGCCACTCTTTAAAGAGCAGCTCTGAGACGGGCTTGGGCATTTTCAACATTCCGAACGGCACGTGGCAAGAACGCACGAATATCATCCTCTTTGTAGCCAACTTGCAAACGTTTCTCATCAATCAAAATAGGACTTTTCAAAATTCTTGGGTTTTCAGTGATAATGTCAATCACCTCACTGACACTGAGCTCCTCAATATCAACGCCTAAACCTTTTGCATAACGGTTTTTAGAGGAAACAATAGAGGCGATTCCGTTTTCTGTTTTTGAAAGAATTTTTAAAATTTCAGCTTTTGTAATGGATTCTTTACCGAGGTTGTGTTCTTTATACGGGAGATGGTGAGCGTTCAACCAGGTTTTTGCTTTTTTGCAACTGGTGCAACTTGATACAGTATAAATCTTGATCATTTCGTGCTCCTTTGCTCTATGTGATACTAACATTATATCTAGTATACCACATTTTGCCATCCGTCGGAAGACCTATTTTGGATTATTCTTCGATTTCAATCGCATCCAACTCCAGCGTCATCTCTTCAGAAACAGGCGCTTCATCCTGTACTGGCGTGTTTTCAGGCACTTCTTCACCTTCAATCAAGCCATAATGAATTCGAACTTTTTTGTCAATTTCGGCAAAAACCTCCGGATTTTCTTTGAGGAACTTCTTAGCATTTTCAGAACCCTGGCCGATTTTTTCACCTTCGTAAGAGAACCAAGCGCCAGATTTTTTGATGATGTCAAGATCACTCGCAATCTTCACCAATTCACCAGTTTGAGAAATCCCCTCGCCATACATGATTTCCACGAAAGCTTCTTTAAATGGCGGAGCAACCTTATTTTTCACGACCTTGATCTTGGTTTCTTTACCGACATTCTGATCTTTCTGGTCACCTGTCCCCTTGATTTGAGTCGTTCCGCGAACATCTAGACGGACAGATGAGTAGAACTTAAGGGCACGCCCACCAGGAGTTGTCTCTGGATTACCAAACATGACGCCTACTTTTTCACGCAATTGGTTGATAAAGATGGCGATAGTCTTAGTCTTGTTGATAGAGGCACCGAGCTTACGCATAGCCTGACTCATCATGCGGGCTTGCAGACCTACGTGGTTATCACCGATGTCTCCGTCTATTTCAGCACGTGGCACAAGGGCTGCAACTGAGTCAATAACCACCAGATCCACCGCTCCTGAGTCGATCAATTTGCCAGCGATTTCAAGGCCTTGCTCACCAGAGTCTGGCTGTGACAAGAGAAGCTCATCAATGTTAACTCCAAGAGCTTGCGCGTAAAGGGGATCAAGGGCATGCTCAGCATCAATAAAAGCTGCAATCCCTCCATCTTTTTGACACTGGGCGACAGCATGAAGGGCAACGGTAGTTTTACCAGACGATTCTGGTCCGTAGATTTCGACGATACGGCCTTTAGGATACCCACCTGCACCTAGGGCAATATCAAGCGCAAGCGAGCCTGAACTCATGACCTGAACCTTTTGCTCCACGCGCTCACCTAGACGCATAATCGCACCTTTACCAAAGTCTTTTTCAATGGTTTTCAAGGCATCATCAAGAGCTTTTTTGCGCTCATCTCCAAATTTCTTAGTAATTTCGTTTAAATTTTTTGCTGGTTTTTTTGCCAATGTTTTATCCTCTTTCTAACTGTCTCTAGAACAGTCCTGTCTTTCTATTATAGCAAATTTCCGCCATTTAATAAAGTTTGCCGTATGAGATTAAAGGCGTGCATGCAGGCGATTTGGCGGACATCCTGACGGCTTCTACCCCCAATCATGAAGCGGTAGGCTTTGGTTTCTTTGTGACTGGACAAGCCTATAAAAACAGTGCCTACTGGCTGATCCTCTAACCTGTCTGGACCAGCCACTCCTGTTAATGACACGCCATAGTCACTGCTGGTCAATTTTCTAGCCTGCTCTGCCATGGCGCAAGCGGTAAAATCAGACACCACACCAGCTGCTGCCAACTTCTCAGGATCAATGCCCAACATCTGAGATTTTTGCTCCAAACTGTAGGTCACAAAGCCTCCTGGGAAAACCTGAGAAGCTCCCGAAAAGTCAGCCAAAGTTGCCTGAAAAAGTCCTGCTGTCAGACTTTCTGCTGCGGTCAGAGTTGCCCCTTGAGACAGTAGCAGTTCAAAAACAACTGCTGCCAAACTGTTGTCATCACCATAGCCGTACATAAGTTGGGAGAGTTCACCATGAGTCAAGATTTTCTCTTCCAATTTATCCAACTTAGCATCTGCCTCGACCTTAGAACTTGCCTTAGTAGACAGGCGCAAGGTTACTTCACCAGTCTTAGCATATGGAGCAATGGTCGGATCCGTCTGCTGATTGATTAGATCGCCCAAGACGGTCACCAATTGGCTTTCACCAATGCCAAAGAATCGTAAAACACGGGAATAAAGCTGCTGTTTCTGATTCTGACTAACTAGTAAAGGAATCAATTCCTCTGTCACCATAGGCTTGAGCTCACTAGGAGGCCCAGGTAAAACAACATAGGTCACTCCGTTCTGCTCAAGGAGACCACCAACTGCTAGACCCGTTTGATTAGGCAAGGGAGTACTTCCGACCACGATTTGGGCTTGCCGTTCGTTATTGGGCGTACGAGAACTAGCTGGCCTACTCGCAAAAAAGCTGTCCAATCTCGCTAAAGCAGCCTCATCAAAGACCAAATCCCGACCTAGAAAACGAGCCAAAGTTTGCTTGGTCAAATCATCCTCAGTCGGCCCAAGACCCCCACAGAGAACAATCAAATCACTCCTGTCACGAGCTATTTCTAACGCTGCCAGCAACCGCTCTTCATTATCTCCAACAGCTGTATGGTAGAAGACATCCACCCCGATCTGAGCAAATTTCTCCGACAAAAATTGGGCATTAGTATTGACAATCTGACCAGTCAGAATCTCTGTTCCCACTGCAATCACTTCAGCTTTCATGACGACCTACTTTCTTATTCGTAATTTTACCCCCATTTTAACAAAAAAAGTAGCACATAGGTAATATCTTACAACTTACTACAAGAAGGTATCAAGTATACTTTGTTTTAAAAGAATCTGTTTTTGTGACAGCTGTTTCTGATTTTAAAGTTGTTAGTGTGGCTAAGATGATATCTCAAAACTTCAGAGAATACTTTAACAAGAGCTTACCAGTTGACTTAACTTGCAAGCATTTGGTATTGTTCAAATTCCACTCAAGACAATTTAGAATATCTTGATTTATTAAAGAAGAGGGTATTGTCGTTGTTTCTGAGTTAAATAGATTAGGAAGAAATAATAAGGAACTGACTGAGACGATTTCTGAGACACGCCTAAAGGAGCAACTGTTGAGGCTTTAAATCTACCTTCATTATCTGGTATTGAAGATGAGAATCTGCGTCGATTATTGAATAATTTGATTTTGGAGCTCTATAAATATCAAGCTGAATCGGAAAGAGTGCGACTCCTTGAAAGGCAATGTCAGGGAATAGAGATAGCTAAACGTAAGGGACGGTATAAAGGCCGTAAACCTTTGTTTAGTAAGTATGATCCAAAGTGATTTTGAGCTTTTTCTTGCAGGACATTCTGATCGTGAGATTGAGGAGATGGTTGAGATAAATGCTAGGACGTTTAGAAGGTATAGGGAGAGATATGGAGTAAAAAGAAGAGGTTGGGACAAAAGTAGTTCCAACCTCCTGTATTTTTAGATTTACTGACAAGACGCAGTGGTTGAGTGGGCTCTAATACGTTGATAAATCAACTTTTAGAGCCCTACTCAACTGTGCGGAGGTGGGATGACAAAATCGAATTTCTGCGAAATTACCGATTTTTATCCCACTCTCTGGAAGTTATTTCAATTCTTTCTTTTTGAATAGATAATAGCTGCTTGCTAAGTAGATAATTGTAAAGAGGCAAGCGGTGATAGTGCTGCTATTCCAATGTGTATCTGTATTTTGCAAAGCGATAAAGAGAAAAATGCTCTTAGGCGCAGGGAGATGTAGGATATTTTCTGTGATAAGGTTGAGGATATTATCGAAAAGAAGAACAATGAGAATAAAGGAAAGGTAGGCTTGGTTGATTTTGTTAAAAGCGATAAAGAGGGTAGATGCAAGTAAAATAATGCAGATGTAAATAGGGAGTTGGTGTATAAAAATTGACCAAATAGCTTCGCTATCAACTGCACCTCCTAGTAAAAGACGAAAAAGGCTTGCTAGACTGTAGGAGAAGAGAACGTAGAGTAGATTGATAATCAGGTTTGTTAGAATTTTGTAGAGAAAAATAGGTGTTCGTTCTTGTCTTTTGACAATGAGGTTGTTAATGGTTCGGTGGTGGAAATCTTCTCCAAAAAGAAGATTTGTAGGGGCAAGGAAAAAGAGAGGGAGAAACTGTGTCAAGAGTTGAATCAAGGTAGTGGACTCTTCTTTTGAGGGAGTACTATTTAGTAAAAAGGCAGATAGTAGTGATAAACCAAAGAGAATAGAGAGGGATAGAAGTAATTTTCTTTCTTTTAGGATACGATAGAGGTCTGCTTTAAGATAATTCATGGGTAGTTTCTCCTTCTTGAATTAGTTGTAGGTAGTAGCTTTCAAAGGCGATTTTCTTATTGAAAATTTCTTTTAGTTCAATATGTTCATGAATAAGTTGTGTGATAAGGGGCATAATATCTGTCTCCTTTGGAAGAATGAAGTAATCTTCCTCTTCTTGGAATGGAATGTCTTGATTTCCTAGAAGAGATTTCGTTTTTTCAGGCTTATCAGTTGATAGATAGAGTTTTTCTTCTAGTTCTTGCTGGAGTTCTGTTTTTGAAAATTGTCGTAGAACTTTTCCCTTATGCATAATAATATAACGATCCACGACTAATTCTAATTCTGATAAAATATGGCTAGAGATTAGAATAGTCATGTGGTAATTTTCACGTAGATTGAGGATGATATTTCGCATATCTCGGATGCCTGCAGGGTCTAAACCATTGATAGGCTCATCGAGAATGAGAAAATCGGGTTGATCCAAGATAGCCATAGCAATAGCAAGCCTTTGTCGCATACCAAGGGAGAAATCCTTAGATTTCTTATGCGGATCAACATCGCTTAGACCAACTGTTTCAAGAGCTTTTTGAATCATTTGTTTTTTATCTTTTAGCCCTAGTTGTAGAGCAATATAGTGAAGATTACCCTCTGCCGAAAGATTAGGCTGCAGAGCCGGAGATTCAATTAAAGCTCCAATCCGGTAAGGGCTATCTTTGAGGATATTTCCAGAGCTAGGTAGAATCAATCCAGAGAGAATTCGCAAAAGTGTTGTCTTTCCTGCTCCATTTTCCCCGACTAGACCGCAGATTTCTCCTTTTTGAATAGAGAAAGAGATATGGTCGACGGCTAGTTGATTTTTATATTGTTTGGTGATTGTATCAAGTTGAAGAAGTGTTGACATATGTTTTCCTTTCATTTTTGGAATAAATCTATGATATACTATTTATTAATAAAACTAGAATTAATTACATATCTGTAACGAGGGCTCTGATGAAAGAAAAAATCGGAAAAGTTTTTAAAATTATTCGAGAATCAAAAAATATGTCCTTAAAGGAAGTAGCTGGCGATTTTGTAACCCCTGCTCAGTTATCACGTTTTGAGAATGGAAAGAGCAATCTGACAGTTGACACATTTTTCCATTGTTTGAATAATATGGATGTTTTACAGGGAGAGTTTTCAACTTTTTATAACAATTATTATGACATTGAAGATGTGCGTTTATCTAAAGAATTGTATGAAGCAATAGAAAATAGAGATATCGATTTTTTTAGGCGTAGTCTTTCTGATTATGAGTGTAAGTATCATGTTACGGGGAGAAAATCTGATCGCTTGATGATTGCTGTATTACATGTTTTTATGAATGACTGTGATTTATCTATCGTTATCCCTAAAGAAGAAAAAAGAGTGATAACAGATTACTTGATGTCCATTGATGAGTGGTGTAGATATGAATTATGGATATTAAGTAATTGTGCTCGTTCTTTAGAAACAAAAGCTTTAGAGGTTTTAGGACAAGAAGCAATCACTCGAAGTCAATTTTATGATAGTATCGAAGAGAATCAAAGAAAAACCTATCGCTTGCTGTTGAATATTACAGGAATTTTATTGGATAGAGGGGAGGAAAGAATTGCCCCTAAGTTTATTAAAATCCTTGATAATTTCAATATTTTAGATAGATATCTTATGGAAAAATTACGATTAAAATTTTGTAAAGCTCATTTAAGATATTTACAGGGATTTGAAGATGCACTAGATATCATGAAAGAATGTTTAAAAATGACAGATTTTATAGAGAGTTATAGTATTTCTAGACAAATTGAGCAAACTATCAGTCAACTTACAGATATGTAACGATTTTAAAGTCAATTGATTTTTCCTGTAGAATAATTCTTGTAAGTCTTACAAACAACAAAAAATATTTCGGAGGAAAAAATAAATGACTAAGTTTGTAAAAAATGTAAACCGTAACCCTAAATTGGTGAAATCTGGTCGAGGAAAACAAGTGAATACCTTTATTTGTTTTGGTAAATTTTAATCAGATTTCTATTAAGAAAGATATTGCTACTAAGTAAGAGAGCAGTATCTCTTTTTTAAATTAAAAAGTCATTGGAGGTAAAGATAATGAAAAAGGCAACTGTTATACTGTTGGTAGTAGGAATCAGCATTTTGACATTATTTGAGTTTGTAAAACCATCAATTGAAAAATCAAGTAATAATAAATTTATTACATTTGGAAAAGTTGATTTTTCTGATGATGATGATTACGAATATGATGAATCAGAAGATTATGAATATGAGTCAGATGAGACGAATTGGTTTGAGGATTTTATTAAGAATCATAAAACGCCATTCTCCAAGACAATTCAAAAGTAGATATGTAGGTGGTGTATAGATGAGTGCTTCTTTTATTTATAGGAATGTTGAGTATAAGCCTTCAAATATTTTCGGTTTTAAGATTCACGTATCAGCCACTTTTGAGAATTATAATCAGATATTAGAATTAGTTACCCCTTTTTTAGATAAAAAAAAGATAACATTATACCGTGGTGCTAGTTAATTTCAAAAGTAACTGCCCGATAACGAGATGTATTAAAAATTCTCCTGTTCTAGTTGATACTAACAGTATACTGAAGGATGAGGAAATATGATAAATGCCTTGTTATCGGGCGATTATAGTCTTTCAGCTTTAAGCTAGTACATGCTATACTATTGTTATGGTATATGGATAACGTGTTATTGCCTATAAAAACTTCGGTCACACAAAGCAGGAAACATGTCATGTCTTTGGGATTAGTCGCAACACCCTCTATCTATGGGAAAATCAACTAGAAGCTACCAGCACTTTAGAAATAACTCCTAGAAAACGAAAACCAAGCAAACTCCCTTTAGACCAATTGGAAGCCTATATGACTGCCCATCCCGACGCTTTTTTGAGAAAAATAGCCGATCATTTCAACTGTCATCCACAGTGTGTTTGGTCAGTCTTGAAGAAAATTGGTATCCCTTAAAAAAAAGACAACACGCTTTAAAAAGCAAAATCCAGAAAAGGTTAGGCCATTTCTAACGGTTTTACCTGTTTTAGCTGGTTTATCGATTGTTTATATTGATGAAACAATAATTGATACGTATCTTTATCGAAAACATGGGCGAAGTAAACGAGAGAAAAAGGTCATCGGCAAGATTAGTGGCAGGCGTTTTGAACGTATGTCCATTGTTGCCGGACAAGTTGGTGGTCGGTTTGTTGCATCAATGGTTTACAAGCAAAGCATGACTAGTCAATTCTTTATCGCTTAGTTTGAAAATCAACTTTTAACAGCCTTAGATAGGCCACATATCGTCATTGTCATTATGGAATGCCAGCTTTCACCCCCAAAAACGCTTAGCTCAACTTTGTTTGGCTAAAGAGACATTATTTTCTTCCTCTCTCACCTTATTCTCCTGAGCTCAATCTAATCTAAAAAACATGGGCAAATGTCGCTGAACTGTTGAAAACGATCAAAACAGTAGACAAGTGTCTGCTGTACTATTTTAGAACTGAGTGACTATCCCATTTTTTCAAGGGTTTAAGCGAGTAAAGCCCTTTTTGAACAAATTTTGAACAACCGCACTAAAAAAGGCTCTAAATCAACGTTTAGAGACCTAAAACTATACCGGCGGCCGGGGTCGAACCGGCACGTCCGTGAGGACACTGGATTTTGAGTCCAGCGCGTCTGCCAATTCCGCCACGCCGGCTAGTATAATTAGTAACTGGGGTAGCTGGATTCGAACCAACGCATGAGGGAGTCAAAGTCCCTTGCCTTACCGCTTGGCTATACCCCATTAATAAAAAGGCGAGTGATGGGAATCGAACCCACGAATGTCAGAGCCACAATCTGATGTGTTAACCACTTCACCACACCCGCCATATAATACACGGGCAGTAGGAATTGAACCCACACTGAAGGTTTTGGAGACCTTAGTTCTACCTTTAAACTATGCCCGTAAGTAAAGGTATGGAGAGAGAGGGATTCGAACCCCCGAACCCTAAGGAGCGGATTTACAGTCCGCCGCGTTTAGCCTCTTCGCTATCTCTCCAAATATTAACTTAAAATGGCGCGAGACGGAATCGAACCGCCGACACATGGAGCTTCAATCCATTGCTCTACCAACTGAGCTACCGAGCCAAATATTGCGGGAGCAGGATTTGAACCTACGACCTTCGGGTTATGAGCCCGACGAGCTACCTAGCTGCTCCATCCCGCGATAATAAAAAGGAGGATGTGGGATTCGAACCCACGCACGCTTTTACACGCCTGACGGTTTTCAAGACCGTTCCCTTCAGCCAGACTTGGGTAATCCTCCAAAATAGTCCGTACGGGATTCGAACCCGTGTTACCGCCGTGAAAAGGCGGTGTCTTAACCCCTTGACCAACGGACCATTTTAACTTATTCAGTTAATGGGCACGAATGGAATCGAACCATCGACCTCACGCTTATCAGGCGTGCGCTCTAACCATCTGAGCTACGCGCCCAAGCCTATAATGCTATAATGCTTGGTTAATTTGAACAAATGTTCAAAGCGGGTGACGAGAATCGAACTCGCGACAACAGCTTGGAAGGCTGTAGTTTTACCACTAAACTACACCCGCTTATATGGGAGTTAACGGGATCGAACCGCTGACCCTCTGCTTGTAAGGCAGATGCTCTCCCAGCTGAGCTAAACTCCCATAAATGGCAGTTTAACTCTAGCTGGGAAAAGGTAGAAAGCTTCGCTTCCCCTATCTCCCGATTGAAAGCTCAAATTCCTCTCGCTTTCAACTGAGCTAAACTCCCTCTCGCTAAGCAACTCCCTTATCTCACAGGGGGAACCCCCCAACTACTTCAGGCGTGCTAGGACTTAACTGCTGTGTTCGGCATGGAAACAGGTGTATCC
>NZ_KB904556.1 GCF_000380085.1 Streptococcus merionis DSM 19192
GCGGCTGATGCAATGGTTAAGGCAGCCAACGTGACCTTGATTGGTAAAGAACATGTCGGCGGTGGCTTGGTAACGGTCATGGTTCGTGGCGATGTTGGTGCCGTCAAAGCAGCCACAGATGCAGGTGCGGCAGCTGCTGAGCGTGTCGGCGAATTGGTATCAGTGCATGTGATTCCACGCCCGCATGCTGAAGTCGGTAACATCTTACCTTAGAATTGGTATTCACAACTCAACACGTTCGTTCAAGATGACTTTTCCGCTATAATGCAAGCGTTTTTCTTAAAAGGTCTGTTAAAAACTTATTTGTGAAGATTTAACTGCCAAGGTCGGCTAATCAAAGATGGAAATCTTAGAGTTTTTAGCAATGTCCTTAGCTTTGGGGACTGTTAAAGAAAGCGTAGGAGATGACTTTTGTATTAGGAAGTCAATGAAATGACATGAAAAGGACTAAACTATTGTGTCTTGTTCAATTGACATAATGATTTGAACAGGCTAGATCCTTTTATCTCGGATTCGCTTGAACCTAAAAACACTAAAGCAAGAGGATTCTTCCTAATTGGTCAGAGTAACCCACTCTTTCTTTTTAAGAAATGAAGGTTTTGAAGATCACTCTAAAGTACCTTGACTACTGGGCTTACTATATAAAAAGAGAAGGAGGCATTATGGCGCATCAAGAAATTATGGACGGGAATACAGCTGCAGCTCATATTGCCTATCATTTTAGTGAGGTAGCTGGTATTTTTCCAATCACACCGAGCTCTAGCATGGGAGAACATGCTGATATTTGGCAGACACAGGGGCGGCTTAATCTTTTTGGGCAGCCCCTTAAAGTGGTTGAAATGCAGTCAGAAGCAGGTGTAGCTGGCTTCGTTCATGGCTCATTAAAGACAGGAGCCTTGACGACCACCTTTACCTCCTCACAAGGTTTACTCTTGATGTTGCCAAACATGTATAAAATGGCAGGGGAGTTGCTTCCGACTGTTTTTCATGTGGCAGCGCGGTCTCTAGCAACAAATGCCTTGAGCATTTTTGGAGACCACAGTGATGTGATGGCCACCCGCCAATCAGGTTTTGCCTTACTAGCTGAAAGTTCTGTCCAAGAAGTAATGGATTTATCAGCAGTTGCGCATTTGGCAACCTTGGAGAGCAGTGTCCCTTTTATCAGTTTTTTTGATGGTTTTCAGACGAGTCATGAATGGCAGAAAATTACCGTTTTGGATTCTGATGATTTAGCTCCGCTTATCAATCAAGAAGCCTTGGAAATTTTTCGTTCTCGCGGTATGAATCCGAATCATCCTACAGTATCAGGGGTCAACCAGAGTCCAGACGTGTTTTTCCAGCAGCGAGAGACGGTCAATCGCTACTATCAGATGCTTCCTTATGTTGTTCAAAAGTATATGACCAAAATTAATGCTTTGCGTGGAACGGCCTATGATCTAGTGACCTATCATGGTCATCCTGAGGCTGCCGAAGTGATTGTTGCTATGGGATCAGTATCATCAACGATTGAGCAGACAGTGGATTACCTTAATCGTCAGGGGCGGAAAGTAGGTTTTCTCAAGGTTCATCTGTATCGTCCGTTTCCGACAGAAACGCTCTTGTCTAAAATTCCTCAGACGGCTGTCGCTGTCGCTGTTTTAGACCGGACGAAAGAAGCAGGAGCTATTGGTGAGCCTCTGTTTATGGACGTGCAAGCTGCGTTTTATGAAAGTGATCGACACCCTCGTGTCATAGGGGGACGCTATGGAATTGGCTCTAAGGAGACAAGGCCTGAACACATAGTTGCTGTCTTTGATGAGTTACGGCGTGATCAGGCAAAACGCCGGTTTACTATTGGAATTGATGACGATGTCACTAACTTATCGCTTCCAATTGGTGAGCCGCTAGATCTGACACCAGCAGGAACTTATCAAGCTAAATTCTGGGGACTTGGTGGTGACGGTGCTGTCAGTATGAATAAGGCCAGTATCAAAATCATTGGCTCTCAGACAGATAAACAAGTTCAGGGCTATTTCTATTATGATTCGCGCAAACAAAATGGCCTGACGATCTCCTACCTTCGTTTTGGGGATGAGCCGATTAATTCCTCTTATTTTATCCAGAACACTGATTTTGTGGGTGTAGCGACGCCTGCTTACTTAAGAAATCATGATTTGCTAAAAGGGTTGAAAAAAGGAGGCATTTTCCTTTTGAATACCACTTGGACGAAAGAGCAACTTTATCGAAGTTTGCCAAACAGCATTAAAAAGTATCTAGCAGATAAGGACATCCAATTTTACACGATCAATGCCTATAAGATTGCTACCCAATCTGGTCTTATGAGAAGGACGGGTATCTGCATGCAGGCAGCTTTTTTCCAGTTGACGCAAAGTCTGCCTATGGATAAGGCCGTTGAGCTAATGCAGGCAGAAGTGAGGCAAGCCTACGGCTCAATATCCCAAGAGCTTGTCCAGCAAAATTGTCAGGCCATCTCTGCCTCTCTTGATGCAGTGGAGAAAGTCGAGGTCCTTGAAGAATGGCGTCATTGTGAGCTTTCAAAACCTTTGCGCCAGATAAAAAAACAGGATCAAGAACAAATCCAAACCTCTGATCACTGCTTGAGGGGACATCAGATCACAGTAGGTCAGCTGGTTGGAAATGGCATGACTGCTGGTGATTTTCCTCTGGGAACATCTGCCTTTGAAAAACGCAGTTTGGCCCTAGAAGTTCCTCAGTGGGATGCCGATTTTTGTGTGCAATGCAATCGCTGTGCTTTTGTCTGTCCTCATGCGGCCATTCGTCCCTTTTTGGCAGATCAAGACGAGATTGATATTGCCCCTGAAGGCTACCGAGTTAGGGATTTAAAAGGGTCAGATGGACTCTTGTATCGTATTCAGGTTTCTGTGGATGATTGCACGGGCTGTGAACTTTGTGTGAAGGCCTGCCCAGCTAAAGGCAAAGCTTTAAAAATGATTCCAGCGACCCTTGAAAACGAACAAATGTTAAAAGAAGAAGCCATCAACTGGGCCTTTTCAATGACCCTACAAGCTAAAAATAACCCAGCTAAGCCAGGCACTTTGGCGCACACTCAATTTGAGAAACCTTTGCTAGAGTTTTCAGGAGCCTGCCCAGGTTGTGGAGAGACGCCCTATGTCAAATTGTTAACGCAATTGTTTGGTAATCGTATGATGATTGCGAATGCTACAGGTTGCTCGTCCATTTGGGGAGCAACAGAGTCCTCAACGCCGTATTGTACCACTGACAAAGGCGAGGGACCGGCCTGGAGCAACTCACTCTTAGAAGATAATGCTGAATTTGGCTATGGGATGATGGTTGCTAACAATATACGAAGAAAATCCCTAATTTCTCTTATGACAAAGGCAATGCCAATCGCGAGTTCTGATTTGGTTCAGCTGATGCAAGATTGGATCGAGCATATAGATCAAGGAAGAGGGACGCGAGCTAGAAGCGCTAAACTAACGAGTTTGCTGGAAGCTGAAATGTCAGACAATCCTGTTCTGCAAGAAATTTATGACAAACGCGACCTTTTTGTGAAACCATCCCAGTGGATTATTGGTGGCGATGGTTGGGCATACGACATTGGCTACGGCGGGCTAGATCATGTGATTGCCAGTGGGGCAGATGTTAATATCTTGGTCTTGGACAATGAAGTTTACTCAAATACAGGAGGACACATTTCTAAAGGGACACCAACATCAGCTATTGCTAAGTTTTCTGCAGCAGGTAATCAAGGTGCGAAAAAAGACCTAGGTATGATGGCGATGACTTATGGTAACGTTTATGTCGCTCAGGTTTCTAGCGGTGCAAATCCTATTCAGGTTATTAAAGCCTTTGAAGAAGCCGAAAGTTATCCAGGTCCGTCCATTATTATCGCCTATGTGCCTTGTATTGCTCATGGGCTTGCAGGGGGAATGAAGCAGAGCTTGCAGGAAGCCAAAGAAGCCGTTGAAGTGGGCTACTGGTCCTTGTACCGTTACAATCCAGACTTAATAGCCCAAAATAAAAATCCAATGGTACTGGATTTCAAGCGACCTAAGTTTGAAAAAATGCCTGATTTTATGCTGAATCAAAAACGATTTGCTTCCCTAAAACAAGTGAATCCAAAGGAGGCGGAGCGACTGTTCCAAAAAACGGTTGAAAATGCGAAACGTCGTTTTATGAATTATGCTAAGCTATCAGGAGATTATGACAAACTGCAAGAAGAGCAACAAAAAACAACCAAGAAGAAACCTCTTAAAGAAAATCATCACAGGGAAAATTCTCTTACGGATATTCTCAAAACGCTAGACTTCTAAGTGCTGTTTGAGAGAGTAAAATGAGTGTTTATTTGTGCTCTGTGTCAACTGTAGATCGTGACTGCTTGAACTAGGAAGTCCAGTAGTTCTCTAAAGTTCAGAGAAGCTGGTAGCAATACAAAGTAGTTAATGGGGTTCAATTGCCCCATTTTTTCGTAATGGAAAATTGATTTTCATAAGTATATCTTTTCAGTGGAAGGCAAGGAAATGTGGTGTATGATAGACTACAATCAATGAAATCTATTGTACGAACTAATAGGTTCCTGAACCTAGAATCACAGTTTAATACTTTCATTTAAGACTAGTTTTTCTGCTTCTTATTCAATCATTTTTCAAAATACAGTCAGTATTCTTTCAAAAATCACTCTCATTATCGTAAAAAATTATTCCAGTCATCGTGCTTTACTTGTGAATAGAGGTTAAAAAAGCCAGCTACTGTCAGTTTCTCACTAACAGTAGCTCTTACTTATCAGGTGTTAAAATCATCGGAATGATGATGGGTTCACGTTCTGTTTTTTCAGATAGGAAAGGTCTGAGGGCATTGACGATGGCGCCGTTAACGGTCTGGACAGAAGCGTCCTTGTTTTTGAGGGCAACGCGGATAGCATTAAAGAGCAGACGTTGGCTTTCACGGATGAGATCACCAGATTCACGCATGTAAACAAATCCTCGGCTGAGAATGTCTGGACCAGCTAGGATCATTTGAGATTTGAAATCAACAGTCGCAACAGCGATGACCACTCCATCTTCTGAGAGGTCTCGACGATCACGTAAGACAGCTGCGCCGATTTCGCCGATACGATTACCATCAACATAGATGTCCTGAGCGTTGAAATGGCCTGCAATACGAGCAGAGTTATTCGTTAAGGCAAGGACATCGCCATTTTCCATGATAAACGTATTTTCCTTGGGTACTCCAGTGTCAAAGGCTAGACCAGCATGGATTTTTTGCATGCGGTATTCTCCGTGGACAGGCATGAAGTACTTAGGTTTGATGAGGCTGAGCATGAGTTTTTGCTCTTGCTGGCCACCGTGTCCGGAGGTATGGATGTTATTGACTTTCCCGTGGATGACGTCAACGCCAGCTTCGGTGATTGTGTTGATCAGTTTGTTGACGCTAGTTGTGTTGCCAGGGATTGGGCTAGATGAGAAGATGACCGTATCACCTGGTTGCAAGCTCACCTGACGGTGAGTACCGTTGGCAATACGAGCTAGAGCTGCCATCGGCTCTCCTTGGCTTCCCGTGCAGAGTATCAGCACTTCACCAGCAGGGTAGTTCTTGATGGCGTTTGGCTCGATGATGGTTCCCTCAGGAACCTTGATGTAGCCAAGCTCGATCCCGTTGACGATGGCTTTTTCCATAGAACGTCCAAAGACCGCAATCTTGCGTCCCGTCTTGACAGCGGCTTCAGCGGCCTGTTGTAGGCGGAAAATATTTGAGGCAAAAGAAGCAAAGATGATGCGTCCGTGAATGCCCTCAATGATTTTCATGATGGACTGACCAACGACTTTTTCAGAATTGGTGAAGGTTGGAATCTCTGCATTGGTCGAATCTGACAGGAGACAGAGGACACCTTCCTCACCAAGCGCAGCCATTTTATGCAAATCTGCGGGCTCCCCAACCGGTGTAAAGTCAAACTTAAAGTCACCCGTACAGACAATCTTGCCTTGAGGCGTATCGATAACCACACCGAGAGGTTCTGGAATCGAGTGTGTGGTACGAAAGAAAGACACGCTGAGGTGCTTGAAGGTCAATTCGGTCTTGTGGTTAATTTCGTAAAGTTTGGCGTTGCGAAGAAGACCGTGCTCTTCAAGCTTCCCTCGGATAAGAGCGAGCGCTAGAGGCCCGGCGTAGATAGGAACATTGGCCTGCTTGAGCAGAAAAGGAATCCCTCCGATGTGATCTTCGTGGCCGTGAGTGATGACAAGGGCCTTAACACGATCCAGATTTTCAACGATATAAGAATAATCTGGAATGACATAATCAATCCCAAGGAGGTCGTCTTCGGGGAACTTAATCCCAGCATCAACGATGATGATTTCGTTTTGATACTCGATGCCGTAGGTGTTTTTCCCGATCTCACCCAGACCACCGATGGCATAAACGCCAACTTCTTCTGGTTTTAGGTTAATACTGGACATAGACTAAAACTCCATTAATTGAAAGGCACCAGTCTCTTTTTCATAGGCTAGGTGTTTCTCAGATAGCAGCTCGATGAACTCGATGTGGTAAGCAGTATTAGCTTCTACGATTTGGCGAGCCTTGATGCGACCAGCCAGCTCATTGTCAGCGTCAACTTCAAGATAAAGTGCCTTAGTCATCTCGCGTTTAGGATTAGTTGTTTTCGTTTCTTGGTAAAAAATTTTGTAAATCATGTGGTTCCTTTCATAAAAAACGGCCAAAAATGTCTGTGGAAAAACACCCAACTCGCAAAAGCGGGTTGAGAATGGCTGATCCAAAATAGTGTAATGCATTGACCTGATGTAATTGTACTCAAATTATATCATAATGTGAGGGAAATGAGCAAGTTCAGAAGCACAGGAAAATAATTTAGATTCAGTTGGAAGGTGAGTAAAGAGGTTGAAACAGACAACCATGATGGCTTCGTCCTTGCCCGAAAAACTATGTTATCTTTGAAGACTACGTATAAATAATCAAGCCCATACTGATTGCATGCTGAAAAGGCGATTGATAAGTACAGAAAAATAGCCTTGAGTGAGCATGCTTAGGCGTGTCCACGGATTCAAATATTCTGAACAGTTGAAAAATAAGTCTTTTAAAGGGTTCAGGTTTCTTTTTTGACATATATTTAGTAAAATAGAGGAAGATTATATTGCTTGAAAATGGTGAGAAACGAAAGAAAACCTATGAATATTTTAGCCCTAGATACCTCTAACAGAACCCTGTCTGTCGCTCTTTTAGCAGATGAAGTGTTGCTTGCAGACATGACGCTTAATATTAAGAAAAATCACTCTATTACTCTTATGCCGACCATTGATTTTTTGATGGCACAGGTTGGCTGGATGCCGGCTGATTTGGATCGCCTTGTGGTGGCTCAGGGGCCGGGTTCCTACACCGGCTTGCGGATTGCAGTGGCGACGGCTAAGGTTCTGGCTCAAGCTCTCCAGATTGACCTAGTCGGCGTGTCTTCGCTTGAGGCCCTTTTGCCAGATGAACGCTCAGGGATAGTGGTTCCTCTCATAGATGCTCGCCGTAATAACGTCTACACGGGATTTTATGAAAATGGCAGAGCAGTTGTGCCTGATGGTCACCGCAGTTTTGAAGATGTCCTTGCAAAACTGCAAGAGATGGATCTTGAACAACTGACCTTTGTCGGAGAGACGACTGCCTTTGCTGAGCAGATTGCGACAGCTTTTCCAGCGGCTGTCATTACACCAAGCCTGCCCTGTGCCTACCGCATTGGGCGTTTAGGAGCAAGCTTAGAACCAGTTGACATCGATAGCTTTGAGCCTTGCTACCTCAAGCGTGTCGAGGCTGAGGAAAATTGGCTTAAAAACCATGAGGAGAGTGACCGTGATGACTACATCAAACGGGTCTAGGCTGACTGCGGAGCTGGTCTTTGACATTCTAAATCAGGTTTATGAAACCTCTCCTTGGAGCATGGCTCAGATTGAAGCGGATATGGCGCGTGAAGACACGATTTACTATGGTGTGGCGGACAAGGATTGGGTCGGTTTTCTAGCTCTTCAGGAATTAGCAGGGGAGTTGGAAATCACTCAGATTGCGGTTTTACCAGCCCATCAGGGTCAGGGGCATGCCAGTCGGTTGATGCAGTTTTTAGATGATCGGATAGAACCTATTTTTCTGGAAGTGCGAGCTAGCAACGCGCCAGCTATTGCCCTTTATCAAAAACACAAGTTTCAAAAAGTCGGCTGTCGTCGAGCCTACTACCACAATCCGATAGAGGATGCCCTTTTGATGATGCGAGAGGGTAGAAAAGAAAATGAGTGAAAAAATGGAAGATAGATATATTTTAGCCTTTGAAACGTCTTGTGATGAAACCAGTGTTGCTGTGCTTAAAAATGAAGACCAGCTCCTCTCCAATGTCATTGCAAGTCAGATTAAGAGTCATCAGCGTTTTGGTGGTGTGGTGCCTGAAGTGGCTAGTCGTCACCATGTGGAGGTTATTACGGCTTGCATTCGTGAAGCTATGGACGAAGCAGGCGTGACGGTAGAAGATTTATCTGCGGTAGCGGTAACGGAGGGGCCAGGCCTAGTTGGAGCCCTTTTGGTTGGCCTTTCAGCGGCCAAGGCCTTTGCTTGGGCGCACGGCTTGCCACTGATTGCTGTCAACCACATGGCAGGGCATCTCATGGCGGCACGTCAAGTCAAAGCCTTGGTCTATCCGCTTGTGGCTTTGCTGGTCAGCGGTGGTCATACAGAGCTGGTCTATGTGGCGGAACCAGGAGATTACAAGATTATCGGTGAAACACGGGATGATGCGGTTGGTGAGGCTTATGACAAGGTTGGTCGTGTCATGGGCTTGCCCTATCCTGCGGGGCGCTTGATTGATGAGCTAGCTCATCAGGGTCAGGACGTTTATGATTTTCCAAGGGCCATGATTAAGGAAGACCACTTGGAATTTTCCTTTTCAGGGCTCAAGTCTGCCTTTATCAACCTGCACCACAATGCTGCCCAGAAAGGCGAGGCATTGGTTCAAGAAGACTTAGCAGCTTCCTTTCAGGCGGCCGTTTTGGATATTCTTATGGCTAAGACCAAGAAGGCGCTGGAGCGCTATCCTGTCAAGACCCTAGTCGTGGCAGGTGGTGTTGCAGCCAATCAGGGGCTGCGAGAGCGCTTGGCTGAGGAAATCAGAGATGTGGAGGTGATTATTCCGCCTCTTCGTCTCTGTGGGGACAATGCGGGTATGATTGCTATGGCAGCAGCGGTAGAGTTGGAAAAGGAGCATTTTTCGGATTGGTCACTCAATGCACGGCCTAGTCTGGCTTTTGATTCTTTAGAGCCTTAACGATAGGTCAAGCTTGGGTTTTCTGAAAAACTTTCTAAATCTATGGTATAATGCTAGAAGAATTAAGAAAAAGGAAAAGGACATGGTTCAGTCAGCACAGGGACGCGCGAGCGGCAAGATTATATTGATGGGAGAGCATTCGGTGGTTTATAGCAAACCAGCCATTGCTCTGCCTTTTGCTGCGGTCCAGGTTTTGACGACTGTGACAGAGACAACAGGTGACTTGTCGGTCAACTGCGCTTTTTACGATGGCCTGGTTCACGAAATGCCTAAGGTTTATGAGAGTTTAAAGCATGCTATTCGCTTTTCTCTCTATCGCTTAGGTGTTTCGCAAAACCCGGCCATTCACATTGAGATTACATCGACGATTCCAGCAGAGCGGGGGATGGGGTCAAGCGCTGCAGTGGCAGTCTCTGTCGCTAGAGCCCTCTTTAGCTTTTATGACAAGGAACTGACTGCCAAGGAACTTTGGGATATTGCTCAATCATCGGAGCGCATTGCTCATGGCAATCCTTCGGGGGTGGATGTGACGACCATCAGTCGGGAACAATCGGTTTATTTTGTTAAAGATGAGGCAATCGAGGTGCTCAATCTAGATTTACCAGCCTATCTGGTCGTAGCAGATACGGGCAAAATTGGTCATACCTTAGAAGCTGTCCAGCATGTGGCAGATTGGATGGAAATGGAAAATGAAGGGACTGCCGACCTCTATTTTAGCCCACAAGGTCATATCGAAGCTCTGGGCCAACTGGCTAAGACTAGCAAAAAAGCCTTGCTCAATCAGGACATCAAAACCTTAGGAGACTGCATGAACCAAGCCCAGACCTATTTGGTTGATTTAGGGGTGTCCGACAAGGGGTTGGACAGACTGGTTGTTGCTGCGCGTCAAGCGGGAGCACTGGGAGCTAAGTTGACAGGTGGCGGTCGTGGTGGCTGTATGATTGCTCTCGTAGAAAGTTTAACCAGTGCTAAAAAAATCGCTGTGAAATTAAAAGAGAGTGGTGCGACTCAGGCTTGGTTACAGAGTTTGGGAGCTAGTTCAGACGAGAAGCTATTGCAGGGAGATTTTTTCAAAGGAGATGTATGACAGCTTTAAAGATGAATAATCCGAACCAATTTGGTGAATTGCTTCATCAGACGGACTTGAAAGGTGCTACAGTCGGACGAGCGCGTGCGCATACCAATATCGCCCTTATCAAATACTGGGGGAAGCGAGATAAGAGTCTTTTTTTACCTATGAACAGTTCTCTGTCCTTAACCTTAGACGCCTTTTATACGGATACTCAGGTGATTTTTGATGAAAACTTGACTGAGGATTGTTTCGTTCTCAATGGTTTGACACAGTCAGAGACAGAAACCGCTAAAATCAGCCGTTTCTTGGACCTCTTTCGTCAGGACTTTAAAGAGAATCGCAAAGCTCACGTCATGTCCTACAACTTTGTTCCAACGGCAGCTGGTTTAGCCTCATCAGCCTCTGCCTTTGCAGCCTTAGCCATGGCAACGCAGGAAGCGCTTGGTCTTGAGTTGGATAGAGAAACGTTGTCAACCTATGCTAGACAAGGTTCAGGATCCAGCACTCGTTCTCTTTTTGGTGGCTTTGTTGAATGGGATATGGGGACCAATTCGAGCGACTCGGTCGCGCGTCCTGTAGACGATGCTGACTGGGACGTGGCTATGATTGTTCTAGCTATTAACACCCAGCAAAAGAAAGTTTCTAGCCGTGTGGGGATGGAGCACACTGTGGCGACATCGCCCTTTTATCCAGCATGGGTAGAAACGAGCAAGCAGGATCTAGCAGCCATCAAGAAAGCTATTGCTCAGCGAGATTTTACCAAGATGGGGGCAATTACTGAGCACAATGGCATGAAGATGCATGCGACCATGCTCTCAGCTAATCCGCCTTTTACCTACTGGGAGCCAGAATCAGTGCGGGTGCAAAATCTGGTTCGCCAAGTCCGTGAGAAAACGGGCCTTTTGGCCTATATGACCATGGACGCGGGGCCAAATATCAAGATTCTCTGCCGCGCTTCGGAAATGAATCAGCTGGTGGCTGTCCTTGCCCAAGACTTCCCACGGGAGAAAATCATCACGAGCTTACCAGGTCGAGCCGCTCATCATCTGACAGCCGAAGACTGGCAAGCTAGCCAAATGGTATTTTATGAACAAAGCAACAAGAACTAAAATTCAAGCCCAAGCGCCTGGCAAACTTTTCATTGCAGGGGAATACGCTGTCGTTGACGGAGCACCAGCCATCATCGTGGCGGTTGATCGCTATTTGAAGGTGACTGTGACTCCGACGGACGCCACAGGTAGCCTGACTTCCAGCCAGCAACCAGATCTGAGCTTTTCATGGACTCGTCAAGCAGGACGAATTGTTTTTTCACAGCACCAACCTTTCACTCTGGTGGTGACAGCCATGCAGATGGCAGAGGACTATCTGAGCGATTGTGGCATTTCAGTTACAGATGAAGTGTACGCTCTTCAGATTGAGAGTGAGTTAGATGATGAGATTACCGGTCAGAAGTACGGGTTAGGCTCTAGTGGGGCGGTCACCGTGGCAGTCATTCGTGCGATTCTGACCTATTTTGGCCAGCCCGCACCAGCTATGCTGGTCTACAAATTGGCCGTCCTGACCCAGCTCAAACTCCAGCTCAAGGGCTCTTTTGGCGACTTGGCGGCTTCTTCATTTGGTGGCTGGATTGCCTATTGTCGTCCTGATAAGGATTGGCTTTTGAGGGCAATGGCAGAGCAGACGATTTGGCAAATCACTGATCAAGCTTGGCCAGATTTACAAGTAGAGTCTTTGAGCTTGCCAGCAGAGCTGAAACTTTTAGTCGGATGGACCAAATCTGTCGCCTCCACAGAAGACCTAGTTGGGCAGATGCAGCAGGCTCTCTCTGAAGAGGATAAAATCCAAGTTCATCAGGACTTTCTAGCTAAGAGCCACTCCTGCGTCGATGGCTTGATAGCAGGTTTTAAAAGAGGCGACAAGAATGCTATCTTGGCAGGATTGCGCCAGAACCGCCAGATTTTACAAGCCTATGCTAAGCAGGTCGGTTTTGTCATTGAGACTCCTGCCTTGATTAGTCTTATGACTTTAGCAGAAGAAGTTGGTGCAGCCAGCAAGACCTCAGGTGCTGGAGGGGGCGACTGCGGCATTTGTCTGCTAGAAACGCCAGAACAAGAAGTTCAAATCAGACTTGTTTGGAAGCGTGCAGGCATTTTACCCTTGGATTTGACACCAGCTAAGTCCCAAGATTAAGTACGGTTTAACGCTTTCTTTTGGAGTTGCTGCTCCCTCTTCATCGTTTGTTATTCAACCGACAATTAAAAATGTTACTTGTAATACAGATTTTATAGTTGATTGAAACAAGATTAGGACAAAGTTATTTCAAAATCAGAGCATCAGCTAGTATACATTTTTGAACCACAGTTGTATCGTTCTTGATTCAATTGACGATAAAACCTCTTTGACAAAGAAAAAGGACAGACCATGACCCAGCAAATCAATCGCAAAGACCAGCACGTGGCCCTTGCTAATCAACAGTACCAAGCCCAGTCGGGGGCTGATTTAGCAGCACTGCGCTTTGTTCACCGATCCTTTGTAGAGCTAGATGTGGCAGAAGTTAGCACGGAAACGAGTGTCGCTGGCTTCGCTTTTACTAGCCCTTTTTTCATTAATGCCATCACGGGCGGAAGTCCTCAGACGACAAAAATCAATCAGCGCTTGGCAATCTTGGCGCGTGAGACCGGTCTGGCCCTTGCGAGTGGATCTGTCAGTATCGCCATGAAAGACCTCGAGGCAGCTGAATCCTTTAAGGTCATTCGTCAAGAAAATCCCAAGGGACTAGTTTTTGCCAACTTAGGTGCTCACCATGGTTTAGAAAATGCCAAGCGGGCTGTTGAACTCTTGGAAGCCGATGCTCTCCAGATTCATGTCAATGTGCCTCAGGAAATCGTTATGCCAGAAGGAGAACGCGCTTTCCGAGGTTGGCTGGACAATGTCGAGCTTATCGCCGCTAAATTACCTGTGCCTGTCATCGTTAAGGAAGTTGGCTTTGGCATGAGCCGAGAGACAGTTGCAGAGCTCCATGCTCGTGGCGTCAAGGTGGTAGACATTTCAGGTCGCGGAGGAACAAACTTTGTGCGCATCGAAAATGCTCGCAGGCAAAGGGCTAAGTACGATTTTTTGGAAAATTGGGGACTGAGCACCGTAGAAAGTCTGCTTGAGGCTATGAGCTTATCAGCTGGACAAAGACCGCAAATCATCGCCTCAGGCGGCGTCCAAAATGCGTTGGATGTGATTAAGTGTCTGGCTTTAGGTGCGGATCTCGTTGGCTTATCAGGTCAAGCTCTCCAGTGGGTCCGCAAGCCGGACAGCCTAAGTGCGGCTATTGAGACCATTCAGATCATGCAGGAGCAGATCAGAGAAATCATGACGATCTTGGGGGCCAAGACTATCGCTGACCTTCGCCAAACAGACCTAGTTCTTCCAGCCAGTATCCAAAACTGGGCTCAGGCGCGTGGGATTGACACGTCAGAGTACGCTAGGCGAAGCAGCATTTAAATTGAAAAAGAAAACGGCTAGATAGTGGACTTTCTTAAATCTGCTATCTAGCCGTTTTACAGTTCAAACACGATGTCAAAATAGTTTATCACTGGAGTTGTTTAGGAATCGAAAAATAGGTCAAAGATCAAATTCCTCATAGCCTAAGAAAGTTGATTGCAATAGCGATTTGACAACTTAGAATGATAATTGATAAAAAGAGCATGACTTCGAAAACTACCTTTCTTGGAGTTGTCCATGTATAAGAACAAATGGAAAGCGGGCTTTCTGTGATCAAAAATACTGATGTGGAAAAATAAGGCCATAGAGGTTTGATAATGAACTTCTCACAATTATTGCTTATCTGTAGCTAAGTAGTTTCCCATCGTTCACCTTTTACTGTTTTTATCAGGCTTTGGCTTGCCAAAATGCGTTTTTTTCTCTAAACTAGTGAAAAAAGATAGAGATGCTCAGCTGAGAGAGCCTGATAGGTTGTTCTAGCTGGGCTTGGATTTTCAAGGAGGAGATAGGTGTGAAAGCTATTGTGACGGTTGTTGGTAAGGACAATTCAGGGATTGTGGCAGGGGTTGCAGCTAAGTTGGCTGATTTGCAATTTAACATTGATGACATTTCTCAGACAGTTTTGGATGGTTATTTCACCATGATGGCTATCGTATCAAGCGAGAAGGCTGTTGATTTTACAGCGGTCCGCAAGGCTTTGGAGGCTTTTGGCCAGGAGCTCAATGTCAAGATCAACATTCAGAGTGCAGCGATTTTTGATGCGATGCACAATCTGTAAGGAGCGCTAACTATGGATATTAGACAAGTAACAGAAACTATCGCCATGATTGAGGAGCAGCACTTTGATATCCGAACCATCACCATGGGAATTTCCCTCTTGGACTGCATTGATGCGGATATAGATAAGGCAGCGGACAAAATTTATCAGAAAATCACGACCAAGGCGGCGAATCTAGTGGCGGTAGGTGATGCGATAGCGGCTGAGCTGGGGATTCCTATTGTTAACAAGCGTGTGTCAGTGACTCCTATTGCTATTATCGGTGCGGCGACAGAGGCGACGGACTACCTTCCATTGGCTCATGCTCTGGATCGGGCCGCCAAGACGATTGGAGTAGACTTTATCGGTGGGTTTTCAGCCCTCGTGCAAAAAGGTTATCACAAAGGGGATGAGATTCTCATTAACTCCATTCCGCAGGCTTTGGCTCAGACAGATAAGGTCTGCGCTTCGGTCAATATCGGCTCGACCAAGACCGGTATCAACATGACTGCGGTTCGCGATATGGGGCGTATTATTAAGGAAACGGCTGAAGCATCCGATCTGGGAGCAGCTAAGCTGGTTGTTTTTGCTAATGCAGTTGAGGATAATCCCTTTATGGCAGGAGCTTTTCACGGTGTCGGCGAGTCAGACGTAGTCATCAATGTCGGGGTGTCAGGTCCTGGCGTGGTGAAGCGAGCTCTCGAAAAAGTCAAGGGTGAGAGTTTTGATGTTGTTGCTGAAACTGTCAAAAAGACAGCGTTTAAGATCACTCGTATCGGGCAGTTGGTCGGTACCATGGCCAGTGAGCGCTTGGATGTCAAGTTTGGAATCGTGGACCTGTCACTAGCGCCGACCCCCGCAATTGGGGATTCGGTGGCTAGGGTTTTAGAGGAAATGGGCCTTGAGATGGTCGGCACCCACGGCACGACAGCAGCCCTTGCTCTGCTCAATGACGCTGTTAAAAAAGGCGGTGTCATGGCCTGCAACCAAGTCGGGGGCCTTTCAGGTGCCTTCATTCCAGTCTCAGAAGACGAAGGCATGATCGCTGCGGTGCAAGCAGGCTCTCTCAATCTAGAAAAATTAGAAGCAATGACTGCTATTTGTTCGGTCGGTTTGGATATGATTGCTATTCCAGAAGATACGCCTTATGAGACCATAGCGGCCATGATTGCAGACGAAGCGGCCATTGGAGTCATCAACCAGAAAACGACCGCCGTCCGCATCATTCCAAAAGGTAAAGAAGGTGACATGATCGCGTTTGGAGGCCTTCTTGGTACTGCACCTGTCATGCGGGTTAACGGTGCTTCTTCAGCCGATTTCATCAACCGTGGCGGGCAAATCCCAGCACCGATCCATAGTTTTAAAAACTAGCTTAAAGGCTCAAACACAACTAGAAAACGCTTGCGAATAGGGGCTAAAAGGAATACAGTAGTATTAGATCGGGTCGGAAACACATGGAAAAAGTCATTTCCTTTTCATAACGGTCATTATAGTAAACTCGATTAGACGACGGAAAGGTCGGACTTTCAAAACATTTTTCGGTTTCTGAACAAGTCTATTGTAAACATGTGCAGTTGTTAAGGAGGATGCGATGTCTCAAAAAATTGGAATTATTTTTATGGCTGTTGCGGTTATGCTGGCGCTTTGGCTGATTTTTAACAGGGATATTTCTCAGTTGTATCAGCTTGAGGAGATAACTAATTATACGCTAACTAGGATTTTAGCTTTGATTTCATTGAGCAACTGGCTGTTTATTTTAGGTCTTGTTTTATGGAAGAAGAAAGATTAAAAGATATTTGATGCTAAAACTTGTAGCCACAAGTGACGTGCTTTGATTTCTTGGTAGTTAAGACTGTGTTTTCAAAAACGAGCGATGCGTCCGAAAAAAGTAGCCTTGAATGAAAGTGCTGAGTTGTGAATACAAGAGCTAAGGCTTGCTTTTGGCAGGCCTTTTTCTGTGTCGCATGGTATAATAGATATTATAGAAAGAAACTGATGATTGGAGAAGAGTATGGCAAAAACAACCCTCTATATTGCCCGTCATGGGAAGACGATGTTTAATACGATTGGGCGCGCCCAAGGTTGGAGCGACACACCGCTGACAGCGGCTGGTGAGCGTGGCATTCAAGAGCTGGGTGTAGGGCTGAAGAGCTTTGATCTCACGTTTAAAGAAGCTTTCTCCAGCGACTCTGGTCGGACTTTGCAAACCATGGAAATCCTTCTTCATGAGTTGGGGCAGACGGAGATTCCTTACACGCGGGACAAGCGGATTCGCGAGTGGTGCTTTGGCAGCCTAGATGGTGGGTATGATGCTGAGCTTTTTATGGGGGTTTTGCCACGTATTTTTGGTACTGAAACAGAGTTTCGCAACCTGACCTATGAAGAGATGGCTACTGGTATTTATGAAGCTGACACGGCAGGCTGGGCGCAACCTTGGGAGGTCCTCAAGAACCGTATCCTCTCAGGTTTTACTGACATTGCCCAAAAAATTGAGAGCCAAGGTGGTGGCAATGCGCTTGTGGTTTGCCACGGGATGACCATCAGCACGCTGGTTTATCTTATCGCGCCTGAAATCCCAAAACAGAGCTTGGACAATGGTTCGATCACGGTTCTCACCTATGACAATGGTCAATTTACCGTAGAGATTGTGGGAGATATGTCTTACCGTGCTCGCGGTGCCGAGGTGCTTGATGGCAAAATTTGATCCGATTGAAAATTTGGTAGAAGACGCTATCAGCGAGGAAGAGCTGGGTGAGGAGCAGGATCAAGCTGCGCTGGAAGAATCAGATGTTCCTGATAAGCCAATCAGTCTTTTTGCAATTTTTGCTGGACTTTTACTGTCCTTAGGAGTGTTTATCGGCTTGATCTTTGCGCAGGAATTAATCAATCCACAAAAATCTCAGGCCAATCAACCCCTTGCCCAGGCAACTAGCACGACCAAGATTTTGAGCCAGCTCAACTCAACTCAGAGTTTGCCGAATCTTCCAACGGATAGTTGGGAGTTGGTTTTAGTTGGTCCCCATCATGTGACTGAGGAGATGACCCCAGAACTCAGTGAAGTTTCTGGCATTCTAGTTGACAGTCGGATTGCTGAGGCGACCGCTAATTTTCTAGCGGCAGCTCAGACGGTTGACCCAACTGTCCATTTGATTTTAGGCTATCGCAGTGTCGCAGACCAGTCTAGCCTTTACGAGTCTTTTATTGCCCAAGAAATGGAAGCCCAAGGCATTACGCGTGAGGGAGCTATTTCTTTTGTGAATGCTTATTTCCAAGCGCCTGGAACCAGTGAGCACATGACGGGGTTGGCGATTGATATGTCAACAGTTGACTATGTTAATCAGATGGATCCAGCTATCGCAGCCCAACTTGCTGCGATAGCACCAGACTACGGCTTTGTTCTGCGTTACAAGGAAAGCTATCAAGGGAAAACGGGAGTTGCTCCTGAAGACTGGCACTTCCGCTATGTTGGTGTTGAGGCTGCACGTTTTATGACCGACTTTGATATGCCCCTTGAGACCTTCCTAGTGCAGCTCCAACATCAGGCCGATCAAGTGAGCAAAGCTAGTGAGGAAAAAACAACGACAGAGGCTAGGAGATAAGCCAATGTCATTAAAATAAGCCTAACTATCTGGATATACTTTTTTCAAGAGGTGATATTCAGATGGTTATTTTTGGGTACACGAAAGAGGAATTTTTCCTCCTTTAAAGAGGAGTTATATATCACTTGACATCAAATACAATATATGGTCATGTTGACTGAAATCGTTTTGTTCTGGCTTGAGTACTTAATTTAGTGATATTGGAAAAAACTTTTCACTTTTTATATTTTCTTACGAATAAAGAGATAGAAGCCCTTTTGAGTGGGTTCAGAAGGAATATTTTAAGGAGACAACACCATGAAAAAAACGAACACGAGCTATTTCTTACTGGCTACAGCAGTTCTACAATTAGCCCAACCTTACATGATTAAGGCAGATGAGCAAGCAGGAAATACGCCTGCTGCATCAATAGCAGTGGCAGCTAACACTGCTGAGCCAGTAGCATTAGCCCAATCAGGAGATAATGCTGTTACCAAAGACGTTTCAGAAGCATCAGAGGATCAATCTAAGACAAATGATAATACTCAGCCATCAGAAGCAACAACCACAGTAGTAGATAGTGAGAAAAAAGAAGAAAAGACTGGAACGAAAGCAGCAACGACTGAGGCAAAATCTCTCAAGACACTAGACGACAGTAAAATTAAAACTTGGATCGAAAAGCACCAATTCCAATTCGTACAGACACTATTTCGCACGGATGGTGAGAGCAAGGAAATTCATGCCAACGTTGATGGTTATCAAGCTCCCTTTGACTTGACTGGCTATACTTACTTGTCTTCTATCATCACAACTACGGATAAAGGACCAGCTCTGGTTCACATTTACCGCGATGCGTCCTACATTGACAAGACTATTGTGCGGACAGAGTATTATGATGGCACTTCTGGTAAGAAAATTCAGGATGATCAGAAAGGCCAAGTATTTGCTGCGAAGATTGGTGATCGGAACTATTATTACGATGTTATTGTTGAGGAGAATGGTGAGAAGGTCTACAAGATTTTTTATATGACTGAGCAAGACTTTATCAATTACGGTGGCAGTAACTATTACGTGCGTCTGACAGACTACACCCGTTTTATTGATCAAGCCACTGGTCAGGAAATTGCGACTCAACAAGAAGGCTTTATCCCGATTTATGATGTGTCTGGTTACACATTTGCCTCCGCAGAAATTGTAGAAAAAGATGGCGTCAGCTACTTTGTGCAATCCTTTACCAAAAATGGTGCGACAGAAAAGGAGACAGGGGAAGATTCAAAACAAAAACCTCTGAATCAAAATGCAGTAGCTAAAAAAGCTAGTTCGCAGGCTACTAAAGCAAAATCAGCCTTGCCATCAACGGGTGAAGTTGCTTCAGTAGCAGGTTTTATCGGCCTAGGACTTCTTGCTATCCTTGCGATCTTTGGCATTAGCCGCCGTCGTAAATAAAAGCATACAAAATCCAGTCAATGTACAAAGGCAGACAAATTGAACTCGGACTAAAAACTCGAAAAAAAGATAGCCTTCCTTGTGTTCGATGCACACGCGGAAGGCTATCTTTTTTCTTTTTTTATTCATCTGAGCTGACAGAAAAGGTTTTGAGGGAATTAGAACCATGGAAGTACAGTAAAATCCTTGAAAGTCAGAAACTCTTGTTAAATGAAGACTTTGCATTCACCGTTCAATAGTTTCCTTTAAGACCAGTTTTTCATTGCTTGTTGTTCGAAAAACAATTTAATTAAGGATTTGACTTATGAATACAGGTTCTAAATGCTTTTCTGTAAGGTGGTTGTTTCCTCTTGATTTAATCCGTTTATAGTATTGGAAGGCGATGGTTCAAGAAAGCTTAAAGAAACACTTAACAAGCTTAGCGGTATTTTCCTATGAAGCACTTCTCAGAAGTTCAGCTATTTTTCTGTAGGCTTAAGCTTTGAGTTCGACCTTATCTGTCCAAGGAGTGGCTGCTTCGTTGATGACGGCATTAAGCTCTTCCATGTTTTGGCGCCCATGCTTTGCTAGCCAAGCGCGTCCTGCCTCATCACCGTCTTTAGCATACACTGCCACAGAATCAGCCCAAGTAGCACGACCACAGAGAACGCCGTTAAAGGTGGAGCCGGCCTCTTTGGCAAAGCGCAGCGTATCTTGGAAAAGTTTAGCTGAAACACCTGCGCTAAGAAAGATAAATGGCAGGTGGGTCGCATCCGACTGAGCTTTAAAGAAGTTCAGCGCTTCTTGGCGTGTATGCAGTGGTGCTATACCGTCTTTGGTAAAACCTTCAACGTAAGCCATGTTGACAGGCACTTCAACCTTAAGGACATCGATATTGTAGCGAGAATCTGAGAAAAGTTTCATCGCTTCAATAACCTTATGCGGCTTGATTTTAGCGTATTCTTCCCCCTTGACATCACTATCGCTAGCGTCATAGGTCAAAATTTCGAGGAAGTAGGGAATGTCTTCTGCGACACATTCTGACCCGACACGTTCGACCCAGGCTTTTTTGATGTCGTTGACGTCATCACTCTCGTCAATGTCAAAGTAAATCAAGACCTTGACCGCGTCAGCACCTAATTCCTTGATGCGCTTAGCAGACCAGTTTGGCAAAAGATCAGGAATCCGACCGACTGTTGCTGCATCGTAGCCAGTTTTTTCGTAAGCAATGATCAAACCGCTATTTTCATGGCGCAATGCTGCCGCAGGCACACCGTATTCAGGATCCAAAAGGATAGATGTTGAAAATGGTGTCAACTCTTGAGAGATGAGTTCCTTGAAGTGAATGATGGACGAATCATCTGTAGAACCACCACCAGCTGTCATCATCTTTCGAAGAGCGCCGCGCTGATCAATAGCCAGCGCACCAATCACATCGTTGTTATTGGACAGGTTTTTTAAATGCTGTAACTTGCTAGGAGTCAGTTTTAAAGTTGTCATAATCATCCTTTCTGAAATGGTTTGGGTAGTGCGAGGTCAAATGGAAATCGTAAAAACCTCTTTTCCACAACAAAAGCGCTTATCATAAAGCTATTCACTGTAAACAATTCTTGGAATGCAGTCACTATGCCATTAAACTGCTAATTTGCTGGCCAAAAGAAAGTCCTTTATGCAAGTTCTTTGCTTGTGAATGAAGATTTAATGATTTTTAAAATAGGGTTGCCCATCAATGAAGGTCGCTTGAAGATTGAGCTCATCATCTAGAACGATAAAGTCGGCTGGATAACCAGGGTCAATCTTACCGCAGCGGTCGTCAATGCCAACTGAGGCAGCTGGGTTGAGACTGGCCATACGAAGGGCCTCAGCTGGGGTGGCATTGCCCCACTTGACCACGTTTTGGACAGCTTGGATGAGTTCAAGTACAGAGCCAGCTAGACTACCGTTGTGCTTGAGTCGGGCTGTACCATCTTTCACGATAACGTCAAATTCACCGAGGGTAGACTCGCACTCACCCATACCACCTGCCCGCATGCAGTCGGTGATCAACACAGTCTTTTTAGGACCAGCAGCCTGCATGACGATTTTAGCAGAAGCAGGATGAACGTGATGCCCATCGCAAATCAATTCATCAAATTGACCAAGAGTAAGAGCAGATCCGACGACACCAGGTTCGCGGTGGTGAAGCCCCCGCATGCCATTGTAGGTGTGGACAAAGATATTGGCGCCAGCCTCAACAGCTGCACGGCATTCTTCATAGGTGGCATCCGTGTGGGCAATGGCACTATAAATGTTCATGGACTTAGCCTGCTTGATAAAGTCAATAGCTCCCTCGCGCTCTGGTGCGAGAGCAATTTTCTTGACCCAACCGTGGGATTTTTCCTGCCATTCTTCTAGGTAGTCAATGTCAGGATCGCTCATATAGCTTGGGTTTTGAGCGCCCTTGTAAACCTCGCTAAAGAAAGGTCCCTCTAGAAAAATTCCCTGAATTTTAGCGCCAGGAGTATTCTTGGCATGTTCGCCAACAGTTTGGCAAACAGCGTTGAGAAGTTCACGTGGAGCGGTCAAAGTGGTAGGTAGGTAGGAGGTTACTCCACAAGATGGCAGACCGTCTGAGATAATACGCAGGCTCTCGGCCGAATTGTCCATAACGTCGTGGCCCATAAAGCCATGAATGTGGGTATCAACGAGGCCAGGGGCAATGCTAAAGCTACTGTAATCTAAAATAGTACCATCCGTTGGTTTATCGGTCTGATAGCTACCAAAAGTACCATTATCAAGAATGGGGAGATAGCCTGGTCCCTTGATTTCATCAGTAAAGTAAAATTGTTTTGCAAAAAGATAAGTTGTCATGATTTGCCTTTCTAAGTAAAGGGATGAATGGTAACTCCTTTTACGACACGATTGACAGTGCCGCTTGGAGATGGTGTGTCAGGTTTATTGTCTACCTTAATGGAGGTAAGGAGTGCAACTGTCTGACCGAAAATAGCATAGGGCAGAGCTAGATAACCATCAGGGATATTGGCCAGTTCAGCGTCCAGAGTAAAGCTGTTTCCATTAAAGGTGGTGTTCTGATTGATTTGAACGCCACAGACCAGAGAAGCAATATCATCGCTAGCTAATTCATTGAGGATATCAATGTCGTATTGGCGGGTGTAAGAATCATTGGAGACAAAGACAAAGACCAGAGATTTATCGTTGACGAAGGATTTTGGTCCATGACGAAAGCCCATCGAAGAGTCAAAGGCAGTAGCAATACGGCCAGCGGTCAATTCTAAGATTTTGAGTTGCACTTCACGGGCAAGTCCAGCTAGAGCACCAGAGCCGAGATAGATGACACGGTCAAAATCTCGGTTGATGTAGGCTTGGATTTTCTCTTCTGATTCAATAATGCTCTTTCCTGCCTTGACAATAGCCTTGACATAGTCTTCTTTGGAAGTCAGATCCGTCTGATCAAAGACCAAGATAGCTGTGAGAGACATACAAGTGAAGCTCCCTGTCATGGCAAAGCCAGCGTCGTTGGAACGCTCAGGCATCATGAGCAGAAGATTACGCTCGTCATCGCTAGCTTTTTGAGCCAGTTTGCCCTCTGGCGCGCAGGTAATGGTAATCTGATAGAAATCGTTGACGATTTGCTGGCCCAACTCAACGCTGGCGACACTTTCAGGAGAGTTACCAGAGCGCGCAAAGGAGACAAGAAGCGTTGGCTCATCGCTCTTGAAATAGTCTTGAGGATTTGAGACCAAATGTGTTGTGGCTACTGATTGGAAGTCAAAGTGCTTCTCATCACCGACTCGCTTCAGATAAGGTAAGATAGTGTCTCCAACATACTGAGACGTTCCAGCACCCGTAAAAATAACGCGTAACTTGGTTGCTGGTAATTTGTCAAGAAAGGCTGTGATACGCTCAAGATTAGCCTTGTAATAGTCAAGAGTCTCCAGCCAGAGTTCAGGTTGCTGACGAATCTCGCGAGTCGTGATCTCGGCTCCTAGGGACTCCAATTCAGCGGTTGATAAATGGAACATATATGCTCTCCTAATGGTTTGATTGGTAAAATAGCTTGATTACTGGTTTTGATAATGCCGCACCTGATAGTAGAAACAATCGTGCCTAGCGACACTGCGCGTGTACTCGACAATGGTACGGTCTGGATTATAGGCTTTTCGCGTCAGACTGAGACAAGCGTCACCTGCTACAGCGTCTAAATGGGCTGCCTGTTCCTTGCTTAACAGATCAGCTGTAAAAATCTCATCTGCAAATAAAATGCGTTGGTCATAAGCGGTTTCAAATAGTTCGTAGAGAGACTGCTCTTCCAGCTTATGGCTGATTAAATTCGGAAAAAGCTGGGCGGGTAGATAAGTCATTTCCAGCATCATTGGCCGTTTATCTGCTAAGCGAAGCCGATAAAGATACCAGACAGGTGTCTGTTCAGGGATTTCAAGCTCTTCTGCGACAAAAGTATCAGCGATGACTTGCCCAAAACTGAGTATCTTACTGCTGGGGATTTTTCCAATAGCCTGCATTTGTTCGCTAAAACTATAGCCCATACTGAGCTTCGGACGATCCTGCCAAGCATCGGAGGTAAAGGTTCCTTTGCCATGTTGTCTGGAAATATAACCGAGACTCTCAAGATGGTCTAGAGCTGTACGAACAGTCGTTCGACTAACGTCATATTGTCTACAGATTTCCCGCTCAGATAGAAACTTTTGAGGACTCTCTAGCTGTTTAATTTTTCGAATGAGCTGCTCACTCAATTGAAGGTAAAGGGGTTTTGGTTCAATCATCATTCATATCTACCTCCCAACTGGTAGTGACCAGTTACCTATATTGTACCTCTTTGCCATAGAGAAAGCTAGGGAATAATTTACCAAAATTGAATAACTTTTTAACGAAAAAGCTCAAGTGTAAACTGGCTTAAAAGATAGAGCAACGTTGCTTAAAAAAGCATGCCAGGTGATCCTCTGATTTTGTGACAGCTTTATTCTAAATTTTAATGTTTATAAGCGAGAGACTGAGGCATGTTTTTGAAGTGGAAAGCTGTGCTTTTTTTATACGTTGAAGCATTATAAAAAACGCCAGCAAAATGGCGTTTTTTGAGGTTTTTAAATTTGTTTGTAGAGTTTTTTAGCGTAGCTAGATGGGGAATAGCCTAGGGCGTGTTTAAAGGATCTTGAGAAGGCTGGAAGAGAGCGGTAACCAACTAAAAGTGCAATTTCTGTGAGAGAGTAGCTTGAGTCACGCATTAGAATCTTGGCTTGTTTCAGACGTTGCTCTTCAATATAGGCATGAGGCTGCATGCCTATATAGCGGTGGAAGAGGGATTGAATGATGGAGCGCGACATCCCAAAGGCTTGGGTCACATCAATAACGCGAGCCTCAGGATGTTCTTTGATGTAGGCTGTGATCTGCTGAGCTAGATCTTGATCATACTTCTCCTTCATGGACGTTCCTTTGGACGGGGAAGGGCTGGTCTCGCTAACCAGAGAAAGGATGAATAATTTTAAGCGAGCAAGCAAGTGATCGCTTTTGTAAGGAAGGCTCTCCTCTTCGCTAACTCTAATAAAGGTTTCTACCTGAGAAATTTGTCCAGAATTGAGGTGGAATACCTTATCGAAAAACTGTGGATCTGTCAAGGTCATATCAAAGAGGATAGTGATATAGGTTGTCGTCTCGTCCGTTGTAACAGCCTGAGAATGAACTTGGTCTTTTTGATATAAGATGGCGTCATTCTTTCCAAGCTGGTAAGTCACCCCATCAACCGTGGTTTCTAGCTGTCCCTGCTCAACAATAGTTAGTTCACAAAAATGATGTTGCTCCGGTCCGAAATGATAAGGGGCTTTTTTTACCTGATAGTAAAGCGTGAAAATCTCTGCGATTTGAATGACAGGAGCAATAGGCTCCCAAGAAATTTCGCAAGATAAAGTGGTTTCAGATTCATCTGAAAAAGGAGCAAGCTTTTTTTCAATGACACTTACTTCAGAAACACTCGTCAAGTTGTAAAAGATACCAGGTTTGATTTTGATGGTGCCATGGAGAATGAATTTCTCGTAAGGGCCCTCTGGATTTTCGGAAACGACTAAGAGAGTAATGCCTGATTTAGCCGAGACAAAGACTGGTTTTTCACTTGATAAGACAGAGGACACGCTATTTTTGGTCAAAGAGATACTGCTAGCTTGGTAGGACTTAGGTCCTGGTCCAGAAACAGATTTAAAGTAAAGGTTCTTATCGATTGCGGATGTCTTTGTAAACATAGTAGGCAGCCTTTCAATAAATTAGAGCAAAGCCGGAGGTCAGTCTGAGGATAGTTTGAACTTGTAAAAGTCCCATTTTTTGTAAGATTCTACATATTCAAAGACCTGCTGACTGGTCTCGTTAAAGGTTGTATGAACTTGTAAAACAGTGGGTTCAGTTGGATCAATCTCTAAGATTTTAGCGATAGAATCTGGCGTAGGGAAGCTAATCTCGTTAGTTTCGATAAAGGCTTCCTCGTTGAGATGAAGGTCATATGCCGTCTTGAAATGCTGGTAGATCGAACTGTAGTAAGAAAGGTCATTCTTGCTGGTGTCAATAAATTGCTCAGGGATAAACGATTTTTGATAAATATAAGGCACTCCCTCAGCGCGACGGAGACGTTCAATGCGGAAGTAGGCGTCTTTTTTACCAAGCTTTAATAAGTTAAGGATAGCAGGGTCTTGCTCTCGGACAAGAGCTAGAACCGTGACATCGTCCTTATCGAAAGGAAAGACTTCCACATCAGAGAAGCGGACGCGCTTGCCTTTGCGGGCACGGGATACGAAGGTTCCCTTGCCTTGACGACGCGTCAGATAGCCTTCTGTGACCAAATCATTGAGGGCACGGATGACGGTTATAGAGCTAACTTGGAAAATATCCATGAGCTCGGCTTCCGTATAAAACTTATCGCCGTTTTCAAATTTTCCAGAGCGTAATTGTTGCTTGAGATCATTTTTGATCATCTGATATTTTGGGATTCTCATGATGGAAGTCCTTTCTAGTATGATTTTAGCCTTTAGAACCGACATTCACAAGCAAAATACTTTAATTCGGGGAACCGTTTTTCGGCAATCAAGGTTATTTTGAAAAATGACCAGTGAGCAACGTAAAAAGACACCTTGAATAAAAGTGTAGAGCTGTAAAGACGGGATCTTAAGCCATTTCTTGATTATAATATTAACATAATTTACACATTTATGAAAGAATAAGTCGGTTTTGCCGCTAAAATAAAATAATTGTCAAAAAAGAGATGGATTGGTTAAAATAGTAAGCTAAAATGATTAAAAATGTTAAAAAATCACCTTGACTTTTGATTCAGGTAGATATATTATATCAATATACGAAAGCGCTTTTAAAATAAAACCTGTGGACTAAAAAGTGGTTGTTGGCTGATTAGCCACTTCAATAACGATCAGTCTCAGCATTTTGAGACCTGTTGTCTGTCTTTTATGTGTTTTTTATGGTTTCATATCTTATGTAAGGAGGAATTTGGGTGACAAGGTTTGAAATATCAGATGAGTTTTATTTAGATGGCCACCCCTTTAAAATTTTATCTGGAGCCATTCATTACTTCAGGGTTCATCCAGATGACTGGTATCATTCGCTGTACAATCTGAAAGCGCTAGGCTTCAACACCGTTGAAACTTATGTAGCTTGGAATCTTCACGAGCCTCGAAAAGGGCAGTTTGATTTTGAGGGAATTTTGGATATCGAAAGGTTTTTAGACACGGCTAAAGACTTGGGTTTGTATGCGATTGTTAGGCCTTCGCCCTTTATCTGTGCTGAATGGGAGTTTGGTGGCTTGCCAGCATGGCTTTTGACTGAAAAGATGCGAATAAGGTCCTCAGATCCATGCTATCTCAAGCATGTGGCGGACTACTATGACATTCTTTTACCAAAGTTGGTTAAGCGTCAACTGGATCGTGGGGGCAATATCCTTATGGTGCAGATTGAAAATGAGTACGGATCCTTTGGAGAAGAAAAAGAGTACCTAAAAGCCTTGAAAGCCCTGATGAAAGAACGAGGTGTCAGTGTTCCTTTCTTTACCTCAGACGGCCCATGGCGGGCTACACTAAGAGCTGGGAGCCTGATTGAAGAGGGAATTTTTGCGACAGGGAACTTTGGTTCTAAAGCAGCTCAGAACTTTCAAGAGATGCAGGCTTTCTTTGATGAACATGGCAAGAGATGGCCGCTGATGTGCATGGAATTTTGGGATGGCTGGTTCAATCGCTGGAAAGAGCCGATTATCAGGCGGAATCCAGAAGAGCTGGCTCAGGCTGTCCATGAGTGTATCTCACTTGGCTCCATCAATCTCTACATGTTCCACGGAGGGACTAACTTTGGCTTTATGAATGGTTGTTCAGCCCGCGGAGTGACAGACTTGCCGCAGGTAACTTCCTATGACTATGATGCACTGCTTGACGAGCAGGGAAATCCAACAGCAAAATACTTTGCTATCAAGAGCATGCTCCATACATTTTATCCAGACTTGGAGCAACAAGAGCCGCTAATCAAGGAAACTCTCTCTAAAGAAGGGATTCCTCTCAAAGACAGGGTATCGCTTTTTGCTACTCTTGATAGCTTGGCAGAGCCAATTGAGACAGTTTACCCCTTGACTATGGAAGCATTAGGTCAGTCTACGGGCTATCTTCTTTACCGGACTCAAGTGGAAAACGACAGGTCAGAGCCAGAACGCTTCCGCATTATTGATGGTCGTGATAGAGCGCAATTTTTCATCAATGAAAAATTGGTAACAACTCAGTATCAAGCTGAAATCGGCGAGGACATCTTCTATCAGTTGGAGGATAGACTGAGCCAAGTGGATGTTCTAATCGAAAACATGGGGCGTGTCAACTACGGACACAAGCTCTTAGCAGAGACTCAGCAAAAAGGTCTTCGCCAAGGGGTTATGGCAGATCTTCACTTCTTGACTGGTTGGAGGCAGTACTGTTTATCGCTGGATAATACTGAAAAAATTGATTTTAGCGCTGGTTGGAATCCAAATCAGCCAGCCTTCTACCGCTATGAATTTGAGCTAGAAGAGTTGGAAGATACGTATCTAGATATGGCCGAGTTTGGCAAAGGTGTCGCTTTTATCAACGGTGTCAACCTTGGACGTTTTTGGAATGTGGGACCGATTCTCTCTTTGTATCTTCCAAAAGGATTTTTAAAGAAAGGGCGCAACGAAATCATCGTCTTTGAGACGGAGGGGATTGCGCCAGAATATATTAACCTAGTTAAACAACATCATTATAAACAAATGGAGGAGATATAACTTATGGCTATTATCGCAACTCGAATTGACGGTCGTCTGATTCATGGACAAGTCGCTAATCTTTGGACAACTAAACTAAACATTAGTCGCATTATGGTTGTTGACAACGAAGTGGTTAACAATGCTATTGAAAAATCAGGATTGAAGCTGGCAACCCCTGCGGGTGTTAAACTATCTGTTCTGACGGTTGATAAGGCCGCAGAGAACATCTTGGCTGGTAAGTATGATAGCCAACGACTCTTGATCGTGGCTCGTAAACCAGATCGTTTCTTGGGTTTGGTAGAGCGCGGTGTTTCCATTCCTGAGCTAAATGTCGGGAACATGTCTCAGACAGCTGAAACACGTGCTGTCACAAGGTCTATAAATGTCGTCGAGAAAGACATTGCAGACTTTGATGCGCTTGCAGCCAAGGGAGTTAACCTGATTGCTCAGATGGTGCCAGGTGACAGTCCTAAAGCTTTCATGCCCTTACTTGATAAGGTCAGATAATTTCGGAATCATTCAAAAATTTTTTAGGAGGTTACATCATGATTCAATGGTGGCAAATTCTTTTACTTACCTTGTACTCGGCTTATCAAATCTGTGATGAGTTGACGATTAATACGTCAGCAGGCTCACCTGTTTTTGCTGGATTTATCGCAGGTCTTGTTATGGGCGATTTAGGTACTGGTCTTGTGATTGGTGCTAGTTTGCAGCTCACCGTTCTCGGTGTTGGAACTTTTGGTGGGGCATCACGTATTGATGCGACATCAGGTGCAGTTTTGGCGACAGCTTTCTCAGTAGCACAGGGGATTGACCCTGAGCTTGCGGTAACAACGATTGCTGTACCGGTAGCGGCACTCTTGGTTTACACTGATATCTTGGGGCGTATGACCACAACTTACTTTGCGCACCGTATTGATACCGCAGTAGAACGCTTTGATTACAAAGGAATCGAACGCAACTATCTTCTCGGTGCCATTCCTTGGGCGCTCTCTCGTGCGCTTCCTGTTTTCTTGGCCCTTGCCTTGGGTGGTAGTTTTGTACAGACTGTTGTGGACTTTGTTGATAGTGTGAAATGGTTGGCAGCAGGGTTGACGCTTGCAGGACGGATGCTTCCTGGTCTCGGGTTTGCTATCTTGCTTCACTACTTGCCACTCAAACGTAATCTCCATTACTTGGCGGCAGGTTTTGGGATTACGGCTATGTTGACCGTTGTTTATGCGAACATTCAAAGCTTAGGCACTGCGGTTGCTAGCTACTTAGAACCAATCAATGGTTTGCTTCCAAAGGATGGTCAATTAAGCTTTGTCAATAATTTCAAGGGACTTCCTATGATTGGTATTGCGATCATCGGTGCTCTTCTGGCTATCCTTCACTATAAGAATAGCCAGCGCGTGACAGTTGTTGCACCAACGGCTTCTAATGTAGAAAGCGGGGAAATTGAAGATGACGAACTCTAATTACAAATTAACCAAAGAAGATTTTAATCAGATTAACAAGCGGAGTCTTTTAACTTTTCAATTAGGTTGGAACTACGAGCGGATGCAGGGTTCAGGCTATCTCTACATCATCTTGCCTCAATTGCGCAAAATGTACGGGGACGGCACACCTGAATTGAAAGAAATGATGAAGTTGCATACGCAATTTTTCAACACATCAAACTTCTTCCATACGATTATCACAGGTATTGACCTTGCTCTTGAGGAAAATGAAGGAGTGGCCTCTAAAGATGCGGTTAACGGGATCAAGACAGGTCTTATGGGACCATTTGCACCTATCGGTGACTCTATCTTTGGCTCCCTTGTGCCAGCTATTATGGGAACCATTGCAGCGACTTTAGCAGCACAAAGAAACCCAGTTGGTGTCTTTCTTTGGGTAGCAGTGACTATGGCTATTAATGTTTTTCGTTGGAAACAGCTGGAAATTGCTTACCGTGAAGGGACTAAACTGATCACTACCATGCGCGACCAGCTCAATGCTTTGGTTGATGCAGCCTCTGTTATGGGGGTATTCATGGTTGGCGCTTTGATTGCGACGATGATCAACTTTGAAGTGTCTTGGATGCCAACGATCGGCGAAAAAGTCATTGACATTCAAGACTTGCTTAACTCTATCTTCCCACGCTTAGTACCAGCTATCTTCACAGGATTTGTCTTCTGGCTTCTTGGTCGTAAAGGCATGACTTCAACGAAAGCTATCTTGATTATTATCTTGCTTGCGGTTGGCTTCTCAGCGCTTGGTCACTTCTTATTTGGGATGGCGTAATTATGGCAAAACAACTCGTATTAATCAGCCACGGTAGTTTCTGTGAAGGGCTCAAGGCCAGTACAGAGATGCTGATGGGAACACAGGATAATATTCATACAGTGAGCTTAGAGCCTTCTGAGAGTGCAGAGGACTTCCGGGCGAAGTTTGAGGCGCTCATTAAGGATTTTGACGATGTTGTTGTCTTTGCGGATCTTCTCGGAGGCACCCCGTGCAATGTCGCTTCGAGATTGTTAATGGAGGGGTATGACTTCGAACTCTATGCAGGCATGAGCATGCCGATGGTTATTGGCTTCATCAACAATGAATTGGTTGGTATGAATGAAGATTTGGTGGCATTTGCAACCAGCAATACCAAGAAAGTTAACGGCTTGTTAGCTCATCTAGACGATGAGGAAGATGAATAAAGGGTAGTTAGTAGATGCAAAGGCTTTTAGTTAACATTTAAGTGTAAATGTTATATACTAAATTTAAGCCTACAAACAGAAAAAGAGGGAATGAGACAGAAGCTGTGACTTCAGTGAAATCGCTTTCGTTGTCTCCCTCCCTGTATGGTTGAGAGTAAGACTTGTTGGCTATGCCAACTCAGTCTTACTCCTGCAAAGATCATTAGGTGCTTTAGCGCCAATGAACCACTGCTACTGTTCAAACTATAAACGAAACGAGGCTGAGTACATTGGACTTAGCCTCGTTTGTAACTAATCTAAAGGAGATTTTATGACTGTTGAAATGACATCTTTTGGAAGTGAGCAAGCCAAGCTTTACCAAATTAGCAGTCCGACAGGTGTCGAGGTTGCTGTGACGAATTTTGGAGCTCGTATTGTGTCTTTTTTAGTGCCAGATGGTGCGAGCAAACGAAACATTGTGGTCAGCTACGACAGTGATGAGGCTTACCGTCAAGAAGACATTTATATGGGAGCTATGGTCGGTCCTGTCGCAGGGCGCTTATCTGGTGCAGAGATTGAGGTTGCTGGCAAACGTCATCAGCTGACTGCAAATGAAAAAGGCAATAACCTGCACGGCGGACCTGAGAGTCTGCACGCAGCTTACTGGGATGCTGAGGTTTTGAACGAGACCAGTGTGGCTTTCTCAACTCTTTTGACTGATGGGCAAAATGGTTTTCCTGGGCCGATTGAGGTGCGAGTGATCTATCAGCTAGAGGGCAATCGCCTGACTTACACAGTTGAGGGGAAATCCGAGCAAGACACGGTCTTCAACCCGACTAATCATGTCTACTTTAACCTAGATGGTGACATCACCAAACCTATCGATGACCATCAGCTCAAGATTCAGGCCCAGCAGTACGCACCACTCAAAGAAGACAACACGCCTACTGGTCAACTGGAGTCTGTAGACAATACGGTTTTTGATTTCCGAGAATTGTCACCTATTTCGCAAGGATTTAACCGCGATGATTTGCAGCATCAGATTGCCCAAGGCTATGATCACGCTTGGGTCTTGGAGGGCAATGCTCCTCAGGTTGAGGCCAAATCAGGTGATGGCAAGGTTCGACTAACCTTGGATACGGATTTACCCGCTGTGGTCATCTATACTTACGGTTGGCCTGTGGCAGAAGGGCGCAGCATTGTGCCACACGGCGCCTTTACTCTAGAAACCCAAATTCTGCCCGATGCCTTGAAAAATCCTCATTTTGGTGACATCACTCTCAAAGCAGGCCAAACATTTACTAGCAGAACAAGCTTTGAAGTTTTTTATGAATGATGGAATTGAAATCAATTTCAGCTAACTAAAAAAGGCTTTCCAAGCTTTGGCTGAAACTAGCTACTGGATGGGATGGTTTTCGCTTCACCAAGTCACCTTTTAAGCGCAGGGTCTAAACTTGAACCCAGTTTTTATTTTGTATGTAGCCGCTCGCTGAGCGGTGTAATGTCGCCTTTTTCACCGTAATGACAGATACGGGGGTATTCTCCCCAGACGCGCGAGCGCCCAGTGGTCATCCAGTTGTCGCGTGTAATGGTTGTTTCCTGATAGGCAGTGTCAAATGTGTAGGGAATCATTGGAATATGCTGCGGTAAATGCTTGGTCAGTGTCCGCCACTGGCGACCTGTTGCATGGCTTTTGCAGATAAACATCAGAGATTTGATGGCATCAAAATCAAAGATTTTTTTGGCATAAAGCACATTTTCTAGGGTGTTGGTTGATTGTTTTTCAGCAACGATGCTAGAGCTAGGGATGCCTGCGGCGATTAGGTGATTGATAATAACACCGGCCTCCGTCTCACCCTGCCAGTCGGGATGTGCTGTTCCAGTCAGACTGCGCCCTCCTGTGACGATAATCGTTTTAGCATAGCCCTTTTGGTAGGCTTCGATCGCTTTTTCCCAGTGACCTGGATGAGTCCCGCTAAAGATAAAGAGAACATCGCAGGGTTGAGGCATCATTTTTTACCAAAGATTAAGGTAGTGAGAAATGCCATCTCCTCAGTAGATAAGGAAGGAACATCAGGTGATTTAGAAATTAAGGGCTTCATACGGGCCTCCTTTCTGACCGTTTGTTTGAGAGTTTAGTATACCACATCTTCTTACAAATTGATGATTTTCTGCTAAAATAAGAGTATGGAATATAGCTTAGAAGAAAAAGAAGTGTTTATGAGGGCAGCCTTGCAGGAGGCTGAAAAAGCCTTAGCTAATGAGGAAATCCCTATCGGTTGTGTCATTGTCAAGGACGGAGAAATCATCGGCCGTGGGCACAATGCGCGTGAGGAACTCAATCAAGCCGTTATGCATGCTGAAATTATGGCCATCAACGCAGCCAATACCCACGAAGGCAACTGGCGTTTGTTGGATTGTACGCTATTTGTGACCATCGAGCCTTGCGTCATGTGTAGTGGTGCTATTGGTTTGGCTCGCATTCCTCGGGTCGTCTACGGCGCAGCCAATACCAAGTTCGGCGCAGCTGGCAGCCTTTATGATATCTTGACAGACGAACGCCTCAATCACCGTGTTCAGGTGGAGGCGGGTATCCTTGAACTAGCCTGCGCAGGCATCATGCAGGATTTTTTTCGGCAACGACGAGCGAAGAAAACGAAAACGCAATAAGCTGATTGTCGTTGGAGAGGATCGTGTGACCTTGATCAGACGGCAAAAGAAAACGTGGGAACGTAGGCTTAAACGTTGTTCAACGGGCAAGGCGGGTTTTCTAGACAAATTGTCCGCTCAGCAGTCAAATAATAGCAGCATCATCTGAACGAAATTCAGCGAGCATCTTTAGGCGCAGCTGGAGTCCAACGGCTTACAGCTAGTGTACAACCACCTCGTTTTGAACCATCCCAAAAGTTAGACATTATATTTACGCGAAGGATTGAATCCTGTATTGGACAGAACTCAGTCCTTTTAGTTTTGTTTCGATATGTTTATTGTAATTGATTAGTGATCCAGATATAACAATTTATTGTAAAATTTAAGTAAAATTTCCTTGTCACTATCACTATCCTGCTATTAAGGGTGTATAATATGGCTATGGAGGACTTTTATGAACTACGGAATTGTCGACATAGGCTCAAATACAATTCGTTTGAACGTCTATCAGGTAGAAGAAAACGGATATACGATTCTATTCTCTAAAAAATACACAGTCGGTTTAGCTTCTTATTTTGAGGAAGACAAGCTCTCTCGTGAGGGAATTGAAGGGTTGAAAGTGACTATTTCTAATATTCTTGATATCAAGAAATCGGTTAAGATAGAACAAATGCTCTTTTTTGCGACAGCATCATTGCGAAATGCGACTAATAATCAGGAAATCATCGTTGAAGTCAAAGATGAGTTAGGAATCACGATTGATCTGCTGAGTCAGGATGAAGAAAGTAGACTAGGTCACATCGGAATTGAAGAAGTTTACGGTAAAACGGATGGTCTCTTTGTCGATATCGGAGGTGGTTCGTCTGAGGTTGCCATCTATCAAGATGATGGAATCGTTGGAGATGCTAGTCTGTCGATTGGAAGTCTGAGTCTTTCTAAGGAATTTGTCAAAGAAATATTGCCAGTCGAGGCTGAATTCTTTGCGATGCGCAACCATGTAAAAGGATTATTAAAATCTAAAACTGATTTAGGAACTTTTGAAACCCTGTTTGGAATTGGCGGCACTGTTCGTGCAATTGGACGTGTGATTCAGAGTATGGGTAAGACAGAAAGTAGCACTCAGTTTTCTGTAAAGCAATTGAAGAATCTATCGAAGAAAATGGTCTCATATGATAAAAGAGCATTTAAAACGCTTATAAAGATTGCACCTGACCGTCTTCATACTTTTGTACCAGGTATGGCCATTTTGTTAGAAATCTGTAAGAAATACGATGTTGAAATGGTATTTGTTTCTAATAAAGGTATTCGTGAAGGATACTTGCTAGATTATCTTGAAAAAAATAAATAAAGGAACGTATTGAGATGGTGTATTCCCCTTTTATGCAAAACAGAGAAATTGCTTGGTTGCGGTTTAATGAGCGTGTTCTTGATGAAGCACAAATGAGTGAGGTTCCTCTATTAGAGCGACTAAAATTTATTAGTATTTATGACAGTAATCTCGATGAATTTTTTATGGTTCGAGTCGGAGCTTTATGTGATTTGAAATTGCTTGAAAAGTTCACTAAAGATTCCAAAACGGGAATGACTCCTGATCAACAGATCAAAAAAATCCTTGAGATAGTGCCTGCTATGTACCAGAAAAAAGATAGTATTTATCTCAAACTCCTTTCACAATTAGAGTTCCATCATATCCGTTCGCTGCGTTTTGAGCAATTGAGCGATTCTCAGCTAGAGTTTGCGGAGAAATATTATCATACACAGATTGAAGAGCTGATTTTTCCACAGGTCATTGATAAAAGGCATCCCCTACCTTTTCTAGAAAATAACAGACTCTACATCATTACGGAATTAGAAAAAAATGAGAAAAGCTTGCTTTGCTTGATTCCAATTCAGAAGCATCTTCCCAGTTTTTTGATGTTGACGGGTCACCAGGTTGGCTTTATCTTGATGGAAGAATTGATTTTAGGGAAAGTCGAATCAATTTTCAAAGACTACAAAGTTATGTCTAAAACGATTATCTCTGTCACGCGTAATGCTGATTTGAACGCGGACAATGAAAATCAAGATCTATTTGAAGATTACAAAGAGTTTATGAAGTTTATCGTTAAGAAGCGCAAGCGTCTTAGCACGGTTCGGCTGGAATCTCAAGGGAAGTTGCCCAACCATATTAAGAGCTTCCTCTTAGAAAATTTAAAACTAGATAATAATCACTATTTTGTATCACAGAGCCCACTAGCTATGGATTTTGTGTTTCCTCTCATCAATGCAGTTCCATCTGCGTACAAAGAAGAACTGCTCTACAAACCGATTCATGCCTTTAACCCGTTTCTGAACAGCCCATCAATTATCAACGAGGTGCGTGAAAAAGATCAATTTTTATCTTATCCCTACGACGATATCAACGGTTACATTCAACTTTTGAAGGAAATAGCAAACGATACGGACTGTCTGGCAATCAAAATAACGATTTACCGCCTAGCTAAGAATTCAGAAATTGTAAAATACCTTTGCAAAGCGGCTGAAAATGGAATTGAAGTGACTGTTTTAATGGAGCTAAAGGCGCGGTTTGATGAGGAGAGCAATATCAAGTATGCTGGCATTCTAGCTGAGGCTGGTTGCAACATCATTTACGGTTTTGAAGAGTATAAGACACATTCGAAGATATTTTTAGCTATCTTCAAAGATGAAAAGGATAATTTTAACTATATTACTCAGATCGGGACAGGAAACTATAACGAATCGACTTCCAAACTCTATACCGACTTTTCGCTCATCACAGCTAATTATGAACTTGGTTTGGATGCCAGTGACTTTTTCAAAAACCTATCACTTGGCAATCTCAATGGAAAATATAAGCATCTCCTACAAGCACCTACCAGTATGGGGCAACGATTCGAAGAGCTAATTGACATAGAGATTGCGAAAGGGCAGAATGGCTATCTTTTCTTTAAGTTTAATTCGTTAACAGATTACCATTTCATTAATAAGCTGGTAGAAGCCGCCCAAGCGGGTGTTCGAGTAAAGTTAATTATTCGTGGGATATGCTGTCTCCTTCCATGCATTGAGGGCAAGACAGACAATATTGAGATTCATAGCATTGTTGGGCGCTATTTGGAACACCCTCGCATTTATATATTTGGAAATGATGAATCTCAGACAATTTATATTGCTTCGGCTGACTTGATGACGCGTAATATGAAGGAACGTGTGGAAATTGCAGCTCCTATTTTTGATGCTAATATTCGTGCTAGAATTTTGGATTATATGGAAAAACAATTTAATGATACCGTCAAGGGACGTCAGATCCAGTCTACAGGTGATTTTTCCTTCATCAAAATGGAGATGGGCAGTCGTGCCCTATCTTCTCAGGATCAATTCATTCAAGAAGCTGAAGAAAAATACCAACTTCAACTTGATGCCGGTCTACTAGAGGAGGAAATTCACAAGGGACCATCAATAGAAGAAGTTGCATCCAGAAGAGGTTTTCTCGCAAAGCTCGTTTCATGGCTCAGAAAGTAATATCTCTCTGGCAATCTACAGGAGATGAGTCAAAGATATGCCATTAACATTGCTAGTCTGGTAGTTATCATTTTTTGAATGTCCTAATGCTAAAAATCGTTAGAGAGGTGCTTTCTGAATAGACAGAGCAATGTCTTTGAATGATTTCTGACTTTCCAATCCCAGTTGGATATCCATGCGTTCAGAAAGAGTTAAGTGTTTGTGTTTTTGGGATGTCATAGGAACCTCTTTCTTAGAAACATCTCAGACTTAATGCCACCATAATAACACATCTCACACTAACTTCCAGTCCCATGCCTCAAACGGAATTTACTTTGGGAAGTTACATCGAAAATTTAGGCACATACCCTTCAAATAAATCAGTTGCATATTTGGTGCATTATGATATAATATTCTTTGGAGCAACATCTTTGCGTGAAGCGGGTCAGAGGAGGAATCCAGCAGCCCTAAGCGAGGTAAGGTGTGTGCTCTTTTTCTGTGCATCCTAAAAACCCTTTGAAATCAACGTTTCAGAGGGTTTTCTTTGGAATTGGATAGGGAGAAGGGGCAAAAAAGGGGCAGGTTTTATAAAATCCAATTGATTGAAGTGAGGGTGATATGCCCGTTTCAGAAAAGGTATGTAAGCCCCTGTATCTGTAGTTTAACATTTTTATTTAAGGCTACTTTTCTGTCAGTCATCGTTAATACGTGTTCCATTAAAAAATTGCTTCGATTCTCGAAAAAGGCTTTCTTAAATCAAAAATCCTACCTGTGGTTACAAGAACTAATTTGAAACTCTAACTTCAGTTTCTTAGTGAGTTCCAAAAATATCTGTAGCATCACCTTTTAATTTTGTTTCCCAAAAGTGTTGGAAAGTGTTACAATTACAATGATAAGAATCGACAATGGGAGGTCTAGATGAAAAAGTATGCCTTAGTTTTACTTGGTTTGTTCGCCTTATTTTTAGGGGCTTGTGGGCAAAAAGCAGAGCAGAAAAACGAGCCCTCAGCAGCGGTATCATCCAATCAGAAAAAAACGGTGAATAAGTCTAACAACCACTCAACAGAAACGCAACAAAGCAGTGTTTCTAGATCTTCAACATCCTCTACGGAGGAAGGGGAAGTCACACACAACGGCACCTACTTTAGTGTTAAAAATAAATACGGTGACGAAATCATCATTGTGAATAAAAAACATCCTTTATCAGCGGATTATGCACCTGGTGAAAATCCTTCGGCTGTGGCAGCCTTTCATCAATTAAAGGCAGATATGCAGGCTCTGGGGTATCCGATCTCTGATAACTACAGTGGTTTTCGCAGTTATGCCTATCAAGCAACGCTCTATCAAAGCTATGTTGATCGTGATGGACAAGCTGCTGCTGACCGATATTCAGCTCGTCCAGGCTACAGTGAACATCAGTCCGGTCTCGGTTTTGATCTGATTGACACTTCGGGTAATCTTTTAGAAGATTCAGCCTCAGTGGATTGGCTTAAAGCCCATTCCCATGAATACGGGTTTGTGATGCGCTATTTACCAGGTAAGGAAGCCATCACAGGCTATATGCCAGAGACTTGGCATATCCGCTATATCGGCCAAGAAGCGACGGATATCTATGAGTCTGGCTTGACTCTGGAAGAATATTATGGTGTTGAAGGTGGTGACTACGCTGATTAAGAATACCAACCTGTAAGAGGGCGTACGAGAAAATTCTGTTAACCCTAAAAATAATAAAGGCGGGGCAACTCTTTCTTAGCTGGTCGGTATAAATTGTCTTGTTCACCTCAAAGAAGGGCTGGAGTTCGTCTAACAATCCCTTTTGATTTTCTTTGACTGCCAAGCAATATCTGTCTGCTTTTTGATAATTTTATGAGTGCTGTGGCCTCATTACTCTTGTCATCAGATAACATATCTCTAAATCGGTCGCATGGGCAGAAAGAATATGTAGGTTTTTTTGAGTCGGGCTACCGTTGCTTTTTAGTTCAATTAGGATTTCTTGAAGAAACCAGCTATTTTTTGCAAAAGTGTTGGGAGTTTGATAACTTTGTCATTCCCTAATTTCTCGCGGGCTATTTTTAAGATCTTACCGGAGTCTTTTGAAGCGAAGAGAAAACGTCCCTGTTCGGTTTGTACTTCAAAATGGCGACTGATTTTTTTGCCTGAGACATTAGCTCCGATATGTTGAATAGACTGCCAAGACATTTGGATATAGTGCTCGACATTGACATCGGAGTAAAATTCGATAGCCTTGTCGCCGATTAGGAATTTGCCAACCTTGTTGCCAAAGCCCATATAGCTAACACCTGTGGTGTGTAAGTCTATCTGGGAATTAAGTGATTGTGCCATGATAAATCTTTCTAAGAATTATTTTTTGCTTATTGCCTTATAATATCATAAAGGAAAAGGGTGTAGGACAGACTGCTCTGATGGCTCACCATCGCTTCCCAAGAGCTTATAATCGAGGAAGATTACGTATAAAATATTGGAAGGCTGAAAGCTTTGATGCTTCAACGGTATTTCACAGACTGTTAAATTCCTAAGATGGTACTATTTTGTAAAGGCCAGAACTTTTGTTCCAGCCTCTTTTTGGTTATTACATGATATTAAAGTAACGTGCTAAAATACCAACAATAAATAATGCGACAATGATGGTGATTGGAGAGACTTTTTTCTTAAGCAACCACATGCAGAGCAATGTTAACATTAAGCCCATGAAACCAGGGATGAGAGAATCTAATTGGCCTTGTAAAGATTGAGGTTGGAATTTATCTAAGCTCATTCCGCCTAATGCTTGTCCAAGAATACCTTTCAGTTCAGGTCCTGTAACGGCCCCTTCAGGGAATGTCACATAGGCACCTTCTGACAATTGCTTGGCTGGAAGGCTAACTGCAAAACTGATTGAAACCCAGCGCTCAACAAGAACACCAAGGATAAACATACCAAGTATGGAAGCACCCTTAGTGATATCTTGGAGGATGCCACCAGACATATCTTTGGTGATTTCTTTACCAGAACGGTAACCAAATTCTTGAGTGTACCACAAGAAAGCCATACGGATAATATTCCAACCAAAGAAGAAAATGAGTGGTCCAACGATGTTACCAGATTGAGCAAGGGAAGCTCCGAGTGCACCTAAAATTGGACGTACTGTAAACCAGAAGACGGGATCACCGATACCAGCAAGAGGTCCCATCATACCGATTTTAACCCCTTGGATGGCAGTGTCATCAATGTCAGCGCCAGCAGCACGCTCTTCTTCAAGAGCGAGTGTTACCCCAATGATTGGAGCTGCTACGTATGGATGAGTATTAAAGAATTCTAAGTGACGCTCTAAAGCTGCCGCTTGGTCTTCTTTAGAGGAGTAAAGTTTTTTGATAGCTGGGATTAATGTGTAGGCCCAACCTAAGTTTTGCATGCGTTCATAGTTCCATGAACCTTGTAGGAATTGTGAACGCCACCAGATTTTCTGACGATCAGCTTTTGTAAGAGTTAATTTTTCAGTCATTTTATGTCGCTCCCTTCTTAGTAGTCTTCAAGGATATCGCCAATTGGGTCGCCTGATCCTGAAGCAGCTCCACCACCGGCATCCCCTTTTTTAGAAAGATTAAGGTAGATGAGAGCCATAGCGACACCAATAGTACCAAGAGCGATAAGCGTCAATTGGTTAACCGCTGCAAGGGCAAAACCAAGAGCGAAGAATGGCCATACTTCGCGGGTTGCCATCATGTTGATAACCATAGCATAACCTACGGCAACAACCATACCACCACCAATTTGCATGCCTCCATTGAGCCAGTCAGGCATCAAACCGAGAGTCTCTTGAACTGTATGAGCTGGGATTGCAAGAAGAGCAGCAGCAGGAATCGCAATACGAAGACCTTGAAGAACTAAAGCAATCAGATGTGTACGCTCAACCTTAGCGATATTTCCTTCTTTTGCAGCGTGGTCGGCTGTATGAACGAGACCAACGGAGATAGTACGTACAATCATAGTAAGGAAGAGACCAGCAACGGCAAGAGGTATTGCCGTTGCTGTTGCAACTGCGATCCCCTCATTAGAGAAGTTTCCTCCCTTAATCATGATGATAGCAGAAGCGACAGAAGCTAATGCTGCATCAGGAGCGACAGCTGCACCGATATTAGCCCAAGCAAGGGCAATCATTTGAAGAGAGCCACCGAGCATAACTCCAGCTTCAAGATTACCTGTTACCAATCCGATGAGTGTACAGGCAACAAGGGGCTGGTGAATGTTAAATTGATCTAGAATCCCTTCAAGACCAGCAAAGAAGGCAACAATGACAACCAGAATTGCAGAAATAAATGAAATATCTGACATGATAAATCCTTTCGTTAAAATCAATAAACTAGTAAGAAAGCTAGGCAAGGCATTGCCGTAGCAGAATGACTAACATTTAGTCAGGAATCAGTACTAGTAAGCTATTTAGGTAGACACCATAGTGGCTACCGTTACTTAATGAGGTGTTTTAGCCCCTTAAGTTTCACAAGTTACTGAACATTGGCTTTGTTAATCAACTCAAATAAGTCTTTCTTAGAGTCATTCGGCACTTTACGGACGTCGAATTTAACGCCCAAGTCACGCAAACGCTCAAAGGTAGCCACATCGTCTTTATCCATTGAAAGAACATTGCTGACCATTGTCTTACCTGTTGAGTGAGCCATTGATCCGACATTGAGCTCTTCGATAGGAACACCGCCTTCGATCGCTTCCAGCGCTTCTTGAGGTGTTTCAAAGAGGATCAGGGCATGTGTATTGCCAAAACGTGGGTCTTTTGCAGCCTCAATCAATTTTTTGATAGGTACAACGTTAGCTTTAACACCATTTGGTGCAGCTTGCTTGATCAATTGTTTACGCAAATCATCAGCGGCAACCTTATCAGAAGCCACGATGATACGATCAGCTTTAGAAGCCGGTGTCCAAGCTGTTGCTACTTGACCGTGCAAGAGACGAGTGTCGATACGGGCAAGATTGATTTTAAGTTTGCCATCGCCGATGACTGTTCCTTCTGGGATCGCGCCTTGTGGTGCTCCTTCAGCAGGTGTCGCTGCAGGTGATGCTTCAGCAGGTTGCAATTCCTCCGGAAGAACTTTGATACCGTCTTTGGATTCTTTGATAATGTTGGCGGCAACTTTGTCCACTCCAGCATTGGCGTCCATTAAACGTTCAGTATATGCTTGGATAAGCATAGGTAAGTTGAGACCTGTGATGATTGCAAACTTACGTTCTGGGCGTTCACCCATGACGCGACTAGCTTGGTTAAATGGTGACCCGCTCCAAAGGTCAGCCAAGACTAGAATCTCATCATCAGCGTCAAATGCGTCAATAGCGGTTACGATTTTAGCATAAAGATCGTCTGGTCCTTCGCTCGGCATAAAAGTAACGACTTGTACTTTTTCTTGATCGCCGAAAATCATTTGACCGGACTGATGAATGCCAGCGGCAAACTCGCCATGACTTGCAATAATGATTCCGATACTCATTATTGACTCCTCCTTAATTTTTTAATCTTCTCAGTCTTAAGACCGAGAAGGCTACTCTTAAAGTATAAATCGCTTCCACACTAATGTCAAGCTCTTTACTGGTTTATTTCACCATTTGCCTAAACATTTACTGAAAGTTACTAAAATTATTCAAAAATATCAGTAAAAGTAATTGTCATGTAAGTGGATACTCAATACACATCAAAAAGCAAACTAGAAAACTAGCCGAGGGCCGTACTTAGAGTACGGCAAGGCGATGTGACGACTTGAATGTGATTTTTGAAGAGTATTAGCTTGAAACAGCGAAAAAATAAACCCTGATTCTATTTATGAGAATCAGAGTTTTCACCGTTTTTGTGTGAGTAGAATTTATTTACTATAAGAACAATTCCTGAAGTTTTCGTGCAACACCATCTTCATCGTTTGTGAGTGAGAGTTGTTTATCAGCATAGGGTAGGATTTCTGGATTGGCATTTTTCATAGCATAGCCAGTGTGGGCAAAAGCTAGCATCTCATCATCGTTAAGCTCATCTCCAAAGGCAATTAACTGCGAGCGATTCATGTTTAGAGCGCTTAGCAGTTTCTCCAGCGCATAGGCCTTGTGAACGCCCTCGGCCGAAATTTCTAAAATATTCATGGGGCCGCCCCAGGTGGTGATAGTTGCTTGATTTTGATAGATAGTTTCCATTTCACGAGCTAGAGCCATCTTGTCCGTGTGTCGTGTTTGCATGAGAATGACATTTGGCGCTTTTGTCACTTTCTCTTGCTTTAGTTCGGAGTTGTCATCAATGCTCTCAACGGCAAAGAAAGCAGGAGAGATAGCATGGCGATTGGTGTGGGTGACATAGAAGTTTTTCCGAAATTCTCCTGCGATAAAATCAGCTTGCCAGTCCTGCTCTCGCTTTAAAATATCGAGAAAGATAGCCTTGTCGAGGGTTCGTTCATGCTCAAAAGCCCAGCGCTGACCAGGGATGTGGGTCAGAGAACCGTTAAAGTTAATCATAGGGCCTGTCATTCCAAGCTGGTCGTAATAATGCTTGGCCATGCGGTATGGGCGACCGGTTGTGATGACCACATGATGACCTAAGCCTGCGACCTGCTTAATGGTATCAATGGTGACTTGTGAGAGTTGACTGTCTGAATTTAATAAGGTGCCGTCAAGATCGACAGCGATCAGTTTTTTTTCTGTTATCATAGCTACTATTGTAACACAAAAACGAATCCTTATGGGAAATTTTCGGCTATCATAATATCAATAAATTTGAAAATGGGATATTTTGACAGTTTTTGAACAAGAACACTTGTAAAAACGAATATTTTTGTTTATAATAAAATAATCATTCGTAAATAAAGGAGATTCTTTTCGCTAATGGAAAAGTTTTTTAAATTAAAGGAGCACAATACGACAATTCGTACAGAGATCCTTGCAGGTTTTACGACCTTCTTTGCGATGTCTTATATTCTCTTTGTCAACCCAGCTATGTTAGCTCAGACTGGCATGCCGATTCAGGGGGTGTTTCTTTCGACCATCATCGGTTCGGTCGTTGGAACCTTGATCATGGCCCTTTATGCCAATGTGCCTTATGCCCAAGCACCAGGTATGGGAATGAACGCCTTTTTTACCTACACGGTTGTTTTTGGGTTGGGCTATACTTGGCAAGAAGCCCTAGCCATGGTTTTCCTTTGTGGATGTATTTCGATTATCGTAACTTTGACCAAGCTGCGTCATGCGATCATCGTATCAATTCCAGAAAACCTAAAGCATGCTATTGGTGGTGGTATCGGGATTTTCTTGACTTATCTCGGTCTTAAAAATGCTGGTTTGCTTAATTTCACCCTTAATCCAGGTAGCTACGCTGTTTTAGGTGAAGGAGCTCAAGAAGGGGCAGCGACCATTGTCGGTGATGCGTCAGCTGTTCCAGCACTGGTTTCTTTTGACAATATCAATGTTATTGTAGCTTTGATCGGTATCGTGATTACGGCAGTGCTTCTTGTGAAAAATGTCAAGGGTGGCGTGATGGTCGCGATGTTCTTGACAACGGTCGTTGCTCTTGTTTTTGGTGTTGTAAGCATTTCAAATATTGACTTTGCGGCTAATAATATCGTAACGGCCTTTAAGGATTTAGGTGTTGTTTTCGGTGCGGCCTTCACAGGTCTTGGAACGCTTTTTGCGGATTCTAGTCGTATTACCGAAGTGATTATGACTGTCTTTGCCTTTGCTCTGACAGATATGTTTGACACTATCGGAACTCTCATCGGGACAAGCCAGAAGACGGGCATTTTTGACACAACGAGTGAAAATGCAACAGATCTAGATCCTAAGTTGAAAAAGGCTCTCTATGCAGACGTCTTTGGTTCAACGGCGGGTGCGATTGCAGGGACATCAAATGTGACGACTTACGTTGAATCTGCAGCAGGTATCGGTGTTGGTGGTCGTACTGGTTTGACATCCTTGGTTGTTGCAGGCCTCTTTCTGCTTTCAAGCTTCTTTAGTCCGCTCTTGTCTATCATTCCAACGCAGGCGACAGCTGCTGTTTTGATCATGGTGGGGATCATGATGATTTCAAGTCTGAAGGCTGTTGATTGGGACGATATGTCCGAAGCGATTCCTGCTTTCTTTGCCTCCATCTTTATGGGCTTTGGCTACAGCATTACAAATGGTATTGCCTTTGGTTTTCTTTTCTACACGCTTGGTAAGGTGGTTCAAGGCCGTGCCAAAGAGATTCATCCTGTCACTTGGGTCTTGAATGTTCTCTTTATCATTCATTTCCTTTTGGCTTAATGAAAACCTGTAATCCTCTGATTTAGGAGGTCACTTGTCAATCATCAGGGCGGTTTTTTGAAAGAATACTGGTCGTATGTTGAAAAAATAAACGATAGTAGCAAAAAAACTAACCTTGACGAAAAGCATTGAGCAGTGAGGACATTTATAAATCTCTGCTTGTGCCCTACTTAATAATAGTTTGTCATATGGATGATATTATTTGAAAAATAAAAATCGTAAAAAAAAACGAACGATACGCATCTCTTGGACTTGTCAAGAAATGCTATCATTCGTTTTTTTTGTTAGACTTATTTGGAAACTGAAAGATGTTTCTGAAGCCAGATTTCTCCACTGTCTAAGAGAGTTGACTGTAACAGCAATTTAAAAACTTACAAATGTCTTTTTGGTGAGTTTCCGAACAAGCCTATTAGATTTTTAGGGTGGAGCTTTTTAGACTGAATATAACTAACGAGATTTTTTATATCTGTGTTACATTTAGGTAACAGGTCTGATGGCTGATGACAGCGAAGGTTAGATTCTGGTATAATAGAGCCATGTATTTTCAAAATGAAGAAGATTTGATGGCCTATGGCAAAAATTTTGGAGGGCATCTACAAGCTCAGGATGTGATTGTCCTAACGGGAGATTTGGGGGCTGGAAAGACGACTTTTACCAAAGGACTTGCTCAAGGACTAGGCATTGTTCAGATGATTAAGAGCCCGACCTATACCATTGTGCGTGAATATGAAGGGCGTTTACCGCTTTATCACTTGGATGTGTATCGTATCGGTGATGATCCAGATTCGATTGATTTGGATGATTTTCTCTTTGGCGATGGGGTGACAGTGATTGAGTGGGGGCGACTTCTTGGAGAGCATTTGCCTGAGGATTACTTGGAAGTGTCCCTCAAACATTCTGGGCAAGGCCGGGAGATCAGCTTGTCTGCTCATGGTGAAAGGGCTACGACATTGATGGAGGTTGTCCAGCATGGCTAGGCAAGAAATTGTGTTTAAGGAAGCTGAGCTAGACGATGCCGCTGGGCTGGCAGATTTTCTTGAGCAGGTAGTGACGGAGTCAGACTTTTTGAGTCAAGACGATGACAGTCCCAATATGACTGTCGAAGAAACCGCATGTTTTATCCAGAATCATCTGGAGAGCCCAAATCAGGTATGCTTACTTGCGAAATGTGATGCTCGTGTGATTGGTGTTTTGAACATCGAAGCAGCTTCGCATGTCCGTGTCAACCATATTGGTGATATTTTTATCGCAGTGGCCAAGGAGTTTTGGGGGCATGGCTTGGGGCAAATTCTGTTGGAAGAAGCGATTGATTGGGCGGAACACTCAGGCATCATTAGGCGCTTGGAGTTGACCGTACAAGCACGGAATGAGCGAGCAGTCCATATTTACGAAAAATTTGGTTTTGAAATAGAAGGCACCAAGCGACGTGGTGCCAAAACAAAGAATGGAGACTTTCTAGACGTTTACCTGATGGCAAAATTGATAGAAAATGTGACAGAATGACAATTGGTAAAAAAATAGCAGCTATGTTGACTGCGATTATATTAACAACTCTCGGTGCTTTCACCCTGTACTTTTTCACGATCTACAACGCAACAGCTAGCGAGTTGTCTAAAACCTACACCCCTTTTTCCAAAAAATCGAATGAGGTGATCGAGGCAACGGAGCCTTTAACCATCTTGTTTATGGGGGTGGATACGGGGACAGGCTCTCGTGAAGACGATTGGGCTGGAAATAGTGATTCCATGATTTTAGTCACGGTCAATCCCGATACCAAAACCACGACCATGATGAGTTTGGAGCGGGATATTCTGGTTGATATCTCGAAGAAAAATGGTGCACCTTCAGGCACTCAAGCTAAGCTTAATGCGGCCTATGCAGAGGGTGGCGCCCAGTCTGCCATTGCGACGATTGAAGATATGATGAATATCCAGATTGACCGCTATGCCATGATTAACATGCAGGGCTTGATTGATCTGGTTGATGCTGTTGGTGGCATTACGGTCAATAACACCTTTGATTTTGATATTTCGATTGAGGAACAAGAGCCTGAGTACACGGCTACTATCCCACCGGGTGTTCAAAAAGTCAATGGGGAACAGGCCTTGGTTTACGCTCGCATGCGCTATCAAGATCCTGAGGGTGACTATGGTCGCCAAAAGCGTCAGCGTGAGGTGATTCAGCTGATTGTAGCGAAGCTGCTCAGCATGAACAGTGTGAGTTCGTACAATCGAATCCTCAAAGCGGTCTCTGGAAATGTGCAGACAGACGTTGAAATTACCACAGAGACCATTCCACAATTGCTTGGTTACCGTGATGCTCTGAAAAATATTAAAACCTATCAGTTAGCCGGTTTGGACGCGACGATTGATGGCGTGAGTTATCAGATTGTCGCGACGGATCACATGCTTGAGATGCAAAATATTTTGCAAACGTCTCTAGGGAGACAAGCTTATACAAATGTTGTGACAACGGCTGTTCTTTACGAAACCCTCTACGGCGCTGGTGCAGAGACACCAGACTATACTGGAAATGAGGGGACTTCATCCTATTACAATGGTACGCAAGGGAGTGCAGAGACACCTGCGGTCGCAACGAATCAAGCACCTGCTTATGATCAGTCTCATACAGCAGTAGAAAGTCCTGAACAGGCTGGGAATGTGGGAGCAGAGTAGGTGATGATTAGGAGGGAGAGTCAGACAAGAGCAAATATCTATCCATGATTGACTGATTTTTCTCATTCTCTGAAACTCTGAAAAAAGGCATCCCTACCAAATCTAAGGTAATAGATTTGATGAAGGGATGCCTTGTTTGATCTAGTGGAGTGTCGCGAGTATCACATTTTCAGTGACTTTATTTGGTGGAGGTGTCTTCTTTATGGAGAAGTGGCATCTGTTTGGTTCGAATGTCAACTTCATGTTTGAAGGTTTCGGCCTTTTTATTCAAATCCTGTACGATTCCTGTAACAACAGGAAGTTGATTTTGGATAATGGTCATCTGTTTGAGAATATCCTTGACTTGAGCGGTGGCTTCATCTGTCAATTCTTTGGTTTCCACCGCTTCTTGTTGGATGACTTTACGGTTTTTAACTAAGTTATAGGAAATATAGGCAGCTGTTCCTGCCCAAAGAAGTCGTCTTAAACTCATGATTAAGCCTCCAAGTAAAGTTCTTGAGCCAGTTTTCCGAGTTTTTCAAAATCTGGCTCGTGGGTATCAAAGCGAATGTCTAATCCATCTGTCTCTTCTAGTCGAGGCAGGAGATGGATGTGGCTATGAAAGACAGTCTGTCCGGCTATTTCGCCATTATTGTTGACAATATTGAGCCCCTTAGCCCCTAGTTTTTCTTTGAGTTGACGAGCAATCTTAGGCACGCGAGCAAAAACTGAACTGGCCACTTCACTGTCCATATCAAAGATATCTGCGACATGGCTTTTTGGAATGACGAGGGTATGGCCAGGAGTGACCTGGGTAATGTCTAGGAAAGCTAGGACTTGATCATCTTCGTAAATCTTGGAAGATGGAATCTCGCCCGCAACAATTTTACAAAAGATACAGTCAGTCATGGTTTTACCTCTCTTTGGCTTTCTGTTATAATAAATTATATCAAAAATTTCGGAGAAATAGATGCTAAAACTTGAAAAGGTGACAGGTGGCTATGCCAATATCCCTGTCCTCAAAAACATTTCCTTTACCATTAATGACGGCGAATTAGTCGGCTTAATCGGTCTTAATGGTGCAGGTAAATCTACTACCATCAACGAAATCATCGGACTCTTGACTCCCTATCAAGGTCAAATCACGATTGATGGGCTAAGCCTTGCCCAAAATCCTGAAGATTATCGTAAAAAAATTGGCTTTATTCCAGAAACACCGAGTCTCTATGAGGAGTTGACGCTTCGTGAGCATATTGAGCTGATGGCATTGGCTTACGGTATATCAACGGAAGTGGTTATGGAGAGGGCTCAGCGTTTGCTACAGATTTTTCGATTGCAGGACCGTTTGGATTGGTTTCCGGTGAATTTTTCAAAAGGGATGAAGCAGAAGGTCATGATTATCTGTGCCTTTATCGTCACTCCAAGTCTTCTGATTGTCGATGAACCATTTTTGGGACTTGACCCTGTGGCTATTCAGGATTTGACGGATCTCTTAGCTGAGGAAAAAACCAAAGGGACTTCAATACTGATGTCTACTCACGTGTTGGACTCGGCTGAGAAGATGTGTGACCGCTTTGTGATTTTACATCATGGTGAGATTAAGGCGGAGGGAAATCTGGAAGAGCTGCGTCAGGCTTTTGCTATGCCAGAAGCTAGTCTCAATGCCATCTATCTGCGTTTGACGGAGGAGGCCTAATGAACGCCTTATTTGCGAAACGGCGCCAGCTTTTCAAAAGCCAGTGCGCCAAGTACCTCAAATATGTCTTTAACGATCACTTTGTTCTCTTTTTGATGCTAGGCGTAGGCTTTCTCATGGTTCAATATAGCCAGCTCATCCAGAATCCACCGGTGCAAAGGACTCTCTTACAGATGGTTCTGGTCGGAGTTCTTCTAGCTGTTAGCTTTATGGGGAATTTTAATGCTTACCTGGAGGAGGCAGATCAACATTTCTTGCTGACTAAGGAAAAAGATGTCATCAAGGAGGTCCAAGAGGCTAAGAATCGCGCTTTGCTCACCTGGAGTGTGCTTCAGCTCTTCCTTTTAGCGTTTTTTTATCCTTTAGCTAGGGTTTTGGGGTGGCCTCTGATGATTTATCTTGGTTTAGGCCTTGTTTCTTTAGGGCTAAAGTGGGGCATGTTTGAGTGGCAAGTCAATCGTCTCTTGAAGACATCAGGACTTGATTGGCGCTCTGTAATTGACCATGACCGTCATCAAAGGCAGTCTGTCCTCAAATTTTTCTCTCTCTTTACCCAAGTCAAGGGGATTTCTCAGGGTGTCAAGCGGCGGGCTTATCTGGATCGTTTTTTGACCTTGTTTCCACAGGGGACTTGGCAGCATCTTTTTGCTCGTGCCTTCTTGCGCTCAGGGGATTATCTGACCCTCAGTTTGCGTTTAGTGATTCTGAGTATCTTGTCTGTGGTTTTTGTCAATCAGGACTTGGTGGCAACGGTTTTGGTTTTACTGTTCAATTATCTTTTGCTCTTTCAGTTGTTGGCGCTTTATGGTCACTACGATTATCAGTACCTGACCCGTCTATTTCCATTGCCATTAGTCGAGAAAAAGAAGAGCCTAAAAGTCTTTTTGAACAGATTTTTCCTGTTTTTGCTGGTCCTTCAAGTGGTTTTAGCGACTATTTTTTTCCAAGATAAGGTTTATTTGCTGGGCTTGGTTGGTGTTCAATTGGTCTTTAACTTGATTTATTTGCCTTATAAAATAGAGAAATTGATTGACTAAGCTGGTCAAAACAAGTAAAATGGTAAAGAATGTCTAAGGAGAAAGAGATGCAAAATACAGATGATGGCTTGATGCTGTCGCCGATTCCAGGCTTCAGTGGACAAGCTTACAAGGGGACTTATCCTGACGGGACAGAAGTCTTCATTAAGATGAATACGACACCGCTTTTGGCATCATTGGCCAAGGAACAAATTGCACCGAAGTTGCTCTGGTCTAAGCGCACTCAGACAGGATCAATGATGAGTGCCCAGGAATGGCTGAATGGCAAGGTGCTTGAAAAAGAAGAGATGGAGAGCAAGCAGATTATTGGGATATTGACCCGTCTGCATCGCTCAAAACTTTTGGTGAATCAACTCTTGCAGCTTGGTTACACTATTGAGCGTCCAGCAGATTTGGTTCGCAGATGGCAGTCTGACTCGGTCAATCAAGTGCGTGAGAATACCTACCTGCAATCTATTGCTCAGGAGCTGTTGCAGAATCAACCGAAGTTCAATGAGGATCATGCTACTATTGTCCATGGAGACATTCACCATACCAATTGGTTGGCAACGTCATCTGGTATGATTTACCTGACTGACTGGGATACGGTGCATTTGACGGATCGTATGTTTGATGTGGCTCATATGCTTAGTCATTATATTCCACGTCACCACTGGAAGGAGTGGTTGACCTTCTATGGTTATAAGTATAATTCTTTAGTGCTGAGCAAGGTCGAGTGGTATGGACAGCTGTCCTACCTCTACCAGATCAATAAGTGCTTTGAAACCCACAATATCGAAAATGTCAATAAGGAAGTTTATGCCCTGCGCCATTTCCGTGAGTTGAGAGGAAAGTATGAGAGTTAGAAAACGCAAGGGCGCAGAAAGCATGCTGGAGAATAATCCTCAGTATGTGATTTTAGACCCAGAAAACTATAAGGGCAAGTGGCATGAGGTTTTTGGCAACGACAAGCCCATCCACATTGAGGTCGGCTCTGGTAAAGGGCGTTTTGTGACAGGCATGGCAGCAGCTAATCCAGACATCAATTATATTGGCATTGATATTCAACTTTCTGTTTTGAGCTACGCCTTGGATCGCGTGCTAGCGCAAAGACTGCCTAATGTTAAATTGCTGCGCGTGGACGGATCAAGCCTGACGAACTACTTTGCAGAGGCAGAGATTGACCGTCTTTACCTTAATTTCTCAGATCCATGGCCCAAGAAAAAACATGCTAAGCGTCGCTTGACTTACAAGACCTTCCTTGAAACCTATCAGCAAATCCTGCCCGAAAAAGGAGAGCTACATTTCAAGACCGACAACCGTGGCCTTTTTGAATACAGTCTAGCAAGCTTTTCGCAGTATGGCATGATTTTAGAGCAGGTCTGGCTAGACCTGCATGATTCTGATTATGAAGGCAATGTCATGACTGAGTATGAGGAAAAATTTTCCCAAAAAGGACAACCGATTTATCGAGTGGAAGCCAGATTTGTTTAGACAGTCATGCAGAAATGCTGCAAGGCCAGTCAAGCGTGCGCTTCTTCAACCAAGGCCTGCTTAAAAGAAAACTATCTAAGAAATTAGCGCCTTTAAAGCGCTGATAAGATGGGAGAGTGGGACAAAAATCGGTAATTTCTCAGAAATTCGATTTTGTCGTCCCACCTCCGCACAGTTGAGTAGGGTTCTAAAAGTTGATTTATCAACGTATTAGAGCCCACTCAGCAGTGGCTCATTGGCGCTAAAGCGCCTAATGACCTGTGCAGGGGTAAGACTAAGTTGGCATAGCCAACAAGTCTTACTCCCAACCACTGCGTCTTGTTAGTAAATCTAAAAATACAGGAGGTTGGAGCTACTTTTGTCCCAGCCTCGTCAAAATCTAATAAACCAAAAACGAATGATCACAATTCTTTGTAATACAAAGGTTACCTATCATTCGTTTTTTTGTTTGCTGGTTTATTTTGATTGCGTTTTTTTGCGGCTATCAGCAGGTTTGCAACCGTAAGTTTCTTGATATTTTTGGTAGAAGAAAGTACGGTTGGAAAAACCTGTCATCTGAGCGATTTCTTGAATCGGAAGCTCTGTTGAAGTGATGAGGAGCTTAGCATGGGAGAGGCGTTTTTGGTGAAGCAGTTGGGTGAAAGTCTGGCCACTGCGTGTTTTGACGAGATTGCTGAGATAGTTTTTGTTAAAATTCAGTTTGTCAGCAGCCTGAGCGAGGGTCAGGGTTGCAAATTCTTGTTCAATCAAGTCTAACAGTTTAGCGTAAGGATCGTTTGACTTGGCGAGGATGGCTTCTTGGTTGACTTGGGAGAGTGTGCGTGCCAAATGATACATGAGGATGGAGAGGTAGTGTTCAATCATCTTATCAGAAAAGTCATTTGGAAAAAAGTATTCAGTCAAGAGCTGATGAAGGACAGGCAGGACAGCACCTGTCTTTTCTTTGGGAAAAATAGCGAAATTAGCCTGTTGCCTGTGGTCTAAGGTCGCGTTTAGAAGCAGGTTGTAGATCACGCTGTTGTGGCTTTGGAGTTGATTGAGCCAGTCAAGCGAGATGTCTTTATTGCGAAAGAGAATATTGATGAGGATATCTTCTTCGCCCAAAGCCTGAATCGACTGGGTACTCTCACTATCCATGAGAATAATATCTCCTGCTTGAAAATGATAGTCGTGGCCATTGATAGTCTGCCGACATTCTCCATGATAGACGTAATTGATCTCTAAAAATTGGTGAGAGTGGGTCGGGTAAGCAGCAAAACGGCTGTGCTTGCTAATGTAGACGTCCTTATTATTGCCAAAGATTTGCTGGCTGATCACAGGAATCTGGCTTCCTGAGTAGGTTTTGAGCTCTGGAAAATCAGCGATGAAGTCGTGCTTTTGAAGCTGGGCGCGCTCGTGTTCGGTATGGGCAAAGAGAAGTTGGTCGAGGTTGTTCATGAAATCTCCTATGGGTCAATGAATGACAATTAGGCCGCTTTTGACTAATTATCTGGCAGTCTTTGTTGAAACAAAAATGTGCTATTTGGGTGCAACTGAGTCTAGAATCCTTTGTGGGACAGCTTTATTTTTAACACCTGTAAATTTGATACAATCTTAACGTATATTAGACATTGTACCATAATATTAAAAGTAGTTAAATAGAAGTGTAAAAACGATTACAAAAAAATAGGGGAGGTGGCAGATGACCTATCATGTGGCAGTGGATATTGGCGCATCAAGCGGACGCGTGATTTTAGCTCGGCTAGATGATGCCAAAAAACTAGATTTACAGGAAGTGCACCGCTTCAAAAATGAAATGACCTTTGTTGATGGGCATTACCGCTGGGATATTGACTACCTCTTTGAGGAAATTTTGCTAGGCCTTGTCAAGGTCAAGGCAGCTGGCGTTGACAATTGCACGTTAGGGATTGATACTTGGGCGGTGGATTACTGTTTGCTAGATAAGTCGGGGAACCTCTTAGCCCAGCCGGTTGCTTACCGAGACGCGCGAACAGACGGTGTCATGGAAGAGTTCTTTGAGGCAGTTCCAGCCGAAACCGTCTATGCCAAGACGGGGATTCAGTTTCTCAAGTTTAACACTCTTTATCAGCTCTTTCGTGAGAATCGTGAGTTGCTAGAGAGAACAGACCAGATTTTGATGGTGCCAGATTATCTAGCTTACCGTTTGACTGGTGTGAAAACACTTGAAGTAACTAATGCGTCAACAACCCAGTTTTTGGAGGTTAACTCAGCTGATTTGGATGAAGACTTGCTTGCGGCAATTGGCATTTCTCGTGAGAAGTTCCCAGCAGTGATTCAAGCGGGGCAGGTCATTGGTGACTTGCTAGACGAACTTCAAACGTCCTATGATTTGCCAGAGTGTCAGGTCATTGCGGTGGCAACCCACGATACCGCTTCAGCGGTTGTAGGAGTACCGTCAACAGCAGAGCAGCCTGCCTATATCTCAAGCGGTACCTGGTCGCTCATTGGCGTGGAAAATCGTCTTCCTATTGCAACATCAAGTGCTTTTGAGGAAAATTACACCAATGAACGCGGGGCTTATGGGACTTATCGATTCTTAAAAAACATCACGGGTATGTGGGCAGTACAGGAAATTGCGCGGATGCTGGATTACAAATATAGCTATGCTGAAATGGCTCAAGAAGCCTACAAGGTCGAGCCGTATCTTCAGTATGTCAATCTCAACGATGACCGTTTTACAAAGCCTGATGATATGATTGCTGAGATCCAGTCAGTCTGTCGTGAGATGGGGCAAATCGTGCCCAAGACGGTCGGCGAGTTGACCATGTGTGTCTATTCCAATCTAGCGTTGCTCTACGCTCATGAGTGTAAGGTTATGCAGGAATTAACTGGAAAAACACTTGAAGCTCTTCATATCGTGGGCGGCGGCTCCAATGTCAAATTGCTCAACCAGTTGACAGCAGATGTGATCGGAAAGCCAGTCATCGCAGGTCCTGGCGAAGCTACGGCTATCGGAAATCTGATGGTACAGCTCATTGCTAAAGGAGTGTTTGAGGATTTAAAAGCAGCGCGAGCTTGGTTGCAAAAACAGTTCGATTATGACCGTTATGAACCTCAAGATATAGCTGCGCGTGAGCATCTAGCTGCATTTCAGGAAAAAACAGTTTAATGAAAGGAAAGGATTCTATTTATGACAACTATCACAGAGCGCTACGAATTAGCCAAAGCAAAATATGCAGAAATCGGTGTCGATACTGAGGCTGCCTTGCAAAAACTGCAGCAGGTGAAGATTTCCATGCACTGCTGGCAAGGGGACGATGTGAAAGGCTTCTTGACACCGGACGGCGAATTGACTGGTGGAATCATGTCAACTGGAAATTACCCTGGTGCGGCTCATACACCTGCCCAACTGCGGGCAGACTTGGAGAAAGCTTACTCGCTGATTCCTGGTAAGCACAAGCTCAATCTTCATGCTATTTATCTGGACACGGATGAGGCTGTTGACCTTGACCAGATTGAGCCGAAACACTTTGAAAAATGGGTGACTTGGGCTAAGGAACAAGGGCTCGGTTTGGACTTTAATCCAACTTTCTTTTCGCATCCGATGATGAAAGATGGCTTCACACTTTCTCACCCTGATAAGGCTGTTCGTGATTATTGGATTGAGCACGGAAAACGTAGCCGTAAGATTGCGGAGTACTTCGGTAAGGAACTTGGCGAGACTTGCTATACTAATTTTTGGGTGCCAGATGGCTTCAAGGATAATCCAATTGACCGTCTGTCACCTCGTAAACGCTTGATGGAATCCCTAGATGAGATTTTTGCAGAGGAAATTGACGAACAGTACAATGTGGATACAGTGGAAAGTAAACTTTTTGGCCTTGGTGCAGAAGCTTATACGGTTGGTTCGCATGAGTTTTACATGGGCTACGGATTGACGCGCAATAAGGCGATTTTGTTAGATGCAGGGCATTTCCATCCGACAGAAGTGATTTCGAATAAACTGTCCTCCCTCGCACTCTTTAGTAAGAAAAATCTCATGCTCCATGTCTCTCGTCCCGTTCGCTGGGATTCTGATCATGTCGTGATTATGGATGACGAGTTGCAAGACATTGCCAAGGAGCTTGTTCGCAACGACCTTCTTGAGAAGACAGCGATTGGTTTGGATTTCTTTGATGCGACCATCAATCGTGTAGCAGCTTGGGTCATCGGTACGCGCAATACGCAAAAGGCTCTACTTAAAGCCATGCTCGAGCCAACTGATCAGCTCAAAGAAATGGAAAACAGCTTTGATTTCACCAGCCGTTTGGCCTACACGGAAGAGCTTAAAGACTTCCCATATGGTGACGTGTGGAACTATTTCTGTGAGCAAAACGGTGTTCCTGTCGGTTTAGACTGGCTCAAAGAAGTTCGTGCTTATGAAGAAAACGTATTGACTGAGCGTTAATACTTTTCACAAACGATTATTCACAAAAAAGTATAGCAAGCAAGGTTTTACAAAGAATAAAGGAAAAAATGATGACAAAATTTGTTGATTCAGCCATTGTGCAAAAGATGTGTGAAGTGACCCGTCAGTCATATGAGCGCTACTGGGATGAGCGTAATGGTGGCAATGTCTCTGTCCGTGTGCTGGACGAAGAGGTTGCAGGCTACGAGGACAATACAGCAGTTATTCGTAGTTTTGAGCTGGGCTTTGATGCCAGTGCTATCGCGGGTTATTACTATTTGACCACAGGAACAGGGCGTTACTTTCGTAATGTGTTCAACCAGCCGACTCTTGACCTTGGCTTGGTGCGTATCTCTGAGGATGGTCGGTCTGCGGACTTGCTTTGGGGCTTTGAAGATGGTGGCAAACCAACTTCTGAATTTCCGAGTCATCTCATGAGCCATATCGAGCGTCTCAAGGTCAATCCTGACCAGCGCGTGGTTTTTCATTGTCACCCGACAAATGTGATCGCTCTGACTTTCACGCAGGAGTTAGATGAGCGCCATTTATCTCGTTTGCTTTGGAAAATGCAGGCCGAGTCTCTCGTTGTTTTCCCAGAAGGTGTCGGTGTGATTCCTTACATGACACCAGGAACGACTGAAATTGGGGCGGCAACCGCAGCAAAAATGGGTGAATATCAAGCTGTGATTTGGCCACACCATGGACTATTTGCATCAGGTGTGTCACTGGATGAGACTTATGGTTTAGTTGAAGTTATTGAAAAAGCAGCCATGATTTTCTCACAAGTTAGCGCCCAAGGAGGTGTTATCAAGCAGGACATTACTGATCATCAGTTACAAGAATTAGCGGATGCTTTCGGTGTGACACCGCATCCGGGTTTCTTGGAGGTTTAAACTTGCGACTATCGCAAGTTTAAAAATAGAATTTCAAGTGAAAAAGATAACAAAAATCAACATATCAATTGATTGCTTAGGAAAAATGATTTAAATTTTTATAAAAACGTTTACATAAAGACCGTTCTAAAAGGATAGGTAACATTTGAAAGTTTTTTACACTTTTTCACGGTCTCATATTTTAATAAAGGAGAAAACTATTATGTCAGTGTTTTATGTACCGACAGTTAACCTCATTGGTAAAGGGGTTATTAATGAATTTGGCGATCACGTCAAGGAATTGGGCTTTAAAAAGGCTCTCTTGGTGACAGATCACTTCATCGCTTCGAGCGAATTTTGCCAAAAGTAACAGCACCGTTGGATGCCGCAGGTATCAGCTATGTGGTCTTTGAAGATGTGGATCCCAATCCATCTTGTAAAAATGTTTATGATGGCCTAGCTGTCCTCAAGGAAAATAACTGTGACTTTATCTTATCTGTTGGTGGAGGCTCACCACAGGACGCGGCTAGCTGTATTTCCATCATGGCAACAAATGGTGGCACTCCGCAGGATTATGAAGGCCTGCATAAGTCTAAGGAAAAGGGCCTACCAGTGGTCGCGATTAACACAACTGCTGGTACTTCAGCAGAAATCACTATCAACTACGTGATTACGGACGAAGAGCGCAAGGTTAAGATGGTCATGGTGGATAAAAATAGTTTGGCTATCATGTCGGTTAACGACCCCGAACTCATGCTCTCTAAGCCAGCAGATTTGACCGCTGCGACGGGTATGGATGCTTTGACGCACGCCATTGAAGCGCTGGTTACGCCTGGGGCTTATGGTGTGACCAAGAAACTCTCTATCGGTGCCATTGAGTTAATCAAGGAATTCTTGCCTCGTGCGGTAGCAAATGGCCAAGACATTGAGGCTCGTGAAGCTATGGTCAATGCCATTTTCCTTGGTGGTATGGCCTTTAACAATGCAGGTCTCGGCTATGTTCACTCTATGGCTCATCAGCTAGGAGCGGTCTACCATCTCCCTCATGGTGTTTGCTGCGCCATGCTTTTGCCGATCATTGAGCGCGAAAATGCTAAGCGCGTCCCAGCAGCTTTCCGCGATGTCGCTAAAGCCCTAGGCCTTGTCACTGACGGTAAGTCTGATGAAGCGTGTGCCGACTATGCCATCGCTGAGATTGAAAAACTCTCTGCGGCTGTTGGGATTCCTAAGAAGTTGACAGAACTAGATATCAAGGAAGAAGACTTTGACTTCGAATACTTGTCTCAGAACGCCTTGATTGATGCTTGTGCACCAGGCAATCCCTTTATGCCAACTCTTGATGAGACCATTGCTTTTTACAAGGAATTGTTTTAAAACGCGTGTCCCTCTCTACCAATATTAAGGTAGGGAGGTTTTTCAGAACCTGTGATTTGGATAGTTAGAACCTGTGATTTAACACTTGCTGTTTTATTGAAAAGGTTTACAATGTAAATGAAAAATAACAGAACGGAGATGTCTTTATGAAAGTTGATAAAGTGAGGTTATATCCTGACCGTGATGATGTAACTCTAACGATCTATATCTTGGACGATTCGCCTGAGCTGCTTAATGGTCAAAAGCGACCAGCTATTTTGATTTGTCCAGGCGGTGCCTATCTGACATGCTCGGATAGAGAAGCAGAGCCGATCGCTTTACAATTTAATGCCCAAGGCTACCATGCTTTTGTCCTACGTTATTCGGTCTTTAATATGCCTTTTGAGCAATTGATGAATCCTAAGGCGGAGCTCGAAAAAAATGAGAATAGTCTCTATCCTGCTCAGATTCGTGACCTTGGAGCTGCTATGCTCTATATTCGTGAGTATGCGAAGGAGTGGTTTGTTGATGTAGACAGGATTGCCCTCTGTGGATTTTCTGCGGGTGGAAACAATGTCCTGACATATGCGGTGCATTATGATAAATCAGTTTTGACAGATTATCTTGGCGCCACTCCTGAGCAATTACGACCTGCTGCAGTGATTGCCGGTTATCCAATTACTGATTATTTGTATATGAAGGATACTACTTATAGCCCAATGGAGAAGAAGCTATTTGATGTGTCGAATCTGGCGCTATTTGGAACACAAAATCCGACGGATAATCAGCGATTACAGCTGAGTCCAGCGCGTTTAGTTACCGATCAAGTTCCGCCAGTCTTTATCTGGGCAACAGCAGCAGATAAATTAGTCCCTGTTGGTCACACGACACGCATGACCACAGCTTTAGCAGATGCAGGTGTTCCATTTGAAAGTCATATCTTTGAAGAGGGCCAGCATGGTCTAAGTACCGCCAAACAAGTTTCGTCTGGTAATCAAACTGAAATCCGTCCAGATGTTGCTGAGTGGCTTGGCCTTGCAGAAACTTGGTTGGAGAAACGCTTCCGATTGACCTTGCCTGAAAAGGGACTTTGGTAAACAATTGATATTACTGAGGAAACGAAGAGAGCTATAGCTGGTCTCTTCGTTTTTACTCTATAAAATTACCTTATGATTGCTTAGCCAGAGTTCGAACAAGTATTATTTGGAGTTATAAATTCTCATACTGGCACTTTCTATCTAGTAATTTGTCTTTTTTTAACCGAAATCTACGAAATGACCACAAAAGATAATTTATTTAGATATAGTGTAATCGTTGTCATTAGGATAAACTAAGAAGGTAAATAAAACACAAAGGAGTTTATTCAATGGAAAATAAACAACCTCAAGAAAAGATGGACTGGAAATTTGCCTTTTTCCATGCAACATCAGTTAATGGTACGGCTATGATGATTGCTGCTATTATTGCAAGTTATATTAGTGTCCATTTGACTGATACAGTGGGAATCGCACCGACAGCAGTATCGCTCTTGATGCTGATTGCAACTGTTTGGGATGCGTTCAATGATCCGATGATGGGAATTATTGCAGATCGTACCAAATCACGTTGGGGTCGTTATCGTCCTTATTTCGTTCCAGCACCTATTTTATTGACACTTTTTGCAGTTCTTTTATGGCAACATCCGACTTTTGGTAGTAACGGTAATTGGTGGTACTTCCTACTTGTTTATATTGGATACCAAATGACGGTGACCATGTACACGATGCCACAAATGTCAGTTCTCCCAGCCCATGTTAAAGATGATACGCTTCGTAATAAAATCATTACGTATGGTGCAGGAAGTACAGCTATTATGTTTACGATTGGCTCATCTTATGCTAACTCTATTAAGAACTTCTTAGGCAATCTTTTTGGTGTTGAAAATGGCTGGACACCACTCATGCTTATCTTGGGCGCTTTTGCCTGTGTTTCTTTCTGGGGTCTCTTTGCTACAGCTAAAGAAAAATATATTGAACCACTACCAGATCGTCCATTGACTGAAGATTTGAAGCGTATTCTCAAACACAAAGAACTCTTGCCATTCATTATTATTTGGGCTATGGCTTCGCTTGGCTACGGTTTTATGTTTGCGACATCTGTATATTATGTTTTATATTACTTGGCGCGTCCTGACTTGATTGAGACTTACATGCTTGTCGTTTCAATGGGAGCTTTAGTGTCAATGACAGTCCTTATGCCTATCTTCCTACGTGTCTTTAAAACAGGTCAACGTGCCTTAACAGCGTCAGTTGTAGGATCTTCAATTTGTTATCTCATTCTCTTTTTCTTCGGTAGTAGTAACTTTGTTTTTCTCTGTGTGCTTACTTTTATCGCAACAGCTTTAGCTTCTATGCAAAATGCCTTGGTGAACGTTTTGGTTAATGATGCGATTGACTACATTCAGTTCACAGAAGGTATCTCAGCTAATGGTGTCATTTCATCTATCAAGGGCTTTGCTCAAAAACTTGGCAATACGGGTTCTAGTTCAATTCCGCTTTTTGTCCTCGGTCTGGTTGGCTATGTGGCTGGTGCTGTAGGTCAACAAAATGACGCGACAATGTTTGTTTTAAACTTCATGCGCTTTGGCGCCCCAATCTTGACAGGTCTTATCATGCTCTTCTGTCTTCGTTTCAACCCTGTTGAAAAACATTATGAAGATATTGCTTTGATGAAATCAATGATTCGTGACCATTCGGAAGAAAATAATACAAACTAATTTGAATAAAGGAGAGGGTGGACTGCGATAGTCTGCCTTTTCTATGGAGGACGCTATGGAAATGAATCTTATTGACGTTTTTGGTGCTTATGTGGCTTGGGAATTTGCGCCTAAGTCATGGGTGATTCAGTTTATGAGTGGCTCGCAGAATATTTACCTGTTAGAGGGAAATGAGAAGGCTTTATTACTGGATACAGGCTATGGAACGGGAACCTTGCGCGTTTTTGTGGAGCGATTGACCGACAAGCCGATTCTTGTAGCTAATACGCATTTTCACCCAGACCACGCTTCTGGCAATGGGGAATGGGCATCTGTCTTGCTGAGTCCTAATTGGCACTTGGATGAGCTGTCTGTCACGAGAGAGGGTGCAGGTCCCTTTGATATTTCTCAGCTTCCTTATCCAGATTATGAGAAAGTTTTTATTAAGGGTGGAGATGTGCTTGAACTTGGAGGACGATCTGTAGAGGTCATTGATGCGCTACCAGCTCACTCCAACAGCAGTCTTTTCTTTCTCGATTGGAAAAATCGCCTGCTCTTTTGTGGAGATGAGATGGAGTCTGCTCAGGTGCTCTTGTATGAAAATTCGCGAAATCCTGAGATGGCTGAGCGTTACGATGTGAGAGAACGTCTTTTAAATTTTGCGGCCAATACCCAGTTGCTCAAGGACTTGTCTGAGCATTATGATTATTTGTTACCAAACCATAATGGCGCGCCAATCGCCAAGTCTTATCTGGACGACTATCTTCTTTTGGTGGATGCTATTTTTGCTGGAACAGCTGTCATTGATGAGAAGCTTAATCACAAGTACATTGAGATGGACCCAAGGGCGCAAGGACTTTGCCGAATACGTCATGGGAAAGCCAGCATTTTTCTCATGCGCGAAGAAGTCAACAAGGTATATGGAAAGGAAAGCTAGAAGATGACAGAGAAACTCTATATTTGGGGTGAGCAAATCCCTGGAAACCACAGTGGTAGTAAGACCGATAGGATGGACATTCATGAGGAATACACAGCTCAGGATATGTTTGAAAAATACCCAGGTATCTGGGATAAGTCAACAGATACGATTGGCGACATGTCTGGCAATGCGGCCATGGTCTATCGACAAGAAATCGAGCATGGTCCAGCAGGTATGACCTATGAAGACAAGCCTTTCCTTGTGCCTTATCTGGTAGAGGGTGCAGAGCGTGCGGTCATCATCTGTCCTGGCGGTGCTTACCTGACCAAGTCTATGATTGAAGAGGGGCAACACATTGCGGAGCATTTGAATGATGCAGGGATTTCAGCCTTTGTTCTTTGGTATCGGACTTATCCTTATCAAGCTCCTATCATGTTTTTGGATGCGCAGCGGGCGATACGCTTTGTGCGCTTTCACGCTAAGGACTATGGGATAAATCCTGATCACATTAGCATGATTGGTTTTTCAGCTGGAGGCAATCTAGCTGGGGTGACTGGTTTTGTAATGCGCAACCAAGCGATTGCTTATCCAGATTATCAGGCAGATGCCATTGATCAGGTTTCTGCGGATTTGTCTGCACTAGCCTTGATTTACCCTGCCATTGCACTGGAAGACGATAAAATTTTGGTGGTTCTAGCAGGAGAAGAAACCTATAATGATAAGGAAAAAGGGCGTGCTTTTGCTCGTCAATACGATATGCGAACCCATTTGCAATCAGGCGATCAGCCGCTCTTTCTCTGTGCAGCTTTGGATGACGAGGTTGTGCCTGCCCAACATATTTTTGACTTAGCTAAGATAGCTAAAGAAAAAGAGGTAGCAACAGAAGTTCATGTCTTTGCCGAAGGCGGACACGGTTTTGGAGGGTGTCAAGGTGAGCAGATGCCGCAGTTTTATCATGATCGTACCTTGGTTTCCCAGTGGCTAGATCTCTACATCAACTGGTTAAATCGGGTGACTCAATGACTATAAGCTGGTTCATGGCATAGGATTTTTAAACGAAATGTCTATCTAGTTGACCTTTTAGAATCATGCAACAGAGGTTCTTGGCTGTTTCCCCTACTATGATAAGAGCTGGGAAATGGACACAGTGAAACTGGCATTTAGCGATAGACACTGACTGTCAAACTTCGTATAATGAAACTAGAAATGAAATAAGAACCTGTAGTCCTTGTTTCAGGTGAAGTCTAGTCAATTTTTTGAAAAGTGACTATAGATCTTGACCAATGAAAACAGCATATAGCGGCAACGACTCGGTTCAACTTTTGGTCTACCGAGTCTTCTTTTTCGGATAAGCCGCATCCGTTTACAATCCTATATTTTTACGAAATGGAGAATACCGATGAAACACACTTTGTTTAATGCGGACTGGTCTTTTTGGAAAGACGGTGATTCTTTCGCTCTTGTTTGGGATGTCCCAGAGCACGCGCAGGAAGTGACTCTTCCGCACGACGCTATGCTTGCGCTTGAGCCACATGCGGACAGTGTCAATGGTGGCAATACAGGTTTTCGTGATGGGGCTAACTATGTTTATCGCAAGATGTTGTACGTTTCTCAAAAAGGGTTAGAGCAGCGGCTCATGCTTAAGTTTGAGGGTTCCTACATGAACACTTTTGTCTATGTCAATGAACAGTTAGCTGGCAAACACCATTTTGGCTATACAGGCTTTACAGTGGATCTCAATGATTTCTTACACGAGGGGGACAATGAAATCCGTGTGCAGATCCGTAATGGTGCTATGAGCAACAGCCGTTGGTACTCAGGCAGCGGTCTCTACCGTGATGTCTACCTTTTGAGCGGCGATTTTTTACACATCGCTGAGCGTGGCAGTCAAATCAAAACAGTGGAGTTGACGGGATCGGACGCTTACATTGAAGTCACTGTTCCTGTGGAAAATGAAACCGCTAAAGCGCAACATCTGACGCTTGAGACAGTGATTAAGGATGAAGATGGTCAAATAGTGCTCGAAGATCGCCGGCCTTACTTTGTCAAGACAGGTGATAGGGCAGACTTTACCCAACGCTATGTACTCTCAGATGTAAAAGTTTGGTCGGCCGAGACGCCCTACCTCTATACGATTGAAAATCGTCTCTGGATTGATGGAAAATGTGTTGATAGCGAAGAAAATCGCTTTGGCATTCGCACCCTTACTGTTGATAGCAAACGAGGCTTGCGTATCAATGGGGAAACTGTGAAGTTGCGTGGAGCCTGTATTCACCATGACAGTGGCTTGCTGGGGGCAGCGACCTATCTAGATGCTCATCGTCGTCAGGTGGCTATCTTGAAAGAAGCTGGTTTTAATGCCATTCGTATGTCCCACCACCCTGCAGCTCCAGTTCTTCTTAAAGCCTGCGATGAGCTTGGGCTTTATGTCATGGACGAAACCTTTGACATGTGGACCCGCTTCAAGAGTGATTTTGATTATAGTTTGGTTTTTGAAGAGCAGTGGCGAGATGATGTGACTGCTATGGTTTTGACTGATTTTAACCATCCAAGTGTGATTCTCTATTCGATTGGCAATGAAATCCCTGAAATCGGTACAGCGCACGGAAGCCGTCTGGCTAAGGAAATAAACGACCACATCAAAGCCTTGGATAACACGCGTCCAACCTTAGCTGGTATTAACGGTGTTTTTGCTGCTGGCGATAGCATGGGGCAAATCATGGGAGATGTCATGGCTCAAAAGGCAGCAGAAGGAATTGAAATTGACGGGAATGTCAATGATTTCATGACCATGCTAGATGCCAATATGGATCACATCGTGGCTCATCCAGCCATCAGTAAACGCTTGGAATATGCGACAGCCTCTACTGATATTGCTGGTTATAACTACATGACAGCGCGTTATGAGCGTGATGCCAAAGTTTATCCTAATCGTGTCATGGTGGGAAGTGAGACCTATCCGCCTGCCATTGCCCGAAATTGGTCTTTGGTGGAGAAATTGCCGAGCGTGATTGGTGACTTTACTTGGACAGGTTGGGATTATATCGGAGAAGCAGGTGTCGGTGTGCCGGCCTATGCTTTTGGTGAGGGTGGTTTTGGGGCGCAATTCCCTTGCCAACTGGCCTATGCGGGAGATATTGACATCACAGGCTTCCGTCGTCCGCAATCTTACTACCGCGAAATTGTCTTTGGTCGTCGTAAGGAGCCTTATATCGCTGTTCAAAATCCTCATCACTATGGCAAAACCTTGATTAAGACGCCTTGGGTCTTGTCAGATGCGACGCATTCTTGGACTTGGGATGGCCTAGAAGGTCAACCAGTTGTGGTTGAAGTCTATGCGCCAGGCGATGAAGTGGCGCTTTACTTGGATAGTGCTTTGCTTGAGCGCAAAGTAGTCGGTGAAGAACTGGGCTGTATGGTACGCTTTGAGACAACCTACCAGCCGGGAGAATTGAGAGCAGTGGCTTATCAAGATGGCGAAATCCTGTCAGAGTCCACTTTAACAACAGCTGACACGAGTGCCAAGCTCTTAAATGCCGAATTGTCATATCAAGGAGAAGAGCTTTGCTATATTGATGTCACTCTGACAGATGCTAATGGTCAAACGATTGGCGACGAGGATATGGAGTTGACCATTGCCGCTGAAGGCGCAGAAATTCTGGGCTTTGGTAGTGGCGATCCGAAGCCGCTCTATCACTACCAATCTAGCCAGACCAAAACCTTCAACGGCCATGCCCTTGCCATTGTCAAAAAAGTGACAGACCAAGCGACAATCACTATCTCAGGTAATAAATTGACTAGAGAGATTGCTATCTAACCTTTTATAAAGTAACAGATGAGAACATAGTATCTCATAAATAGATAAAAATGAAAAACAAGCATGGAATGATTCTGTCAAAGACTTCATGCTTGTTTTTAGTTTGAATTAAAAGTGTGTTAAACAGATAGTGTCTGGGTAAAAGTCAAAACGCTTTTGCTCAGTAAATTATTGATAAAAAGTAGAGGAATCAATTCTAACCAATTAGAAAGAATTTTTGAGGGAGTGAAACCTAGTAGCACTTGATGCTCAGGCTCTTTTGTTGATTACTAAGAGAGCGTCCTGAATATAGGGATGCATCGGTACTTGGGTGAGCTTGTCAGTCTTCAGCCAGTTTAGTTGAGCAGTCACTTGGTTTTTACTGTTCAAATCCAAATAGTAGGCTTGGCAGTCAGCTAGGTTTTCACTAATCGTTAGCACGGTATTGTACGGCAGATAGACGAGGAGATAAGCTTCATTTTCTGCAGCGGCAATCTCTGGTGACTCTGTGTTAGTGATTTTTTCACGACAGGGTTTTAGGGTATGAAAGTCATGCGCCTCCATAAAGCGTTTTAGAAAAGCGTAGTCATTTGCTCCTTCAAATTTTAGGGCTTCACGCCAAGGATAGGGGCGATCAAAAATGGGGTAGGCTTTGGTGTCATTGGGTAAGTTCGGCTCATACCAGGACCAGATGCCGTGGGCTCCGTAAGTCATACCAGCATTGGCGCCTGACAGGACGCTCTGCCATGCTGCTCGTCTGACATCAAAGCGATCGAAACGTCCATAAAACATGGGACCATACCCCATCATTTCATAACATGGTTCAGCATTCAGGAGAGGTCTCGTCACTTTTTCCCGAAACCGTGTGGTTAAATGATGAATAATCTGAGGTGAATTAACATCGTGTCCAGATTGGAAGGTGTAGAAATCCAAATTTGGATTGTTCATGATGCTATCAGGAATATTGGAATCTGGGCCGCAAAGATGCAGCGTGGTCAGGGCATTTGGTGATAGTTCTTTCAACCGCTTGAGGGCGCGAGTGAAGTATTCCGTCACAGTATCATTAGGGAAATCAGTATCACCAGAGACGATATAAATCGGTGAAAATGCATCATAGCGACGAACAACTTCCTCGATGTAAGTCTCAACCATATCAAGTGGAAATGTGTTGAGATCAGTTATGCCTTGCGCCCAGGTATCAGGGAGATAGTTGACCCAGAGCAAAACGAGTCCGATGGTCATCTCCTTGTCTCGTGCTACTTTCATCATGCGATAGACGCGATCAAAATATTCAGGATTAGGCTGGTTAAAGTTAAAAGCGCCATTCTCACTTTGCGCATAAGGCATGATGTGAAAGGCTGGTGTGCTAGCGTCCCACTGCCAAAGTAGATTGACCTGAATAGTGTTGAAACCTTGTGCCTTACGAAAGTCTAAATAGTAAGACCAGTCAGCTTCTGAGATATTGGTAAAAGCTGACCAGCAAGTATCTGCCAAGTAAAAATACGGCTTTCCGTCTTGTTCAAAATAGGTTTTGTTCGGTGAAATTTGCATGTGTCTCTCCTTCAAGTGAATGACTTGGTGGATGATTTATGTGTTTACGTTTAGATAGGAGTCCGCCTTGCCTGACTAATCGTCATGACGGCATCATCAAGGACGTAAATGCCGTAGAAGTCGCCGGTGTTGAGAGCTGCTATAGCTTCGTTTGAAAAATGCATGGCATGGACATCAAAGTCAATATTACTGCCGTCAGCGAAGTTTGCTACGAAGGTTTTGCTTGCCACGGTATTTTCAAGCGAAAAAGAAGTTGGTAGATCACTACTGTGACCGATAATCGTCTCAATCTCCAAATCCAGAACCCGAACTTGCTTGATGAGGTCATAGCCAGTTTGTGAATTTGCTTTGATAGTTAAGCTAGCATAGTGGTCTGAGTTGATGATGACAGCAAGCCCAAAGCTACCTGCATTGGTTGCAGAGCTTTCTGTATCAAGCTCAACGGTAAAATGCTCTTCGTGCTCTGTTTGACGAAGGGCCAAGAAGGACGGATTGGTCAGCTGATCGAGCCTAGCTGTAAAACCTGTGAGGCTGAGTTTGCCGCCTCCAAGCGTCAAACGATCAGCCAGACTATCACGCAGGCTGACCCACTCAGGGTGCAAAGTATCGGTATCAAAGGTATCGATAAATGGTGCGATGTTTTGCGGTGCGGTCAGTGTTTTAGCATGCTCTGGAAAGCCTGTCAAATCAACTTCAAGGCTTGGCAGGCCCTTATTGATAATCGGCCAGTCGCCAGACCAATCGACGGGATAGAGCAGGGTCTCACGGCCGATATTAGTGAAGTTAACAAAGCCAACAGAGGCTGGGCGCGTTCCCAAACAGGTCAACCACCAATTGCCAGCAGTATCTTGGAAAAGGTCAGCGTGGCCGATATTTTGCAAAGCCTGATTTGCACGGTCGCGATTGGTAAAGAGTGGATTTTCGGGTGCCGCTTCATCATAAGGTCCCCAGAGGTTCTTGCTTCGGAACATGGTAATCATATGTCCCATGCCAGTCCCACCCTCAGCAGCCAAGAGGTAATAATAGTTATTGCGCTTGAGGATATGTGGGCCTTCCACATCGCGACCACCTGTTCCAAGCGTCAAAACTTTCGGTCCGCGGAGAATTTTACCAGTTTCCAGATTGATTTCAATCTGCTGGAGAGCTTTTTGACCACTTTCCAAATAACCTGTAAACTGCACATAGGTGCGTCCGTCTTCAAAGTAGAGGTCAGGGTCAATTCCTGCAAAGTCAACTTCGACACGGTCTTTTTCCCAGATGATTTGGTTGCCAGTCTTATCCAGTTTGCCACGGATGATAAAGTTCTTCCATTCGGCAAAGTTAGTCGTGATGACATAGAAATGTTCGTCGTGGTAGCGAATGCAGACCGCGAAGATCCCTTCGTTGGATTTGGACTGTCTCAGATCAGCTTGACTGTGCTCAACTGCAACGCTGGGCATTTTCTCCCAATTCAGCAAATCCTTGCTTTTAGAAATCGCAATACCGGGGTAATACTCAAATGTTGAATTGACCAAATAATAGGTGTCCTCGACCCGCACGATGGATGGGTCAGGATACATGCCGCGTAAAATCGGATTTTGATAATGTGTCACTGTCATCTGGCTACCTCAAAAGCTTTCTGGATTGTAGCAAGGTTGAGTTCTGCGGTTGATGGAAAATGGAGTTTAGCGTGAGAGAGATCACTAGCATCGCCAACAGCGACTGAGAAAGCGCCAGAGGCATTGATGGCTGTGACACCAGCAATGGCATCTTCCACTCCGATGCAGTCTTGCGGCTCTAGGTTCAGTGCTTGGGCTGCTGCGATAAAGATATCAGGAGCAGGCTTGCCGCTTGTCACTTCGGCAGGGTTAGCGACCGCATCAAAGGCATCTGATAATGCTAGTTTTTCGAGGATGTAAGGACCGTTGAGGCTGGCTGAGGCAAGGGCTAGCTTGATGTTTTGAGCTTTTAAGTTTGCGATAAAATCAGTGATACCTGGCAAGATATTCGCAGGCCTTAAGTCGTCTAATAGTTTGATATAGGCTGTATTTTTCTCATCTGCCAAAGCCTCAAAGGTGACCTGATCGACAGTCTCACCTAGATAATCCAAGATAACACGCAGCGAATCTCCGCGGCTCACCCCCTTAGTCTTGGCCTCTAAGTCGTCTGGAAGAGTGGCGTTGAAATGCTTGGCTACCAAGTCTCTCCAAGCCTGAAAATGGTAGACAGATGTATCTGCGATAACCCCGTCAAGGTCAAATAAGGCTCCTTTAATCATCATCGGAACTCCTTTCTAATTTTAGGAAATGGCCAACCGGCTAAAAAGTAGGCACTGAAAAATAAGATTAGACAGTAGTTTGCGAACAAAAAGCATACAAACGAACTTCTTTGATATTCAGATGATCATATCATGTTTAATTTGCTCATTTTCCAGCAAAAAGCGGTTGGTGTATGTAAAGTCTTATTCTGCGGCTAACGTTGGCTGAGGATAGCTGTCTCTGTCAAGAGCTGTTCAACTTTTGCTAGATTTTCATCTGAAATTTTGATAAATGGCAGAAGCAGATTGAGTTTAGCGAGAGACATTTTTCCAAGTCCGCTGTGGATAGCACCTGGGTCTTTTCGGAAGAAGTCTAGGACTGGATCAATGGCATCGATCTTGGCCACCAATTCCTCATTGGCCATAATCACCTCCGCTGGCGTATCTGCTGTATAGCGCTCGACATAGTCTTGACTTGGAATATAGCTGATGTCATAGACGCCTGCTGTCACCTCAAACTGGCCGCCAGTCTGGCTTTGATTGTTGATTAGGACTGCTTGCCCTTCAGAGCGTGGTAAGTTGACAGCAACAGTCATACCAAATGGGACGGTCAAGCGAAGTTGGATACGATGATTCTCGTCTGCCTCAATCTGGTAGCTGACCTCGACAGGACCGTAGACACTATCAAAGCAGCCTTCGACCGCATTCAAACGGTAGTCAAATTCTGGTGCAAAGGTCAGTTTTTGATAACCGTTTTCTTGATGGCGAAGCCCGAGAATGTAGCGGTAAGCCCAGTCCATAATGGCACCAATAGAGTAGTGGTTGAGCGAGTTCATCCCTTCTGGGTTCATGAGGCCGTCAGGCATGACAGAATTCCAGCGCTCCCAGACGGTTGTTGCGTCCATGTTGACAGCGTAAAGCCAGCTTGGCAGATCCTCTAGAAGGAAGATCTTGGTGGCCAACTTGTGGTAGCCGTGTTGCGAAAGGACTTGATTGATAAATGGTGTGCCAACAAAACCAGTTTTGAGGTGGTCATCGTCTTTTTTTAGACGAGCAACTAAGTCAGTTGCTACACGCTCTAATTGGTCATCTGGAACGAGGTTGAATTGCAGAGCTAAGGCGTAGGCCGTCTGCGTATCAATCGCCATGCGTCCTGTTTTTGTGATAAATTCGGCGCGAATGGCTGCTAAGATCTGATCAGCCAATTGGCGGTAGCCTTTAGCGTCCGTATCTTTACCGATCAATTCGGCAGCATTTGCAACAATGGTCGCTGAGTAGTAATAATAAACAGAAGCGATAAAGTCTTCGTCAGTCTTACCCGTTGGTAGAGCAGGGTTCTCACCATCTAGAGCTAACCAATCCCCAAATTGAAACTGGCCGATCCAGAGGTTTTCCTTGTCGGTGTGGTTGCCAATCCAGTCCACCCAAGCCTTCATATTGTCAAAATGCTCACGGAGAATACTAGCGTCCCCGTAGGTCTTGTAGAGAGTCCAAGGGACAACGGTTGTCGCATCGCCCCAAACAGCAGCTCCGCCACCAGTATCGCCAATTGCTGGCGCATAGTGAGGAACGCGACCGTCGTTAGCTTGCTGCTCGATCGCTACGTCCTTGAGCCATTTGCGAAAGAAAGCATAACTGTTCATATTAAAGACAGCAGTGCTTGAGAAGACATCGGCATCGCCAGTCCAGCCCAAGCGCTCATCACGCTGTGGACAGTCGGTCGGAACGTCGAAGAAATTGCTTTTTTGTCCCCAGATGATATTGTCAAAAAGACGATTAACCTTAGCATTTTGCGTACGGATATGACCTGTTTCAGCCATGTCGGAGTAAATGACAGCTGCCTTGAAGTCCTCTGCTTGAATCGGTTGCTGATTGCCTTCAACTTTGACATAACGGTAGCCGTAGTAGGTGAAGCTTGGGCGCACCCATTTTTCCTCACCATCTGAGATGTACTCAAAAGCAGCACGGGCATGGCGGAGGTTATCACGGTAAAAATTGCCTTCTTGGAGAATTTCGCCCATTTGGAAAGTCAGTTTTGTGCCTTTTGGTTCACGGTTGTAAAATTCTAGGATACCAGCTTGGTTTTGTCCGAAGTCAAGAACAGTTTCACCAGCAGGTGTTTTAATTATTTTCTGAACATCAAGACGTTCCTGAATGCGAAGCGGTGGGCTGAGACGATCCTGAAGCACAGTCTTATCTTCGTCTAGGACAATAACGGGCCCCCAACCAGAGATGTCAAGAGTGGCATCCAGGTCCTCTCCGTAGTAAATGCTAGAGGCTGTGACTTGACCAACGGTGGTTTCCCAAGACTCGTCTGTGACAAAGACCTCCCCGCTACCGTCAGCGTAGGTGATGTGATACTCTGCGATCGCTCGATGTTGATCCCCGTAGATATTAGCCTTTCCACCATCTTCAAAGCCCATTTTGCCCTTGTACCAACCATCGGCTGTAGAGATCAGAAGTTCGTGCTTCCCTAAACTTAGGGAAGCTGTGATATCGTAAGTCTGCACCTGTACCCATTTGTCGTAGGCGGTAAAGCCCGGTGCTAAAAATTCATCACCCACCTTTTGTCCGTCAATAGAAGTCTCGTAAACACCGAGCGCAGCCATGTAAAGGCGAGCCTTGACGACTTCTTTGTCAATGGTAATGGCAGAGCGAAAAAGCGTATTAGCTAGGGACTTATCTTTATTAGCAATCCAGTTGGCGGTGAATGCTTCATGGCATTTACCTGTCTCAAAGAAAGTCTGTCCAGAGATGATCGCGCCGTCTCCTGTCTTGAGATTAACGGTGACTTGGTAGCGCGTGCGCGGCAACAAATCCAAGTCAAGGTCAAAGGCGTTGGTGTCGTAAGGGATAAAGTCAGATTGGTAAATAGGCTCGCCACTGTCGTTAATTGCGATTACGACCTGTTTTTGCACCTCAAGAAAGCTCTCAGCTTCAACTTTAAAACTGATGTGGAGGCTCTGGTATTCAAAGCCGAGAGGTTCGGTGAGGTGGTTAATGCTAATGCTAGAAATATTCATGAAAATCTCCTTTTTGAAAGTCAAATCAAACGATGCGATAGCTGCTTGATTGTCAACTCACTAATAAGCTGAAAATGTGTTTTGACAGTGTCTGGGTTATAAACGGAGGCTCTGTTTGTTCTAAGTAGGCCAACAGCGCTGAGATAATAAGTTGGTTAATAGCGTCCTATTTTTTACAAATGAGAATCCTATTGACTTACAACTTAGCCGAGAAATCACCGCAGAAAGGATCAACTGGGCTAATGCCCTTAAACTCAGATTGGCCAGTCAGCTTATCAAGCGTTGCCTTGACAGTGCTAGGATTGCCCGTATAGCTGTTGACAAAGGTCGAGATGTAAGGCACGTCAAAGAGATGGTAAGGATTAGCAGTAGAAACAAAGACTGTCGGAATATCCTGCATAAACCACGGCGCGTTAGCAGCCATGAGCTGAATCCAGTTGATGCGCGTGGTTGTTTGGTTGCTGGCTGTTTCCACATTAGCGACATAAAGGGCAAGGTCAAATTTTTCCTTATGCTCAGCGATGCCCTCTTCAAAAATCTCATGGAAATCAAGCCCTTTTTCACCGTAAAGCGAAACCTCAAATCCTTGCGCTTCTAAGCCCTCTTTGAAGAGGGCTGTGACTTTGCCCCCTTCTTTAAAGCCGCCGCTGTCAGTATCGCCCAGAACAACTAAGCGAATACGGGGGTATTTCTCAGGAGTCAGGGGCAGAAGTTGGTCACGGTCTTTCACTAAAGTAACCGCTTGATCAGCAATCTCCGCTGTTAAGGCTAGATGTTCCTCAGGTTTTAGAGTGACTTGCTCAGGGAGCGGATAGCTGTAAGCACCCGTCTCGTTAACAAGCCCCTGCGCCAGTTTAGTCGCTAAAATTCGAGTGACGGCTTCATCCAGCCGCTCAGCTGTAATCTGGCCATTTTCCACCGCTGTGGTCACTGCGGCATAATCCTCATCGATGTTTTTGTTGAACAAAATCATGTCAATCCCAGCGTTGATCGTTTCAACGAGAAGCTCTGCGCGTGGCAAGATAACATTGTAGCCAATCATAGCTGTTGCATCTGTAATGGCCAAGCCCTCAAAGCCTAAGGTCTGACGCAAAAGTCCATTGATCAAGAGCGGGGATGCAGAAGCTGGGCGCAAGTCCTTCTCTGCAATGCTAGGTTGAAGCTTGCGCTCCCAAGCTGGCTGGAAGATGTGGCCAATCATGACACTAGGTATGCCTTGGTCGATCAGCGTTTTGTAAATGTGGCCAAAACTTTCCATCCACTCGTTGGCAGAAAGACTATTGATGGACGATAACAAATGCTGGTCGCGCTCATCCACCCCGTCACCAGGAAAATGCTTGATAACTGGGATAATGTGGTTTTCTTCGAAACCTTTTATCTGAGCTTGACTCATGGCAAGAACACGGTCTTTGTCACTGCCATAGGTCCGTGTATTGGTGATCGGGTTGCGGAAGTTGAGGTCGATATCTACAATTGGCGCAAAGGACATGTTACAGCCCACTTGGTTGGCTTCATAAGCTGAGATGCGACCGAGTTGGTAAGCAGCGTTTGGATCATCAGTCGCTGCAATCTGGAGCGGGTTTCCAACCCAAGTTCCCTCAGCGATGATACCGTTGCCGCCAGATTCTAAATTGGCAGCTAAGAAGAGCGGGTACTTGCTGACAGATTGAATTTTCTCAATCTGCTTCCGCAATTTATCGGCAGGGCCAGGGCGGTACATCATGCCACCTGGCTTGTAGGTCTTAATAAAGTCTGCCAAGTTGACTTGAGGCTCATCCTGCCCGATAACAAAGAAAAGCTGTCCAACTTTTTCAGCAGTTGTCATGTTTTCAAGAGTGTTTTTTAGAAAATGGATTTGATTGTCTGTTAAGTGATAGGGTTTTTGTCGTAAATTGACCATAATGACCTCCAGTTTATCGATACTTCTATTTTAAGCCCAAAGAGTGTCAATATCTAGGGCGAAAAAAAAGAGAAGGTGTGTTCATTTCGTAGATGAAAACTCGCTTTTTACAAAGAATTGCGGTATGATATAAAAGACATGAGAATGATGAGGGTGACAGAACAATAGAAAAGCAGTGGTAGAACACAAGATGGGAAGAAAATGGCACGATAAGGAGGTTTGGTGACAAAATGACAGAGAATCTAATCGCATTTTTAGAAAAGGATCGTTTGAGTTATGATTGGGAAGAACTCAATTCCAAATTTCGAGCGATTCCTGTTCAGTATGTGGGAAAGGAGCCGGTCTACGAGTTTTTTAATACGCTGAGCGATGACCTTTATGTCAATCCCCAGCCCATTGCTATTTCGGTCAATCCGATTGACTCTGAGGTTCCTTTTCACATTCACAATTATGTGGAGATGATTGTTGTGCTAAAAGGAACAGCGATGATTGGTATGGAGCACGAGCAGTTGGAGCTTTCAGCTGGTGACATCTTGATTGTAGGCACCAATACTATCCACCGCAACCACAAAATCAGCTCAGATGATTTGGTCGTCAATATTGCCATGAAAAGCACGGCTTTCTCCCTTAATGATCTAGACTTCATGCGTCAGGGATCTGCCACCAACCTCTCTGATATGCTCTTTTTTGCCCCGTCTGAGGGAGAGACATCTGGAACCTACACTATTTTTAAAACCTCTAATAATGCAAAAATCCAGTCAACAGTGCTAGATATTATCGAGGAGTACTATGACAGCGATATTCAAAGCAATCAAATTATTCGTCTGGCCTTGCTGACGCTTTTTGCCCGCCTGATTCGCTTGAATAGCTATAGTGGCGGAGAAACTCAAAAGAATGCCAAATCGTCAAATACCCTGCTCTCCCTCCTTCTTTATATCGAGAAAAATTACGCCACCGCAACTTTGGAAGAGATGGGACAGGAATTTGGCTTTAACCCAAATTATTTATCAACCTATCTCAAAAAGCAAACTGGTCGCTCTTTTATCAAGCTGGTTCACCTTCAGCGCGTCAATGTTGCTGCGGAATTTCTGACTCTGACCAGTGCTTCAATTGAGAAGATTGCCATTAAAGTCGGCTACGAAAACCCTTCATACTTTTATAAAATCTTCCGTAAAATAGTCGGTATCTCACCAGCAGATTATCGTAAGAAACATCAAGTGAGGTAAAAGGAGTTTTATGAAAAAAATCTTACGTCAGCAGACCTTGCATCAGCTCAAGGCATTATCACCTGCAGAAAAACAGCTCAAGGATCATCGCCTGACATCAGCCTTCCTTGCTAGCAAGGTCTATCAGCAGAGCCAAATTTTGGCCCTCTTTTTAGCGATGCCTTTTGAGTTTGATACATCAGTGATTATCCAGCAGGCTCAGGCAGATGGCAAGCAGGTCTTGGTACCGAAAACTTATGGTCAGGGTCGGATGGATTTTGTCACCTATGATCCTGATGCTTTACAAGTATCTAGCTTTGGGGTGCGCGAGCCAATCAGTGACTTGACCGTTGATAAGGAAGTGATTGACTTGATGTTAGTACCAGGTCTAATCTGGAATAAGGAGGGCTATCGGATTGGTTATGGCGGAGGCTATTATGATCGCTATCTGCTAGATTTCAAGGGGCGGACGATCAGTCTTTGTTATGCATTTCAACAGCAAGCATTTGAGGCAGAGCCTCATGATATACCCGTTCAGGAGGTCATCTATGAATCAAACATTTAGCAGACGCTATCCAGTGACTACAGGAATATTGGCCATTACTTGGCTTGTTTTTCTGGCCATGCAGGTCTTACGATTTGGCTGGGCAACCTCTGCCCAAAGTATTTTTGACTTTGGAGGCATGTATGGCCGTGCCATTGAGCAAGATCCTAGTCAATTGTGGCGCTTGGTCACACCGATCTTTGTTCATATTGGCTGGCAACATATTTTATTGAACAGCCTCTCGATCTACTTTTTGGGACAGCAGTTGGAAGGCCTTTTTGGCTCTTTGAAATTTGCTCTCTTTTACCTTTTATCAGGTATCATGGGTAATGCTCTCGGTATGTTTTTAACGCCTGATACGGTATCAGCAGGAGCCTCAACTTCGATTTTTGGCCTCTTTGCCTCGCTTGCTATGCTCCGCTATATTGCGCGAAGTCCTTATATCAGAGCACTAGGTCAGAGCTACATGGGCCTTCTGGTCTTTAATTTGATTTTTGGCTTGATTACTCCTGGTATTGGAAATGCAGGGCATATCGGCGGTGCTATCGGTGGTGCTCTTGCTGTTGTCTTTATTCCGATTAGGGGTGAAGAAGGGATCTTTTCCTCTGCCAAACGCTATCTGGCTTTGATGGCTTATCTGGTGCTTCTGATAGGAATGATTTGCTTTCGAATATTTTAATACTTGTATTCACACATCATATTTTCGTTCAGACTTGCTTTTTCTGCTCATCGTTCGCTTTTTCAAATAGTATTCTTTCAAAAAATTGCAAAGTATCTATTATTCTTCTTCAAACTAAAAAGCCTTAGACCACTAGAAAGGGTGATCTAAGGCTTTTTGAGTAACATTATTCTGCATCAGATTTAGCTGACTTAGGAGATGCTCCTTCTAATTCTTTTCCGAGTTGGATGATATAACGACGAAGATCACCTGCGACTTGTGGGTGTTTGAGACCGTATTCAATTGAGGTCTTCATGTAGCCGTACTTATCACCGACATCGTAACGGTTGCCTTCAAATTTGCGGGCAAAGACGCGCTGGGTTTTGTTGAGAGTATCGATAGCATCTGTTAGCTGAATTTCGTTACCCGCTCCTGGCTTTTGAGTTTCTAAAATATTGAAAATCTCAGGCGTTAGCAGGTAACGACCGATGATGGCAAGATCTGAAGGCGCATCTTCAGGATTGGGCTTTTCTACGAAAGTTTCAACAGAGTAAAGACCATGATCCCCTTCACCAATCGGTGCAATCACACCGTAGCTTGATACTTCTTCGTGAGGAACTTGCATGACCGCAATCGTTGACGCATGTGTACGGTCAAAATCTTCGATTAATTGTTTCGTCAGCAGATCGCCCTCACCGTTGATATTCATGAGATCATCGCCCAGCATGACTACGAATGGTTCGTTGCCGACAAAAGCCTTCGCTTGGAGCACCGCGTCTCCTAAGCCACGAGGATGACTTTGGCGGATAAAATGAAGGTTGATCGCGGTTGTTTCGTCAACTAATTTTAACAGTTCTGTCTTCTTTTTTTGCTCTAAATTGTATTCTAACTCAAAATTGGAGTCGAAGTGATCCTCGATTGAGCGTTTTGATTTACCAGTGACAACTAAGATGTCCTCGATACCAGATTTGAGCGCTTCTTCAACGATAAACTGGATTGTCGGTTTATCCACTATCGGAAGCATTTCTTTTGCTAATGCTTTAGTTGCGGGAAGAAAGCGAGTTCCTAGACCCGCAGCAGGGATAACGGCTTTTCTAACTTTTTTTTGCATAGTATTTTCCTCTAAAATTCATCTTCAGTCTTAAGTTGGCCAGTCATAGTGGATAAAATGGCCTCTTTAATGTCCTTGCCTTCGTAGATGACACTATATATCGCCTGAGTAATTGGCATGTAAACATTGAGTTCTTGGGCTAGTTCGTAAGCGACTTTGGTGGTTGAAATCCCCTCGATGACCATGCCCATATTGGCTTCGATATCTTCTAGCTTCTCACCGCGTCCCAGAGCATCACCTGCCCGCCAGTTGCGTGAGTGAATCGAGGTTCCTGTTACGATAAGATCACCAACGCCAGACAAGCCGCTGTAAGTCAAGGGATTAGCTCCCATTTTGACACCAAGACGGGTAATCTCAGCTAGACCGCGAGCGATGATGGCAGCCTTGGCATTGTCACCATACCCGAGACCGTGAAGAGCACCAGCACCAACAGCGATAATGTTTTTGAGAGCACCAGCTGTTTCGACACCGATGATATCTTTATTGGTATAGAGGCGGAAGTAGTGATTGCTAAAGAGGCCTTGGACATACTTAGCAGTCTCTTCGTCTTTTGATGCCGCGGTGATAAGGGTCAAGTCGCGGACGATCGTTTCTTCCGCATGGCTGGGACCAGACACGACAACGATTTCGCTACGTAAGTCAGCTGGAATTTCTTCTTCGAGGATGGTTGAAAGGCGTTCATGAGTCTCTGGTTCCAATCCTTTTGACGCATGCATGACGACTACTTTGTGATCTAGAGTTTCAGCCACCTGCTTAGCTACCAGACGAGTCACTTTGGTTGGGACTACGAAGAGCACCGCATCAACACCGTCTAAGGCTTCTTTGAGATCAGTGGTTGCCTCGATTTTCTCATCTAGTACAATGTCCTTGAAATAGTGACTATTGGTATGGTTATTGTTAATCTCATCAATCTGAGCCTGCATATGTCCCCAAAGCCGAATCTCATGGCCGTTATCGTTGAGCACCTGTGAGAGAGCCGTCCCCCACGAACCAGGTCCTAGCACGGCAATTTTTTGTGTTGTCATAGACATCTCCTGTCGTTAGATATTACTCTCATTTTACCATACTTACAGGAAATGTGCATTGAAATAAAGCGTTTGCTAGATTAAGTGTATAAAGAAAAGATTTCTGGAGTTGAATATGTTTTCATTAGACTTTTTCCGAAACATCACTATGTTATACTAGGAATTATAATTATGAAGTGAGTAACTTCTTATCAGCTATCCGTTTTAAACGTCTTGTCAATATTGAATACTTCTTATGAGCAATTGCGATTGATTTTGGTGCTCATAAAAGTGATCTCATTTGTTGTCGTCAATGGGTTGAGAATACGCTGATTCCAAATAGATTGACGATTTTTAGAACTGATGTGAAATTTATATCTTAAACTCAATTTTACCTATTCTACGATAGGAATCATGATTAGTACGTTAAAAAAATTTGAATCGGTGCTAATATTTAAATAACCGTTTAATTTAATTATTCTATCATTTACACTCTTTAAACCAATCCCAGTTCTTTTTGGAGATTTTGCCGAAAGCATACTGCCATCATATTTTATGTCTATGTTTGCTTTTTGAATTGGGTTGCTTACTTTAAATACTAGTTGCTTATTTTTAAAACGAAAAACAATATCAATAGGATACTGTGATTGATTTCGTATAACTTCTTCAATGGCGTTATCCAAGATATTTCCTAATATAGCACAAACATCTATAGCAATAGACGATAAAGTTAAATCATAAGGAATTTGTAAGTCTAAATGATATTGGATATTAGCTTGTTTCATTCTAGCTATTTTTTGGTTTAATATAGCATCAACAGGAATACAGCCCGTAATTTTTCGACTAAAAACTTTTTGACCTAATAATTCTCTTGTTATCCCCTTTATGTTTACATAATCATGATTATCAGCATATAAATCTATGGCTGAAATAATATTTTTCAAGTCGTGCCTAAATATCGATAATTCTTTTTCTTGCTTTATTATTTCATCAGCAAAATTATTCTCATCTTGAATTATTTGAGCGTTTTTTATTTTATTATTCTTCTCACCTAAATAATTATATAAAACGATTATGGTGATATTAATTAGAAGAAGACTGCTATCTAACCAAAATTCTTCTAACAAGGTAAATGAAAAATTGTGCAATAGCAACATAGTTGAAACACATGGGGTAATGGTCAAAACAGCATACTCTATTGGTGATAAGCCGACCAAATTAGCTATTTTAAAATGTTGCAACCAAAAAACTAAAAGAAGAGATAAGAGTGTTAACAAAAATTGAAAAGATAATACTATTATAACAAAATGAGTTTTAAGTGATGATTGGAATGATAATGTTACTATTTTGTCTTGAACTAAGAACAAGAAAAATAAAAAAAAATAATGGAATAGTTTTTTGGATAGGCTACCTGAAAGAAAGTAAAATATGACAAGGAAAGTTGTCAGCAAGGAAAGAAGTTTAAAATCAATAAAGGTTCCCGTATTTATTGTGATACTTGTTCGTGCTATGAAAAAGATAAAAAAGATAAAACAAAAAAATTTAAATTTCGATGTTCTAATGATAAAAAAATGCTGCAAATAAGCCCATGTAACAAAACTTTGGAAAATAAATAAAGTAATAATTCCAATTGAAGTTAAAAAAATATTCAAATCCCAAAATTCCTTTCTATAAACTGATTGTACAATGATTTCACTATCTTTTTTCGACTTCTACTAATAGTAACATAACTACCATTTTTTAATTGTATACTATCAGGAGTAAATAAAACAATATAGTGCATGTTAACAATTGTCCCGCTATTGACTTTTACAAAATTTGTCGAAGATAATTGTTTTTCTATACTAGTTATTTTCCCATAAAAAGAGACACTATCCCCATTCTGTAACTCAATGTGTATCTTTCTTCCCAATTCTGAAGATAATAGTATAATTTCACTTGTTTGTACTTGAAAATGACTTGAGCCAATTTGATAGAATAAATATTCTTGCTTACCAGATAATTCAATAAGAGAGTGTTTTAACACTTTTCGAAGTTCTTTAGCAGAAACTGGTTTTATAAGATACCTAAAAGGAAATACCTCAAAACTTTCTAAAGCGTATTGTTCATAGCTAGTTACGTATATCAAAAGAAAGTTTTTATCTATCTTTCTTAAAATTTTAGCAGTTTCAATACCATTAAAACCATTCATCTCAATATCTAAAAAAATAAGTTGATAATTGATGCGTTGATTAACAATAGATTTGATTAATTTTTCACCTCTATGATAACCGTCTATTTCATTTGGAATACCAATTTCCTCAAAATATGATAAAATTTGAGATTCTAAAAATCCAACTTGAGAAATATCATCATCACAAATGGCAATTCTGTACATGGTTTACCAACTTTCCATCATTTTTTCAATTATATCATTTAGAATCCCATTCTTTCAAATTTTTTTATAGTAGTATATAACAATAAGATACAAAGTGATAGATACTCAATAAAATGCAAACAAACTAGCTCTGTTGTAAATTTATAATCAGCTACTATGAAAAAATACCCCGGCACAAAGATTGATATAACTTTAATATAAGTAAGCAATTGACATAAAAGATATATTCCAAAAGTGATAAATGCTGAGACTATAGCAGAATAACGTAAAGATAAATAAAATGCAACACTGCTTAAAACAATAACAAAAATTAAATTTATTAGACTGACTGTTAAAGATTGTATATTAGTTGAATGATGTTCCCAAAAAGGATGGTAGCCGTACTTGCTATTTGAAATTAACAGTACGTATGTTATAAACGATGTTAAAAAATTTACAAAATATAAAAATAAAATTGAGCAAACAACCACTATATATTTTGAAATAACAAGTGTTTTTCTACTATAACCTCTATTAATTTCTAATAAAATTTGTCCCCCTTGAATCTCTCCACCTAAAACAAAAGAGGATGTATAAAGAATTTGTAACAATGGGATTGTTAAAATAAGTAAGAAAGTCCACATTGTTGTCATAAATGTGATTAAATCTAGTTTTGCCCCTATTTGGATAAAATCCCAATGTAGTGCAACTCCCAAACCATAAACTAAAGGCCAAAGGGATAAAAGCAGTAGAACAATAAAATTTTTTCGTTTTGCAAGTTTATATAGTTCTGCAGTTATAATGGATAACATCTTATTCCTCCTCGAATAAATCTTGAAGTGAATTAATGACATTTAGCTTTCGTATATTACCATTCATCTCGTAAATAATTTTTAAAACAGTATTCAAAAGTGTCATATTATTTGGAATTTCTATTTCGGTATTCCTTATATCTACCAGATCAGCAAGTCTATTTCTTAGTTCTTGGCTCATCTTCTCAATTGTTATGACAATCTTACTTTTATCAATACTAGAATGCCATTCAATACAGTTGTTATGAATGAGAAAGAAATAGTCACAAATTTCTTCGATTTCATGAAGTTGATGTGAAGATATAAGGATTGTAACCCCTTTTTCACTGCGAAGTTTTACAATATAATCCAATAATAGTTTTACTCCTATTGGGTCTAACCCCACAAAGGGTTCATCTAGTATAAGAAAATCAGGATCATTTAATAAGGCGAGTGCTAATCCTAATCTTTGCTTCATACCAAACGAAAATGTTTTGACTTGCTTTTTAGTATTATCTAGGCCAACAAATTGAAGCAACTCTGATATATGCTCATCTAAATTTTTTATCTGATGTTTTGAGTATTTAGAAAATAATTTTAAATTATCATATGCAGAAAAATCTTCAAACAACTTACAATCTAATAAAAAACCTATCTTACTTAAAAATTCCTCCTGCCTATAGTAGCTATTTTCTTTAAAAGAAATGTCACCACTTGATAGTGGAGTAAATCCTAATATCATCTTCATTAATGTTGTTTTACCACTGCCATTCTTCCCTATTAATCCGACAATATCTCCCTTTTGAATTTCAAAATTTATATTTGACAAAATCTTGTACTCGCCAAATGATTTATTTAAATTTTTCACTTTCAACATTTCAGACATGTTTATACCTCATTAAATTAGCCTACATGCAATTTGTAGAAAATTTTAGCATGGTAGCTTCCTCCTGTTAAGTATTTCAACATCTTTGCTGATAGCTTAAGTATAGTTTAAATAGTTAATGAAATTTTGATATTGTATTATTTTGTATATCTTTTTGCAGTAAATGGTAAAAGCTTTAAAATTAACAATCTTAGAACCTGTAGTCATAGGTGAGATTCTTTGGTTTAGGAGACAGTTTTTTGATGTAATGGAAATCAGGTTGACCGATCAATTGATTTCAAGGTGGTAGTTTCTCTCCAGGCTACCAAACATGACTAGGATCTTTGAGATAATCTGATCAGAAACGAGAGTGATACTTTTTTATACGTAAGCGTCAACGATGACTTACCTTTATAGGTGAGAGAGAAGCCATCATGGTTACCTGTCTCAGCCTTTGTATTTTGAAAAAATGGACGAAAAAGCCCTGAATCAAAGTGTAGAACTTTGAATACAGGGACTTAAATAATAATTTTATCAGCATGGTCACGAGCGATTTTATCAAACTGGGAAGTGCTCCGCGGTTAGTTGCCGGTAGTAGTTTGCAGAATGCTGGCAGTTGATGGCGTCTAAGATGGCAATGGCCTCTTCCATCTGCCTAAGTCCTGCTTCTGGCTGGCCTATTTTGGCGAGCAAAAGTCCACAAGTCCATTGGTAGAGGATGCGGTAGTAGGCATCGCGTTCGCTGTAATAATGTTTCTCTATCTGCTTTTGAAAATAGGAAGCTTTGTCTAGATTATCTGTGGTGACACAAACCATAAACCCATTGAGTAAGATGGTGTGGAGCTTGCGTTGGTCAATTTGATCCGCAGGAACTCTGGCTAGCATTTTTTGAGTGTAGCTGGTGTAGAGGTCGGTCGTAAGCAGGATAGCGCAGACGGAGAAGAGTTCTAGCTCCTGATTGCCCCAAACATCCACCATAAAAAGCCAATCGTAGAGAAAGTCACTCTCTGTTTTATCTAGGCTTAGCTGTGGTTGCTTAGCTTTGAGATAGGCTTTAGCGATGAGGCTATTAACCATGTGAAAGTCTTGCTTGGTTTTTTGAGCCATTTTTTTCTCATTCAGGTAGAGTTTTTCTAACTGGGATAAGTTGTTTTGGTCACGGGCGATACGAACTTGTGCGATAAAATCAGCTTGCGAATCGTCTAGCTGTAGCAAACGTTCAAATTCTGCGAGACTGACGTGAATAGTGTCCAAGATGGCAAACAGTTTATTGGCAGTTAACTCCGTCAGTCCATTTTCAAAGCGAGACAGAAGAGAAGGCGAGCAGACTTGACCAGCAGCTTGTCTGAGAGAAATGTGTTTGGATTGGCGAATTTTTTGAAAAGTAGATCCGATTTTTGACATATGTGCTCCTTTTGTTTTGATGATAGCAGATATGTTGAAGATATGCAACAAATAATTAGCTGAGCTCGTTTATGGTAAACTGGAAAAAATAATAGAAAACAAAGGAGTTATGATGACCAAGCAAGCTATTTTTGATCAAGTTGTGAGCCTATTGCAGAATGATTCTGCAACTAAAAAGGATTTGACCGGTGCTGATCCAGCACTATTTCGCGAGAAAATCACAGAAGAGATGTCAGATGAAGACTTTCTTTATGTGATGCGTTGCTATTTGGCTAGCTTTGGTGTGATTAGTCACGTCAGTTTTCATCCTAAAAAGCCAGAAAAACTTGGGTTTCGTCTGAGAATCTATGATAATCGTCTCTTTGTTGTCCAGGCTGATGAGCAGACGGGTCTCCGAGAAGGCGATGAAATCGTAACGATTTCTGGCCAAACAGTGAAGGATTTTTACCAGACTCATCAAGCTTATTTTGTCAGCCAAACGCCTGAGAGACACTACGCAGACTGGGCGCGCTTGATGAAGCGGTATCCGCAGCTGACGGTAGCGCGTGAAAGTGTGATTTTGCAGATTCGTTTGCAGGATCCAAGTGATGCACCTGATAACGGTTTTTCAGGCTATCTTGTCAATGATGAGACTTACTATATGAGATTGATTGATTTTTCCAATGAGGCTGCGATTACTGAGCTGTATAAGCAGGCCTTTCCAATTTTGAGTGGGGTCAAAAATCTTATCATTGATGTGCGTGTTAACCATGGTGGCACGGATTCGCTGTATTTTCCGCTATTTCCTTATACCTTACCTGAGGGTAAGGGATTTAAGGATTTGGAGAAAGTCGATGACGATGGCATGGAGATCCTCTACACACCGACCAACGTGCAGCACAGACTGGATCAGTTTGCAGGCTTTTTGGCGAATCCTGATATTTCCAAGGAGAGTAAGCAAATGATTGCAAACTTTACCAAGGAGCTTAAGGCTAATGCGGACAAAGGGTTTTTAGTCTATGATGATGCATCTGATGAAGATGATGGGGAGAGTATGCTCTCTGGCTACCGCGGTTTGGCCGAAAGTCCTGAGCGGATCATCATCTTGTCAGACGTCTACTGTGGCTCGTCTGGGGATAATTTTGTGGAGATGATGCGCAGAATGCCTAAGGTTACCGTTGTGGGAAGACCGACCTTAGGGATCTTAGATTATTCCAACTGCTGTACCGTCGATTTTGGGGATTTTGAATTGCTCTACCCGACATCACGCTCTCTGGCCATTGACCACGGGAAAGGAATGACGGACAAAGGTGTGCTTCCAGATGTTTTAGTGCCTTGGACACCAGACCACCTTTTAGAAGATATGGATATGAAGGTAGCTATGGAAGTGTTAAAGGGCGAGGCCTAGTGTTTCTTTCTATCGAGTATCTTTTTCTTTCCATGTTATGGTATCATGGATAATGAAAGAAGGAGAGACTCATGAAAATAGTTAACCAGACTGATATTTTGGCCCAACGCTTTTACAATCAGGGTTTCGTTAATCCCTATGAAGATGTGGAAAGTTTGTTAATGGCTGCGCTGGGGGTTCAGTCGCAGTACATCAACCACGGCCTGTTTAATCTATCCACTCGGCTGTTGTTGCGTAAGAACGACAAGGTCACAAAGAGCATTAAATCAGCTATTTTAGCTTGGGGACAACGCCAGACCTATCATTTTTACGACAAGGCGACATGGCTGAAAATGGCCAGTTATTTGTCAGAAGAGCGAATCTGGGTGGAAAAATACTTTGAAGAAGAGGGGCTGAACTTGGACAGTGCTCTAGTAGAGCTTCAAAAGATGTTGGTTCACCCTCAGACACGAAGCCAGTTGGCGCAAGCCTACGGTGATCGCTGGGCGCAACTCTTTACTTGGAGCGCCCTTTTCTTGCAGGCGTCGCGAACTGGTCAGCTCTACCAACAATTGCTAGCTCATGACCGCTTAGTGATCTGGGAAAATCAGATCCTGCAAAAACCGGCTGAGGTCTCAAAAGACTTATTAGAAAGTTATTTTGCTTTTTATGGTCCAGCCACCTTGGCTGATGCGGCCCATTTTTTTGGCATAAAGCAGGATCAGATTGACAAAGAGGATCTGGCTGGTCTTTATCAACTGACTGATCACAATAAGGTTTACTATGTGACCGATTGGCACGAAAATATCACTATTCCTGAGGTCTTGGTCTTGGGAAAATTTGATCCTCTACTAGTTGCCTATAGGCACAAATCTGTTTTGATTCCCGCAGAGGCGCAACCATTGGTCTGGAAAAAGGGTGGCCAGATTTCGGCCTTGGTTTTAATCAAGGGAAAATTACGGGCAACTTGGACCATGGCGCACCAGAATCAGGGGATTCGCTTTGTCGTGACCTCTCCAAAACCGCTTGCCCTCAAACACCAAGCGACGGTGAGACGGACGTTCAAAGATTACGCCAGATGGCTGGATAAAGCTGTCAGCCAAGTTCTTTTTGAGGTTGTCAAATGATGGACGTCAGCCAGCTTGCTATCAATCTAAGTGTGTAAGAGAATGTTTTTCTAGAACTGTCATGTTTTTGGTGGTTGGCTTTTACTAATAGGTTTACTCTTATTTTAGGATGTTTAGAGAAAAATTGAGAGCAATCATCGAATATACGTTGGTGTCCAAGGCGTCTTAGAACTTGTAGTCAGAATCCATACTTTCGTTTTAAGACTAATTTTCCATGACTGATCATCGTCTCTTTAAAAAACGGTTTTCTGAATTAAAGTCCTTCACCTGTGATGACAGCTTCTTATCTTTTTAAATAGCTTTTTCCTGTCTTTGTCGCAGATTTCTGCTCAACCTTGGCCATGAATCGCGAATATATAGTATAATGGGGAGAGAAAAATGATTGGAGATGATGACATGATGCGTTTACGAGGATTTGAACTGATTAGTCAATTTGCCCATCGGAAGGAGCTGCTTCCTCAGAGGGAGACAGCTCATGCGGCAGGCTATGATTTGAAGGTGGCAGAGAGCATGACCATCGCTCCAGGTGAGATTTGTCTGGTTCCGACAGGCATCAAGGCCTATATGCAGGAAAATGAAGTGCTCTATCTTTATGACCGTTCGTCTAATCCCCGCAAGAAAGGGTTGGTTTTGATTAACTCTGTCGGGGTTATTGATGGTGATTATTATGACAATGAGAGCAACGAAGGCCATATCTTTGCTCAGATGCAAAATATCACCAACGAACCTGTTGTACTTGAAGCTGGTGAGCGTTTGGTACAGGGGGTATTTGCCCCATTTTTGCTGGCAGATGGTGACGATGCTTCTGGTGAGCGCATTGGTGGCTTCGGGTCAACAGGAAACTAGGAGACTGCGATGAAAGTTATTTTTATCCGTCATAGTGAGCCAGATTACAGCATGTTGGATAAGGCTCAGAATCCGCAGGCTTATGTAGAATTTGGGCGGGATTTAGCACCACTAACAGCGCGTGGGCGTCTTTTGGCTCAAGAGGCTGCGCAGAATCCCTTATTGGATGAAGCGGAGGTCATCATTTCCTCGTCTATCACCCGGGCTTTGGAGACCGCTTTTTATATGGCCCGCCATCGAGCCATTAACCTCTTGGTAGAGCCATTTTTCCACGAGTGGCGGCCCGATTTGGATGGTCTGAACTACACAGAAGTTGAGCTGGCGCTAGCTCATCAGACCTATATGGTTAATGACGGCAATTTGCCAAGTGATAGCCCCATTCGCTACGAGACAGGAGCAGAAGTCAAGGCGCGCTTTCTACTGGCGCTGAAAAAGTATTGCCAGTATGAGACGGTTGCTGTTGTTACTCATGGCATGCTGATGCGTCAGTTTGTTCCACTTGATCACATTGATTACTGCCAATTTGTGACTTGTGACATAGACCTATGAGCTAAAACGATTAGAAATTGAGGAACACATCATCGCTAAGAAGAAATCAACCTTTATCTGCCAGTCCTGTGACTACCATTCGCCCAAATATCTGGGCCGTTGTCCTAACTGTGGCTCTTGGTCTTCTTTTGTAGAAGAAGTTCAGGTTGCAGAGGTCAAAAATGCCCGCGTTAGCGTAACGGGTGAGCAAGCTAAGCCTATCAAACTAAATGAAGTTGAGTCCAGCTCAATCGCCCGTACCCAGACGGAGATGGAAGAGTTTAACCGTGTGCTGGGTGGTGGTGTTGTCCCAGGTAGTTTGGTGCTTATTGGGGGCGATCCCGGTATCGGAAAATCAACTCTGCTCTTGCAGGTCTCAACCCAACTGGCCAGTCTTGGGACTGTGCTCTACGTCTCTGGAGAAGAATCAGCCCAGCAAATCAAACTTCGGGCAGAACGTCTGGGTGACATCAACAACGAATTTTACCTCTTTGCCGAGACGAATATGCAGCGGATTCGGGCGGAAATTGAGAAGATCCAGCCAGATTTTCTGATTGTTGACTCGATCCAAACGGTCATGTCGCCAGACATCACTAGTGTCCAAGGCTCAGTCAGTCAGGTTCGTGAGGTGACTGGGGAACTCCTGCAGCTGGCCAAGACCAATAACATGGCGACCTTCATCGTGGGGCATGTGACCAAGGAAGGGACATTGGCTGGTCCTCGTATGTTGGAGCACATGGTGGACACCGTGCTTTATTTTGAAGGCGAGCGTCAGCACACCTTTCGCATTTTACGGGCTGTCAAAAATCGCTTCGGCTCAACAAATGAAATCGGCATCTTTGAGATGCAATCTTCTGGATTGGTCGAAGTGCTCAATCCTAGTCAGGTCTTCCTAGAAGAGCGGCTGGACGGGGCAACGGGCTCAGCTATCGTGGTGACCATGGAAGGAACACGCCCGATCTTAGCTGAGGTTCAGGCCTTGGTAACGCCAACCGTCTTTGGAAATGCTAAACGAACGACAACAGGACTTGATTTTAACCGCGCTAGTCTTATTATGGCGGTTCTGGAAAAGCGGGCGGGCCTTCTCCTACAAAATCAAGATGCCTACCTTAAGTCCGCTGGTGGTGTCAAACTGGACGAGCCAGCCATTGATTTGGCTGTGGCTGTTGCTATCGCTTCGAGTTACAAGGACAAGCCGACCAATCCTCAGGACTGTTTTATCGGAGAGATCGGTTTGACCGGTGAAATTCGTCGTGTTAATCGCATTGAGCAACGCATTAACGAGGCTGCTAAACTAGGCTTTACTAAGATCTACGCTCCAAAAAATTCTCTCACAGGACTTAAGCTACCTAAAGCTATTGAGGTCATTGGTGTTGTGACCTTGGGGGAAGTGCTTAAAAAAGTCTTTGGTTAGTTCAGCGTATCGGCTCAGTTAAGCTTATTATAAGAATTCTTTCAGGTTGGGTTAAGTTAAGGGGGCTATACTATAAACCATCCAGCAAGTAATTGCAGGACCTCCTAAATCTTTTTCATAACCTCCTTGGGAAAGCGTCGTGTGTGCGGCGCTTTTCTTATCCTCCAAATTCGACCACTTACCCTGCTCAGCTAACCACTTACTGAAAAAGGCTTGTTTCTTTTCAAAAGTCTGCTACAATAAGATTATCAAAAAAATTGAAGTTGGGCTAAAGGTGTAACTCCATTGGATATGGAAGCTCATCGGGTTCTCATATTTTCTAATAATCTGTATTTGTCGGTAAGCTCCTTTGATTCAGGAGATCGTTTGTTTTAATCGTTTTGTAATTTGTGAAAGGAGGTGCCTATGAAAATCAAGATTGAGTTGGATGATCAGCTAGAGGATGTTGAAGTTGTCATTCGAAGCAAGGATTTATCTGGTCAGGTGGAACAAATCCAGCAGGCTTTGGCTCAGTTGTCAACGTCTGCCCTAGTTTTCTATAAAGGCACCAGCGAGTATTTCCTGAATCTGATGGATGTCCTCTTTTTTGAGACAGATGGGGCCAAGATTTTTGCCCACACTAGGGATAATGCTTACGAAGTAAGACTCAAACTCTATGAGCTTGAGGAACATTTGCCGAGATATTTTTGCCGGGTGGCCAAGTCGACTATTGTCAATACCAAGCCCATTTATTCGTTAGACCGATCTTTTTCTGGTACCAGCACGGTCAGCTTTTACAAGACTCACAAGCAGGTTCATGTTTCACGGCATTATTACCAACTACTAAAAGAAAAATTACGAGAAACGAGGTAGAATGATGAAAAAAAATATCATAGGCCTAGGCTTGATTGCCTTGGCAGGCCTGATTTTATTAAAGGACTTTCTGGTGATTCCTGATTTTGGAATGCCGCTCTGGCGTCTAATTCTTATCATTGTTTTTTCAGTCGACGCTCTACAAAATGCTTTCAGGAGAAGTATTAAAGCAAGCATTATTGGAAGCTATATCGTCTTTATTCTGCTGAATGGGCATTTTCAGTGGATTAGGATTAGTCTGTGGCTACTGATTTTGGCTGGGGTTTTGTTTTATGTTGGTTTAAGTTTTTTGGTCAATCCTCCAAGCTATTATCGCAGCTTAGATGGGAAAGCTAAGCTTTTAGGTTGGACGGATAGGGAGGATTTTACAGGAGTTCACTCGTCTGAGACGGACACGGTTTTTGGGACAGCGACCCGTTATGTCAATGATACCCAATTCACAGATGTCGGAGGCGATGTTGTTTTTTCTAGCGCGTCAATCTATTTTGATCATGCGATGATGTCTGGAAATCAGGCGACCTACTCAGGAGACACGGTCTTTTCCAGCCTCAGGCTCTTTGTACCAAGTCAGTGGGAGGTTAAAATCACTGGCGATAAGGTCTTTAGCTCTGTTCAAAAGAGTGGGAAACCAACCTCACCAACGCATCAATTGGAAATCACGGGCTCTCTCGTTTTCAGCAGCTTGGAGATTATCTATCTTTGAAAGCAATTGACAAAATCATTGACAATAAAATAAAAGAGCATACTGATGCTCTTTTATGAAATGTAAAATTTACAGAAAATTCAGAAAAAAGAGGTGGCAAAATGAAAAATATTATCAAAAACCGTATTTATATGACTTCCCTTTTAGCAGACATGGTATCAAACTTTGGGGATATCCTTTACTATTTGGCGCTGATGACCTACATCTTAGCGCTAAAAGATATGAGACTAGCTCTTTCCATTGTTAACCTGTCTGAGATTCTGCCCATATTTGCCTATGTCGTGACCGGCTATCTATCAGATCGAACCAGAGACAAGCTAAAAGCTATACGGTTTACCCTGATTTTTCGAGTTGCTCTATACCTGATTTTAGGTTTGATTATGGGCTTTCCACCAGCCCTTTGGATAGTGGTGGTAGCAGCGGTTATCAACCTTCTATCTGACTTTGCTGGCCAGTATGAAAATGGTCTTTTCACACCACTGATACTTCGGATTATCTCTGAGGAAGAACGTCAGCAGGCCATGGCCTTTAGCCAGACAGTCAAACTCAGTGCTAATATCATCTTCAAGGCAGTTTCTGCTGGTCTTGTCAGTTTCATTGCTTACAATCATCTGGCATTTTTAAATGCAGGAACATTTGCAGTAGCGCTCCTAGCCATGACGCTTATCACGCCTGGAGTAAATCGCTTGCTGGCAGAACGTCCCTTGAAAATAGCAGAGCAACCCAAACAGACAGAGAAGGGAATTTTTCTAAAAAGTTTAAAAGATGGTATGGGTGAACTGACCAAAGTTCCAGAATTGCGGCTGTCTTTGGTTATCGTCCCTGCCCTTAATGCCCTTTTCTCAGTCATCACTACCCTGGTGGTTCTCATGATGAAAGCTGATCAGAACTTTATCTTTATCAGCCCAGCTTCCACTTTAGCTAGCGTGTCTATTGCCCTTATGTTAGGCAATATCTTAGGAGGCATTATGGTCATGAATGTCATGAAAGACTGGACCATTAATCGTCTCTTAGGACTCTCAACCGCAGGCCTTATCCTTGTCATGTTGACCTTCATGTTCCATCAACCCTATCTCTTTATGGGAACTATGTTGGTAGCGGGGATATTGATTGGCGCCATCAATCCTAAATTCAGCACTCTTTTCTTAACAGTTATGCCAGAGGAAAAGCTCGCCACTCTCAATGGAATTGTGGGGACCTACTTCCAACTAGGGACAGCTAGTATGCAGTTCTTGGTGTCAGGTCTCATTCTGATTTTGTCTGTCGATCAGCTGGCCATTCTCTTTCTTTGTCTAGCTAGCTTCTTGGGAGTTTACACCAGCAAACAGCTCTTTTTTTCCAAAATGACCGCGACAACAAATTCTTTGCAGACAAGCAAAAAATCTGGCCAATGACCAGATTTTTAATGTTTTTCAGTAAATTGGGCTTCTTCAATAAGATCAGTATCTGCCGTTTCAGAGATGATCTGATTCAAGAATTTAGGGTTTAAATCAGCTTCTGTTAACATTTCATCAAACTCTCCTCGAAGATTTTTGACGAAAACAGTACTCAAGTTCTCGCCTAATGGTTTAAAAGTAAGATAGGTGAGACCACCTGATAGGACACCACCAATGATAGGGACGATCTTATTTGCAGCTTTTTGAACAGTTTGTTTAGTGACACGTTGTCCAAGTGATTTTCCAATTTGTTTGATAATGGGATACCAGACTGTTTTGGTAAGTGGTTTAGCTAGTGCACGTTTACCCATTGCTTGACCAGTGTCCTTAGCAATTTTGGCAATGAGAGGTGTTGCACCAGCGATTCCGAACATACCTCCTAAATAAGCAATGATCCTAATCTTGACCTCCTCATCTAGGTCTTTTCCACCATTGTTAAAAAGTTCTTTCTCACCGTAAAGATAGGCGATTTGCTGTGCAAGGTTGAGGGCAAACCCATAAAACTGTACCACATCAGCAGTCCCTGCAGCAAGAGCAGCAGGTCCACCAGGTAAACCAGCTACAAAGGAGGCCGCAGACGTTTGGAGCGTCATTTCGGAAATGATCTTTTTTGCTTTTCTTTCAAGTGCTTCGGGTTTATAAACCCTCTGTGGCCCTTTTTCCAAGATAGTTTTCAAATGAGGATCGTTTTTGAATTGTTTTCGAAGAAAAGTTTGACGATCAACTTTGACAAAGGGCAATTGACTAGCAGCAACCAAAGTTTGCATAAAGACATCATACATATTATCGCCTGTTTGTGGAGAATCCAACTGTTGTTTCTGTGCCATAAATACCTCTTTTTATTTTTTATTATATCATAAGATTCTCTATAGAGAATCTTATTCCTTATAGTGTCATAAAAAATATTTCTTTTTAATGCTATTATTGCTTTATAAGGATAGATAGCATGAAAAAAGAGAATTTAACGACTTTTATTGCCTCAAGAATTAGAACATTGCGCAAAGAAAAGAGGTATAGTCAGGAAAAGCTGGCTGTTGATTCTGGCCTTGATCCGCGATACGTTAATAAATTTGAAAATGGGCGGTACAATGCTCGATTGGAGACTATTGATAAGCTGTTGGAAACTTTAGAAACCTCTTACAGTGAATTTTTTCAATTTGATTTGCAAATTAATCAACGCGAGTTAAATCAGTTGTTGCAGATTTTGTCGGAAATGCCAGAAGAGGAACAACACGAGAAGCTCAAAGCAATTTTGACTTTGCTGAAATCATAAAAAGGGGAGCGAGGTAAAAGTCATCATTTCGAAATGACGATTTTTACCTCGCTCCCGCACAGTTATGGGGCTGTAATAGCTGGTAATCAGCAGATTAGAGCACATCAACCTATGTGTCCAGCTTATTCGATTGTATTAATTTTGTGGAGGTCGGGACTTGTGAGTCTAGCCTCTTTTATATTAGTCCACATAGACATCTGATTTTTTATTGAGCCAAGAGTAGAGAAGTCCGATCAGAAGTCCGCCTCCGACATAATTGCCGAGACCTGAGAAGAGGAAGTTCGATAGAACGCTCCAGATTGTCATACCCTCCACTGGTCCTCCATTGGCAAAGAAGGCAAGTGAGAAGGAAACGAAGTTAGCGATAACGTGCTCAAAGCCAAGGAAGGCAAAGATGTAGATGATGAAAATCATTGCCCAGACTTTGGCAGCATCATCTTTCATACGCAGGGTCACAAAGACGGATGTGTTCACTACGATATTGGCAAAAATCCCTTCAACGAATTGTGTCAATGGTGTTTTGGCAAGTTTAGCAGAAACTGCTTCAAAGAGATAGTGATCAGGTGTTAGGTGGCTGTACGGTGTTGTCAAAGACAGTAAGTAAGCGAAAATCACCGCACCGATAAAGTTAAAGAAGATACAGGTTGCAAGAATCTTTAAGGCTGTTAAAACACGAAGTTTGCCATTATATACGGCACTGGTCATGTACATCATGTTGGATGTTCCCAGCTCAGCATTCATGTAAACAATCATGACCAGCGACCAGCTAAACATGAAAGCGTAGAGCAATTTTCCAGAATGGGGAACAAGGTTATCAGCATAGCCTGCGATATAAAAAGCAACACCAGTTCCCAAGCTCAAAAAAAGAGTAGCCAGCATAGAACGAACAGCGTACCTTGTAAAACTGTGGCGCGAGAGATCCTCTTTTTTATCAATCGATTTGGCAAGATTGCTGATCAGTTCAGAGTTGGTAGTGGAATGGGAATGAGCATTTAAAGCTGCCATGATTTACTCCTTAAAGTGAGATATGTGACCATTTAGAAACCTGTGCGAAACTAGGAGATTACCCTTGGAGACTAGCAACGAGCTGATAGGTGTTTAAAGGAAAATACACCTGTAAGGAGCTAAAACAAAACTGCTGTGTCTCGTTTTCGCTGAGTTTTTAGGCCGAGTTCAGTTAAATGAGATATGAATTAAGACATGCGACGAGAAATCAGTCCTATTGGAGTGACGCATTGTCACGATAAGTTTAGGCTCTAAGATAGGAGACTTTAAACTCACAAAAAAAGAAACCTGTTGCAGGTTCAGCATGCTCTAGGTAAAATCCCTTTTTAGAGCATGTCACCTTATCTTCTGACGAAGAATACATAGAAGATTATAGCACAATTTGATAAAAATGCTAGAGAAATCTTAAAGAACACGCTTTCTTTTAACAATCAAGATAGGCTAGCGATTGTTCTAACCACTGAATTTGTCCCTGACAGCGAGCAATGGCCCGTGTCAGAATCAAAAAATGGCCGTAGTTTTCTTGGATTTGTTCGCGTTGGCTGAAAAGTAAATTTTTCCTAGCATAAAAAGTTTCTAGCTGATTCTTCAAAATCTGAATTTGCTCCTCAATAAGTCTAGGAATCCGAGGGTCTCGGCTGTCCTTAATGAAGAACATTTTAAGAGAAAAGAGGTCTTTTTGTTGTGGGGTACTGTTAGGTTCTAACACCCATTGATCTAATTGCGCTTGTCCGGTAGCGGTAATTTTGTAATAACGCTCTTTAGCATTGCTAGGGCGCTCATGGACGGAAACCCATTTTTCTTTGACCATGCGCTTGAGTTCAGGATAGACTTGGCTATGGGTGGCTTTCCAGAAATTACCAATTTCTGTTTCAAACAATTCGCTAATCTGACGACCGGTGAGATCAGCTTCATTAGCCAACATTCCTAAAATAATATAAGGTAAAACGCGTTGTTGCGACATACGAATGCCTCCTTATTGGCCATTATATCATATCGTTATAGGGGATGCAAAACCTTTCCAGATTGGGAATCCCTTATTTTGAACGACATGTTCATCGCACGTAAAAAGGAGTGAGACAGACGTATCGCTCTCACTTCCCTAAAAAGCACCTAATCGGTGAAGATGATGTATAAGAAGTCGTGATTTCATTGAAATCGACCACCTCTATAAATTAGATAACTACTGCGTCAAACTGTTTAAACTATAAAATAAACGAGACTGAATCTTTTGACTCAATCTCGTTCTGTTAGGGAGAATATGAAAAATTTTAGGATAAATAAAGTATATCCTGACTTGCTTAAAGTTTCCTTAAAGAGATTTAAGAAAAAGAAAATTTATCTCAACTCAATTGTCTGTGAGGGATATCCTAAGATATCATTAACTTCTGCCAAGGTTTCTGCGCGAGCGATTTTGCCACGGAGCTTGGCAGCACCAGACGTTCCGCGTAGGTAATGTGGCGCGAGACCACGAAATTCACGTACAGCGACCCGTTCGCCTTTTAGAGCAATAAGACGGGTCAAGTGCTCGTAGGCAATTTTCATCTTGTCTTCAAAGCTAAGGTCAGGCAAATCTTCGCCCGTCTCCAAGTAGTGATTAATCTGAGTGAAGATATAAGGATTGGCCATAGCAGCGCGCCCAATCATAACTGCATCTGTCCCCAACTCTTCTATCATGAAGCGAGCATCCTGCGCGGTTTTGATGTCTCCGTTACCGATGAAAGGAATCTTCGTGATAGCTTTGGCCACATTTGCGATGGTTTCATGGTCGCAATGGCCTGTGTACATTTGTTCGCGAGTGCGGCCGTGCATGGCAAGGGCTGCTACTCCTGCTGATTCAGCGGCTAGAGCATTTTCAACAGCCAGACTGGCATCTCCCCAACCCGTTCGCATCTTGACCGTCAATGGGATGTCCAGATGTGAGGTGACAGTTTTGACGATATGGTAAATCTTTTCGGGATCACGAAGCCATTTGGCACCTGCTTCATTTTTGACGACCTTATTGACCGGGCAGCCCATGTTGATATCAAGGATATTAGCTTTTGTATTTTCCTGAATAAAGACTGCGGCCCGAGCCAGAGAATCCGCATCGCCACCAAAAAGTTGGATGGACATGGGGGCTTCGTTTTCATCGATATGGAGCATGTGGAGCGTCTTTTCGTTATTGTAGAGGATTCCTTTTTCTGAAATCATCTCCATCACGACAAGGCCCGCTCCCATTTCTTTGGCAATGGTACGGAAGGCCGAGTTGGTCACACCAGCCATAGGAGCTAGCACAGTACGATTGGGAATTTCCACATTTCCGATCATAAAAGGCGTGTTAAGGTTTTTCACGAATGAGCTCCTCCAAATCTTCTGGGGTAAAAGTGTAAGCGGTCTGGCAGAATTGGCAGACAATCTCCGCTCCCTTATCTTCGTCACGCATGGCTTCTAAATCTGCCTTTGGTAGGCTAGCTAGAGCAGTGAAAAAGCGGTCGTAACTACAATCACAATTGAAGCTGAGCGGGCTTTCGGAGAGTCGCTTGTAATCCTCCTCGCCATAGATAGCAGCAAGCAGAGCATCAATATGGTCTTCAGAGGCTAATAATTCTGAAATAGCTGGCATTTCTTGCAGGCGTTTCTCGAATCGAGCAATATCTGCTTCTTTGGCATCAGGCAGAACCTGAACGAGAAACCCACCAGCTACCTCAACTTGATCCTTTTCATCTAAAAGAACATTGAGCCCGACAGCAGAAGGGGTCTGTTGGCTATCTGTCAGGAAATAAGCGAGGTCTTCTCCGATTTCACCAGTAACCAAAGGAGTCATAGAAGTGTAGGGATGGCCTGTACCGTAGTCCACGATGACCAAAAATTGCCCTTGGCCAACAAAAGGCCCAACCACAACTTCTCCAGTAGCGGTTTTTTTAATATCAACACCTGTGTTTTGCACATAGCCTTTGACATGACCGTCAGTGTCAGCGACGGAGATGATGGCACCGAGCGAACTGTTGCCTAGCACCTTGACGGTAACCTTGGTTTGCCCTTTTTCATTAGCGGCTAAAATTTGGTTGGCAATCAGGGTACGACCGAGTGCCACAGTGGATGAACTTTGGGTTTTATGAAGGGTTTGCGCCTGTCTGACAGTCTCTGTGCTATCTAGCACGAAAGCTCTAAAAGCGCCATTACTTGAGATGGTTTTAATGATTTTGTCCATAATGATTATTGTAACACAAGATAAAAAACAGACCAAGCAAAAGTGATTGCTGGATCTGTTTGGAGATATTAGCACCTGTACTCACAACTAAGATCCTTTGATTCAGAGATTGTTTTTTGAGAATCAAGGGAGTTTTTAAAGAAATGCTGACGTATCGTCAGGCAGATGTTGTCAATTTGTTGTGCTAAATTTTTATGGCAACAGTTAAAAGATAAATAGTGAAAAAGAGCTTGTGTGAGAATGTTGAGCTGTGACTACAGGTTCTTAGCGTGAATGGCTTAATTTTTATTGGCGATAGCGCTCTTACTTGGGTCAGAATGGGCCAACCGACTAGCAGCAGCTGCAGCTAGAGCACCGACGATGTCATCTAAGAAAGTATGGCACTGGCCGCCAACCTTAGAATCTAATTTCTGAATGATGCCAGGCTTGACCTTGTCAATATAACCATAGTTAGTAAACCCGATTGAGCCATAGACATTGACGATAGATAGAGCCAAGATTTCATCAATCCCATAAAGGCCTTCGTCAGCCATCAGAATATCATTGAGGGGTTGAGACAATTTGCCCTTCTCGGCTAATTTGTCAATTTCAATTCCTGTGATAATGGTGTTGTAGACTTCCCGTTTTTCAAGGACAGCTGAAATGTGCTCCATGCACTGTTGTTTGGTCAAGTCTGGAATGTACTTGTTTTGCAGGTACATGACCAAGTCTGATAGGTCGTCCATGGTGACGCCGCGCTCTTCTAGAAGTTCAAGGGCTTTAGCTTTTAAGTCAGTTCTTTCTTTCATGGAAATCCTTTCTTTTTAAAGGCTGGTGGAGTGTTTGGGTTGTACTTTTTCGGTTGGATTGATGTAGTTAATGGCGTTGTTGATGGCAGTTGGAGCTTCGCCAAATCCGGTCGCAATCAGATCAACCTTTCCCTCATAGAAACAGCAATCGCCTGCAGCGAAAATCCCTGGTACAGAGGTGGCTTGCTTGGAATCAACGACAATCTTGTGGCGGTTGAGTTCAAGTCCCCACTGTTTGAGATTGCCAACTGAGGACTTAAAGCCATAGTTAACAAAAAGGTGGTCAACAGGCAGAAGCACGATTTCATCCGACTTAACTTTTGTAATTTCAAGCTGAGTAACTTTGTCACTCTCAGTAACCAGACCGCTAGGGAGAAATGGCGTTTTGATGGTCACATTTGACGCTTTTAATTCCTCGACACTGTGCTCTAAGGCTCGGAAATTATCTCGGCGATGCACAATCGTTGTTTGACTACCAACCTGATCAAAAGCCAAAGACCAGTCAACAGCTGAATCTCCCCCGCCGAGAACGACGATTTGTTGATTGGCATACTGTTTGATATCAGCTACGTGGTAGTGGATATTGTCAAAATCATCTGCACCTTCTAACTCAAGCGCCCTTGGCTTGAAGGCGCCACCACCCATGGCGATCAGGACTGTCTTTGTTAAGTGCTCTGTTTTGTTGGTACGAAGGGTGAAGAGATTTTCACTTTTTTCAATGTCCAGCACCGTTTCATTGAGATGAATGGTTGTTTCAAACGTTGCCAATTGCTTGAGGAGACTTTCGGTCAATTCTTTTCCTGTAATGTTGGAAAAACCTGGCACATCTAGAATCGTTTTTTCAGGGTAGAGAATCTCTGGTTGACCACCAAGTTGTGGTAGGGAATCAATAACTTTGACCTTGGCTTGGCGCAGATGAGCATAAAAGGCAGCAAAGAGTCCAACAGGGCCGCCTCCGATAATTGTAATATCAAAAATATCTGACATGACTATCTCTCTTTCACAAATAAACTTTCCTCTATTCTATCATAAAATTTGGGTAAAAATTGTTTGTAACTCTTGCTAGACGGCCAAATTGAGACGAAAAAGGCCAGATATAGTATAATAGAGACAGTTTTCAAGAAAGGAGAACGAGATGAACCCTAAGCAATTTTTTGAAAACTTTATGCGCAAGTATTTCTTGCCAGATGAGACAGAACGAGAAGGTGAAGATGTAGAGGCTGTCGCTGAAGACTTAACATTTGATCAAGGACCAGTCAGTGATGCTCCAGAATCCTACCAGACTGAAGCGACTAGTAAATCTAGCCGAAGACGGCGTTTTGGTAAAGCAAAAGAGCCGAAAAAAGGCCAGTCAGCTTTTCGTCGCTTTTGGCGCCGTTACCACTTGACCAAGATTTTGCTGATTCTGATGGCTACCGCAGCTGTGGTTACGGGTGGTTGGCTCTTTTTCTTGGCAAAGACTGCCAATGTCAAAGACCTGCAGGCGGCGCTTCAGGCAGAAACGATTATTTATGACAAAGATGCCGTAGAGGCAGGGAGTCTGTCGGGGCAAAAAGGTACCTATGTTCAGCTGGATGCTATTTCAGACTATATGGAGCAGGCGGTTATTGCTACAGAAGATCGAACCTTCTATGAAAATTCTGGGATTAATTTCGGTCGCTTTGCTCTGGCTATTCTGACTCTTGGGCGGGCTGGTGGTGGCTCTACCATTACCCAGCAATTGGCTAAAAATGCTTATTTGACTCAGGAGCAGACCGTGACGCGAAAAGCCAAGGAGTTTTTCTTGGCGTTGGAGTTAACCAAGGCCTATGAGAAAGACGAAATCTTGGCCATGTACCTCAATAATGCCTATTTTGGCAATGGGGTTTGGGGTGTTGAGGACGCGAGTCTTAAGTATTTTGGGATCTCAGCCAGTCAGTTGACGCTTTCGCAGGCTGCAACGCTAGCAGGCATGCTCAAAGGTCCAGAGGTTTACAATCCCTATTATTCACTGGAAAATGCGACCAATCGTCGCAATACGGTCATCCAAGTCATGGTGGATGCAGGTTATATTGATCAGGCGACAGCAGACGAATCTGCGGACGTAGATATGAATGGGCAACTCAACGATGCCTATGCTGGTCGCAGTAGCAAATATGCCTACCCGTCCTATTTTGATGCTGTTATTGAAGAAGCCACGACCAAGTACGGACTTAAAGAGAGCGACATTGTGAACAATGGTTTGCGAATCTATACAGAACTTGACCAGACTTACCAAGCTAATATCCAAGCTGTCTACAATGAAGATAGTCTCTTTCCTGTCGCTTACAGTGATGGTGAGTTGGCTCAGTCTGCTTCGGTGGCTCTGGATCCGTCAACAGGCGGCGTTCGTGCTCTAGTTGGTCGTGTTAATTCGAGTGAAAACTACACCTATCGCAGTTTTAACTATGCTACACAGTCTGAGCGTAGTCCGGGGTCAACGATTAAACCCCTAGTTGTCTATACACCTGCCATCGCCGCTGGTTGGGCAACCGACCGTGAACTAGATAACACAACGACCACCTACGGTGCTTACACGCTGGATAATTACATGAGCTCTCGGACAGAAACAGGAACGGTTCCCATGTACCAAGCCTTAGCGCAATCACTCAATATCCCTGCGGTTGCAACGGTCAACGAGTTGGGAATCGATACAGCCTTTAGTTATGGAAAAAAATTTGGCCTTAATATGAGTAAAGTACCTCAGGAGCTGGGTGTTGCGCTTGGCGGAGGTGTTGTGACCAATCCTCTCCAGATGGCTCAGGCCTATTCTGCCTTTGCCAATAATGGTGTCAGGGCTGATGCACACCTCATTACTCGCATCGAGACAGCTAATGGTAAGGTTCTCAAAACGCACAAATCGAAAAAAACACGGGTCATGGATAGCGCAGTGGCCAACAAAATGACCAGTATGATGTTGGGGACTTTTTCTAATGGTACAGGCGTTTATGCAGCCCCTTATGGCTATACTATGGCAGGTAAGACTGGGACGACAGAAACGAACTTTGATCCTAATGTAGCTAGTGATCAATGGGTCATCGGTTACACACCAGATGTGGTCATCACCCACTGGCTAGGCTTCTCTAAGACGGACGAAAACCATTATCTTGAAGGCTCCTCTTCTAACCAAGCCTCAACCATTTTCAAAACAGTAGCTAACAGTATCCTCCCTTATACAGCTGGAACTGAGTTTACTCAGGAAAATACCTACGCCGAAAACGGTATCGCACCTGTCAATGAGGCGGGTCAAACGACTGATACTGCTTCTGAAATCCTAGAAACCGTGAAAGAGCAGGCAGAGCAAATTATGGACCAAACCAAGAAGGCCATCGAAGAAGCTAATATTCCTGAAAAAGTACTAGATCTCTGGGAAACTATTAAGAGTTTGTTTCAATAGCTTGTCAAGACCCAGATAAAATGCTAAAATAGTTAGGACATGTATGGAGGCTTGAAATGGCATTGAAAAAAGGAAGTCTAGCCTGTACGGTGTGTGGCTCGCGGAATTACTCCATTCAGCTGAGCAGTAACCAAAAACCGACACGACTAGAGGTGAATAAATTTTGCAAACACTGTGGGGGTTATACCTTACACAAAGAAACCAGATAAAGCATTGATAAAAAGGAGATAAGATGAAATTCATTAGTGACACCATCCAAATTTTAGCCGATACGACTTGGCCAGACAGTAAACAGCGCTGGGCCGATTTTCTCTCAGTTATTGAGTATACAGCCTTCTTTGTGGCTGTTATTTACCTCTTTGACTTAGCCATTTCACGTGGCGTCCTCAGCTTGATTAACTTCTTCTAAATAGTTGTCAAGCAAAGGCATTTAAGGTATAATAAAATCAAATAGAGAGCCGTTAGGCTCTTTTTTGAAAGGAAAATCTTATGGACAGTTTTGATAAAGGTTGGTTTGTGCTACAAACCTACTCAGGCTATGAAAATAAAGTAAAAGAAAACCTCTTGCAACGTGCGCAAACATACAATATGTTGGAAAACATCTTGCGCGTGGAAATCCCGACTCAGACCGTTCAGGTGGAGAAAAAAGGCGAGATGAAAGAGGTTGAGGAAAATCGCTTCCCAGGCTATGTTCTAGTTGAGATGGTTATGACTGACGAAGCTTGGTTTGTCGTGCGTAACACGCCAAATGTTACAGGATTCGTAGGCTCTCACGGGAATCGTTCGAAGCCAACACCACTCTTAGAAGAAGAAATCCGCGCAATCTTGGCATCAATGGGTCAAAGCGTGCAAGAATTTTCTATTGATGTGCGCGTGGGCGATACGGTTCGTATCATTGACGGAGCCTTCTCAGGCTATGAGGGGAAAGTTTCTGAGATTGACAACAACAAGGTTAAGATGATAATCTCCATGTTCGGTAATGACACCGTAGCAGAAGTCAACTTGAGCCAAATCGCAGAATTATAAGTTGGTACTGGATAGAAGCCTGACTAGAACACCAAAAAACGAACAAGGATTGGATTACTATTTCTGTTAATCAATCCTTGTTCTTTTTTATTCATTTGTTTTATCAGTGGTGGCGAGAGTTTGCTAAAAAATAAATGATTTTTAGGATTTCCTTCTGGAGCGAAACTACTTTATTCATAACTCAATAGCGTCTATAATCTCTTTGTAACCAATGATTATCGTGTGTTACGGATTAGTTTTTATGCGAAAAAATGGATATGAGAGAGACAGCATCCTACTATGTTACTGAGTGTCTTTATCCGTGGATACGTAGCGACCTAAAAAAATCAAAGCCTCCTTGTTTGGTCTTACCGACCTTGCTTTTTGTTCTCACCATTTTGACTTTATGATAATCCTAGCCTTACAAAACTGTAAGAAAATACCTGATTTTGATGTGATAGAATGATAACGGAATTATTTGAGAAATGGGGTATACAATATGAAACGATTTGATGCTTTTCAATTAAAGTTGGGTATGGCTTTTCTAATGGTCTTAGATCATCTTCATTTGATTCCAGGTCTACTTAGTCCAACAACAGAGGGTGTTTTTCACGCGCTAACCCGTTGTGTAGGTGTCTTTTTTGCTTTTATGGCAGTAGAAGGATTTACCCACACCCGTAGCCGTTGGCGTTATATTGGGCGGTTATTTACTGCCTCTGTTGTGATGTTACTTGGTAATAGCTTATTGAACCTATTGTTAGCTAGCAAGGAAATATATATTGACAATAATATTTTCATGACCCTAGCAGGAGGTGTATTAGTATTGCAATTAGCTTGGGGTGATGGAAAAAGCTTGATTCCTCAAAAGGGTCTAAGAATCTTGCTTGCAGCGTTAGTCGGTGTTCTTGCGGCTGTCCTTACAGAAGGCGGTATTCTGATGATTCCGTTCATCGTTTTGACCTATGCTTTTCGTGAAAAGAAAGGACTACGAACGCTTTCCTATCTTATCTTGAGTTTGTTCTTGCTAATTCTCAGTTTTCAAGTCTATCCAAGCTGGCAAGAGACACTTAGCATGTTGTTGTATAATTCGGACTGGCTCTTTATTACAGTCTTGCCTTTCATGTATTTATACAATGGTGAGCGGGGATTACAGACGGTGTACAGCAAATACTTTTTCTATTTCTTTTATCCGTTTCACCTCTGGTTGATTGGCTTGATAGCTTATTTTGTATCCATTTGAAATACATCTGAACAGGCCCTAAAAAGCTCAAAAATTAACAGAAAACGAATGATCTTCTCTCTTTGAATGGTAAAGGAAAGCTCATTCGTTTTTGTTCTGATTTCTTGACAAATAGTGTTCTATTTCATTCGCTCTCTTTATGACCTGCGGTTTAGAGGCGATAAAGAGGATTCAGCAAGGTTCTTGCCCTTGCTAAACAAATTTAGACCACAACTTTTAAAAAATAGTCTACTAAATCAGTAATCTCAGGAGGCGTCTTTTCTCGCAAAAACCACTCCAAACTACTAATAAAACTTGAACAAACAAAATGTTTTAAAAAGGCTTCGGGGATGTCCTTTTGGTCTAAGCTATAATAAGAAACTAGAAGAGGGTAGACATCGTGCTCGATTTCGATAGTGAGCTGCCTGATAAAATAGTCGTTTTGCGCCAATAAAAGGCTGGCAATCTTGTGTTGATTTTCCTGAAAATGCCTAAAAACATGACGCAAAAATTCCTCAGGTCCAATCTGGCTATCATGCCTAAAGATATGATGAAAAAGCTCCTGACATAGTTGCTCCAGCAGCAAATCCTTACTGGCGTAATGATTATAAAAAGTAGCCCTGCCAATATCTGCTCTGTCAATAATCTCCTGAACAGTAATGTCGTTGTAGTTTTTTTCTGCCAAAAGATCTATAAAGGCTTGATAAATAGTACTTTGTGTCCGTCTAGCCTGACGATTGGGATGTTTTATCATAGACATTTGAGAATTTTTGTTCAACTTTGAACAGCTCCTTCTTTTTAACTCTAGCATTGCGATAGATTTCATGGGAAGATGAATGTAGAACCTGTATTCACCGTCCAACACTTGCATTCAAGACTGTTTTGGGAATAGGATAAAAGTCGTCTCGCCCTGCAAATCAAGACTTGTAAAATGTTGAACGACCAACGCTTGACCTACGGGTATCTTGTCTAGTTAGCGGAACAATCTGGATAAATGAGGTACTTTTGGTGCAGACTAGCTGAGCTTGAAAGCAATAAAGGGAGAAACTTCTTTCTTAGCCAGCCTTGATTCCCAAAAAGCGGTCTTGACTATCGAAAAACAATTTCTTGAACCTAGAAACCTTACTTGTGAGGAAAGGTTTTTAGAAACACACGATTATGATACTAAAAGGAGCTTCTCATGACATCTAAAGCCCGTGTTCTCGTTGCCTTTATTCTCAACATCAGCTTTTCTCTGATCGAACTCGTCTGTGGTCTTTTATTTCGCTCCTCAGCTCTGATTTCTGATGCAGTTCATGATGCTGGTGACGCGGTCTCCATTGGTTTTGCAGCCTTGATGGAAAATCTGGCTGATAAACCTGCTAATAAGCGCTTTACCATGGGTTATCAACGCTTTAGTCTGCTTGGTGCCCTCGCTACTGGTGTGATCCTCGTCTTTGGCTCCATATCAGTCCTTGTGTTTAGTATCCCGAAGCTCTTCAATCCTCAGCCAGTCAATTATAGCGGCATGCTTATCTTGGGGTTATTTGCTGTTGCTACTAATGTCTTGGCAACACTTGTTCTCAAGAAAGGGCATTCTCACAATGAGAAAATACTGAGCCTTCACTTTTTAGAAGATACTCTGGGTTGGCTTGCTCTTATCTTAGTTTCTATTATACTCCATTTTAAGGATTGGTATGTCTTAGATCCCTTACTTTCCGTTCTCATTTCAGGTTTTATGCTGACAAAGTCTTTACCAGAGCTGTGGAAATGCTTACTGCTCTTTCTTCAAGCTTGTCCTCAGGACTTGGATACAGAACAATTGCAGAAAGAGCTTTTATCTATTGTGCAAATTAAAAGTCTTAGCGCCCTACAGATCTGGTCCATGGATGGCAGTCATCATAAGGCTCTCGTTCGATTAACGCTTAAAGAGAATACTGTGACAAATCAAGAACTAACTAAGGAAAAAATTCGTCAATGCCTGCTAGAGCACGGGATTAGCGAGGTCACTATTGATATTGAGGGCAAGGTTTGATGAGCTTTTTGTCTAGTAAGTAATCCCCTTATTCTTTGACTGTTATTTTTAGCTGATTGGTGTCTAGATATGCCTGAGCACCGATGGTTATGGTAAAGAGAGGTTGCGTATGGGCAAAGTCCAGATCGTAAAGGACAGGGATTCTTTTTAAAATAGGGTGCTTGTCTAAGATAAAGCGCAACATTTCCTCAGTCATCTGGCATTCTTTTGGAAAACGACCGATAACAAGTGCTTTGGGATCAGGATAGACCTGCAAGAGAGATGCCAAATGCCGCATGAACTCCGTGTAATCATCAACTTCGGATTCTTCGACAAAAAGGATATAGTCCTTGACTTTGGGCGCGTAAGGTGTGCCTTGAAGAAGAATAAAGGTCGAAAGGTTCCCACCAATGATGATACCAGAGGCCTGACCGGCTGAGTAAGTCTTCCATTCAGTCGGAAAGAACTTTCGTGGCTGACTAGGGTCGTACCAAGGGTCACTAGACCATTCGTCACTAGGAACAAGGTCATAGTAATTTTGTGTCATCGCCTGCAACCACATATCAGATTGATATTGTTGCCCCTCAACCATCTTAAAACTGGAATAGGATGGTCCCATATAGGTTTTCATACCTGTCTTTGCGAAAATCGCATTGAGAAAGGCTGTGGAATCTGAGTAACCACAAATGATTTTAGGATTTCGCACGATAAGATCATAGTTCAAGTAGGGAAGGAGTTCGTTAGAGTTGAAGCCACCGATAGTGGCTAGAATACCATCGACGCTTGGATCAGCAAAAGCCTCGTGCAAATCTTCCACACGACTAGCGATCGAAGCAGATTGGACAAGATCTGATTCTTCGTAGTGTTTTGAGAAAGAAATCTGAAACCCTAAGGCTTCTAGCTTGGCTTTGGCAGAGAGGTTCGCCTTGATACCACCTAGGCGTGAAATGGACGAGGACGGGCTAAGAACCCGAATATGACTATGATGGTGCAATTTTTTCATGGCAATACTCCTTGTAAATTTTCATCAGTATAACAGAAAAAAGAAGTCGTTGCAAATAGACCTTTAAGACACAGAAAAAGCCTGCTCTCCTAAAAGAACAGGCCTCTTCTGTAAGGCTATAAAAAAGGCGGTAGACGGATTTGAACCGACGATCAAGCTTTTGCAGAGCCGTGCCTTACCACTTGGCTATACCGCCATACGCCATAACAGATAATATTGTATCGGAAAAAGGTGGATTAGTCAAGTTTTTTTGCATCTTAAGTCCTGATTTTGCATCTTACAGCCTGCGCGCATATAAAAATTGAATTTTCTGCTATAATAATCCCAAAGGAGAGGTGTCAGTGAAACTAAGACTGGAAAAAATAGATGCCAAGCAAGAAGAAGGGGTGCTGATTCGCTATCGAGAAATGACGCCGACCCTTCAAACGATCTGCACCTTGGTGGAGAAGGGTCATCAGAAGATTTTAGGGATGAGTGAACAGGGGAACGTCTTTTTGCAAGTAGATGATATTCTCTATTTTGAGAGCGTTGATGGCAAGACTTTTGCCTATACAGACCACATGGTTTATCAAATTCCTCAGACCTTAAAAGATTTATCGGCTACTTATGGTAGTAATGGTTTCTTTCGTTGTGCCAAGGGGATGCTGGTCAATATTTATCGGATTTCTGCCTTTAAAAGTCAATCATTCGGACGGATTGAAGCCACTCTGGAAAATGGTGAAGTAGTGATTATTTCGCGAAAGTTTGCAGGGGAATTAAGGCAAGTCTTACAGGAGGGAGTTCAAGATGAAAACTAAGTGGCAGAACTTTTTAAGCCAAGAAATTGCGATTGAATATAAGACGGCAACCTACTGTTTTGTCCTCTATTTTTTTGCCATCTGCTACCAACTCTGGCAGGGGCGCTCGACTGTATCCATTTTAACTCTGATTGAGATGGTTCTGGTGGTCTATGTGGTAACTCAGATTCAGTATTGGATTTTTGGAAATTTTGATGAGGCAGACCACCTGCGAGGACGCAGATTATTGGGGCTCTTTGTTTGCCCCTTGCTCTACGGTGTGGCGGGTTCTGTTTTTTGTTGGTTTGATGGCAGTGGGCTGGCGCAGTTGGCGCTGGTGGTCTATGTTCTTTTGAAGGATTTGAGCTTCTTTTACTTTAACCGTCTCAAACGTCGAATTGACAGCAAGCACCTCAATCAACTGCTGAAAGATTACAAGGAAAGGGGAAAGGAATGACCAATGTTATTGAAATACGTCATCTCCAAAAATACTATGGCAAGCACATGGGAGTCAGAGACGTGTCCTTGAGTGTGGAAGAAGGGGAGATTTTTGGTTTTCTAGGTTCAAATGGTGCCGGCAAGTCAACAACGATTCGCTGTTTATTGGGTCTGATTCACAAGACCTCTGGCGAAATGACCCTGTTTGGCAACCAGTATGGTAGTCTAGCAGACGCCCTTCACCATATCGGTTATATGCCTTCAGAGGCCATGTTTTATCCTAAAATGAAAGTTAAGGAAGTGATTGACTTTGCAGCAAAGGCGAGGGGAATGGATTGCTCGCAGGAAGCTGAACGCCTTTGCCAGATTTTGGATGTTCCAGTGAATAAGAAGATTGAGGATTTGTCACTTGGAAATCGCAAGAAGGTCAGCATTGTCTGTGCACTACAACACAAGCCAGACTTACTTATTTTAGACGAGCCAACTTCAGGGCTAGATCCCCTCATGCAGGAGCGCTTTTTCGGTCTGGTCAAGGAGGCTTGTGCCAAGGGAGCGACGTGTTTCCTATCTTCTCATGTTCTTTCAGAAATCAAGAATTACTGCAATCGTGTTGCTATTATCAAAGATGGGGAACTTTTGACGGTTGATAGTGTGGAAAATCTTACCCACACGCAGGCAAAACAAGTAAGGGTTTGGAAAAATGGTCAAGAGGAAACCTTTGTACATACAGGCTCTAGTCAGGAATTGCTAGTAAGATTAGCGAACCTAGCTCCAGATGATTTTCTAGTAGAAGAGCCATCGCTAGAAGAACTCTTTATGCAGTATTATGAGGAGGGTGCCCATGATTCTACTCAAGCATGAATTAAAACAAGGGTTGAAGAGTCTGGCGATTTGGTCAGTTACAGTTGCCTTTATTTGTGCAGGCTGTATCTGGCTCTATAAAAGTGTGGAGGGACAGTTGGCTGAAACAGCTAAACTCTATGCGAATATGGGAGATATGGCCAAGGCTCTCGGCTTGGATAAGGTGAGTTTAGCAACGCTGGGGGGCTATTTTGCGACAGAAATCGCCCTCATGTTTGGCCTTGGTGCTGGTATGTTTGCTGCCATGTTAGGAGCGACTGCCTTATCCAAGGAAGAAGAAGGGCATACCAGTGAATTTCTTTATACGTTGCCTTTTAGCCGCATGCAGATTGTCCTTTGGAAGTATGCTGCCATATTCGTCAGTCTCCTCCTCTTCAATGCTCTGATTATAGGCATTGAAGCTATCGTCATCTGGCAACTCAATCTAGACTTTGCCTGGGAAAAATTCCTGACCTATCATGGCTTGGCTCTTTTCTTACAAATTGAGCTCGCAACGATCTGTTTCCTCGTTTCAGCTCTGAGTCGCAAAAAGCAAATCGGGGGAGCACTGGGTCTGACTCTTCTTTTCTATGTTATGGATATGATGAGTCGGGTTGTACCAGATATTGATATTCTTAAAAACTGGACACCCTACAACTTTGCCAGTGGAGTAGACATTTGGAGCGACAGCGCCATCAATTGGACAGGTCTTGCGATAGCTTTTGGCTTGAGTATTCTGGCCTTTGTAGGCAGTCTTGCCATCTATCAAAGAAAAGATTTGAATGGTTGAACATTCAAGGAGCCTCAGGGCTCCTTTTTGTGAAGAACATTAAGAAATTTTTACCAACCTTGGAATGTCCCGTGTCTGAATCCACTTGGTTTCTGAAAACGCTTTGACACATCATGTAGAGAAATGCTATCATTTTGTTACAGGGTGTTTTTTGTAAGGGGTATCATACATGAGGATACGTTATATTATGCTAATGCTGGCGACAGTCGTTCTTTCTAGTCTGTGGGGACTGGTTTTGCGCTGTAGAGGTATTTTGATTAGAGTGTTGTCGCCAGAGTATATTGGATATTATCAACCGCTTTTAACACTTTTATTGTGGTTAGTCACTTTGATGGCTCTCTTTTCAGTAGCTGTTTTATGTTATCGAAGTGGATTTTTTGTAGATTGGAAGGCAACTTTTGCTTGGAAAAGACTTTTTTTCTTGGTCGTGTTAGCCTTGTTGCTGCTTAATTTTAATTATTTGGTAGGAAAATTGCTGACTGCTAGCCAAATCACTAATACAAATCAACAAATGATGATGCAAGCCTACCATCTATTACCGAGAGGTGTTTTCTTGATAAATGGAACGATAGGAGCTGCACTTTTTGAGGAGACTATCTATCGAGCCTGTATTTTTAAAATACTGAAAAACAAAAAATTAGCATTCATGATTTCGATAATAGTATTTCCTTTGGTTCATACGCAAAACCTCAGTGCCTTGGCTTACGTACCTACAGCTCTTGTCTTAACAGGGCTTTATTATAAAAGGGAGTCGCTATCTGATTGCATCCTAGTTCATGCACTGCATAATGCTCTTTCTTTTATGATTTGACAGAAGAGGTATGATTTGATGAGGAAAGTAGAACTAAAAATACTGTCGGAAACAGAACTACCTCGCATTTTAGCAGCATCCTGCGGGGATAATAGTCGTCAGTGTCGAAAAGAGTTGCACATGACGCAGGAGAATAAAGTAAAAAGCATTTCGACAAAGGTTGGGATGCTTTTGTTATTTAAAAGGTTAACAGTAAAATGTGATAAAATGTTCAATTTCTCAGTTTAAGTATTTCACTTTCTCATCAGATGTTTCAAAAAGTTCCACATTAATACGGAACTTTTTTGACTTTTTTTCTTTTTAGGATAGTATATAATAAAGCTGTGGAAGCGATTACAGGAGGTGCTTCTTTGAATACTCGACAATTATCTATTTTAAAAACTTTAATATCTCAATCTGGTTATTACAGCGCAGGAAAACTAGCAAGAGAGAATGCCGTTTCTGTTAAGACGATTTATAAAGACATAGCAGTAATCGCGGATTTATTCCTGTCGTTAGGGGTTGAAATCAAAAGAAAACCTAGACTTGGATATCAAATTATAATGAATGCAGACCAAAAAAATGAACTACATCAAATTTTGATTCGGGATTCAAATGACTCTTCTACAGTTGTTTCTAGAGAGCAGGAGCTATTTCGTAAAATTTTTATCGATTGTGAGTCAATTGATATGATTGAGTATTCATTGGACAATTATATTAGTGAGTCTTCTGTAAAAAGAAGTTTAGAGAAGATTGAATCTTATGCTAATGATTTTAACATTGTCTTTTCTAAGCCAAGAGGAATCGTCCATATAAGCGGTTCGGAAGCGGATATTCGAAATTTTATTCATTATTACATTTTAACGGTAATCAAGATCGAAGATAATGCTCTGGATAAAAGCACCCTTAGCTTGGTATTTGATGATAGTATCATTGAGGATGTTCTTCGACACATTTATTATCTAGAAGAAGTATATGGATTATTTGTTAGCGAAGAGTACAAGTACTACACAGCCTTAAATGTCTTGATTTCTTTGTTCAGATACCGAAATGCGCATATAGCAGATTCAGTAGATCTACTGAATGGTGTGCAAATCGAGGAGTTGGAACTCTACTTGTTTGCTATTGATTTGCTATCTCGGACTTACCAAACGGAATTTGAGCAGATCCCACACTCAGAAATTCAATACATTATTTCAAGTTTAATTGCGGTTGGTTATCGGGTTGAAGCAACGCTCTATACAGAAGAGTACGCTGGGGTTGTGGAGCGGTTTATTAAGGAGATGGGGTCTTTATTGGATATAGATTTTAGTGATGATTCTCATTTAAAAATGATGCTAATCAATCATATTCAACCAATGATTTTTCGATCAAGAAATCAAATCATTATTTCCAATCAAACGACTGAGGCCATTAAGACACAGTATTCAGTCTTGTACAATTTTATTTGGCTTTCTTCAAAGATTTTAGAGGAGCACTTTTCAATCGCTTTGACGGATTCAGAGATTGCTTTTTTAACAATACACTTTGAAATTGCAATTGAGAAAAAGGCAAAGCCCATTCGGATTTATGTTGTTTGCCCATATCATCTTGCTATTTCTGAGTTGATTGTTTCACAATTGCGCAAGTTTGTGTCAAATTTCGATACCATTAGGGCGATTGGATTAGAAGAATTACCTCAACTAGTTATTGCCGAATCGGATTTAGTTATCAGTACTATCGATATTTCTGATAAGGGGATTCCTTTTATCTTGGTCAATAGTGTCATCACAAAGGAACAGATAGAGAGCATTCAACATCACTATTATCAATATACAAATGGAAACCGGCAGATGTTGACTCAGTTGAACAGTGATCATAATCACGTTAAACCATTGGTGAAATACTTATTAAAAAATCGTATTTTCTTGCGGCACCATTTACGTTCCAAAGAAGATTCTATAGAAGAGATTATCCATTATGCCAGTCCGTCAAATACTGATTTTCTGCCATTTGCAAATTCGATTTATGAAAGAGAAAAATTAGGTCATACCAGTACCTATACTGGTATCGCAATGCCCCATGCTCATCCGGGATATGTGAAGAGGTCGGAGATGATTCTGTTCACACTAGACAAACCAATTCGATGGGGGATGCATATGGTAAAGGTAATTTTATTTATTGCTATATCAGAAAGAGAGTTTCCGATTTACAAAAATGCTTTAATTCAGCTGTATTCTAAAATAGACAGTGTGAAATACATAGAAAGTTTATGGCAATCTACTAACCAAGAACAATTTATGGAGAACCTTTTTAAAGAAGTCTACTATTAGAATGAGGAAGGAGAAAACAAATGAGCGTAGTCCCGGAATTGGTGAAAGATGAATTGATTCAGTTAAGTTGTACAGCTTCAAATAAATTAGCCTTACTAGAGACGCTATCTGATGACTTAATTCAAAAAGATTATGTGCGTGAAACGTTTAAAAATGCCATTATAGAAAGAGAGGAGGAATTTCCAACTGGTTTGCAACTTGAGGGAACAGCCGTTGCAATTCCACATACCTATGCCGAACATGTCAAAAAACCATTTATCTACATAGCGCGCATGGTTTCGCCTGTCACATTTGTTCAAATGGGGACAGATGATGTTGAGGTATTGGCTTCATACGTTATTGTGCTAGGGATTTCAGACCCCCAAAAACAAATAGGCTTGCTTGTTGAGTTGATGGAGTTGTTTGGAAATCTATCGTTTCTTATGGAATTGGGCAATGCCGATTCTATTGAAGAAATAAAAAAATTATTTACAACCATCCAATAAAAAAGGAGGATTTATTATGAAAAAACTCATTGTAGCTTGTGGTTCGGGTGTTGCAACTTCTCAAACGGTTGCTTCAAAAGTTGAGCGATTGTTGAAAGAAGCAGGGTGCTCTTTTGAAATCGAAGCGGTAGACATGAAATCTTTGGAGCAACATATCAAATCAGCAGATGCCTATATTTCGATCGTAAAAGCTAAAAAAGATTATGGAGTGCCTGTTTTTAATGGCGTTGCCTTCCTAACAGGGATGGGCCAAAAACAAGAATTGGAAAAAATCATCGCATTTCTTAATGACTAGGAGGTTGTCATATGGAGACGTTACAAACGATTATCCAATATATATTGGATTTAGGGGCAGCAGTCTTTGTGCCCTTCTTGATGTTGATTGTCGGTTTATGCATGAAAATGAAATTGCGAGATGCGTTCTCGTCTGCGCTGACGTTAGGGATTGCCTTTACAGGTATGGGGATATTGGTTAATTTTATCATGACCAGCATGGGTTCTGCGGCTAATGACTTAGCAACCAACACAGGTCTGTCATTGCCAGCTGTTGATATTGGTTGGCCTGGAGCAGCTTCCATCAGTTGGGCTTGGCCATACGCTTTCTTGCTATTTCCGATCCAATTAGGGATTAATTTCTTGATGTTGATCACCAATCAAACTAAGACCTTGAATGTTGATTTATGGAATGTCTGGAACAAGATTTTTACAGCTGTTCTGGTGACTTACTTTACAGACAATGTTGTCTTTGGTTTGATTGCTGGTGGGATTATTGTATTCCTTGAGTTGAAATTGGGAGATGCTTTTGCTCCAGAGGTGGAACGACTAACAGGTGTACCTGGAGTGACTGTTCCTCACTTCATTTGTTTGATTGCAGTTTTATTGCATCCAGTTGATGAATTGTTGAAGAAGATTCCTGCTTTGAACAAACAATTTGATGCAGACACTTTGAAAGAAAAAATTGGTATTTTTGGTGAAAACTCTGTGATGGGAGCGATTATTGGTCTGGCCCTAGGCCTTGCTTCTGGTAATGGAATTCAATATGCTTTGACACTAGCTGTTCAGGCGGCCACAGCTTTGACCTTATTCCCCATGGTTTCCAAATTGTTCTCTCAAGCCTTGTCTCCAATTTCTGAAGCTGTTTCTGACTTCATGCGTGAAAGATTCGAAGACAGAGAAGTTTATATAGGACTAGACTGGCCGATTCTTGGTGGACGAAATGAATTGTGGGTAGCTGTTATCTTTACAATCCCGTTCCTCTTGGTTGGATCTATTCTTCTGCCTGGGAACATCGTTTTACCATTTGCCGGTATTATTAATTTATCCTTTGTCGTAGGAGCTTTACTCTTAACAAACGGTAACGTATTGCGTATGATTATTCACGGTCTCATTTCAACTCCCATTTTCTTGTACGGCGCTACTTACTTTACTCCTTACATGACAAGATTGGCACAGGAGACTGGAACTCTTGAGACTAGTGGGATGATTTCTTGGGCGACAATTGAGGATCCAGGCCTTCGTTATCTGTTGGCTACTATATTCCAAGGAAATATTGTGTCGATTGCCTTAATGGTTGCCTGGCTTGGCCTCTATGTATGGCTATTGAAGGACCGTGAAAAATACAACCGCACATTGGAAACAGATCTCTAGTCCATAAGTGAAGTAATAGAGGGAGAGAGATGGCAAAAAAAGTATTAATCCTTCTTGCGACAGCTGCCTTAATTTATTCAGTTTTAACAAGGCAAATCACGATTACATTTCTAGCTCTGGGTTTAGGTATTTATTTAGAGAAACAGGAGTTGTTTAAGGACTGGGATGCCCAACGGAAACAACGAATGCAGGAAAGGATTGTTTCCACTCAAAAAAGGAGAGAAGAATGACCTATCCAAAATATATTAATGAAATCATCGAACTCACCCACGACATGTGGCAAAAAGGTTGGGATGAATACAATGGAGGAAATGTTAGTTACCTCTTGAGTAATGCGGAAGTTGAGACGCTGTTGGCAGATTTAGAAGAAACAGATTTTGAAATATATGGTGATGAAAAGAAAGAAGTTAAAGTGCTACCTGTTCCTGAAAACATGCAGAATAGGCATATCTTGATTACGGCTTCCTGGAGCCATTTTAGGAATCTAAAGAATCAGCCAGCAGTTGACTTAGGAATCATTCAAACGACTGCTGAAGGATATCAGATTGTTGCTGGGTTAAATTCTGGGAAAAGACCAACCAGTGAAATCTTTATGCACATCTTAGCTCATGCTGCACGTTTGGAACAAAATCCTGACCACAAGGTTGTTGTGCATAACCATGCGACCAATATTGTCATTTATTCTTTATTAAATGAGGTGACAAGCAAGAGCATGACACTTGATTTATGGTCTGTGTTGACAGAGTCAATCGTTGTATTTCCAGATGGGATTGCTGTGCTTCCTTGGGAAGTTCCAGGAACTCATCAAATAGGATTGGATACAGCTGAAGAATTGAAGAACCATAGAATGGTTGTTTGGGCAAAACATGGTGTCTTATCAACGGGAACAAGCTACCAAGATTGTTTCGGACTTATTGAAACAGCTGATAAGGCAGCGCATATTGCCTTAGAACTTCAAAAAATCAGTGGGAAAAGCATCTATGATAACAATACATTGTCAACAGACAATTTGAAGGAGGTTTGTCGCGCTCTTAAGGTAGATAGCAAGTACCTAGATTAAGTTAAAAGATAAACAGAGAGATTTGATGTCTCTGTTTTTTGATGGCGTGAGGACCTATCATTTTATAAAATAACCTAGTGATTTTATTTGCCAAATAGCTAAAAATCTGCTATACTAGTTGAGTTGTCTAACAACAAATACTCATCTGGGATGAATCGTGTGGCTGTTGCCCTTGGGGTGGTCATGCGAGTTGAAATCTCAGAGAGGTAGAAAAAACAAAAAAGGAGAAATACTCATGGCAGTAATTTCAATGAAACAACTTCTTGAGGCTGGTGTTCACTTTGGTCACCAAACTCGTCGCTGGAACCCTAAGATGGCAAAATACATCTTCACTGAGCGTAACGGTATCCACGTTATCGACTTGCAACAAACGGTAAAATTGGCTGATCAAGCTTACGACTTCGTTCGTGATGCAGCAGCTAATGATGCTATCGTATTGTTCGTAGGAACTAAAAAGCAAGCTTCTGAAGCAATCAAAGAAGAAGCTGAGCGCGCTGGTCAATACTACATCAACCACCGTTGGTTGGGTGGAACCCTCACTAACTGGGACACTATTCAAAAACGTATCCGTCGCTTCAAAGAAATCAAAGAGATGGAAGCAAATGGTACTTTTGAAGTATTACCTAAGAAGGAAGTTGCTTTGCTTAACAAGCAAATGGCTCGTCTTGAGAAGTTTTTAGGTGGTATTGAGGACATGCCGCGCATTCCAGATGTGATGTATGTTGTTGACCCACATAAAGAGCAAATCGCTGTTAAAGAAGCTAAAAAATTAGGTATTCCAGTTGTAGCCATGGTTGACACAAATACTGATCCAGATGATATTGATGTGATCATCCCGTCAAACGACGATGCTATCCGTGCGGTTAAATTGATTACAGCTAAAATGGCTGATGCCATCATCGAAGGCCGTCAAGGTGAAGACAGTGTTGCTGCTGTTGAAACTGAATTGGCTGAATCAGCTGGTGAAGTAGAATCAATCGAAGAAATCGTTGAAGTTGTCGAAGGCAGCAATAATTAATTGAAACAACCTAAGGGGGCAGGGCGAAGCCCAGTCCCTTATTTTTAAAAAGGAGAAAAAGACAATGGCAGAAATTACAGCTAAGCTTGTAAAAGAATTGCGTGAAAAATCTGGTGCTGGTGTCATGGACGCTAAAAAAGCATTGGTTGAAACAGATGGAGACATTGACAAAGCGGTTGAATTGCTCCGTGAAAAAGGGATGGCAAAGGCAGCTAAAAAAGCCGACCGCGTCGCTGCTGAAGGTTTGACAGGCGTTTTCGTTGAAGGTAACACTGCTGCAGTTGTTGAAGTTAACTCTGAGACGGACTTTGTTGCTAAAAACGACCAATTCGTGGCCTTGGTTAAAGAAGCTGCTGAAGTAATCGCTAAAGGTAAACCAGCTAGCAACGAAGAGGCTCTTGCTTTGACAGTTGCTTCTGGTGAAACATTGGAAGCAGCCTTTGTGACTGCGACAGCTACTATTGGTGAGAAAATCTCGTTCCGTCGCTTTGCCCTTATCGAAAAAACTGATGACCAAGTCTTTGGTGCTTATCAGCACAATGGCGGTCGTATCGGCGTTATCTCAGTGATTGAAGGTGGCGATGAAGCCCTTGCTAAGCAAGTATCAATGCACATTGCTGCGATGAAACCAACTGTGCTTTCTTACACTGAATTGGATGAGCAATTTGTGAAAGACGAGTTGGCACAGCTTAATCACAAGATTGAGCAAGATAACGAAAGCCGTGCTATGGTTGACAAACCAGCCTTACCACTTTTGAAATATGGCTCAAAAGCGCAGTTAACTGAAGATGTTTTGGCTCAAGCAGAGGCAGACATCAAGGCTGAATTGGCTGCTGAAGGCAAACCAGAAAAAATCTGGGATAAAATCATCCCAGGTAAGATGGATCGCTTCATGCTTGATAACACGCAAGTTGATCAAGCTTACACGCTCTTGTCACAAGTCTACATCATGGACGATAGCAAGACAGTTGAAGCTTACCTTGACTCAGTAAATGCTAAAGTCGTTGACTTCAAACGCTTTGAAGTTGGTGATGGTATCGAAAAAGCTTCAAACGATTTTGAAGCAGAAGTAGCTGCAACAATGGCTGCGGCACTTGGTCAATAAGAATCAGTAAAGAGAGTGGGCCAGACTGCCATCATGGTTGTCTGTCTCACTCCCTTTTTTCTGTTTTTGGGCGGTTACAAAATGACCCCAAAACAGGGAATAGCATCAAAAATTGGATACCATGAAATCTATGTTAATTTTAATTCAGGAGAGTGTTTTTTGTTAATTGAGGTAATTTCTTGAAAGAATACAGCTACTCATAAGCTTGATAGCAGCTTTCCCTTTCCAAATCCTCCTTTTTTCGGTATAATAATAGTCAAAGATAGTCAGAGGAGGTGGTTTTGTGGAACCTAAAAACACATCTGATAGTATTGAAGCTTATATCAAAAAAATGTTGGCTCAGGCAGGCTATGTAGAACTGAAACGTAGCGAAGTAGCAGCTTCTTTTCAGGTTGTGCCTAGCCAGATTAATTATGTGATTAAGACCCGCTTTACTGAGAGCAAGGGATATGTCGTGGAAAGTAAGCGCGGTGGCGGTGGTTATATCCGTATTGATAGGATTGATTTCTCTGACCAGCATCACCGCTTGGAAGGTTTGCGCCTTAGCCTTGGCAATCAAATTAGTCAGGCTGTTTTCAACGACATCATCCAGATGCTTTTTGAGCAAAATTTGATGACAGAGCGTGAAGGGAACGTGATTTTAGCTATGAGCACCGATGAGGTCCTAGGAGAGCACGCTAGCACTATTCGCGCTAGATCCTTGAGACGAATTATCCAGCAGTTAGATAGAAAAGAGTAAGAAGTCAGTATGAAATTATCACACGGTATGAGAACAGTCTGGGAAGATGGACAGATTTTAGCCCAGCGCTACGGCTGCCAGTCGGTTGAAACTTGGCATATTTTGCTGAGTTTTGTTGGCAATTTAGAGTCTATCGCTGGTGCAACTTTGCATGATTTTGATTTTGACTATAGTGATTATGAACAAGCAATTTATGCAGTGACTGAAAAGGAAATGTTGGAGGAAGTCGGGGATTTTGATGTGCTTCCTCATTCCAAACGCCTCCATAACATCACTGAGTTTGCCAAATCCATTGCCCAAACCTTGAAAGCTAAGGAACTTGGAACAGAACATCTCCTGTTAGCTATTATTTTGGATCACTCTTCCTTGGCCAGTCGTGTGCTGGAAGAGGTCGGTTTTGCTAGTGAGCAGGGTGATCACGACGTCACGATGATCGATTTGCGTAAGAATCTAGAGCATAAAGCAGGGATTACTAAGACGGATATCAAAGCCATTCGCTCCATGCTCAAGGGCAATTCCGGCAGTCCCAAGGGGAATATGGCAAACATGATGGGAATGCCTAGCACACCAAGTGGAGGTCTGGAGGACTATACCAGAGATTTAACGGAGGCGGCTAGGCAGGGTGAGATGGAGCCTGTTATTGGACGTGACGCAGAAATTTCCCGTATGATTCAGGTTTTGAGTCGCAAAACCAAGAACAATCCTGTCCTAGTTGGAGAGGCTGGTGTTGGAAAAACAGCTCTAGCTTTAGGACTGGCTCAGCGGATCGCTGAAGGTAAGGTGCCAGCCAAGTTGGCCAAGATGCGAGTATTAGAATTGGAGCTCATGTCTGTTATTGCTGGAACTCGTTTTCGTGGAGACTTTGAAGAGCGCATGAACAATATCATTGAGGATATTGAAGCTGATGGGCAGGTTATTCTCTTTGTTGATGAGCTTCATACTATTATGGGCAGCGGTAGTGGGATTGATAGCACGATGGATGCGGCCAATATTCTCAAACCTGCCTTATCGCGTGGAACTCTCCACATGGTTGGAGCGACAACTCAAAATGAGTTTCAAAAGCATATTGAAAAAGATGCTGCGCTATCACGTCGCTTCGCTAAGATTACAGTAGATTCGCCATCTGAGGCTGATGCTGTTAGCATCTTGCAGGGGCTGAAGGCTACCTATGAAAACCATCATCAGGTCTCTATTTCAGATGAGGCGGTAGAAACGGCAGTTAGGTATGCTAAGCGCTATCTGACCAGTAAGAATTTGCCAGATTCAGCTATTGACCTTTTGGACGAGACAGCAGCAACGATGCAAAACAGGGCAAGTCATGCTGGTGTGCAACCTGAATTGACCGACCTTGATCGCGCTCTTATGGCTGGTCAACTGAAAAAGGTCTCGCACCTCCTTAATATCGGAGAAGATTTCTCGGTAAATGAAGTGACGGAAGCAGATATCCTAGATACCCTAAGCCGTCTGTCAGGTATTCCGGTCAGTAAGTTGACCAAGACTGAGGCCAAGAAATACCTTAACTTGGAATTGGAATTACATAAGCGGGTTATCGGTCAAGACGCTGCTATATCAGCAGTTGCTCGTGCCATTCGCCGCAATCAATCAGGTATTCGTCAGACCAAGCGCCCAATAGGCTCCTTCATGTTTTTGGGACCAACAGGTGTCGGCAAGACCGAGCTAGCCAAGGCTTTGGCTGAAGTTCTTTTTGACGATGAATCTGCCCTGCTTCGTTTTGACATGTCTGAGTATATGGAAAAATTTGCAGCGAGTCGTCTCAACGGTGCTCCTCCTGGTTATGTCGGTTATGAAGAAGGTGGCGAGTTAACTGAAAAGGTCCGCAACAAGCCGTATTCTGTCCTCCTTTTTGATGAAGTTGAAAAAGCCCACCCTGACACCTTTAATATTTTGTTACAGGTTTTGGATGATGGCCAATTAACGGATAGTCGTGGTCGCAAAGTTGATTTTTCCAATACTTTGATCATCATGACCTCAAACCTTGGAGCAACAGCTTTACGGGATGACAAGACGGTCGGTTTTGCTAGCAAGGACCTTCGCTTTGATCATGCCAATATGGAAAAACGAATTTTTGAAGAGCTCAAGCGCCATTATCGCCCAGAATTTCTTAACCGCATTGATGAAAAAATCGTCTTCCATAGCTTGACAGCTGAAAACATGCAAGAAGTCGTTAAGATTATGGTTCAACCAGTGGTGATGAGTCTTGAGGAGAAAGGCATTAGGGTCAAGTTGCAACCATCTGCTCTTAAACGTTTGGCAGAACTTGGCTACAATCCTGAAATGGGGGCAAGGCCGCTACGTCGTGCTATTCAGACAGAGATTGAAGACCCGTTAGCTGAAAAGCTCCTCTCAGGCGATTTAACGACTGGCCATCTTCTCAAAATAGGCATTAAAAACAATGCTTTCAAGTTTGACATTGCGTAGTTGAGCTACGAAAAGAGCTAAGTAAAAATTTAGCTTGTTAGACGAAATACAAAAAACTGCATGACGCTAACGTTTACTGAACGAGAGTGTCATGCAGTTTTTATTCTTTATGGAAGATGTTGAACACAGGAGATTGTTTTTTGAAGGAATGTTACCGTGCCGAAACTAACTATAAGTTAAGTTGTAGAAAAATTAGACTTGACTGACAGTGTTGAGCTATGTATCCAGATGAAAGCTTTTCTAAAACCCGTATTGATCCGTAATGGCTTTTGTAAGCTTTCTACATCCGCCTAAGGAAATCCAAGGCGATACGTTTGTGGTAAAAAATCAAGGTTTTAACACACTAAAACAGAATTTAGAGTTAGTCAAATTTTAGGACAAAGTATTTTTTCTTACCACGGCGGACAACGGTGAGTTCACCATCGATCTTATCGCTGTCAGATAGACTGTAATCCAAATCTTGGATACGCTCACCGTTGATATAAATAGCACCGTTTTGGATATCTTCACGGGCTTGGCGTTTTGAAGTAACAATGCCAGAAGTCACCAAGAGCTCAACGATGTTGAGGTCGTCTTCGGTTTGGACCGTGTAGTTAGGCACATTACTCAACCCCTGCTTGAGTTCGCTAGCAGAAAGTCCTTTGATATTGCCGGTAAAGAGCTGCTCAGTGATATTAAGAGCTTGCTGGTAGGCTTCTTCACCGTGAACCAAGGTTACGACTTCACGAGCCAAGACCTTTTGAGCTAGGCGCTCATGGCGAGCTGTGTTAAATTCTTTTTCAATCTCAGCGATCTCATCAAGCGTTAGGAAAGTGAAAATTTTCAAGAAGCGTACAGCATCTTCGTCCATGACGTTGAGCCAGAACTGGTACATTTCATAAGGACTGGTCTTGGTGGCATCAAGCCAGATAGCATTTCCTTCAGACTTTCCAAATTTTTTACCGGTTGAGTCCGTGATGAGCGGTACAGTGATGACGTGGCCGGTTTTATCAGCTTTGCGGCGAAGAAGTTCAGTGCCAGCAGTCATGTTGCCCCACTGATCAGAGCCACCGATTTGAAGGGTCACATTGTGGGTGCGATTGAGTTCGTAGAAATCATAACCTTGCATGATCTGGTAGGCAAACTCGGTGTAGGAAATCCCTGTTTCAATCCGTTTTTTGACAGATTCCTTGCTCATCATGTAATTGACAGTAAAGTATTTGCCGACATCACGCAAGAAGTCAATGAAGCTGATAGAGGCAAACCAGTTGTAGTTGTTGGTCATTTCAGCCTTGTTATCACCATTTTCAAAATCAAGGAAACGAGAGAGCTGGCTTTGGATTTTTTTCACCCAGCCATCAACGGTTTCTTTGGTTTGAAGGCTGCGCTCTGTATCTTTAAAAGAGGGATCACCGATGAGCCCTGTCGCCCCACCAACAAGAGGAAAGGGTTTATGGCCGGCCAATTGCAAGTGTCGGCAGACAAGGATGGGAACGAGATGTCCGAGATGAAGGCTATCAGCGGTTGGATCGTAGCCAGAATAAAAAGACACGCTCCCTTCTGTCAAGGCTTTTTCGAGAGCTTCTTCGTCAGTCGTTTGAAAGACCAGACCGCGAGCTTTGAGTTCTTCAAAGATGTTCATTGGCTATTCTCCTTTATGTGTTAAGATATAAGATCATTAAAAAACGTGAAAAACAGGTGATAAGTTCTAAAACGCTGAAATTGGTTGAGATGGATCGTTTAGAAAAAACAGATTAACTTGCTATCTTTGGTCACTTTTTAGGCGCTAAAGATGGCCTGGCCTAATCAACTGTGCGAGGTGGGAAAACGAACTCTTTTTTGATTGCTTAAGTTCTTTCCCACTTCCAAGGCGACGCTGACGACGTTTGAATTTGATTTTTGAAGAGTATTACTCTTAATTCAGTAATGTTTCCATTATATCACAAATTATTTGCGATTGGTGAAGAATTACAAAAATATGGTATAATAAGGCAGATAAGGAGTTTTTAATGGCAAAATTTGATTTTGAGAAATTGAAAAACATACAGAATAATGAAAAAGTAAAATCCTTCACATCAGGAGTGACCTCCTTCTGGAAAAAGTCAGGCCTTGCTAAAGTATCGCCAGTATTAGTCAAAATTTTAGGTGGTATTAAGGTTGCCTTTAATAGTGTTTTTGTTATTGGACTTTTGCTGGTTTCTTTGGGAGCTGGTGCGGCGCTTGGTTATATTGGCAGTCTTTTTGAAGAAGTTGAAAAGATGAACCAAGCTACTCTTGTAAAGCGGGTGAGTGAGGTGACTGGAGTTTCCAAGTTGACTTATGCTGATGGCAGTTTGATATCAGAAGTCAAGTCAGATCTTTTGCGTCAGGAAGTTCCTAGTGAGCAGATTTCATCCTATCTAAAGCAAGCGGTGATTGCTACTGAAGATGAAAATTTTGAATCGCATCAGGGTGTTGTTCCTAAAGCTATCTTTCGGGCAGCGCTTGGTTCTTTAGGATTAGGCTCTTCAAGTGGCGGATCTACTTTGACCCAGCAGTTAATCAAGCAGCAGGTTGTCGGAAATGAATTGACCTATTCCCGTAAGGCAACAGAGATTATTCACGCTTTGGAGCTGGAAAGAAATCTGACTAAAGACGAGATCTTGACACTTTACCTTAACGTATCCTCTTTTGGGCGCAATCATCATGGGCAAAATATCGCGGGTGTTGAAGAAGCTGCTCAAGGGATTTTTGGGGTGTCTGCAGCAGAACTCTCCATTCCCCAAGCAGCCTTTATCGCAGGTTTGCCACAGAGCCCCATTGTCTATTCGCCTTATGCGTCTGATGGTACTCTAAAGTCGGCAGAAGGCCTTGTCTATGGATTGGGACGAGCTCATGATGTGTTATACAATATGTATCGCACAGGGGCTCTCACAAAAGAAGAGTTTGACATCTACTCCGCCTACGACATCACCCAAGACTTTCTTCCAGGAGAACCGATTGTTAGCGATAGTGGCGATTACCTTTACTACGCCGTTATGGAGGAAGCTGAGTCAATTGTTTATGACTTATTGATCCAACGCGATCAGGTTTCTGAAGAAAAGTTACAGCAGGCTGAGACCGTTCAGACCTATAAGGAAATGGCTAGTCGGGAATTGAGTTTAGGTGGTTACACGGTTTCCACGACTATTAATCCTGCGGTATATCAAGCCATGCAACAAGCGGCTAATGCCTACTCAGGTGTTCTACAAGATGGTACTTCTACCGTTGAAGTTGGAAATATTCTCCTTAACAATAAAACAGGAGCGGTTATTGGTTTTGTGGGGGGCTACAACTATGCGAGCAACCAAGTCAATCATGCCCTAAATACTTATCGTTCACCAGGGTCTAATATCAAGCCGATACTGCCTTATGCCATAGCGATTGACCAAGGCCTAATGGGGTCAGCCTCAATGGTATCCAACTATCCAGCGACCTATGCTAGTGGTCAAAAAATTATGCATGGTGTCAGCGCTGGGACCAAGATGGAGACACTGCAAGAAGCGCTCAATCAATCGCAAAATATCCCCGCTTATTGGACCTACAAACTTCTTAGAGATTCAGGCATTAATGTTCAATCCTACATGGAAAAAATGAATATTTCTATTCCAGAGTATGGTATTGAAAGTTTGCCGTTGGGGTCTGGTGCTGAAGTTACGGTTGCGCAGATGGCTAACGCTTATCAGACTATAGCTAATGACGGGGTTTACCAGAAATATCATATGGTAGATAAGATTACCGATGAAAGCGGAGAAGTCATCTACCAACACCAATCAGAACCCGTCCAAGTTTTCTCTAAAGCAGCAGCAACCATCATGCAACAGCTTCTCAGAGGACCGATTACTTCTGGAGCGACAACTTATTACCTCAACCAATTGCGAGGTCAAAATGGAACGCTTGCTGGAGCTGATTGGATTGGGAAAACAGGGTCAACAGATTATTATAAAGATGTTTGGCTCAGCTTGGCAACGCCGACAGTGACTCTCAGTGGCTGGGCAGGCCATGATGATAATACGGCTATGCCTGATGACACAGGTTATAACCGCAATGCCCAGTACATGGCACGCTTGGTAGCGGCGATCTATGCAGCTGATCCGGGAGTATTTGGCAATATCGGCGAGCGTTTTGAATTGGATTCTAGCGTTATTGCCTCTCAGGTCCTGACAGCGACAGGGCAACGGCCAGGTCAGGTGACCATAAATGGCAGAACGTTCACGGTTGGTGGTGAGACAACTACAAGCTATTGGGCTAAAAATGGTGCTCCAGTTACAGGTTACCGTTTTGCCATTGGTGGTACCGATGCAGACTATGCGAGGGCTTGGGGAAGTATCGGGGGAAATAGTGAGCAGAAAGATGACGAAGAGGAGAAGGACAATAAAGAGAGCGAGGAAACCAGCTCTTCATCTAGAAATGATAGGACTGAGAGTTCTGAGGAATCTAGTAGTAGTAGGTCGTCCTCATCTGATTCGGCTGAGGAAGAAGCAGAAGAATAGCCTTCTTCGTTTAGACCCTGTGATTACAGCTTGACCTTACTTTCCGTTACCCGTCGGTTGTTTCGAGGCTAAGCTAAAAGGACTCCTATTAAATCAGTATTCTACAATCTTAGTCAACTTTTTGGGGATGGGACGATGAAGTCGATTTCTGTCTCATTCCCACTATGCTTTAATCAAGAAAAAGCTCAGCTTGCAATGGCTTGGAGACTTTCGAGATATGCTTGAAAATGAAAAAGCCTCAGCTCGTCAGAGTTGACCCCACTCTTCAAAAATTGCCTTGGTGTTCGAAAAACGATTATTTGCATCAGAGCCTCCTACTTGTGGAGCTAAGCTAACTTTCATCAAATGATTGAGTGAATGCTGGTCTTGGAAAAAGCGGGTTAAGTTTGTCTTTGAAAATCAGCGCAAATCATTTGCAAAATCAGGCAAGATAATGTATAATAGTGAGAAAGATTTGTCGTGGTTTTGTTTGAAATATTGTCCAAATAAGACTTACAGCAGTTAAATCCAACTGAAACGGGGAGATTTAGCTGCTCTTTTTGCGCCTGTTTTTAGGATTTTTTGCATTTGTTACACAAATTTAAAATTTCTAAAAATTAGCGTTTAAAAAGGACTAAAACTTAATAGGAGAGTTGAACAAAAGTATCCAGCTTTCTCTATTGTTATCGTTCAAGGAACGAAATGTAGCGCTTGGGAGAAGGAACAAGGCTTAGCCTTTCTCTCGGCGCAGTTGATGAGGAGTCATCAACCACTGCTGGGACAACCAGTGTTACTACCGTAACTTTGCAGAAGTGGGTGTTCGGCAGATTGAAAAAACTGTCGGGGGATTGGTTTTTTAAGAAATGCCGATTTTATCCCACACTGCGTCTGACTGCTTGGTCAGTCTTATCTTAGAAAAGGAGCTAACAACTTGGCAGGACATGAAGTTCAGTACGGCAAACACCGTACCCGTCGTAGCTTTTCAAGAATCAAAGAGGTTCTTGATTTACCAAACTTGATTGAAATCCAGACTGATTCATATAAGGAATTTCTGGAGCGTGAACTGAAAGAAGTCTTTGAAGATGTTCTTCCAGTATCGAACTTCACAGACACCATGGAACTGGAGTTTGTGGGGTATGAAATGCGTGAGCCTAAGTATACCTTAGAAGAAGCGCGTCTTCACGATGCCTCTTACTCAGCACCGATCTATGTCACCTTCCGTCTGATTAATAAGGAGACAGGTGAAATTAAGACTCAGGAAGTCTTCTTCGGTGATTTCCCACTCATGACTGAGATGGGAACTTTCATCATCAATGGTGGTGAGAGGATTATCGTTTCTCAGCTGGTGCGTTCACCTGGTGTTTACTTCAATGATAAGGTTGATAAAAACGGTAAGGTTGGTTATGGGACAACAGTAATTCCTAACCGTGGTGCTTGGTTGGAGTTGGAGAGCGATTCCAAAGACATCGGTTATGCCCGTATTGACCGTACCCGTAAGATTCCGTTTACAACCCTTGTGCGCGCCCTTGGTTTCTCAGGTGATGATGAAATCTTTGATATTTTCGGAGATAGTGATATTGTCCGTAACACTATCGAAAAAGACTTGCATAAAAATCTGTCTGACTCACGCACAGATGAAGCTCTTAAGGAAATCTATGAGCGTCTTCGTCCAGGGGAACCTAAGACTGCAGACTCTTCACGTAGCTTGTTGACAGCGCGTTTCTTTGACTCTCGCCGTTACGACTTGGCTGCGGTTGGTCGTTACAAGATTAATAAAAAGCTAAGCCTCAAGACTCGTCTTTTGAACCAGACGATTGCAGAATCATTGGTTGATCCTGAAACAGGGGAAATTTTGGTGGAGTCTGGAACGGTCTTGACGCGTCAAGTCATTGACTCGATCGCAGAGCACTTGGATGGTGATCTGAATAAAATCACCTATATTCCCAACGATTCTGCTGTTTTGACAGATCCTGTTGAATTGCAACGCTTCAAGATTGTGGCGCCAACGGATCCTGATCGCGTTATCCATGTCATTGGGAATGCCAATCCAGATGAGCGCAAACGTACTATTACACCAGCTGACATCTTGGCTTCTATGAACTACTTCCTCAACTTGGCAGAAGGTCTGGGCCGTGTCGATGATATTGATCACTTGGGGAATCGTCGTATTCGTGCTGTTGGAGAGCTTTTAGCTAATCAAGTACGGATCGGTTTGACGCGCATGGAGCGAAATCTGCGAGAGCGCATGTCTTCTCAGGACAATGAAGTTTTGACACCGCAAAGCATTATTAATATCCGTCCAGTAACTGCCGCAGTGAAAGAGTTCTTTGGTTCTTCTCAGTTATCACAGTTCATGGATCAGCACAATCCGCTTTCTGAGCTTTCACATAAACGCCGTTTGTCAGCCTTAGGGCCTGGTGGTTTGACCCGTGACCGTGCTGGTTATGAAGTGCGGGACGTGCATTACACTCACTATGGTCGTATGTGTCCGATTGAAACGCCTGAAGGACCAAACATTGGTCTGATCAATAACTTGTCGTCTTACGGACACCTTAACAAGTACGGCTTTATCCAAACACCGTATCGTAAGATTGACCCAGAAACCCGTCAAGTGACAGATGAAATTGTTTGGTTGACAGCGGACGAAGAAGATGAGTTTATCGTAGCTCAGGCTAACTCACCACTTAAGGAAGACCGCACATTTGCCACTGAAATTGTTATGGGGCGTCATCAAGGGAACAACCAAGAATTTCCAGCTGACCAAGCGGATTTCATGGACGTATCTCCTAAGCAGGTAGTTGCCGTTGCAACAGCGTGTATTCCGTTCTTGGAAAACGATGACTCCAACCGTGCCCTCATGGGTGCTAACATGCAACGTCAGGCTGTGCCGCTCATTGATCCGAAAGCGCCTTATGTTGGTACTGGTATGGAGTATCAAGCAGCCCACGATTCAGGTGCAGCGGTGATTGCTCAGCATGAAGGTACTGTTACTTACGCCGATGCCGATAAGGTAGAAGTGCGTCGCGAAGATGGCTCACTCGACATTTACACCGTAACGAAATTCCGTCGGTCGAACTCAGGTACAGCCTACAATCAACGCACACTTGTTAAAGTTGGCGATAAGGTTGAAAAAGGCGATTTCATTGCGGATGGTCCTTCTATGGAACGTGGCGAAATGGCCCTTGGTCAAAACCCTATTGTTGCTTACATGACTTGGGAAGGGTATAACTTCGAGGATGCGGTTATCATGAGTGAGCGCTTGGTCAAGGACGATGTTTACACCTCCGTTCACTTGGAAGAGTACGAATCAGAAACCCGCGATACCAAGTTAGGCCCTGAAGAAATTACGCGTGAAATTCCAAACGTTGGTGAAGAAGCCCTTCGTCAGCTGGATGAGATGGGGATTATCCGCATCGGTGCAGAGGTTAAGGAAGGTGACATTCTTGTTGGTAAGGTGACACCTAAAGGTGAAAAAGACCTTTCTGCAGAAGAGCGTCTCTTGCACGCCATCTTTGGTGATAAGTCACGCGAAGTTCGTGATACTTCGTTGCGCGTGCCTCACGGTGCTGACGGTGTCGTTCGAGATGTGAAAATCTTTACCCGCGCTAACGGAGACGAACTTCAATCTGGCGTCAACATGCTGGTTCGTGTCTATATTGCTCAAAAACGGAAGATCAAGGTCGGAGATAAGATGGCCGGTCGTCACGGGAACAAGGGTGTCGTATCGCGTATCGTTCCTGTAGAAGACATGCCGTACTTACCAGACGGTACACCAGTTGATATCATGCTCAACCCACTCGGGGTACCATCACGTATGAATATCGGTCAAGTTATGGAGCTTCACTTAGGTATGGCAGCTCGCAACTTGGGCATCCACATCGCAACACCAGTCTTTGATGGCGCAAGTTCAGAAGATTTATGGTCAACGGTGAAGGAAGCCGGTATGGACTCAGATGCCAAGACTGTCCTTTATGATGGCCGTACAGGTGAGCCATTTGACAACCGCGTTTCTGTTGGTGTCATGTACATGATTAAGCTGCACCACATGGTTGATGACAAGCTTCATGCTCGCTCAACAGGGCCTTACTCACTCGTTACCCAACAGCCACTCGGAGGTAAAGCTCAGTTTGGTGGACAGCGTTTCGGTGAGATGGAAGTTTGGGCTCTTGAAGCCTACGGAGCATCTAATGTCTTGCAAGAAATTTTGACCTACAAGTCAGATGATGTAACAGGTCGTCTCAAGGCTTATGAAGCTATCACAAAAGGCAATCCGATTCCAAAACCTGGTGTCCCAGAATCGTTCCGCGTTCTTGTGAAAGAATTGCAGTCGCTCGGTCTTGACATGCGTGTCCTTGACGAAGATGACAATGAAGTAGAACTCCGTGACTTGGATGAAGGTGAAGATGACGATATTATCCACGTTGATGATCTTGAAAAGGCGCGTCAAAAAGCTGCGGCAGAAGCAGCTGCAGCCTTTGAAGCAGAAGAATCTGAAGATAAAACTGCGGATTCCTAACGAGGAGTAAGACTCTGTCTATGAAATGTAAGACTGAAGAGACGACCAACTTTAGTAGTTAGATGTCTCCTCAGTTATTGAGAGGACCAAGGGATAGCAGGTTTGTTCCTACCTTTGGTCTTGTCTCATCTGAAAGATAAAGAAAGGTATAACTAGTGGTTGACGTAAATCGATTTAAAAGTATGCAAATCACCCTAGCTTCGCCAAATAAGGTTCGTTCATGGTCTTATGGTGAGGTTAAAAAACCTGAAACCATCAACTACCGCACATTGAAACCTGAACGCGAAGGGCTTTTCGATGAAGTGATTTTTGGTCCAACTAAGGACTGGGAATGTGCTTGTGGAAAGTACAAACGGATTCGTTACAAGGGGATTGTGTGTGACCGCTGTGGGGTTGAAGTGACCCGTGCCAAAGTGCGCCGTGAGCGTATGGGGCACATCGAGTTAAAAGCTCCAATTTCCCACATCTGGTATTTTAAAGGCATTCCATCTCGTATGGGCTTGACGCTTGATATGAGCCCGCGTGCCTTGGAAGAAGTCATTTATTTTGCGGCTTATGTCGTGATTGATCCAAAAGAAACACCGCTTGAGCACAAGTCTATCATGACAGAGCGAGAATATCGTGAACGACTTCGTGAGTACGGTGCAGGCTCTTTTGTAGCCAAAATGGGTGCAGAAGCGATTCAAGATCTTCTTCGCCAAGTTGATTTACCTACAGAAATCGCAGCGCTTAAAGAAGAGCTCAAGACAGCTTCTGGCCAAAAACGGATCAAAGCAGTTCGCCGTTTGGATGTTTTGGATGCTTTCTACAAATCTGGCAATAAGCCAGAATGGATGATCCTTAATATCTTACCAGTGATTCCACCGGATCTCCGTCCGATGGTGCAACTTGATGGTGGCCGTTTTGCGGCATCTGACCTTAACGATCTCTATCGTCGTGTCATCAACCGTAACAATCGTTTGGCTCGTCTTTTAGAGCTTAATGCTCCAGGTATCATCGTTCAAAATGAAAAACGGATGTTACAGGAAGCGGTAGACGCTCTTATTGACAATGGTCGGCGTGGCCGTCCGATCACAGGACCAGGTAGTCGTCCCCTTAAATCTCTTAGTCACATGTTAAAAGGTAAGCAGGGGCGCTTCCGTCAAAACTTGCTTGGGAAACGTGTTGACTTCTCAGGGCGTTCTGTTATCGCTGTTGGTCCGACGCTTAAAATGTACCAGTGTGGTGTGCCGCGCGAAATGGCAATTGAACTCTTCAAGCCTTTTGTGATGCGTGAAATTGTTGCCCGTGAGTATGCTGCAAACGTTAAAGCAGCCAAGCGTATGGTAGAACGTGGTGATGAGCGCATTTGGGACATCTTGGAAGAAGTCATCAAAGAGCACCCTGTGCTTCTTAACCGTGCACCTACCCTTCACCGTCTTGGGATCCAAGCTTTTGAGCCAGTCCTCATTGACGGTAAGGCTCTTCGCTTGCACCCGCTCGTGTGTGAAGCCTATAATGCCGACTTTGACGGGGATCAAATGGCCATCCATGTGCCGCTTTCAGAAGAAGCACAGGCAGAAGCCCGTATTCTCATGCTTGCCGCGGAGCATATCCTTAACCCTAAAGATGGAAAACCAGTTGTAACCCCGTCTCAAGATATGGTCTTAGGAAACTACTACTTGACGATGGAAGATGCTGGTCGCGAAGGTGAGGGCATGGTCTTTAAAGATGCCAATGAAGCCGTTATGGCTTACCGCAATGGGTATGTGCACTTGCATAGCCGTGTTGGTATCGCAACAGACAGCCTCGATAAACCTTGGCTTGATGATCAAAAAGGCAAGATCCTGATGACTACTGTTGGGAAAATTCTCTTCAATGCCATCATGCCTGCTGAATTACCATACTTGCAAGAGCCAAATAACGCTAATTTGACAGATGGCGTTCCAGCCAAATATTTTTTGACACCAGGTCAGGATATTAAGGCTGAAATTGCTAAACTTGACATCAATCAACCGTTCAAGAAAAAGAATCTTGGTAACATCATCGCTGAAATCTTCAAACGTTTCCGCACGACTGAAACCTCAGCCTTGCTTGACCGTTTGAAAGACTTAGGCTACTACCATTCAACCTTAGCTGGTCTGACCGTAGGTATCGCTGATATTCCTGTTATCGAAGACAAGGAAAGCGTGATTGCTGAGGCGCATGACAAGGTAGATATGATTACCAAGCAATTCCGTCGTGGTCTTATCAACGATGAGGAGCGCTACAATGCGGTCACAGCAACCTGGCGTGAGACCAAGGAAATTCTTGAAAAACGCTTGATTGAAAAACAAGATCCGAAGAACCCAATCGTTATGATGATGGACTCTGGAGCCCGTGGTAATATCTCTAACTTCTCTCAGCTTGCGGGGATGCGTGGATTGATGTCAGCTCCGAACGGTCGTATCATGGAGTTGCCAATCCTCTCTAACTTCCGTGAAGGTCTTTCAGTCCTTGAGATGTTCTTCTCCACACACGGTGCCCGTAAGGGGATGACCGATACGGCCCTCAAAACTGCCGACTCAGGTTATCTGACTCGTCGTTTGGTTGACGTGGCGCAAGACGTGATTATCCGTGAGGATGACTGTGGTACAGACCGTGGTTTGGATATCACCTCAATCACAGATGGTAAGGAAATGATTGAGCCGCTAGAAGAGCGTCTTCAAGGCCGTTACACTAAGAAAACGGTTCGTCATCCTGAGACAGGTGAGGTGATTGTTGCAGCTGACAAGCTCATCACAGAAGATTTGGCCCGTCAGATTGTCCAGGCTGGTGTTGAACAAGTCACAATCCGCTCTGTCTTTACATGTAACACACGTCATGGTGTCTGCCGTCACTGTTACGGTATCAACTTGGCAACAGGTGATGCGGTCGAAGTGGGCGAAGCAGTCGGTACAGTTGCTGCGCAATCTATCGGTGAACCAGGAACACAGTTGACAATGCGTACCTTCCATACGGGTGGTGTAGCCTCTAACACAGATATTACGCAAGGTCTTCCTCGTGTCCAAGAAATCTTTGAAGCTCGTAACCCTAAAGGGGAAGCGGTCATCACAGAGGTCAAGGGGACTGTTACCGCTATTGAAGAAGATGCGTCAACTCGTACTAAGAAAGTCTTCGTCTCTGGTCAAACAGGTGAAGGTGAGTATGTTGTTCCTTATACAGCACGTATGCGCGTTGAAGTTGGCGATTCTGTCAACCGTGGTCAAGCCTTGACAGAAGGTTCCATCCAGCCAAAACATTTGCTTGAAGTCCGAGATGTCCTTTCTGTGGAAACCTATCTCCTCTCTGAGGTTCAAAAAGTTTACCGTAGTCAGGGTGTAGAGATTGGTGACAAGCACATTGAAGTAATGGTTCGGCAAATGCTTCGCAAGGTGCGTATCATGGATCCAGGTGATACAGACCTCCTTATGGGAACACTTATGGATATCACTGACTTTACAGATGCCAACCGTGAAGTTGTTATTTCAGGTGGTATTCCAGCGACAGCTCGTCCAGTTCTTATGGGAATTACAAAGGCTTCCCTTGAAACAAATTCATTCCTTTCTGCTGCGTCCTTCCAGGAAACAACCCGTGTTCTGACAGATGCAGCCATTCGTGGAAAACGTGACCATCTTCTTGGTCTCAAAGAAAATGTCATCATCGGTAAGATTATCCCAGCAGGTACAGGTATGGCTCGCTACCGCAATATTGAACCACAAGCTGTTAACGAAGTTGAACTCATCGAAGCCGAAGAGTTGACCGAAGAAATCGTTAGCCCAGAATAAATTCATTTCAATCAGAAATTTTAAAAAACCAGCGAGAAATCGTTGGTTTTTTAGGTATAAATGAGTAGCGTGATTGTGGTATCTAACTGGCGTTAAGAGTCTCAAAATAGCTAAAATACTTTAAAAATTATGGTTTAATAGTTGACAAAATTCGGGGGGGGGGAAGACGAAACGATGAAGTTAACCTCATAAAATCACGATTTCTTATACGCGATCTTCAATGATTACAAGTTTTTGGAGTGAGGGGAAGCCATCATGGCTATCTGTCTGACTCCTTTTCTATTTTCTTGTCTATACAATTTTTTATGTGCTTCAAGTCAAGTACACTAACAGTTTTTAGGAGAATAAGCTGAATAAGCGCACGCTATTGTTAACTTGGATTGTAAAACGACAGACAATCAGGACAATTTTTCTCAAAAGTAGAGTGAATCTAGAATTTTCCATGAAATGAATAGGTGTAGAAAGAACTGGGACAGCCATTCTGGCTATTTCAGCCAGTTCTAGCGGTTATGATCAAGAATCTGTATGCCCTCGATCCAATCGTCGAAATATTTGCAAAATAATCTAGTATAATTATGCCAAACATGGTATAATGGGAAAATATCGCGAGGAGGCTCTTTATGGAATATGTGTTACAAGTATTACCCAATCTCTTAAAGGGTGCAGGTGTGACCCTGCAAATCTTTGTTTTGGTCTTGGTGTTATCGATTCCACTTGGTATCGTTGTGGCTTTTTTGCAGCAGCTCAAATTCAAACCCCTGCAGTGGTTGATTACTGTATATGTCCTTGTTATGCGAGGAACACCCCTCCTTTTACAGCTGATATTTATTTACTATGTCCTGCCTAGTGTAGGAGTGACTTTCGATCGATTGCCAGCAGTCATCGTCGCTTTTACCCTCAATTATGCAGCCTATTTTTCCGAAATTTTTCGTGGAGGGATTGAAGCAATTCCAAATGGTCAATACGAAGCAGCCAAAGTCTTGAAGATGACACCGTTTCAAACGGTACGCTACATTATTCTTCCTCAGGTGGTTAAGATTGTTCTGCCAAGCATTTTCAATGAGATCATTACCTTGGTCAAGGATACTTCTCTGGTTTATGCTCTTGGGGTGGGAGATTTGCTCCTAGCGAGCCGTACAGCAGCTAACCGTGATGCTAGTCTTGCCCCTATGTTTATCGCAGGGCTCATTTACCTTTTGATGATTGGTGTGGTGACTTTGGTGTCTAAGCATGTTGAGAAGCGCTTTGATTATTACAGATAGGAGGCCGCTATGCTAGAATTACGTCATATTTCTAAACGCTTTGGAGATAAGCAGATTTTTGATAATTATAGTTTGACGATTCCAGAAGGTGCTATTGTGGCTATTGTCGGTCAATCTGGTGGTGGAAAGACAACCTTGCTTAGAATGCTGGCAGGTTTGGAATCCTTTGATTCGGGTGAGTTGATTTATAATGGCGAGCAGCTTCCGATAGAACATTTAGAAGAGCAAAACTTATTAGGATTTGTTTTTCAGGATTTTCAGCTCTTTCCGCATTTATCCGTCATGGAAAACTTGACCATATCACCGATTAAGGTCATGAAGCTACCAAAGGCTGAAGCTGAGGAAAAAGCACAGACTCTTTTACAGACATTGGGACTTTCTCAGCATGCCAGAGCTTATCCTTTTTCACTTTCTGGTGGCCAGAAACAGCGGGTGGCATTAGCACGCGCCATGATGATTTCTCCGCAGATGATCGGATTTGATGAACCGACTTCAGCCTTGGATCCTGAATTGCGCCTTGAAGTGGAAAGATTAATTTTAGAAAATAAAGCCTCAGGGATCACGCAAATCGTTGTCACTCACGACATGGCTTTCGCTGAAAACATTGCGGATCAGATCATCAAGATTGACCCTAAGCATTGATGATTTGGAGTTTCCGATTTTAGTCATTTTTAATAATGACAGTCATTTGAGTGATAGGGATTATTAATCAAAAGGAGATAGATGATGAACTTAACAAAGTGGATGAAGCAAATTTTTGTAATGATAGCTAGCTTGAGTCTGGTTGCTTGTGGCAGTCAGCAGGCTAGAAGAGAGACAGATTCTTGGCTTGAGATTGAAAAGGTTGGCAAAATCACTATCGGCTTTGACAATACTTTTGTGCCTATGGGATTTGAAGATAGCACTGGTAAGACTGTCGGCTTTGACATTGAGCTTGCGACAGCTGTCTTTGAGAAGTATGGCATTGACATCAACTGGCAGCCGATTGATTGGGACTTGAAAGAAACAGAGCTGAATAATGGCAACATTGACTTGATCTGGAATGGCTATACAGCGACAGATGCCCGTAGAGAGATTGTAACCTTTACAGATCACTATATGGCGAATAATCAAGTGTTAATCACTAAAAAATCTTCTGGGATTGATAGTGTCGCAGCTATGGCAGGCAAGGTTCTAGGTGCTCAGGCTGGTTCATCAGGTTATCAGATATTCAATGATGAAGCGCGTGTTTTGAAAGATATAGTTTCAGGAAACGATGCGACGCAGTATGCCACCTTTAATGAAGCTCTGATTGATTTGAAAAATGGGCGTATCGACGGGCTCTTGATTGACCGCGTCTATGCCAACTATTATCTGGAGCAAGAAGGTATCCTTGATGATTACAATATCATGCTGCCAGATTACACCAGCGAGGCGTTTGCGGTCGGTGCACGTAAGGCGGATGTAACTCTAGTCAAAAACATTAACAAAGCTTTCAAGGATCTTTATGCCGATGGAACTTTTCAAACCATTTCGGATAAATGGTTCGGTGAAGATGTTGCGGCCGAAGATATCAAGTAAGGCTATTGGAAAGAGCAGGACAAGCTCTAAAAACAGTCAAACTGCATGGAAACATCGTTGCGTAAACGTTAGATTCATGCGTTTTTTTAATTGTTTGCTGAGAATACGAGTGTTTAAAAATATAAGGAGAACATTAGCTTAGCTATTATTCGTTTCAGACTAAAATGAAGTGAGATTAGGAAAGCTAAACGTAATCGGATAGGCCTTTTTGAGTCAAAAGTGTACCATTCTTGCTTCAGTCAAATAAAAAGGTTTGTAGCTCTGCAAACAAATTCTTTTTCATTTTTCGGATTTTCAGCTATAATACTATACAAAGGAAGTATGAGATATGTATCAAGTGATTAAACTATTCGGTGATGTTGAGCCTTGGTGGTTCTTAGATGGTTGGGAAGAAAATATTGTTGCTTGTGAGTCCTTCGACTCGTATCCTGAGGCTGTCCAGTTTTATCAGTCTCAGTGGGCTAAGCTAGCGAAGCAATTTCCCCAAAAGGAAGAAAAGAGCGATCAAATGGTGGCTTTTTGGAATCCGAAGGAGCAGCGCTGGTGTGAAGAGTGTGGAGAAAGTCTCCAACAATTTCATTCCCTTTTTATCTTGTCTGAATCAGAGACTGTGATTCCTCTTTCTAAGGTTCATCTTGAGCAATCCGCTAAGCGCTCTTCTTGCCGTTTACGAAAGAAAGCTTAGGAGCTCTAACAATAAATTGGAAAAAGTTGATATTTTATCAGCTTTTTTATTTTTTTTTGCGAATAAATAGGTAGAGACATATGAACTCTGTAGAAATTAAAATGCTTGGAAAGGAAATATTATGGTACAAGAACGTGCAAGGCAACTAATTGCAGACGCTGTCAAAGAGCGGATTAGCGATCTTTATTTTTTACCGAAGGATACACACTTTGAGCTCTATTTGCGGAAAAATGATGAGCGACGGTTTGAAGGAGAATTTCCCTATGATGAAATGCAGGCGATTGTAGGGCATTTTAAGTTTGTCTCAGGGATGAATGTTGGAGAGAAGCGTCGCAGTCAGCTGGGTTCCTGTAATTACGATTATGGAGAGGGGACGATTTCTTTGCGCCTATCAACGGTAGGAGATTACAAGGGGCACGAAAGTATGGTCATTCGCCTTATTTATGATTTGGATTCAGACTTATCCTTCTGGTTTGAAAGTGTCCGCAAATTAGCTGATGATGTGAAAGGCAGAGGGCTATACCTTTTTTCGGGTCCAGTTGGGAGTGGCAAAACCTCTCTCATGTACCATCTAGCCCGTCAACGTTTTCAAGGACAGCAAGTCATTACGATTGAAGATCCTGTGGAAATCAAACAAGAAGATATGTTGCAGCTTCAGCTCAACGAAACGATCGGCTCGACCTACGATGAATTGATAAAATTATCCCTGCGTCACAGGCCAGATTTGCTCATCATTGGCGAAATTCGAGACAGTCAGACCGCGCGTGCAGTCATGAGAGCCAGTTTGACAGGTGCAACCGTCTTTTCTACCATTCACGCCAAATCAATCAGTGGGGTTTATGACCGCTTGATCGAATTGGGCGTCAGCCCCGAAGAGCTCAAAAACAGCCTTCAGGGCATTTATTATCAGCGCTTATTAGCAGGAGGAGGTGTGGTAGATTTTGCAAATCAAAACTTTGAGAAGTATCAACCGACCAAGTGGAACCAGCAAATTGATCAGCTTTTTGCAGCAGGACATCTCTCTGAGCGCCAATGGCAAAGCGAAAAAATTAAAACTGCTTAGGCAGAAGAAAGTCATTGCGCTTTTTAACAATCTTTTCAGCTCAGGTTTTAATCTGACAGAGATTATTGATTTTCTAAAGCGAAGTCAATTGCTGAGCGATCCGTATACAGATGTTATGCAAGAAGGTCTTGTAGCTGGTCAACCTTTCTCGGCCATTATGCAAAGGCTGGGCTTTTCAGATCAAGTGGTGACCCAACTCAGTTTGGCCGAACTTCATGGCAATCTTTCTCTATGTTTGGAGAAAATAGAGGCGTATCTGAGTCAGGTTCTGGTGGTTCGAAAAAAACTGATTGAGGTGGCCACTTATCCAGTAATCCTCCTAGGATTTTTAGTGTTACTGATGCTAGGGTTGAAAAATTACCTTTTACCCCAATTGTCCGATGGCAACCTTGCGACGGTGTTGATTGGTCACTTTCCGACAATCTTTTTAGGCAGTTTTGTTTTACTGTTAGTCGCAATTCTTGGATTAAAACTTTGGCTAAAACAGACTGCTCATCTACCAGTGGTGCGCTTTTTAGCGAAACTCCCTGGAATTGGTCGCCTAGTCCGCCTCTATCTGACCGGCTACTATGCTAGAGAATGGGGAAATTTGATTGGTCAGGGACTTGAGATGACCCAAATCTTAAATATCATGGTCCAGCAGCCGTCCCGATTGTTTGCGGAAATTGGTCAGGACATGCTCAAGAGCCTATCCAATGGTCAGGCTTTTCACGATAAGGTCAAGGACTATTCTTTCTTTGAAAAGGAGTTGTCTCTCATGATTGAATACGGTGAAGCCAAGTCTAAGTTAGGTCAAGAATTGGACATCTATGCTCAGGATTGCTGGGATCGTTTCTTTACCAAGGTCAATCAACTTATGCAGCTGATTCAGCCGCTTATCTTTATTTTTGTTGCTTTGATTATTGTGCTCATTTACGCAGCCATGCTCTTACCGATTTATAATAATATGGAGGTTCCTATATAATGAAAAAATTAAAAGAAAAACTATTGAAAGCTACTGTAAAAGGTTTCACACTTGTGGAGATGTTAATTGTCCTTCTAATCATCAGTGTTTTGCTCTTACTGTTTGTACCTAATTTGACCAAGCAGAAAGATAGCGTGACTAAGACAGGAAATCAGGCTGTTGTCAAGGTTGTTGAAAGCCAGAAAGAGCTCTATGCAGTGGCCAATCCTACCGCTGGAGAGCCAAGTGCAGAGACTTTGGCAAATGAAGGGTATATCACGAATGAGCAACTGGAAACCTATAACAAACACGTTGGTCAGTAGAGGAATCCAGAGCAGAGTTGGTGGTTTCACGCTCCTTGAGAGCCTCTTGGTGTTAGTCATAACTTCGAGCATGCTCCTTGTTCTATCCTCTCAGGTTAGACCGGTCTTTTCTCAAATCCGTCAACAACTGTTTTTTCTAGAATTTGAGCATCTCTACCGAGAAACTCAGCAGCTCAGTCAAGCTCAAGGTCAAAAGCTGACGCTGCAACTCACGACTAATCAGGTGACTAATGGTTATCAAGTGATTAACTTGCCAGAAGATATTATTGGACCAAACCAATCCATCGTTTTTGAAACTCATGGTGGCAATAACTCTTTGCAAAAATTGAGCTTTCAAACACCATCATCAACAGTTCATTATCAATTGTATTTAGGGAGTGGTAAATATCAAAAAACAAGTGATTAGAGGATACATCCTCCTAGAGTCCTTAATAGCAACAGCTCTCTTTGCCATGCTAGTAGGTCTAGTATTGACTGAAATTTCAGCAAGCCGCAAGCGACAGGAAGCTTATTTGCAACAGGAAGAAGCTTATCAGGTCGCTAAAATGGCTCTGCAAACGGGAGCCAGTCAGCTCAGTCTTAACAGTCAAGAAATCAGCGTTTCAAAAGCGGAGCACGGCTTAGTCATTAGTCAGAAGGGAGAGACAATTGTTAGCATTACTGAAAACTAGGCTCAAAGCATTTACGTTATTAGAATGCTTGCTGGCCTTGCTGGTGATTTCTAGCAGCCTTCTAGTTTTTGAGGGGCTAAGCCGCCATCTTGCGCAAGACGTTGTCTATCAGGCCACCAATCCAACTAAGGATTGGCTGGTCTTTTCAGAACAATTGAGGCAGGAATTGGATCAGAGTCGTTTGGTCAAGGTGGAAAACAACCGCCTTTATGTCAAAAAAGGGGAGCAGGAGTTAGCCTTTGCCCAGTCTAAAAAGAATGATTTTCGCAAGACTAACTGGTCTGGTCAGGGCTACCAACCTATGATACAGAACCTGAAAATGAGTTCGATTTCTGAGTCAGATGGCCTCATTCACATCAAATTAGTTTTTGAATCTGGCCTAGAAAAGGAGTTTGTCCATGCCATGGAAAAGGAACGTTAAGGCAGGTCTCATGCTCTATGCCTTACTTATGTTAACCCTGTTCAGCCTCTTATTACAATTTTACCTCAACCGTCAGGTGACTCTCGCTCAGACGAATCAAGCCAATGCTCATTCTCTGACAGCCTACGCGATGGCTCAGTGGACTAGGGACAAGGTGACTAAGGGTTTGGAAAAAGAAAGAACTGAGAAGATGGCAGAAAACCCAAAAGAGGTTGCAAAAGAAAGTGAACAAGAGAATGAAGGCCAAATAGAAAACGAAGAGCTTATCAATTCTACCGATCAAAAAGACAGTCAGCCTACTGAATCAAGAAATGATACGAATTCGCCCAATCATGAAACTGTAGATAAACAGCCGTCTAAAAACAAGGCATCCGAAGGACAGATTACTTTTGATAAAGGCATTGCTAACTATCATATGAAAAAAGCTCAGCTGAATGTTACCGTCTGGCTAAGCGGTGGTCAAGAGTTCTCGTATACCTTTCCTATCAATGGCGAAAAGCCTTGATTTTTGGTATGATGGGACTATGAATTTTGAAAAAATCGAAGCAGCTTATGAGCTGATGTTAGAAAATATCCAGTTGCTCCAAAACCAGCTGACAACTAATATCTACGATGCCATGATTGAACAGAATATGGCCTATATCAATAGTGAACGTACGGACAAAACCATTCTCAAAAACAATGCTAACCTGAAAAAGATGGCTTTATCCAAGGAAGAATGGCGCCGTGTCTACCAATTTCTCTTTATCAAAGCTAACCAGACCGAACCTTTGCAGTACAATCATCAGTTTACTCCAGATAGCATTGGTTTTATCTTATCTTTTATCATGGATAGTTTGCTGAGTGAGGAACAGCTCGAAATCTTAGAAATCGGCTCAGGAACGGGAAATCTAGCGAATACCCTTTTGAACAATAGCCAGAAAAAGCTGGATTACCTAGGAATTGAGCTGGATGATCTTTTGATTGACCTTTCTGCCAGTATGGCTGAGGTCATGGGTGCAGATCTTCACTTTGTCCAAGGAGATGCAGTGCGACCTCAGTTGCTCAAGCCGTCGGATGTGATTTTCTCAGATTTGCCTGTAGGCTATTATCCAGATGATCGCATTGCTAGTCGTTTTAGCTTGGCTGCCAAGGAAGGTCACACCTATGCCCATCATCTGTTGATGGCTCAATCCATTAAGTATCTCAAATCTGGTGGCTATGCCATTTTCCTTGCACCCAATAATCTTTTAACCAGCGCCCAGAGCTCTCTTTTAAAACATTGGCTTAAAGCTGAAGCCCAGCTAATCGCTATGGTGAGTTTACCAGAGACACTTTTTGGAAAAAAAGAGTTGGCTAAATCCATCTTTGTTTTCCAAAAGCAGGATGAAGAGAAGCAAGAAGCCTTTGTCTATCCTCTGAAAAGCTTACAAGATCCGGAGATTTTACGGCATTTTAGCCAGAGTTTTAAAAAATGGGCGTCTGAGAATGCAAAATAGTCTAAAATCTGATATAATGGTGGAAACGCTTTGGATTAAAAGGGGAATAAACATCTATGTCAAAAACAATTGCAATTAACGCTGGCTCGTCAAGTTTAAAATGGCAGCTTTACCAAATGCCTGAAGAAACTGTACTTGCTAAGGGGATTGTAGAACGTATTGGATTGGATGACGCTGTTTCTACTGTTAAATTTGATGGTCGCTCAGAGTCACAAACCTTGCCAATCAAGGATCATATTGTTGCTGTAAAGCTTTTGCTAGAAGATTTAAAACGCTTTGCAATCATTTCTGATTTTGCAGAAATCACTGGTGTTGGTCACCGTGTGGTTGCTGGTGGTGAGATCTTCAAATCATCTGTTCTTATTGATGATGAGGCTTTGCGTCAGATTGAAGAACTCTCTAGCTTAGCTCCCCTTCACAATCCTGCTAATGCAGCAGGTATTCGTGCCTTTAAAGAAATCTTGCCAGATATCACCAGTGTTGCTGTGTTTGACACTGCCTTTCATACAACGATGCCTGAGGTAGCTTACCGTTACCCAATGGCGGACAAATACTATACGGATTACCAAGTGCGCAAGTACGGTGCACACGGAACGAGTCACTATTATGTGTCCCAACAAGCTGCCGAAATGCTTGGCAAGCCACTTGAGGAGCTCAAATTAATCACCGCTCATATCGGTAATGGTGTTTCCTTGACCGCTATCAATGGCGGTAAATCTGTGGATACATCCATGGGCTTCACGCCACTGGCTGGACCGATGATGGGAACTCGAACAGGGGATATTGACCCAGCTATCATCCCTTACCTTGTGGAAAATGTACCAGAATTGGAAAATGCTGCGGATGTTGTTAATGTCTTGAACAAAGAGTCTGGTATCTTAGGTGTATCTGGCTTGACCAACGATATGCGCGACCTTGAAGCTGCAATGGCAGAGGGGGATGAGAAAGCTCAGCTAGCCTTTGATATGTTTGCAGATCGCCTCAAGAAATTTATCGGTCAGTACATGGCTGTTCTAAATGGTGCAGATGCTTTGGTCTTCACAGCAGGTATTGGCGAGAATGATACTTTGTTGCGTGAGAAAATCGTCAGCGAGCTATCTTGGTTCGGTATGGATATTGATCCAGCTAAAAATGTCTTTGGCAACAGCGGTGTTATCTCAACAGATGCTGCTAAAGTTAAGGTTCTCGTTGTTCCAACAGATGAAGAATTGGTGATTGCGCGTGATGTCGAAGCGCTTAAAGCCTAGAACCTGTATTTAAAAGTTGAAGCTGTTGGAATAAAAAGAGTTTCATATTAAAAAAATAAAATGGACAAAGTCGGATTTCAAATAACCGAAATCCGACTTTGTCCATTTTTGTCGTTTAGAGCAATCCCACTTCTTCAAAACATTGCCTTAATCTGTTCTTATTGAGTAGGGATAGCGACATGAGGCTTGAATTAGCTCCAGGTTTGGAAATCAGGCTTGCAAGTCAAGGTTCAAACAGTTCATAGAGATTGTTAAAGTATCGCGATTCTTTGGAAACACAATTTTTACCTCCCTATCAATTTCTTTGATGACTATCATTGTCGGATGAATGAGAATAGTGTATAATATGATTCTGAATCAATGAATGAGAGATGAAAGAGGATATATGAAACACGCAACACAGAAGCAAACTTATAATCTTTGGACAGCGATTGCCATGATCGTAGGCATTGTGATTGGATCAGGGATTTATTTTAAGGCAGATGATATTTTAAATTTTACAGGTGGACATGTTGGTTTAGGAATGTTGGTCATTACCTTAGGCTCCCTATCTGTAACATTTGGTAGTCTTTCCCTTTCTGAGTTAGCCCAGCGCAATACGGAAAGTGGTGGCCTATCAAGCTATTTTGAGGACTATATTCATCCTGGTCTGGCAGCAACTTTAGGAATGTTTGCAGCCTATCTTTATTTTCCGACAGTCATTGCAGTAGTGGCTTGGGTTGCTGCCTTATATACTTTTATCTTATTAGGTATGACTGTAAGTCTTGGGACACAAGTCTTACTGGGCATGGTTTATGTGGTTCTCATTGCAGCTATAAATATCTTTTCCCGTGTTCTGGGTGGCTATTTCCAAACCTTGTCAACAACGATTAAGGTTATTCCCCTTATTGTTATTGGATTGGTTGGTATTTTCTGGGCCAGTGCTCAACCGACGATTCCTGCCCAATTTGAGACAGTTTTACCTAGAGATGTTGGTTGGGGTTGGATGGCAGGTTTAGTGCCACTTGCCTTTGCTTTTGATGGTTGGACAGCTGTGACAAGCATTGCCCCTGAGATTAAGGATCCGAAAAAGAATTTACCGCGCGCTTTTATTATCGGCCCCATGCTGATTTTAGCCCTCTACCTTCTCTTTTTCTATGGGATGACTCGTATTTTAGGTTCCAGCTTTATCATGTCAACAGGTAATGAAGCAGTGACCTACGCTGGTGTAGCTATTTTCGGTCCTTGGATTGGAAAATTATTGCTCTTCATTGTTATTATCTCTGTTTTAGGCGTGGTCAATGGGATGCTACTTGCGACTATGCGTCTCCCTCAGGCCTTTGCGGCTCGTAATTGGATCAAGTCTGAGAAAATGGCCAAGATTGACCTTAAATACCAACTCTCCATTCCTGCAGCACTTTCGGTGACAGGAGTCGTTCTTTTCTACCTTATCGTCCACTATGTGGTGCAAAGTCAAGGACTTTTACCTGGAACAGACATCAGCGAAATTACAATCGTTTTCAATAACTTTAGTATCAATCTCTTGCATGTGGTTGTGCTTAGGCTCTATGTTAAAGGAGAGATTACCAACAGATTGACAGGTTTAGTAGCGCCGGTCATTGCGATGGCTGGTTCTCTCATGATTTTTGTTGGTAGTTTTATCAATAATCCAATTATGGTTGGTTTTTTCCAGCTTTTCTGCGTGGTGTTCTGTTTGGTTAGCTACAGCATTTACAAAAAAAATACCCAATAAAAGAAGGCACCTTCCTAAACTTGCCTTAGAGCAGTTAGAAAGGTGCTTTTTGCTTAACTTAAAAGTGCAGACTACCAGCGACCCAACCTGTACAGAGAGCGCTTGTGATGTTAAAGCCACCCGTGTGACCGTTGATGTCCAGCACTTCACCTGCAAAGTGGAGGCCAGGGACTTTCTTGCTCTCTAAAGTTTTAGGGTTTATCTCGGTCAGTTTAACACCTCCCTTGGTTACAAAGGATTTTGGCAGAGACATCTTGCCAGTCACAGAGATAGGCATGTTTTTCAGCTTTTCTAGGAGCTGCTCGCGTTCTTTATGACTGAGTTGTTTTGGCTTTTCTGGAAAATTATCACAGTAAAACTCAGCTAAGCGTTCGGGCAATAGAAGTTTGAGAGCGTTCTTAAGCAATTTATCCCGATGCTCTTCTAAAAAGGCTTCTAACTCTTGTTTGGTTTTCAGAGGAAGAACATCTAGGTAAATGGTTTCACCACCTGAGACGAAACTGGATAATCGCTGAGCAGCTGGACCAGACAAGCCAAAATGTGTAAAGAGCAAATCGTGAGTAATCACATGTTTTTTGTACGATAGCGTCACATCATCCAGTGAAATGCCCTGTAGACGTTTGTGAGGAAAGTCGGTCATCAAAGGGCTTTCGGCCGCTTCCAGAGGAGTCACTTCCAGCTTAAAGTGTCGGGCAATATCGTGACCAAAGCCAGTTGACCCTGTTGAAGGATAAGATTTACCACCTGTAGTGACGATGAGACGGGGAGCTGTAAATGTTTGGTCTGCGGATTTGAGGACAAAGAGTTTCTCAGGCCGTTTGACGGAGACTATCTCGGTCTGGGTTAAAATAGTTACCCCAAGACGTTTCATTTCATTCACCAAGCCTTGAATAATTGTAGACGACTTATCAGTTGTTGGGAACATTCGGCTGTGGTCTTCTTCTTTGAGTTTGATCCCACGGTCTTCAAAAAACTGGATGATGTCCTGATTATCAAACTGCGAAAAGACACTGTACAAGAAGCGGCCGTTTCCGGGAATCCCTGCGATGAGCTCTTCAAGCGTACCACAGTTGGTCACATTACAACGACCACCGCCAGTTCCTGCCAATTTTTTGCCAAGTCTTCGGTTTTTATCTAGCAGGAGTGTCTTTTGGCCATAAGTTGCTGAGCTGATGGCCGCCATCATGCCTGCAGGACCACCGCCAATAATAATGGTATCGTAAATTGTCATAGTTTTATTCTAACATAAAGCCTTGGAAAATTTGACAGGAAAGCCTTGATGTGATACTATCTTATATGATATTATTTTGCGCGAAATTAGGAATAGGATTGATATGTCAGTAGAGAAAACCGTCAGTGAAATAGCCGATATTTTAGGGATCAGTCGGCAAGCCGTGAACAATCGGGTGAAGGCTTTTCCGGAAGAATTTGTTGATAAGAATGAGAAGGGCGTTACCGTTGTTAATCGAGCGGGCTTGATTGAGCTGGAGAAGCACTACAAAAAAACCATTTTTGAAGATGAACCAGTGAGCGAGGAGACCAAGCAACGCGAGCTGATGGAGATTTTGGTGGATGAGAAAAATGCTGAAATCGTTCGTCTTTATGAACAATTGAAAATCAAGGATGAACAAATCGCAGCTAAGGATGAGCAGATTCGCATCAAGGATGTTCAGATTTCGGAAAAAGACAAGCAATTGGATCAGCAACAACAATTGACCGCCAAAGCTATGAATGATCGTGATAGTTTGAAATTAGAACTAGATGCTGTTCAGGCTCAAGCCGAAGAGGCCCAAGCTGAAGCTAAAGAGTTAGAAAGCCGTAGTTTTTTCGCAAAGCTTTTCGGTAGAAAATAACAGGAAAGAGCCTCATAAGCAAGGCTCTTTTGTTCATTTTTCTAAAATTAAAAGCAAGCTGATTTTCTAGCTTGCTTTTAAGATTTAGGTGTTTGTTAGAAAGGGAGTTTGCCAGCAAAGGCTCCCATAGATTTTTCAGTCGCTTTGTCAATCTGGCCGAGGGCATCGTTGATGGCCTGAATAGTCATTTCCTGCAAAGTTTCCATATCTTCAGCGTCTACAACCTCAGCTTTAAACTCAATATTCTTAAGTTTTTTATCGCCTGAGAAGGTTGCAGTCACCAAGTATTGCGCAGAAGCACCCATAAAGTCAGTCGCTGCTAGTTCAGCCTGGCTTTTTTCCATTTGCTTTTGAAGCTTTTGTGCCTGTCTCATCATATTTTGCATATTCATCATAGGTTTCTTCTCCTAATTTTTATCTATTTTTCTTTATTGTGTCATAATGTTAGAGGTCGCTCAAGGCTTTGTCCAGAGCTTGTCTGAGTCGCGCAATCGTCGGAATGTCCTCTGGCGCAAAATTCAGCATTTCACTACCTAGCATGAGGCTATCACTGCCATTGGCGAGCTTAAAGTAGAGGATATTCTTGGTTATCGCGTAGGCGTTAAGTTGCTTGAGGACGATAATTTCCTCATGCTTGACCTGTCCATGGCGGTTAAGGGTTTGAATACGAAGCAAGGATTTGCTGAGGTAAAAGATTTTCGTACCATTTTCAAGTGTAAATGTTTGCTCAGTGAGATGAGTTTCAAACAGTGGACTAATATCGATTTTGTTAGAAGCGTCATTTCCAAAAATGGCCATAAAAACTCCTTTAGTTACTGGTGTTGAGTGGGAGTTGGATGTTTGATTGACTTAAATCGACAGTAATCTGCCAGCTCCTATTGTCACGCACAGTGTGTTCGAAATCTGTGGTGTAGACAAGAAGTCGCAAAGTATCTCCTTTTTTGAGCTTGTAAACAGTTGGTTGGAGTTCAAGCGCTACATCCATCCAAGTATCTGGTGTCACAGGTTCAACGGTCATAAGGTCATTGCGATTCTGCAGGTTGAGATGTCCCTTAGTCAGAACGCGGTGCGGTGTTTCTGGCATAGGAAGTTCCATCAGGTGTTCTTGAACAAAGTTGCGACCATTGTCCACAGCGCGTGGAGCGAGTGGCACAGGAATGGCTGTGATCCGTTTTGCAGGGCCAAAATCAAGAACTTGAGCGGAAATAAGGCCTTTGGCAACACTTGACTTAACGCGAAGGTTGAGTTTGATACGACCGTTGATAAAGAGATCAGCGTCTAGTTTAAGATCGACAGTGACTTGGTTAGCCTTGTCGGTGAAGAGATCCTGCTTAAAAGCGTTAAAATCCTTATCGTAACGGGTAAAAGTCTCCTCATCGTAGCTGTTTTCGATCTGTTCTTCGCTGTCACCTAATTCAAGGGTTTGATAGGTTTGGCTGCCAAATTGGTCTAGGGTTTGCCAGCTTTGATCAGCACTGTTATCCTGCCAAATAATTTCTGGTAATTGGTAGTTGCTCTGATAAGCAAGTAATTTCTGGCTGAGCAGGCCATTGATGCTTTCACGAAAATCAATAGATTGCCAGTTATTCATGTAGACATGCGCACCCAGATGGAGAAAGAGGTGTTTTTTGACGGAAGGCAGTAGCTGATTAAAGACATTGTAAACATGGATGGGTTTCACATTCCAGTCTTGGAGACCGTGCGTGTAAACGACTTCTGCCTTGATTTTATCAAGGTTAGGCAGATAGTTGCGATCCTGCCAGAATTGGCTGAAATCACCTGTCTCACGATTTAGGTCCTTAGCCATTTGGCTGATGAAAGCTTGATGCTTGTCCTTTGTTTTAAGGAAATCGCCAGCCTGTAAGCTCTTAGAGTAGGTTAATTCTGCTAAACTGTCCAAGTCTTCTCCGGGATAGCCTCCTGGGCTGACGATTAGGCCGTTTTCACGATAGTAGTCATACCAAGAAGAAATACCTGCTTCGGCAATAATGACTTCAAGGCCGTCAACACCCGTTGTGGCAAGTCCAGTTGAGAGGGTACCGAGATAGGATAGACCAGTAGTAGCGACTTTACCGTTAGACCAGTCGGCACGAATCTGCTTGTCACGACGTTGACTGGTAAAGGCAACTGCGCGTCCATTGAGCCAATCAATAACAGCCTTAAAGGATTGGATCTGACGGTAATCGCCACTGGTCATAAGTCCTTGGGAGCCCAGCGTTCCGATACCAGAGACATAGATATTTGCAAAACCACGTGAGAGGAAATAATCGTTGAGGGTCGTGAAACGCCCCTGATAGGTAAAGGTTTCCTCAGCAGGGGAGCTAGTCTTACTTGGAGCTGTACCATTTAACAGTTCAGGTTGGCTAGGAGAAGCCACTATGATTTGAGTTGCTTCTTTTGTTTGAAGCTCGCCAGCCATCTTGTAGAGAGCTTTATCACTAGCTGGTTCGTTGACGCCTTGTTGATAAGGACTATTGGTCATCATAGCAGGCACTTGACCGTCAAATCGTGGGCGTATGATATTAACCTTGACCAAGTCAATCTGACCATCCTCGTCAGTGTCTAGACCCGTTTCGACATAGACCACTTCGCGAATGAGGTCATGTGTGGTAAAGGTTGACAATACCTTGCCATTGAAGAAATGGTAGGTATTATCTTGTGGAATCAGCTCCTGAGCAACCAAGTGATCAATCAGGGTATTGCCTGATTTCTTGCGACAATTGAGCAAGTGGTAGATATTTTTGATAATATTGTCAAATGTCACAGGAAAGGCTATTTTTTCCAAAAAATCAGCAAGATTTGTATAATCAACACCTGGTACGAAACCGAGAATTTGCAGGGAAACGTGATAGAAAATATCAGCGGTTAGCTCTTGGTCAGAGGTGAAAAAAGTCAGCAAATCTGTCTGCTCATCAGCAAGAAGAGTTGAGAGCGGATAGTCTGTGTCTGCGTAGTTAAAGAATGTCTTACGGACAAAAAGCTCAAAATTAGCCTTATCTGACTTGATTGGGGACAGGTCAAAACCAAGGGCTTGAAGCTCAGTTAGCATCTGCTCCTCGGAGACGGGAGTATATGAAAATTGGTTATATCGCATAAAGGTCCTTTCTGGGAAATTATTAAATTAGTGGGGTATCAGAGGTTTGTGTCTTTAGCACTCTTCAAATCTAGATTTGTCAATCAGGTAGAAGTCGCAAAAGGTGGTAATCAGATAGTCATAGTAGCGTTTTAATCACGAAATCAAGGATGACTGGCTTACTATTTTTCCAGTGTTTTTCATCTATCCTTATCCTAGGAGTTGAATTTGAGCTAAAATCCTCGATAAAATTCATTTCATTTTACTACGGATTTTTTAACGCACTCATTCATATCCTTTACCGAAACGTTTTTATTCTGTGAATGCTTCACACACCCTATTATACTTGATAAAGTGATGATTGTCTAAAATTTTAAAACTCTGTTTCGGGTGATTAAAGGGTGATATAATTGAGTGGTTGCAGCTGTTTTGTGCTAGTTCTTATATGTATAGAGACTGGGACAGACAACCATGATGGTTTCGCCCTCATCCACAAAAGCATGTAAGCGCTGAGGATTACGTATAAAATAGTCTATCAAACATTCTGTTAGATGCTCAACTAGACACTTTTGAAAATGTGCTCTAGCCTTGGGAAATAAATGACAACTAATAATGTTCAAACTGTCCTTTGGCTGATTGAGCTAAGAGCACCTTCATGAGTTTGTCCTGTGTGAACCGTTAAATAGTTGTCAAAAAGTGGTTTTTACCTTACAATAGAATTATGAATAAGATTGAAACCGTATCAGAATTTGTACCGATTTTAAAGCTCAATAATCGCTCGTTGAACCTTGATTTTTATACAAATACTTTGGGTTTAAAAGTGATTAATGAAGAGAATGCTTTTGCAGATCTTAGCGATCATGGCTCAAAGGCTGTTAAACTGATTTTGGAAGAATCTCCGTCCATGCGCTCGCGTCAGGTCAAGGGTCTTAAGAAACTAGCAAAACTAGTTTTAAAAGCAGCTGTTCCTGAGGAAGTTGAGCTGCTCTTATATTTGGGGGCAAACTATCAGGATCTCTATCGTGGTCCAAAAGGTTGGGGCTTTTCAGCCCTGTCTCCTGAGGGTGATCTGATTGTGCTTCACAGCGAAGACAGTATTTCGGACTTGATGCCTTATGATGGTCAACCAACCTTTAAGAAAGTCACAACGGAGTTTGCAGGCCTGAGCCATGTGGAAGTTGAGATGATTAGCGTTAATACGCCACAATCTAAAGACAGTCAAGCTCTGTTCGCTCAGCTTTTTGGAACAGAGCATCCTGTGAAATTCATCGCAGCTGAAGGAGAAGACTTACAGGTAGCCAACAATCTGACCTGGGACTTGGTTGGGATAGAGGTTCAAGTGGCTAAACGGACTGATTTTTTTGCTGTGAAAGACTGGGCCGAACGGCAAACTATCGGAGTCTTCCTAGATAAGAAAGATCGTTTCTTGGTGTTAACAGAACTCAATGGCTTAGAGGTGACCTTACGCAAATGAAAGCAGTTTTACATAAAATCCAGAGCCAGATGGATCAGGGCTTATATCCTGGTGCCAGTCTGGCTTTCTTTCATAATGGAAAATGGCAGATCTATTATCTAGGAACTCAAGATGGCCAGCAAAAAACAATGTCCGGTTTAGTGTACGACTTAGCCAGTGTGTCCAAGGTTGTTGGTGTGGCGACTGTGCTGATCCAACTAATTTCACAAGGTAAGGTTGAACTGGACCAATCGTTAAAGTATTATTATCCAGATGTAAGAGACGAGACCTTGACCATTAGACAGCTCCTAACCCATACCTCAGGTATTGATCCTTTTATTCCTAATCGTGATAAGCTTGATGCTGCGGGACTTAAGAAAGCAATTGACACTATTTCGGTGACAGCTGACAAAGCTTTCCGCTATACTGATGTCAATTTTATCCTCTTGGGATTCTTGCTGGAGAGCATTTTTGAAGAAAGTCTTGAGGTTATCTTTCGGGAGCAGATTTTTGAGCCTTGGCAGATGAGGCAAACCCAATTTGGGCCTGTTTCTGGGGCTGTACCGACAATAGCAGGTGCTCTTACTGGCCAAGTTCATGATCCCAAGGCTAGGGTGTTAGGAAGACACTGTGGTTCGGCAGGGCTTTTTTCCACATTAGATGATCTTCAGCTTTTCTGTCAAGCTTATTTGCAAACTGATTTCGGCTTGAATTTGGAAGCGAATTATGGAAGTCTTGAAAAGCCACGCTCACTAGGTTGGAATTTGGATGGCGACTGGCTAGACCACACGGGCTATACAGGGCCCTTTCTCATGCTCAATCGTCCAGCCCAGCAGGCGGTTATTTTCTTGACCAACCGTACTTTTGCCTATGATGATAGACAGCTTTGGATTACCAAGCGTCGCGAGCTAAGAGATGTGATTAAGGATGAAATGGGGAAATTGATGTTCAAAGAACATCAAAAGCTGACTGAGACTAAAAAATGAGAAAGTGTTGATGCTTCCCTAGGGTAAGATATGGACATCAGAGCCTGATTGTCGCAGAGTATAAAAAAACATGCAGTATACTTCTTTAGATTTTAGATAGTATATGATATACTGATTTTATGACATACGAATTAGATTTTAGAAAACGCGTCATTGCTTACGTTCAGGAAGGACATACCAAAAAGGAAACGAGTAAGTTATTTGGAATTAGTCCCAATACCCTCTATCTCTGGGAAAAACAACTCAGAGAGTTGAATAGCTTAGAATGTCAGCCCCGTAAGCGTAAACCATTCAAAATACCGCTGGAAAAGTTGGAACAATTTGTTCAACAATATCCCGACGCTTTTTTACGTGAAATAGCCGA
>NZ_KB904557.1 GCF_000380085.1 Streptococcus merionis DSM 19192
GTTTGGTTCGTCTTATTTAGTTCTCAATGGTCTTATGCGTCCCGCTCTCGAGACAACTATCTTAGTATATCACCTACTTTTTTTCTTGTCAACACTTTTTGCTTATCTTTTTTTATTTTTTTTTACTTTGTTACTTCTCCTGTTTTCTTCCGCCTTACTTAGACCTGTTTCATGCCCTATTATCCCCTCCTCTTTCTTGGTCGTTCTTTGAGCTTGTTAAAGGACAGACCGCTTTCCGTTCTGTCCTTATTACTATCTCTATTGGGATGGGGGTTCTTTTTCCAATTTATGCTTTACTTCTTCATAAGAAAGGGCTTTGACTTCTTCCTCATCAATCTGTTCAGGCATTTTCCCAGTTTCATAAATGGATTTGATTTGATTACTATCAAGTGTCTCATATTTTAAGAGCGCTTCTGCTATCAATTTATGAGTGGCGCGGTGACCCTGAATTATTTCTGCCGCTTTATTACGGGCTTCATTTACACGACCAAAGGGGCAGAAGTTATTTTCTAGTCCATGTAGGTTGCAATCGCGGTATCTGCTGCGATACGACCAAAGGTGAAGATATCTGTCAGTGAATTGCCACCCAGACGGTTCCCTGCATGAAGACCGCCAGCAACCTCACCAGCCGCAAAGAGACCTGAAATGACTTGACCGTCTTCATTGAGAACCTGTGCTTTGCTATCAATTTTCAAGCCACCCATGGTGTGATGAACTGCAGGTTTACGAGGAGTTGCGTAAAACGGCGCCACTTCAACCTTGAGGTCAAAAGCTCCCTTGTGGAATTCAGGATCATAGCCTTCGTCCACATAGCGGTTGTAGTTAGCGATGGTTTCAACCAAAACAGCTGGTTCAATGCCAATTTGTGTCGCTAAATCTTCCAAGCTATCTGCTCTAAAAAGCGTTCCTGCTGCTACTTGAGCGTCAATTTTTTCTTGACTGGTGTTGTAAGCTGTTTCCTTAATCTTATCATCGGCAATCAAGTAGAAGAGACCACCATTATCAATCGCTGCCTGAGCTAATTTGTCACGACTTCCATACTCATCAACAAAACGTTTCCCCTCTGTATTGACCATGATGAAGTTAGCAGGAGGGACTTGTAAGCCAGAGAAGAGCGCTCCTGTATTTGGATCAGACACGGGCATCATTTGGGAGAATCCCATACCGACCAGCTCCGCGCCAACAGACTGACCAAGAAGAATCCCATCCCCTGTTAAGGCTGGAGAGTTTGAGGTCTTAATATCATCATCAATCTTGCTCCAGTAGGTGTTGTACTGCTGAAGCATTTTGGTATTTGCCCCAAAACCTCCTGAAGCCAGCACAACCGCTGCTGCTTCTACACGAATGGTTTGTCCATTGCGGCCTGTACCAACCACGCCACGAACGCGACCATTTTCAACAATCAACTCTTTGACTGGAGTGTCCGTCAAGATGATGCCACCATTTTTGCGGACAAAGTCTTCTAAGACTGAGATAAAGGCGTAGCCCATCGGCACAACAGGCTTGTGCCCACGACGCCAGAGAGCACCGACTGGCATCGTTACCTCATCACGGACAAATTCTACACCAAGGTCTTCCAACCAGCGAACAGATTCAAGAGAGCGCTCCGTCAATTCTTTCACCAAGGCATAGTCCCCGTGAATTTCCTGACCGTTTTGGTCGTAACGTTTACCACCCAAGTAGGTTTGAATGCGGTAAAGCAGAGTCGAGTCAAAAAGGTAGGACGGATCTTGCAAGTAGTTGTCTAATTGTTTCTTAAGGCTACGGAAATCTTCTAAATACTCTGGATCAATTATGGATTCGTCTGTATCGCGCAGTTCTTGCAAGTTTTGAGCCTCACCACCATTCGCTGCAAAGGTATTTTGCCAAGCTGGGTCTGGCGCATTCATAGGGCCGCCTGCACGCACGGTATTGCCACCAAGAGCTGGGAATTTTTCCACCAAGACCACACGTTTGCCTTCTTGAAGAGCACGGACTGCTGCTGCAAGTCCTGCACCGCCTCCACCGACTACAACGAGGTCTGTTTCATAGGTTTTATCTTCGCCATCAAGAGCGCTTGGCGCTTTTGGACGTTTACGAAGGACATCTGGATTACCGCCTGCTTGTTTGATCGCACGCGCTACCCCGTCAAGGACGCCATTAGAAGTCACCGATGCCCCTGAAATGGCATCCACATTAAGCGTTTGTCCCTCGATAATCTCAGCTGGTACTCGGGTAAAGACAATATCTGCAATCCCAGAAGACTCACCCTCGGTATCAATATCAATTTTTTCGATGCGATCTTGCGACAGAGTGACTGACATCGGTAACTTGCCATTGTGACCAACTGCTGAGACTTCATAAGTTCCAGGTTCAAGAACCAACTCTTCAGGTTCATTAAGTTGATTGGCGATCTTGGTAAATCGGACAAAGCGGTAAAAGCAAGAATCCAAGAAATCAACCGTGCTCTCACTGATTAGATTACCATTTTCATCAAAAGCTTGATGGGCCTTGCCAAGCAAGAACTCGCTACCTGGCATGACAATCGCATTAACACCTGGGGCATCTAAAATTTGACGTAGGTGAAGCTGCGCTCGTGAAGATCCTTGCACATCATAGGAAGCTCCCACAATCATGACAGGTTTGCCATCAAGAGGATGGATATTAAAGGATAACCATTCAATCAAGCTGTTTAAAGCAGATGGAACGGAATGATTGTGTTCAGGTGTCGCAATAATAACTCCATCAGCTGCTGAAATCTTTTCATTAAAGATTTGGATAGCAGGTGTATGGGTTTGGTCATTTGTCTCATTAAACATCGGAACATTGTCAATTTCAAGAACCTCAATTTCTGCCTTATTGGCAAAATGTCCAGCCATGAATTGCAAAAGAAGACGGTTATACGACTTTTTAGCATTTGTTCCAACAATTCCAATAAAGTTCATGTAAATTTCTCCTCGTAAATAAGATACAAAGCCCGTTAAGAAAAGCGTTGAAAAATGGCGGTAAGTCAGTCATCTTCGATGATGTTGACGCACCCCGACCAAGACGACTAGGGTTTTCACAGATGAAATCGAAGAAAACCCAGACGGCTACGGTCTTAGTCATACCAAAATCAATCTAGCTTTTAGGCCGAATTCAGTTGTAAGATACAAAGGGCGTTCAAAAATGCGTTGGAAAATAAGGGAGTGATCGATGAGTCCGAAGACTCAAGGGAACTCACGAATTTTACCGAGCATTTTAGCCCGTGTTCAATTCGTTAAGATATGAAGCCGTGTAAAAATCCATTGAAAAATGAGAAAACAAACGACAAGTCACAAGACTTGAGGAAGTTTTCGAATTTTATCGAGGATTTTAGCCCGAATTCAGTTACTCAGCAGCTGTTTCCCAGCTAAATTGACGTTTTTGTTCTGTGTTTAGCTGATGCTCAGCGACCAATTGATTGGTCATTTTGACAAAGGTCAAAAATTCTGTAAAGTCTTCGTCTAATTCTGCAACCTTATCCTCATAGACGAGCTGTCCTGATGCATCAAAGGCTTGCTCAGAGTGACCTAGCAAAAATTCATTCCCCGGCATGACGCGTGCTTTTAACTCTGGCGCGTCTAATATCTGGCGCAGATGAGCTTGCGCGCGAGATGAGCCAAGTGTTCCCAGAGAGGCTCCCACTACCATCGTTGGCTTATTGATTAGGGCACGGCTTGTATAAGAAATCCACTCCAGAATACTTTTAAGCGGTGCTGGAATCGAGTGATTATACTCAGGGGTAGCAATGATAACACCATCTGCCGCTACAAGTTTCTCTGAAAATGTCACCATTTCAGCAGGGGCTTTCCTATCCTCGGGCTCATTAAAAGCTGGAATATCTTTAATTTCAAGCACTTCGATATCTGCCTGATCTTTAAAATGTTTGGCCATAAACTGCAAGAGTTTACGGTTGGTAGAGCGGTCTGAATTAGTACCGACGATTGCCACTAACTTCATAAGGATCTCCTTTTTGTTTGTTAATCTTTACACAAAATATATAAGTTTTAACATTAAAAGTCAAGTAAAAAATAGAAAAAGTTCCGTTTTCACAATAAAGCTCCTTGAATAAAAGCTTTAATCAATGCATTATATCCCTAAAATTTTTTATTCACAATATAAACAAACCTACTATTCTAAATTTATTTTTGTCATTATTGACAAATTGTTCCGGAAATGGTATCTTTTTCTTGTGATTTATTTTACAAATAAACATAGAAAGGTTTTTCTTATGCAAACTTCTCTCAATCGCTGGCGTGTTCTCGCTGCGTCTACTGCTATATTGCTCTGTACCGGTGCTGTTTATGCCTTCAGTGTCTTTGCAGGGCCGCTTTCAGCTCAAACTGGTTGGAGTATGGGTGAAATCATGACAGCCTTTGCCATCAACTCTGCTATCGGGCCTATTCCTATGATCTTTGGTGGCTACCTTGTTGACAAAGGCTACGTCAAATGGACAATCGCACTTGGCGCTATTCTCTTTGCCATCGGTTTTTACTTGACAGGCTATGTGACTTCTCCAGGGATGCTCTATGTGACTTACGGTCTCATGGCTGGGCTTGGTCAGGGTTTCGCCTACTCTGGCGCACTGTCAAATACCATCCGACTTTTTCCTGATAAACGGGGGTTAGCATCCGGCATTTTGACTGGTGGTATGGGCTTTGCCGCGGTGATTGCCTCTCCAATTGCTAGCAACTTAATTCAATCTAATGCCGGCGATGCCAAATTGGCTTTTCGTACGCTTGGTCTTGCCTATATCATCATCGTGCTCATTGCTAGTCTGTTTATCCAACCTGCTCCAGCTGGTTATCAACCAACTGGTTGGACTCCCCCGAAAGATGGCCGAGGTAATCTTGTTAGCAAAACTTGGAAGGATATGCTCAAAACACCTCTCTTCTACATTATTATTTCGATGTTCTTTGTAGGTGCTTTCTCAGGTCTCATGATTGCTTCTCAGGCTTCCCCTATCGGCACCACCATGTTTGGTCTCTCTGCTTCAACAGCTGCGCTTTATGTCAGCCTGTACTCCATCGCCAACTCCAGCGGTCGCCTGATCTGGGGATCTGTTTCCGATAAAATTGGTCGCAGCAACACCTTGACCATCATTTATGGTGTTGTAGCAGCTTCACTTCTAGCTCTGACCATCATTCCTGGTCAACTCGGATTTACCATTGGCATCATCGGTCTCGGTATTTGCTTCGGTGGGGTTATGGGTGTCTTTCCCTCTATTGTTATGGAAAATTATGGCCCTGCTAACCAAGGAGTCAACTACGGCATTGTCTTTACTGGCTATTCGCTGGCTGCCTTTTTCGCACCGCGTGTCGCTGTTCAAATGGCCACTGCCAACAACGGCGACTATTCCAATGCCTTTTACGTAGCTATTGTGCTTGCCCTGCTAGGCCTAATCCTAAACTTTGTTTATCAAGCCTTTCGTAAGAAAGCAAAGCAAACAGACTGAATTCAAGAGTGTTGGACAAACCACCATGATGGCTCCACCCTCACTCCCAAAGCGTGTAACTGTTGAAGATTACGTATAAGAAATCCCCTGATTATCAAAAGTCAGGGGATGCTTTTTTACTTCAACAAATTCCGCAAATGTTTCTTTTGTAAATAACTAAAGAGAACAACTAAAAGGGCTGAATATCCAATGAGGCGGAGCCAGATAGCAAGAGGAATGTCCAAATGGACAGACGTTGCTTGGTTGATATAACTTGCTAATTTTGAACTAGCAACCAGATAATTCAACTCTGGAATCACATTTTGAACACTGAGCAGGAAGGTAACCACTCCGAAGAACATGGACAATGCCACTGGTGGTGCAAACGTTCGAATTCTCAAAGAGAAGTAAGTTTGAATCAACACAAGAGGCAAGGCAAACAGACTAGTGACAAAGGCCCAAACGAGTAATTCAACTGGAAAGGCCATCTGAAAGTGAAAAAACAGACCGCTCGCACCATACAAACCTAAAAAGTAAACTTGCGAAAGAATGATTAATCCAAAGGTTACAATAACCTTGGCCCAAATGATTTGCCGAAATGAGTAAGCAGATGTCAGTAGCAAACGTAGACTATTGTGCTTATGCTCCCCATGCCAAATATAGGCGCAAACGACTCCAATTAAACTTGGGAAGAAAAAGAGACCATAAAATAGGTAGACTTGTGTCCAAAGACTCAACCACTCCCTTTGCAAAACAGACTGATTGCCAGCATAGTTCACACTGCCGTAAATAACAGAAATCAAAGGTAAAACCAAGAGGGGAATCCATAGTCTAGAGCCTTTTAGTTTCATCAGTTCAATTTTTATCAATGTCATCTTAATCACCAACTTTCATCCGTTTTCCAATTTGATAGAGGAGAATACCTAAAATAAAAGAAGCAACGAGAGGATAGGGATCGAATGCGCGTAATTGTTTGGTAAACTCTTCCCCAACCTTCACATATTCCACCCTCATTAAGAAAGCATACCAGCTATAAGGAAGAACTTTCATCACGATTTGTGAAATTAAAACAATAATAATCCCCATCAAAGAGCCGAGCATGGCCACCGATAAACTGACCAATTGATTGCTCCATCTGAGAGATAGGAGATAATGCCCCAGTAGAATAAAGCCTGAAATCAGCAAGGTCGTTACTCCGTATAAAAGAAGCTCATGTAATGGAACAAAACCTGTAAAGCCACGTTGCCTGAGAACGAGTACAAGCACCGCCCATTCTACCAATTGTGCCAAGACATAGCACATATAAATATAGAGCAATTTCACACGATAAATGCTTGCATAGCTCACACCACTACTTTTTAAGACATTCCACATCTTATGGCGATTTTCTAGTTGCACAGCCATACTGGCCAAACTAGCTAAAACAACAGGCAATATAATCACCTTCATAAAGGCCATACTACCCATGATAGAATGAATGGTGATGGGATCTGCCAACTCCTCTGGACTTTTAATTTTAAAAACCGTCACCATCGTTACCAAAATCGTTGCAAGGATGCCACCACTCAACAAACGAAAAACAGGCAACCCACGGTATTTTTTGGCTTCAATTCGTAATGTTTTCCACATATTCCACCTCCTACAACTGGTCGCTCGCTGTAAACTCAATAAAGAGTTCTTCCAAGGACTTCGTCACTTCATAAATCCGGTAAATTCCAATCCCTGCTGCCACGAGACCTTCCACCATTCGTCCTAGTTGTTCATCTGAAACCATCGGTAGCAACAAGGTATCTTCTACCAATTCTATTTTCAAGAGAGAAGCTGCTAAGGCATCGTCTGACGTCCGCAGACACAAGTTGCCACTGTGCTGACTCTTGAAATGCTCAATGGTCCCCTGATACAAGAGCTTTCCACTACCGATAATCCCAATTTGAGTCACCATTTTCTCAATCTCATCCAGTGCATGAGACGAAATCATCACTGTTGTCTGGAATTTCTCTGGCAAACTACGAATCAGACGACGGATTTCCTCACGCGCTTGTGGATCCAAACCATTAGTCGGCTCATCTAAAACAATCAATTTTGGTCGTCCCATAATCGCCATCGCAATCCCAAGCCGCTGCTTCATTCCTAGCGAATAATGCTTCACGCGCTTATTCTTATGGTCTGTCAAACGGACAATTGCCAAAGCCTCTGTCACATCTTCTTCTGTCAGCTGCTTCAACTCTTTTAAAATTTGCAGATTTTCATAACCTGTCAGATTATCGTAATAAGACGGCTCTTCAATCAAGGAACCAATTTGTCTGAGAATCCCGATGCGGTTGCTCTCTTTCATTTCCACACCAGCTACCGAAACATGACCCGCATTTGCCTCCAAGAGACCACAAATCATTTTCATAATCGTAGACTTCCCAGCGCCATTTGGCCCAATCAAGCCATAAATCTCTCCCTGCTCAATCGTTAGCTGGTCAATCGCCACAGCTGTTTGCTTTCCAAAGACCTTTTTTACACCTTTTAATTCAATCATGTTCATTCTTCTGTCCTCCTTTTTCTGACACTCTTAGTGTACACCTCCCACCTTACCTCTCCTTAGCGCCTTCCTTAATTCTTCCTTAATTTTTGGAAAATGGCAGAGCTGAATCCGCAGAGTGTGCTATACTATTTTAGAGGTATATTATGAAACTGACAGATCGAAAACTACTTATTTTAGATGACAACCCTGATATTTTACAATTGGTCAAAGAGAGTTTAACCATCGCCGGCTTTACCCATTTGACAACTGCACATACTAAAAAAGAGGCTCTTGACCTCCTCCGTACAGACCAGTTCGACTTGGCTATCTTGGACATTATGCTGCCAGACGGTTCTGGCTTTGAAGTTCTGCGCCACATTCGGCAACACTCGATGATGCCTGCCCTCTTTTTATCAGCTGTTTCTGACATTGAAAAACAGTACCAAGGGTTTGAGTTGGGAGCCGATGATTATATTGTCAAGCCTTTTCGCCCCAAGGAATTAGAACTGCGCATCTTGTCCATTCTCAAGCGCAGCTATCCCCCGCAAGAGGAACTAGTGCAACTAGAAGGCTGTCAAATCGACTTTGAACGCGCAGTTGTTTTAAAAGAGGAAGAAGAAATCTCTCTCACCGCTAAAGAATTTAGTCTCCTGCGCGTACTCTATAACCACAAGAATAAGATTGTCACCTTTGATACCTTGCTAACAAAGGTCTGGGGCGAGCAGTACGAAGGATATGAAAATACCCTGATGGCACATATTCGCAAAATACGTCAAAAGATCGAGATCAATCCCTCAAAACCAACGCATCTTCTCACCGTCAAGGGATTGGGCTATCAGTTACGGGTGGACTAGATGAACACACTGAAGTATTTTTCCAAAACCCTACTGGCTTATTTTACAACGGTTCTTCTCTTGGGGCTCACTGGAATTGTCATTTTCCTAATCGGTACCTATCAAATTCTAACCAAGGAAGTTCGAAACCAGCAAGACCCGACCTCTCTAGTGCAGCAACTCATCAAGGATGATCAGCTGAATCTCTCTTCCCAAAATAAACACTTATTAGAAGAGCGAAATATCTGGCTGATGGTCCTATCTGAAAAGGGTGAAATTGAAGAATCCTTTCAACTTCCTAAACAGTTGGATCATCCTTATAAGCTGACAGACATCGTTCGCTTCAACCGTTGGTATCTGGAAGACTATCCCGTATTCACCTTTGTCATGGGAGAAAATATCCTCGTCCTAGGCTATCCAAAAGGGACCTATGATAAATTCCCTGCCAATTACTACAATGTCAACTTATTCATCGGTACCTTCAAATGGATCTTAGCCGTTTTTGTAGGGCTTATCATTGCCTTTTTCTTCGTCTACTTCTGGACACAAATGAAATTGCGCAAAGAATTCAACCCTATCACACAGGCCTTAGTGGACTTATCTGAAAACAAGCCAATCTTACTAGATGAAAAAGGAAATCTAACAGAGATAACCTCTGACCTCAACCAAACTTCCCAGCTCCTTCTTAAAACCAAGGAAATGCGGAACCATTGGATTCGCGGTATCAGTCATGATCTCCGCAATCCATTGACCCTGATTTTAGGGAATACCACCCAACTTGAAGCCCTTTACGGTTCTTCAAAACAAATCCAGCAAATTCAGACCAACGTTCATCAGATGGAACATATTATTTCCAATCTCAATATGAGCTACCTACTAGACAACCCAGCCCTCCTGCAAGAAATGGACCGTCTGGACCTCAACAAACTCCTCCGTCAAATCATTACGGATTTTTATAACAATTACGAAGAGCTCCACTTAGACTTTCAGCTACCAGAGCAACCTAGCTTCATTTTAGGAAATAGTAGTTTGCTGACACGCGCGATTACCAACCTCCTCCTCAACAGTCTAACCCACAATGAAAAGCCTCATCAGCAACTCATGCTCGTGAAAGAGGGAGACAACGTTTTACTCACTATCTCAGATAATGGAAGCATTCGCCCTGAAAAAGTCCTTGAATTGAATCAAAAAACACGGCATTACGATACCCACGGAATGGGAACCATCATCACCAAGCAGATTATCGCCTTACATCAAGGAACTATTCAATTCACACATCTCAATCCCGGACTTCAGGTAACAATTGCCTTACCTGTTTCTTCTGACAACGTTTAAAGTAGATTCGTGCAAGGTAATATACTATTTTAGCTCAATTGACGCGTACCCGCATAGCGGGTGGTTTATTGGTCTCGCACCTTACGGAGTGAGACATTAAAACGAGAGTGGGACAGACCACCGTGATGGCTGTCTGTCCCACTCTCATTTTTCTATTTTACTTTACTAGCCTTGCGCATTTCTTCTTTGATCGGGCAGGTACAGTCACAGTCCCCGCAACTCCCTTTTCCTTTGACAAAGCTACGCAAGCCCAGTACAACAACAATCGCAATCAGTATTCCTAATACAATGGTGGTGAACATCTTTTCCTCCTACTGACTGACCCTTGCTAAGTGATGCAAATGGATAATGTCGTCCTGAAGCTGACGTGGTTTTCTAACGATCAGATAGACCATTATCAAAAGCAAGCCAAGTGCAACGCCTGCCCATATGGTCACAGCTTTTCCCTCCAGAAGGACCAAACCCAGCTGATACAGCACTAGACTAACGACATAGGCCAAGCCTGTCTGAAAACCAATCGCCGCAATTGTCCACTTGGCTTCGCCCATTTCTCGCTTAATCGCTCCCATGGCTGCAAAGCATGGCGCACACAGCAAGTTAAAGGTCAAGAAAGAATAGGCTGCCAAAGCCGAATAATCTGCCTGCAGGCTTTCTGTTAGTCCTACTTCTCCAGTACTCTGATAGAGAATCCCAAAGGTTGCCACAACCGTTTCCTTGGCCGCTAAGCCCGTCATCGCAGCCACTGTCGCCCGCCAATTTCCAAAACCAAGCGGCTCAAACACCCAGGCAAAGAGACGCCCAAAACTCGCTAACATGCTCTGCTCAGTCTCCACAGCCTGCAAGGCAAAATTATATGATGACAAAACCCAAATCAAGACTGTGAGACTAAAAATAATCGTCCCCGCACGTTTGACAAAACTCATGGCCTTGCCAAAAGCGTACCGCAATACAGACACGGCTTTGGGCAAATGATAGGCAGGCAGTTCCATGATAAAGGGACTAGTGTAGCCTCCCAGAAAGACTGTCTTTTTCAAGGCAATACCTGAAAGAACAATGGTTGCAATTCCTACAAAATAGGTGGACGGTGCCATGAAAGGATTATCTGGGAAAAAGGCTCCTGCAATCAAGGCAATAATTTCCAACTTAGCCGAACAAGGCATAAAGGTCGCTGTCATAATCGTAATTTTTCGATCACGCTCATTTTCAATCGTTCGACTCGCCATAATTGCTGGTACCCCACACCCAGTCGCAATCAACATCGGAATAAAGGATTTCCCCGACAGACCAAATCGTCTAAAAATCCGATCCATGACAAAGGCAATCCGACTCATGTAACCAATATCTTCTAATATTCCCAGACAGACAAAAAGAACAAAAATCTGAGGAAGAAATCCAAGAACTGTCCCTACACCTGCTACAATCCCATCCAGAATCAAAGACTGCATCCAATCTGCCACCTGCAGATAATCCAAGCCACGCTGTACCCAATTCGGCACGATTTCTCCAAAAAGAACATCGTTGACCCAACCTGTCCACATAGACCCAACAGTCTGAATGGACAAATAATAGACCAAGAACATCACCAAGGCAAAAATAGGCAAGGCCAGTATCCGATTGGTCACCACTTTGTCAATCTTATCGGATAAATTCAGCTTAAAATCACTCTCTTGACTCTGGGCCATCTTAGCAACTCGCTCAATAAAAGCATAGCGCTGGTTGATGACAATGGTCTCCGAGTCTTCTGTAAAAACCTCCTCAGTAATCTGGATAATTTCTGCAATATCTGCCTTTTGAAAAGAGGAGAGATTTAGCTCAGATTCTACCAGATTATCTCGCTCAAATAACTTAATGGCGTAAAATCGAGCCGCAGACTTGGGTACGGTTGCTCCTAGTACTTCGATAATCTGGGCAATGGCCGCTTCAAATCGATTATCGTACATCGGAAATTGGATACCATCCACTACTTCTCTGGTTGTCTGAGCCGCTTTCTGAATCACCTGAGCGATTCCCAGATTCTTTACCGCACTTGTCGCCACTACAGGGATGCCCAATTGATACGATAATTTATCGACATTGATAACTTTTCCCTGCGCCCGTAAAACATCGCTCATATTTAAAGCCATGGTCACAGGAATCCCTGTCTCAATCAGCTGAGTCGTTAGGTAAAGATTACGCTCTAAGTTTGTGGCATCCACGACATTTAAGATACTATCTGCCTCATAGCTCAACAAGTAATCACGCGCTATTTTTTCCTCTGGACTATAGGGAGACATGGAGTAAATTCCTGGTAGATCTTGCACTTCTATTTCCGGCTGTTTTTTGACAGAGCCACTCTTTCGCTCCACTGTCACTCCCGGCCAATTTCCCACATGCTGATTGGTACCCGTTGCAGCATTAAACAGACTAGTCTTTCCACTATTCGGATTTCCAATTAAGGCAATTGTTGTCATATTCTCAAAACCTCACACGTTCCATCATACTTTCTCTCACACAAAAAAGCATTCCTGCTTCTCTCTTATCTGCTGAAAATAATAGCTATCTTTGTTCTTTATCTCTTGCCCGTATAACACTAATCATCTGCGCTTCTGATTTCCGCAAGGTCAATTCATAGCCGCGCAAGCTAATCTCAATCGGATCTCCCAATGGTGCGACCTTTCGGAGATAAATCTTGGTGTGACGTGTCAATCCCATATCCATCAACCGCCGCTTGCTTTCGTTCACTGCAAAAATACCGTCTACGTACGCAAATTCACCCACCTTTAATTCCGACAGCGGAAGCTTTTCGACAGACTCTTCACATTTGGCCACGTCGATATGCCGCAAAATGGATTGATCAAAAGCTAAACGACTGGATGACAGCATCACAATCCCACTCGTAGCCGTCTTTGAAATCAATTGAACAGTTGTGCCAACCTTCAACCCAAAATTAGCTAAATGCTGCTGACTCTCCTCAGGCAAATCAATACTTCTAATGTGATAGGCCACATTGACCTCACCGTCTAGTAAAATCAAATTTCTTGACCCTCCAAACTTTTTGATGTAAAATAAAATTTTTTGACAATTTTAGTATATCATAAAAATATTGACTGAAAAGAAAAAATTAAAATATTCTCACATTTCTTGGAAGTGTAAAAGAACACGATCAATCAAAAAGAGCGGCTTTTCCCACCACCGTACAACTACGCTGGCAACACTGGTTCAAGCCAAAAAGAATTTCCGTCTTACCTTTCTAACATTTAAAATCTAATCGTAGTAGCTGATCGGCTTCTCATTCACCTCCTTCGTAGGTTTTGACAAGTCTAATCAGCCTTTCAGGGATAAGACTAAGTTGGCGGGTCAACAGGTCTTGCTCCCAACCACTGCGCTGTGATGTTGACGCAAACTATGAGAGGTGAGGTTGGACTTTTTATACGTAATCTTCAAAGATTACACGCTTTGAGGGTGAGGGCAAAGCCATCATGGTGGTCTTGCCAACCTCATACCTTGCTTTTAAACAAGAAAACTGCATGAAAGCTTCGTGAACCTTGCTTTCATGCAGTTTTGCTGTTTTTAGAGCTTTTGTGTCGTTCCGATTTTTACTGCGAATCGTTTTCTTGAGTATTTCAATCTTTTAGAGCCTATGTTGATGTGCAGTTCGTCTGGATTAGGTGACTATGCTTGACCAAATCAAGAGGAAAGCACCTTCGTTTCAAGTTTCAAAAAGGCATGCTAAACACTCTTTTGTTCTATTAGAAAGCGTCCTAATCTGTAGTTCATTCTAGTATAATACTACGGCTTTGCTGCGCATGCGAGATTTTACACAGTATCCTACGATAGGGAGCTATCGTGACTACTGCTCTGCTTTTTTCCTTATGCTAATCGCCCTGAAACAGCCGTTAAATCAATGGTAACAGGAATATTTTTTGGAGTATCAATCAGCCAGATCCGTCCATCTTTCTTAATAGTAATCATCCCAACTGGAGAGTGATACGTCATGTCAAAGCGATCAACGATCTCTAGACTTGGAGCAATAGCAATAGCCTGATAACCTGGCGCAGCTGCCTTCAATCCAACTGTCTCGCGAATGATCCAGTCCAAGACACAACCGAAAGCATAATGGTTAAACGAGAACGTCCCAACATTGCCATCTGGTTGAATTCCCGCCCATGATTCCCAAATCGTCGTCGCCCCACGATTGATCTCATAGAACCACGATGGACAAGCGTCTTGAAAAAAGACCGTCCTAGCCAAGTCTACATGCCCATTCTCGCAGAGTACGTCAAGCAAATAAGGCACCGAGAGAAAGCCTGTATCCAGGCGATTTCCATTCTCATGAATCATGCTGACTAAACGGTCAACCAGGCCTTGACGGTGATCATCAGAAACCATGTCAAAAGCTAAAGCCAGAACATAACACCCTTGAAAATCACTGGTCAAATGCCCTGCTTCCGTTAGGAAATATTTGGAAAAGGCAACGCGTACCTTTCGGGCATAATCTGCAAAAGCAGAACCATCTTTACCCAAAATTTCTGAGATGTGAGCCAATAAATCCGCCGAATGAGCTAAGAAAGCTGTCGCTACGAGATCTTTGGTCACCGCTGAAGTTTTCATAGGATTTGGCTCTGACATCATAAAACTAGGAAACATCCAGTCCCCATAATGAAACTTAGTATCCCAGATATAGCGGTCCTCCCCAGACTTGTCTCCTGCTGCGCTGTCTTTTGAAAAAGCAAACCAATTTAGCATGGCCTGGTAATTTTCCTCTAGCACTTCTCTATCACCGTAACGTTGATAAAGTGTCCACGGCACCATGATGATGGCATCTCCCCAACCAGCTGATGAGTAAGAACCCGTAAAAGCCACGCTACTAGCTGCATCTTTTGGAGCAGGAGAATAATCTACAATCTCTCCATTCTCTTTTTGGTTGATACGCACACTTTTTAGCCAGCGTTTGATAAAGGCTTTTGTCTCTAAAAAGAAGGTTGATGACGGTGCGAATACCTGCATATCACCAGTCCAGCCAACACGCTCACGCTGCGGACAGTCAGTCGGAATAGATAGCATATTTCCCTTTTGACTCCAGAGAATATTTGACAACAGTTGGTTAACCTTGAAATCACTTGTAACCAATGTCCCCGTCTGCGCCATTTCAGAATAAATAGCGATGGCTTCAATTTGCCTCTCATCTAAGGACTCAAGCCCCACGATTTTAACATAGCGAAAACCATGGAAGGTAAAATCTGGTTCCAAAATTTCCTTTTGTCCTCTACCAATGAAAACATCTCTAGCATCCTTATTTCTTCCTACGATATTCCTGAAGAAATGGCCATTTTCATCCAAGGTTTCTGCATGGTCAACCACAATTTCCTGACCATCTGCTAGACCAGCCTTGAGACGAATACGTCCTGCAATAACCTGTCCAAAATCAACAATCAAGCCATCCTTTTCTGACCAAATTTTCTGAGCAGGCAAGATTTCTTGACGATAGACCATCGGCCCCTCCTGAGGTGCCAATCGTTCATAATCTGCGTCAATTTCAAAGGTTAGCTCAGGCAGAGGTAAAAATGAGGTCTTCCAATCACTATCCAATCGTAAATCCTGTTTTTCTCCAATTTGAATATCAGCATAGCGATGCTTACCAGAACCAGCCGTAAAGGAAGTATCTGTTCCAACTATTTCTGTACAACCATCAGAATAAGTGATTTCTAAATCCACCAAAAGTGCCAATTGGTCACCAAACTGGGCACTACCCCCTTGAACACTGATACGACCAGCATACCAACCATCTGCCACCTCAACTGCCAAAACATTTTTACCAATAGCTAAAAACTTCGTGACCTCATAGGTCTGATACATCAGAAAGTCATTGTAATCCGTATAATCAGGTGTGAAAATCGCTCCGGTCACTCGCTGGCCATTGATATAAGCCTGATAAATCCCCTGACTGGTGATGGTCAATTCAGCCTTAGTGACTTCTTTAGATAAAGTCAACTCCTTTTTAAAATAAACACCTGGATGAAGACGCTCTTCCACAGGAGCTTGCGGACGGCTTTTGCCAGAAAACATTTCCTCTAAAGTAAATTCAGGTTCCTCTGAAACCGTCGCATGAGCAGCTGAAATCCAACGTCCCGTCCAAGATAATTTTGTATTTTTCACAGCAAACTCCTTTATGAACCAATGATAATGTGATTATAGCTTATTTCAAGAGATTTTCAATGCTTGCTTATGACCCAAAACTGTGATAATATGACTTTAAATTCTAAAAAAGGAGCCTTTAAATGCCAGAACTTCACTGGAAATTGCCTCAGTTTGATGTCAATATACAAGAATTAGTAGTAGAGAACTTCATATCTCTCGAGGAACATTTTTCACCTTTTGAAGTCCCTTATAAAGAAGCCAAGCATTATGAGTTTAAGGAAATTATAAAGGCACTTAACCTCTCACCTGATACCGAATTCGCTCTCACCTCTCATCGTCTAGATTACCCCTCACAGTTGCACGACCATGATTATTTTGAGGTCGTTTATCTAACAAAAGGCCGCATGCTTCATATTGCAAACCGTACCACACATGTCATGCCTGAAGGCACTTTAGCGCTCATTCCACCTCATATCTCTCATCTCATAGCTCCCATTGATAGCTGTGACCCTACTGTTATCAATATTCTTATCTCACCTTGCCTTATGAAAAAAATAGCAGAGCTTCTCAACAAACCAACTGTAGATTGGGACAAAAGCCCTATAATCATGGAAAAACACTGGGATTCTTCTAATCTAAAATTGACGGTTATTAAACTGCTGGAAAGCTATTTTAAGGCTCAGTATCAGGTCAATTTGACTTCTTTGGGCTATCTTTTAGCCCTGCTGGATAACTTTTCTGAAAACACTTCTCTCATTCATCAAACCGATAAGCTAACCCAAGATTGTCTACAGATCATTCAAAAGTCTTGTACCACCATCACCCAAGCCCAACTGGCCAAGCAACTCAACTACAGTCCTGGCTATCTTTCTCGGCACATCAAAACCCAAACAGGTCAGACTATTTCGCAGCACATTGCCCAAGCAAAGCTAGGGCTAGCTCAGCAGTTACTATTAGAAACAGACCTATCCATCAGGGACATTGCTGAAAAAGCTGGCTATCAGAGTGAAAGTCACTTTCATCGTGTTTTTAAAGAAAAAACTGCCATCACACCACGGCAGTTTAGATTATTGACGAAGTCTAAAAAACGAGAGTGAGGCAAAAATCGGTAAGTCATCGTGAAAAGTTGACTTCTTTTGTTGTCCCACCCTCCGCACGTTTACGATGGCAACACTGGTTCAAGCCAAAAAGAATCTCCGTCTTGCCTTTCTAACATTTAAAATCTAATCGCAGTAGCCGCGTCTTATCTTAGCGGTAAATCTAAAAATACAGGAGGTTGGATTACTTTTGTTCCAATCTCCTGTATTTTTAAGTCTCTCTTAATTTCTCCACCATGATTAAAAACGGTGGATTGTTCATCTGGTTGATAGTTTGGTAGATGGCTACGGTAAATTTTGTCTGAGGTAGGGTTTTGACAAAATCAAGCACAGCATCTCGCTCGACATCACCACCTGCGTGTCCATAGTAAACCATGATAGCCAGACGGCCACCAACTTCAAGGAGCTGACAGATTTGCTCAATAGCTGATAAGGTTGTCTCTGGCTGGGTAATGACAGACTTGTCAGCTGAGGGCAGATAGCCCAGATTAAAGATAGCAACCTTGGCTGAACTGACATGCTGGCTAACTGTCTCATGACCTGCCAAAATCAATTCTACATTCTCAAAACCTGCCTCAAGCAAACGTCTCTGGGTGGTATCAAGCGCCGCCTGCTGAATATCAAAAGCTAACACTCTGCCTGCCCGTTGGGCTAAAAAGAGGGTATCATGACCATTTCCCATCGTGGCGTCAATAGCCACAGCATCGGGCATCAGAATTTCCTCCAAAAAAGCGTGAGCCATGTGTAGGGGGCGCAACATTCTAATCATCTCCTAACTGAATTTTTGGCACATCGTGTTGAACCAGCTCCACACCCTTAGCTGCGATGAGCTCTAAAGCGAAGGGATGTTTTCGATAGGCTTCCTTATAGGTAATTTTAGTAATCCCAGCTTGAAGAAGGGCTTTTGTACAATTGATACAGGGAAAGTGCGTAACATAAATCTCAGTGCCATTAGTTGAAATCCCTTCCTTAGCACACTGAATAAGGGCATTCATCTCTGCATGGACGGTGCGAATACAATGACCATCCTCCATCTGATGACCAGTCTCATGACAGTTATCCGTCTGAGAGACCCCACCATTATAGCCTGTCGCGATAATCCTCTTATCTTTGACCAAGACCGCCCCCACAAAGGCGCGATCGCAGGTTGACCGTTTGGAAATCAGGTCAGCATTTGCCATAAAATAATCCTGCCAAGTGAGTCTATCCATCCTCATCTCCTTCAGCTGTTTTTTCTTTTTATGATACCACAAAACCCTGCTAAATTCTAGCAGGGTCAAGCTTTTCACCTGAAACATAAAAAGGAGAATGAGAAAGAACTCCCATAAATTTGTCATGAAACGTCTTATGAAGGAGCAATGAGCATATCCAGATGAGGAATACCGTCTTCTAGGTAAACCTCAGAAACTGGCTGAAACCCAAAGCTAGCATAGAAATTTTCGAGATAGGCTTGGGCTTGCGCATGAATAACCATTTCAGGAAAACGTTCTCTAGCTACTTGCAAGGCATAACTGACCAGCTCTCGTCCAAGGCCTGTTCGTCTAAAGTTAGGTGCGACAATGACCCGTCCCAAATGAACACCGTCCTCGGCCTCAATCAGGCGAAAATAGCCCACAAGAGCACTCCTCTCCCATTTCATACCGTGCAGACAGGTAAGGTCAGCATCGTCAACTTCAGGGTAGGCACAGGATTGTTCTACCACAAAAACACCCACGCGCAGCTTGTAGATGACATGCAATTCACGAGTTGTCAGATCATCAAAGGTCTTTATGATCCACATATCTATCTCCTCACTTTTGCTTGCTCTGGAAGCGCCATTCAAAACGCTTCTGGTCATAAAATGGATAAACGATAGAAACAATCGCCACCGCTAATAGCCAACCTGCGATGACATCCGACGGGTAATGAACACCAAGGTAAAGACGAGAGATACCGACAACCGCAGCCAAAACAATCAGAAGCAATTGCATGAGCCGTTTAACAAACTGATTCGAGCGAATCCGTTGTTCAACCACCACACAAAGGCTCAACGCAACAACCATAGTCGAAGCCGCATGCCAGCTCGGAAAGGAAGCACCAATCGGATCCGCAATCAGATACTCCAAGCTCGGCCTTTCACGGTTATAGACCAGCTTCAAAAGCGTTGAGGCAACGCCCATAACGAGGAGATTCCCCAAAAGCATAATCCCTTCAGCCCGCCACTTACGAATGTAGTAAAAAGTCGCCGCAATCAAAGCTGTGTAGGACATGATTATCGGTGTATTGCCAAGTACAGTCACGGTTCGATAAAAATCATTGAGCCTATCGGGCAAGTCCCCGCGCAACCAAGCCTGAAAATCCACATCAAGCTGCGACAGGTCATTAGGATAAAACTTGATCACATAACCAAGTATGACAAAGAATAAAAGGGCAAAAGAGCCCTGTGTCAAATATTTTTGTTTATTTTTCATAGGTTTTCAAAATTGGTCTCATCACAGTGTAAAGCCCGTAAAAGGCTAGCGACAAACTCACGCCTTGCAAGAAATTGAAAGGCAAGACCATGGCAAATAAGTAATTTCCCAAGCCTAAAATGGCCTTAATATCAAAGTTAGCATAGGCAGCATAAAGCGGAACCGCATAAAGATAGTTAGCAACCAGCATACCGAAAGACGACATGAGCGTCGCCACGCCAGCTGCTAGCGCGAACTGTTTTGGTGTTTTTCTTTTTTTCCAAATCATAGCAAAGCTAAGAATGAAAATCCCCATCGCCAAGATGTTCATCGGCAGACCAATATAGGTCGCAACACCGTTACTGTTCAGCAAAAGCTTTAGCAAAGAGCGAAGCAGCAGGATAGTCAAGCTCGATTTAGCATCCAGAATAGCCAGTCCAATCAAGACAGGCAAAATGGAAAAATCCATCTGCAGAAAGTCCGCACCTGGTATGAGGGGCAGTTGAAAAAGCATGAGCAAAAAAGAAACTGCCGAGAGAATGGCTATCAAAGCCATTTTACGTGTGTTTGTCATTCAAGTTTCCTCCAATTTCTAACAAATCGAAAGAAGCCTCGAAAACAGGACAACCTTATCTTATCAAAATTTCCCTAAAGAGATTAACTCTTTGTAAAGCAGTTAAGATCTCACCAAAGGGATTCGTTAAAAGGCAACCTGCCTCCGTCTTCTCCCATCCAGACTATACTGTCGGTTGTGGAATCACACCACATCAGCTTACGCTCGCGGACTTCTCTTAGCTGAGGTATTTTCGCTTAATCAAATCACCAAAATCATAGCTTACACTCACAGTACAGCAAAACTAAGCAACAAGAAAAAGGAAAATAACTCACGATTCCTCAAAGAAAATCAGAAATAAACGAGAAAACGAAGTCGCTGATAGAACTGACGTTCATCAAGACAAAGTATCTTTTTGATTTTCAAAGAGTAAAAGAGTCACCGCCGGTCGGGAATCACACCCTGCCCTGAAGACCTTTTCATCATACCAAAAAAAGCCCCGACTTGCAAGGAATCAGTCGGGGCGGCATAAGCTAAGCTACAATAGCCCTAGCCACATCCTCCGTTGTCATGCGAGAGAAATAATGGGTCGTGTCAATCGTTTGAAGTTTTGCAAGAACATCTTTGTATTCGTAACGTGTTCCAACTAAAAGCTGCTCAATGTCTGCAACATCTCCGATCCCAAAGAAGTCTCCGTAGATCTTGATAGACTCAATAACAGATTTTTCGACCTTGGCAAAGGTTGTAATTTTACCAGCATCGTAGCGCACATTGCGCTCAATCGTATATTCAGGTGTTTCACCAAAGTTCCATTCCCAAGTCCCAAATTGGGTATCACGAATTTCTTGGATACGCTTGAATTCTTCGTCTGAAAGAACATATTCGGTCATATCAGGGTATTCTTTTTTCATTTGGGCTAAAATAGCGTCACTAAACTCTTGAACGGTGATTTTTTCAGGCAATTCATTGTTAATGTTGGTGACACGAGCACGAACAGACTTAACCCCTTTAGACTCGATTTTATCTTTGGAAACCTTGAGAGCATCTCCAAGGACAGTCATATCTACATCAAAGAGCAGACAACCGTGATGCATCATGCGTCCCTTGTAGTAGGCTTGAGCATTACCACAGATCTTCTTACCATCAATTTCCAAATCATTTCGCCCTGTAAAATTAGCCTCGACACCAAGCCCAGCCAAGGTGTCAATCACCGGCTTGGAGAATGTTTTAAAATCAAAAGCTCCCTCATCAGCCTTATTGGAAATAATGGTGTAGTTAAGATTGTTAAGGTCATGGTAAACCGCACCACCACCAGACAAACGACGGATCACATGGATATCGTGAGCATCTGTGTACTCTTTATTGATTTCTGCCAGAGCATTCTGGTGCTTGCCTATGATAATAGCAGGCTCATTAATCCAGAGGATAAAAATCTCATCTTCACCTGTCAATTCACGGAAAGCGTAAGATTCAAGAGCAATGTTGTATGCCGGGTCATTCGAGTTGTTAACAATGTATTTCATGAAAAGCTCCTTGTAAGATAACTATAGTTTGATTATATCAAATTCATGATATTGTCGCGAAAAATTGAACTGATTTATAGTAAAGTCTTTACTGAAAATATTACAATTTCGTAACAAAGCATTTATTTATGATGTAAGGGTTTACAAACACCTTATCTGGTGGTATAGTGTTTTTTGTAAATCGGTTTACCAATTTCTGGCTTTATTTTAATTTACTAAGGAGGTTTTTTGTGAAAAAGAACACTACATTTCTTTCCAAGAGAACTTTTCTCTTCTCATCTCTCATTCTTGGTCTGGCAATTTTATCATCCAGCCATCCCACTTTTGCAGCAGAAACAACGACCATTGACCCTACAACCACTATCAGTTCTCAATCAACACTTGCTCCAACGACAACAGAAAACCCTACAACCACAAGCCATACGACGGAAGTTCCGAAATCAATCCAACCTGAAGAACCTGTATCCATCACCAAAGATAACTATACCGCTATGTTGGACACATGGAATGATATCAACGCGGGAAATCGTTTCTATGATCCAAATAATCCAGCAATGGTGGAATTTAATAAAAAATTGGAAGCTGCAGTGGACGCAGACATTGCAATCTATAATAGTAATCCCGACCGTACTTTCCTTTGGGAGGATAAGGGTGACTACAGCAAATCTGCTAATATCACAGCAACTTACCGCAAACTCGAAGCCATTGCTAAGCAAATTACAAATCCGGCTTCTAAGCACTATCAAAGTGAAAAGGCAATTGCCTTGGTTAAGGATGGTATGGCTTTTCTCTACGAAAAAGTCTATAACGAAAATACAGAATATCGCCAGATAAAAGGTGATCGTAGTATCAACTGGTGGGATTACGAAATCGGTACTCCTCGTGCCATCAACAACACGCTTTCCCTCCTGTACGAATATTTTACCCAAGAAGATATTCTCAAATACACCCAACCAATTGAAAAATTTGTGCCCGTTCCAACTCATTTCCGCTATACTAGCACCAATCCAGATTTCCCTAAATTCGAGGCTGCCAGCGGAAATATGACCGACATGGGGCGGGTAAAAATCATTGCTGGTATTTTGCGCAAAGATAGAGAAGAAATTGCAGCAACTATCAGAGCTATCGAAAAAGTCTTTGTATTTGTTGAAGATGGCAATGGTTTCTATGAAGATGGTAGCCACCTCGACCATGCCAATAATATTAGAAAGGGAACTGCCTATAATGGAGCTTATGGAAATGTCCTTATTGATGGGCTCTCACAGCTGATTCCTGTTATTCAAAAGACAGAAACTCCACTCTCCCCTGAAAAGATGGACATCATTTATCATTGGATTGACAACGCATTCCTCCCACTCATGTTACATGGTGAAATGGCAGATATGGTACGTGGTCGCGCTATCAGCCGCCCTAATGCAGAAGCTCATGTGGCAGCCGTTGAAACCTTACGCGGGATTCTTCGTATCGCAAACAGTTCAGACGACGCCCGTAGTTTGGCAGTCAAGGCGCGAATCAAAAACATTGTCCTTGAAGGAAATCCCTTCTATAGTGTTTATGGAAACTTGACGACGTATAAAGACATCAAAAACATGCAGGATTTATTAAATGATCCTACTATCCCAGCCAACAAGCCAGATAGCTATATCAAAACCTACAACAATATGGATAAACTGGTTGTCTATAATGCCAAACGTGACTTTGGTTTTGCTCTTTCCATGTTCTCCGAACGTACTCTCAATTTTGAAGCTATGAACGATGAAAATCTTCGCGGTTGGTATACAGGTGACGGTATGTTCTACCTTTACAACAATGACCTCGGTCATTATAGTGGCAACTATTGGCCAACGGTTGATGCTTACAAGATGCCGGGAACAACTGAGACAGATGCCAAACGCATTGACGGTACTGCCAAGAACATTAGCGAGCAAGCTGACCAAGTTGGCATGTATTCTCTACCTGCAGGCTCTTTCGTTCAAAGTAAAAAGCTAGATGATGCGCATGCGATGGCTGCTATGACCTTTACCAACTGGAACAAGACCTTGACTCTCAATAAAGGCTGGTTTGTCCTGGACGATAAAATTGTCTTTGTTGGAAGCAATATCCAAAACACATCTAATGACAAGGTAAGCACAACTATTGACCAACGTAAAGTTGACCCTGCTCACTCCTATAAGGTGTATGTAAATGGTACAGAGAAACCTGCCCAAGAAAACTTCCAATCCGGAGGTGATAAAACCTTCGCTGAAACGAAATCTATCTTTCTTGAAAGCGATGAAAACGGTAGAAATATCGGCTATATTTTCTTCAAACCAAGCGATATAACAATCAGCCAACAAATACAGACTGGTCACTGGAACAAGATAAAAGGCTATGGTAAGCCAGATTCACGGGCTGATGCTGAACATAGCAATGAGTATATTACTATCTCCCAAGCCCACACAGGCAAAGGAGATAGCTATGGTTATATCCTCTTGCCAAATGTTAGTCGCCAAGAATTTGAAGCAGTGGTAAACAATCTCAACCTTGAATTACTCGAAAACAATGATAAAATGACTGTAGTCAACGACCTTACTAACAAACGTCGTTTGGTCATTAAGTACAACAACCAAGAAAGCAAAGTGGATGACCAAGTGCTCAATCAAGCTGGATTTTATGAATTTGCAAATCCAGAAGATAAGCCTGCTCCACAGACAACAACAGCTGCTACCACCACTACCAATATGACTACCATCCTACGTGAAACAGCTACAACCTCTGCTCACACAACAAAAAAAAAGACTAAAAATGCTTTACCACAAACTGGTACTCGAACAAATCTGTACGGCTTAGTCGGACTAGGACTGCTAACTATCGCGGGAATGATGCACCAATTTCTAAGAAAGAAGGCAGATCAATAAAAAATGAAGAACCTGAGACATAATTCCGCCTCAGGCTCTTTTACTTTTTTGATTGTTATTTACGTTTTGGTGGGTTGTGGATAGCTACACCGAGCACATCAAGGAAGGCTTCGTACAACACTTCTGAGAAGGTTGGGTGTCCATGGATGGATGCTGCCACATCATCAACAGTCAATTCAGCTTCCATGATTGTCGCAGCTTCATTGATCATTTCAGCGGCAACAGGACCGATGATGTGAACACCAAGGATTTCATGGTATTTCGCGTCAGCGATAACTTTAACAAACCCGTGAGCTTCGTTAGAAGCAATAGCACGGCCGTTACCAGTAAAGCTGTTGCGACCAATAAGAATGCCATCTTTACCGTATTTTTCGATAGCTTGCTCTTCTGTCAAGCCAACCATAGCGATTTCAGGGTGTGTGTAAACAGCAGCTGGTGTATTGTCAAGCTTAGCCTTATGGTGGTTACCATTCATCGCATTTTCTGCTGCGACTTCACCCATACGATAGGCAGCGTGTGCCAGCATCTTCGTGCCATTCACATCACCTGGGGCATAAATACCTGGGATAGATGTTTCTTGGTAGGCATTGACTTTAATACGTCCACGATCCATTTCAAGGTTCAGATTTTCAAGACCGTTCAATTGTGGAACACGACCGATTGAAAGAAGGGCCTTTTCAGAAACAACTTCAGAACCATCGTTCAATTTGATCGTTAATTGGTTGTTGGCTTCGATAATTTCAGACACACCGACAGAGGTCAAGAACTTCATACCTTTCTTCGAAAGCACTTTTTGAAGCTCGATAGAAACTTCGCGATCCATACCTGGAATGATGCGGTCTGCCATCTCAACAACAGTCACTTCTGTACCGTACGAAGCATAAACAAGCCCTAGTTCCACACCGACAACACCACCACCCATAACAGTGAGGGATTTCGGAATTTCACGAAGATCAAGGATATCATCTGACGTCAAGACCAACTTAGAGTCGATACCTGGAATATTGATGCGTGAAACTTTTGAACCTGTCGCAAGGATAATGCTACGTCCTTTAATGGTTTCAGAGCCAATCGTAACCGTTTTATCAGGGTTTACTTGACCGAGACCGTTAAAGATGGTCACTTTGTTGGCTTTCAAGAGACCTTGAACACCACCTGTCAAGGTTTTGACAACGGAGTTCTTGAAATCAACGGTCTTATCCATATCAATCGTGTAGTTTGTTGAAGCAAGGTTGATTCCACGACCAGCCGCAATCTTCAAACCGTCAAGGATTTCTGCATTTTTCAAGTAAGTCTTAGTTGGGATACAGCCTTTGTTTAAGCAGGTACCACCAAATTCAGACTTCTCAACGATAGCGATTTTACCACCGAGTTGAGCACCGCGGATCGCCGCATAGTAACCAGCAGGGCCGCCACCGACAACAACGATATCGTACTCGTTATCAGCAAGCGCTGCGCGAGGAACAACTGTTGCAGCTGGTGCAGTAGGAACTTCAAGCCCTGCAGCCTTCAAGTCTGCCGTTACCTGTTCTTCTGTTGTAGTGACAGGAGCATCTCCCACAGCTGGTGATGGTGTCGCCACTAAGTCCTCAACGCTTTCCCCTTCTGCGCCAATGTAGGCGATAACTTCTGTGACAGGAACCGTTTCCCCATCACCACGAACGATTTTCAAGAGGACACCTGAATCTTCTGCTTCAAGTTCCATATTCGTCTTATCAGACATGATTTCTAAAAGGATGTCACCTTCGTTTACCACGTCACCCACTTGTTTTTTCCACTCGATGATTTCACCTTCTTGCATATCAACACCGAGTTTTGGCATAATAACTTCAAAAGCCATGTTTTACTTCCTTTCACTTTTTAAAAACTGAAATGTCTCTTTTCTCTAATACTTTTGTAACTGACGAGCATCCAGCCCTTCTATATATCAGTTCAGTCACCTTGCGACTGTCTTAAGTTTTAACAGTTCTAAATCAGCAATTCCAATGGATTTTCCAAGAGATTCTTGAGGTCAACCATGAATTTGGCACCGTTCATACCGTCTACAAGACGATGGTCGATCGTCAAGCACATGGCCATAATTGGACGAATCTTGATTTCACCATCAATAACGACTGGTGTTTGTACCGTTGCTGCCACACCTAAAATCGCTGAGTTAGGCTGGTTGATGATTGGGTTGAAAGTCTTTGTGCCAAACATTCCAAGATTGGTGATTGAGAAGGTTGAGCCAGACATTTCAGCTGCTTTGAGCTTACCAGACTGCGCTTTCTTAATCACATCTTTAGAAGCAACCACAAACTCTGACAGACTCATCTTATCAGCACCGTGAACAACTGGAACCACAAGGCCATCGTCAAGACCTACGGCAATACCGAGGTTGACAAACTTATGAAGTTCGATGTCGTTAGCATCGTTGATAAGCGAAGCGTTCATGTAACGGTGCTCTTCTTTCATCAGAACACGCGTTACAGCAAGACCAATCAAGTCTGTAAAGGTCACCTTAAGACCTGTCTTGTTCATGATTGGCTCAAGGACTTGCTTACGAAGCGCCATGAGATTGGTCATATCAATGTCGTAATTAAGCGTAAAGGTTGGAGCTGTCAAGTAGGAATGCGTCATGCCTTTTGAGATCGCCTTACGCATTGCACTCATCTTGATGATTTCAACACCCTCTGGCAATTCCTTGGCTAGTTTTTCAGCAGATTTCGCTTCAATAGCTGGCGTAGCTGCTTCAGCAGGCTTGATTACTGCCAAGACATCTTCTTTCACAATCTTACCAGCAACACCTGTACCAGTGATTGTCGTTAAATCAAGACCATTGTCCTCAGCGATACGACGTGCTAGCGGTGTCACTCTAGGCTGTGCTCCCTTGAAGTTTTCAACATCATCTTTATGGACACGGCCGTTCGCACCAGTACCGGGAACCAATCCGAGATCAATACCAGTTTCACGCGCTGCTTTACGAGCAGCTGGTGTCGCACGAACTTTGCCACCACCTTGCGGTTTAGCAGCTGGTGTAGTTGGCGCAACAGCTACCGCAGCTGGCGCTACTTCCTCTGTCGTTGTGACAGGCGCTTCGCTAATTGATGACGAACCAGCTGCAACAACTGCTTCAACATCTACTGTTTCACCTTCGGCACCGAGGTAACCAATAACTTCTGTGACAGGAACCGTTTCTCCGTCACCTTTTACGATTTTAATAAGGACACCTGAATCTTCTGCTTCAAGTTCCATATTTGTCTTATCAGACATGATTTCAAGAAGAACATCGCCTTCGTTGACCATATCGCCTTCTTGTTTTTTCCACTCGATGATTTCGCCTTCTTGCATATCAACACCGAGTTTAGGCATGATAATTTCAATAGCCATTTTGCTTTTCCTTCCTATGTCTTGGTTTGCAAATCTCAAACGCCCTCTCGAATTAGATAAGTATATTATAAATTTGAGAGAAGTTACTCTCAAAGAAAATCAAAAGTAGACAAGGCCACTCCTCAGTCAAATCTACTCTCGTTAGATTTGACACGCTAGCATCAATGAAGCTAGCTAGAGGACTGACTCAAGGCTGGGTAAAAAGTCCAATCTCACCTCTCATCGTTTGCGTAAACACCTTATCGCAGTGGTTGGGAGTAAGACTTGTTTAGTCTTACCCCTGCACAAGTCATTAGGCGCTTTAGCACCAATGAGCCACTGCTGATTAGAGTTTACTGTTGGAAAGGGCACGACGAAGGTTCGTTTCGGTTTGAACCAGTGTTGTCACCGTAACTGTGCGGAGGTGGGAAAACGAACTCTTTTTGATTGTTCAAGATCTTGCCCACTCCCATCAAAACCGTCGCAGATAGAACTGAAATCCAGCAAGACGAATTGACAATGTATCCTTTTGATTTTCAATGAGTATGAACAAAGCGCTACTGGCCACGTGCTAGACCTGACCAGTAGAACCGTTTAGCTGTTAACCCTTGTTAACTGTCTTTTTAACTGCTGCCTTGATTTTTTCAACATTAGGCAAGATTGCATTTTCAAGAATAGCTGCATAAGGTACTGGCACATCTTCACTGGCTACACGAACGATAGGAGCATCAAGATAGTCAAAAGCTTCACTCTCTGCAATCATAGCTGCGATTTCACCGATGTAGCCTCCAGTCTTGTAGGCATCATTAACAAGCACTAAACGGCCAGTTTTCTTAACAGAACTGATGATCATTTCTTTGTCTAAAGGTACAAGCGTGCGTGGGTCAACTACTTCTACGCTGATTCCTTCTTCTGCAAGCTCATCAGCTGCTTGGATGGTACGCTCAAGCATGCGGCCGTAAGAAACGATTGTCACATCTGTACCTTCGCGTTTGATGTCACCTTTCCCAAGTGGGATATAGAAGTCTGGATCAAGGGTGACTTCTTCTTTTTTACCGTATTGCGCTTTTGGCTCGATGAAAAGAACAATGTTGTTGTCTTGGATAGATGACTTCAAAAGCCCTTTGGCTTCGTTGGCATTACCTGGTGCGACAACCTTAATACCAGGAATATGTGTCAACCAAGCTTCAAGCGCTTGTGAGTGTTGAGCAGCAGAGCCGATACCAGAACCAGAAGCCACACGGAAGGTCACAGGTGTCTTGATGCCGCCACCAAACATATAGTTATTTTTCGCACCGTTATTGACAATAGCATCCATAGCGATCGTGATGAAGTCCATGAAGGTCAAGTCAACAATTGGACGAAGACCTGTAATGGCTGCACCGACAGCCGCACCAGCAATCGCCGCTTCAGAAATCGGTGTGTCTTTAACGCGTTTTTCGCCAAATTCAGCAAGCATCCCTACAGAAGTCCCGAAGTCACCTCCGTAAATCCCTACGTCTTCACCCATCAAGAAGATTTTGTCATCTTTACGCATCTCTTCTGACATGGCCAAATTAATCGCTTCACGTAAGGCCATTACTTTTGTTTCAGTCATTTATCTATTTTCTCCTCAAAGATTTTAAAGTGTATTATTAGTCCTAACAAGATGTTAGGTAGAATTTTATTTTTGATGTTTTCTAAGATAGTGCGGACACAGCAAGCTTTAATGGAATTCGAACTAAAATCCTGTGATGTTTTAAGGCCGTAGGCATCTGAACTTTCTACGGCTTCACCTATGAAAGTTCTAGTTGCTCTGACCGGGGTGTATCAACGAAATCAGAGATTTCTAACTTACCGCCATTTTTCTTCGCTTTTCTTAACGGGCTTTGTATCCTTTAGTTGAACACGAGATTAATTTCTTAGGAAAAATGGTAAACCTCCTTGTGGCTATGGCCACTGTGTCAGTTTTCAATTTTTCTACAGAAATTTCGGCAAGCCGACCATCTCTTTGTATCCTAGTCTACCCAAACGTCTTCAAAGGCTACAGATAAGTCTGGATCTGGGCTGCTTTGTGCAAATTCTACAGCATCTTGAACTTCTTGTTTCACTTGAGCTACGATGGCATCTAGCTCTTCGTCAGTTGCGATTTTATTTTCTGTCAAATAAGTACGATACTTCTTGATTGGGTCTTTTTTCTTCCACTCGTCAACTTCTTCCTTAGTACGGTAAACTCCCGCATCAGCCGTTGAGTGTCCGAACCAACGATAAGATTGTACTTCAATGATAGCTGGCCCATTTCCTCCACGAACATACTCAATGATTTCTTGCATTTTTTCATAAACAGCAAGAACATCGTTGCCATCTTCAACATAGTGGCCTGGGATGCCATAGGCTTCCGCACGTGTGTAGAGGTGAGGAGTATTTGTCGCTTTGGCAATGTCCATTGAAATTCCGTAACGGTTATTGGTGATGAAGAAAATGACTGGTAATTTCCAAGTCGCAGCCATGTTCACCGACTCATGGAAAGAGCCTTCGTTGGTCGCACCGTCTCCTGAGAAAGCAATAACAACATTATCAGTTCCTGTATACTGTTGTGTAAGGGCAGCACCTGTGGCAAGGGCAAATCCTCCCCCAACGATACCATTAGTGCCATAGTTCCCTTTTTCAATGTCAGCCAAGTGCATTGAACCACCACGACCTTTAGAAACACCTGTTGCCTTACCAGCAAGCTCAGCCATCATCTTGTTAAGATCCATGTCTTTGGCAATACAGTGACCATGACCTCGGTGTGTTGAAAAGATAATGTCATCATATGTGAGACCTGCCATAGCACCAACAGCAGCAGCCTCCTCACCTACTGAGAAGTGTGTCATCCCTTGCACAAAATTACGACGCACCAATTTGTTGAGGGTCATGTCAACATCGCGAATGCGTTGCATTTTCAGAAACATGTCCAAGTGTTTTTCTTTAGAAATAGTTGTCATTTTTTCCTCCAAGGATATTTCTTATACACTTTCATTCTATTGCATTTTTTCACAAACTTCAAGTATTTGAACCGTTTTCCCAAAATCCTCCCATCAATCACCAAAATACTCTATTTACAAGGAGTTTCATAGCTTCTATTTGTGATTTTTATCACTTTTATTTTGTTCTTTTATTGTTTTTTGAATACTTTTTTCACAAAGTTTTAGCTGCCGTTTTTAAATGATTATTTCCTATTTTTTGATATAATAAACCTATCTTAATCCAAAAGAGTGTTTTATAAATTTCAGCGGAAAAGCTGGCGGAGATAATGGTCAATCACATCTCCATTTTTTACTCAATTTCTCTAGCACACTCTTATTCTCTAATACTCCATATCAGTGAGGTTTTCCTGTGAATTTTGAACTTTTCTTAACCCTTTGTAATTATCTGGGTACCATCGCTTTTGCTGTCTCTGGTACAGCCAAGGGTTTCAAACACAAGCTGGATCTCTTTGGCTTTACCTTGCTAGCCATGATTACAGCTTGTGGGGGCGGTATGATTCGAGATATGATGTTATCCGAAATACCTGCTGCTCTTGTTGATCCAACACCGATCTATCTCTCTATCCTTGTTTCTTTGCTCATGTACGCCTTTGTCATTCGTCAAAAGATTGATCAACCTCGTACACAAAAACTCTATCGTTTGTTGACTGTGACGAATTTGACCTTCGATGCGATTGGACTGGTCATTTTTGCTCTCATTGGCGCTAGTAAAGGTGTTGAGCTGGCAATGAATCCTATGGCTTCTGGGCTGTTAGCTACGCTGACTGGTGTTGGGGGCGGTATTATCCGTGATCTGCTCGTCAACGAAGTCCCAATTGTCCTCAAGGCAGATGTCTATGCTGTTTTAGCTTTTGGGGCTGGCCTTTGCTACCATCTGCTAGTTGTTAATTTGAATTTGCCTGCGATTCCAGTTTATCTGGTACTCTTCATCTTTTGCCTGGTTATCCGCCTTCTTATCATTCGCTATAAGATTAATCTTCCTAGCTTTAATCCTAAACCTCACTAAAAAACTATATTCACAGCTCAATACTTTCATTCAAGGTTATTTTGTTCATTACTCATCGCTTGTTTTTTTCAAACCACTTTGATGATCGAAAAACGCTCTCCTGAATTAAACGTTTTACTTGTAAACACAGCTACTCTTGACTACAAAACAAATCCCCTGAGATTGACTTCTCAAGGGATTTTTGGTATTAACGATGACTGATTTTTCGTGTCAAGTGATCTCCAACGAGCTGTACACTGAAAATAAGGATTAGAATCAGGATTGTCGCGACAATGGTCACATCCTGTCGACCGAGGTTATAGCCATAGGACACGGCAACTGTTCCTAGGCCACCAGCCCCGATGGCTCCGGCCATGGCTGTTTCTCCGACTAATGAAATCAAGGTCACTGTTGACACACGGATCAGATCTGGTAGACCTTCACGGAGATAGACCAGAATAATGTCCCAAAGATTGGCACCACTGGCCTGAGCAGCCTCAATCACACCACCGTCCAACTCAGCAAGCACCACTTGCACCTGTCTAGCATAGAAAGGGAAGACAGCCAAAGACAGCGGAACAATCGCCGCTGTAGCCCCCAGACGAGTTCCTACGATAACCCGCGTTACAGGAGAAATCAAAGCCAAGAGGATAATAAAAGGAATAGCCCGAAAGACAGAGACAACTTTATCCAAGATTTGATAGGCTAAGTTATTTGAAATCACACCACGAGGCCCCGTGAGGACAAGGAAGAGACCTCCTAGCAGCCCCATAAAACCACCGATGATAAAAGAATAGAAGGTCATATACAGGGTCGCATAAATAGCCGTTCCCCAGCCTGCTTGGCCTTCCCAGCCCATCTTGACAACATTGGGCAGATTTACTTGTAACCATTCCATCATAGGCTATCACCTTCTTTCAATACATCTACGCTGACACCAGCTACTTGCAATGCCTGTGTCGCCTGATGAACACCTTCATCTGTTCCTGATAGAATCACAATCATCTCACCGACAGGCGTGTCGTCCAAAATCTCAATATTGGCAAAAAGAATATTAGCCTTGACATTAAAACGTTCATGAATAGCATTGAGCATTGGTTCATCCGTGACTGTTCCAGCATATTTGAGCAAAACAAGTCGGCTACCTTGTGGCAAGTATTCCACCACATCTTGCTTGACCATCTTGCCCAGAGCTTCTTCAATCCCTGTCGCTGTTTTGATAAAGTCTTGGGTCAAGGTTTCCTTAGGATGGGAAAAAATATCCAGAACTGAGCCTTCCTCAATCAGGCGACCATTTTGCATAACGGCGACACGATTGGCAATGTCTTTAACAATCTGCATCTCATGAGTAATCAGTACGATGGTCAACCCCAGCTTTTCGTTCAATTCTTTGAGCAAGGCCAAAATTTGCTTGGTTGTCTTAGGATCAAGTGCTGAAGTTGACTCGTCCGAGATTAGGATTTTAGGGTCATTGGCCAGCGCACGCGCAATGGCCACCCGCTGCTTTTGCCCACCTGACAACTGAGCAGGGTAATTTTCTGCGCGATCGGACAAGCCAACCAAGTCAAGCAAATTAGCCACTTTGGCTGCTTTTTCTTCCTTAGAAAGTCCAGAATGCTTGAGGGCAAAGGCCACATTCTGAGCAACGGTTGACTGAGCCATGAGATTGAAATGCTGAAAAATCATCCCAATCTCACGACGCTTAGCTCTCAAGTCTTTGCTGGATAAAACCTCTTTCTGATCGTAGATCACATCACCATCAATCGTAATTTTCCCTGCTGAAGGCACTTGCAGGAGATTGATGACACGCACCAAAGTTGATTTTCCGGCTCCTGAATAGCCGACAATTCCATAAATATCTCCTTGATTAATGTGAATGGTTACATCTTGAACTGCCTGAACCTGATGCTTTTTTTGCTCAAAGGTCACATCAATCTGGTCTAATTGAATAATCGTTTTACTCATAACTCTTAATGAAACTTTCTACTAATTCGATATGGCTGTAATAGTCTACGAGACGAATGTTTTCATCGCCACCATGATCCCGACTTTTTTCATGTCCCAAACCAAAACCAGCAATCGGCACACCGAGACTGTGAAATACTGTATGCATAGGCCCTGTACCCGGTGACGTTGGCAAGACTGCCACTTCTCGACCTTCATAACTTTCTGCAACAGCAATCAGATTCAAAATAGCTGGTGATGACATATCGCTACGATAACTCATCTCCCCCAGGGTCTTGGTAATAATGGCTTTTTCAAATCCCTGCTCAATCAAATGCCGTCTGATGGCATCTAAAACACCATCTGGCGTCAATCCCGGCACCAAACGAACCTCCATCTTAGCTGACGCCTTAGATGGCAAAATTGTCTTAACACCTTGATCTTGATAACCAGACTGAATCCCCTCAATATTGATTGACGGCTCAAAGAAAAGATTTCTTAAAAAGCTGGCTCGGTCCGCTTTCAAAAGAGGCAAACTTAGATCATAAGCTGCTTGGACACCCTCTGGGCTACGCTGGGCAAATGTTTCTACCAAATCAAGTTCACGCTGGCTAGGCTGGATGACCTGCTCTGCTATTCCCTTGACCAAAATCTGGCCATCACGGCCACGGAGACTGCTCAAGGCCTGAAGCAAGTACCAAGGGGCCGAATCAATCACCCCGCCAAAGGAAGAATGACTATCAACCTCAGCCGAGTCCACCGTCACATCAAAAGTAACAATGCCCTTATTTCCACCAGAAATCTCCAGCTGGCCTTGGCTATTACGAATACCTTGTTCCCAGATAAGCAAATCTGCTCCAGCAAGCTCCTTTTGGTATTTTTGCAAATACTTATCCAAATCAACTGAAGCCGATTCCTCAGCACCTTCCATGATAAAGATGATGTTAACAGGGAGCTGTTCATGTCGCTTCAAATAGCGAACCACAGCTGACAGTCGCGCTGTGATATGCCCCTTATCATCATCGACACCACGACCGTAAGCATAGCCATCTCGAACGGTAAGCGTAAAAGGATCATCCGTCCATGGCTGATCGCTATCTGCTGGCACAGTGTCGTAGTGATTGTAGAAAATCAGGGTTTTAGCATTAGGGATAGGAGAAGTAAATTTGGCCATGACAAAGGGAGCTGCATAGCTGTCATCTAAGGTGACTGTAGCCCCTGCTTCTTCAAACAGTCTCTTAAGGTCACTCGCTACCTCCAAAAGCCCAATCTGTTGAACAAAAATGGATTTCTTAGCGACTAAGGCTTTCAACTGATCAAAATAATGCTGAACGATCTGATCAGCCTCAAAGGCTGCTAACAATTCTTGGTCATGTCCTGTCATTTCTTTCTCCCTTCAAGTAAAGTTTGGATTTCTCAAAATAAAACACGGAGAGAGTGAACTCCAACAGTCCAGCGGGCTGTTGGAACCCACTCTCTTTTCCGTTTCCCTAAGAAATTACCAAACTGGTAAGTCAAGGCCATCTGATTCTTTTTCGATAGAAGTCTTCACAGAGTCTGTATAATAAGCATCCAAAATCGCTTGAATGGCAGCAGCCTTGTCAGAATTTTTCCAGTCCTTTGGTGCTGCAATAACATTGACCCATTGCTGCGAGTTTTCATCTTTTTTCTCTACGAAGAGGGCATTTTTGTAATCAAGCTTAGCTGGTACAGCGTATGAGTTATTGACAATAGCGGCATCCACATCAATTAACGAGTTAGCTGTTTGGCTTGCATCCAATTCCGTAATGGTCAAGTTCTTTGGATTTGATTTAATATCAGCTACTGTGGCAAAGGTATCACCAGATACGCTAAGTTCTAGCAAACCAGCCGACTGCAACACATAGAGGGCGCGACTACCGTTTGTTGGATCGTTTGGAATGGCAATCGTTCCGTTTTCTGGAATATCATTCACAGAAGTGTACTTGTTCTTACCGTTTTCGGTACCAGAATAAAGACGAATTGGGCTCAAGTAAGTGTCCAAAATGGCTACCAAATTGCCATTGTTCTCACTGTTCCAGTTGTTAAGAAAGCTGTGGTGTTGAAAAGCGTTGATGTCCACTTCCCCTTCAGCTACTGCTAGATTAGGCTGAGAATAATCTGTAAACTGTGTGTACTCGATATCGATTTTATGACCAGCTTTTTCCAGTTCATCTTCAATTTTATCCCAACGATCTTCATCAGCCTCTGTCATAGTCATGACACCGACCTTGATAAGCGTTTCAGCATCATCGCCAGAAGCTGCTGAACGGTTGGCATCAGATGATGGGGCGCATGCCACCAAAGTTACTGCTGAAGCAAGGGCTACACCTGCTAATGTCACTAATTTTTTCAAAGTCATCGTAATATCTCCTATTTATCTAATGATGATGTTCAGTATTTTGACCAATCAAAATACTACTCCACTAGTTTGCCATACTTTCATCGCTTTGACAAATACTTATTAAATAATATCAGCTATAGTTTTAGACTATATCAAAAAAGAGGTGCTATCGTTTCTGAAGACCTCTCCCCTGCTAGTAATTTTAATAATGGCTTTTCTTTTAATCCGTAGCATACGCCTCTCACTTTTGTATTAGTGGTAGCGTTTTCTACATTTTTATTATATAATATTATAGAAGAATAGTCAACTATTATCGGAGGTGTTTTATGGATAAAAAATACATTGTCTACTGGACTAAGTTGCTTGTTGGGCTTGCTTTTTTAATCATTAGTGTGCTCCTCTTTCTGCATGTGCCTGAAATTGTTGCTACAGGAGCAAGCAACTATATGCAATTAGTCTTTTTTACCTTGCTAACCAATCCATACCCAACCTTTTTCTTGGTGATTAGTGTCTACTTGCTCGCTAGTAGTTATCTAGATTTGAAAAAGTTTTAGTCCTAGTGTTATGTATTTAGAAACTGTAAAAACTCCCTAGCCACACGGCTAAGGAGTTTGATTTTTTCAACAGAATGAGTATGAAATTTAATTCGGCACTACCAACTCATCTGCTGATGGGACATAATTTCCACCGAGGTATTTCTCAGAGAGTTTTGCCAAAGTTCCATCTGCTTCAAGCTCTTTCAAGCGCGCATTCACTTGGTCACGCAATTCTTCTTGACCATCCGCAAAGATGATATAGATAAGCGGACGTTTGTCAGCCGGCAAGTCAATGACTTTCAAGTTATCAAGCCCTTGGTCATCGGCGATCGTTTGCGCAACGATACCTTCAAAGAGTTTATAATCGTGTTGCCCGTCGTTGAGACGGTTTAAAATCGCTTGGATAGAGTCTTTCGTGAAGTTGATCGTCGTTGGCTTATCTGGGTTTTCTTCGTTGTATTTTTCCAACTGAGTTGCCGTTGTGGTTCCTTGAACAACCTCTGTCGATTTTCCAGCAATGTCATCTAAACCTTTAATGTCACTATCTTTTGGAACGATCATCGACAAAGGGTTAGCTGCCGTTGGGAACGAGTAGAGATACTTCTCTGCACGCTCATCTGTATAAGAGATATTGTTGACCGCCAATTGGTAACGGTCTGAATCAAGACCTGCAAAGACAGAAGACCACTCTGTCACTTCGTATTCCAACTCGTACTGGTCAAGCCCTTCAAACACAGCCTTAACCACTTCAAACTCATAACCTGTCAACTGACCATCTTCATCTTCGTAGTTGAATGGTTTTGGTGACGCATTTGTTCCCAAGTAAATCTTTGTCTTTTTAGTAGAAGTTGCAGAGCTGTCAGCTGTTGAGCTCTTTGATGAGCCGCAGGCCACCAAGAAAGCTGTCGCTGCTAAGGTTACGCCTGTGAGGCCCAAGATTTTCTTTAGTTTCATTGCTACAATTCTCCTTTACATTGCTGGGATTTGATTGCCCAGACCTTTAAACACTATCTATCTTATCACAAGTCAATCCCTTTATGTTTTTTAGGAGATTATATAAATTTTATCACTGCGATAGGTTTTCTCTATATCGTCCTAAAAGGACTAAAACGCGAAAAACGAGCGACAAACTCCTTTGAATGTTAGAGTTGTCACTCGCTTTTTGATTTCGAAATGGTGTGTTAGTCACAAGTGAGTTTTTTTGATTCAAAGGGTCATTTTTCGAGCATCACGATATACGTCGTTTGAAAAACGAATAATGAGTTGTGAAAAAGCAATTTTGAGTAAAAGTGTCGAATTGTAAATACTTGTTTTTGAAAGTTTAAGACAATTGGACCTTTATACTGGCAGTCATTTTTCTGTCTGGCATTTTTGATTTGTTCGGCGATACAGCTGGGTCAAGTCACTTAGCCAATAGCACACCTCTGGCGTGATGGCATCTGGACGCATGCGCCATTGCCAATTGCCACCCAAGGTTCCTGGGGAATTGGTTCGAGCCTCTCCACCAAGTTCCAGCAGATCCTGCATGGGCGTCATAGCAAGGGAAGACGGTGCTGACCAAGCCTGACGAATCATAGCCTGACTAACGGTCTCATCCGCTCTGCGATTGCTATACTGATTAAAGAAAGCTCTAGTAGCCTCATCCACTTCATCATGATACCAGCCTTTGATGGTATTGTGGTCATGAGTGCCCGTATAGACAACGGAATGCTCCTGACAGTGATGAGGTAAGTAATCGCTATCGCCGTTCGGATTATAGGCGAATTGCAAAATTTTCATGCCTGGAAAGCCCGTCAATGATAGTAAAGCCTTGACCTCCTCAGTAATCAACCCCAAATCCTCTGCAATGATAGGCAGACGGCGGAAATGCTCTTTAAGGCTTTCAAAAAGATCATAGCCCGGCCCCTTGACCCAGCGACCGTTACGAGCTGTTTCATCTCCTGCTGGAATTTCCCAAAACGCATTGAAACCCAAGAAGTGATCAATTCTGACCAAGTCATAGAGCTCAAAAAGCATGCCCATTCGATTCTTCCACCAGTCATAATCATCAGCAGCCATAGTCTCCCAATCGTAGATTGGGTTTCCCCAAAGCTGACCCGTATCAGAAAAAGCATCTGGTGGATACCCCGCTACAACAGAGGGACGACCGAGAGAGTCTGTTTTAAAATATTGGGGTGAGCACCACATATCACTACTATCAGAAGAGACATAAATAGGCATATCACCGATAATCTGAATCCCATGCACATTGGCATAAGACTTTAAAGCCTGCCATTGTTTAAAAAAGAAATACTGGGTGACCTGATGGTAGGTCAACTCCTGAGCAAGACTTTGGCGATAATAGCTGATTGCTACACTGCTGCGCTGACGAATGGTCTCATCTGGCCAATCCAGCCAAGAAAGGCCATTAAAATGCCCCTTAATAGCCATATAGTCCGCAAAATCCAAAAGCCAGCCTTTGTGCTTCAAAACAAAAGCATCATAATCATCACTAAATCCCTTGGCTTCAAAAGCCTGAACAGCCTTTCGCAGAAGAACATCATGGCTAGCATAAACCTTGCTATAATCAACTACCTCCTGATCGTCTCCAAAATCCAAGCCCTCAAAATCAGACCACTCTAACAACCCTTCCTCGACCAGATAATCTAAAGAAATAAAGTACGGATTCCCTGCAAAGGCAGAATAGGATTGGTAGGGAGATTCTCCGAAACTAAGAGTACCAAGCGGCAAAATCTGCCAATAAGTCTGGCCTGATGCCACCAAAAAATCAACAAATTCATAGGCAGCACTGCCAAAATCACCGATACCATAAGAGCTCGGTAAGGAAAAAATGGGCATCAAAATGCCACTAGAGCGCTTCATAATATGCTCCTTTCTCAAAAACAATACTCATTCAATACGCAACCGTTTGCGTTTCTGCTTACATTATAAAACAACCGATAACAGATAGCAAGAAAAAATTTAAAAAACTGACAGTAAAGCAAAAAAGCAGCTTGTGATAACTAACTATACAAGGCCATCTCGCCATGCTGTATTGGTAACACTCGTAGAGATTTGATCGCCGTCAATAAGATACTCAACGATAGACTTTTGAAAACTTTTGTAGAATCTAGCACAACATCCTTTTTTAAAATGTGAATACTATGTCAAAAAAAGTAAGAGGCTGAAAAAAGTCCAACCTCACTATTTTTAAACCACATCACAGCGGTTTGAAACAAGACACTTTAGTCAAGAAAAGCTATTCCCACTCTCTTAGTGAAGCCATTCCTTTCAAAAACGGAACCACTTCTATAAGCGATTCCGCACACTTTCTCTCTCTTTTAACGTAAACGGTACAGTCACCTTGGCATTTTCATCGACCTTCGTTTGAACTTTTTCAAAAATCCGTGTAAAGGCTGTTCGACCAAGAGCTGCGATATTAACATCAAATGTCGTCAGATAAGGATGGATAATCTTAGCATAGGCTGAGTTATTAAAGGAGATGATAGAAATATCATCTGGCACCTTCAGTTGATAGAAAGATAATAACTGGCTGACCCGAAGCGACAGCATATCATCGATCACCACAAAGGCTGTGGCCTGTTTTTCCTCAACTGTCTGGACTAGCTGAGCCACCGTTTCTGCTCGGCTCCGATCGAAAATCAGCGCCTGATGAGAAGGGAGATTTAACATTTCTAAGCCCGATAGATAGCCTGCATAGCGAGCTTTTTGAACTTCGCCATCTAAATTATCTGTCACAAAAAGAATCTGCTCATGCCCTTTTTCCTGCAAATATTGCACAGCTGTTTTGGCCATCAACTGGTTATCATTGTCGATATAAGTCGTTTCATTTTCATCTTGAACAGGTGTTCCGACCATGACAAAGGGAATTTTATTTGCCAAAAGATGAGCTTGCACAGGGTCATTTTTAAACGAATAAAGGAGGATAAACCCGTCCACCCGTCTTTCTAGATACATGTGATGAATCTGGTTTTTCAGATCCTCGGTACTTTCACCCGTCGCGATGGAAATCGTATAACCATGCACTTTAGCAGTGTGATTAATCTCAGTCAAAATCTCCATATGAAAAGGCTGGCTCTTGGTATCTCGTGTTGTCATCGGCGGGAAGACCACACCAATTGAGTGCGTTAGCCCGCTAGCCAGCATCTTGGCTGCTAGATTCGGCACGTAACCCAGCTCTGCCATGGCCTTTTTTACCTTTTCCTTGGTTTTTTTGGAAATAGCAGAGCTATCCTTGAGAGCTCGACTGACCGTTGAAGCATTGACCCCTGCCCGTTCTGCGACATCGCGAATCGTTACCATGAAAATCCCCCTTCTTTGATACAAGAACCTGTATTCACAGCAAAAGCCAAGATCTTAAATACTACGTTTTCCGCTACCTAACGCTGACTTTGGATACCATTCGCCAGTATACTCTCAAGAAAATGCCTTAATATCTAAAAATAGTCACCTAATTCCAACATTTTGCTGTAAAGACAGATTATCACTCTTTACTACTGTTGATTTTACACCATCTCAATAGGCATTGCAAGCATTTAATGCAACAGATTGCACCATTTTATTTCAAAACGTTATATAACTCGTTACAATAATCCTTTGATAATTCAAACAATAATCACATCCTTTCTACTTAGTCTCCAAAAAATTTTAAATTTTTACCACAAAACACTTGACATTTATGGAAAACGGTTGCATAATAGACTTATAAAATAAAACTTGAATTTCTAGGAGGAAATCAAAAATGACAAAATGGTCTAAATTGGCGATGAGCGGTCTTGCTCTTGTCTCAGCAGCAACTCTTGCTGCCTGTGGCTCTGGCAAGTCTTCTGAGTCAGGTTCATCTAATGCAGCATCAGGTGAGGTAAAGTTGAAACTTTGGGTTCCGACAGATGCTAAAGAATCTTACACAGAAACCGTGAAATCTTTTGAAGCTGCCAACAAAGGAGTTTCTGTCGAAGTCATCGAGTCAAACGACTCCAAAGCTCAAGAGAACGTGAAGAAAGACCCTGAAAGCGCAGCAGATGTCTTCTCTCTCCCTCATGACCAACTCGGTCAATTGATCGAATCTGGTGTTATTCAAGAAATTCCTGAAGATTATGCCAAAAAAGTTGCAGCAGACAACGTTGAAAACGCAGTTGCTGGTGCTCAATATAAAGGCAAAACATACGCTTTCCCATTCGGTGTAGAATCTCAAGTCTTGATGTATAACAAAGACCTCCTCTCTGAAGAAGATGTCAAGTCCTACGAAACCATCACAACCAAAGCAACATTCGGGGCAACGTTCAAGGAAATGAACGCTTATGCGACTGGCCCAATGATGCTCTCAGTAGGCAACACACTTTTTGGTGAAGATGGTGAAGATCCTAAAGGCACTAACTGGGCAAATGAAGCTGGTGTCTCTGTTCTCCAATGGATTGCTGACCAAAACAATAACAAAGGTTTTGTTAACCTTGACCCAAGTAACGTTATTTCTGAGTTTGGTGCAGGTAAGGTAGCTGCCTTTGAATCTGGTCCTTGGGATTACCCAGCTGCTGTTGATGCACTTGGTAAAGACAAGGTCGGTGTTGCTGCCTACCCTACTGTTAAGATCGGTGATAAAGAAGTCCAACAAAAAGCCTTCATGGGTGTTAAGCTTTATGCTGTAAACCAAGCACCTGCTGGAGATAATGTTGACCGTATCGCTGCTGCTTATGCCCTTGCTGCTCACTTGACAAATGCTGAAAGCCAAGCCAACCAATTTGAAAAGCGCAGCATCGTTCCTTCAAACAAAGAAGCACAGGCATCTGACGCTGTGACTTCTGACCAATTGGCACAAGCAGTCACTAAAATGACATCCTCTAGAGACTACACTGTTGTTATGCCAAAACTTAGCGAAATGAGCTTCTTCTGGACTGAAGCACAAGCTCTCCTCGCTGATGTTTACAATGGTAAAATCTCACCTTCAGACTACATGGCTCGTCTCCAACAATTTGACCAAGACGTTGCTGGTAAATAAGAAATATCTATGACCAATTGGGAGTGGACAGGCTAGGCACACTCTGCCTGCTCACCCGCTCCCTCTTTTTTTAGAATCGATATTCACAAGTAAAGCGCTTCAATTACTAATTTTTTCAATAATCAGGGTAGCCTGTCTTGAATGCTAGTTCTAAAAACTCGTATTCACAAGTAAGATGCTTTGTTTCAGAAGAGCTATTTTTGAAGGATGTTGACCTCATTTTGAAAAAATGAACACTGAGCAACGAAAAAAGCATCCTTGACTAAAGGTATTGAGCTATGAATACCGGTTTTAAGAGTTTAATTCGTAAAATCAAGCATAAAGTCACCACCTTTGATGTCTTTATGCTTGATTCTTACACATGTTTTATGGAGGTTATTTATGGATAACAACACCGTTTACTTTGAACAAGTGAGCGTGCCAGAATCCTTTCAAAAAGGAAGTTGGGACATCAAATTATCCTGGCTCATTATGGGAGCTGCCAATCTACTCAATAAGCAGTTTATCAAAGGGTTGCTCTTCCTATTCGCACAAATTCTCTTTGTCATTGCCTTTGTAACTCAAATAATCCCTGCTTTGGGCGGTTTGATTACTCTAGGTACTGAAACTCAAGGGATGACTGAAAAAGTTGTTAACGGTATTAAAATTTCAGTTGCTACACAGGGTGACAACTCCATGCTGATGCTCATTTTTGGCTTGGCTGCGATTATCTTCTGCTCTGTATTTGCCTATATTTACTGGTGTAATCTTAAGAGTGCCCGAAATATGTATGTTCTTAAGGAAAACGGCATGAAAATTCCAAGTTTTATGGATGATTTTCGAAGTTTAACAGATGGCCGTTTTCATATGACACTGATGGCTATTCCTATGATCGGGGTACTCCTTTTTACCATTTTGCCTTTGATTTACATGATCAGTCTAGCCTTTACCAACTATGATCACAACCATCTACCACCGAAACACCTCTTTGACTGGGTCGGTTTGACAAACTTTGGCAATGTCTTTACTGGTCGCATGGCAGGAACTTTCTTCCCTGTTCTTTCTTGGACTTTGATTTGGGCGGTAGCTGCAACTGCGACTAACTTCTTCTTTGGCATTCTCTTGGCTTTATTAATCAACACTAAGGGCTTGAAATTCAAGAAAATGTGGCGGACTATCTTCGTCATTACCATTGCAGTACCACAGTTCATTTCTCTTTTGATTATGCGTAACCTCCTCAATGATGCAGGTCCGCTCAACTCGCTTTTGATGAACATTGGCTTGATCAACAACCCTCTACCATTTTTGTCTGACCCTGTCTGGGCTAAGTTCTCCATCATCTTTGTCAACATGTGGGTAGGGATTCCTTTCACGATGCTCGTAGCAACGTCCATCATTATGAACTTGCCAAAAGAACAACTTGAAGCGGCTGAAATTGATGGAGCCAACAAGTTCCAAATTTTCAAATCTATCACTTTCCCACAAATCTTGCTCATCATGACACCCAACTTGATCCAGCAATTCATCGGAAACATCAACAACTTCAACGTGATTTACCTCTTGACAGGTGGTGGACCAACCAATTCCAATTTCTACCAGGCTGGCTCTACCGATCTCTTGGTTACCTGGCTTTACAAGCTAACGGTTTCTGCAGCCGACTACAACTTGGCCTCTGTCATCGGTATCTTGATCTTTACGATCTCAGCAATCTTTAGTCTGCTAGCTTACACACGGACAGATTCTTACAAACAAGGAGCGGCGAAATAATGAAAAATAAAAAACGTTTAACACTCGCTATTGTTTATGCGATTCTGATTGCCTTATCAATCATTTGGCTCTTCCCCATTGCTTGGGTGGTCTTGACCTCTTTTCGAGGAGAAGGGACAGCCTATGTCAATTACTTCATGCCAAAGACCTTTACCTTGGCAAATTATGCAAAACTCTTCTCTAACACGTCCTTTCCTTTCGCTCAATGGTTTATGAATACAGCGATTGTAGCGGTGGCAACCACCATCGTCTCAACCTTTATCACGGTTGCGGTAGCCTACGTGCTCAGTCGCCTCAAATTCAAATTCCGCAATGGCTACCTCAAGCTGGCCTTGGTCCTTAACATGTTCCCGGGTTTTATGTCCATGATTGCCATCTACTTTATCCTCAAGGCTCTCAACCTGACACAAACCCTCTTTGCCCTTGTTTTGGTCTACTCAGCAGGTGCAGCTCTCGGCTTTTACATCGTCAAAGGCTTCTTTGATACCATTCCTTACTCCCTTGACGAATCAGCCATGATTGACGGGGCAACACGCAAAGATGTGTTCTTCAAGATTACTCTCCCCTTGTCCAAGCCAATCATCGTCTACACTGCTCTGACCGCCTTTATCGGACCATGGATTGACTTTATCTTTGCACGGGTTATCTTGGGTGATGCGACTAGCAAATATACGGTTGCGATCGGACTCTTCAACATGATCGAGCGAGATACCATCAACGAATGGTTCAAATCTTTCGCCGCAGGATCCGTCCTTATCGCTATCCCAATCACTCTCCTCTTTATGTACATGCAAAAATACTATGTGGAAGGCATTACTGGTGGATCTGTCAAATAAGCTCAGCATCTTTTGTCTTCATGTAGAAAAACCAATAGGTTGGGAAGCCTCTTATCTAAAAATTCATTACAATTTCTTATGAATAACAATAGTACTCTATAAAATTAAAATCTCACGTGGCAACAAAACCACAGCCAGTTGATGACTATTTCAAATGATGGATAAAAATTTCAACAATTCAGTAAGGCGAGCTAACAACGTTAGAATTTGATTTTTGGAGAATATGAAAAGCGAACAAAGTTAGATTTCAGTTTGACCGAAATACTAGCTTTATTCGCTTTTTAGTTTAAGGCAAAATTTTTCTCTCAATTTCACTCTGTTTCATCTATTAGAATCTGCATTCTCAAGTAAGATGCTTGGTTCAAAAAAGTGTTTTCCGATTTTCAAGGCAGCTAAAGGAGCTACCGATGAGGCATGAAAAACAGACTTTAAAGCAACTGCTTTTACTGTGCATACATGTTCTTAGAAACCATCTACATTGGTGTAGATTTTCTGGACGTCTTCGTCATCGTCAAGGGCGTCGTAGAGTTTTTCAAATGTTGCTAGGTCATCGCCGGTCAACTCCACATCAGACTGAGAAATCATTTCAAGCTCAGTGACTTGGAATTCTGCAATACCGTTTTCACGCAGAGCTTCAACAGCTTTGTGAAGATCAGTTGGTGCTGTGTAGACATGGATATTCCCATCTTCGGCTTCCACATCATCTACCTCAACGTCAGCATCCAAAAGAAGCTCAAAAATGCTATCTGCATCGTCACCCGCAAAGACAATGACACCCTTATTATCAAAGAGATAGGACACAGAGCCTGAAGTACCCATATTCCCACCATTTTTTCCAAAAGCTGCACGAACGTTAGCCGCTGTACGGTTGACATTATTAGTCAAGGTATCTACGATAATCATCGAACCGCTAGGTCCAAAACCTTCGTAACGGCCTTCTGTAAAGGTCTCATCAGTGTTGCCCTTTGCCTTGTCAATAGCCTTATCGATAACGTGCTTAGGCACTTGTGCCTGCTTGGCCCGATCGATAACAAAGCGTAAAGCACCGTTTGTTTCTGGATCTGGGTCGCCTTTTTTAGCAGCTACGTAGATTTCAACGCCAAATTTGGCATACACTTTCGAATTGGCACCGTCTTTAGCGGTCTTTTTGGCAACAATGTTAGCCCATTTACGTCCCATGAGGATCTCCTTATGATATTGATTTTGGAAAGACTTTCAACTCTCTTCCCATCTTAGCCCTACTATTATACCATTTTGGACGTTTTTCGTAAATCAGGAATCACAGTTTTTTGCCCAAGTGTAACTGCCCAAAGTAAGCTCCGTTTGTGTGTTGAACGCGGAAATTCATCCGAAACGCTTCTCCGGCGTTCGTTATCATTTTCCCTTAGCAAAAGGTCTTTTGATTACCCAGTGAAACTAATGCTAAAAAACTCCCTTAGGCTAGTTATTAATTTGATGCTAAATTACCCCATGCCTTTGACAACGACATGAGGAGCCATTTTCTTGATGTCTGCAACAATATCGTCAATGGTTCCATCTATATTGGCAATATCTATCTCAATGGCCCGTCCTTCTTTTGGCTTCACAATCAACCAGTGACTTTGTCGAAAATGATTACTACTGTGATTGTACCTAACATGAGAAGTGCGGTATTCATGTCGCACATAGTCGATGTCTCCCCATAACAGATGATAAGATTTTAACCATCTTCCAAGGAGTTTTAGACCTTGAGCATCTCCAGCTACAACAGGTTTGCGATAAAAAATTTTCAAAAGAGCTTGTCCAAATGTCGACAAACCGATGATAGTCATCAATATCGGAACAATGAAAAAGATAGCTTGAATAAAAAAGAATGGGTTAGCACCAGACGGACGGGGAAACCTGCTCATGCCCTGAATAATAGTAAAAGCACCAAAGGACCAGGAAGCGATAAACCCCAGAAGGAATAAGCCTATTAGAGCTTGAAAGATAAACTGCCCCTTGCGGTAATAGTATTCAAATGACATCCTTGTCTCCTTGATAAGCTGGGTTAATTGAACTTATAAAATCCTTCACCCTATTTTTGAATTTTCTATATCTCGACTTTACAAATTAAATTATAGCACTTTTAACACCCTCTGACAAGGTGTGGAGCGTCTTGCACTTGAACCGCCCTACTCATAACGTCTTTTTAGAAATCACACCATCCATTTAGCCGTTGGTTTGCACAGGGGTTATCAGTCTAAACCCAAAATCCCGCCACTTGGCGGGATTTTGGGCTCATTATTGTTTGCTGATAACCAACTCACCTTCAACCATATCGGCTTGGAGGTGCTTGGCATCGATATGATCCAAGTAATAATCTGTGACCTTATCACGGATTTCGCCCTCGACGACGCGTCGGAGCGGGCGCACCCCCATGACTTCATCGTAGCCTTCTTCGACTAAGTAGTCCTTAGCCTCAGGCGTCAAGACCAGATCAATATTCTTTTTGGCAAGGGTCTGGTTAACCCCGGCGATCATCAGATCAACGATAGCACCCAAATCTTCCTTAGCCAAAGGTTTAAACTCAATCACTCCATTGAAACGATTGAGGAATTCTGGTCGGAAGTAAGGTGCGATGCGGTCCATGATAGGCATTTCTTGACTATCGTCAGACTGTTTGTCATAGCCAAAACCTGCATTGGACGTTGCAATAATCACTGTATTTTTGAAATCAACCGTATTGCCCTGACCATCCGTTAGACGGCCATCATCCAACACTTGAAGGAGTAAAGTAATGACTTGCGGATCGGCCTTTTCAATCTCGTCCAGAAGGACAATAGCATAAGGATTGCGGCGCACGCGCTCAGTCAGAGTATTAGAGTTGTCATCGTAGCCGACATAGCCTGCGGTTGTCCCGATGAGCTTAGACACAGCTGTACGGTCGCTATACTCAGACATATCCAAACGGATAATGCTATCTTTTGAGCCGAACATATCAAGTGCCAACTGCTTGGCCAATTCGGTCTTGCCGACACCTGTTGGGCCAACAAAGAGGAAGGAGCCAATTGGGCGACGACCATCATCAAAACCTGCACGGTTGCGACGAATAGCCTTAGAAACGGCTTCTACAGCCTTGTCTTGCCCGATGACTTTAGCCTCCAAGCGACTAGCCATACCTTTAAGACGCTCGATATCAGAAGAGCCCATCTGAGACACTGGAATACCAGTCAAACGCTCCACGGATTCAGCGATGTCGTTGATGGTTGCGACTACTTTTTGACTCTCGGTATGATTGTCAATCTTAGCCTGCAAGTCATCAATAATCATCTTTTCTTTGAGTGCCGTTTCAAAGTCTTCCTTGTCCACAGCAGCCTGCTGGCGATTGCGAGCAATTTCAATCTCAGCTTCCAAGGCCTTGACGTCTGTTACTGGGTGCTGGGCTGCCAAGTGAGCCGCTGTCACATCAATCAAGTCAATAGCCTTGTCAGGCAACGAACGCTGTGGGATATACTGAACAGAGTAATCTACCGCGGCCTTAAGAACCTCATCAGGCAGTTCCACATTGTGGTGAGCTTCATAGAGGGGCTTAATGCCTTTGAGGATTTCAAAAGTATCTTCGGCGGACGGTGCATTGACCTTAACTTCATTGAAACGACGAGCTAGGGCTGCATTCTTAAGAATGGTATTGCGATACTCATCCTGAGTAGTCGCACCAACCACTGTCAATTCCCCACGAGAAAGAGCTGGTTTTAAAATATCCGCCAAACCCTTAGATCCACTGTCGCCACCTGTGCTACCAGCGCCCAGAATTTGGTGAATCTCATCAAAGAAGAGAATGATATTGCCAGCGTCCTTAACTTCCTGCACTAGATTTTGAATATTTTCCTCAAAAGCCCCACGGTACTGGGTACCAGCTTCAAGGTTTGAAATGTCAATGGAGATCAATTCCTTGTTTTTGATAGCGGCTGGAACATCGCCATGGACAATAGCCTGTGCTAAGCCTTCAACGACTGCCGTCTTTCCGACACCCGCATCCCCGACTAAAACAGGATTGTTCTTGGTTCGACGCGCCAGAATTTCAGCGGTGTCTTGGATTTCCTTGTTACGACCAATAACTGGATCAAGCTTGCCTTGACGAGCTTCCTCGGTCAAGTTGCGACCAAGTTTACCTAAGATACCATCTGCTTTGAGCTGACCCTGTTGTGATTGGTCTGGCACCGCTTGACCTTCAACCGCCACTCCATCTGGCAACTGACCTGTCTGACGGAAATAAGCAAATTCCTCAGGTGTTACTTCACGACCATTGATACGATAGCGACGCGTTTCAGAGTTAAAACCGCCCATATTTCCCATCAATTGGTTGAACAAATCGTCCATGCTGTTGTTATAAAAATTGTTGTTCATATAGTTACCTCTCTTTGTTTGAAATTGTTTTGTATCACTGACCAAAACTGACCTTTGTTTTAAAAATAAAAACCAGTTATATGATTTAGTGCTAATATGTCGCTTTTTGACCAATTTTGACCTTTCTTCGAAAAATAAAAATGGTTTCGCTATAGGTGTCTATACATTTCCTTAACCTCCTTGGTAAAGAAAGCAGGCAAAGTCTCAGCTTTGCGGACAATCGAAGCTGACTAGAAAGATTCTATTTCAACTTCATGACTTTATTATACACCATTGGTCAGTAAAGGTCAATAGTTTGTTTGACTTTTTTTGACCTTTTTCAAAAAAATAGAGCGTGAGACAGACTACTGTAATGGATCTCTGTGTCCACCTACAAAAAGAGGCTGGCAAAAAAGCCAACCTCACCTCTCATCGTTTGCATAAACATCTCATCGCAGTGGTTGGGAGTAAGACTTGTTGGCTATGCCAACTTAGTCTCACCACTGCAAAGATCATTAGGTGCTTTAGCGCCAATGAACCACTGCTGATTGGCAGTTTTGTTCGTGTTTTACACTCCAAATCCAGCCTAATCAACTGTGCAGGGGTGGGAAAACGAACTCTTTTTTAATTGCTCGAGTTCTTTCCCACTCCCTTTTCTTTTGTGGGCGAGGCTGAAGCCATCATGGCAGTCTGTCTCACTCCCTAGATGACTACTGACAATAGGTTTCGATGGCGCAACTGACAAATGCTGCGGTTCCTTCACCACCTGCTTGATCAATGAAGCGAGTAAAACGATTATCGCTCACATACATTTGACCCAGACCTGCTAAAATCTCTGGCGTGCAAGGGTAGAAATGATCGCTGATATAGTCTTGTAAGACCTTGACCTGCGCTTGTGCTACTGGGTCAGATGCGGATTTGTTTCTCAGCTTTCCAAAGTCGGCCATGATGTCTCCCATTTGACTTTGCATATTGACAAACTGATCGTCAGAGATTTTTTCTTCAAAGGCCTGATAAGCTGCAGTCTTACCCCAGCGCTCCTTGGCTTCTGCTTGAAAAGATTCCAACTCTGACTTGTCATAGGCTATAAATGTCATAAAAGCTCCTCCTTTTCCCTGCAAGGACTTGGCATGACGAATGATGGCTTCCAAGCGGTCTTTCTTGATTTCCAACCAGCGAATCTGGTCAGACAGCGCTTGGTCACGGTCATAGGACTGGTCCTTGAGGATTTCTTTGATTGTTTTGAGCGGGAAGTCCAACTCACGAAAGAGCAAAATTTCTTGTAAGCTGACCAGAGCCTCGTCATTATAATAGCGGTAGCCATTTTCCGCCACCCGTGACGGCTTGAGTAAATCAATCTGATCGTAATAATGCAGCGTGCGCACGCTAACTCCTGTCAGCTGGCTGATTTCCTTGACCGTTCGCATATGAACCCCCTTCTCATGATATACTCTATCAAAATCAAAAGCTAACTAGGCAACGAAAGTGAAGATAGAACTCAAGTTCATCAAACTGAGGTAACGACGTTAGATTTTGATTTTTGACGAGTATTAGTATAGCCTATGACGTAGCGTGAGAGTCAAGGAAAAAATGGTATTTTTGACTATTTTTTATAGAGTTCCCTCACCGGCACGCGCCCCCAGTTCTGCTCCCTGAGATCTGGATGGCCGAGTTGATAAATCTGATCCGCCTGCTGGGTCATGGCGTCCCAAGGCTCTTTGCCAATCTTGGTGATGAGCGAAGCTCGATGCTTGACCTTGGCCAGATGCTCCTGCCCCTTCTGGCTAAAGCCCAGAACATGGATGCCCTCAGGGAGAAGCGTCTCCCTCGCATTGACCAAGATGTAGGTCAGTATACGGCGCACCCGCGCCTTGGTGTAGCGCTTGGTTGTGATTTGGGCGACCAGCTCGTCAAAGGTCGCGCTGGTCTTAATGGCTGCGCGGATCCGTTGAGCCAGCTCCTCATTGACCTGATAGATGGCAGTCAGGTCTGTGTGGCTGAGTATCTGGTAGCGGAGCAGGGGAAAATACGTCTCCCAATAGACATGGGGCGACTGCAAGAGCAGGTCTGGCGAGGCCGCAAAGGCTTGGACAAAGGTCTTATCCGTGATGTGCTGGCGAATGGCTGTGGCCGAGGCGTAGCTGGTTTCTTTAACCGTATCATGAAACCCAGCCCCCTGCCGCTGGATGGGAGCCAACTTGATATCCGTTCCTGCACAGGCCTTAGCATAGGCCAAGGCTAGGATATGGTTGGGTGTGCCACCAGAGAAAGCAATCCCACAGAACTTCTCCCACATAGCTTGGGTCTTCTGCGGATAGGAAAGCGTGTCAGGAAGTCTGGCGACGTAGTCTTCCATGGCTTCACGGTGCTCCGCATAGGTGTCCGATATAGTCTGATAGTCAATCACTTCCTCCGTCCCAAAGGACAGCTGGTCAATGCCTAGTTGCTTGAGGATGGCAATAGCCCCTTGGGCAAAATAATCGGCAGACTGAACCGCCACCAGAAAAGGCAACTCGACCACCAAGTCCGCCCCATTCTCCAAAGCCATCTGTGCTCTGGTCCACTTATCAACAATAGCAGGCTCGCCCCGCTGCATGAAATTGCCGGACATGGCAACGATTTTCAAGCCCTCATCCTGCTCCAGCAGATAAGCATGCCCCTTGTGAAACGGGTTAAACTCCGCAATGATTCCTGTTGCTGTCATGAGAGGTCCTGCCTTAATTGATATTGTCTATTGCGATTTTGTCCTTTCTTGACAAGCAAACCCAAGTCTGTAAATCTCGTCAGATAGCGTCTTGCAGCAGAAGGACTGAGGTTTGATAAGTTTTGAAAATCACGACTAGCTATCACACCATGCTTTTTCAAATACTTTTCTAGTAATTTAAAATAAAGCAACTCTTTATCGCTCATTTTATCGCTCTTTTCTTTGAGCGAATACTCTTGCAAGGTCTCTAAAATAGCATCTAGCATGAACTCGATAAAGATAGTCGCATCATTTTGATGATTGCTAAGTGATAAGCTATCATAGTAGGTTTGCTGATGCTCATAGATGACCGTCTCAACAGGAATCCATTCAAAAATATCCTGCCACTGATAAAGAATCAAACTTTGCCATAAGCGTCCCATGCGGCCGTTCCCATCTTCAAAAGGATGAATAATCTCTAACTCAAAATGAACAATACAAGATTTAATCAAGTCTGGTAGTGTACTCTTTTCAGCCCACTCAAATAAGTCTTGAACTAGCTTAGGAACAAACTGTGGCCTAGCTCCGACATGAACAACTGTTCCTTGGCTATCATAAACACCGACATCCCCAGCCCTGAATTGACCTGAACGCTTCACCAAGTCCTTTGTCAACAGTCGATGAGCCCGCAAAAAATCATCCACTCGATAAGGATTCAACTGAAAAACACGCTCATAGGCTTCATAGGCATTTTGTACCTCATGAATCTCCTTAGGAGCACCTAAAACGCGCTTCCCATCAATGATGTCCGTCACCTGCTCTAGTGTCAGACTGTTATTTTCAATCGCCAAAGAAGACTGAATCGAACGAATGCGATTTTCCTTACGCAGGTGAAGAGCACGTTTTTCCAGTACCAAAAGCGCTGTCAGTTCCGAAATCCCCACCACACGATTAAGCATCTTATCTGTTAAAATGTATTGCGGTTGCATGGAAGTCCTTTCTAAGATTAAGAAGTATGATAAAACCTATCAATTAATTTTATTCGTTCATCTGATTCTTCAAAAATTGATTGGTCAAATATCACCTCATTCTCATCTATTTTATTCACATAAGGAGATAGCCATTCAATATCATCGAAATCGAAACCATATCTCAACAACCATATTTCCTTTGGTTCATCTGTTCCATACTTGATATAATTTATCATTTTATCTGCTCTTACATCAGAATCAGTTTGTCTATAGTGTTCAAATGCAGCTAAAAAAATATCAACTAATCTAAAGCTAATTATCTTGTCAAGATAATCATAAGTATCAAATACTATTCTATCATAGTCAATATCTATTGCCCTTGTATTTTTATCAAATAAGGGGAAAGCTTTTAATGATTTATTGGGAATTTCAGCATAAGGCATTGTAAATTGTGCAGCTAACCTTCTTTGAGAAACATTTTCGTTTATTTTTTTTAGCTCGTCTCTCTTTTGTTTTTGACTAATATAAGAAAATCTATAAAAACATATATCTTTAAAAGATTTCCCATAAATTTTCCATATCATAATCTGTACTGCCGAATTGATTATAGCTTCTTCTCCCTGAGAAAGTTCCCTTTTTAAATTGAATGCATATAACACTCTAAATAATTTTGTAATTTCTTGGTTATCTATATCAGATAATAATTTCAATTCATCATTAATAAACAATAAATCAAGAATTTGAGAAACTACATCTTGACTATCTATACTTCTTAATATTTCTAATTGAGATGGGGTAAGATTAAACTCATCAGAAAATGTACCATCTAAAATGGAATCCTTAAACTCTTGTAAATCTTGTAAATTTTCAGGTAAGTCTTTTTCTAATAGGGAAACATTCCCAAGTTTCACATCTTCAGTCACTATTTTTCTAAAAGAGGTCATATTATTCTGTCTAATAACAACTTCCCCGAAGTCAAAATTAGGTTTTTGGGTGCTCCTACCTGCCCTACCAATCAAATTCTTAATGGATAAAGGTTTCGATTCAACAAATCTATTGAGATAAACCAAGTCAAATGGCATATTAATCCCTTGCTCAAGAGTAGATGTTGCAAAACAAATCTTACAAAATCCTTTATTAGTAAACTCCTCTATTAAAACTCTAATATTTAAAGGCAATGAACCATGATGTGTTACTATTCCTAATTTTAAAAGGTGAATCATTTCTGAATATCTATCATCTGCAGAGTTATCACTTCCTCCTATTAACTGAGATATCTTCTCAATTATTTCCAATGCCTCAGAATCAGTAATTATTTCACATAAATCAATATACTTTGAGAACTGCTGGAACGCCTCTTGTCGTAGGATACTTGTTTTTGAAGTATAGATCAAAATACTACCATTTTTCCTTAACACTCGTTCAACAGGGTCATAGTCACTGCCAATCTTCTTTTTACCCATGATAGATTTATCTATTCCAAAATGATAGTATTTACCGTTTTTATCAATTGTGTAAAATACTTGTCCTACATTTTTTATTTTAAAACTATCAAAATCTGAATCTATTTCCTTAAAATGATTTCTCTCAATTTGAGATTCAGGATTACTTACAAAAGGATGAGCAAATATAAATTTTACATCTGGAAAAGCTCTTTGACTTCTCCTAACTATACTATCGAAATACAAGCCACGTGAATTTTGTTCATCACTTAATTGCGCTTCATCAAATAAAATATACTCAATCTTAAATTCATCTTTAAATTTATATAAATCTTTACATCTTTCAGGTGTTAAAATAAAGATATTTCTTTTAGCATACCGTAGATTAATCTTATCAACAAAAGTTAAAATGTTAATCGATTTATCTATTATAGCTGACGTCAGCGAGAGATAATATTCGTTTATTAATGCTCTCGAGGGAACTACGATAACAATATCTTTTTCCGATTCCTCAATTATTCTCCGAAAAACAAAAGATTTACCTGTACTTGTTGGTGCCGAAAAACTATAACATTGATTTTTATCAATTCCTTCAACAATTTTTGCTTGAACTGGGGTATAAGAGATATTATATTTTTCCCTAATGTACTTTTGATACATACCAAAAATCACTTCAGACAAAGTCTCAGTCTCTAAATTTTTGTAGTGTAATCCCATGTATTTCAATACCCTATGCTCAATAGTATAAAATAATTCCGGTTGATAAATTTTTAGATAACATAATATTTCAAGATCAGATGTAATGACTGGACCGTTCTCATATAATGAAAGTAGGACGTTGTCAATAATAATCCTTAAATCTTCACCGTTTTTTATATTTTTGATTATATTAGCCATTCCTAGTTCCTCATAAATATTTTAAATTAAAATATTTACTGCAATATAAATAACTTCGTTATGCTTAGCTAGTGTACTAAAATACCTATTTTTAATTATATGATTAATTAAGTTTTTAGTATCAATTTGAGTGCTAGAAAATCCGCAAGCGTATGCTTTTACTCCATCCGATGCATTTCTTAATCCTGAAAGCGAAACAAAGTCTTCTATGTCTCTTAAATCACTTATATCTCTAGATTCTACAACAAATCTTTCCACTTGTTCCATTGCATTACCGTATGCATTTTTCTTAGACAGATACTTAGCTTCACCAAACACAATTACACTATTTTTAGTCTCCGAGAAAAAATCAAATCCTGAATTCCCTGAAATCTGTTGTTTTATTAACTCACCTAGTGGAACATCTAAATAGTCAAGTTGATTAATAAGTGAAGATCGCGATAATTCAGATACTACCGTTTCCCCTATATCTGTTGTTATTCGATCACTTGCATGATTTTCAAGTTTTTCTTTTAAGAACTTCACTGTTGGCAAACTTCTTGATTGAAAACTACGTTTTTTATAATTTTCATCAAATTTATCTATCCATGACATATTCTGAAAGTGATTTATAATCTCACTTATAGTAGTCTCTAAGTCACTAGGTTCTACTCTGATAAAAATTACATTAGAAAAACCTTCTTTTGTTAATCTTCTGTTCTCTAAAAGCTTCACTATTTTTCCTCGTTCATTCTCTAATATTGAAATACCATCATTTTTTCTCATTACAACTTTTCCATTTCATTATACCACAAAAAGCCCTTGGTTTAGGGGTTTTCGGTTGTTTTAGAAGACATCGCTATTTTACTTTTGTATAAAGTAGTATCGCCAAATAAGCAATCAATTTCTCACTCAATAGCAATTCTCTAATATCCCTTCTGTTTTTCCTCAAATTTCCGACAAATTAAATATAGGAAAGTTCCAAAAGGAGCGGCACGGAAATCCAATTAAAAAGAGGAGTGCCTATGACTAAACCGACTAAATCAAGGAGAACCGTCATGACTGTTGCAGAGGCTTTACAGCTGATGTTAGAGTTTTGTCTACTTATTATAGCCATTCTGACTTTTATCAATAGAAAAAGTAAAAACAGCAAAACCGCTACCTCTCTAACTTTGCATGGTTGATATAGCGGTCCCGTCTTTAAAACGCTCCGATATCAGAGTTGGAAAAGCCCCAACTCCTTTTGAAATCTCAACCTCATAACAATTTCCAAAATCAAAAAACTCAGCACTTCTCACAAGTACCGAGTTCTATCTATATTATTTTTGGCACACAAAAAACCACCGTTTACTTGTCTCAGTTGGTTCCTTGTCCTCAAAGTCTGCATAGACTTTGACATCAGTGAAACCGGCTTGTTCAAGGAGAATATCGTAGGTTAGAAGTTCGTAGGTCCGCTCTTCGTGGACTTCATCAAATCGAGTAAAGCGTCCGTCCTTGTCCTTAATGAAAAAGGTCAGCTCGTGGACAACAGAGTGAGGAGCCTCATCTTCATAAGTATCCCAAACCATGGCAAAATCTTCGGCATTTTCATGATAAGAATAGCCAGGAAAAACTTCATCAGTCTGGTAGGTTGAGTGAACATCAAAGATGAAAGTACCACCCTCATTGAGATGAGCGTAAACGCCTGCAAAAACATCGCCCACTTCAACCTCGTCCTGCATGTAGCAGATGGAATCCGAGTAGCAGGTCACCAAATCAAACTGGCCAACAGATGAGAGATCCAGCATATTACCCACCACAAATTCAATGGACTCTCCCACTGCCTTAGCGCGCTTGTCCGCAATTTTAAGCATATCTTCGCTTAAATCAAGCCCTGTCACCTCAAAGCCAGCTTGGGCAAAGCGAACCGATTGGATACCTGTCCCACAGGCCAATTCTAGCAGTTTTTTCTTATCTTTTGGGAAATGGCGGAGCGAAAAGTCCGTCCACAAATCGTAAAGCGAGTCGTCCATGATACTGTCATAGACAGTCGCAAAAGTTTCATAAGTTGTCATGATATCTGTATCCTCTTTTATAATATCTCGTATTAAAAAAGTGAGGAGAGCCATGATGATCTTGCCCTCACCCACAAAGCATATAACCTATAAGATTACGCATACAAATTCTGAATAGATTTGTTCGGAAAGTCACCCTCTTCTAATAAATCGTCCTTCTAAGTTTTCAAATTGCGGTTGCAATCAGCTCTCTTAGATGAAGCAGTCTGACTTCTGAAACACTTTTGGTTTTCGAACGAAGCTAATACTAGAAATTCTGTGCTTAAAATCGTGTCTGGACACAAGCAATCCCAATCTCCTGTATTTTTAGATTTACTGTTAAGACGCAGTGGTTGGGAGTAAGACATGTTCCCCTGCCTATTGATTTTCAGCCAAAAATCCAGCAGTTTCAAGACTTTCAGCTTGGTGCCAAAGTTTTTCAAAGTTGTAGTGAGCACGCATTTCTTCAGAGAAGACGTGAACAACCACACTGCCCAAGTCCAGAAGAACCCAGCCACTGTTGGCATCACCTTCGATACGGCTGGCATCACCGCCGGCCAGTTTGACTTGCTCACGAATATTGTCTGCAATGGCTTCTAGCTGGCGACTGTTCATGGCGCTAACCACAACAAAATAGTCAGTCAAGCTAGTCATTTCTGCGACGGAGAGGACAACAATATCCTCAGCACGCTTATCATCTGCTGCCTTAACAACCAATTCTACTAATTCAAGTTCTTTCATTCATTTCCTCTTAACATGGGTTTTCAAATCATCAACTTGGGCAAAATAATCGTCCCAAATTGTCTCATAGTAATCCAGCAGGGTCAAAGCTGGAATGTCGTCGTCAGGAAAAAGATTCCTGCTCCACCACGGCTGCCTGATCGCCCAACTTGAAGGCTACTTTCACCACTACATTGATAGTCACCCCAATGATATTCAAGTGCTCAATCCCCGTGCCATCCAGATAGTTTTGCAACTTTGTAGCCTTAAAGGCACTGTTGTAGCGCTTATCAATAATAACATCACTCACTTCTAGAGCGATCGATTCATGGATTTCCTAGCCAAGCGTCGCTGTAGCGAACATAGATAACTTCGATAGTATCCCCAGATGTTAAACATCTGTTACTAATAGGGCTATTTCTTCTTCAAATGGCTGATATAGGCATTGTAGGTTTCAAGGGTTTGAGGGTAAATCGGAATCCCTTTTTGAGCAAGGTGAGCTATGGTTCTAGCTGTTGCGTAGGCAACTGCCTGATCCAGATCACGTCTTGCTAGCTCACGCGCCTCTTCCACACCTGGAAAATCGCGCCCTGGCTCGATATAGTCTGCCACATAGACGATTTTATCAAGCAGGGTCATATCACGACTGCCAACTGTGTGTCTGGCAATCGCCTGCAAAATCTCAGAATTCGTAATCCCCAAGTCTTTCTCAATCTGGTAAACCCCGATCACGCCGTGCCAGATATTATTGCCCCAGAGCTTAAGGCTTGGGTCCAGATGCTTTTGATCAATCAGATCGAGAAAGACCTGATCTGGCAGTTCTTTGGCGTAATCGTGCAGGAGAGCAGCCAAGCCCGCCATGTCTGGGTCGCAGCCGTATAGCTGAGCTAACGTGATCGCTGTAGCCTCCACACCGAGGACATGCTGGAAACGGTGATCACTCATCTGCTGGCTGACATGTAGCAGCAAGTCTGCTCTGCTATGTCCCACAAGGGTCTCATAAGCATCACTCATCGGTAAAGCTCCTCTTTTTGAATATAATCTAAGACAGCTGTCGGAAGGAGAAAGTTGGGCGTCCGCCCCTGCTTAATGAAATCGCGAACCATGCTGGAAGAGATATCCATGAGGGGCACATCAACCCAGATAACAGGATAAGAGGTGCCAGCCTTGTAGCGTGGGCGCTGAACGCCGACAAACTGAATCATCTGTACCAACTCGTCAATGCGGTACCACTTTGGTAGGTACTCGACCATGTCAGCTCCGATGATAAAGTAATAATCCGTATCAGGATTCTTCTCTTTGAGCAATTTCATGGTGTCATAGGTGTAGCTAATCCCTTTTCGCTCCAACTCAATGGTCTCAATGCCAAGTCCTGCGATATCGCCAAGGGCTAACTCCAGCATCTTGAGGCGATGCTTCTCATCAATCGTTTCTTTTGTATCGATATGAGGTGGGGTAAACTCAGGCATCAAGAGAACCTGATCTAAATTTAGCTGCTGGCGAACCTGATCTGCTACCAGCAAATGCGCATTATGGACAGGGTTAAAATTTCCACCCAGAATACCAACTTGCTTACGGTTTGTCGGTTGATTTTCTGTTTCTAATTCGACCTTAGTAAAGGGGGTCAATAGTTCAATTGCCATACGGCCTGACTCCTTAATCTATGCGGACCCATTGGCCCTAAGTCTTTCTATTATAGCACAAAATGGGGGAAATAAAAAGTTAACAAATTAACCTTGCACGCCCGCCAAGCGCAGGAAGAAATCAAGCATTGAAACGAGCCTGAGCCAAAATGATATACTCCCCTTATAGTTTCTAGTGAAATTTTTGGTTTTTCACTGTCCACTATAACGGGAGTATATCATCTAAGTATATTACTACCTTGATTTTGTACAAAGTTCTCGATTTCTTCACTAGTAAATTGGTTAATATCACCAAACACTGTGTGTTTCAATACTGAAGCACCAATCGCAAAATTAATAAGTGAGTCCGCTTCTCGTTGTTTTAAAATACCATCAAGTACTGCTGCTGTAAATGCATCACCTGTTCCTATACGATCATTGGCATGTTGAATGCGGTAGGTACGTGAGTGAGTGAGTTTATCTTCTTCTGGTTGATAAATATACCCAACTATATCATACTGATTCGGAGTAATCGATTGGCGATTCATTCCGTAAATTATGGAAAGATTGGGATATTTTAACGAAATTTGTTCTAAATAAGATCCTAATGCACTTTGTGCATCAATATCAATGTCCATAAAATATTTTGCATCTAAAGAACCAGCAGATAAAATATCAACATAAGGTAGCACAGCGGTGAATGCATCTTTTGCCTCTTCATAGTTCCATATTTTTTGGCGGTAGTTCATATCAAAACTGATGACAATCCCCTTACTTTTAGCATATTCAATCAATTTTAATAAATAGGTATGCCAAAAAGAACTTAATCCTAATGTAATACCAGTTGTATGAAAATGGGTAATCCCCTCAAATAATTTCTCTAAATCCCACAAGTCATCGTCTAGTAGTGCTATGCTTGAGATTTCTCGATCATACACTACGTTACTAGCTCGTAAATCAGAACCAGTTTCAACAAAATAAGAGCCGAGACGTCCTTTATCTGTCTTCAAAATATGTGTTGGATTAACTCCAAAGGCTCGCATTTGAACCGGTATATTATCCGCTATCTCATTATCAGGTAAACATGTTGCATAATAAACTGTATTTTCTAGTTGCGATAAATTAATCGCTACATTGGCTTCAGCACCACCAAATGTAACATCCAATTGGTTTAAATAGCGCAAACGTTGATTATTTGGCGTGGACAATCGTAATAAACTTTCACCTAACGTTAAAATCGTTGACATATTATTTCCCTCTAATTTCATGCAACCGATTCGTATATTGTTGGGCTAATTGGGTTAGTGAGGCAAAATCATCCCCTTCAACAGTACTTAATGCCCCACCAATACCGACCGCTACTGCGCCGGCAGCAAACCACTGATCTATATTTCCAAAGTTCACTCCACCAGTTGGCATTATATTAACTTGTGGTAATGGTGCTTTGACTGCTTTAATGTAATCTGGACCTACTAGACTACCAGGAAATAGTTTAATAATATCTACACCATATCGAAGCGCAGTTGTAATTTCTGTCATGGAAACACACCCAGGTAAATAAGGAATACGATATAAATTACACAATTGTGCAGTTTCAATATCAAATGAAGGGCTGACGATGAAATCAGCTCCTGCAAAAATCGCAATCCGCGCAGAAACAGCATCTAAAACTGTACCAACACCCAATAACAAAGATTCATCTTCTGCTTTTAATTGTCGAACTACTTGATCAACATTTGGCGTAGAAAATGTTAATTCAATAGCTTTCATTCCCCCTTTTACGATTGCATGAACCATTTTTGTTGCCAATATCTCATTTTCCGCACGTAACACTGCGATTATCCCCAGGTCCATTATACGTAAGAGTGTCCTTTCTTTTGTCATAGTAAACACCTTTCTTTTTATACTTATTTCAATCCTCTTTCATTACAAAATAATATGAAAGGAAAAAAGAAGAAACGAAAGCTACAATCCAACAGATAATCGCATAAACAAAATGAGGACCGATATAAGCTGGAATACTGAAAACACTAGATAAAATATATCCATATAACTTTACACCAAATAAACCAATCAATGCTGAACCAATCGTACTACCTAACGTAGCTGCGATAAAACTTTTTTTATGTTTGGTTAAAACACCAAATAAAGCCGGTTCTGTAATGCCTAGGAATCCTGAAACAACTGCAGAAAATGCGATTTGCTTTTCGTTTTCTGTTTGATTTTTTTTGAAATATATAGCTAAAGTTGCACCCGTGATTGACAAGTTGGCAACGAACATCATTGGCATTAACATATCCCAACCTTTTGTAGCAAAGTTTTCTAATGCAATCGGGGTCATCGCATGGTGCATTCCTGTCAAAATAGCTATTGGACGAATGGCTCCAACGATAATACCTGCAAAAATTGGTGAGATATTAAATAGTCCATCAATGATCCAAGCTAAGCCTTTACCAAGATAAACTCCTGCAGGTCCAATAATTGTTAAACTTAAAAATCCAGTAATAAACAACGCTAGGAATGGTGTTACAACTGCACGCATATATTTAGGGATTTTACTATCAACCCATCGATAAATGTAACTCAATGCTAAAACTGATAAGATGATTGGTATAATAGATCCTGAATAGTTGAATACACGAACAGGAATAAAACCAAATGGATAGAAGTTAGTAATCTCTCCTGCTTTTGCAGCATCAACCATTGTAGGAAACATCAACGCAGCAGCTAGAGCAACAGCTAAATATTCATTAGTTTTAAATTTCTTTGCAGCAGATACAGCTGTAAAAAATGGTAAAAATGTAAATACTCCGCTAGCAATCATATCAATTACTAACACAGTGTCAGACTGGCCATTAATCAACTCTAAGGCAACTAAACCTGAAATAATCCCCTTTAGCATACCTGCACCAGCAATCGCTGGGACGATAGGACCAAATACACCAGAAACAACATCCATGAACCATGATATAAAACTTTTTTTCTCCGGAATGTCATCTTCAGGTACTTGGGGTTGCTGAGCAATTCCTAATATATCTGTTAATTCAGTATAGTACTCATCAACATTAGTACCAATGACAATTTGAAATTGATCCTCTTTTCGATTTATACCGATAACTCCATCTAATTGCTCAATATTTTCAGTATTTATCAATGAATAGTTTTTCAAAGAAAACCTTAGTCTCGTCATACAATGCCAAACATTCAAGATATTACCTTTACCACCAACGTTAGCAATAATGGTATTTAAAACATCTTTTTTACTCATAAAAAAGCCACCTTTCTCATTTTTGTATTCGCTTTCTATGGATCCAATATACCATATAAGAAATGATTGCGCAAAGCATCAAAAAAAGCCATCTATACTCATTTAACCCTGTTAAATCAACGTTTTCAAGCACACATCATTTAAAATTGGACTGGTTATAAATTGATATAACACATAATAAAAAGCCATATTGCTTTACACGAAAAAAAGTGTTTAAATTAAATAAAGACTTTAAATAAGGACAAGGAACTATAAATATGAGATTAAGTGTAATCAAAAATGTCGAATGCTACACATTAAAACCTGATAGACATAACTTAGTTATTGTAAAAGTGACTACTGATGATGGTATTGAAGGCTGGGGATGTGCCACCTTCCAGCAACGTCCATTAGTCGTGAAATCAATGGTGGAAGATTATTTAAAACCGATTATCATAGGAAAGGTTGCTGATAATATCGAAGACCTCTGGCATTTGATGATGGTAAATGCATATTGGCGCAATGGTCCTGTTATTAACAACGCTGTTTCAGGAATTGATATAGCACTTTGGGACATCAAAGCTAAAAAAGCACAAATGCCTCTATATCAATTATTCGGCGGGAAATCGCGGGATGCGATCTCTGCTTATGCTCACGCTGTCGGAGAGAACTTAGATGACCTCTTCACTAAAATTGATACGCATCTAGCGACTGGTTATCGCCATATACGGTGTCAAATTGGCTTTTATGGGGGTAATTCAATGGTAGAAAGACCAGACAATAGTACTCCAGGTGAATACTTTGATCCAGATGACTACCTCTTAAGTACCATTGATATGTTTGCTAAAATCAGAGCAAAGCACGGAAATCGTTTTCATATATTACATGATGTTCATGAGCGTCTATCACCAAATCAAGCACTCAGATTTTTAAAAGCAGTAGAACCTTATGCACCATACTTTATTGAAGATGTCTTACCCTTAGAACAAAACGCTTGGATGAAACAACTACGTGCGCAGTCCGCAACCCCTATTGCAACTGGAGAATTGTTTAACAATCCTAAAGAATGGGAATCTCTAATAGCGAACCGTGACATTGATTATATTCGTTGCCATGTTTCTCAAATTGGAGGAATCACTCCAGCATTAAAGTTAGGCCATCTTTGCGAGCAATTCGGCGTGAAAGTTGCTTGGCATACGCCCTCTGATATTAGTCCTATCGGCGTTGCTGTCAATGTACATTTAAATATCCATCTTCATGCAGCTGCTGTTCAAGAAAACATTGACTTTAATACAAATACCTTAAGTGTATTTGAACATGCGCCAATTTGTAAAGAAGGGTATTTCTATCCAATCGAAAGGGTAGGTATAGGGGTGAGTGTGAATATGGATGAATTAATCAAATTTCCAATTGAATATCGACCACATGAATGGACACAAAGCCGTCTACCAGATGGAACATTAACTACACCTTAAACATATGAAAAATACAAAACAACATTTTATTATTCAGGATTTACTCAGTAAAATTTATTCAAAGAAATTCAAAGAGGATAAATTACCTACCCAACGCGCACTCGCAACTCAATATGAAGTATCTCGTTACACGATTCAACAATGCTTGAAACAACTCAAACAAATGGGGATTGTCAACATGATACAAGGAGACGGAATCTATATTAATAAATCAAATCTAAAAAATACTCTGATTTATAACTCTATGACAGAGACTCCCTATAGAGATATTGAATCAAAATGTATTCTTTTACAAAAAATTGATGCAAACCAAGATTTAGCAAATATTTTTAACATTAAATATGGTGATTCACTTTGGGAATTTAAACGTATTCGAATCGTTAATTTCGAGATTAAGCAATTGGAGCACACGTACTTACCTTGCTATTTATTTCCATATTTATCTATAGATGATATTGAAGGATCAATTCAAGATTTTGTAAAATCCTATGATTTATCAATTTCTCATTCAATGAAACAATATCGTCCTATCAATTTAACGCGTGAACAAAGTGAGTTGTTCATGCGAAAAAAAGGATTTGCTGCCATGCAAATTCTTAACCATGGTATTTTACAATCAGGGGAAATATTTGAATACAGTGAAATAATTGCAGTCAATTTTGAGAGCGTATTTTATGTACCATTTGATAAAAAACATCATAATGACCGACTTAACTACTAATCAAATGACTGTTTAATAAATGGAAGCTAAAAATCTTATCAGCCACCTGTGAATCTGGTGGTTTTCTTCTTTTCATCTTCGAGAAAGCCATAACAAAAACAGGCGCCTTCTGACACCTGCTGTTTCCTTATTACAACGCTTTAATCTTGACCGACAGTTTGCGGTTTTCTTTCTTGGCGGATTGTTTATAGAGGATGAGAATGCGACCGATTTTCTGCACCGTGTCTACACCGATTTCGTCTTCTAGGATTTCAGCGACCTCATGAATGTCCTCATCCGTGTTTTGAAGCAGGGTCAGCTTGATCAGCTCACGCGCATCCAGCGCATTGCGGACAGAAGTCTTAATCTCATTGGTCAGACCGTTCTTGCCGACCTGCACAATCGGCTTAAGACTGTGAGCTTGACTGTTTAGAAAAGCTCGTTGTTTAGATGTTAATGTCATATTTATCTTCTTTCTTTTTGGAAAAATAGCAGAGCGGTGATTCATTCTCGTGACCGCAGGCCTTATATCAGTGCCTTACGGATTACGACATCAACGCCTTCAGGTGCCCAGCCAGCAACAACCGCAGGGCCTGTCACACGAATCCAGCCCAGACCTGAAAAGACGATGTCCGTCTTTTCTTTGATAGAAAACTCATGGCAAACAAGCGAGGGCAGAGCTGCCAGTTCTTCTTGACTTGGAGGCGTCAGCAAGCTCCCCGCATGCTTGGCATAGAAGTCTGTCGCTCCCTCAAGTTTTGTCCTGTGGAGCGTCAGCTCATTGTCAAAATAAGCCGTAAAGCCCTGCTTATCACCTGTGATAAAGTCAAAGCGCCCCAGACCGCCTAGAAAGAGGGTCTGTCCAGAATTGAGCTGGTAAGTTTTGGGCTTAATTTCCTTGCGAGGAGAAATGTACTTGAGGTTCTTGGCGCTCAAATAGTGGGCCATCTGGTGGCGATGAATAATCCCTGGCGTATCAAAGATATAGCTTCCATCATCCAATGGAATCTCAATCTTATCCAGAGTCGTTCCAGGGAAGCGCGAGGTAGTGATGACGTCTTTATCCCCAGTAAGTTCCTGAATCATGGCATTGATCAAGGTTGATTTTCCAACATTAGTCACGCCAACCACATAGACATCACGGCCACGTCTGGCATTTTCAATGTGGTGAATGAGCTCCTTGATAGCATGTTTATTTTGGGCACTCGTTAAGACCACATCAACAGGTCGCAAACCAACCTCGTGAGCCCGCTCTGTCAACCATTGGGTGACTTTACTGTCTTTGACAGACTTGGGCAAGATGTCCTTTTTGTTGCCGACGAGAAGCACATCATTACCAGAGACGAAGCGAGCCAAGCCAGGTATGACAGAACCATTAAAGTCAAAAATATCAATGACATTGACAACCAGAGCATCACTGTCTCCAACTTCATGCAGCAAACGAATGAAGTCATCATCAGTCATATTGACATCACTAATGTCATTATAATGACGAAGACGGAAACAACGCTGGCAATAGAGTTGACCTGTCTCCAAGCCTTTTTCCAAAGCTGCCTTAGGTGTAAATCCTGCCTTGTCCTTATCTTTTGTTTGAATTTGCGCACCACAGCCGATGCAATAAATCGTTTCTTCCATGACTTTCCTATAAATTCTTCTTGTAATCAATCGGACCGTACTTAGCCACGATACGCTTCATCATTTCGCGCTCACGCATGCGGTTCAATTTTGTCTTGTTAGAGTCGGTTTGAACTAAAGGGCGCACCAAAATGGAGCGAATCCCGGCTCGATGAGCAGCACGAATATCGGTCATGAGCTGATCCCCAACCATGACCACTTCTTCTGGCAAAATCTTGTGACGCGCCAAAGCCTTGCGAATGCCAAAGTTAAAAGGTTTCATGGACCAGGAAACATAGTCAATATCAAACTTTTCCACCGCTCGACGCACACGATCTGTGGTGTTATTAGACACAACGACAACTTTGATCCCTGCATCTCGCATATCGTGCAACCACTTCTTCATCTCAGGCGTTCCGTCAGGATTGTTCCAGGCGATTAGCGTATTGTCCAAATCAACCAAAACCGCACGAATGCCATGCTTTTCCAAGTCTTCAACTTTTAAATCATAAACCGCATCAATCGCAAACGTTGGAATGTACTTTTCTATTGCCACAGCTTTCTCCAAATTCAGTTCTTATCCCTTATTCTCTGAAAATCAAACACTAGCCTTGTTAACTCTCCTTGCAGATGTTTCTCGCGTCTCCATTTAAAAAACAAGATGTTCTATCCACAACATCTGCGTCCCTTTTTCACACAGTGCTTAGCCCGAATTTAACTAGTTTACTTTTTAATTTTTATTGAGCATTAGTCAAACCTGACATTCTCAGTAGTTTAGAGATACGACCCGACTAAGGCTTGATTTTCTTTGAACTTTATTTTACCACAAATAGCTCTGAAAAGATAGCTACATCACACCCACGGCAAACATATGAAGCAGGTAAGTGCTTTGAATTATTTGTGTACGTGAAAAATCTAGTCTCCTATCAAAAGCTATAAAAGAAACGAGACTGAGTATCTTGTCTCAGCCTCGTTTCTTGAGATGTTTTGGCCTTACTCTTGTTTCAGCTTTGATACCAAAACATTTAAAGACCTTTCATTTCTTGACTTTACCAGACGCTTACTCGGTCTTTTGGCGGCAAATACATGTTATCCCCTTCTTTGATGTCGTATGTTTCGTAGAAGGCATCCATATTTTTCAATTGCACGTTAACGCGCAGCTCATTTGGCGCATGTGTGTCTAAAAGCAAGAGTCGGCTGTATTCCTCAGTAGCCTTGATTCGCCAAACCTTAGCCCAGCTCTCAAAGAATTTGGTCAAATCAGCATCTGACTTAGCCGTTTGAAGAGCCTCCAAGGAGGCTGATAAACCGCCTGCATCAGCGATATTTTCACCGACAGTCAGGGCCCCGTTCACCTTACCACCATAAATCTCAATGCCATCCCACTGGTCAATGACAGCCTGTGTTTTTTCTTCAAAGGCTGCAAAATCTTTCTTGGTCCACCAGTTGTTAAGGTTGCCTTCCTTGTCAAACAGCGCTCCATTATCATCGAAAGCGTGGGTGATTTCATGGCCAATAACCGCACCAATACCTCCCATGTTTTCTTCCATTGTCTGGTCTTTGCTGTACATTGGCGCTTGCAAAATGGCCGCTGGAAAAACAATACTATTGCTCGTCGGATCGTAAAAAGCATTGATGACAAAGGATTCAGCGAACCATTCTGTCTTATCAATCGGCTCTGAGAAGTCCTTAAAGCTCTCTTGTATTGAGCGTTTTGTCAATGCCATAAGGTTTTCAAAAAGTGACTTGGACTCATCAACTGTCATCAAATGTATTTCTTCTGAAACATCTTCGGGATAGCCGACATAGTAAGTCATGGCATTTAGTTTTTCAATAGCTTTCTCAACAGTCTCTTTTGAAAGCCAGTCATTCTTAGAAAGACGTTCACGATAAATCTCAATGATATTTTCAATCATGCTAGTCACATCTTCTTTGGCTTCATTGCCAAAATAATTTTGACCATAGTAAACGCTCATAACGTCTGAGTAAAGGCGCATTGTCATCTGATAAGCCGCTTCTTCCTTAGATGGTGCTTCTTTTATGCCATTTAGGGTGAGGCTGTACTCAGCACTAGCAAGACGCAATTCTTCTGTGAGGTAAGACGCACTGGACAACAATTCATTGACCACAATCCAAGACTTCAAAAGTTCAAAGTTATCCTCATTCACAATCTCATCAAAATGCTCAAAGTATGCTGGCGTTCCAACATTAAAACGGTCTAATTCTTGACCGACAAGACCATTAGCTAGGCTTGCAAAATCAATAGTCTTTGAATAGGCCTTCAAGTCAGCAGCAGTTCGGATATTGTGCTGACTCTCAATATCCGCAAGCTCTTCACTGCTTGGAACGTAGGGAACTAGCAAAGCATCAAAAGCAATAGCTTGGTCAATCATTTTTTCTGCTTCTTTTTCTTTGTAGCCCATCAAGGAGAGAACCTTTAAACTGGTTGACTTGTAAAGTTCCAAAATCTGCTCTTTTGTCTCTTTATCATCGTAATAGCTCACATCTGGCAAGATGGTTGACGGTGAGGAAAGCTCAATGATTCGAGAAGAGGTATCTTCTAAATTTTGACCCACTCCTAAAGCAAAAGGCAAGGTCGTGTTTTGAAGCACCATATCTGGAGCTTTATTCACTAGATCTTCAAGAGATTTGAGATTTTTGAGCTGATCTATGTAGGCTTTTACAGGCTCCAAACCTTCTTTTTCACGGCGATCAAAATCATTGACCAACTGGTAGAATTGAAGCATCTCTGGGACACCCTCAACATCAGAACTTTTCTTTCCACTCGCCAGTTGAGCAAGGTCGGACTTTAAGGCATCGTCAATACTTTCCTGAACTTCGCTAAAAGCATCTGTTGCTGGCATATCACTTGGAATCTCCGCCTTTTCAAGCCATTCTTTGTTAATGGCCTGATAAAAATTTGAAGACACGGTCGCATTTTTATCGACCGACGTTGTCTGGCCAGATTGACAAGCCGTTAGCAGTAGCGCTCCCGATGATACGAGAAGAGCCATCAGTTTAGCAATTTTTCTTGTTTTCATATTGCAAGAACTCCTTCTTTATGTACTAGAATAATAACACAATTATCGATTTTTGACAAGGTATTTTTTTGATAATTCCTTATTTTTTTAAAATTGAAAACCTAACGATAGTCTAGCTTAGAAAACGCTCTCTTCTCTATCGCTATCAAGTGGTCTTCGAAAACTCTAAAAACAGTAAAACTGCATGAAGCCTTCGGTGAATAACCAGTGCTTTCATGCAGTTTTTAATGATTTAACTAATGCTTAGCCAATTCAAAATTTACTTTTCTTGAAGAGTGCTCTTAGGAGTTTCATTGCTGATTTTTGAGATTTAGGCTCAAAAGGACTATGGTGAAACGCCACTTATTTGCTCGCGTTGTTCAGCCATTTTTGAGCACTATATATTTATTTTGACAACAGTTAGAAAATCAGCTATTGGATCTTGAATTGAAATAACAAACCTGCTCAGCCTTGCGACAGCGGAGTAATAACATCGATTGCTTTGAAATGACAACTTTTCCCATTTCTTTGAATCGAAAGTGGATTCTCCTGATTCAATCAGGTATAAATTTCTGTGACACTCGGACTATGTAATAGAGCTGTCCTCAAGCCAAAGCTCCCATAGGATCCCACGGTGCTAGCACGATTGGTTCAGCCTGATAGGCAGATAATTCGTCCTCGGTCAGAAATTCTTTTCGAACGACAATTTGGTAGGTGTATTCGTCCATCCAGGCATCGCTAGCAACAAAATAACCTTTTTCACCGACCTTGTCACCCCAAGAGTTTTCCACTTTCCACTTGAGGGATTGACCGTTCTCATCTAGATCAACACCCGTCAAAACCATGGCATGCGTCATGAGACTTTCGCTGTAATCCAGACGACCTGCCTTGTTCTGGGTCAGCTCAAGATCCATTCCTGATGTGAAATCGTAGAGATCTGTAGCCATAACACCAGACTGACGGTTGCTGGATTGACCGACATCGCAGCCAAACCAAACCGTTTCACCTGCCTGCATTTGAGCCACGGCCAATTCTTTCAATCGAGACATTTCCACGTTGAGATAGCGGACATCACGGCTTCCTGCCACATTTCCCAGTAGTTCAACGGTGTAGGACTTGCCGTAAGGTTTGTCAGCTGTCGGAGCATTGATGATAGATACGTAATCCTCTAGCTTGATACCGACATATTTGTCGTAAAAGCTGTGCGGGGTCATATCCTTGTCCAAGTGGAAATTGTCATCCTTATCACGGTAGCTAAAGTCAAACTGGCGCGGTGGCAAGCCCAAATTCATCGCTAAGAAGTTGAAAATCTCCTGCAAGAAAGCATCTTTCTGCTCCTGAATGGCAGATTCAGCTTGACCAGACTTGACCATATCACGAAGCTTTTGCGCATCCTGACGCAGGAGTTTGTTGAGGTAGCTGTTCAGCTCGCGACTAGCGCTCGATGACACAGACTCAGGGTAAGCTGATTTTGGCACAACACCATATTTTTCAAAAAGAGCAACGACCATATCCCACTGGCCGCCATCCTGCTGAGGTGTATCCAGCAAGAACTTGACCTTGCGACTAGTCAAGTCTTGATCTGCTGTCGCTAGGATTTGCTCCAAGAACCAGTTAGCCTTCTCGTACTTGTCCCAAAAGAAAGTATGGGCTTGAGAGAGCTCAAAATTTTCCATCTTGTGGGTGCCAATCATGCTGTGACGGAAGGTGTTAAGAGCGGCAAACATCCAGCAGCGGCCTGAAGCCTTCTGGTTAGCCACTGGGTCCTTGGTCAGATCAATCGAGAAAACCGGTGTCGTCTCAATAGTCGCCTGACGGCGTTCCAAGGATTTAAGAAGTCCGTTGTGACTGACCGCATTTTCCACAGCCGCAAAGGTTTTGTTGGCTTCATAAGCCTCATAGAGCTTATTTGTAAAATCTATCTGTAAATCACGCATATGTTATCTCCGTTTCTAAGCGACCACTGTCGCTCATGATTATACTGTCCATTATAGCGTTTTTCAGACAAACTGCAACTAATAAGTTAAGGATGGTTAATTTTTTTATAGTTAGTTTTACAGTATTTACACTTTTAATTTCTACAGAAAATTTCGAAAGCGTGTACTGGTAAAGCATCTAACAGAGTGTTTGGTAGACCAGTTTAAATCGGAATGCCTATATTATGTACCTTTAATCCAGGCTCGCTCCGTTAAGTCCGAGACAAATTGTGACCACCCGCATAATCAGGTGGTCACAATTGTCATTTTCACTAAACTATAAACCTCTTAAACGCTGATGCCCCAAAAGTGGATAGAACCACTCCCTAGTCTCAAGCTGCTCTCGCTAGATTTGTCACAGACCTGAGTTTAAGTTCAATCCTGATTGACCTCTTTAGTTATTTTTATACTAAAATGACGGACAATTAGGACGAAGCAACGAGATATAAATAGTACTCAAGCACAGTAAGATTGACTTAACGACATCCTAAAGTTAAACCAAACAGTATTATTTCCAAAAATCATCAAAGACGCTAATCGGTAAGTGGCGCTTGTGCTCGGTTTTGTGCCACCAAGACTCAATCGTTGCTTGAGCTTCTGGCGAGATTGTCTTACCCTCTAGGTAGTCATCAATATCGGTATAGCTGACACCAAGGGCAACTTCGTCAGTCAAACCTAGCCGCTCTTCTTCTAAGTCAGCAATCGGCACCTTCTCATAGAGACTAGCATCAGCTCCCAGCACCTTGAGAAGCTCTCGGCCCTGACGTTTATTGAGACGGTAAAGAGGGATAATATCAGCTGCCCCGTCACCAAACTTGGTAAAAAAGCCTGTGACGTTCTCAGCTGCATGGTCGGTTCCAATGACTGCACCTGCGTGCTGGCCAGCGACTGCATATTGGGCAATCATACGCTGACGCGCCTTGATATTGCCTTTGTTAAAATCCGAAATGCTCTGACCTGCTGCTTCCAAGGCTGACATCATGCCATCTGTGGCAGGCTTGATATTGATTGTCAGGCTGACATCTGGCTGGATAAAGGCCAAAGCTTTCTGGGCATCTTCTTCATCAGCCTGAACACCATAAGGCAAACGAATGGCAATAAACCGGTAAGCATCATCTCCCGTTTCGCTCCGCATTTCCTCAACAGCCATCTGAGCCAGACGCCCTGCCAAGGTCGAGTCCTGCCCTCCTGAAATTCCTAGAACATAGGTTTTCAAAAAAGGATGCTTGTAAAGGTATTCCTTGAGGAAAACAATCGTTCGTCGCACTTCTTCCTCAGGATTGATTTGTGGCTTCACACCCAGCTGCGCGATAATTTTCTCTTGTAAACTCATTGACCAATCTCCTCACTCTGAGCTTGAGCGCGCTTGCGTACTTGATCGATAAAGGCCATCTTGTTGTCCCAGACGTCTTGAGCCAAATCAACAGGATAAATCTGTGGATTGAGCACGCGTTTGTACTCATCCCATAGTTCATTAAAGGCTGAACGCGCATAGTTCTGAATTTCTTGTAAACTTGGCAGATTATAGACTAGCTTCCCTTTTTCAAAAATAGGAATCATCAATGGCACTGCGCCGAAGTTTTTGACCGTTTTATTGATATAGGTATAGGTTGGATGGAACATGAAGATTTCATCCATGGCTGTCACATCTGTATCTGCAAAAGTGACATAGTCCCCTTCAGACTTACCCTTATCAAGGCTGGTAATGCGCCATACCTGCTTCTTACCAGGGGTTGATACTTTCTCTGCATTGTTAGAGAGTTTGATGGAATCAACCATGTTCCCCTCATCATTTTCAACCGACACAATCTTGTAAACTGCACCGAGCGCTGGTTGATCGTATGCTGTAATCAACTTGGTTCCCACACCCCAGATATCAATCTTAGCCTTTTGCATCTTCAAGTTGAGGATAGTATTTTCATCCAAGTCATTTGAGGCATAAATCTTGGCGTCAGGATAACCCGCCTCATCCAGCTGCTCACGAACCTTTTTGGAAATGTAAGCCATGTCCCCTGAATCTATGCGGACACCTTTGAAATGAATCTTGTCTCCCATTTCCTTAGCGACACGAATGGCAGCAGGCATACCGACACGCAAGGTGTCGTAAGTATCAACCAAGAAGACACAATCCTTATGGGTCTCTGCATAAGCCTTAAAGGCCTTGTAGTCATCTCCATAAGCCTGAACTAGGGCGTGCGCATGAGTTCCAGCCACCGGGATGCCAAAGAGCTTGCCTGCCCGAACATTCGATGTTGCTTCTGCGCCACCAATAAAGGCTGCACGCGTCCCCCAAATAGCCGCATCCATCTCCTGAGCACGACGGGTCCCAAATTCAAGCAAGGGCTCATCACCGATAACGGACTTGATCCGCGCCGCCTTAGTAGCAATCAACGTCTGGTAATTGATAATGTTAAGCACCGCCGTCTCAACCAACTGACATTGAGCCAAAGGCCCTTCGATTTGCACGATAGGCTCATTGGCAAAGACCAAGTCCCCTTCACGGGCAGACTTGACCGTGAGCGCCATTTTGAAATCTGCTAGATAGGCTAAAAAGTCCTCAGGATAGCCTTCCTCCCGAAGATAAGCGAGATCGCTCTCTGTAAAGGACAGATTTTCAAGGTAACGAACCAAACGCTCAAGCCCTGCAAAGACAGCATAACCATTGTTAAAAGGCTGCTTGCGGAAATAAACCTCAAAAACTGCATGGCGATTGTGGATCTTCTGCTGAAAATAGACCTGCATCATATTAATCTGATAGAGATCCGTGTGCAATGTTAAAGAATCATCTGGATACATAGGCTCTCCTTTGGGCAATATCATGCCCACATTTTATCACGCGAGACCCACAGCGGACTCGCTCAACTATAGTGTTCATTATACCACAAAGTAAGAGTCGGCATAAGAAAAAGGAACCGGGCACACCAATGCTTCTTACAAAACGAGGCTGGGCTCAAGGCCAACCTCACCTCTCATCGTTTATTTTTCAAATAATAGTGACCGATTTTAGCAAGTTCTTGGTACAAGATGGCCTTTTGACTGGGATCAGTCGTCCACATTTCTGGACTCACTCCCTTTTCATCTTGATATGATTTGATTTGAAAGGTAGTATCTGGCAAAAAATGCTCCTCAAACGTCATAAGCACTCGCCTAGCATGGTAATTTTTGCAGATCAGAATCACCTTTTGAGGCTTTATGCCTTCTCTTTGACAAAGCTGTGCAGAAAGTCGAGCATTTTCAAAGGTATTTGAGGCATGCTCTTCTAAAAGAAGCTGATTTTTGGAAATACCGATAGAACTGGCATAGGCTGCTAGAAAGTTCGCTTCCGTTTGTCCATCTAACTTAGGATTGACACCGCCAGAAATCAAAACACTCGGTACCAATCCTTTATCGAGAAGTTCCTTAGCACAGTCAACAGCCGAGGTTTGCGATGTTCCTAGAATGATAGCAAGATCTGCCATTTCTAGCTCATCATTGAAGAAGAAAAAGGCCGTCATATCCACTTCATGACGGCTGTAGTTGTGATTACCCATGCTCTACGATATAATTGTAGACATTTTGGCCAGCGATAGCACCATCACCGACAGCTGTTGTGATCTGACGAAGGTGTTTTTGACGGAGGTCGCCGATGGCAAATATACCCGGCACCTTAGTCGCCATCTGCTCATCTGTTACGACCCAGCCAGCTTCGTCTGTGATAGCAAGATCTGCCACCATCTCGCTAACAGGATCAAGCCCAACATAGATGAAGACACCACCACAAGCAAGTACAGACAACTCGCCTGTTTGCGTGTCCTTTAGAATAACCATATCAACTTGACGCTCGTTACCCTGAATTTCCTCTACAGTCTTGTTCCATGCAAATCTGATCTTCTCATTGGCAAATGCACGGTCTTGGATAATCTTTTGGGCACGAAGTTGGTCACGACGATGAACAATGGTCACAGACTTAGCAAATTGGGTCAAGTAAATCGCTTCCTCAACAGCAGAGTCGCCACCTCCGACAACCACCAAGTCCTGATCACGGAAGAAAGCCCCATCACAGACAGCACAATAAGACACACCACGACTGTTATAATCAATTTCACCTGGCACCCCCAGCTGGCGATGGTTAGCACCTGTTGCTAGGATAATGGTTTTAGCATCAAATCGTTGGTCTTCTGTGACAACTGTCTTGTAGTCACCATGGTCTTCCACAGCTTGCACAAAACCATAGATGTTTTCAACACCAAATTTTTCCAAAGGTTCATGCATCTTCATAGATAATTCTGGCCCTGAAATCAATTCATAGCCAGGATAATTCTCAATATCAGCAGTATTATTCATCTGCCCACCTGGAACGCCACGCTCAATGAGGCCAACCTTGAGGTTGGCACGAGCAGCGTAGAGAGCTGCAGTCATGCCCGCAGGGCCTGATCCAATAATTAATGTATCGTACATAAGACTCCTTCTAGAGGTCCGAATGAACACTATTCGAACTTCCTCTTTTAAAACTTTACAGGACTGGCTGTTTTATTCCATTCCCAGCTCTTCCAATCTAAACGTTAAAGTTTTAGCGCCTGTTTTACACCCTGATCATTAAAATAATTCCCATAAGTGCAAAAGACAAGATAGGAATGACCATGACAGAAATGAGTAAAACCTCGTAAGTCGAGCTGCGCCTTTCTTTGTCTGTCTTATCCTTTTTACGAAATTTGCGCCAAAAAAGGCAAAAAGAGCCAATTACAAACGTTAAGAAAGTCGTTCCTGCCAAACTTTGCAGATAGAGACTTAAAATTCTAGCTAACATATCATTCCTCAATATTCTGAAAGAAAGTAAACCCTGCACAGCTAATGAAAGGTTTTAACAGTTTCAACAGAGTTTCCCCAGACTGTCACAACTTGCAAAGCAAGTGCCAAGGGAGAGCCTGAAAGTAACAAAGCAAGGGAACTCTTTCTTAGTTGGTCGGACTTGATTCCACTCTCTCAAACCTTGTCAAGCAAGTATCGAACAGGTTGTGCGAGACCTCATCTACTCCAAAACCCACTGCACCATTCTACTACTCATTATATCATGAAAAGTTGCGTTTGTAATTAGCGAAGAATGCCTTGGTGCGTTCTTCCTTCGGATGATTGATTAACTCATCAGGCGTGCCCTGTTCAATGATGTGACCTTTGTCAAGGAAAAGCACACGATCCGCGACTTGCTGGATAAAGGCCATGTCATGGCTGACCAAAATCATAGTTTGGCCAGATTCAGCAGCCACCGCGATGGAGCGCTCCACCTCACCGACCAATTCAGGATCTAAAGCTGAGGTCGGCTCATCCAACAGCAAGACATCAGGTTTCATCGCCAGTGCTCGTGCCAAGCCAACCCGCTGTTTCTGCCCACCTGACAAGTGACGCGGATAGTGATTTTCCCGATCTGACATGCCAACCTTGGCCAATTCCTCTTTGGCAATGGCTGTCGCTTCTGCATCGGACATCTTTTTGACCACCTTGAGCCCTTCCTTGACATTATCAAGCGCCGTTTTACGTCCAAAAAGGTTAAACTGCTGAAAAACCATGGATAATTTGCGACGAAGCGTCAGGATATCATCTTTGGAAATGGTCTGAAAATCCACCGTAAAATCATCAATCGAAAGCGTGCCGCTATCGGCCATCTCCAGATAGTTGAGTGAACGCAAAAGAGTTGATTTTCCTGCTCCTGAGGAACCAACCAAGGCAATCACTTCCCCTTTTTCGACCTCAAAGCTGATGTCATCAAGAACTTTTTGCCCAGAAAAAGATTTCGTTAAATGCGAAATACGAATCATTAACGGTCACCTCCTTGAGCTTGGAATTTTTGATTAAGATCTTGCACCTCAGGCGATTGAATGGCCATTTTTCGTTCAACAAACCGACCAAACTGCTCAATCAAGATATTGACAATCCAGTACACGATGGCAACCGAGATAAAGCGTTCAAAATAACGATAGTCTCGACCACCCATGATTTGAGCTTGCGCATAAATTTCGACAATCCCAGCGCTGAAAGCCAGAGAAGTTCCCTTTGTCAGACCGATTAAATTGTTAATCAAGGTTGGTGTTGCTACAACTGCTGCATTGGGAATAATCACTCGACTGTAAACCTGAGTATTTGTCATACCGAGACTTCTGGCTGCCTCAATCTCTCCAGAATCGACTGATTGAATAGCTGCCCGCAAGGTCTCACTGGCATAAGCCGCCTCATTGAAAGCAAAGGCCACAACCACAAAAAGGTAGGCTGGCAGATCATTGATGTTAAAACTAGTTCCAAAGCGCGCATTGATCGCCTTAAGAGCTAGAGGAATTCCGTAGTAAGTCAGCATCAGCTGCACCAAAATCGGCGTGCCCCTAAGAAATGACACAAAAAGGGCTTGCAAACGGTAAATCACTGGTACCTTATTGATTTTGACAATAGCAAAAAGCAGGCCAAGAAGCAAGCCAAAAGCTGCACCACCAAGGGTCAAGCCAATGGTCACTGGAAGTTTCGTGATAATTTGAGGAAGTCCATCAAAAACAGCTCTCAGGTTAAAAATTTTACCATCTGGAATCAAGGTCATCAAATCCTTGTACCAGTCAGGTGTGGCACTTAATGTCGTAAACATACAATCTCCATTTCAATCTTACAAAGCCATCACAATCAAGAATTCCAGCTTTGTACAATAATGTTCATTCTAACACAAATTGTCACAAAGTCATAAAAATCAGGCTGTTGGAAGCATTAAAAAATCCAATCAACCTGATAACTTTTACTTATAGCTCAACTAGAAACTCTGACGTTTGGCCTGACGTTTCGCACGGCTACGTGCACGACTCTCAGCTCGTCTTTCACGTTTCCGCTTCTCATCAATCTTCCAACCGATCTTTTTCTTGTAACCTGGCTTAATTTTTTTCTTTTTCTTCTTGACCAAACCAATTAACTCGTTGTCCAGCTTTTTAACTGTCTTCTCACGGTTCGCGCGGCGGTCACGGTCATAGGTATCTTGAAATTCCCCATCTTTGATCACTTTTGGTACAAAACTGATGCCTAATTTTTCAAGCTCACGAATATCCGCATCATCACTCGGTTGGTAGAGGGTGATGGCTGTGCCAGACAGCCCATTTCGGCCAGTCCGTCCTACACGGTGGACAAAGAAAGACAAATCCTGCGGAATCGCATCATTAATAATATGACTGACTCCTTCAATGTCGATTCCGCGGGCAGCAAGATCCGTCGCTACAATGTACTCAAACTCAAGATTTTTGACCTGATTCATGATCCGTCTACGTTCACGCGGGGCAATGCCACCATGAATCTTAGCCACGCGCAGGCCATTTGCTACCAAGTAACTATGAAGCTCATCTGCCCGCGTCTTAGTGTTGACAAAAGTCATGGCCAAATAAGGCTGCATGAGCTTGGTCATCTCTAAAATCTGACTATTTTTATCCCGCCCCTTGGTCGAAATCAACCAGTTGTCAATGGTATCTGAGATGACTGTCTTGGTCTTGATCTGTTCGATGACAGGATTGGATAGGTATTTTTTGAGGAAGGGTTGGAGCTTCTGTGGAACAGTCGCTGAAAAAACCAGAAATTGAAGATCTTTAGGAAGGCTGCCAGCAATCTTGTCAACTTCGTTCAAAAAGCCCAGATCCAAAGTCATATCCGCTTCGTCCACAACAAAGATCTTAGCCTTGTGGATAGCCAAATCCCCTGACTTGACCAAGTCATAGATACGTCCCGGTGTCCCGATCACAATGTGGGGTTGCTGGTTTCCCAGCTTATCAATTTGACGCCCCTTATCAGTACCGCCAACATAGTTAGAAACCCTAATTTCTGTCGGTGAAAATTGAGCGATCTGACGCGCTGCTTGATAGATCTGAGTGGCTAGTTCACGACTCGGAGCCGTAATAACAGCCTGCACCTGATCCAATTCCTCATCTAGCTTTTCAAAAATCGGTAGCAAGAACGTATGGGTCTTACCCGAACCCGTCTTGGACTCACCGACTAAATCGCGACCTGATAAGACCACCGGGATCAATTTCTCCTGAACCTCTGTCGCCTGCTCAAAGCGCAATTCTTCTAGAGCTACGTTGATGTAGTTCTTAAACTTAAATTTTGTAAATTCCATAATCTCCTCTTTAATAAAAAGCCTGAAACACAGACTACCAATTTTGACTCATCCTAATATCCTTTTTATTATACCAGATTTTCCAGCATTAATCCCGTACTTTGATGCTAAGACAGAACAAACACCTGAGGATAACTTTTCTGAAATGATCCTTTTCAGTGACTAATTCTGGAATAAGAATGCCTAGAGCTTCTTTTTTACTAGACTAGTTTGGAAACACATTGAAAAGTCATTCTAAGTTTTCAAATGTTATCACAGTTAACTCTCTCACAATAGAGGTGATTTTGAAACATTTTTGAGTTCCCGAAACAGTTTATACTCAAAAACAAAAGACTGGACTTAAGCCCAGCCTTTAAACACGATTGTTATGCTTTGTTGGCACTGCCGAAAACGTCAATACGTTCTTCAACGGATTCTTGGATAGCTTTTACACCATCAGCAAGGAATTTACGTGGGTCGAAGAGTTTTTTCTTATCGTATTCTGCTTCGTTTGCTTCGTAGTTACGAGCAAATGCACGAGTTGCGTTTGCAAATGCGATTTGACACTCAGTGTTTACGTTAACTTTAGCCACACCAAGTTTGATAGCTGCTTGGATTTGGTCATCAGGAATACCTGAACCACCGTGAAGAACGATTGGGAAACCTGGAACAGCTTCTGTTAATTTCTTCAAGTGATCAAGGTCAAGACCTTCCCAGTTTGCTGGGTATGGACCGTGAATGTTACCGATACCTGCTGCCAAGAAGTCAATACCAGTTTCAACCATAGCGATCGCATCTTCAATTGGTGCCAACTCACCTTTACCGATGATACCGTCTTCTTCACCACCGATTGTACCAACTTCAGCTTCTACTGAAATGCCTTTAGAATGAGCAAGTTCAACCACTTCACGAGCTTTCGCAAGGTTTTCTTCAACTGGAAGATGTGATCCGTCAAACATGATAGATGTGTAACCAGCTTCGATACACTCAAGTGAATCTTCATAATGACCATGGTCAAGGTGAATAGCTACTGGTACAGTGATGTTCATTGACTCAACCAAGTTAGCAATCAAGTTACGAGCGACCTTGTAACCACCCATATACTTAGCAGCACCCATAGACGTTTGGATAAGGACAGGCGCTTGCTTGCTTTCTGCGGCACGCAAGATAGCTTGAGTCCACTCAAGGTTGTTTGTGTTAAATCCACCAACAGCATAGCCGTTTTCACGAGCTGCTTTGACAAATTTTTCTGCTGAAACTAATGGCATTTTAATAGCCTCCTCATAATTTTTGTGGTTATCTACCACTACCTGTTCATTTTACCACATTTGCTCTGGAAATGCTAGTGCCGTTAATAACTTCACAAAAAAATAGCGCTTCCTTTCACTTTGATAAGATGGGAGTTAGAACAGTACAGTCAGAAAAAGTAAAAGCAGAAAAAGCTGAAATAGTCATTTTACAAAAGTCAGACTTCCCGACTGGTTTCACTTGCTTCGCAAGCTTTATTTCGTAACCGTCCCGTAATGACTCTTTGCACAGAAAAACACATGAAATCAAGGTTTCAGAAACAAAGATTTCATGCGTTCTTGCTGTTAGGCTGGAGTTAACAGCTTCATCTTTAACTTAATGCTATTGGAATTTTCCACTTTTTTATTTAGCTTAGCCTAAACTCTCAACAGTTGCTACAACGTTTTCCACTGTAAAGCCATAGTTTGCAATAACTTCTGCTGCTGGAGCTGATGCCCCAAAGGTATCAATACCGATAACAGCACCGTCAAGCCCGACATACTTGTACCAATTTTGGCTAGCCCCCATCTCAATTGCTAGACGGCGACGGATACTGTTTGGCAAGATTTCTTCCTTATAGTCTGGATCTTGAGTGTCAAAGAGGTCGGTTGATGGCACGCTGACCACACGAACCTTAGTTCCTTTTTCTGCCAAGGCTTTAGCCGCATTGACTGCCAATTCTACTTCAGAGCCTGTTGCCAAAAGAATCGTATCAAATCCTTCTTCTTCATACACAACGTATGCTCCCTTAGCAACCTTGGCAAAATCTGTCCCTTCTTGAACAGTCAAGTTTTGACGGGTCAAAACGAGAACAGTTGGCGTAGATGGACTAGTCACAGCCAAGTGCCATGCAGCTTGTGTTTCACGCGCATCTGCTGGACGGATGACATTGAGATTTGGCATAGCACGAAGACCGGCCAAGTGCTCAATTGGCTCATGGGTCGGCCCATCTTCCCCTACTGCAATGGAGTCATGTGTGAAGACATAAGTTACTGGAAGACCTTGCAGAGCTGAAAGGCGAATCGCAGCCTTGAGATAGTCTGAGAAGACGAAGAAAGTACCGCCATAAACGCGAAGACCACCATGTGCTGCCATACCATTCAAGATAGTCCCCATAGCAAACTCACGCACACCAAATTGAATGTTGCGGTTAAGCGGATGATTTGCATCTTGCAATCCTTCACCCTTAATCACAGTCATGTTAGAATGCGCCAAGTCAGCAGAACCACCGAGGAAGTTTGGCATTTTAGCAGCGATGACATTAAGGGCGTCTTGGCTAGAGTTACGAGTTGCTTGAGAATAGCCAGCTTCGATCACTGGGAAATCTTCTGGTGTCACCACTACTGGATCCTTGCCCTCAAGAATGGCTGAGAGTTCCTCGGCTACTTCTGGGAAGGCTAGCTTGTAGTCTTCAACCAATTGTGTCCACGTATCGTAAGCGCCTTGGCCACGGTCTGCTACGTTTTCTTTAAAGTCAGTGTAAACTTCTTCTGGAATTTCAAATGGTGCATAGTCCCAGCCAAGGTTTTCACGGGTTGCTGCAGCTTCGTCAGCTCCAAGTGGTGCCCCGTGCGCTGCGTTTGAACCAGCCTTGCCAGGTGAACCATGACCGATAACGGTTTTAATTTCAATCAAGCTCGGTTTGTCAGACGCTTTAGCTTCTTCAATAGCCGCATTGATCTCAGCTAAGTCTGTGCCATCTTCAACTAGGAGAGTCTGCCAGCCGTAAGCCTTATAACGCGCACGCACATCTTCTGTGAAACTTTCAGAAGTAGGACCGTCCAAGTTGATGTCATTTGAATCATAAAGGACGATCAGTTTGTCAAATTTTTGAAGACCAGCGTAAGAAGCCGCTTCAGCAGAAACACCCTCCATCAAGTCACCGTCACCGCAAATGACATAAGTGTAGTGATCAAAAAGATTGTAGTCTTCACGGTTATACTTAGCCGCTAAAAAGCGCTCTGCTTGGGCAAAGCCAACCGCTGAGGCAATCCCTTGACCAAGAGGACCAGTTGTGATATCAACGCCTGCTGTGTGACCATACTCTGGATGGCCTGGTGTTGCTGACCCCCACTGACGGAAGTTTTTAATCTGATCCATTGTCATGTCTTCATAGCCAGACAAGTGCAAGAGAGCATAGAGCAACATAGAACCATGACCAGCAGAAAGTACGAAGCGATCGCGATTAATCCAGTTAGGATCTTTAGGATTCACACGGATATGCTTAGTATACAAGTTATAAGCCATCGGTGCTGCTCCCATGACAATCCCTGGGTGGCCAGACTTTGATTTTTCAATGGCATCGATTCCTAGAAAACGGATCGCGTTGATAGACAAATTGGACATAAGTCCCTCCTTTATGTATTTTCCTTTGAGCTTTCTTATTGACCTTACAAGCGGTCGCAAGGAGTTAATAACGCTTTATTTTGGTAGCGCTATATTTCTCGGATTGTTTCTATTTTACCATAAAATCAGCCGTATAGCGAATTCCAAAGGTAATCTTGGGACCAAATCAAAAATTATTTGAGTTCCTTTCCCGTTTTATCAAAATAATCTTTTATCATCGTTTGCCAAGAAATCGCAATATCTTCATCAAGGCCAAAGAGACCACTACGCCCAATCACATAGATATCCGGACCTGCTTGATCAATGCGCTCAAAGGTTTTACGACCAGACGAGCCGTCCATTTCAATCACATAAGAGTAGTCATATTTATCTCTCAATGCCCTTAATTCAACGATTTTGTCCAACGTGCTTCCTAAGAAGCGTTGTCCAGCAAATCCGGGATCAACTGTCATAATAGTCACCTTATCTATCAAATCAATATAAGGTCCAATAGCACTTACTGGTGTTTCTGGGTTAAGAACAACACCTGCTTTTAATCCGGCATCATGAATCTTATCAATCAAACGAAAGGCTAAGCCATTTAAGACCTCTGCATGCATACAAATCCACTCACACTTAATAGCAATAAGTTGGTCTACCCAGAAGGTTGGGTCTGTGACCATCAAATGAGCGGACATGGGAAGAGAACTAATCTTTCTCACCTCTTCGATAAACCAAGGAGATAAGGTAATGTTAGGTACAAAATGACCATCCATAATATCAATATGATAGGACCCCACATGGTCATTTAAAAAAGTGATTTGCTCTTTAAACTTATCCAAATCCATAGTCATTAAGGACGGTGAAAATTCTACTTTTGACATATACCAACCTTTCTTATGAGAGGATTTCAAAGTCGTCGAGACTAATATCTTCTTCGACATCTTGAACATCCGCAAAATCTTCTGCTGTTTTATGTTTGGCAAGCAGGGCATAAGCAACACCGGTCACTACAACATTGACAATGATAGCTAGCAAACCAGTCCAAGGTCGCGTCATGGTTGGAAGCATGAGGAAACCACCAAATGGAACTGTTGAATCCGCACCTAAGACCATGGCTGTTGCGCCACCGGCAGCACCACCTAGTCCTGCTGCTGTAATGCCTCGCACCAAATCATTCATGACGATCGGAATCACACCCTCAACAATATTGAGCACACCCATGGGAACCGCTGATTTCAACGTTTCTACTTGTTCGACACCGTAGATGTCTTTTTTAAGCATTTTAGCAACAAAGTAGGCAAAACCAAAACCGATTGGGGTTGCAGTGTTAACCAACTGGAGAGCAGTTACTGGTTCTTTAACACCTTCAGCCAATAGCGTCAAAGTGAAAGCATAAACGGTTTTATTAATTGGACCACCAAAATCAATAATACTGAGAAGACCGATAACCAAGCCAAGAACCAACATCGATGATGAACCTAGACCGGTCAAGAAGTCTGTCAAGAGTTTTGTAAAGGCAGCAATAGGAATACCGATGACATAAATCATAAGCATCCCTGAAATGAATGAAGATAAGAGGGGGATGATAACCGTTGGCATGAGACCTTTTGCCCAATCAGGAACTTTAAGATTTTTAAGAATCCAAAGCGCTAGGAAACCAGCTATATAACCACCAACCATACCACCGATAAAACCCGCACTGATAGCGTTAGCTGCAAGACCAACAACGAAACCAGGTGCAATACCAGGTTTACCAGCAATAGAATAAGCAATACCAGTCGCAATAATGACTGGTAATAATCCAAGTGCCTTACCACCCATAGTAGCCAAGGTATCCCAGAAGGTAAATTTCCCTTCAACTAAGGTATCTAGGACGCCTCCCTTCATGGCTAATCCAATAGCTACCAAGAAACCAGCCCCACAGACTATAGGGATTAAATAGGAAATAGCGGTCAAAAGATGACTCTTAAGGTTTATTTTTTTCCATGTATCTTTCATGATTTTCCTTCTTTCTTAAAAATTAGGATTGCTGTCCAGCCACTTCAGTAGCTTTTGCAATCAGTTTATTGGGTGATTTAATGGCCACTTCTGTTGGGACTTTTATAACCTTTTTGCCATCAAAACGCTCCATGCCTGAAATCTTGACATCAATAGCCAAGATGACGATATCAGCTTCTTGAATAGCTTGTTCGCTTAATTCATTTTCGATACCAATGGTCCCTTGGGTCTCGATTTGAACATAATGACCAGCAGCTTTAGCTGCATTTTCGAGTTTTTCTTGAGCGATATAGGTGTGGGCAATTCCCACTGTACAGGCTGCAACTCCAACAATTTTCATCTTTTACCTCCTATGCAAAAGCATTTATCACATCATCAACGGATTGAGCTTTTAAAAGTTGCTCAACCACAGCATCATTACCTAGTTTACGGGCGAATAAGGATAAGAGCTTGAGATGCTCTTTTGCGTCTTCCGTATCATCGCCGACAGAAAAGAGAATAATAACTTTAGCCCCTTTATCATCTAGACTCTCCCAAGGTATTTCTCGCTTATTGATCCCGATAGCAACACCAATTTTATTAACAAAGGCACTCTTGCTATGGGGAATAGCTATGTAATTCCCAATTCCTGTTTGCCCTTCTGCTTCGCGCCTATAGATATCCTCTATAAACTCCTCAACGTTCGAAACATACCCCTGTTCCGATAAGCATTGACTCAGTTTTTTTAAAGCCTGATCCTTTGTATCAATCTCTAAGTTCGTAAGGATCAAATTGGGATCCAGCATTTCTTTGATTTCCATTTATAAATCTCCTTGCTCTAAATATGCTTCAATTATTGATTCTTCCTTTTGAAGTAGAAACTGAAAAAAATCTCTCCTAGATAGTTTTCTTACAAACGATCGAATCTTTTTCTTAGCATTCTCTTCCATCTCTTCAGAAATGACTAAACAGATTACTAACTTTACAGAATCAATCCCCTCAGACCATATTTTTATCGGTGTCTTTAATCGAAGGATAATGATACCTTGCCATGGCCCTTCATACTGTAGGTGAGGTAATACGACCTGTTCTTCAATTTGAATGCTTCCAATCTCTTCTCTGTAATACAACTTGTCTTTTAAAAGTAATTGGCCTTCTGCCGTTTCACACAGCTTTGATACGAGAAAGTCATAGACACTATCTCTATCTGGAAAGCTTTCACCAGAATAAAATTTAATCCATCTCTTTTCCATATTGAATAGCCTCTATTTTTCTTTGCAAACGTCTGCGGTCACCTTCCTTAAAAAAAGCACTGACTATAATTTTAGCTACTTTTTCAGGAACATCAACATCAACTGTTGTAATCAACAAATCCATATTTGGATAGGTCCTAAAGATAGAGACAATGTCACTATAAGCAATGACATCTAAAATAGTAATGCCGTTAATTGAATTTTCTATTTTGAACTTTAACAACTCTGATGTTCCAATTCCTGTGGTGCACATGATAACCGTATTGACAGTTTTTTTAGTTGTCTCTCTAAATCTGGCAAAATATAAGGTTAGAAAACCAATTTCATCTTTACTAATAGCAGGCAATTGATAGTCCAAGCTTATTTTCTGAGAAACTTTTTCTAATTCCAAAAAGATATCATTATAATTCATTTCAATTTCTTTCAAAAGAGAATTTTTAATACATATATTATTTTCTAACCTGTTTAACAACGGACTGACATGATTGGCTAAGTCCTTAAACATCGGTGATTGTATGTCTACAGAATAATTAACTGTACCATTCATATTAGAAAAATAGGCAGAGGTAATTTCTGTTACCCTCGGTGGAAAAGTCATAACCTCGTCTTCAACTTCCCTTGAAGAATGTTGAAATCGAGATGATATCAAGTAGTGGTACAAATATAAGACTTCCTCAGCTTCAATCTTTTGACCAATATAATTCTCGATGTGATGAATAACCCTACGACTTTCTAACATTAGAGGATTATCATAAGCCACTCTTTTGATGGTCATTTGAAAATCAAGTGACCTCTTCCTTTTTGTTACTCGATCAATCATAATATAGATATGTGAAAATAAATTGATATCATAAGGATATGGTAAACGCCCTCCTATCCTTTCTTCTAATAAACTAATCTCTCTTTGAACAAATTGTGCAATTTCAAAGTTAACTGCATTATCATTATCTTTAAATAAGTTATCTAAATCTAAAGTTTGGAATGTTGGATTTAAATCTATAATAGCTTTCCTAATAGAAACTTCAGAGCCATTTATAGACAACATTCCTTTTCGGAGTATTAAATTTAAACCATAAGGATTTAATTTTTTCTGCAATTCTTGCCTATCTTTTAAAATAACAGACTCACTAACAAAAAAGGCTTGGGATAATTGATATATAGCAATAGGTTGAGGCGCGCTTCTAAGTAGTTTTTCAAGTTCTCTCGCTTGTCGACCTTCAGGAGTGGTCTCCATCAGCTGATAAATCAATGAATCTACTGACCTATTATGTTTTACGAGTAAAAAACCCCTCCCTTTCTCTGAGATAATTAGTGGATCATCCTCAGGATACTGTTGGTTTATAAGTTTTATGAAACGATAGACACTCTTCTCTGAAATCTCTATTTTTTCAGCAAGATATTTTGCTGTGACATAATCAATTTCATTGGAAAGGATCATAAGAAGTTTTTCTATATTCTGGTTTTTAATCATTTCCCACCTCAATTATCTATTTTTATTTTAACAAAAAACGCTTCCAATTTTTATACAATTTAGTCCATTACAATGGACTAATACCGCTTCCGAATAGAATATCTGCGTACTAATATTTATCAATCAGCTCTTCCCATCTCTTGGAACGGTGATGAATCATCTCTGCTAGATTATCGATTCTTTGACAGCAACTATCATTAGAGCAGTCGCAGGATATATTGGATATTGACTTGAAAGTAGTATTATAAATATTTCAAAGACAATTAAAAGGCAATCTGCTCTCTAAAGTTAAGTTAGCTTAGAGAGCAGATTGCCTATTTAAAAGAATAATTCAGTAATTTCTAGAAACTTTAGGAAGCGTAGGTATTGCATTGAAATCACGATGTTTTTGAAATCAAACATTCATCCTGAAAACGAATGCCTTTTACAAGAGCGCCTTAAACTGAATATTGGAATCTTCCAAGAAGCAATCGTCAAATCCACGTGGATGATGGTATTCAATTCTATCCTTGTCTTGTGGGTAAGTGTATTTGCCACCAACTTCCCAGATAAACGGATGGAAATCGTACTGGAGGCGTTCTTTGCGCATCTTCCATAGTTCTAATATTTCATCTGTTGATGCCATGAAGTTAGACCAAATGTCATAGTGAACCGGGATGATGACTTTAGCACGAAGGTTTTCTGCCATGCGCAGAAGATCAACAGAAGTCATCTTATCCTGAATACCGAGTGGGTTTTCACCATAGTTATTAAGGGCCACATCAATCTTGAAATCACGGCCATGTTTTGCAAAGTAGTTAGAGAAATGCGAGTCTGCACCATGATAGATGGTGCCACCTGGTGTTTCAAAGATATAGTTAACAGCCTTACGAGCCATCTCTTCGTCTGTCACCGCAAGTCCAGCCAATTCACCGTCTTGAGCATCAGCCCCCTCAACTGGCAAGGTCACCAGACAGGTGCGATCAAAGGACTCAACCGCATGGACCTTCATGTCCTTAAATTCAAAGCTTTCACCTGGTTTGATGATGATGATACGTTCTTCTGGAACACCCCATTTTTTCCAGATTTCGCCACATTCATAAGGTCCGACAAATTTGACATGGTCAAGCTTTGGATTGTTGATAATAGCTGCTGCAGTGTTAATATCAATATGGTCACTATGGAAGTGAGACACAAGGTAGTAATCCAATTCATTGATGGCAAATGGGTCAATGACCATAGGCTGCACACGCAAGTTTGGTTGGAGTTTACGAACGCCTGCCATATTGGCCATCTGGTGACCACGAACCATGTCTTTGACCTTTTTAGTGGATTTTCCGCGTGCTGACCAGAGGTCCATCACGACATTTGCCCCACCAGGTGTCTTGATCCAAACCCCACAGTTACCGAGCCACCACATGGAAAAATGGCCTTCTGGAACCACTTCTTCTTCGATTTCCTCGTTCAGCCAAGTCCCCCATTCTGGAAAAGTTGAGAGGATCCAAGATTCTCTTGTAATATCTTTAACGTTAGCCATCTAATTGCCTCCTTTTTGATGTATATAGATATGTTATTGACAATTCTATGATACCGCTATCATGATACTAAAAAAAGCCCAAATGAGACACAAGAGTGTGTTCATTCTTGGACTGTTACAAGTCTTCTAGGATCAACCCCATCATTAAATTATCTTGAATCAATTTTTGAAGCTTAGCCTTAAAAATTGCCTGCTTATCCCCATCAGGAATATAAGTCTCAATTAAATGACGAAGTTCGGTTGCTGCTTTGCCATTTTGAAGAGGATTAGGGTGGCGCAAGATCTTTCCAATTGCCAAGATATCCTCCCGATTGAGAATCGGACTCACCTGTACTGATGGTAACTGGCTTTCTAGGCTATCATTTGTCTGAATCAGAGCATCTACTTCTAAGATGTCTTCAACACTTTTGAACTGTTCGGTTGTAAAAACAGCCGTCACAGTCACACTAGGAAAATGGTATTCAACTTGTCGAACCAGCAGGCGTTGAATAGGCACCCCTTGGTCGCAGACGATACAGACCCGCTCTGGTGAGCGTTGCAGCTCAATGCTCCGCAGAGCACCTCCCAAATGGACCGCCAGATGGGCAATGTCATCGTCTGTCAGCTGAATCATCCAGGCTTTTTCCAGTACATCTACACAGTTGGTTGTCGCTTCAAACAAGGAACCATACTTTTCCTTGATTTGAGCGGTCAAGGGATTTTTAGACAAAATGCCATAGGTTTTCCGAAAGATGAGTGCCTTGCAATGAATTAGAAGCCGCTGCGCTAGGTCAGCTCGTTGGACAAATTGGTAATGGGTATTCTTCTCAAAATCTTGCAAAAAAACTTCGATGGCCTCTTCTACATCTCTAAAATCAAGGGTATTGATATGGCTATCATAATTTTTCCGAGATGATAAGAGTAAAATACCGATTAAGGCCTGCTCAATGTCATCTAACTCCAAACGGTACTGCTCCTTGATGAAGAGACTGATTCGCTGAGCTATTTTGTACTCAATCCGCTTACGTACCAAGCCCAACTCCTTAACCACATCTTCTCGCTCCTCTGATGTCAACTGACTATTGCGATAACTGAGCAGGATGTAAGGCAAAATGCGCACCATAAGCTTGATGTCCGAATGATACATTTCCTTGCCCCAGACTTTTTGCATGTCGTGAAATTGCTGCAACAAGGCAGCAGACCGGTCGTCTTCAAGACGACTAAAGCTCCCTGAGAGGTCGCGCATTTTCTTTTCAAAGATAGCCAGAAAGCTATTATTGCTAGACGTAAAAATCGTAAACAAAAGGGAATAAATGTACTGGATTTTATCTAAAAGATGGCTATTGATGAAGTAGCCCTGACTTTTTGTCACTACTAACGGCAAATAACGATACTCTTGACTGAGTCGCTCACGAATCGCGTTGAGGTCATTGAGTGTCGTGTTTCGAGACACATCGGTAAGGGCCATCATCCGCTCCAAAGTCACTCGCTCTGGAGATACCAAAATATAGACCAATAAGAGCTGAATACGCTCCTCCATACTCATGACATAGCTGTAATCGTCTAACTCGGCTAAGAGTTCCTGACAAGCTGCTTTTTGCTCTGGTGTCAGCTGAACACCTATGCGTGGAACACTGACAATCGGCCCAACAGATTCTGGTAAAGCTTCGTTGACCTTTTCAAGACTATAGTAGATTTTTCGTCTGGATTGACCTAAGGTCTTGGAAATGGCCATGATGGTCTCTGGCTCATCCTGAGACAAAAGATAAGTCAGCAAGGCATACGAATCCTTATCTAAAAATAGCATAAAACCTCCTTCAATCCCATTTAAAAGCGCATTCACTACTATACCACAAGTCAAGGTACTTAAAAAGACTACATCGTGATAGCTCTTGAAAAATAGGAGACTAGAACAAAAGTCCTGTCTCATGTTAATTCGTTTAGTTAGAACAATTTGGCCCAGCAGTTAAAAGCGAGACTTGTTGGGAGTGGGAAAGAACTCGAACAATCAAAAAAGAGTTCGTTTTCCCACCCCTGAACAGTTACGGTGGTAAGTCAGGGAGTGAGACAGAAGTCGTGATTTCATTGAAATCGACTGTCCTCACTCTTTTATTTCTAGGTTCGGGCTAAAATAATCCACTGGATTATTTTACTCCCAACCACTGCGCTGAGATGTTTACACAAACGATAAGAGGTGAGATTGGCCTTGAGCCCAACCTCTTAGTCAGCAGCCAATCTCTACCTGAGCCTTAAAAGAGGGGAGTGAGGAACGAGACAGACACCATCATGATTATCTGTCTCAGCCTCACCGATTTGCAGCCCACTCTCTTATTTTCTATCGTAAAATCTCTTAATGTGCATCGCCTTTTTGACCGTAATAGGCATTAGGTCCATGCTTGCGAAGGTAGTGTTTATCTAGAATGTACTGAGGAGCTGTCTCCACCCGTGGATTGATCTGCTCTGTGTAGCGATTCATGCGAGCGACTTCCTCAAGCACCACCGAGTGATAAACAGCCTGAGCAGGATTTTTGCCCCAGGTAAATGGCCCATGATTGCGAACAACAATCCCTGGGACGGCGACTGGGTCAAGGCCACGACGCTCAAATTCTTCAATGATGACTGATCCCGTCTCTTTTTCGTAAGCAGAATCGACCTCTTCTTTGGTCAAAGAACGAGCGCAAGGTACAGGCCCGTAAAAATAATCGGCATGAGTTGTCCCATAAAAAGGAATATCCCGACCAGCCTGAGCCCAACCGACTGCTTCAGTTGAGTGCGTGTGAACTACAGCATGGATATCTGGCCAAGCCTTGTAGAGCGCCACATGAGTCGCTAGATCTGACGATGGGTTGAGATTTCCCTCAACCACACGGCCATCCAAGTCTGTCACAACCATATTTTCAGGTGTCAGTTTATCATAATCAACACCTGATGGTTTAATCACGATACGTCCCAACTCTCGGCAAACTTCAGAGACATTGCCCCAGGTGAACTTGACCAAACCATGAGCTGGGAGTGACAAGTTAGCCTCATAAACCCGCTGGCGCATTTCTTGCAAATCTTTTGGCATTAGCATAACCCCGCTTTCTCAATCAGTGGGTAGAGGAAGTCTTGAGCTTCTTTGATCGCAGCTCGCGTTTCTTCCACCGTTTCACAATTTTCGGACCACATTTCAATCAAGAATGGTCCCTGATAGTTAGTCTTTTTAAGAACAGCAAACATATTCTCCCAGTCAACACAGCCCTGTCCGAAAGGTACATCGCGGAATTGTCCTTGAGAGGTCTCTGTTACTGCATAAGTGTCCTTGAGATGAAGGGCTGCGATAGAGCGATGCCCCAGATAAAACTCACTCCAGATGTCGTTGTGCCAAGCAGAGACATTCCCTGTATCTGGATAGACGAAGAGATAAGGGGAGTTGATCTCCTTTTCAACCGCCAAGTATTTTTCAATTGAGTTGATAAACGGATCATCCATAATCTCAATGGCCAGCATAACTTGCGCTTGCTCTGCCCAATCACAAGCCTTGCGTAGATTTTTGATGAAGCGCGTGCGCGTTTCAGGCGATTTATCTTCATAATAGACATCATAGCCTGCCAACTGAATCACACGAACCCCCAAGTCCTGAGCTAGCTCAATACACTGTCTCATGGTTTCTAGTGACTTGGCCTCAAGGACTGGATCGTTGGATCCTAGCGGATAGCGGCGGTGTCCTGAAAAACAAATGGTCGGAATACGAACACCTGTCTCATAGATAGCCTTGACAATATCGAGACGTTCTTGTTTGCTCCATTCCAGACGAGCTAAGCGACTATCTGACTCATCAACAGACATCTCCACAAAGTCAAAACCAAGTTCCTTGGCAAAGGTAAGGCGCTCTAGCCATGTCAAGTGCTTAGGCGTCGCCTTTTCATAAATTCCGATAGGTCTAGCCATGGTCTACCCCCAGATGCGGCGGATTTCAGCTTTGAAGTCACGCGCCGCTTGGGCTGGGTCTGCTGCTTCGGTAATGCCACGTCCCGCGATAAAGGTAAAAACGTTCACCCCTTCAAAGAGTTTCAAGGTATCCACATCAAGACCACCTGTCACTGACACACGAAAACCCATATCAACTAGTTTCTTAACCTTGGTCAGATCTTTTTCACCCCAAGTCTCACCAGCAAGAAGAGCGTCACGAGATTGGTGGTAGATCGCCTGTGAAATGCCTGCATCGAGCCATTGTTGTGCCTGCTCATAAGTCCAATCTCCGTAAAGCTCGACCTGGATTTCACCCCTGTCCCCACGCACATCTTGGATAGCTTTGAGAGCAGCTTTCATAGTTGGAATAGTCGCCGAGCAAATACAGGTCATCCAATCTGCCCCACGTACGGCATTGTTCTTAGCCACTGTACCACCAGCATCTGCGCACTTGGTATCTGCGACGATGATTTTATCTGGAAAAAGGCTGCGCAGAACTTCGACCAATTCGCTACCAACCTGCAAGAGACAGACAGTGCCTGCTTCAATCACATCGACCTCCTGGCCGACAGAAACAGCTGCCTTTATCGCACCTTGAAGATCCGAATGATCCAAGGCCACCTGTAAATTTGGAAGATGTTTTGTCATGATTATCAATCCTTTCTTAACTCAATTGTAAGTCTGACTAGCTTTCCAGATCTAGTCCTTCTAGATAAGGACTATTTTTAGATTCTTCAACCATGGCTAAAACTTCCTCGGAAGTCTTACAAGCAACCAAACGTTCGATCGCATTTTCCAATTCGAAAAGGGCAACAATCTGTGGAATAGCCACCGAGGTATGAATATCTGAGCTGGTTGCCGCAAGAGCCAAGAGGACAGAGACCTCTTTACCATCAGAGAAAGTGACAGGCTCTGTCAAAGTCACTAGAGAAAAGGCATCCCGTTTGACACCAGCTTCTGGACGAGCATGCGGCATGGCCATACCCGGCATGAGAACATAATACGGACCGTATTCCTCAGTTGACTCGATAATGGCATGGTAGTATTCTTCGGTAATGGCTCCGCTCTCAATCAAGGGGGCCACTGATAGCTTGACAGCCTCTTGCCATGTTGAGGCGCTAAGACCTAAGCGAATAGAATCATTTTCTGTAAAAGCTTTTTTCAAATTCATTTTTATTTTCCTTTCGTGTCAAAGACACTATTTCCCCTAAAAATGAGAGGCAGGGAAGCAACTCCCTAGCCCTCAAATAGTTTATTCCAGAACTGCTGAGAGTTTTGTTTTGATTTCATTGTCGTCCATGAGATTATCAAGCCCAACCAATTTACCGTTGGTACGGCCTTCCAACTCTGAGATTAAGTGATTAGAAGCTACGACGATATCATAGCCAGCTGCCAAGCTTTTAGCTTCACCAACTGAGCAAGAAGCTGATTGAATATCCGTTACCCCTAATTGACGCAAGGCATTTTCAACCTTCATTTTGATCACCATAGATGATCCCATACCATTACCACAAGCTGTAAGAACTTTAACCATAATATTGACTCCTTTAATTAAGATACAAAGCCCGTTAAGAAAAGCGTTGAAAAATGGCGGTAAGTCAGGGAGTGAGACAGAAGTCGTGATTTCAATGAAACCGACTTCGTCGTCTCACCCCCGCAAGGTTGGCTAGGTTTGTAGAATGGTGAGTTATCAGCATTTTACAAACCAGACAACTACTGCGTCGATCTGTTCAAACTATAAATGAGACGAGACTGTGTACTTTGCCTCAGCTCATCGACGCACCCCGACCAGGACGACTAGGATTTTCGCAGATGAAATCGAAGAAAATCCAGACGTCTACGGTCCTAGTCAGAGGAGACCAAATTTAGCTTTTTAGGGCGTGTTCAGTTATAAGATACAAAGGGCGTGTAGAAATGCGTTGGAAAATAAGGGAGTGACTGATGAGTTCAAAGACTCAAGGGAACTCACGCATTTTACCGAGCATTTTAGCCCGAATTCAATTACACAAGATATGAGAGCGTGTAAAAATACGCTGGAAAATAGCGGTAAGTCAGGGAGTGACCGATGAGCCTGAAGGCTCAAGGGAACTCATGCATTTTACCGAGCATTTTAGCTCGAGAATTTATTTTCAAAACTAGCGAATGACCAGTTTGCACTACCAAGATTATTGAGCTTCACCGCGGTAGTAAGCCTCTTTATCCTTAGCTTTTGCAAATTGCAATTGTGGAATGGCCAAGAGGAAGAGACAGACAAGGACATAACCAGCAATGCCAAGATGCTTAAAGCTAAAGGCGAACGGCAACCATGGGATAACAAAGTCGATATTCCCGTGATAACCACCATAAGAAGCGAGACCTAACAGAGAAACAGCTACCGCACCAAGCGCAACTTGAAGCACACCAGAGAGGAAAGAAAGGATAACTGCCGCTTTCCAGCCACCACGTTTATCCGCATAAACCGCAATAGCCGCATTATCAAAGAAAACTGGAACGAAACCAGTAATAATGAGAACTGGACTCTTGAAGACGATGAGCAGGATGATGGTGATCAACTGTCCGACCAGACCAGATACGAAACCAAAGAGCACTGCACTTGATGAACCAAAACCGTATGATGCCGCAACGTCCACAGCTGGGAAGGAGCCTGGCAAGAGCTTGCTGGAAATTCCTTGGAAGGCATTGGTTAATTCAGCCACGAACATCCGAACACCCTGCATCAAGATGAAGAGGTATACAGAGAAAGTGAAGGCCACTTCCATCACATACATGAAGAAAGCTTGCTTTTCAGGGCCTGCATAAAGCGTTCCTGAAGTGATCACCTCTGGGTTAGACATAATATCTGGACCAAGAACGAAGAGGATGGCTCCAAAGAAGAAGAGCATCAAAGTTGCAGAGGCAACAACTGTATCATGGAAGATATTAAGAAAAGCTGGCAATTTAAGGTTGTCAAGATTTTCTTCTTTTTTACCAAGTTTAGGGGCGATTTTATCTACAAACCAAATCGCAAATTGCTGTTGGTGCCCAATAGCAAAGCCACCGCCACCTGTCAACCGTTGAGTTGCTTCAACCGTCATATTTGAGCTGACTGCCCAGTACAGACCACAGACAAGACCGATGAGAAGCGTTGCCAGACCTGTATTGTCATTGACAAATCCTGCCAACAAGAGAACAACCATCAAGGAAACCGTTGTTGCTTGCTGAACCATGATATGCCCTGTGATGAAAAGCGTCCGTACTTTAGTAATTTTGCGAAGAGCTACCAGCGCAATATTGACAAAAAATCCAATCAGGAGAGCTGATGCTGCAAGACCTGCAAACTTCGGAAACTCATCTGCGATTTTATTATTGACCGCTGCTAGTCCAAAGTAAGGATCAATAACGGCTGCACCAATGTTGAACTTATAGTTGAGCGCTGCTAAGATAGGACGGAAAGTGACAACCAAACCACTAGCCGCTACGTTCAAAATCATGTAACCAACTGTCGCTTTGACAAAACCTGCAAAGACATCGTGCAAAGGCTTCTTGAGCAACAGATAGCCTATCAGAACAAGCAATCCGACGAAGAAAGCTGGCTTTTGCAAAATATTTTGCGAGAACCATTGAAGTGGGACAAGGAGTTGTTCCATGTTCATTACCTCTTTTCATTAAATGAATTATTACACTTCTTATTATAGATTTTGTAAGCGATAACAAAAAGACCAAAGAGTACACAAGCAACTGTTCAAAAGTGGACTGGTAGAGTAACTCCTTAGGGAGAACAGCAAAAAAACCATTAGTCATGAGACCTACAATATAAGCTTCTCATCGCAAAAAATGACTTAAGCACAATAATTTAACAGCAGGCCTCGTCATCTGACATACTCTTTTAAAAAAGTGTATCATTCTTAATTCAATCAAATATAGAATCCGTGTTGTGTACTTACATAGCAAATGATTGCCTTACCTCCCCCTAACGGAGCGAGACGGGTTTAAAGCCCACATAAATGGAAAACGAGCATCTCCAACTACGGATCTGCTCGCTTTCTTATATTCTGAGACTAGTTTTATCCCAATCTCCCGTCTATTTAACTTCTTTTGCGCTTGTAGACTACAATAGCAAGGAGAGTTATGAGGGATAAACCTGTTAGTGTCAAGACTGTACCGCTTTCTGCGTTTGTCTTAGGCAATTTAGGTCCTTTAGGCTCTTTTGGCTTCGGTTTACGAATCGTGACTGTTTGGTCTGTATCATTGATATCTTCATGGGCTGCAACTTGTTTTCCTTCGTGGAAGAGTTTTTCAAAGGCGACAAGTTTTGTATCGCTTTGGAAGTGTTTCGCATCCACTGTGACGCTCAATTCAACTTGACCATTTGCTTTTTCAGCTACAAATTCTTTTTCAACCGTAATTGGCTTACCATCAATCAGGAATGGCTTGCCAGTTGCCTTATCCATCCATGTCAATTTAGCAACATACTTCTTGCCTGCGATGAGGTTCTTGTACACGATGCGGTCTGTCAATGTCAATTTACCAGTTGCTTCAGCGGATTTCTGTCCATTGACTTTCGCTTCTGTTTTCACAGTTGGCTTCTCAGGCGTTGGAGGCGTTGGCTTCCTGCGGTCTGTAACAGCAATCTTGCTACCCTCAGCCTTGACAATATCATCCTCAGCAACTTTGGTTACTGTGATATTACCATCTTGGCCAACCGTAAATTCAATATCTGTAACTGCTAAATAGCCGTCTGGGGCTGCCTCTTCATGGAAGATATAGTTACCTGGAAGTAGACTTAAAACTTTTGGAGTGTCTCCTGATGTCCATGTAATTGTAGAGAGTTTTTCGCCACCATCTTTATTTTCGATGAGGTTTGAACCATCTGCTGTACGAACAGTAATCTTAGCACCAGGTAATTCTTTACCACCTAAGTCAGTCTTGCTGACGATAATTGACTTAAAGTCTTCAACGATGACAACCGCTTGGTCAACGTCGTTAATATCTTCGTGTCCACCAACTTGAGCGCCGTCCAAGAGAAGTTTTTCAAAGGCTACTAAGGTTGTCTTCTTAGTGAAGTGTCTCGCTTCAACATCAACTGACAATTCTTCTTCACCATCTGCTTTTTCAGCTACAAAAGTCTTCTCAACTGTTACTGGTTGACCTTCAACAAGGAATGGTTGACCTGTTGCCTTATCCATCCAAGTTAATTGAAGGGTATAGGTCTTACCAATGACTAGATTCTTATAAGAAACTGTATCTTTAAGAGTAATCGTACCAGTTGCGATAGCTTGCTTAGCATCGTTTACCTTGGCAAGAGTTTTCACTTCTGGTTTTGGCTCACGGACCGTAACGGTTTGGTCTTCATCTTCAATATCTTTGTGAGCTGCGACTTCAATACCATTGCGTTGCAATTCTTCAAAGGCTACCAATTTAGTTTCACCTTGGAAGTATTTCGCATCCACTTCAACACTGAGTTCTACTTGTCCGTCTGCTTCTTCGGCTACGAAGGTTGTTTCAGCAGTTACCGGCTGACCTTCAACAAGGAACGGTTGACCTGTTGCCTTATCCATCCATACCAGTTTAGCAGTGTATTCCTTACCTTTAATAAGGTTTTTATATTTGACAACGTCCGTCAATGTAACTTTACCAGTTGGTTCGGCTAGTTTTTGACCGTTGACTTTTGCTTCTGTCTTCACAGTCGGTTTCTTACGGTCAGTAATCGTGATTTTACCACCGTTAGATTTCACTTCATCATCTTCAGCAACTTTTGTTACAGTGACATTACCGTCTTTATCAACTGTAAATTCAATATCTGTAACAGTAACATATCCGTCTGGAGCGGATTCTTCATGGAAGATGTAGTTACCTGGAAGTAGATTTAAAACTTTTGGCGTATTGCTAGATTCCCATGTGATTGTAGAGAGTTTTTCACCGCCATCTTTGTTTTCGATGAGGTTTGAACTATCTGCTGTACGAACAGTGATGGTAGCGCCCGGTAATTCTGTACCACCCAAGTCAGTCTTGCTGACTGTGACTGGTTTGAAATCTTCACCAACAACAACTGTTTGGTCAACATCATTGATGTCTTCGTGAGCTGCAATTTCTTTATTATTGTTAAATAATTTTTCAAAGGCTACTAGGGTTGTCTGCTTCGTAAAGTTAGCTGCATCCACCTCGACACTAAGTTCAACTTCACCATCTGATGATGTTGCAGTGAACGTTTTCTCAGCTGTCACTGGCTGACCGTTTGCAAGGAATGGAGCTTTTGTATCTTTGTCCATCCATGTCAATTGAAGTTTGTATTCTTTGCCAACAACGAGCTTGCTATAAGCCACTTTATCTGTCAAGACGATCTTATCTTGTGCAATGGTTTGTTTTTCACCATTTGCCAATGCAGTTGTCTTCAGGTCTGCTTTTGGTGTTTTGACAACAACCGTTTGATCTACATCATTGATATCTTCATGGGCTGCCACTTCAACTTTATCTTGATAAAGCTTTTCAAAAGCGACTAATTTAGTTTCGCCTTGGAAATCTTTGGCATCAACAGTGACACTGAGTTCGATTTCACCATCAGCTTGACCAGCAATAAATTCTTTCTCAGCTGTTACTTCCTTACCATTGATAAGGAATGGTTTGTTCGTTTTCTTATCCATCCAAGTCAACTTAGCGACATATTTCTTACCTACGATGAGGTCTTTATATTTCACTACGTCAGTTAAGTTTACCTTACCAGTTGGCACGGCTTCTTTTTGGCCATTGACTTTTGCTTCAGTCTTCACAGTTGGTTTCTTACGGTCAGCAATCGTAACCTGACTACCTTCGGCCTTAACGATGTCATCTTCTGCGACTTTCGTTACAGTCACCTTACCGTCGCTATCAACTGTAAATTCAACATCTGTAACTGTTAAGAATCCTTCTGGAGCTGATTCTTCGTGGAAGATATACTTCCCAGCCAAGAGATTCAAGACTTTTGGTGTTTTACCTGAAACCCAATCAATGCTTGCGACGCGTTTGCCTTTATCATCTTCGATTAATTTAGAATTGTCAGCAGATTTTACGGTAATCTTAGCTCCTTCAATTTCTTCACCACCAAGATTGGTCTTGCTGAAAGTAATTGGCTTGAAGCGTTCTTTAATAAAGACAGCTTGATCTGCATCATTGATATCTTCATGAGCTGCAACTTGGACATCGTTTTGGAAAAGTTTTTCATAGGCAACCAAGTGGGTGTCAGCTGTGAAATGGTTAGCCTCAACATCTATACTTAATTCTTCTTCACCATTTGCAGCAGTCGGTGTGAAGACTTTTTCGGTAGTCAGTGCTTTACCATCCACCATGACTGGTTGACCAGTAGCTTTATCCATCCAAGTTAATTGGAGTTTGTATTCTTTGCCGACAATCAATTTCTTGTAAGAAACTTTGTCAGTCAACTTGATAGTTCCTTCAGCGACAGCTTCTTTTTTACCGTTTACGTTAGCAACAGTTCCTAAGTCAGATTTTGGCGTTTTGACAACAACCGTTTGGTCTTCATCGTCAATTTCCTTGTGAGCGGCTACTTCAATACCATTACGATACACTTCTTCAAAAGCAACCAGTCTTGTTTCACCTTGGAAATCTTTGGCATCGACTGTGACGCTAAGTTCGATTTGCCCATCAGCTTCTGCTGCTGTGAATTTTTTCTCAGCAGTGAGTTCTTTACCATTGACCATAAATGGTTGATTGGTTGCCTTGTTCATCCAAACAAGTTTAGCAGTGTACTCTTTACCTTTAATAAGGTTTTTGTACTTAACAACGTCTGTCAAGACAACTTTGCCTGTTGGTTCGTCTTCTTTTTTGTTATTGACTTTTGCTTCTGTCTTCACAGATGGTTTCTTGCGGTCAGTAATGGTAATCTTGCCACCTTCAGACTTCACAACATCGTCTTCTGCAACTCGATCAACGGTTACTTTACCATCTTTGTCAACCGTAAACTCAATATCTGTCACGGTCACATATCCGTCTGGAGCTGATTCTTCATGGAAGAGGTATTTCCCTTGGCGCAACTTCAAGACTTTTGGCGTATCAGTAGATTCCCATGCTACTTCTGCTTTTGTTGTACCATCTTCATCTTTGATAAGCGGTGTCCCATCAATAGACTTAACAGAGACTTTTGCACCTGGTAGTTCTTTACCTCCAAGATCAACCTTGCTCACTGTCACATCATGGTACTTGTAATCATCTACCATTGTGATAATTTGATCGCTACCTTCAAGTGTGACATTACCACCAATGACTTTGCCATCGTCAGTCACTTCAAACTCGATTGTTGTAGCAAGAACATAGCCTTCTGGAGCAGCGGTTTCAATCAGTTTGTACTTACCTGGTTGAATCGTAATTTCTTTTGTTGAACCATCTGAGTCCCATTCTTGAACTACTGAGTTATCCTCAGTTTTAACAACCTTCAAGTGGGCCCCTGCTAATTCAGCACCTGCGATATCTGTTTTCTTGAATTTAAGAGGTACTTCTTTTGGTGTATATGTGTTTATCACATTCATACCATTTGGTACAGAAGTGTAGTTTTCAGGAACGTCTACTTCTTTCACACTGTAATTTACCAAAACAGGTTGACCGTTTTCATCCAAGACAATTTGCTTAGCCACTGGGTCGAACTTATACTTGGTAAGGCCTGTAAATTCATACTTCCATTTACCATCTGCACCAGGAGTAACTGTTTTCTTTTGATCTGGAACTTCAACACCATCTGCCAAGAGTTGTACTTCAATCTGTGCAGGACGTTTAGCAGGATCGTCATTGACCCAAGTCTTCTCACCAGAAACGCTTGTTTCTTCTTTTTTATTCAAGATATTCGGTGCAACAACAGCATCTGGGTCTGGTTGAACTGGAACGTTCGTTGAATTTTTATCAACTGTATAGCCAAGCGGAGGGTTGATTTCTTTTAGGATATATTTCTTTCGTGGGTTTAAGGTCATCTGAGAGAGACCTTCCCCGTTTTCATTTGTAGTGATAACTTCTTTCTTCTCTACAAATTCTTTCCCTGTCTCATCATCTGCTTCCCAAAGTTCAAACTGAGCTTTAGGCAACTTAACAGTCGGGTCAGCCGCATCAATTTTGATGACCTTAACTTTTCCTTTTTCGCCCTGTGCTGTACCACCTGAGTCAGCACTTCGGAATGATTGTTCGACCTTAAAGTTTCCTTGTTCGGTCTTCAAAGTGATCGAATTAGCGATTTTAGTCCCTGGAACATAGGTAGATTGATAACGGACTTCATAAGATTTACCCTGTTTTAATCCCTCTGCCACTTGTGGGATCTTTGTTAAATCAACTGTAAAGCTCTTATTGTCAGGACCGAATTGAACATGTTGTGAAAAATTAATGATATCTCCAACACGACCTGTGTTCCCACCAATTTCGTTATAATTGACTTCATAAATCTCAAAAGTACCTGGGATGTATTGCAGACTCGGGTTTTTGCCTTCAACATCTTTTAGTTCATCCCCAACGATTGCTTGATAGAATTTCCCTTTTTTGTGGTTGAGACGTACATACCACCAGATCTTACCACTCCCTAGGGTCTCCTTATCACTGTCTGAGCCCCATTTATGAAGCGTTTCATTTTCAATTTTTTTAGGTCCAGTTCCAATATGAATCTTTCCGTTTTCAATCGGGACGACTTTCCCACCAATTTGGACAGAAATTGGTATTTCTGATCCCGATTGAACGCGCTGACGGTTTAATTCCGCACTCAGCTGCAATGTCCCCTTAACATTGTAGAGACCTTCAACTGCTTTTGTAAAGGTCACCTTAACCGTTCCACCAGAGTTATCGTCTTTTGGAGTGATGACCCCTTTTCCGGCTACATTTCCTTTGTCATCGTAGACGTCAAATTCATTAGCAGACCCACTTTTAGGGAAGTGGAACTCATCTGGAAGCTGTACAATAAAATAGTCACCTTCTTTAATGTTGTTTTGAGCTGCGGTTGCATCCCAATTCATCCTTAATAAGAAAGTACTCCACCATCTGATAGCATTGGTCTGAGAATCTCCGTAAGGTTTCCCATCAGTCGTTGTGACGCTCAACTCATCAACGACTATTTGAGGAGATATTTCTGTAGCAGCCGACACTTGCGCGGCTCCTAGGGGTAGCAAAGAACTGATAATCATCATCAAGGTGACTATCGCTCTCATAAGATTTCTTTTTGTCATAAAAAACCTTCCTTCTGTACAAAATTTGGTTTTAGGACACGCAAAAAAAACGTGAATTTTTTAACTTGTACTGAAGCTATTATACCCCCCCCCCCCCCAATTTTGTCAACATATTTATGTACTTTTAGTTAAGCTTTTCACCTTTTAACGTGTGTGGGAGGGAGGAGGGGGACATTATGCCTAACCTTTTCTAAATAGGATTGGTACTCAGCTGGAATGAGATAAGAAAATTAGAACTAGAGCCAATGCTCCTTTACAGCGGATAATAACATCAGACTTTGCTTTTCGAAGAGCATGAACAAATTTTTTGCTAAACGAACAAAAAAGGGGTCTGAGTACTTTTTTGACATAGCTCTCACATGCTATTTAATTATCTCTGTACTGTGGTATAATAAAATCAAAAATGATTGGAGAAATCTTATGGAATTCGATTCTTCTAAGTTGACTCTAGGTGGCGGATTTGCTGGTAATTCTAAAGCCTTTCAGTGTCCTTCATGTTCAGGTTTTTCTTCCCACTTATGGAGATACGAACCCGTTGACATAATTGGAGATGCTAATGACTCTATCAAATTCATTATAATTGCACAATGTCAGGCATGTGATGATTTTTCTGCTTGGATAACAAACGAAATCACAATAGCACATATACCTCACAAAAGATTAGATATCAAAGATGTCTCATTTAAGTTAATTTTTCCGCATATTTCTGAAGGAATACCTAAACCTAATAACGATATGCCTGATGAAGTAAAGGAGATATACAAAGAAGCTGGTGAAGTTCTGGATGCCTCACCTAGAGCTTCTGCCGCTCTATCTCGTTTAGCCATTGAAAAGCTCGTCACTCATCTAGGCGCTACAGGTAGAGATTTAAACGCGCAAATAGGAGATCTAGTCTCAAAAGGAATGCCTGTACGAATTCAACAAATGCTGGACAGTGTTAGAGTAATCGGAAACAACGCCGTTCACCCTGGTCAAATTAATATCGAAGATAATAAAGAACTTGCACTGTCGCTACTACAATTTGTCAATTTAATTGTAGATAGTCAAATTACTCAGCCCAAAAAAATATCCGAAATATATAATTCTTTGCCTAAATCTTATAGAAAGTCAATCGAAAATAGAGATAGCTAATTCGTATTTCCTCCATTTCATAATCTACCGTGCCACAAACGATACTACCAATAAACCAAACAACCATTTCATATTGTTTTCCTAAGCAAATGGTGGCATACTAAAGATAAGAGGTCGGACTTTCCTCCTTTTTCTTTTGTAAGTTCCGCTTATACTCAAGCACTTGTTTGTGCCATAAACGAGCTTCTCTTACTAAGCCTATCAGGACAAGTGCGACGGCTAAATCGTGTTCTGGTAGATTTTTCAGTATATCCACCATTTGCTTTTTCTCCTTGTTTTATTTGGTCAATCCCTTGATTTTGATTATTTTATATACGAATTTTCATACATCATCAACAGAAAATTTTACTTTTTTCTATTTACCTACGATTTTTCGTATGGTATAATAAGTAAAGAGGTATCAATATGAATGAAACAGAATTAAAACGGATAATAGAATATAAATACGGAAGCGTGAGAGCGTTCGCAATAGAAAACGATATCCCGTATACAACAATGAGGTCTATACTAGAACGTGGTATCTTAAACGCAAAAGCTGAAACGATATTCAAAATTTGTAGAGTATTAAACATTAAACCAGAATATATTGAAGGTGTTGATTTAGAATTCGCTCCTCACTCCTCCTCACCCCCTCAGAATGGCGTTCTAAGCAAGATAAACGACAAGGTAGCGCAGTTATCCTCCGATGGTCAAAAAAGCGTCCTACGCTACGCTAGCGATCTCCTAGAGCAAGAAGAAGCCGAGGTAGCTATTTCTGAACCAGCCATTTTCTAAGATTTTTAATGTCATTGGTAGCTTTACACCAGTGAAGAGGTAGGAAAGCTTGAAAAAACTATTTTTTGCCAACAATGCAACTATTTTAAAAACTAATTATTGTCAAAATGATGTTTTTGTCAATAATGATGAAAAACGAAGGAGAAATTATTGTCAAAATGATGTTTTTGTCAATAATGATGAATTGACATGGAATATAGAAGTCTTAAAAAAATTTATTATAGCCAACCAAATAATTATGAAGATGAATATCAATATAGGTTGAATGGATACGGAACGATCAAAACAGAAATGTATCCATATCTAATGAAAAAGACTGAGTTTGCAAGTAGCAGTTATTCTCTCTTCGTAGTACCTTTACTTGAAATCCAATTCCTTTCACAAAAAATAATCGAACAATCGACTATAATCATACAGTTAGCCGATAAACTACCGGATGTCGCTCATCAACAATTTTATAACGAGCAACTTTTTAACGCGATTATCTCTACAAACGAAATAGAAGGAATTGGGACTACAAGAAAAGATGTAGCTGCAGCCATCGAGGCACTCAATAAAAATAAAAAAGAAACCTTCAAACACAAATCAACTGTTAGAATGTATCTTAATATACTCAATGAGAAATTTCTTCACATTACAGAACTTGAACATATTAGAGAAATATATGATGAGTTAACTACTGGAGAAATCGATATTGAAGATAAGCTTGATGGAGAACTCTTTAGAAAAGAAAATGTCTCGATTGTCAATAATAAAACCGGAAAAATAGAACACGTTGCTCCAGGTAATGAGAAAAAAGTAAAAGAGATGTTGAGAAGTTGGATTGACTTTATCAATTTACCTACTATACCTTTTCTTATAAAAGCCAGTTTGGCCCATTACTTCTTTGAAAATATCCACCCATTTTATGATGGGAACGGAAGAACTGGACGCTACATATTATCTAAATACCTCTCTAGAAAGTTGGATAAATTCTCAGGATTGGTCATTAGTAAAAAAATTAACGAAGACAAACAAAAATATTATAAAGTTTTCTCAGAGACTGGAGATGTTCTAAATAGAGCAGATGCTACTAATTTTGTTCTGACAACTCTCAACTTTATCATAAAGGGGCAGTCAGAGATAATCAGCACTTTATCTGAAAAACAGAAAAAATTATACTATTACCATCAGAAACTACAAGATAGCAACTTTTCAGAAATCGAAAAAGTTGTAATGTTTCTACTTCTCCAATCTCAACTTTTTGTTACAGATTTTGAAGCCAGTATCACTGATAACGAAGTTTTAGATGTTCTATCTCACACCGAATTTTCTCAAAGAGGAATTAAGACAGCAATAAAAGACTTAGAAAATAAAGGCCTGTTATTAAAGGTTGTAAAGAGACCGTTGAAACACTCTATTGTGGAATCGTTCTTTGATTATCAATAGCAAAAAGCCCCCACACTCCTCGCCAAAACAGAAAACAAAATTTAGAAAGGAGATGCTATGGCTAGTATCCCGATGAAACAACAACCGTTTAAAGAAAAAATAACTGCTGTCAGACTTATAAATAACGAGACAGGTCAATTGTTTAATACTATTAATGGGTTCGATTTCTTTCCGGGAACAATATCGCTTATGACATATGACAGTAGTAGATTTCTTTAATGTTTCCCCTAACAAAAAATATGTTTTAAATATTAGCGTAGTATTAGATAATAATACAAGTTATCCGATACATGCCACTAGAATTTTTATCCCAGCAGATCAAATACTCTTCCCAGATAAAAACGGAAAAGCAACCGGAAACTTTGATTTTAATTTGACTATTGAGTAGCCCTGCGATTTCTCTTTATTCTTCGCATTCACTCCTGAAGGCACGAGCACTCCTAATGATACCTTTTATAGCTATCATTCATTTATCAATATGCTATAATAAAAATAGCAAAATGGAGGACTCTATTATGTCGTAGGAAACTTACACAAAATCTAAAATAGATTTGAAGTTTGATAAACTCAATTCGGAAGTCCAACACGGATTTGAAAAAATCGATATGAAGTTTGATGGGCTACGTCAAGAAATACGCGATGGTTTTGAAATATCAGGACTACGGATAGAAAAAATGCTTGCTGATTTAAAAAGGCTCATTGTCAACTGTAGTGGGTGATGAAAAGCTAAATTCGAGAGAGGACCGTGTTGGGAGGTCACTGAGAAAGTCACAGCTCATAAAAATTAGTCAATAAAAAACGAATGATCACTGTTCTTTGAAGTACAAAGATTGTAAATCATTCGTTTTTTTATTATGTACTTCTACATATTAGATAACAACGTTCATAATATTTTGGCCGTTATTGATTTTTTCAGTGGATTCCCGTGTTGGTCTTCTCTTTTTTGATGTTTAAAGAGATAAGAATTTTAGTTTTGAAGTTCTTGAAATTTCTAAATTCCAAAGTCTGTCGTTTGATATCTTTGATGAGTTTATTAGTAGCTTCCAGTTTAGCGTTTGAATAAGGAGGTTCAAGGGCACTAGTGATATACTCCTTGTAATGTTTAAAGGTTCTAAAGACTTTTGAGAAGGCAGTATTGACAGAGTTTTTGTGGTTTTCAATAAGCTTAAAGAAGTGAGTAACATTCTTTTCTTAGAAGTGGAATAATAACAATTGATAGAGGTTATAGTAATATCTCAGTTCATCAGAAACTTGTAATACCTTTTAGACGACTTCTTTAGGAGTACGTGTTTCGCGAAGAGTATGAGAATAAAAGAGGTTATCAGAGAGCTTTCGGCTATCCTTGTGTAGGATTTTCCAGTGATGTTTCATGATTCGGTAAGGCAGAGACTGTTTATCAAATTGCTTCATAATAGCGATTCTAGTAGCCATCATGGCGCGGTTAAGGTGCTGAATGATATGGAATATGCTGATCAGAAAAATCGAGGAAAGACTTGTCCACAAGATTATCGATGATCTCTATACTTTTGGAAACCACTCCTTAAACTACACAAAACAGGTCAGAACCACGCTTTCCATTTATGCCGTTGAAAAGAAATATATCGTTACCAATCCCGTTTTAACTGTCAAAATAACACCTAAAAAAGCCGAGGAAGAGCTAAAGCCTAAAGCAAAAGGAGTAAGACAGAAGTCGTGATTTCATTGAAGTCGACTATCCTCACTCTTTTATTTCTAGGTTCGGGCTAAAATAATCCACTGGATTATTTTACTCTCACCCCCGCAAGGTTGACTAGGCTTATAGAATGTTGATTTATCAGCATTCTATAAGACAGACAACTACTGCGTCAAATTGGTCAAACTATAAAAGAAAGGAGGTTGGGACAAAAGTAGTTCCAACCTCCTGTATTTTTAGATTTACTGACAAGACGCAGTGGTTGAGTGGGCTCTAATACGTTGATAAATCAACTTTTAGAGCCCTACTCAACTGTGCGGAGGTGGGACGACAAAATCGAATTTCTGCGAAATTACCGATTTTTATCCCACTCTCTTTAGTTGATTTCTACATCATTCCGCCCATCATGGAGGGATCCATGGCTGGGGCTGGAGCAGCAGGTTCAGGCTGGTTAGCCACGACAGCTTCGGTCGTAAGAATCAGACTAGCTACTGAGGCTGCATTTTGCAGGGCAGAACGGGTTACTTTGACAGGATCGATGATCCCCGCTTCAATCATGTTGACCCATTCACCTGTGGCAGCATTGAATCCAAGACCAGCGTCAGCATTTTTCAAACGATCGATGATGATAGACCCTTCATAACCTGCATTATAGGCAATCTGACGTACTGGCTCTTCCAGAGCACGAAGGACGATGTTGCGTCCTGTTGCTTCGTCACCATCAAGCTCTAGGCTAGTAATCTTAGCTAGAATTGTCACATAGGCTGTTCCACCACCAGCAACGATACCTTCCTCAACAGCAGCACGAGTAGCATTGAGGGCGTCTTCGATGCGCAGTTTAGTTTCTTTGAGCTCAGTTTCAGTTGCAGCACCAACCTTGATTACTGCTACACCACCTGACAATTTGGCTAAGCGCTCCTGCAATTTTTCACGGTCAAACTCAGACGTTGTTGTCTCGATCTGAGACTTCAAGATCGCTACGCGGTTGGCAATAGCATCCGCTGAGCCTGCTCCTTCCACGATAGTTGTATGATCCTTGTCAACGACAACTTTAGCAGCCTGACCAAGAGATTCAATAGTTGCATCCTTGAGTTCCAAGCCTAATTCTTCAGTAATCACTGTACCACCAGTCAAAATAGCGATATCTTCAAGCATAGCTTTGCGACGGTCACCAAAACCTGGGGCTTTGACAGCTACTACATTGAAGGTCCCACGAATCTTGTTAAGAACAAGGGTTGGCAAAGCTTCACCATCTACATCATCAGCCACAATCAAGAGCGGACGGCTAGCTTGGAGAACTGATTCTAACAGTGGCAAGATTTCCTGAATTTGGGAAATCTTTTTATCTGTGATGAGAATATACGGATTTTCAAGCTCAGCCACCATCTTTTCATTGTCAGTGACCATATACTGAGATAGGTACCCACGGTCGAACTGCATCCCTTCAACCACTGACAATTCGGTTTCCATACCACGTGATTCTTCGATAGTGATAACGCCGTCGTTACCGACTTTTTCCATAGCTTCTGAAATGTACTCACCGACCTTTTCAGAGCGTGATGATACAGCCGCAACCTGTGCAATGGCTTCTTTACCAGATACAGGCGCAGCGATAGCTTTCAATTCTTCAACTGCTGTTGCGACAGCTTTTTCAATCCCACGGCGGATACCAATCGGATTAGCCCCAGCAGTGACGTTCTTAATCCCTTCACGGACAATTGCTTGCGTCAAGACAGTCGCCGTTGTTGTTCCATCCCCAGCGATATCGTTGGTTTTAGAAGCCACTTCCGATACAAGCTTGGCACCCATATTTTCAAAATGGTCCTCCAACTCAATCTCCTTAGCAATGGTCACCCCATCGTTGGTGATTAGCGGTGAGCCAAAGGATTTTTCCAAAACCACATTGCGGCCTTTAGGGCCTAAGGTCACCTTGACCGTATCAGCCAAAATATCTACACCACGCACCATCGCACTTCTTGCATCACTTGCGAATTTAATATCTTTTGCCATTTCTATACCTCCTCGTTTCTAGTCAATAATTGCCAGGATTTCTTTTTCACGGACAATCAAATAAGTCTCATCGCCATCTTTAACTTCATTGCCGGCGAATTTTTCAAAGGCCACTCGGTCACCGACAGCCACAGCAGGCTCGATACGATTGCCATGCGAAAACTTGCCAGGACCAACTGCGACAACTTCTGCTACCTGTGGCTTTTCTTGACTAGCGCTCGCTAAAACAAAGCCACCAACGGTCTTTTCTGCTTCTTCAACAACTTTTAAGACCACTCGGTCATTTAAGGGTTTTAACATAGAAACCTCCATGATACTATTAAAATTTCATTTATTAGCACTCTTCTACTTAGAGTGCTAATCTAGTATCTATTGTATCACTTGGTCAAAAATAGTCAAGAAAAAAGTTGCCAAATTGGCAACTCTTCTCAAGTCATTTTAAAAAGGGAGCGGTTCTTCTTCCAAGACCAAATCTGCTAAATCTTGGCCAACATTATTTTCTCGCACAGCACGCTGAGCGCGACTTTCTAAAAGCTGGAAACCGTTGCAGAGCACCTCTGAAACATAGTGCGTCTCACCGTCTTTTTCATATTTACGCGTCCGCAATTCCCCATCAATGGCAACCAGACTTCCCTTGGTCCCATAACTCGCTAAACTCTCGGCCAATTTCCCCCAAGCCACCGTCTGGATAAAGTCTGTCTGGCGCTCACCGTCCTGACCACGATACTTGCGGTTAACAGCAATGGTAAAACGAGTGACGTGCTTGTCGTTGGCTGTCGTTTGCAGCTCAGGTTGCTGAACCAAACGCCCAATCATAATCATTTTATTTAACATTATTTTTCCTCCTACTTTCTAATTCGTAGGAATTTCGAAAAAATGGTAAAATATCACAAAATGAATTAAGTGAGGGAAAAACCATATGTCTCATCTGTAACCGTATTGACCTTATCAAGAATCATCAAAACCCTTACTTTGTCAAAGAACTGGAAACCGGCTAGTCGTGATTGGCGACAACCAGCACTTTCATGGCTACACCCTTTTTCTCTCCAAAACCCATGTCCGAGAACCTTACGATCTAGAACCTACGATAATGACAAAGCACCTGCAAGAAATGGCCATGGTGTCAAGAGCTGTGTCACTAGCCTTCAATGCCGAAAAAATGAATATCGAATCTCTAGGGAATGGCGATGCCCACCTACATTGGCATCTTTTTCCGCGCAAATCTGGCGATCTTAATCATCACGGAATGGCTGGCAAAGGACCTGTCTGGTGGCTGCCAGCCGAAGAAATGTACGCTGAAAAAACCAAGCCAAACATCCAAGAATTAGAACAACTCAAATGCTCATTGAAAAATGCCTTAGAATCTCCAAAGAGACCGTAAGCTATAACAGGTCTGGAACAAAATGATTTTGATGTTAGAAACTCTATCCTGTTACAGTCGTTCCCACTGATAAAATAGATATAAAACGAACAAAGATTGATTAGCCGAAACAGGCCGTCTACCTCTGTTCGTTTTTATCGTTTAGGCAAAACCTTTATCCCAGCCTTGCTAATATTATGCTACAACCTTAGATAAACTAATTTTCAGATGTGGCACTAATTTATCCAGTTCTTCAAAAGAAAGCCATTGATAAGAGTCGTGTTCTTCTGATAATCTAAGGTGCGATAACTCAGTGACTTTGACAGCATGTATCAATCCAGCCACCTGAAAATCACCAGTCTTCTTCATATAATTCCAAGTGTTCAAAACCTTAATTGGTATCACAGACAACCCTGTTTCTTCCATGAGCTCTCTAACAAGCGCTTCTTCAATGGTTTCTCCAAATGTCATACGACCACCCGGAAGCTCCAGTAAAGGTGATTTTTGTCCTTTTTATGCATAGCTAAGATCGGCCTGCTTCGTTGACAATCAGCGCTTTGACCCCAAAATGCAGTTCCATGACGCTTACCCTATCCAGTGTTTACTGGCGTCAAAGGCTTCACCGACTGCGATGTCTGCTGCTAGCTCAATGATCCCACGTTTTTGCGGAGCGTTTGGCAGGGCTAATTCGCGAGGACTACACATCATGCCATGGGAGGCCACACCACGCAATTCACCTGAAAAGATAAGGTTGCCATTTGGCATCATGGCTCCTGGTAGAGCTACGATAGTCTTGAGGCCGACTGCTGCATTCGGTGCGCCAGCTACGATTTGGACTGGCTGGTCAGTACCAATTGCGACTTGACAAATATTGAGGTGGTCGCTATCTGGGTGGGCTTCCATCGCCACAATCTCACCGACCACAAACTTAGGAGCACCAGCACTTTCTAAGACCAACTCAAAGCCAGCTTCAGTAATAAGGTTATTGAGGGCAGCCAAGTCTTCCTCTGAAAGGCTGACCTGACCTTGACCATCAATGCTAATCACTTCTGATACATCGAAAATATTAACACCGACCACCTGCTGATCTGACTGTCGACGAATCACCGCCACTTGGCCTTTACGCTCGCTGGTTACTTTTTGTCCTTGGCTGTCCGCCACAATCACCATCAACACATCGCCCACATAGGGTTTATTGTATGTAAAAATCATTTATTTTCCAATCCTTCTAAAAATGCTAATAACTCTGCCTTCGTTTTTCTGGCCTTATTGACCAGACGTCCCGCTTCTCTTTTTTGGTCAATCACGACCAAGCTAGGAATCCCAAAAATATCCCATTTCTGCGCCAACGGCATGAAGGCATCACGGTCCAGCTCGACAAAGGTCGCCTCGGGAAAGGCCGCTTCTATCTCTGGTAAATGGGGTTTTATGAAGTGACAATCCGGACACCAGTCCGCCATAAAAACGAAGACCAAGCGTTGCCCTGTCTCGATCAAGTCAGCGACTTCTTCTAAGGTTTTCGGCTGTATCATAGGCTTTCCTCCTGATAAAAAATCTCACCAGCTAAGTACTCAAAAAGATAGACGACTCCATCTGCCATGACCACACCGCCCTTGGTCTGCACTCTGTCAGAGGCCGTCTGATCAATGTAGACTGTGGCAATCTCGCCCATGCTTGCAAATAATCTGCGCACCTCACGCACGACTTGGGCTAGATGCTCCTCGCGCTGCTCATCTAGATACATTTTCGCTCCCAAGGCTAGAGCTGCCATGGTAAGCCCTGCTATCATAATCGTTAATTTCATTTGACTCTGTTTTTTCATAAGAAAATTATACCATAAATCAAGGCCTTATGGCCATAAGGTGCAAGCATTTATCGCCAAGAACAGTCTATTGGAGTTGCTAAGACTGATGTATATTACGTTTAGAATGGCTTTCTAAAACAAACTGTGTAGATTCAAACGAGAGTATCGTTCTATCTCTTTACATAAAAATCCCACATTTTAGCTTAAAAATGCTAAAATAGATACAGGAAACTTTTCTTTGATGACGTTCGAAGGAAAATGTGTGAGTTCCCTTGAGTCTACATCACTTTCTACGCTTTTCCTAGCGAACTTTCTATATCTTAACTAAGGAGTTATTATGTCTGATTTATTTCAAAAAATTCAAGAAGTAACCGCCCTAGAAGGCTTAGCTGGCTATGAACACGAGGTTCGTGATTTTCTTCGTTCAAAAATCTCACCTCATGTGGATCGCATTGAAACTGACGGACTTGGCGGTCTGTTTGGGATTAAAGAGAGCTCTGCTACAGATGCACCTCGTCTTATGGTAGCTGCCCACATGGATGAAGTCGGCTTCATGGTCAATCAAATCAAACCTGACGGCACCTTCCGTGTAGTAGCAATCGGCGGCTGGAATCCTATGGTGGTTAGCGCCCAGCGCTTTAGCCTGCACACTAGCAAGGGCACTAAAATCCCTGTCATCTCTGGTTCGATTCCTCCCCATTTAGGAGCTTCTGCTACTCCCAAAATCGAGGATATTGTCTTTGACGCAGGTTTCACTGATAAAGCCGAGGCAGAAAGCTTCGGCGTGCAACCTGGCAATATCATCGTACCGCAAACTGAGGCTATCCTGACGGCTAATGGTAAACATGTCATCTCAAAAGCCTGGGATAACCGCTTCGGTCTTCTCATGGTGACTGAACTGCTGGAAAATCTAGCTGGCCAATCCCTGCCAAATACCCTGATTGCTGGGGCTAACGTTCAAGAAGAAGTTGGCCTACGGGGAGCCTATGGCTCAACGACTAAATTTAATCCCGACATTTTCTTAGCAGTCGATTGCTCAGCCGCTGGTGATGTCTACGGAGACCAAGGTCAACTTGGTGGTGGAACTCTTTTCCGCTTTTATGATCCAGGCCATGTCATGCTCAAAGACATGCGTGATTTCCTCATGACAACTGCCGAAGATGCTGGCGTCAAGTATCAGTACTTTGCTTCTAAGGGTGGAACCGATGCTGGAGCTGCTCACCTCAAAAATCATGGCATCCCATCAACCACCATCGGTGTTGTAGCGCGCTACATCCACTCCCATCAAACCCTCTTCAGTCTAGAGGACTTTGACCAAGCTCAGGCCTATCTCCAAGCTATCGTTAAAAACCTCGACCGCTCCACCTACGAAACCATTACCAAATATTAAAATGGGAGTGGGAAAGAACTCGAGCAATCAAAAAAGAGTTCGTTTTCCCACCCCCGCACAGTTGATTAGGCCGGATTTGGAGTGTAAAACACGAACAAATCTGCCAATCAACCACTGCGATGAGAGTTTTACACAAACGATGAGAGGTGAGGTTAGCTTTTTTGCTCAGCCTCTTTCTTTTTTGACAATAGCTTAGCAGACAGCTAGCATTGCTAGAGCTTCTGACCCCTAGACCAAATAAGACATGGCCAGAGCAACAGCATTCCAAAGCATGTGAGCCGCTATCGCAAGCTCCAAGCGGCCTGTCTTGTACCGCAGAAAGGCAAAGACTGCACCCATACCAAAGTAGATAACCCAAGCACCAATATGGCTGGGCCCGTGCAGCCAAGCAAAGAAAATCGTGCCAACTAGCAGGCCTATCCTAGGAAATTTGGGAAAGAGCAAGTCTGGAATAGCTGCACGACAAAGAATTTCTTCAAAAATCGGAGCCGAAACCACCACCATAATCATGGCTAAAAAAACCGGAATCGTGGTAAAGAGATTTTCCAGAGTTTCTTGATTGGCCATCTCGGTCGCTCCCTGACTTTCCATAATCACGGAACCCAAAAGAGAAATACCCCAAATAGCAGGATAGGAGAGCACTAGTAATTTCAAATGATTTGACGTCAGCCAATTCATTGATAAACTGAGCCAACCTTTAAGGTAAGCATAGGCAATAGCAGACCAGCACAAGCCCAGCATAAGACTAGTAATCAATAGAGTCTCCATAATCGTAAAACCAGTTCCAGACTCCGATTGGAACAGAATCAGCGTTCCACCAAATTGGGACATGACCAAAAGCAAGAAACAAACCCCAATGCCTTTAGCCTTAGATAAAATAGTCTTCATAAGCACTCCTTCACGAACAGTTACCATACTAAGATAGCACATGAAGAGGCAAATAGCAAGCTATCACAAGAGGAAGATAATACTAAGAAAGGCGATAAAATTGTTAACCATGTGAACAGCGATGGGCACTTCCAAAGACTTGCTGAGGTAGTAAGAAATGCTCAACACCCCTCCCATGGAAAGATAAACCAACCAACTCCCTAAGTCAGTAGGCATATGCACCAGAGCAAAAGTTACGATACTGACTAGGTAGGCTACTAAAATATTATTCGGACTCAGCTTTTTAAAGACAATCCCTCTAAAAATAATTTCCTCGCAAATCGGCGCAGTAACGACCAGCAACAGGAAGTATAGAGGCAGGGGCACCACCTTAACCAGCGCCTCAACGACCTCCTGATTACTTGTCGTTTGAACATTGAAAAGATAACTGATAGCAATATTCAGCCCTAGGATTACCAAATAACCTAGGCCTATAATCGCTAAATTTTGGGGTTTGAAATAGTGAGCTTTAGGCTCCCAAAAGCCCATCCTAGAAGCATAAACAATACAGCCAGCGATGACAAAAACGAGAAGTAAGCCAATAACTACAAAAATCACTGGCCCTATTGCCATCCTTCCTTGACCCGCTACAGCCAATGCAATCCCTAAAAAGAATGATGGTAATTGATACACGATAAACAAAGCAATCGCATGTAAGACAAATTTTAGTTTTTCCCAGAACATAGAGACTCCTTATTTATAAAATAGATTGTAACAAGGCTTTGATAAGGACAAAACCTAAGAACAGCGCATACAGCATAATCATCAGTAACAAGCGAGGATCCAAGACTATTCCTGCAAAGGCGTCTAGAAGCAGCAAAACGACAATGATCAGTATAGCTAAGATCAGCGTCAACGAACTAGCCATCCGAGTGATTTCCTGATTTCCTGATTTCTTTCATCGTATGTTTTAATATATTCTTCGTTTAACAGTTTAGGATGCTTTAAAATCCAAAAAATTCTGCCTGAAATGATCAAAAATCCAACACCCATACCAACAAGCATCCCTTTTGAAAAAGACTCTACCTCAAGTGTAACAGCTAGAATCGCCAATACACAGCTCAACCCTACTGCACCAACCAGTAGATAACGTAAAAACTTCTCAAAACTTTTCTTATCCTTCTTTTGATTTGATACCAATAATTTTTGTAACATATAATCCTCCACCTAATCCTCATTCAACTCATCAAAAACAAAAATGTCTTCGATAGTGGTATTAAAAAACTTTGCAATCTTATAAGCCAGCTCAAGCGATGCATTGTAGCGGCCTTTTTCGAGTGAAATAATGGTCTGTCTCGTCACACTAAGTTCATCAGCCCAGTTCGGCCTGACTCAGTTTCTGTGCTTTACGCAGAGCCTGAATATGATTTTCCAGCAGCCCCTCCTCTCTTAATCAAGCAGGATTTTCATCCCTTATTTTTGTCAAGCGTGTTTTACATTTTTTTGAAAAAATTTCAAAAAAAGAAACTGACCGAAGTCAGTCCTTCATATCAATTGATACGCTTAAACAATCGTTCTTGTTGTTGCGCCGTTCTCACAGCCAACAGTAAAAACATACTTATGCCCTTGAGTTAGGCTGTGATAAAAGCCTTGCCCTTCGTAGAGTTGGAAAACTTGAACGCCTTCCTGGTCCTCCTTGCTCGGATAGACGTAGTTGACATAGGGATTATCCTTAAGCAACTCCTCCAGTCGCTCGCGTCCAAGCTGCTTAACGCGTCCTTCAATCCGAATAACCTGAATCAGATAATCTTCTTGAGACATAGCTGTAATAGCTACATGCTCTGTATCGAGCATTTGACGATAAAAGTTCGTGGTTGTACCAGTCATAAAGAAGACCCCTTGTTCATTGGCTACTCCTATATGAGCATGGCGGGCATGAGGAAGACCATCTTTATCCACCGTCGCAAAGACTGCCACTTTCATATCTTCTAAAATCGTCATAATTTCTTTAACTTTCATAAGCCCTCCTTAGTCAAGATACAAAGGCGTTTAAAATATGTCAGAAAACAAGAGAGTGACTGATGATTCTTTGGACACAAGAGAAGTCACGTATTCCATCAAGTACCTTAGCTTGAGTTTGTTTCTGAAATCGCTTTCTATTACATTTTATTATAACAAATTCTGAGAGATTTGAAAAGGGATTCATAGCTCCCTAACACGCCAAATGCAGGGAAAATTTTGAAAACAGGAAAATATATATCGAGGGACTTTTAACCTCCTATTCGATAGAAAATCAGCACTTTCTTTGATTTTTGCTATTTCAAAAAATGAAAGGAATTTTTCTTCATGGGTTTTCTCCTGCTTCATCGGGCTTACTTTAACAACAAAAACTCTAAAAACAAAAAAACTGCATGAAGGCTACGTTCAACAAACGTTGTTTCCATGCAGTTTTATGATTAATGTCGTCTGGCAAGAGCTAACTTTTTGCCAGTTTCTTTAAAATCTTATTTTACTTTAGCGGTGCTTGTGATTACTTCTACCGCTTTCTTGATAGCAATATCATGCTTCAACATATCTTCAGAAAGCAGGCTACGCACTTGCTCAACTGGCATACCATATTCGTTAGCCAATGTTTGAATTTCATTTTCGATATCTTCGTCAGTTGCTTCAAAACCTTCTGCCTTAGCAATCGCTTCAATAACAAGGTTAGTTTTCGTACGCTTGTCAGCATCAGCTTCATGTTGCTTGTGAAGATCGTCCTGAGTTGTACCAGTGATTTGGTAGTACATTTCTGGAGTGATTCCTTGACGTTGGATATTACCTAAAAATTCGTTCATCGCACGGTGTACTTCTTCGTGAACCATTTCTTCTGGAAGATCAACGATTTCAGCATTTTCAACTGCAAGTTCAATCGCTGCAGCTTCTACCGCGTCATTGTAAGCTTCTTCTTTGTTGGCTTCTAATTCTTTACGGTACTTAGCTTTCAACTCGTCCAGTGTTTCCACTTCTTCATCCAAGTCTTTAGCCAATTCGTCATCCAAATCTGGAACTTCCTTAGTCTTCACCTCGTGGATAGTAGACACGAAGACAGCATCTTTGCCAGCCAAGTCTTTTGCTTGGTAGTCTTCTGGGAAAGTTACTTCAACATTAACCGTTTCGCCAGCTTCGTGACCTACCAATTGGTCTTCAAAGCCTGGGATAAATGAACCTGAACCAAGTTCAAGTGAGTAGTTATCCCCTTTGCCACCGTCGAACTCAACACCATCAACAGAACCAACAAAGTCAATCACAACAGTATCGCCGTTTTCAGCCTTATCTTCTTTGATCACCAATTCAGCCAAACGGTTACGCTCGCGCTCAAGACGTGCATCAACTTCTTCATCAGTGACTTCTTTTGTATCTTCTACAGAGACTTCAAGGTTTTTGTAGTCACCCAATTTCACTTCTGGCTTAGTGACAACTTCAGCAGTAATAGTCCAATCTTGACCTTTTTCCATAGAAGCGATGTCAATTTTTGGTTGTGCAACCACTTCGATACCTGCTTCTTTAACAGCTGCTTCATAAGCGTCTGGCAAAAGGTTGTTCAAAGCGTCTTGGTAAAGCGCTTCTTCACCAAAACGTTGGTTGAAGACAGGACGTGGCAGGTGACCCTTACGAAAACCTGGTACTGCGATATCCTTTTTCATTTTGTTGAAAACTTTCGTCAACTCAGGTTGGATATCCGCTTGTGCGATAGTGAAAGTCAACACACCGTGGTTTGTTTCTTTTGTTTCGAATGATACAGACATTGATGTCTCTCCTTAAATTTTATTACATACCTTACAATTCTACCATAAGACAGCGATTTTTCAAAGGTTTTTGCTAGTTTTTGGAAAAAAAGCTGCGCGGCTAACTCAATTTTAAGGTAACCTTTAAATGACGACACAATCAAAATCACAGTTCGTACTCCTGAAACTTCTAATTAAAGGTGTAACGAACAAAACGAATGCAAAACAAGGGCTTCACTAAAGATTAAGACTGCAGCAATTAGGTTTTCCATGTGTCCATACCACCCTACTTAGAAAATATTATTCGTTAGGCATAAAGCCTTGATTCAAGAAAGTCCTGCCAAATAGGCTTCAACCATTTTCTTCTGAGGAGTTGCAAAGGGATAGGCTTCAAAGTCTTCTAGTCCAACCCACTCCAATTGGTAGTCTGCTGGTAGCTGATCAGTCACAACCACTCCTTCAATCAATTCAATCTGCCACTTCTGATGACTGAAAACATGCTTAACCGTGGGAAAAGTCTGATTAGACCAGTCGGGAGTCAGCTGGTATTTTTCCTCAAAAGTTGTTGTCTGAGACAAGCTTTCCATAACCACTTCTTGCTCTTGCTCAAAGAGGTTCAACTGTTGGCTGACGAGCTGAGTTTCTAGGATTGGAAAAGACCAGAAGCCTGCCAAGAGACGACCCTGCTTATTTTTTTCCAGCAAGTAGTCACCATCCTGATTGCGAATGACAAAGGCTTGAATCTGGATAGGGCGAGGCTTTTTCTTAGGTTCCTTAATAGGATACTTAGCCATTGTCCCATTTTGGTAGGCTGCGCTAAAGTCCTTAACTGGACTTTCTTCCGGTCGAGGATTTTTAGGGTTCTCAATGTCCGTTCCTAAGTCCATCAAGGCCTGATTAAAGTCTCCTGGGCGCGCCGGATCAATCAGTATTTCCATTATAGCTTGGAAGATTTTTCGATTTTTGGGATTGCCGATATCATAATCTACCTCGAACAATCTAGCCATAACCCGCATGACATTGCCATCAACTGCAGGCTCTGGCAAGCCAAAAGCAATACTTGCGATAGCACCTGCTGTATAGGGACCGATTCCCTTGAGACTGGCAATTGCCTCGTAAGTCTGAGGAAAAATGCCATCAAAATCAGTCATAATCTGCTGGGCTGCTGCCTGCATGTTTCGCACTCTAGAATAATAGCCCAGCCCCTCCCAAGCTTTGAGCAAGCGCTCCTCCTCGGCCTTAGCCAAATCAGCCACAGTCGGAAACCAGTCTAAAAATCGCTCGAAGTAGGGAAGCACTGTGATCACCTGAGTCTGCTGGAGCATAATTTCTGAAACCCAGATATAGTAAGGATTCGTCGTCCTGCGCCAAGGCAAGTCACGCTTGTTGGCATCATACCAGTCTAACAGCGCCTTACGAAAGGCAATAATCTTGTCTTCTGGCCACATCGTAATGCCATAATCTTGTAAATCTAACATAGAACTATTTTAGCAAAATCCAGACCATTCAGCAAAAAGCAAAGCAGGAGTAAGACAAAAATCATAATTTCGAAGAAATCGATTTTGTAGTCTCAGCCCCTGCGTCTATTTCATTGACGGTGAAATTTTTAAAATGCTAGGACTTTCGTCCCTGTTCAGCTCTATCATCTTAATAACACAAGCGAGCACGGCCTCCTTTGCCTTCAGCCATCTGCTCAGCATATAGGATATAAACTTTGCCAGATGAAGCCAGCACACACAAGATAATCTGCTTAACAAAATTGCCTTTTTCACCCTCAAAGCGACCATCGGTTGAGATGTTGCCTTCCTGAATGAGGTCGTTGGAGATAAGCACCTCATCAATGCATCCTTCGTGCACAACACCAGCAAGATCTTCAAAATGCTCATCGAGCCCGAATTCTGGACTGGTTTCTTTGAATCGCTAAAGAAGCGCTTCTTGTTGCTCATTGCGGAGTGACTTGATAAAGTCCTGTGCTTGGGCAGCGATTTCTAGATCGGTCAATTTAGCACCAGACACTTCAAGGCCCAAGTCTAGTAGACCTTGGTATTTGCTGATTTCTCTAAAAGCTGCCTAGTTTTCAGCTAAAGCATAGAGAATCAAGACAAGTTCTGGTTGCCCTGATTTTCAACCAAAACATTATCCACATAAGTAGGAGACACCTCTAAAAAACTCATTTGGACAAAATAGATTGTTGATTTGATAATGTTTCTAACAACCCTCTTTGGATTTTTTTAGTTTTTAGAGGTGCCCCAGAAAGAATCTTGTTCCATCCAAAATTCCAGTTACCTAAAACTTACTTTGAGACATCTCAAAGCCAGTAACTTTAGTCTCCCCTTTTTGACACATATCAACAGTTTAAAGGTTTAAAGGTTAAGATCTAAAGTTTTATTGTATGGGCTTCCATGCTACAGCATAGCATATTCGTGTTTGCGAACCAATCTATTCTTGATTTATCTCTTACGAGTAAGCCTTTCAAAATGAATCGCTAGATAGGTTAACTCATCAATCGTAATGGTTTTATTGTAGTGTTCTTCCAAATAGGTTTGAATTTTAGTTGCCTGCCTCATTCCCTCTGGCATTGTTCGACAGATTTGGTCAAATAGAGCTTGATTACCGTCTTGAAGCATCTTATCCGCAAAAAAGCGTTCCGCGAAGAATCGAATATGCGTGATAAAACGTTGGTAACTTATTTCATCATTTTTGAAGTGCACATTCAGTGAATATCGCACTAAAGTTTCCAAATCCCCAATCAACTTAGCGATGCGACTTGCATCACTTTTGTCAGAACTTTGCTGGGCATTAATAAAATGAAAAGCGATATTGGCAGCTTCTGCTTCTGGCAAGGAAATATTAAAGGTCTTATTAAGAAGTTTGATAGCATAATAACCTATTTGATATTCTTTACCATAGTAAGATTTTATTTCCCAGAAAACTTTGTTATCAAAGACGAATCCTTTTTCAAAACGTTCAACTGCAAAGTAGATGTGATCTGTAAGTCCAATCCAAAGTGAATCCTGTAAAGGAGTATTCAGCACTTGCTTTGCTTGTTCAATAATATCTTGAGCTAAATCAAAATAGATAGATGGTACTTCATTTAATAAACCTAGTAGGTGTTGAGCTTGAGGGGTATTGACTGATTGAAATAACTTATCAATGCTAGAGATTAGGACGGTTTCACCTTGCTTTTTCCCAAAACCAATCCCTTTTCCTAACGCAATTTTTTCAATCCCTTCATCGTCCACTAAAACTACGCTAGAATTCAATACCTTTTTGATAATCATCCTCTATCCCCACTTTAAATAATTGATTTATACTATAACACACGATTCTAATTTAAATCAAGACCATTCGTTCGGATTACCTTCTGGTACCAGTAGAAGGAATCTTTCTTAAATCTATCGTAAGTGCCATTCCCTTCATCATCTGCATCAACGTAAATAAAACCGTATCGTTTTGACATTTGAGAAGTACTTGCTGACACTAAATCGATACAACCCCAACTGGTATATCCAATGAGATCCACACCTTCATTAACCGCTTCACGCATTTGTTCAAAATGGGCTCGGAAATAATCAATGCGGTAGAGGTCATGAATCGTGCCATCTTCTTCAAGAATATCTTTTGCACCCATCCCGTTTTCTACAATCATAAGAGGTTTTTTATAGCGATCATAAAGTTCTAAAAGGGAGATTTTAAGACCCTTAGGATCAATTTGCCACCCCCAGTCCGTTGATGGAAGATAGGGATTTTTTACACCTAAAACTGTGTTTCCGGGGGTTCGCTCGGCATCTGGGTCAGCAGATTCAGTCATAGACATATAGTACGAGAAGGTTACAAAATCAACAGTATTCTCCTTCATAATATCTAAATCCCCTGGTTGGATATTTAAATCAATCCCTTCTAAATCCATTCGACGAAGAATTAAGCGTGGGTACTCACCAAAGACCTGTACATCTGTGTAAAAATGGTTATCTAGGTTTTTCTTAAATGTTAGTTCGACATCCTCTGGGGCACAAGTACGGGCGTAGGTTTCTAATTTAGTAAGCATACAACCCATTTTTGCTTCTGGTAATTTGGTATGTAAGTCTCGCGTTACAATAGCTGAAGCAAGCAACTGATGATGAAGTGCACGATAAATAGTCTCTAGTTCTTTACCTTCCTCACACTTATCCGGGATGATGCCCGCTGTTGTAAAAGGGTGACGAACAATGGAATCTACCTCATTGAACGTTAACCAGTATTTTACTTCAGGAAAATTATCATAACAGGCATTACAGAAACGAACAAAGTCGTCTATTACTTCTCGGTCAACCCATCCATTATTACTCACAGCTAAATATAAGGGCATCTCATAATGAGAAAGAGTCACGATTGGTTCGATATTGACCGATCTCAATTTGGCAAAAACGCGCTTATAAAAGTCAATTCCTTCCGGATTAGCTGTTTGTTCTTTCCCTGTCGGAAATAGACGTGTCCAAGCAATTGATAAGCGAAGAGCTTTGAATCCCATTTCTGCAAAAAGATCAATATCCTCTTCGTAGCGATGATAAAAATCAACTCCTCTACGCTTTGGGTAGTAAGTATCTGTCTGATCATCCATTGCTTCTTGAATGGCTTGTGATGTGATGGCAACATGGGCCTTATAATTTTTTACATCTACATTTGGCTTGTAGAGAGCTACGTCCGCAACTGATAACCCCTTACCGGCAACATTCCAAGCTCCTTCAACCTGATTGGCTGCCACGGCACCACCCCATAAAAAATCTTTTGGAAAAATAGATTCTGGCATTTATTTCACCTCGTCCTTCCGTGACACAATCATCACTTCTTCACTATGAGCAACCTGACCACCACTCTTTTTAATGTTCAATTCGTAATCATTTTGGTTTGTTACTAAAGCCATAACCGTCGTATCATATCCTGCCCCTTCAATGACTGGAATATCAAATTCAAGTAAGACATCTCCAGGCTCAACAATAGCGCCCGCTTCAACCTTAGGATAAAATCCTTTTCCTTGTAATTGTACGGTATCAATGCCAACATGGAAAAGAATTTCTGCACCATTCTCTGCTGTCAAAGCAATAGCATGGCCTGTCTCATAAACAAGACTAATCTCTCCAGCAACAGGAGCATAAAGAGTTCCATTAGATGGCACAATAGCCAATCCATCACCAACAAGTTTTGATGCAAATACAGAGTCGTTTACGCTCTCAAGAGCAACTACTTCACCATCAACAGGTGAAACAAAAGTCACTTCTACTTTCTCAGTTTTATCTTGAATTTCTTCGGTAGCCGTATCTTTAAATGTAATAAAAGTGAAGATGAAAGATAAGACGATTGAAATGGCAAAAGCAATCCAGGCGTTCATAAAGTTTGAACCGCCATTCGGATCAATATACATTGTCATTGTTGCCAAACCAGGACCAACTAGCGCAAATCCTTTTAGAGCTGTCAAGCCAATGGCAATACCACCAAAGAAAGAACTAGCAACAACGCTGTAAAGAACCTTACGATGTTGAATGGTAACACCATAAAGAGCAGGTTCAGTTATTCCGAATAATGCTGAAATACCAGCAGAAACTGCTGTAGCACGGAGCTTTGTGTCTTTAGTTTTCAAAGCGACTGCAAACGTTGCTCCTGATTCTGAAATATTGTGGGCAAGTGATGCTGGTAAATAAAGCGTTTCAAATCCAGCTTTCATCGCTTCAATAGCGTATGGTAACATAGCTTTATGCATACCTGTCACTACCATAAATGGTAAGATAGCAGCTAGAATACCTGTTGCTAACCAGCCAAGTGTATGATGAAGAGTAACAACAGCTGTCGCCAGTAATTGACCCAGGTTAAAACCAAGAGGGCCTAAAATCAGGAGAGTCACTGGTACCGTTATTGCCAATGCTACCATTGGTACAAAGAAAATTCTAATTGGTTTTGGAGTATATTTAGTTAATACTTTTTCCAACATAGCAAAAAACAAGGTTGACAAGATCGCCGGGAATACTTGATAAGGATAGGCAATATTTTGAATGGTGAATCCGAACAACTGGGGTCCTTCTGTCAACATGGCAGTCATATTTGGTAAAAGTAACGCTCCTACTGCTGACGCAGCCACTAATTCGTTAACCCGCAATTTTTTAGCAGTATTGTAAGCGACTAAAAGAGGCAAGAAATAGAGAGGGGCATCACCAATTTGGTTGAAAATTGTATAAGTAATGGAAGTCTTGTCCATCCAGCCAATCCACGCAAACAACATGAGAACGGATTTAAGCACGCCACCACCTGCTACTGCAGGTACTACTGGTTGAAAAACTGCAACTAAGAAGTCTAAGAAAATTGCTCCCCAACTTTGTTTTTGTCCCTTGCCTGACGAAGTATTATTTGAAAGATTGCCCAACAAGGGTTGAACTTGATCATATACTTCGTTGACTTCATTTCCAATAATAATCTGCGTTTGTGCATTTTGACGGACTCCCATAACCCCGTCAATTTTTTCAAGAGCAGCTACATTTGCTTTTGAATTATCAATCAATGTAAAGCGTAAACGAGTCGAACAATGTTCCAAATGGGTAACGTTTCCTTTACCACCAATATTTGCCACAATCTCTTTGGCTGTTTGTTTATAATCCATAAAGATTCTCCTTTTTATTTTTTTATCAGGCATCCAACCAAAACAAAAGAACCCCTATAGAGCAACACAAAAAATCTGTATTGTTCTATAAAGGTCCTGCCTGCTTTACCAGTCACATGCCTAACTTCTGAGACTATTATACACGATAATTATGAAAGCGTCAACATTTTTGTCGTCTATAAATCCTATTTTTTATTTGAGTTAAATCTCAAAGTAAGTTCTAGGTTGGACAGAAAACTAGAAATTAGGCTGAGACAAAAAAATAAGGTAGAACTTACTTTGAGACGACATTCTGTTGAATTGGTGCGGTTTTCTCAGATTAAATTCCAGTGTGATAAATCCTATAACTTACTTTGAGAGGTCAGCATTTTTTATTTGTTAAAGACCTTCGACCACTACGGTCAAAGGTCCTTAAAATTTCCGAATAGCATCTGCTGTATAACTTGCTCTAGCCCCACCAATCAACTTAGGCCGAGTTGTCAAGGCAGTCACATGGGCACCACCGAGTTCACGTTGAATGGGACGCAGCGGCACTTGCACATGCTTGATATGCATGCCAATAGCTGTATCTCCAATATCTAGACCTGTATGCGCTGTGATAAATTCAACCTCTACCGGATCTACCATATAGTCAAAGGCTGCTAGCTGCCCACTTCCGCCCGCATGCAAGCTCGGTAGGACACTGACGATTTCTAAGTCTTTTTGGAGTGCCAATTCTCTCTCGACAACCAAGGCTCGATTGAGATGTTCACAACCTTGGACAGCCAGATAAATCCCACGAGACATCAACTCATCTAAAATGGTCTTAACAATCACTTGACCGATTTCACGACTAGAATTTTTACCGATGATTCCACCAGCTACTTCGCTCGAAGATAGGCCAAGAATAAATATCTGCCCCTTTTGAATCCCGCTGCGCTCCAAAATATCTCGCAAAATCACATCTGTCTGCTCTTTCAATCTTTCAAGATTCATCGGATTTTTCACCCCTTATCTTCCCAAATGTCGCACATAATAAATAGCCACCAATTACCCCGACCACATTTTGCATGGTATTCGTCAAAACCTCAGCTGTTGCTGCACCCATACCGTACATCAGACTTGACGCTATAAAATAAACAGCAACCATAAAAATAGTTCCCAGCAAAAAACCTAGCAAATGTTTCTTGCCTGAAAGGCCTGCCAAATAGCCTTGCCCACCATGAGCGAGTAAACTGATAACCATCCACTGCGGGTAGCCAGCCAACAAATCAAAGAGAAAGGCTGCCACACCACCGACCACAACACCGTGTTCCTTTCCAAAGTAGAAAGCTGTAAAGTAAATACCAACATCCAGCAGGGTCGTCACACCTGTCGGTGTAGGGATTCTACCAAAAAATCCTAGCACGATTGTGAGAGACGTTAGGATAGCTAGCAGGGTTAATTCCTTAGTTTTAGTCTTGCGCATAATGCTGTTTCACTCCATATTGGTCTGAATGGCGAATAGCTTGGTAAACAAAGTCTTTAGAGATAGCTACCGCATCTGAAACTGATTTTTTCAAAACGAGTTGGCTGGCAATGCTGGAGGCAAAGGTGCAACCAGCTCCGACATTATTAGTCGTAAGCAAGGGCTGCTCTAAAATAGTAAATTCCTTCCCATCATAATAAACATCGATAGCCTTTTCCTGACTGAAACGATTGCCACCCTTGATGACGATGTGCTGCGCCCCTAAGCCATGCAGGACCTGCGCAACCTTTTTCATGTCCTCCAAAGTCTTAATAGTTTGCCCAGATAGAATTTCAGCCTCGACTAAATTTGGTGTGATAATGGTCACATAGGGGAAAAACTTGATCAGCTCATCGCGAAGAACGCTGACTGCCACATCGTGGCTTTCCTTACAGACCAAGACAGGGTCAAGCACCACTGGAATGTCCGTGTGCGCCTTGACAAACTCTAGTGCCTGCTCTGCTATTTCCACATTAGGCAAAAGACCAAGTTTAATACCAGAAAAAGGCACGTCCTTGAGACTAGTCAATTGGTGACCAAAGACGGTCGGGTCGGTCCCAAAAACGTCAAAACCATTCTCAGTCATAGCGGTCAGGCAGGTCACTGCCACAAACCCATGCAATCCGTTCGCCGTATAGGTTGCTAAATCTGCATAAAGCCCGCCTCCGCTATAAATATCATTGCCTGAAATCGCTAAAATGTAGTTAGTCTTCATAAATAATCTCCTTGAGGTAAAGCCCGTTGCCAGCTGCTGTCGGACCTGCCAAATGGCGGTCTTTTTTCGCCAAAATGGTCTTGATTTGACTGACAGGCATGCGACCATTGCCAATCTTGAGCAAGGTGCCGACCATATTGCGAACCTGCTTATAGAGAAAACCATTGCCCGAAAAGGTAAAGACCAGAAAGCCCGTCTTAGTATCTCTTGTTACCTCAGCCCGTGTAATCGTCCGCACTTTATCCTCTACGGAAGTTCCCGACGCGGTAAATCCTGTAAAATCATGAGTGCCAATCAAATCCTTAACGGCCTCCTGCATAGACGCTAAATCAAGATTGTAGGGGTAGTGGGTCGCGTAATGGCGCATCATAGGGTTCTTAGGACGGCCATTGTCCACTAAAAACTCATAGGTCTTACTATGCTTAGCGTAGCGACAATGAAAATCATCTGCCACTTGCTCCACAGCCACCACATCAATATCATCTGGTGACTGAGTGTCCAGTGCAAAGCGGAGCTTTTCTAAGTCTCGAGCTTCTTTCAAATCAAAATGAACAACCTGACCATAAGCATGGACACCAGCATCAGTCCGGCCCGCTCCGTGAACCGTGATAGCCTCTCCACGATTGAGCTTGGTCAACGTTTTTTCCAACTCTTCCTGAACAGTTCTGGCTTCAGGCTGGCGCTGAAAGCCTGAAAACAAAGTCCCGTCATAAGAAATAATCGCTTTATATCTTGTCATAAAGACTATTTTACACCTTTTCCCAAAGGAGTCAATGGAATAGAATACAATCTGTACGGGTGCAGAATTTCTTTAAAAAGATTTCATATTAAAAAAACAGTCGCTTGAGTTGACAACCTCCTGTAAAAGCAGTATCATTGTAAAATAGTTTTTGTTTAGCTATCATTAATTTATTTTTTCAGGAGGTTTCAAAATGAAATGGAATAAATGGCCATCACTTCTACTCGGACTCTTGCTCTTCTTCACAGGCTGGCAAGTTTTGAGAAATCCTGGCGCAAGTCTTTACACATTCGGAATCTATTTTATTGCCTTGATGTTTGTTTCCGCAATTGTAGATATTTTTGGTTATTTCGCACAACCTAAGGAATTTCGTAGAGGTTGGGATTTAGCAAGTGCATTAGCAACTGCTATCCTTGCTTTGATGCTAATGCTCTCTGATACTAGTATTCTTTGGCGAATTCCAACAGCTGTTGCTATCTGGCTACTCATAAAAGGAGGCTCACGCTTAGCAATTGCCTTCTCGCTCACTCAAAACAGTGGCGGATTGTTTGGACATCACTTAGCATGGTTCGGAGTTATTACTATCTTATTAGGAATGTTCCTATTATTTAATCCTTTCCTCACAGTATTAATGGTCGCCTACTTAATCGGATTTACCTTAATCTATGAAGGTGTTATGGCGATCATCAATTTCTTTCGCGCCTAAGCGGTTTCTGTAAGATAACCATTCAAACATTGATATCAATAAAAACTTCCCTCGCTAGGACTAGTGAAGAATTATCTTTCACTTAAATCTAGCAAGGGAAGCTTTTTTGTGCACAAGGCAAAAATAAATAAGTATAACAGTGTAATTTTACCCAATGATTTACAGGTTTTATTGACTCACTAGCTCAATGCGTAACCCTAGTCATTTCTATTATTCACCTTCAAGAGCATCTTTGATGGATTCAAAGAATCCTTTTTTCTTACCAGGCTGAATAGATTCACCTGATGCTGCTGCAAAGGCTTTGAGAGCTTCTTTTTGGCCCTCATTAAGCTTGGTTGGGGTCACAATATTAACAGTGACAAACTGGTCTCCTTGACCACTGCCGCGCAACTGTGGAGCACCTTTCCCACGCAAGCGGAATCGTTTGCCAGTTTGAGTACCTGCTGGAATCGTCATTTCTACATCACCATGGACGGTTGGAATATCAACAGTGTCTCCCAGCGCTGCCTGAACAAAACTGATATCCAGATTATAAAGAATGGTGCTACCATTGCGCTCAAACTTATCACTAGCTTGGACCGTGACAACCACGTAAAGGTCACCATAAGGGCCTCCGTTAAAACCAGCCTCGCCTTGGCCTGCCAGACGAATCTGCTGACCAGTCTCAATCCCTGCTGGGATTTTCACATTGACAGAATGTGCTTGTTTTTCATGACCTGTTCCATGACAAGTTTGACAAGGTTCCTTGATTTCTTGACCTCGACCATGGCAGACATCACAGGTCACCTGACGACGCATCATGCCAAGTGGTGTTTGAGTATCAACATTAATCACACCAGCGCCATGACAACGGCCACAGGTCACAGGACTAGTGCCTGGTTTAGCACCAGATCCATGACAGGTCCGACAGCTAGCTTCACGGTTGTACTTGACCTCTTTTTCCGTTCCAAAAATCGCCTCTTCAAATTTGAGATTCACACGATACTGGAGGTCATCTCCTTGGCGCGGAGCGTTGGGATTGCGACTACCACCGCCACCAAAGAAGCTGGAGAAGATATCTTCAAAGCCACCGAAGCCTGAACCATCAAAACCACCACCGAAACCACCGCCGCCAAAGCCACCATTAGCTCCAGCAGGACCGTACTGGTCATAGGCCGCACGTTTCTGGTCATCACTCAGGGTCTCATAAGCTTCCTGAACTTCCTTGTATTTCTGCTCAGCACCAGCCTCCTTGTTGATGTCCGGATGGTATTTCTTGGACATCTTGCGGTAGGCTTTTTTAATCTCGTCTTGCGAAGCGTTTTTCGAAACCCCCAGACGATCGTAATATTCTGTATTGTTCATAAATTATGATATTAAGCTGTTAAATGACTCAAAGAAAAATAGAAAACTGTCCGACAATGCCTTGTATCTAGGTAAAGTTTATCTTTTTTCGCAGAGTCGCAAGTGTATTCAAATCTATAAAATAGATCTTACACGCTTCAGCCCGTGTCCAACTAGGAACACTGTATATCCTTTCTGTAAAATCTTAGTCAGATCAAAATTAGAAATTTTTATTCTTTCATTGATCTAGGCAATGGAGAAGTCATTTCGTTGTTGACCTGTGGTCACTCTACTAATCTATCTGTAATTCAAAGTCTCTTTTAAATTCATTAAAGTCTGCATCTGACAATGCAAAAAGCAAATCTTCTTCGCGTAAATCACGATAGCAGGGATCTCTAAAATACTGACTAGCATTATCTGTCAAGCCCAAAGCAACTAACACTGTTCTTGCAAACTCCTGATGTGCAAAGCCAATCGATGTGATAATATTTTTATCTTGGTGTACTAATTTTGGTCTAAAATTATCCCTTTTTAAAAAATCAAAATAGCCAAAGAAATTTTGCCAAATACCACCTGTAAATTCTTTATTATCTAGTAGACCGGCTTTTGCTAAGAGAATTGGTGCCGATGAAATCGCGGCTATTACGATATCTTTATCACTTAAGGTCGTTAGAAATTTTATCAACTGTTTATCTCTTAAGACCGGGATAAAATCAGCCATCCCAGGTAAAATAATGCAAGAATAGTCGTGTAGATTAACTTCATCAATCAATTTGGTAGGCTGACAGGATAACCCATCTTCTGATAAAATGGTATCTTTTCGTGAAGCAACATAGTCCACCTCAACACCAAAAGATAAGACTAAACTACTGGTCAACGGTGCAATTTCATAAATGGAAAAATTGGGATAAATTAGGCAAGCCACTTTCTTCATGAGAACCTCCCTACCGAAAAACAGAGGCTGGGGTTCAACCTCTGGTTTTCTTTTTACTAATCGTGGAATAAAATAATCCATCAAATGTCCTGCAACACGAAGTCATTTTATTTTGCTGACGAGTTAGTAAGCCGCCTAGCCTGCTACACAATAGTAGCAGGCGTTAAGTGATTCGTTGCTTTAGCAACAATCACTTATGGCGTCTTATTTCTCCGTAAACTCACCATCTACGACATCATCGTTACCACCTGCTGCTCCTGTTGTATCAGCAGCTTGAGCTTCAGCACCTGCTTGAGCTTGTTGGGCAGCAGCAGCTTGTTCGTAGAGTTTGACAGCGAGGGCTTGAGCTTTCTCGTTGAGATTGTCCAATTTAGCCTTCATATCATCAATGTTGTTTGCTTCTTGGGCTGCTTTCAACTCATCAAGAGCGGTTTGTGTTGCTTCGCGCTCTGCTTCAAATTGACCTTCAGTCTCTTTGAGCGTTTTCTCAGTTGCAAAGATGGCTTGATCCACATTGTTTCGGAGGTCAACTTCTTCTTTGCGTTTCGCATCAGCTTCAGCGTTTGCTTCCGCATCTTTCATCATCTTGTCAATTTCTTCATCAGTCAAGCCAGAGTTAGATTGAATCACGATGGTTTGTTCTTTTTGCGTACCAAGATCCTTAGCCTTAACAGACACGATACCGTTCTTATCAATATCAAAGGTCACTTCGATTTGTGGAATACCACGAGGAGCTGCTGGAATATCTGCCAATTGAAAACGTCCAAGAGTCTTGTTGTCAGCAGCCATTGGGCGTTCACCTTGAAGCACATGGATGTCTACAGCTGGTTGGTTGTCAGCAGCAGTTGAGAAAACTTGTGACTTAGAAGTTGGAATCGTTGTATTGCGGTCGATGAGTTTTGTGAAGACACCGCCCATCGTTTCGATACCAAGTGACAATGGCGTTACATCAAGAAGGACAACGTCTTTGACATCACCTGTGATGACACCACCTTGGATAGCAGCACCCATAGCAACAACTTCGTCTGGGTTAACTGATTTGTTTGGTTCCTTGCCAGTTTCAGCCTTAACCGCTTCAACAACAGCAGGGATACGAGTTGAGCCACCAACAAGGATAACTTCGTCAATTTCAGAGATTGACAGACCAGCATCCGATAAAGCTTGACGAACTGGCGTCTTAGTGCGTTCTACAAGATCGCGAGTAAGGTCATCAAACTTAGCACGTGAAAGGGTAAGATCCAAGTGCAAAGGCCCAGCATCACCAGCGGTGATAAATGGCAAGCTGATTTGTGTTGAAGTCACACCTGAAAGGTCTTTCTTAGCTTTTTCAGCAGCATCTTTCAAACGTTGCATCGCCATCTTATCCTTGCTGAGATCGATGCCGTTTTCTTTTTTGAACTCTGCTACCAAGTAGTCCATGATTTTTTCGTCAAAATCATCACCACCAAGCTTGTTGTCACCAGCTGTAGCCAATACATCAAAGACACCGTCACCGAGTTCAAGGATAGAAACGTCAAAAGTACCACCACCAAGGTCAAATACCAAGATTTTTTCATCTTTATCAGTCTTATCCAAACCATAAGCAAGCGCAGCTGCTGTTGGTTCGTTGACAATACGCTCTACCTCAAGACCTGCAATTTTACCAGCGTCTTTAGTCGCTTGACGTTGCGCATCATTAAAGTAAGCCGGTACGGTGATAACCGCTTTAGTTACTTTGTCGCCGAGGTAGTCCTCTGCATAACCTTTCAAGTATTGAAGAATCATGGCAGAGATTTCTTGTGGCGTATATGACTTGCCATTAGCGTTTACTTTTTCAGAAGTTCCCATTAAAGATTTGATGGAAAGGATTGTATCTGGATTAGTAACTGCTTGACGTTTTGCTGCATCACCAACAATGATTTCACCGTTTTTGAATGAAACCACTGAAGGCGTTGTACGATTCCCCTCTGGGTTTGCAATAATCTTACTTTCTGTTCCTTCGAGAACTGCAACTGCTGAGTTTGTTGTTCCTAAGTCGATACCGATAATTTTTGACATAATATTTTTCCTCTTAATTATTATTTCTTTTTTGATTCTCTCCTTAAGTGGTGGCGCCGTCAGAGCCCGATAACATCGATCTCTTTGACTAAACTTTGGGCCTAAGGTCTCAAAGTTTACGCGAATAGCACCACGGCGGAGAGCATCGAATTGGCTCACTTTGTTCGCGTTATCTGAGCAACAAGTGAGTGTGTTTTTCGTTTTTAGTAGTTTTATGACATTTCGGTCAAATATTTAATCTCATGAAGATGTAATCTTCTTCAATAACACTGGATTCTTGGAAGCCCAGTTTTTTCCAGAAGTATTTGGCTAACTGATGGTTCTGATGAACTGGATTGGAGATTTGAGTGGCACCGTATTGATTTTTTAAATAATGAATACACAACTGAGCTGCCTTTATCCCAACACCCTGTCCGTGGAACTCTTTATCAATCAGGAAATTTATGATTTGATAATGTTCCTCGCCCACATAGAAAGACGCAAAGCCTACTAGCTGACTATCCTGATAAATCGCTCGCGGCTGAAAATTGTCTCCATAAAGCCAAGCTTCCGCAAGCGAATAGGTCACAGAATCCACAAATTCCTTTTGATCAAGACCAGAATCAAGCGCTAAGCACTCGTGAAAGTTCTCTTCTGTGATTTTCCGCAACTCTAGCATTAGCTGTAAACCACCACCATAGCCGGTCGGAGCAGACGATCGTGAAGTTGATAACCTTTTTGGAGAACCTGAGCGATGGTATCAGCTGGGTTATCATCATCTGTTGGAACCGTCTGAACAGCCATGTGATAGTTGGGGTCAAAAGTCTCAATAGAAACTTCTGTAACGCCTTCTTCCTTAAGGGCTTGGATTAGACTATCCTGAACCATTTCCAGACCTTTTTTGACATCTTCGGTCAACCCCTCTACCGCAAGGGCACGCTCTAAGTTATCCAGACTTGGCAAGATTTTTTTCGCCAAGTCCTGCGAACGATAGCGCTGAAGCGTCTGGCGCTCTTCATTAGCTCGGCGCTGAATATTTTGCATCTCTGCATGAGCTCGTAGATACTTATTTTCAAAATCCTCTGCTCGCTCATTAGCCAAGTCAAGTTCTGATTTTTCAGGTTCACTCGTTTCTGGCACTTCTTCCTCAGCTACGCTAGCTTCAACGACCTCTTCTTGGTCTTCCAAAATTTCTTCTGGCTCTTTGGTTTCTTCTTTTTTCGACACATCGGCCTCCTTTTTTAATTCACTTCATAATGGTTACTGCTCATGTACCTGTAAAAGTCCGTCAGCTTCATAGCCAATATTTGATTGACCAGATTGACCAGACTGACCATCCGCTTGTAATCCAAGGTGATGGGCCCAATCAAGGTCAAAACTCCGTAACCCCGATAAGGCACTAGGAACTTTTGGCTGATAACCGTCAACTGGGACAGGTTTGAGGAGTGACTATCGGCCACCTTGACCACCTGCATCTGCTCCTCACCGAGACTGTCTCGAATCTCTGAGGCCACCATTTGAGGTTTATCCAGAAATTGATAGGTCTCCAAATTAGCAAATTCAAGCAGCTTGACCTTGCCTGCTATCAACACTTTTTCGGAAAAAATATCCTTAAATAAATGTTCAAAGAGGTCAATGACATTGTCCGTAGTGGTAAAGTAGCGTTGAACAATCTGTGGAATCTCAGTCCGCAAACGGTAATGGATGTCCAGCACCGTTTTCCCGATGAAACGCTCGTGCACCAACTGGCGAATGGTCGTCAAATCGCTGGGCAGGAAGTTCTTGGGAATGGCAAACTGACTAGTAAGCGTCGAGGACTCGTCCAAGGTAAAGACCGCAAGGCCTGTGTGGTTGGATGTAGTCACCATTTCAAAGCCAGTCAACTTCTGACGGCTGGCCTCCACATCAAGAGCTAGAGTAGTGTAGCCTGTCAAATCCGCCAAGATATCCGCAGCCCTCTGCAACAAATCTTCAATGCGGAAGAAATTATCATCAAAGGCCTTGAGAACCTGATAGACATCGTGCTCGGCCACCTGAGCCAAGGTCAGAGAATTTTCCACAAAATATTGAAAACCCGAAACACTAGGCATACGACCACTGGAGGTATGGGCTTTCTCAAGAAAACCCATCTTCTCTAAGGAAGACATATCGTTTCGAATCGTGGCACTGGAGGAGTTGATTTGCTCCTGTAAGGCCTTAGACCCCACAGGCTCGTGGGTCTGCGTAAAGATGTCAACAATCAAATCCAAGATTGCCTTTTGACGCTCTGTAATCAAAACCTCACCTCCTCTTTTTAGCACTCTAACCATCCGAGTGCTAACTCATGATTTTATTATACCCCTTTTTGGGACAAAGTCAAGACAAAAATTCAAAAATTTAGCACTCTTTCACCAAGAGTGCTAAAAATCGGTCTGAAGGCGGATTAAATCTGATAGTTTTAAGCAACTGACAAAAGATCTGTCAATATCGATAAACTTTATGGGAAGAACGATCATAAGTCGCCCTTTTCGAAAAATAATCCCAACTACATCCATCAGGATAACCATCAGATTCGCTGATTCCTCTCCTATCTCTGCTTTACCAAGACAAACTGAACACTTGAAAAGGCTGAACTTAACACTCTTCATTTTTTAAAAGCGATAGACACCCAAACAATATATCCTCTAAACTATTATATCTAGAAGCCATATCCTTTAACCGTATCAAAACCTTTTCGCTCAAGCGTTTTGATCGCCTGCTGATAGAGGGGTTCTTCACCAGTATCTTTCATAATCCTAAGCGCTTTAGCAATCGTATCTTTTTCTTCCTGACAAATACCTTGATATAGCAGCCCTTGAGCTAGGTAATCAAAACGTTTTTGTTGAAGAGAAACCTTTAGTAATTCTTTAGCATAGGTCAGACACTCCGAATTCATCTTATACTTTAAAAAGAGAATAACCAGATTGTTTAATAAACCTAGTCTAGTTCCTTGTATTTCTTTGAATTTGCCGTGTAACTCCAGCCGGTCCAAAACCATTTTTGCAACTATGGTTAATCGAAAATGATCCCTATCGCAATCAGCGCTTTCCTTGGACACTTGTTCGACTAGAAACTGGTGAGCAAGTCGTTATCGATTTCCCAGAATTCTCAACAAAAACAAGCCTCCCACCATTTTTTGCTTTGAAAAATGGACACTATTATTTTTTATTTGGAGATACCCTAGTTTTAATGGACCCAAAAAATTTAGAAAAGATAACAATACCTTTGAAAGATTTTGACATCTCAAACGCTCATGCCTTGATAGTGAATTAACTTTTTACCTGTTGAAACGGTATTTTCAAGCTCTCTCATAACTTATAGGATTCAATAACGTGATGATAACATGAGTCATGGTATGTGGGTTGATTAATTGTATCCCATATCCTTTTTGGGATATGAATATTATTCTCCTCTGCTTAAGAAAAATAACGAAATCAAGCTAACCGCTGTGAACTCTTGAGTTTAAGCGGTTTGTTTATCATTCTTAACATCAAAATAGAGAGCAGGACAATTCCTATCAATTCAATCACTCTTCATCAACCCACTACAGTTGAGAACTGACAAAGAGACCAAAAAACCATCTGAATATCACCTTTTGAAAAAAGTGGCTCTATACTATCTGTAGTGGGTAACTCCACTTTGGATAGTATAGGGCTTTTTGAGTACACAAAAAGTCCCATAAGACTTATAATGAAAAGCGCTAACCAACTCATTAGAAAGCATCTTATGGAACACATCAATCATACCACACAACTCATCGGAATGAAAGATAAAAATATCAAACTAAACGAAATCATGAAATATGATACCCATATCCTTATCAGAGCTACACTAGATTATATACCTCCTCTATGCAAGCATTGTAGCGGAAACATGATCAAATATGACTTTCA
>NZ_KB904558.1 GCF_000380085.1 Streptococcus merionis DSM 19192
TTAAGAAAAGCGACTGAAAAAGAGGAGACTGACCTAGTGTTCACTGAACACTAGGAGAGCCACCTTTTCCCCGAGTATTTTAGCTCGAATTCAGTTGTAAGATACAAAGCCCGTTATGAAAAGCGTAGAAAAATGAAAAAATTGACGACGAGTCTGTAGACTCCAGGAAATTTTTGAATTTTATCGAGCTTTTTAGGGCGTGTTCAGTTTTAAGATACAAAGTCCATTAAGAAAAGCGACTGAAAAAGAGGAGACTGACCTAGTGTTCACTGAACACTAGGAGAGCCCCCTTTTTCCTGAGTATTTTAGCTCGAATTCAATTAATGTTGTGGATTATTTCTTTTCAATCGGTGCAACACTGGCTAGCAGTTTTTTGAGACCAACTTCTGGAAAATTGATTTTAAGTTCTTGGGCACTGCTACTACCTGAAACTTCAAGTACAATGCCATCTCCCCATTTTTTGTGGTGCGCAGTATCGCCGACTTGCCAATTGATGCTTGGTTTGGATGAAGCTGTATTGGCAGCTTTTGCAGACGCTTGCGGCACAGCTTGAGCCTTACGGGTTTGGAGAGCTTGAGCTAAGCTCATGCCTTGTCCAAATGTTGGCGCAGCCCCATTGACATAGGAAACCTTAAAGCTAGTATCAGCAGGACGGGCGTAACCTTGATAGTCTAGCAAGTCGCTGGAAATTTCACTGAGAAAACGGGTTGGACGGTTGTAGTTGGTGCGTCCGTAGAGGAGACGAGAGCTCGCATTGGTCAGATAAAGGCGTTGCTCAGCTCGTGTGATACCGACATAGGCCAGGCGGCGCTCCTCTTCCAGCTCATCCTCGTCTTCCTTGGCACGACTGATCGGAAAGACATCTTCCTCCATCCCAATGACAAAGACGACTGGGAATTCCAAGCCCTTGGCCGCATGAAGGGTCATGAGGGTAATTTCATTGCTAGTAGCATCGCCATCATCTGTATCAGCAACCAGAGCAAGGTCATTGAGAAAACGGCTAAGGCGTTCAAGTCCAGTCTCCTCTTCAGATGACTCCTGAGCTTTTTCATCAAAGTTTTTAGTGACAGAGAGAAACTCTTGAATATTTTCCAGACGGTTTTCACTCTCAGGAGTCTGTTGAGCAGCTAAGGCAGCTGTATAACCCGTATTGTCCAAGACTTTTTCAACAACCTCAGACACACTCAAACTATCCAAGCTCACCCTAAGATAATCAATTAAATTAGCTAGTTCAAAGATGGCACCTGCTGCCTTTCCCTTAATCGGAGACAGGAGAATGTTTTGACTGGCATCTAAAAGCGAGCTTCCTTCTTGACTCGCAAACGCACGTAGTTTGTCCAATGTACCAGGCCCTACACCACGCTTAGGTTCATTGATAATCCTCTCGAAACTGATATTATCAGCCGGATTAGCAATGATGTTCAAGTAGGCAATGATGTCACGGATTTCTTTACGAGAGTAGAACTTCGTCCCACCGACCATCGTATAAGGAATATTGGACTTAAGCAACGCTTCCTCAATAGTCCGCGACTGCGCATTGGTTCGATAGAGAACGGCAAAATCACGGTAATGGTAATCTTCCTCCCGCTTGAGGTCATCAATGGTTCTTGCAACAAAGACAGACTCATCCTGCTCATCCGTCGCTCGATAATAAACAATCTGCTCCCCATCAGGATTTTGAGTCCAGAGCTTTTTCTCACGGCGATGACGGTTATTTTGGATAACCTCGTTAGCAGCTTGAAGGATTTTCTTGGTAGAGCGATAGTTTTCCTCTAACAGCACAACCTTAGCTTCTGGGTAATCCTTTTCAAAATCGAGGATATTTTGCATATCTGCTCCACGCCAGCCATAGATAGACTGATCAGCATCTCCAACCACACAAATGTTTTTAAAACGAGAAGCTAGGAGTTTTACCAATTGGTACTGAGCATGGTTCGTGTCCTGATACTCGTCAACATGGATATACTGATAGCGTTGCTGATAATAAGTCAACACATCAGGATTCTGGTCAAAGAGTCGCAACGTCAGCATGATCAAATCATCAAAGTCAACTGCTTCTGACTGGCGCAGTTCTCTCTGATAAGCCTTGTAACACTTAGCAACGATCTGAGTGTACATGTCCCCAGCCATATTTTCATAAGCCACTTCGTCAATCAAGTCATTCTTGGCATTGGAAATCGTTCCAAGAATAGCCCGCTCATTCCATTTTTTAGAATCCAGATTTAGTTCCTTCAAAATTCGCTTCATCAAGGTGCGTTGCTCACCTGGATCAACAATGGTAAAGTTGCGATTATACCCGATATGGTCAGCATCCCTTCTTAAAATACGAACACACATCGAGTGAAATGTTGCAATCAGACTCTCCTGAGTAGCCGGATTGAGTTGAAACGCTCGCTCACGCATCTCACGCGCCGCCTTATTGGTAAAGGTGATTGCCAAAATATTCCATGGATTGACCATCTTCTCATCAATCAAGTAGGCTATTCGGTGAGTTAGAACGCGCGTCTTACCAGATCCTGCTCCTGCCATGATCAAAAGCGGCCCCTCAGTCGCCTGTACAGCCTCTGCTTGTCGGTCATTCATCCCTTGTAATAATGAGTTTTGCATTTTCCTACATCTCACTTTCTCATCCATTTGTCATCCATTCATCGAAATATCAACCTATCCATTATACCAAAATTTTAGGAAGCCTGCCTAAGTCAGCCACAGGAAAATGCTAAGACAGGAACTGTTCTGAATTAGACTTACTTTTCCCAATGTCAACGCCTGAGACTGGGCAAGATATCCATGATGGCTCCGCCCCCACCCCTAAAACATGTAATCTTTGAAGATTACGTATAAAAGTTCTTTTCGGTTTGAACCAGTGTTGCCACCGTAACTGTGCGGGGGGGTGAGAAAACGAACTCTTTTTGGGTTGCTCGACTTCTTTCCCACTCCCCTATTTTAGTTCAGTTTTCTTTAAGAATACGGCTTTCTCATCCCCTGTCCTGTTCACGGTTTAAATTTGACCTGCAAGTTTGGACACTAAAATAGCTCAAAAAGAAAGTGCATACAACCATTTTAAAACTGTCTTTTGATTATTTGCGCTAAAGGCTTTTTTCCTATGTTTATCCTAAGTCTAACAGCCCTTGTTTGAAAAAAACTCAGTAAAGCCTTATAATAAAAAGAAAATGATCTCTTGCATATCACACCTTGAAAGGCTACCAATGACTCAAAAACAGCAAGCCAATAACCTCAAAATCGCAGAACGCGGTGCCCTGATCGGGATTGGTGCTTATATTCTCCTTTCCATTGCGAAACTCACAGCTGGAAATCTGTTTAACTCTTCTGCGCTCACAGCAGATGGTTTTAATAACATCAGCGATATCTTATCCAATCTAGCCGTCCTCGTCGGTCTTCGTCTTGCTCGTAGGCCAGCTGACACTGACCATAAGTTTGGGCATTGGAAGATTGAAGACTTAGCCAGCCTCATAACCTCCTTTCTCATGTTTGCAGTCGGTTTTGATGTCCTCTGGGATACTGTTCAAAAGATTGTCGCTCAAGAGACAACTCCCGTAGACCCCATCGCTGCTATTGTCGGTATCGCTTCTGCCCTAATCATGTTTTTCGTTTACCGCTACAATTCACGCTTAGCCAATCGGGTAAAGTCGAAAGCCTTAGCAGCTGCAGCCAAGGATAATCGAAATGATGCCCTAATCTCAATCGGTACTGCTATCGCCATCTTTGCATCTAGCCTTAACTTTCCCATTCTTGATAAAATCGTGGCCATTATCATCACATTTCTCATCCTCAAAACGGCCTACGACATTTTCATGGAGTCCTACTTCACTTTATCTGACGGATTTGATGACTCTCTGCTAGAACTTTATAGCAACGATATTTTGAAACTTCCCAAAATCTCTGCAGTCAAAGCGATTCGTGGCCGAACCTATGGTAGCCATGTCTATCTAGATGTGGTTTTAGAGATGCATCCCGACCTGTCTGTCTACGAGAGTCATGAAATTACAGAGCAGGTCGAAAGCATGCTCACGATAAAATATCAGGTCTTTGACGTGGATATCCATGTCGAACCAGCTATCATTGACGAAGATGAAGTCTTTGAAAATATTTTTAACAAACTCTACCGTTTGGAACATGTGGTTTTAACCAAGCAAGATCATTTTGAAGACCTCGTAGTGGAGAATTTCCAAAGTATTACTCAAGATGGAAACTATCTCAGCAAAAATAGCTATTTAGAGCAAAACGATCTTCCCCACCATCATTTGACCCACTTCACAGTTACCCCCATCAGTCAAAAAAGCATGCTCGTCCAATACCGTCTCAATCAAACACACCACACCTCTCTCTGGCGTCGCCATGAAACTTGGCAACTCCTCTATCATCAAGAAACCCCGTGCAAAGAATGACAGCCCCACTTTTTATTGCAAAAAACCAATATCTGAACACGTTAATTAAGAACGGTACATCCTCACTTTAGAAAGACCACTAAAGACACTCTGTTTTTGAAGAATTATTCAAAAGCTAAATGAGATGGAACGAATTACAGTAGGATAATCACCCCCAAATTTTGATTTTCGCAAAGTATTAAAGTTTCATCATCTTTATAACAATTGGCAGAAGATCACAAAAAATCAACTTTCATCAAGAAAGTTGATTTTTTAGGTTTATTTAGACTTGATGTAGTTAACCCCGTCGGCTTTAGGTGCGACAGCTTTTCCAAAGAAGGCTGCAAGAGCTACTACTGTAATCACGTAAGGGGCAATCTGCAAGTAGACTGCTGGTACTTTAGATAAGAAAGGAATCTGTGTCCCAATAACGGCCAAACTCTGTGATAAGCCAAAGAAAAGTGAGGCCAACATCGCTCCGAGTGGATTCCATTTTCCAAAGATGACCGCAGCCAGAGCAATAAAGCCTGAGCCGACAATGGTCGATGCCGAAAAATTAATGTTAACAGACTGAGCACTCACTGCACCGCCAACACCACCAAGAAAACCTGCAATCAAGACACCGGCATACCGCATAGCATAAACGTTAATCCCAAGTGTATCAGCCGCTTGCGGATGTTCTCCGACTGAACGAAGGCGCAGTCCAAATTTCGTTTTATAAAGGATAAACCAAGCGATAAAGGCTGTCAAAATGGCAACATAGCCCATCAAACTGGTATTTTTAAAGAAAATAGCTCCAATCACAGGAATATCTTCTAAAAGAGGGAATGAGAAACGTCCGAAAGACTGGGTGATAGAATCTGTCTGACCTTTTTGATAAATAACTTTAACCAAAAAGACAGAGAGGGCAGGTGCTAGAAGATTAAGAACAGTACCTGATACCACATGATCCGCACGGAGTGTAATGGTTGCCACCGCATGAATGATGGCAAACAGCAATCCTGCAATACCACCAACAAGCACAGCTACAAGAGGAGTAGACTTGCCAAAGACCTCAACAAACTCAATATTGAAGACAACACCTGCAAAGGCACCGATAACCATGATTCCTTCAAGACCGACATTAACGATACCCGCTCTTTCTGAGAAGACACCTCCCAAACTTGTAAAAATCAAAGGTGCTGAATAGATGAGCATCTGCGAAACAAGCAAGACTAAAATTGATGTGATATTCATTTTACTTCGCTCCTTTCACTTGTTTTGTGCTTCTAATCTTGAGGAATTGTTCAAAGATAAACTTGACCCCGATAAAGAATATAATAGAAGCAGTGACAACATTGATTAATTCTGGCGGAATCCCTGCTCTCGTCATACCGGTTGAGCCGATAGAAAGCATACCAAAAAGGAAAGCGGCAAAAGGAATTCCCAAAGGAGAATTGGTTGCCAGCAAGGCAACTGACATCCCGTTAAAGCCGATAGACAAGTTTGATCCTTGAATATAAACATTTTGGAAAGTTCCTAGTCCTTCAACAGCGCCACCAAGACCTGCCAAAGCACCAGATATGATCATAGAGAGGATGATAGTGCGTTTTGCCGACATCCCTGCATAATCAGAAGCTGTCGGATTTAAACCAACGGAGCGAATTTCAAAGCCAAGGGTTGTTTTCGTTAAAAGGAACCAAATGACAATAACAGCGATGATAGCAAAGAAAATACCGATATTCATCCGAGAGTTTTCAGTCAAGGCTCGCAACCAAGCCGTTTGATAAGAAGCATTGGCAGAAACGTTAATACTTGAGTCTGTATTTTTCATGATCTCATCTGAGAAGACATTTCGAATCAAGTGATTACTCGTATAAAGCAAGATGTAGTTCATCATGATCGTCACGATAACTTCACTTGTTCCTAGATAAGCACGTAAAATCCCTGGAATAGCACCCGCAATCCCACCAGCCAGCATAGCGATGACGACAGTCGCTAAGATTAAGATAGGGCGCGGCAAATCTGGATTTTCTAACGCAAACCAGCCTGCAAAGACCCAGCCGACTAAGGCTTGACCTGGTAGGCCGACATTAAAGAAACCAGCACGACTAGCCACCGCAAAGCCGAGAGCTGTAAAAACGAGAGGAGCCATCGCACGGAAAATTTCCCCAATGGACTTCACATTACCAAAGGCAGTGTAAAAGAGTTCTTCATATCCCCATATAGGATCATAACCAAAGACTAACATAATAAGGGCACCTAAGAGCAGGCCAGAGATAACTGCCATCAGAGGTATGGCCAAGTTTTGAAGTTTCTTATTAGGCATGTACTTCTCCTTCCTTTAAATAACCACCAGCCATCAAAACGCCAAGTTCTTGTTTATTCGTTGACTCAGGGGTCACAATACCATGGATAAAGCCATCATGAATAACCGCGATACGATCTGACACATCAAGAATCTCATCCAGTTCAAAACTGACAACTAGAACAGCTTTGCCTTTGTCACGCTCAGCAATCAGACGTTTGCGAATATACTCAATGGCGCCAACATCAAGACCGCGTGTCGGCTGACTAACGATCAATAAGTCTGGATTACGATCCACCTCACGAGCGATGATCGCCTTTTGCTGGTTACCACCTGAAAGGGCCTTAGCAGGAACAACTTCACTAGCAGCGCGGACATCAAACTCTTCCATCAGCTGGCGAGCTTTTTCGTTAATCTTGCTATAGTTGAGGATACCATTTTTTGAAATAGGTTCTTTATAGTAGGTCTGAAGTGAAAAGTTTTCGGCAAGGGTCATATCAAGAACCAGTCCATCCCGATGACGATCTTCTGGAACGTGACTCACTTGCATTTCAGTGATTTTACGCGGACTCTTACCAACGATATTTTCACCCTTAATCCAAATCTCTCCCGATTTGACTTTACGCAATCCGGTTATAGCCTGAATAAGCTCACTTTGACCATTTCCGTCAATCCCAGCAATTCCAACTATCTCACCCGCACGGACATCAAGAGAAAGGTTTTTGACAGCTGGAACGCCACGGTTCTCATCAACAACCAGATCCTTGATGGATAAGACAACTTCCTTAGGATCCGCAGCAATTTTTTCCGTCTTGAAAGACACTGAACGTCCGACCATCCACTCTGCTAAATCACTATTGGTTGCTCCTACAACTGGCACACTTTGAATCCATTTCCCACGTCGAATAACCGTAACCATATCAGCAACTGCACGAATTTCATCTAGTTTATGGGTAATTAAAATGATAGACTTGCCTTCTTTGACCAGAGTTCTCATAATATCCAGCAATTCCGTAATTTCAGCTGGCGTTAATACTGCTGTTGGTTCATCAAAGATGAGGAGATCAGCCCCACGGTACAAGGTTTTTAGGATTTCCACACGTTGTTGCGCCCCAACTGAAATATCAGCTACTTTAGCTGTTGGGTCAACACTCAACCCGTAACGTTCAGACAGTTCTCTGATTTCCTGAATGGCTTGCTTAAGGTCAATGACTCCGCCCTTAGTGGTTTCTGTCCCTAAAATGATATTCTCAGCAACGGTAAAAGCATCTACAAGCATAAAGTGCTGATGGACCATCCCAATTCCCAAATGAGAGGCCTTTGATGGTGAATCAATCGTCACACTTTTACCATTGATCAGAATTTCGCCGCTCGTTGGCTCTAAAAGCCCAGCCAACATATTCATGAGGGTAGACTTCCCAGCCCCATTCTCGCCGAGAAGGGCATGGATTTCTCCTTTTCTGACATTCAAGTTTACATTATCATTTGCGGTAAAATCACCAAATTTTTTAGTAATTCCACGCATCTCAATGACATAGTCTTTTGTCATAGCTATAATCCTTTCTGACTATCATTTTTTGACAGTAAAACCTACTTCCAAAGAAATAGGCTTTACTGAGAAAAATCTCAGTTCCCAGAAAAGGCGACCGACTGAGGTCGCCTTTAGGGGAGTCATTATTTATCTTCCTTTTTAGGTGTTTCTGGAATTTTAATTTTACCATCTAAGATATCTTTTTTAGCAGCCGCTACTGCTTCAGAAGCTTCAGATGAAAGATTTGTTTCAGCCAACTCGACACCCTTATCAGCAAGTGAGAAAGTTACCACTTCGCCACCAGGGAATTTTCCTTTAAGCGCTTGGTTAGAAATTTCCTTAACTGATGTGCCAACTTCTTTAATAGTAGAAGCTAATACAAAGTTAGACTCTTTTCCGTCTTTAGAAGTGTATTTCCCTTCAGCTGACTGATCACGGTCAACACCGATGACCCAAACTTTATCAGCCTCATTAGTTGTTTCGTTGATAGCTTTAGCAGCGGCAAAGACACCGTTACCTGTACCACCTGATGCATGGAAGATAACATCAGCACCAGCAGCGTATTGCGCAGCAGCGATGGTTTGTCCTTTAGCAGCATCTACGAATGAACCTGCGTAGTCAACAGTGATCTTAATATCTGGGTTAACAGATTTTACGCCTTCAACAAATCCAGCGTGGAAACGGTCAATAACGACGCCTTCCATACCACCGATAAAACCAACATGGTTCGTCTTAGTTGTTTTTGCAGCTGCTACACCAGCGAGGTAAGAAGCTTCGTGATCGGCAAATCCGATACTAACAACATTGTCCTTATCCGCCACTACTGAGTCAACAATGGCAAAGTGCGTATCTGGGTTGTTATCAGCGGCTTCAGCAATAGCTGTTTCTAAAGCAAAACCAATCCCAAATACAAGGTTATAACCACCTGAAACAGCTGAATCTAAGTTAGTAACGTATTCAGACTCACTGTTAGATTGGAAATAAGTGAATCCATTGTCCTTAGACAGACCATTTTCTTTACCCCATTCTTGAAGGCCTTCCCAAGCAGATTGGTTGAATGAGCGGTCATCAACACCACCAACGTCAGTGACAACAGCTACGTTTAGAGCAGTCTCATCAGACGATGAAGAAGATGAGTTTTTGGCAGTACGACTACCACATGCCGCAAGAGTAAGGGTTGCAACTGCTGCAAGACCTAGACCAACAAATTTCTTGTTCATTTCTGAACCTCCTAAAAAATAATTGCGCAACGGATAAGGTTGCAGAGTACCAGTCAAACTGACTAGCCAGATTTTAAGTTAAATCTGTAAATGAATATGGAAGTAACTCCCCGACTGTCATCACGACTGTCGTTTTATTTTTAGAAACCAACGTTACGGGCATATCCTGATCAAAAAACTCTGCCATGACTTGCCGACAAGCACCACAAGGCGAGATCGGTTCTTTAGATGTTCCGTAAACCACTAGCTCTGAGAACTCCTTATGCCCCTCAGACACTGCCTTGAAAATAGCTGTCCGCTCACCACAATTGGTCAGACCAAAGGAAGCATTTTCAACGTTACAGCCTGTAATGACCTCACCAGATTTTGTGACCAGTGCCGCTCCGATTGGAAAATGTGAATAGGGAACATAGGCATGCTCACTGGCCTTAATCGCTAATTCAATCAACTCAGTAGTCGCCATCAGCTTTAAGACCTTTCATAATCGCCACACCTGAGGAAGACCCAATCCGATTGGCACCAGCCTCAATAAAGGCTTGGACATCTTCCAGTGAACGCGCTCCCCCTGAAGCCTTAACTCCCATATCTGGGCCAACAATCTGACGCATGAGACCAATATCGTGAACATTAGCACCACCAGTTGAAAAACCAGTAGAGGTCTTAACAAAGTCTGCTCCTGCTGCTTTGGCTAATTCACAAGCAGTAATTTTTTCTTTATCCGTCAACAGGCAGGTTTCAATAATCACCTTGACTAATTTATCGCCACTAGCATCTACAACTGCTTTGATGTCCGCTTCAACTAAATCCAAATCACCTGATTTAAGGGCACCAATGTTGATAACCATATCAATCTCGTCGGCACCGTTTTTGATAGCGTCCTCGGTTTCAAAAGCCTTAACAGCTGGCGTGTTAGCACCCAAAGGAAAACCAATAACGGTACAAACTTTAACATCTGTCTCAGCCAGAGCTTCTGCAGCAAGGGATACCCAAGTTGGATTGATACAAACGCTGGCAAAATCATACTCCTTAGCCTGATCAATAATCTCTAAAACTTGCTCTTTAGTTGTTTCTGGCTTTAGAATGGTATGGTCGATATACTTATTTATTTCCATTTTGATTACCTTTGTTAAGAAACGATTTCAAGTATTTCACGAATCTTAACTTCCTCCTGTTCTATTTTAACATTTTTTTTGAAATCTGACAGCTCTTTTTGGCCTAAATTCTGGTTTGTGTAAATTTTTGCGACAACTTCGCCTACTTTCACAGCATCTCCGACCTTTTTCTCGAATACGATACCGGTTTCATAGTCTAAATCGTCCGTTTTTACCGCACGGCCTGCGCCTAATTTCATGGCAAATAGACCAAACTCCAAAGCTGGCAAGGCTGAAATATAACCGTCTTCCTCAGCCACAATCTCGACAATCTCAGCCACATCAGGTTCGCGATAAAGATCTGTCAAATCACCACCCTGAGCTTCAACCATAGCTTCAAATTTAGCCAAGGCTTTCCCGTTCGTCAGATTCTCTCTGATTTCAGGAAGATTTTTCTCAACACCTGCGAGCTTAAGCATGATTTGAGCCAACTCACAAATAAAATGAGCGACATCCTCACGCCCTTGTCCCTGAAGGATTTCAAGCGCCTCCAAAATTTCCAGACGATTGCCAATCGCTCGTCCAACTGGCTGACTCATATTAGTCAAAACAGCAACGGTCTTGCGACCGACAGCATTTCCAAGGTTAACCATGGTCTGAGCGAGTTCTCGTGCATCTTCGATATTTTTCATAAAGGCGCCGTCACCAACGGTCACATCAAGTAAAATCGCATCTGCTCCTGCAGCAATCTTCTTGCTCATGACTGAGCTAGCGATGAGCGGAATGATATCCACAGTCGCTGTAACGTCACGAAGAGCATAGAGAAGTTTGTCAGCCTTGACTAGATTATCGGACTGGCCGATGACCGCTAAGCCAATATCCTGAACCTGCTCAATGAACGCCTCTTGCGTTTGCTCAATTTGGTAACCCTTAATAGCTTCTAACTTGTCCAGCGTGCCTCCTGTATGGCCGAGGCCACGACCGCTCATCTTTGCGACAGGTACATCAAAGGAAGCAACTAAAGGCGCTAGAATCAAAGTGACCTTATCACCAACACCACCTGTCGAGTGTTTATCCACCTTAATCCCAGGAATAGCAGAAAGATCAATCTGGTCGCCCGAAGCCACCATATTCATAGTCAGTTCTGAAATCTCCTCAGTGGTCATCCCTTGAAAATAGACTGCCATAGCAAAGGCAGCCATTTGGTAATCTGGCACTGAACCGTCAACGTAACCTTCAATCAGCCACTTAATCTCTTCGGCAGTCAATTCCTGCCCATCACGTTTTTTTTGAATTAAATCAACCATTCTCATCTTTTTTAATACTCTGAAGGATGTAGTACCCCTTCTCCTTTCTGATAATCTCTACCTGACCAAAGACTTCCTCCATCTTTGACTTAGCACTAGGCGCCCCTTGCTTTTTCTGGATAACAATGGTAAATGTCCCACCGCTTTTAAGATAATTGATACTATCTTTGATAATGGCATGAACCACCCGCTTCCCAGCTCGAATCGGTGGATTAGAAATAATATGGTCAAACTCACCCACCACCTGATCATAAACATCAGACTGGAAAATCGCCGCCGAAACCTGATTCGCTTCAGCATTCTTCCTAGCTAAATCAAGGGCACGCAGATTGACATCCACCATGGTGGGAATCACCCCCTGAGCCTTAGCCAGACTGATCCCTAATGGCCCATAACCACAACCAACATCAAGTACGGTTTCACCCCTTTGAAATTCAAGGTTGTTTAGTAAAACTTGACTACCAAAATCAATCATTTTCTTAGAAAAAACACCCGCATCCGTCCAAAAGGTCAAATTTTGACCCAGCAAGATCACTTTTAACTGATGAACGTCATGTGAAACATCAGGATTCTCTGCATAATACATTTTACTCATGCTTTTCATTTTACCACAATTTTGAAAGCGTCTCAATTACCTGACGGAATATCAGTATAGCATTTCCGAACCTTTTTTGCAAGCGTTTCCTTGCAAGAGATTCAAATTTATATTATACTAATAATATAAAGTATACTGAAAACGGAGGGGAACAAATGAAAAAAAAGCCAAGACTAATTTCTATTCCTCTTGGTATTGTTGCTTACTACCTTCTCCTGTCCAGTTTTCAGCTGGAACAAGGAGGTACCCAAGACCTCTACCGTGTCATTGGCGAGATACTGGTCACAATTTCAAGCCTACTCTTTTCCTTGTCCAACAAACAATCGTAGTCGCAGATGAGGTAAAAAAAGCACTTAGTCTCTTTTGTTTTTTAATTTAGTCAGTTTGACGCGGTAGTTGTTTGGTGTAAAATGCTGAAAATCACCGCTTTACTAAATCTAGTCAGCAGTGGTTCGCAGTGGTTCATTGAGAGTGGGGGAAAGTCGATAATTTCTCAGAAATTCGATTTTTATACGTAATCTTCAACGGTTACATGCTTTGAGGGTGAGGACAAAGCCATCATGGTTGTCTGTCCCAGCCTCTAATGACCTGTTCAGGAGTAAAACTGAGCTGACATAGCCAACAAGTCTTACCCATCTTGATCTTCAGTAGTCCGTCATAAAATGTTCTTAGTTACAAATTTTTGGTATAATGTTAGCAATCACGACTTAAGAAGGATTTTTATGCTTAACGAATTTATCAACTTTGAAATTATTTCACGCGATAACTGGCAAAATTTACACCGAAAAACAACGCCACCCCTGACTTCTGCAGAACTAGAATCAATTAAAGCACTTAATGACCGCATCAGCCTGCAAGATGTCATCGATATCTATCTGCCACTAACAAGTCTCATTCGCATCTATAAAAAATCCAATGACGATTTGTCCTTTTCAAAAAGTCTCTTTTTACAAGAAAAGATTCGTCAACTCCCTTTTATCATTGGTGTGTCAGGCTCTGTTGCAGTCGGAAAATCAACAACCAGCCGCCTTTTGCAGAAATTGATCGCTGGTGCTTTCAAAAACGCCAAAGTTGAAATGGTCACAACTGATGGCTTTCTTTACCCCAATGCTGTCTTGGAAGAAAGAAACCTCATGCACCGCAAGGGCTTTCCAGAATCCTATAATATGGATTTACTCCTTAACTTTTTAGACACCATTAAAAGCGGACAAGACTCTCGTATTCCCATCTATTCTCACGAGACCTATGATATTTTAACAGATCAGGAACAACTTATCCAAGCGCCAGATTTTCTAATCGTTGAAGGGATCAATGTCTTTCAAAACCCGCAAAACCATGGGCTTTACATCAGTGATTATTTCGATTTTTCGATTTATGTTGATGCGGAACACGACGACATTGAGAACTGGTACATTGAACGCTTCAGTAAACTCCTACAATTAGCCGAAACAGATCCCAATAACTACTATCACCAGTTCACACAATTGCCATACAGTGAAGCCATTCAGATCGCGCGAGACACATGGAAGTCCATCAATTTGCCAAATCTCAAACAATTTATTCAACCAACTCGAAGCCGTGCTGATTTAATTCTTCATAAATCAGCTAACCACAAAATTGATAAAATTTTCCTGAAAAAATAAATAATGCTTGTCAAACCATTAAAATTCAGATATAATGGTATGGTTAGATTAAGATGGAGGTGAACAAATTGGCAAATATTAAATCAGCTATCAAGCGCGCTGAATTGAACGTTTCTCAAAACGCTAAAAACTCAGCACAAAAATCAGCAATGCGTACAGCGATTAAAGCTTTCGAAGCTAACCCTTCTGAAGAACTTTTCCGTGCAGCTAGCTCAGCGATCGATAAAGCAGAAACAAAAGGCTTGATCCACAAAAACAAAGCAAGCCGTGACAAGGCTCGTCTTGCTGCAAAATTAGCTTAAGACTAAAAGGTATACCCACTTCATCTTTCGAAGTGGTTTTCTTATTCATCAAAAAGGAACAGCTTATGAAAATTGCTATTATCGGCTACTCTGGTGCGGGAAAATCAACCCTAGCTCAAAAACTGGCTCAACACTATCAGATTCCTAAACTGCACCTGGATACTCTCCAATTCTTGCCAGGTTGGCAAGAGCGGCCAAAAGAGTTGCTGTGTCAAGACCTTGCTCGCTTTCTCGAAGCTAACGACAACTGGGTGATTGATGGGAATTATAGTTTTGCCCATTACGAGCGACGTATGGAGGAAGCTGACCAGATTATTTTTCTTAATTTTAACCGCTTTAACGCTCTCTGGCGTGCCTTTAAACGTGCAATCAAACACCGCAACAAAACACGGGACAGCATGGCAGCAGGTTGTCCCGAAAAATTCGACTGGGAATTTATCCGCTGGATTCTCTGGGACGGCCGATCAAAACAAACCAAAACAAGATACCATAAACTATCCGAAAATTTTCCAGAAAAAGTAATTGTTTTAAGAAATCAACGGGAAATGAATCACTTCCTAAAGAAAATAGAAATGATTTAACTATAGTCAATTGAGGCAAGATTAGAACAAACCTGTCTCAAAATCAGAGCAATGTCTAGCAGGCCTTGTCTGAACCCTAGTGTACCGTCCTTGGTTCAATTGATTTATAAACACCCAAAAAGCCCTAGTTCAAAATGCTAAGGCTTTTCATTCGAATTTAGCGCATGCGTTAGTAGAGTTATGCACAAAACGAGCTAAAAATGTAATGATGCATATAGAATTATTTTCAGTTGTTTTAAGGGAACTATACCGCTCCCAGACAAGACAGACAACCCATTTAGGGAGTGGGAAAGAACTCGAACAATCAAAAAAGAGTTCGTTTTCCCACCCCCCGCACAGTTGATTAGGCCAGATTTGGAGTGTAAAACACGAACAAATCTACCAATCAGCAGTGGTTCATTGGCGCTAAAGTACCTAATGATCTTTGCAGGGGTAAGACTAAGTTGGCACAGCCAACAAGTCTTACTCCCAACCACTGCGCTGAGATGTTGACGTAAACTATGAGTGGTGAGGCTGGACTTTTTATACGTAATCTTCAACAGATACACGCTTTGGGGGTGAGGGCGAAGCCATCATGGTTGTCTTGCCCAGCCTCTACTCGACAAAAGCTGGTAAGTTGTTAATGCTCATCAACTTATTAAGAAACTAGTCAATAACTCTATCCATTTTGGGAGCAATGATTTGGTAAATCTCTTTTAACAAGAAAGATAGGACTATCAAGGTAGAAAAAACAAGCGGCATAAACGTTCTCACACCTGAGGCATAAATCGTAGGTGATAAAGAAACAAGCATTCTAGCACCATAACCAATTATGAGAATTATGGTAGCACTTATCGCAATCTTCTGATCTGCAAAGACATCAAATATAACAACTACAATAACGGCCAATAAAAGAATTAAGAAGAACCAGATATATAAATCCTCTACAAAAGGTGGCTGTTCTCGAACATTTGCCATCATTGCTTTCAAAGTTCTAAATGGTGTCATAATGTCAAGTTGCTGACCTAAGGTCAAAATGAGCATTAATAATGATAAACCTGAAGATAGATACCGCTTTTTAAGGATGCTGAGAATGAGAACTGCTAGAAATAACAATGGAATAACCAATAAATCTAGATCAACAAATAAGACCCGATTCGTCTCTACAAAACCATAGTATATTTTTTGCCACAATGACAAGTCATTAAATTCTGGATACCAAGCTACGATTTCTTCCGCTAATCTAACTGCGCTACCAGGAGATAACTTAGCTGATGCAACGCCAAATAGCGACACAACTAAGGAAAAAACATGAGGTAGTACAATTGATTTTTTCCAAAAATAATCAACTACAACAATGGAGCCAAAAAGTAAGAAGCTATAGAAAGCTATCTGCTCTTGCATAACTGCGAAGATAAAAATTGGAATTCCTAAAATCCATCCCCACGTCTTCTGTTTATTAAGAAGCCACATCCCGACTGTTAAACAAACTATCGGAAAATAATAATTAGTTACAGTAGCAATTAATCCTGCACCAATAAACATCTCACCTGAAAAGAGTAACACAAATAAAATTGGAGTAAAAAATTTTAAATGAATATCTTCTTTTTTCAATACGAGTTCATTAAAACAAAAGATAAACAAGTAGCTACTGATAAACAAAGCGATATCAAATAAAAGATAATGAACTGAGAAAAACATCGTTGCCGATTCAATGAGTAAGCGACTGCTCCATGTCTCATATCTTTGAAAAGCAAATCCCAAATAATCATAGTTCAGTTCTCTAGCCCTTTCCGCAAACCATGTTTGATCCCCAGGCCAATTGATATAGGTTAATAGTTGCAGCGTGAAAAATACTGCTATCAAAACGTAATAAAAATGAAGTATCGTTTTTTTATTCACCAGTTTTCTCCTGAATTTAAGGTTGCTTACTAAAAAAGTTTTCATTTCTTGAAAGATACTTTGCGCCAGCCATTAAATCATATTGAATTAACTTTAAATCATTTGCAATAGTTCGAGCGTCATCACTCAATTGTGTTTGATTTATTGAAGCATAATCCAAAACATCGGTCATCAAAGCATAATAAGGTGTAACTTTAGAGTCAGTATGTGCTAAAAGTGCCGCAGTAAAATCACTTGAATTGACATAATCGTAATCAAGTTTCTTACTTTCATGATTGCTCCAAATAAAATATTCTGCTTGATACTGTAACTCAGGGTTATCAGAGAATATAGAATCAGGATAGAGACCTGGCAAATGATCTCCATAAAAAACAACTGTAACATCCTTGTCTAATTGAGACAATTTATCTAAAAATTCTTTGGTTACTATATCTGTTTGATAGACTAGACGGGCATAGTTAGACAGTTCTGAGTTTTGGGCGTCTGTAAACTCAGGACTACTTCCAAATACGTCACTAGGTTCACCATACAACCATGGAATATGATTTTGATAAGTTATGACAGAAAAAAATTGACTCTTGGACTCATCAATATTTAATAAGACATTCTCATAGGTAGCTTCATCACTGGGATAGAGCCCCACTTCTTCTATTACTTCTGGCTCAAAAGCCGTTCCATCAGTTGCAATAAATTTCTCAAACCCTAAACGTCTATAAAAGTCATTACGAGAGTAGGTTGCTGCCCCTCCCAGGTGTATCGCAATTCGATTTTTGCTATCATAAAGATTACTAATTGATGGCAAGTAGGTCATCTTAGGAACTACTTCCGTATTCATTACAGATACAGCCGAAGAGAGATTATAGTAGGGCAGGCTTAACAACGACTGATTTTCCATATTAGCCGTCCCACCGCCATAACCATCTGATCTCATCAGACCACCTGTATTTTTCGAAATGATTGTCCTGATATTTGGAATAATATCTTTCGATAAGGTCACTGCTGGAATCCTACTTGGATCTGCCAAACTTTCACTAAGAATGTATATAACAGTCCTTTCAGTAATATCTGCAGAGCGCTCCTCATTAATAGCTTGAGCTCTTTTAGTATACTTGTCTACTAATTCTTCAATTCTTTCTTCAGAGTAGTCTTCAGGTCTTTCCATAATTGGTTTGGTTAATTGCTTGGTCCAGACATACATGAGAGATTTATACCTAGCATTTGTCATATGACCCATATAAGCGATATCAAGCCAATTATTAACTTTTGATACAACCGGTACACCGTCAACAATACGTTTATTTTCTTCATTAACAAAAATGGAATATACCGCAACGAATGCAGACAAGATAGAAGCAGCCATAATAAGACGAATCTTAGTTTGTTTTATTATTTGTCCAGCAACCCATCGTTTCCTTAGAAAAACAATCGCAACGATTGAAGCCAAAACTGCTAGAACAATCAGTATAGCAATCTTTGAATCTACAAAACCCAGAATTAATTTAAATTGTTTCAACCATGAAAAATCAGTGACCAAAAGGGGTTCATTTCTCATGTTGCTCTTGATATAATTGGCTACTGACACTGCAACGCCAGAAAACGATATTAAAACACTAGCATATACATATTTATTAATAAGAACGTAGACAGTTAAATATACTAAGAAAAGAATGATGATTTGATAAAGAGTCCCACCCGGAAAAATAAACTGACCAAACAACGCTTCGTCTGTTCTTATTCCAAGCTGCAAGGTATAGTTAAATACCACCGCCCAAAAAAGACTTGAGGTAATTGCCATTTCAATGCTCGGTTGATTGCTTTTAAAATCTGATAAAGCCTTAAAGATGAAAAACGAAACCAAGAGAAAGCCAATTAACATCACACTAGTGGTTAAAGCAAGGATACGGGGAAAATAGTCACTCAAATCCTCATTTAAAAATATATCTAAATTAGACGAAATACTTCTAAATAGTTTATTATCATTAATTGCAAAAGATGATGTCAAAATGGACAAAAGATAAAGTTCCTTGGTATAGCTATACCCTAATCGATTGAATTTACTCCTTAGCCCTAGCTCTCTAAATAGATACCGCGAAATAATACCTATAGCAAGAATTATTAAAGAAGGAACGATGAACTTCAACTCCCAAAAGCCATTTTTCAAAAATTTAAGGGGAGATAAATCTGGATTATTAACATTTCTGCTAATGAAAATAAAATAAGACGATGCCGCATAGATAAAATAACCTACCACTAGCTTGAGAAAAAATTTCTTGGAGAAATAATAAGATATCGATATACCAATAAATACAATTGCCAAGGTAAATAATATGATATAAATCGGAAGATTAACTAGCTCCAGCATGTTAGAGCTGGTCAAAAAACGATATCCCAGAGTACAATAATTGATAAAAAAGGCAGACCAGAATAACAGAATATAATCCAATCTTAAAGATGGTAGCACCTGCTTTAAAGCGTTTAAATATTTTTTCATAATTTTATCTTATGCAATAAACGTCTAATGATGTACTTTATTGCTAGTATAGGACCAGTAAATATATATTTAGCTGCTCCTTTGATTCCTCCCATGTAAGTAAAGTCAACTGCAGTTGCTGGGACAGCAAACTGCCTTTCATTTAATAATTTATTGTCAATAAATGGTGTTAAATCTACTGGATTTTTTGAAATTCTGAAATCATACCCCTGATCCCAGGCGATATAGATAAGCAAACGCTCAATGGCATGCAGGATTGAATTTTGTGGCAGAGGTTCACTCGGAACATCTTGATCTGTTAAATTCAGATTAAAAAGTGGTTTCAAAGCCTTGTATTTAAACCAGCAAAATGTCCCATAACTCATGACAAAGGTATCTATCGTTTGAAAATCGATTTCTTTGTTCAGGCGCATCTTCTCCCATAGATTATTCATTTCAGGTGCAATCTGATGCTCATTCCAAGCATTGACGATTCTATTAAATCTAAAGAAAGTTGGAATATCTGCAATAACAATCCCTAAGTCTTCCTTTTGTGTTATGTGACTAAGAATTTGATTGGCTGGTTGGACTAACATCTGAATCAATTCCTTACGCCAAGATTCTCCAGCCCAAAAATCTGCTTCTTTTGATTTTTTAGTGTGAAAATGACCAATAATATCATACTGAGACAGCTGTTTTTTCAATTTTAGCATCGGCAGGACATCTCGTCCAACAGTACCTGTCACAAAAATTTGTGCAGACATTTTGTAATCTGCTATTATTGCTTCTATCTCAATCTTCTTGTCTTCATTATCGGTCGTAATGAAGAGGTCGTAGGAAAATTTAAAGGCCTTAAACTCTTCAAGAAATTCCGTCAGTAGATCTGTGTAAAACACATGTAAATGCACGGCAACTTTTGTATCCTCAGGTAAGGGTAAGTTCTCCTTAGACAAATATTTGTGCGCTAAGAGATAGTTAAAATCAGGCCGTGAGATTTGCGACATATATGAAACAATTAGCTCTACTGGATAATCTGTCTTAGTCCCGATCTCATTCAAGATATAAGGGATAATACTTTGATTAGCATCAATAGCCTTTACCTTGATAAACGGAACCTGTTTAGAGATAATCGCTGTTGGATTGTAATAGGAGAAATCTGGATGCAACATGTCACTTGCATCTTCATTAAGCGTATCAAAAACAACCCCATACTGAAAACCCGCGCCAATGAGATTAGTGGTCACACGAGTCTCATAGTTGTCAATCACATCTTGAACATCAGTAAAATCTTGAACAGATTTCCAGAATTTTTGAAAGGTGGCAGAAGCTATCACATGCTGTTTAAAACTCATGAAATAGCTTTGGATATGCTCGTCAAACTGCTTATTAGCACGAAAATTAGTCATCCCCCAGAAATCTACAGTAGCGTCTTGTTCAAATCGATGAAAGATAGGCGCCATATCATAAAGCGGACCAAAGCAAGTATCATTCATAATCGTGACACTATCATAAACTGCCAGTTGCTCAAAGCCAACTTCTGCCATACCATCTCTCCAGGCAGCAAAGTCGTATCCCTTATTTTCTCGCTGAAGAAAGCGATCCGATAACCTTTTCAGCTGATCTGATGAACGTTCTTCATCTGAGACAAGGCTGTTTGAAATCACAATGACTTCCTCAAACAGCGGTCTCATCTTCTCAAGTTGGTACAGCACATGAGGACTGACCTTGTTAAATTTGTTAAAGTGAATATAAAGCAATAAACGCTTCATGAGTTTCTCCTAAAGAAATCGATAATCTTGGTTGGGATAATCCAGCGACGAGAGTTTATTACAGAATTATATTTCTCGTTTATTACCCTATTTTGCTCTTTCAGCTGATTGATTTGATCACCAGAAATAATTACAACCTCTTGAAGTTGTTTTTCTAGTTCACTAATTCTATTAGTCAAGTGTTTAATGTGTTCGTTAAAATGAAAAATTCTCAATTCCTGCCAAGCATCATGCTCTGCTTGGATTTCAACCATCTTCTTCATATCTCGATTTGTATATTTATTAATATAGTATTGCTGAGTCTCTAGTAAACCATTAATTCTTCTTTCCATAGCTTTAGAACTTTTAGGACGTGAATCTGAATTACCAGTCATCCGATAAGCAACCGTTACTTCATCTAAATAGGATAAATCAGTCCTCTGAAACAGCTCTGCTTGAATCGCAAAAGTATCATCAATTGACCGGTCGGGGATTTCTGAATTGACCACTCTCATCAAATCAGATTCTACTAACCAAGAAGAAGGTAGGGTCATTCCTTTAGTTGCTAGTAGCTTTTCATAAGTATCCGCAAACTTTATTGGACCATTCGTAAATACTTGCTCAGCTATAACATGGTTTTCTTCGTCAACAATGTTAAAATTAGTATTACACCATTTTGAATTCGGATGAGATTCTAGAAGATCAACTTGCTTTTGTAATTTGAACTTGTCAATCCAATAATCATCTGCATCACAACGAGCAATATATTTTCCTCTAGCTTCTTGGCAGATAGATATCCAAGTTTTTGTAATCCCTTTATTCTCATTATTAAGAAAAACTCTCACCTTATCTGGGAAGTTAGTGCGAAAAGCTTCAATTATGCTACGAGAATTATCCGTCGAGCAATCATCTACCACAATAATCTCATAATCAAAATTTGTCTTCTGATTCACAAAACTTTGCAATGCCTGTGCGATATATTTTTCATAATTGTAGCTCGTGCAAATGATTGAAACCATTAACTGTTCCATTTTTAATCACCTAACATTTCTACCTCTGTACTGACAGACCTAATCCTGTATGATTTGCCACTGACCATTTCTTTGGATTAAACCAGTAGCAGAATCCTGTGCCGAACTATCTTCTGGAGAAATATCTTCTCTCTTAATTAAAAAGTATGGACTATTTTCAATATTAGCAAAAGCCAGCATTTCACGATTACGTCCTAAAACCGTGACAACTAATTGCAAGTTAAGATCATTAACATTATCCAAACGGCAGGCGTATCGATATCTCTTATGCCCCTTTGTCATTGTCTTTAAATCCCAAGAGTTATCATTATAAATCCATACTTTCCTATCAATATCTGTCAGTGAAAAAACTAAGAAAGCCTCCTTATCTTCCAAGACATCATAAGATACCTCAAAAATAATGTCATCGTTCGGGGTGATTTGAGAATTTGATATAAGCTTAACTTCGAGATTTTCCACACCAGTCTTGCGCGCGACTCCTTCTTCTGGAGTTTCAGATGTAGCAGTATTGACTACATTATCAACACTATACTGATTCGCCACATCGTATGGATCGCCTTGTGCCTTGATCAACCCATCCTCAATTAAGATAGCTTTGTTACAGTATTTTTTGACCGCACCCATGTCATGGGTAACGAGGATGGTAGTCTTGCCGCTATCTTTTCTCTCTAGAAAGTAGTCGTTACACTTGCGCTGAAAAGCCTCGTCACCTACAGCTAGAACCTCATCGAGTATCAAGATGTCTCCCTGAGCCTTGATGGCTACGGAAAAGGCCAGACGAACCTGCATACCGCTGGAATAGTTTTTGAGTTTTTGGTTCATGAACTCGTGGAGTTCTGCAAAATCAACGATGTCCTCGTACATGGCATCGATTTCTTGAGTGGTGAAACCGAGCATGGCGCCGTTGAGGTAGACGTTCTCCCGACCTGTCAGTTCAGGATTAAAACCGACTCCAAGCTCGATGAAGGAAACCATCTTCCCGTTAACAGTGATAGAGCCTTTTTCTGGCTCATAAATTTGAGAAATAATTTTGAGCAGGGTTGATTTGCCAGAGCCATTTCGCCCTAAAATCCCAAAGAAATCTCCTTCTTCCACATCAAAAGTGATGTCTCTGAGGACATGCTGCTCCTTGTAGCCCTTGATGCCTTTAAAGCGATTGACAAGGGCAGTGCGTAAACTTTGCGTAGTTTCTGTCGGCAGTTTGAAATACTTGCTGACATGATCCACGCGAACTGCTATCTGTTTATCCATTCTTATAAAATCTCCGCAAAGCGTTTGGCATTTTTATTAAATACGATAAGTCCGATGATGAAAATAACCACTGGAATCAAGTAGGGAATTGCTACAATAAAGGGATTTTTTATCAAGTTCCATGTTGTAATGTTAGCCGGATGAATCAAGAGGTGGCGGGCATCCTGAATCATTTGCGCCATGGGGTTTAACATGATGAGCTTCCCTGCTTTCTGGCTATAATTCAAAACGTACGAAAGTGAGTAAATAATCGGTGTCGCATACATTCCAGCCTGCATAATAACTTCCCAGACTGGGCCAATGTCGCGGTATTTGACAAAGAGGGTCGACAAGAGAAATGCAACCCCTGTAGACAGAAGGGCCAACTCCAAGAAAAGTGGAACAATCCAAAGCCATTGCACTGTAATGGGAACACCATTAACTACAGTGAAAAGCATAACTACCAATAAATTAATTCCGAAGTTAATAGCCGCATTAGCTACTGACGACAGAACAATGATTTGCTTGGAAAAATTAAGCTTCCGCAGAAGGTCACCACGCGCCACGATGGAAGTCAATCCCATGGCTGTAGATTCTTGAAAAAAGCTCCACATCACCATCCCTAGCAAGAGGGCTACTGGAAAATGAGGGACATCTCCACCTAAACGCAGAAAACGTACAAAGACAAAATATTGTACAGTAAAAAGTAACAAGGGTTTTAAAATCGACCACAGATAACCAATCAAACTTCCTTGGTAACGCAGTTTAAAGTCCGTTTTAATCATTTCTCGTAAGAGAATACGATTGCTTCTATTGAAAAAATTCATTGAGATTTATGTCTCCTATAAGCAAATTTTGTAAGGATCAGGGTCCGAAAAACAAGAGTATGGAAAAATCTGTTTTTGCCAAGTCCAAAGTCTCGCAATGTTTTTAATCTCCCAAAGGCAGGCTGCTCCATAATATAGACAAATCCTTCCACCATAGCCTTGTCTTCCTGCTTTAAAGGGAAATCCAAGAGCTTTTTGGCTTGCTTTTGCGATGCCTTAATCAAGCTCCAATACTTGTCAAAAAGGACATGGGGCCGAATCCAGTTATTGAATCGCTTGCGCAGGGTTCTAGCGCCAAGAACATTATCCGCGTGCTGACGATACAGTTCAGTCGGCTGAGGTAGATAAATGAGATGCCCAAAGGCAGCTGCCAAGAGAGCTAAGTACCAGTCGTGCATGAGCAGATCATCTGTATCTGTCCAGAGCTGAGCCAAAGCATGATTAATCATCATAGTCCCACCAGTTACAGTGTTTTCCGTCAACTCCTGACGAAGACTGGTATTGGCGTGATCAGACTGCGTCCGAATCATGCTTTCATGCATGACATGGAGCTCCTGATCGACCACCTTGAGGTCTGTGTAGATTAAAAGCGGTGTCTGCTTAGAGTAGGTCTGAGCTGCTTCAAGCTGGATTTGCAACTTGTCTGGCAACCAAACATCGTCCTGATCACTGAAGAAATAATAATCAGCTTTTTCATGCTTGAGCAAGGTGAAAAAACTCTTAATCACACCATAATTATCAAAGGAATTAGGAGTGATCAAACGAATGCGCGCATCCAGCTGCTCATAATCCGCAATAATCTGCCGCGTCTGATCTGTTGAGCCATCATCCCGAATCAGCAGTGTCCAATCTCTAAAGCTTTGCTTGCGAATACTCTCAATCTGCTCTGCTAGATAGCGTTCACCGTTGTAGGTAGCCATAAGGATCGTGACTTTCATGATAAGAATAACTCCTCGTAACTAGAAACAATTTTCGCCCAAGTATAATTTGCCTGAATGTTGTCCTTAGCTTTTTGCCCAAGGATGGAATGATCCACCTCGCCATCCACAAGATCAATCAACCGACTAAGTGACGTTTCCTCTTTTTCCCAGTAAAGGGCGGTATCTAACGCTACTTGGCGGTTGAAATCAACACCCAAAACTAAGTTGAGGTTCGTGTGGGCTAGAGCTTCCAGAAGACCAGGATTGGTGCCGCCAACCTCATGACCGTGAATATAGGCAAAGGCCTGCTGGCGGATATACTTGAGCAAATCCTGATCATAAACTGTTCCTACAAAGCAAATTCGCTCATCCTGATCAAAACCTGTCGCTTCTCTTAATTTCTGGAAATAGGAATTGCCGTCATGATTGGCAATAATTAGAAGTTTGCGCTTGGTCTGTGACGTCATAAACTCACGAATACTAATTTCGTAATTATTTTCTGGAACAAAGCGTCCCAAAATCAAGTAATACTGACCTTCGCTGGTCTGCCATTTATCAAAAAACGCTCTGACCTGCTGTTCTTGACCTGTCAAAGATGATGCTGTCAAATCCGTTCCATAGGCAATCATAGTCGTTTTAGCCCAAGGATAGTTTTTTTGCAGATAAGTTTCAATGCCTGCATTGTCTGCGATGACCAGATCCGCAGACTGGGTCATGGCTTTTTCCGCATGTTTAAGATAAGCTTGGACAGGTCTTGACCATTTGGCACGCCTCCACTCTAGTCCGTCTGGATTGATAAAGAAATGACCCCCAACCTGCTTGATTTTTTTTGCAAAAGGTTTGATAATTCCCCCGATGGTGTTGCCCAAAATATAGAAAATCGGGCGTATCATCTGCTGATCTTGAACCATTTTCAACCCGTAATGAATAGCCATCATATCGTAAGCGATAACTCTTGCTGGGCCTAACTTAGGCGCCTTGATGGTAAAGCAATCCGCACCCTCATAGTCAAAATGGTGGTAGCTCTCCTCATCAGAAAGGCAGGCGACATGGTATTTAATCTGATTACTCTGCTGGTTCTTTACCAACTCTGCCACAAAGGTTTCAAAACCGCCATACTGAGCTGGCAAGCCACGGCTACCAATGATAAAAACGTGTTGCATACTGATCCTTTCATAAGATATGAGAATATTAAAAATGATCAAAGAAATCCAGACAGCTACAATTTAATTAAGTATTCTGTTCCAAATTTGATTCTATTAAACCGAATCGTATTTCTAAACCACAGTCATGAATCCACCCAAAAACGGTATAATCAGTTGATTATACCATTTTTCTCTATTTTTTTCATGCGCTACCCTATACTTCCATCAGAAGACAGCAAAAAAGGAATGGAACTCAACCATCTTCTCATCCAATGGATTGTCTTCATTCCTTTATTAGTTTTTTCAGATTAGTTAGCGTCCACGTATTCTGCTTGAAGGGCGATAACTTCTTCTGCTGTTGAGCACTCTGTCAAAGCACGATGAGCATACTCTTTCATCTTAGCAGAGTCAAGACGTTTCATGAGACTACGCGTACGAAGCACTGACGTAGCCGACATTGAAAACTCATCCAAGCCCATACCGACAAGAAGTGGCACTGCTTGCTGGTCACCAGCCATCTCACCACACATACCTGCCCATTTGCCTTCAGCATGCGCTGCCTTGATGACATTGTCAATCAAGCGAAGGATCGATGGGTTGTAAGGTTGGTAGAGGTACGATACTTGCTCGTTCATACGGTCAGCAGCCATCGTGTACTGGATAAGATCATTGGTACCAATTGAGAAGAAATCAACTTCTTTGGCAAATTGGTCTGCCAGCATTGCTGCCGCTGGGATTTCAATCATAATTCCCACTTGGATATCGTCTGCTACAGCCACACCTTCTGCCAAAAGGTTAGCCTTTTCTTCGTCAAAGACCGCTTTTGCTGCACGAAATTCTTTAAGAAGAGCAACCATCGGGAACATGATGCGGAGTTGACCGTGGACAGACGCACGCAAAAGGGCACGAATCTGCGTACGGAACATGGCATCACCAGTTTCTGAGATAGAAATACGAAGAGCACGGAAACCAAGGAATGGATTCATCTCATGTGGCATATCAAAGTATGGCAATTCTTTGTCGCCACCGATATCCATGGTACGAACGACCACTGGTTTGCCATTCATACCTTCTAGAACTGCCTTATAGGCTTCGTATTGTTCGTCTTCTGTTGGGAAATCTTGCGAATCCATATAGAGGAACTCGGTGCGGTAGAGACCAACTGCTTCTGCACCATTGTCATTCACACCTTCAACATCTTTGGGTGTGCCGATGTTAGCTGCAAGCTCAAAATGTTTACCATCAGCCGTTACAGTTTCAGCATCTTTTAACAGTGCCCACTCAGCCTTTTGCTTAGCATAAGTTTCGCCAGCCTCTTTGAACTCAGTGATTTGCTCAGAAGTTGGGTTGATGATCACTTCACCAGTAATCCCGTTAACAGCTAGGATATCACCTGTCTTCACGCGCTCAGTGATATTATTTGTTCCTAAAACAGCTGCGATTTCAAGCGTACGAGCCATGATAGCTGAGTGACTTGTCCGTCCACCGATGTTTGTCACAAAGGCTTTTACAAATTGTTTGTCCAGCTGAGCGGTGTCAGAAGGTGTCAAGTCATGCGCAATGACGATAGACTCTTCGGAGATAGCTGCTGGGTTTGGTAGAGGCACACCGAGGAGGTTTGCCAAAACACGCTTTGCCACGTCACGAATATCTGCTGCGCGCTCTTGCATGTAGGGGTTATCATCCATGCCTTCAAAGAGAGTGATAAACATGTCTGTCACTTCTTTGAGACCAGCTTCTGCGTTTGTCTTTTTCGCACGGATTGTTTCTTTAATTTGACCGATCATCTCTGGGTCAGAGAGAACCATCGCATGGGCATCAAATACTGCTGCTGCTTCCTCACCTAAGCTAGCTACTGCTTTTTCACGGATAAGAGAAAGCTCGTTTTGTGAGGCAACGAGGGCCGCATCCAAACGAGCTTCTTCTACGTTTGTATCTTCAACTGTAACAGTTTCAAAGGACAAATCCGGTTGAACAAGTAGATATGCTTTAGCAACAGCAACACCATCAGATGCTGCAATTCCTTTAAGCAATTCTGTCATATCTTACGCCAATCCTTCTTTTTCCATAGTTTCAGTGATAGCAGCAAGCGCTTCGTCAGCATCAGCACCTTCAGCAGAGATAGTCACGTCAGCTCCTTGACCAACACCAAGGCTCATTACGCCCATGATTGATTTCAAGTTTACAGACTTACCTTTGTAATCAAGAGTGATGTCTGATGAGAATTTGCTAGCAGTTTGAACCAACAAGGTTGCTGGACGAGCGTGGATACCTGTTTCTGCCACTACGTGGAAATCTTTTGAAGCCATTTTGGTTTCTCCTTTTATGTTTTACAAATTTAGAATTATCTCTGATAACCCTTACAACTCTAGATTATACCACGAATGCTAGGATTTTTCAATCATTAAACGGAGTCTTTTCAGAAAATTCTCCTAGAAACTGACCTGAACTGACTTAATATTTTGAAAAGATAGCAGCTGCAAAAACAAAATGAGGCTACTATTCTAAGGTAGTTTATTGTATAATAGTATTATCAAAACGGAGTAATAAATAGATATGAGAAAGGGAATTTTATGAATCCTTATATCGATATTGTCAGGAAAAATTTTCAACAAAGTCCGCAAAAAACACTCAAAGAAAGCATCTACGATGCCTTTCGCAAGACCATTATCCTTCGTGAGATTCCTGCAGGTGAGCGCATCAACGAAAAAGAGTATGCTGAGCTTTTAAACATTAGCAGGACGCCGATCCGCTATGCTTTGCAAGAATTGGCTAAGGAGGGCTTGGTGGAGCATACGCCTAAGGTTGGTGTCGTGGTGCGTGGCATCAGTCTGGCAGATGCTTATGAAATCTTTGACATTCGTAAAGCTCTTGATGGTCTTGCTACTATCAGGGCTGCTCAGTTGATGTCTGCCGACGATTTTGAAGCACTACGCCTTTTGCTTGAAGAGGGTAACCGACTAGATGCTGCTAATGAAATTGATGCGCTTTTGCAAAATTTTACCGATTTTAACAATTTTATTTATGAGAAGAGCCAAATGCCTCGTATGCAAAATATTGTTGAGACCCTACGAGAATACTTGGTTTACTTCCGAGATGTCTCTATTCGCTCTCATAAGCGCCGCCACATTGCTCTTCAGGAACACTGGGGACTTTACGAAGCGATGAAAGAAAAAGACGAGGGAACTATCCAGAGGATTACCAATCAGCATTTGGATTTCTCTCTCCGCTTTATTATTGAAGAGATGGAGCGCAGAAATATTGGCTAAGTTGACCTTAGAGACTATCGTGCCCATGGCTGCTAAAGGGTTACTTTATGAAGTGAGCCTCAGTCCTAAACCTGGCCTGGTGGACCGTTATAACAACGGTTCTCACCATGATATGGACTTTAACCTCTTCCTTGATAGCAGCATGAGTTTGCTGCCATTTTTTAAGGCTTACTTCGAAGCTGGTCTAAAGCATGACGGCTCCCTTCCTCTCCTCTTTGATAAGGCACGCACCATTGGCATTGAAGCTGAAAAAGCCATGTTTACAGCAACGAAAGGCACCAATACACATAAGGGTGCGAATTTTTCTTTTGCTCTTATCCTTGCTGCCCTAGGCTATTTTCTCAAGCATCACCCTCAGCTTGATGTATTGACAGCTGAGAATAGCGAGGCCGTTTTAACCTCAACTGCAGATATGTGCTACGTCAGCGTCATGGCTGATTTTGACGCTATCGCTGGCAAACGTCAGCTTTCTTATGGGGAAAAGCTTTATGTCGACCATGGACTGATGGGAATTCGCGGTGAAGCAGTTTCTGGTTATAAAAGCGTGAGAAAGCTCTTACTACCTGCCTTGAGAAAAAATCTCAAACTCTACTCAACTGAAGAAGCTTTCCTAAGGGCAATGATTCTCTTGATGAGCCAGATTGAAGACGGCAATCTCATCCATCGCGGTGGCATCGAAGTCTGGCAGCAGATCCAGACTGAGTGCCAGATTGTTCTTACGAGAAATTTATCTTCTCAGGACTTCTACCAATGGCTGAGAGACTATGACCAACTGCTCATTGAGCGTCACCTCAGCCCAGGCGGGACTGCTGATCTGCTAGCACTCGGTTACTTCTTCATGCAGTTAGAAGGGTTTTTGTGAGAACTTTTCGATTTTTTACGGAGGAATTTTGATGTCTTGGACCGTTTCAACTATTTACCCGTCTGACAAGAGAGGTCAGGCTAAGGTCAGCCAATTACTTGAACAAGAAGGTATCCAAAAGGATGGCAATCTTGATTATACTTGTGGTATTTTTAACGATGCTTACGAGTTGGTCGCTACAGGCTCTTGCTATGGCAATACGCTGCGCTGTTTAGCAGTGGACAGCAACTATCAGGGCGAAGGTCTGATGAACACGGTCATCACGCATCTAACCTCCTACCAATTTGAGCAGGGCAACACTCACCTCTTTCTCTATACCAAGCCCGAATCCTCCCCTTTCTTTGCTGATCTCGGCTTTTATGAAATCGCCAGAGGCAACAACATTGTTTTTCTCGAAAATAAAAAAAATGGTTTCCAAACCTATCTCAATCGTCTGAAAAAGCCTAAAACCTCTGCAAAAACAATTGCTGCCCTCGTCATGAATGCCAATCCTTTCACGCTTGGCCATCTCTACTTAGTAGAAAAAGCTGCTAAAGAAAACGATCTGCTCCATCTTTTTATCGTCAGCGAAGATAGCAGTCTGGTTCCTTTTACCGTTCGTAAGCAATTGGTCATGGCTGGCACCGCTCATCTGGATAACATCATTTACCATGACACAGAGTCCTACATGATCAGCCAAGCTACCTTCCCTAGCTATTTCCAGAAAGACAGCGAAGCGGTCATTCGAAGCCAAGCAGCAATCGACTTGAGTATTTTCACTCAAATTGCTAAAGCACTTGGCATTACCAAACGCTATGTCGGAGAAGAACCGCAAAGTTTTGTAACTAATCTCTACAATCAGGTCATGTCAGAGCTTCTACCTCAAGCCGGTATTGACTTTGTCGTGATTCCTAGAAAGACAGAAAACGACAAAGCTATCAGTGCTTCTACCGTTCGTCAACTGATCAAAGATGGCCAGTTTGATACCTTGACTAACTTGGTTCCTGAAACAACCTTGGCTTTCTTTCAAAAACCAGAAGCACAACCCATTATTGACCGTATCCAAGCCGAGAAAAATGTCATTCATTATTAAAAGACAAAAGAAGAGAGTGCAACAACCAGTCACCACGGTTGTTTGTACCACCCTCTTCTTTTACTATATGCTCCACGCAAAACACTCAAATGATATGGTCATCTTTAGCCATTTGGGTGATCCGTTCTTGCATTTCGGCTACAGAATGTGTCCGATTACGGCCGCAGGCTTTAGCGGATTGATCACAGATGAGACAGTGACGCTCTGGAAAACCAAGTTCTGTCCGCGAAAGACTTTGTAGAGCTGATTGCTCCAGTCCGACTTTTTCATCATCATTCCTGTAAATGACATCAATATCATACAAGCGTCCAATAGCTGAGGCCTGCTCCACCTCAATCATCAATTCCTTAACGCGCTTTGCCTCCTCATTAACAAGCATGAACGCTTCAATACCAGCTCTACTATTAATGATTTTCTGGTGAGCGACATCCAAGTCTGCCATCATCACAGCTCTGGTCACCTCATCTAAACCGTGCTGAAAGAGCTTCTTAATCGCATCATTATTCTTGATTGGCCCAGGGATGTTACACTTATAGTTAATCAGCGTACATTCTGGAAATTTCTCTAGCAGTTCTGTCTGTAATCGTACACGATATTCCCGTGCATCTAAAACTTCATGAAGTGTGACTTCTTCTCCTGTTTGAAACATAACCTCTCCTGTCATTTGTCCAAATACTATAACGAAAAAGAAGGTGAGAGCAAACCTGTCCCACCTTCCCGTTGTCTTATTTTTTATAGGAACATACCGAAGATAATACTTGCGATAACCAGTACCAAACCACCACCAAGACGAGATGATAATTGGGCATAAGAGATCAAGTCCATACGCTCAGCAGCACCAAGTACGGCCAAGTCGCCCGAACCACCACGGTTAGCCATACAAAGACCAGCTGTAACCGCAGAATCGATTGGGTAGAAACCTACGAGGTAACCAACCACGGCAGATCCAAGGATAGCACCGACAACGATAACAAAGGCCATAACCACATTTGAGAATGTGATAGCTGCTGCTAATTCACCAAGGTCAGTATCAATACCAACACCTACCATGATGATCAAAATCATGTTCTTGGTAAAGAAACTTTGAAGGACTGTGGCTGCTTTGCGCACATAAGTTGGGATAATACCAGTTGCATTGGCAATTACCACAAAGATGATCATGTAAGCAAAAGTGTGGATTTGAACACCAAAGACTGACGGCAACAAGACTTCGCTAAAGAGACGACCCAAAGCGTAGAAGGAAAGCGCAAGAAGGAGTGCCCCACCGTAGTCAATCATAGACAATTTCACATCTTCTTTTTGAACTTCGATTTCATCGCTCTTTCTCATGAGCGTCTTACCATCACCGGTTAATTGAGGTTGTTTCTTACCGATACCATTTAAGATACCAGCTGTAATGATGGCAAAGATATTAGCGATAGTCAAGATTGTAATCGCAAAACTGTAGTAAGTCGCAGCTGGTTCACCAGTTGTTTTTTCATAGATTTGGCTTAATGGCACAGCGCCTGCACCGTTACCACCGCCCATGATTGGCAATACGTATTTAATCATAACGTCTGCTGGGCTAATCCCAAACATCAAGCCAAAGATTGCACCAATTAGGCCCGCACCTGCAACACCACCGAGGATAGCTGGGATGTAACCAGCCATGGAGCGAAGCAACAACTTGCGCTCAAGGCCTAGGATTGAACCAGTAATTAGGATGACGATGAAGAAAGTCAAAAAGTTAACATCTTCTGTCGCCCAGTTCATCAGGGTCACATATTTTTCTGGGATCGCCTTGAAATAAACCAAAGCTGAACTTCCCAAGAATGCTAAGACTAACCCACCACCGATGTAGGTGTTCCAAATTGGGATGCGTTTCCCAATTTCGTTAAAGATAACACCGATCGAAAGCATGATGGCAAAGGCGCCAGCCAGATCTTCAGACAAAGCACCCGTGTACATAGCTGCCAAACAGATGGCAATTAATCCTGCGATGAGCGCAGGCGGTAAACCTAGAAATTTCACGTTCTTCATGAAATTCTCCTCCCTTTTTTAAAAAAATTATTTTACGTTTTTAACAGTATCAATCAGCGTCCCATCACGGTATTCAATCAAGGCAACGACCTTGTCTCCGTATTCGATTGGGTCTGGCTGCCCAACAATTGCATAGGCTTTTTCTTGCAATTCTTTGATGGTGAATTGTGGCACTTTCAAGTTCTTGAAGTGTTCTACTAAGTCAGGGCGATTAGGGTTGATAGCAATACCAATTTCAGTCACGACGACATCGACACTAGTACCTGGTGTGATAACGGTATTAACTTTCTCCACAAAGGTCGGAATGCGACCACGAACAAGTGGCGAAATAACCAAGCTCATCTTAGAAGCAAAAGCTGTGTCACAGTGACCGCCAGATGCACCGCGGATAACCCCGTCAGAGCCCGTCATAACATTGACATTAAAGTCTGTGTCAACTTCAAGCGCTGATAGGATACAAGTATCCAAACGGTTCACCATAGAGCCCTTGCTAAGTGGTGAAGCATACATGTTGGCATCAATTTCATAGTGTTTACCAGCATTGCGATCCAGTGATAATGCTGATGGGTGATCAAAGTCTTGGACATCGATAATTTTCTCAACTAAGCCTTCTTCTAAGAGTTCCACCATAGCGTTTGTAATCCCGCCGAGGGCAAAGCTTGCTGTAATGCCATCCTTAAGCATGGCTTCGCGAATAAAGCGTGTAACAGCTAGAGAGGCACCACCTGTACCCGTTTGGAAAGAGAAACCTTCCTTGTAGTAAGGTGAGTTGGTAATCACTTTTGCTGCGTATTCCGCAATCAAAAGTTCCTTAGGATTCTTGGTGAAGCGAGTTGCCCCCTTAGCAATCCCTTTAGGATCTCCGATTTCATCAACGACAACAACATAGTCAACATCTGTCTGTGGAATACTAATCGGTGTGTTTGGATAAGGCACCAAGGTATCTGTAATGATAACGACTTGATCAGCATACTTGGCATCAACCATAGCATAGCCAAGCGACCCACAGGTTGCCTTACCTTTGGTACCGTTAGCATTACCGTAAGCATCTGAACTTGGAGCACCGAGAAAAGCCACATCAATATGAACATCTCCACGCGCAATAGCACGCGCACGACCACCGTGGGAACGGATAACTACTGGATTTTCCATGATTCCTTCTGAAATCGCTGCGCCTAGTTTATCACGCAAGCCACTTGAGGTGATATTGGTAACAACGCCATTTTTAATATGCTCAATTAACGGTTCATGGACATTGGCGATGGAACTTGGAGCAATAGACAGGTTTTTGAAGCCCATCTTAGCAATCTCATCCATCACCATGTTCATGACATAATCACCTTCACGGAAATGGTGATGGAAAGAAATGGTCATGCCATCTTTCAAGCCCGTTTTCTCAATCGCTTCACGCAGGGAAGATACCAACTTTTCATCACCTGGTTTAGCTGGTTTTACCTGACGGCTTGACTCTTGATACTCTTTGATGTTTTCAAGCTCTCCTTGGAAAACGCCAAACTGATCAGCATATTCTTGAGGAATCTCGCGTCCTAATTTGTTTACAACCATCTTAAGCCTCCTCTTCTTCAATCAAGCCAGCAGCCTTAGCAAGAGCCAAGACACGTTCTGCACGCTCAACAATCGGTTTGTCAATCATTTTACCATTGAGGGAAATAACGCCAGAACCTTTGCTTTCTGCTTCTGCAATGGCAAACATGACATTGCGCGCTTGGTCAATTTCTTTTTCAGTTGGTGCAAAGACATCGTTAACCACTGGAATTTGACGCGGATTGATGACCGATTTTCCATCAAATCCAAGTTGCTTGATGCGCTCTACTTCACGGCGGAAGTTGTCCATATCATTGACATCTGAAAAGACCGTATCAACCGCTGCAATACCAGCAGCACGGGCAGCATGAACAATCATCGAGCGGGCAAAGAAGAGCTCTTCTCCGTTGCGGTCTGGGTAGCGCTTGGTCTTCATAGAGGTCACATAGTCCTCCGCACCAAGAGCGATCCCAACGACACGCTCGCTAGCAGTTGCGATTGCTAAGGCATTGAAGACACCTGTTGGGCCTTCAATAGCACAGAACATCTTGGTTGATCCGACTGGGCGACCGATTTTTTCTTCAACTTCTGTGATAACCTCAGCTACATCTAGCACGTCTTGAGCCGTTTCTGTCTTCGGCAGGCGGATACAGTCAATACCTGCACGAACCATAGCCTCAATATCATCACGCCCACCAGCTGAGAGGTCATTGATCCGAACGATGGTTTCAGTATTGCCAAAATCAAACGTTTTTACTGCTTGATAAACAAGGAAACGAGACGTATCTTTTTCTTTTAATGACACTGAGTCTTCCAAGTCAAACATGATCGAATCAGCACCGTAGAGATTAGCATCTCGAAGCATCGCAGCATTGCTCGCTGGGACAAACATCATTGTTCTTCTTAAACGTTCCATGCTTCAATCTCCTCCCAGTTAATGTTGCCAACAGTATCGCTAGCGCGGTGTGCGGCTGCAATCACGCGGGCTTTGACGGTACAGTCCAAAGCCCCCTTGTCAACAGCTTCAATCTTGGCTGATGTAATACCAAGATTTTGAACCGTTTCTAAAATAACCTTGCGAATTTGACGGCCGAATTGCTTTTCAACAGAGCTTTCCAGACTCAACTCAATTCCTTGAGTAGAACTTGGTTCGATTAGAACTTGGATATCTGAGGATTCCACAGTTCCTGCGAGCCCTGCTTGTTTAATTTCAAAACTCATTATAATTGTCCTTTCTGATGTGAACTAACGATTCATTAAACGATTTACCCGAAGTATTGTAATAACACGCCTGCTGCAACGGCAGAACCAATAACGCCAGCAACGTTAGGTCCCATGGCATGCATGAGCAAGAAATTGGACGGGTCCTCTTCGACACCAACCCCTTGTACCACACGTGCTGCCATCGGCACAGCTGACACCCCAGCAGCACCGATCATCGGATTGATTTTCCCTTTAGTCAAATGATACATGAGACGTCCCATCAAGACCCCTGCTGCTGTTCCTGCCGCAAAGGCAATGAGCCCCAAGAGAATAATTTTAAGCGTATCTGGTGAGAGAAGAACCTCTGCTTTTGCCTTCGCACCGACACTGACACCGAGAAGAATGGTGATGATGTACATGAGGGAGTTTGACAATGTCTCAGTAATCTTTGGCACTTGACCAGATTCCTTAATCAGATTCCCAAGCATCAACATCCCGATAAGCGGTGCAGATGACGGCAATAACAAAACGGTAAAGATGGTAACAATAATTGGAAAGAGAATCTTTTCCTTCTTAGACACTGGGCGCAATTGCTGCATCTTAACCTTGCGTTGCTCTGGTGTTGTCAACGCTCTGATGATAGGCGGTTGAATGATTGGCACCAAAGCCATGTATGAATAGGCTGCTAGTGCGATGGTTGAAAGCAAATGCGGAGCCAGCTGACTAGACGTGTAAATCGCTGTCGGACCATCTGCCCCACCGATAATCCCGACAGAGGCAGCTTCTGGACCCGTCATACCCAGCATGATTGACCCAAGAAGGGCTACAAAAATCCCAACCTGAGCTGCACCACCAAGAAGCAAGGTCTTAGGGTTGGAAATCAAGGGACCAAAGTCTGTTGTCGCACCCAAACAAAGGAAGATCAGCGGAGGATAAATCCCCTTATCAACCCCTTGGTATAGGTAATAAATGAGACCACCACCAGAACCATCAACAGGTGGATCCATAAGACCGCCTAAGGGAAGATTCACCAAGAGCATCCCAAATGCAATCGGAATCAACAAATACGGCTCATAGCCTTTAGCAATCGCAAGATAAAGAAAGAGACAGGCCAGACCGATAACAATCACCGCAGGAAGATCTAAAGCGAAAAGCCCCGATGACCTGAGCATATCAATAAGTGCATCAAACATAAGAGTTTATACCTCCCTTTACAATGTGACTAAGACAGCACCTGCTTCTACTTGTGCGCCTTTAGTGACAAGGACTTCACTCACTGTTCCATCTTCTGGCGCCACAATTTCATTTTCCATCTTCATTGCTTCTAAAATGCAAAGCACTTGACCTGATTTAACAGCTTCTCCTGCAGTCACATTGACAGCGATAATGGTTCCTGGCATAGGAGCATTGACTGGTGTTCCAGCTGATGCTGGCGCTGCAGTTGCTCCCGAGGTTGCTGGTTCAGCTGCTGGTTGTGCTTGGAAATCACTTGCGGATACTTCTTCGACAGTGACATCATAGGTTTTGCCATTGACAGTGATATGGTAATTTTTCATTTGTTTGAACTCCTTATTTAATGCGTTTTATAGAACAGATTCGGTATTTCTTATCTTGTTGATCTTCGTTAGCCCTGATTAAAGCCGTTAGAACGGCAACCATTTTACTTTCTTCATCTTCAACCAAGGCAGTCCCTGCAGGAACTCCTTTGGGCTGAGACAGTGTTTGAACTTGGTCGCTCGGCTTGTCTCCGCCAATATATTTGAAACCTTCAACGATAAACATCAAGCCAGCAAGTACGATCATAACAACAGTGATTGCGACTACTGAAAGTCCAAGAGCCTCTACTATAGTAATGTTTTCCAAGTCTTGCCTCCTTTACATGATTGCTTCGATACGAATTGGGCCTTCTGATGGCGCACTAGCCACTTCAGACTCTGGGTTGTATTTTTTCTCTAAAAATTCCTTGCCCAGTTGAGGGAACATCGCGCAGATCAAGACGTCTTCGTCAGATTGTGCTAAACCTTCTAGCTCAGCTTTCATATGATCAAATTCAGGCTCTAGCAGGTCTGCTGGCCTTACTGTAATCACTTCTTCGTCTCCGATGATCGTCTGTTTGATCTCATCACTGATCGGAGCTGGTGACTGACCGTATTTCCCACGAACATAGTCCTTGATTTCATTTGGAATCATCTTATAGCGCTGACCAGTCAAGACATTAAAGACCGCCTGCGTGCCGACCATCTGACTCATTGGCGTTACCAACGGTGGGTATCCTAAGTCTTCACGAACTTTTGGCACTTCTTTCAATACGTCATCATAAAGATGCTCTGCATTAGCTTGTTTGAGTTGCGCATAAAGGTTTGAGAGCATCCCACCCGGCACTTGATAGAGAAGGGTCTGTGGCTCAATGCCCATAATCTTAGGCGCTAAAATCCCCTCTTCGATGTACTTGGCTTTAATCGGTTTGAAATAATCACTAATAGCAATCAGCGCCTGATCGTCTAGACCAGTATCATAGCCTAATTCCTTGAGAACAACAGCTAAGCTTTCTGTCGCTGGCTGACTAGTTCCCCCTGCTAAAGGCGATATAGCTGTATCAATGATATCAGCTCCAACTTCAACAGCTGATAAGTAAGTCATCTCAGCCGTACCACTCGTTGCATGAGTATGGATTTCGATAGGAAGATCCGTCACTTCTTTCAGAGCTGGAATCAATTCTCTAACTGCGGCCGGCGTCAAAATCCCTGCCATATCCTTGATACAAAGCGAATCTGCACCAAGAGAGACCAATTCTTTTGTTAACTTTTGATAGTAAGGAATCGTATGGACAGGACTTGTCGTGTAGCAGATCGTCACTTGGGCATGTTTGCCATATTTTTTAACGGCTTTAACGCTTGCTTCAAGGTTTCGAACATCGTTTAAGGCATCGAAGATTCGGAAGATGTCCATGCCGTTTTTGACAGCTGCTTCAATAAACTTTTCAACAATATCATCTGCATAATGACGATACCCCAAAAGGTTTTGACCACGAAGCAACATTTGAAGAGGTGTGTTCGGTGCTTGTTTCTTAAATTGTCTCAAACGCTCCCACGGATCTTCATTCAAATACCTGACAGAAGCATCAAAGGTTGCACCTCCCCAGCACTCAAGTGCATTGTAGCCCGCTCTGTCTAGCTCTGCCATGATTGGTAACATCTCATCCGTTCTTAACCGTGTCGCCATCAAACTTTGATGCGCATCTCGAAGAACTGTCTCCGTAAAACGAATTTGCTTCATTAAGACCACCTTTTCTAAAAATTAATTATTGGTAGGCGCTTTCAAGCCATCTTTAGCTCTAGTATACCATTATTTGTGCGTATTTTTTCAAAAAGACACAAAAAAAACAGGGTAAACACGAAAAAAACACTCCCTTGTCAAGAAATAAACTGAAAATTCTCATGAATACCTGAAAAATCCTTAAACTATCATCGATTGAATCAAGAATAATGCAATTTTATTTTAATTGATCAGATTTATTTCTAGATAGCAAAAAAAGAGCAGGGAAACCGAAATCGCCAGCTCATGACGCTCTCCATTTCCCTACTCTCCAGTTTTATACTACTGCCATGGGCACTACCCGCAAGCTATCTCACATAGCGCCTGACTTTGAGAGTTAAAACGCCGTCTTCCAGATTAATAGAAGACTCATCTACCGCTTTTCCCAGCAGGGTGTAATCATGATCTGTGCCATGACCGCCTAGCAAGGCATTGTAATATTCATCGATTTCAACTTCGCGTTCTAAACTCAAATCCGCCATCAAATGATCAAAATGTGTCGGCATGTCCTCCGATACTGTTGAAATAGATAAATCAAATTTATCCTCGTCTAAGTTAAAGGATACATCAAATTGGTAGTAACCGTGTTCCAAAAAATAGCCAATAAGCTCTTTCATAATCCGAGTAGCTTTGCTTTTTTCTGTAATCATTTCTTAATCTCACTTCTTTTATTTTTAGCAGACCATTGATCCTTAATACTCTCAAGCACAGGCACCATAAAGGCTGCTACAAAACCAGTTGAAAAACCGTTATTATACAGGCTGAGGCCAAGATGAAGCTTAATCACACTCTGCGTCAGATTAAATTGCAGAAAACCTGCCAACATCCCCATTATTATACCATAATATCCAGCAATGGGCGCTAAAGCAGTCCCGAAAAGGAGGGGTAGAATGACCGTTAAATCATCCAAGCGACCTAAAGAAAAATACCCTGCCAAAATAACACCAACAGCAACTGGCAATGTGTTACGAAGATGCTTCCCAAATGCTGAAAATCCTATAATCGAAACCAGTCCACCCGCAATAGGACCATTGAGCGGCATTCCCAACGTTATCACGAAAAGGAGGTAGGTAATCCCCATCAAGCCCATGTTCAAAAACGTGGTTCGTCGACCATATTTCATCACAAAATCATCTGGCAACCGTCCGACACGCTTATCTAACTTGGCAAACTTTTGACGTATTTCTGAAAGATCCGCACCTAGTAACGAGAGAACGATAAAGCTTAAGCTCATCACCCCGATATACACCAAAATATACCAATGGGCATGGCGACTAATCATAGATATGTCATCAACCTCATAACCAAAATACCTCAAGCAAGCATAAACGATCATGACAATGATGCCTGTTGTAAAGCCAGTATTGTACAAAGTATAGCCTTGGTGAAATTTAAGAAAAGCTTCTGCCAATGGCGGCGTTATAAAACCTAGAAGAAGACCAACGCCAAGCGCTAGCAGAATTGATTGAAGGCTCACACCATTTGAAAAAAGAAGGTAGGACACCAACGGCGCTGTTGAGGTAGCAAAGAGACTTTGAGAAGTGTATAATTTAAACGAGTGGCCTGCCCAATGAGCGTATAGCACAACTCCTGCAATGATGGGAACAATATTTAAAAGATGCGTTCCAAAAAAAGAATGGCCTATAAAAATTCCCGTAGCTGCCAATTGAAAACCCGTTAAATGCGTCAGATTATTACGGACATTAAGGTAGTAAGCAACAAGGAAATGAAGAGCGACATTGACAAAGGTTGCTGAAATACCAGCAACTTCAAAAAAATCGTGGATCAAGTACGTCTGATGCAGTAATAATTTCTGATAGTTAGTAATGACATCTTTACTGTCTGGCATCAGCATAGCATAAAGAAAGGTGACAATGCCCAGCAAGAGCATGCAATCCTTTTCCCAATGAATGTCTAGATGATCCTTAAACTTCCTGATTAGCATACGGCCCTCGCTTGTCCCATTTGAATGATAGAAATCGCCCGCTATCTTGATATTATTAACCATAATAAAGCGATTACAATTTTGGTCTTAGAACCTGTGTTCACAGGTATAGTTCTCATCTCAGCCCTTATTTTGAGCCACTTATCGTTAAATTTTTTCTAAAATAAGAGCTAATCTGAGAAATTTCCCTTTGTGAATACAGGTTCTAATTCTACCTTATCCAAATTTGGAGGAATTGGCAAGATTTAAAGTGTTTTTTCAGTGTCTTTTTTTGAAATCGGATACATGACTTAGCCATAAGTCGCTAGACACTTTTCAAGTCTGTCCTGAGCGATGGCATAGAGACTACAAATAACCCAGTAGACTAGTGCAACCAGTATATAAACCGTCATGTAATCTGACTTAGCTCCACCGACAATCTTAGCCTTATTAAAAATCTCAGGCACAGTAATCATAGCTGTTAAGGATGTACTTTTAACCATATCAAGCAGAACATTGCTAAGAGGAGGAACGGCGACCCGAAAGGCTTGGGGGATGATAATCTTACGATAGATAGTTGAGGTTTTAATCCCCAGAGCACGCGCAGCCTCCCACTGTCCCTTGTCAACTGCTGATAGCGACGAGCGGATAATCTCAGCGATATAGGCACTCGACATCATGGTAAAGCCGACAATCGATGCTGTGATGGCATCCAGTTGCAAACCAACAAAGGGCAAGCCAAAGTAAATGAGGAACAAAAGAACCATGAGAGGCGTTCCCCGCATGAGAGAAATGTGGAAAGTCATCACCCAACGCAAGGGCAACAGGTGTGACATCTTCATCAAGGCTACGAAAAAACCAGCCACTGTCCCCAAGCCAAAGCCTACCAAAGAAAGAGCAAGCGTATAAGGTAGCCCCTCTAAAATAACAGGTAAGGCTTCCAGTGCCAGAGGAAGATTAAAAATAGCTTCCCATTTTATCATTCAATTCTCCTATACCAATCAAGAAAAGATGATTTCGCAGCGGTTAGAAGCCAATCTTGCCATCACATGACGTCGTCTGGCTCCCAGCCACTGCGAAAATCTGCTGTTACTGAGAAATCATGAGAGTGGGACAGACCACCATGATGGCTTCGCCCTCACCCCCAAAACATGTAATCTTTGAAGATTACGTATAAAAAATCGGAAATTTCGTAGAAATTCGATTTTCTTCGCTCTCTTATTTCAAGGCTCAGGTAGAAATCATCCACTGGATAAGACTACCCCACCTCCGCACAGTTACGGTGGCAACACTGGCTCAAACCGAAAAGAATCTTCGTCTTGCCCTTTCCAGTATTAAACTCTAATCGCAGTAGCTGATTGGCTTCTCATTCACCTCCTTAGTAGGTTTTGACAAGCCTAATCAGCCTTGCGGGGGTGGGACGACAAAATTGAAGCCCCTGGCTTACCAATTTTTGTCCCACTCCCAGATGTTCCACCTATGCGATAGCTGTCCAAGAGTTGCGAACTACAAGATACAAAGGCCGTTAGGAAAAGCGTAGAAAAATGGCGGTAAGTCAGAAATCTTTGATTTCGTTGACGCACCCCCGTCAGGACGACTAGGTTTTTCACAGATGAAATCGAAGAAAAACCAGACGTCTACGACGATAAGGTAATTAAGACAGTATCCCCTGACATCTAGCTTTTTAGGCCGTGTTCAGTTAGTCAGCAAACGATTGGAGACAGCGAACCGCTGAGTAGGGTTCTAAAAGTTGATTTATCAATGTATTAGAGCCCACTCAGCAGTGGCTCATTGGCACTAAAGCGCCTAATGACCTGTGCAGGGGTAAGACTAAGTTGGCATAGCCAACAAGTCTTACTCTCAACCACTGCGTCTTGCAAGGAAATTAGAAAAATAAGCGAATCTGGGATTACTTTTGTCCCAGACTCGTCCTGCTGCATGTCCTTATTTGACATCAGAAACATCAATCACTGGAATATCATCAACATTTTCGAGTGGGGCAGTCAAGTCTTGACCGGCATAATATTTTTCAGAGATTGCTTTTAAGGTTCCATCAGCCTTCATCGTTTTGATGGCTTCGTCCAGCTGAGCCTTCAGGCTGTCATCAGTCTTGCTCATGACAATCCCTTGCTCTGTTGGGTTATATTTGACATCTCCCATCTTCACTTTGATGTCTGGGAATTTTTCAGTGATCAATTTGACTGCGATTGCCTGAGTAAAGTAGTCGTTAGGCACGAAGTCTGTACGACCTGTTGACACATCGCGCAGGTAGACATCGTTGGTCACATTGTCATAAATTACTGGCTCTGCCCCTTGTTTTTCAGCGATTTTCATGTACTGAGTACCTGCACCGCCACCAGCCTTTTTGCCAGTCCAGTCGCTAAGGTCGTTGGCCTTGAGGCCAGAAGTGTCATCTTCACGCACAATCATACCACCAACAGAATACTTGTATGGCTCTGAGAAATTGTACTTTTCAAGACGCTCAGGTGTTGTATCAAAATTGTTAACCGCAACGTCAACTTTGCCGCTGTCTACAGATGTGAAGGCTTCCGCCACACCAACTTCGACAAACTCAGCCTTGACATCCAAACGCTTAGCAATCTCGTTCATCATATCGATCTCGTATCCGATCAATTCTTTATCATCGTTGTAGTAGCTTGTTGGATAGAGTGTTCCTGGTGTTGCAATCTTCAAGACACCCGCTTCTTGGACTTGCTCCCACACGGTAGCATCTTTGCTTGCGCTTCCAGTCATTGAACGAGTGTTTACACAACCAACTAATACTGCAGCACCAAAAGCTGCTAGTAACGTCAACGATTTCTTTTTCATGAAAAGAACCCCCCTAAATTTTTTATTGTTGGAGCACGCCCAACTGCTCGGAGCAGCTTCCAACTGTTTTCAATATAGCATATTGAAAACCTATTTTCAATTCATTTGCTTGGAAATTTCACAAAGTTATTTAAAAAGCAACAATTCGTGAATTTCATTGATATAAAAGGGGTTTCAAGGGATATAATTTCCAAAAAATCGTTCCAAATTTCACAAACAGAACCTTTGCTAGATGAGTTTTCCTGCATCTTCAAAATCCATGGCCAAATGGAGCAGGAGATCCTCACGACCTTTGGCTGCTGTTAATTGAATTCCCAGCGGCAACCCGTCAGCGCGTCGATAAGTCGGCAGGGAAATGGCGGGCTGTCCTGTTAAATTGGCTTGCTGTGTAAAGGGGGTCCAGGCTAAGCTATCCGCAAACATCTCCCATATCAACTCTTGCTGCTCCTGCATGCTGATCTGGTCGATATGAAGTAGCCGCTCCTTTACTTGAGCCGTCAGGTCAAACTGACCATGCTTTGGGGCAACGTCAGCCACTGTCGGCGTGAGAAGGATATCGTAGGTTTCATGGAATTTAGCCATCTGAGCTGACAATTGATCCCAGTCATTAAGTGTTTTGCTATAAAGCTTGGCAGGGATGGTCTGTCCAGCCTGATAAATCGCCCAAGTCATCAGCTCCATATCCTCAGGGGTCATGATTCTTCCTAGGCTAGCCTCGATGCCATCAAACATAGCTGCTGTCTCGACGCTGTTCATGAGATAGTAGGCCTGCATAGCCGCAACCCCATCGACAGGCTGGTCCTGGAGTGGGGTGATGTCATGGCCTTGATCGGCCAAGAAGTGAGCTGCCTGATTCACTGCTCTGCTGGCTGTCTCAGATACGGGAGTTCCGATCGGCGACGCCGTTAAGACTCCAATCTTGAGGGGCTTTGCCCATTTTTCCGAAAAAATCTCCGAATGACTCAAAGGTGCCAGAGGAAAGGGGCTTTCTAGCTGATAACGCTGCGTGTGATAGAGCAGGGTCTGGGTGTCACGGACGGACTTGGTCAGGGCGAAATTGACCGAAGCTCCCTGCCAACCGCGGTAGGAATCTGGTCCAACAGGAATGCGGCCACGACTGGTCTTAAGGCCAATCAGGCTGTTGAAAGAAGCTGGAATACGGATGGAGCCACCTCCATCACTGGCTGCGGCTACTGGAACCATGCCAGAGGCAACTGCGGCTGCAGCTCCACCGCTTGAACCGCCAGCATTGCGACTTGGATCAAGCGGCAGATTAACTGGCCCGTGCAGGCTTGAGTCGCTGATGTTTTTAAAACCAAATTCTGGTGTATTGGTTCGACCAAGAATAATGAAGCCTAGACTTTCAAAAATCTTGACCAGATAATCTGTCTGCTGGGCGCGATAATGAGCAAAGAGCCTAGAGCCTGAGGTAGACAGTTGTCCAGCTTGATTCTGCCCCAAATCTTTGAGCAAAAAAGGCACACCAAGGAAGGGTTGCCCCTTATCCACCAAGTTTTGCGCCTTTTTTCTAGCCTCTTCATACTGCTTGCTGACAACCGCATTAAACTTTGGATTATCGCGTTCAATACGGGCGATGCTATCCTCCACTAATTCTAGTGCTGAAACATCTTTCTTGCGCACCGCTTGCGCCATACTCGTTGCATCTTGAAACATGATGACCTCCTCAAATCTCGGTTGATTGCCTTTTTATAAGACTCGTTCCAATCTCTACAGAGCTTACGTCCTCTTCATCAATCAGTTTTAACAGAGATTTTAATAACTGACTAGATAGCTCTACATAATTTGGGGAAATCGTCGTCAGAGCAGGTGTGTAATATTGAGAAATAGGGATGTTATCATATCCAACAACTGCAATATCCTGTGGTATGCCTATCCCTTTCTCATAGCAGGCTCGAATGAGTCCCTGAACCTTTTCATCTCCCGACACAAAGATAACATCTGGATAATTTCCATTGATGAGATGTTGAAATGAATAGTCGTAAATCGCTTCAATCGTCAACAAACCATACACTATCTCAACAGACATTTGCTCATTTTTCTCTTGAATATAGGTTTCAGCACCCCTAGCACGCTCTAAGTTGACAGAGCTCTCTCCTCCCATCAGCATCCAAACGTTTCGGTACCCAGCTTTGTCTAACTCAGAAAATAACTGATATAAAGCTAAAAAATCATCATTAGAGACGTAGACAACATCCTCATTCCTCCCTTTTCCAAACACAATAAAGGGAATAGCCTTTTTCTTTAGAAAGCCAATGCGTGAGTCATTTTCACTTTCATAAAAGACAATAACACCATCCACAAGGCTACCAGAGCTAAAGATAATAGAATTTGTAATTGAGTCATTTTCATCAAAGTATTCAACAATCGCATTAACTCCTAATTCTTTACAGGTCAATAACAGTTTATCCAATAGAGTCTGAAACCATATCAACGGAAAGGCATCTTTCTTTTTGACTGAAATTAGGATATTAGTCGTAGCTTTCCTAGACAGATTTTTAGCATACGCATTCGGAGAATAAGCTAACTGTGCAATCACTTGCTCAATCTTCTCACGAGTAGTTGCCCGAACACTTTCCTCCTTGTTGATTACTCTTGAAACAGTTTTAGGGGAATAGCCAGATATTTTTGCAATATCATAAATCGTATAATTTTTTTTCTTTATCGTCATCCATCACTCCTGCATCTTATTTCCAACTTTTTGCAAATGCTTTCAGTGATTATTTTACCATATTTTAGAACGATATTGAACACTAATCCAATTATTTCAATCTTTCTGATAACGCTACACAAGATAGAAGCCCTTTTCCATCTAAACATCAATGTCGTATCATTTCATTATCCTTCATAACCATTGGGATTGCTAAACTGCCAATTCCATGTATCTCTACACATATCTGCTATGCTACGCTCTGTTTGCCAATTTAACTCTCTTAAAGCCTTATCTGCATTTGCATAACAGATAGCTATATCACCAGGTCGACGCTCAACCAATTGGTAAGGTATGGCGACCCCTGTCTCTTTTTCAAAAGTTTTGATAAGCTCTAGTACACTCGTCCCTCTACCAGAACCTAAATTATAGGTATAAACGCCATTTTTATCTACAAGATATTCCAATGCTCTAATATGACCTATAGCTAAATCGACCACATGAATGTAATCACGTACACCAGTGCCATCAACAGTATCATAATCTGAACCAAATACACTTAGCTGAGGACGCTTTCCAACCGCCACTTGTGCAATAAATGGCATGAGGTTATTAGGAATACCAGAAGGATCCTCTCCTATTAGACCAGAGCGATGCGCACCTATTGGATTAAAATAACGCAACAATGCTATACTCCAACTAGGATCTGCACTTACAATATCCCGCAGTATTTGCTCCAGCATTACTTTCGTGTATCCGTAAGGATTGGTAGCACTTGTCGGCATCGTCTCAACTAAGGGTGATAGATTAGTTAGACCATAGACTGTCGCACTAGAGCTAAACACAAGATTTTTGATGCCCTTTTCTGCCATCACTGTAACCAACGAAAGCGTAGACATTATATTGTTTTCATAATACATAATTGGTTTTTCGACAGATTCTCCAACTGCCTTATAACCTGCAAAATGAATAACAGAGTCAACAGCCTCTTTTTCAAGGACCACTCTTAGAGCGTCTTTATCAGTGACATCTAACTCATAAAAAGTGGGACGTTTTCCTGTTATTTGTTCAATCCTATCTAATACTAGAATACTGGAATTCGAGAGATTGTCGACAATGACTACCTCTTCCTCTTTTTGCAATAATTCAACAACTGTATGGCTACCAATATAGCCTGTACCACCTGTTACTAATACTGACATCTCATTTCTCCTACTATTTTATTCCTAAAGAGACAATAAACCGTTGAAAGGCTGCTTGACCTTCCACTGTGTGTTTATAGACACCTGCATCTTCTAAGACACGCTTGAAAATCTGACCTACTGATGTTCTAACAATTTCTCTAACAGACATCTTGTCACACTTGGGATTTTCCTCTAATAGTCTCATCGCCCAAGGTTTATGGTATTCCTTTACTTGAGCCTTATTTCCCAGTAAGAACTGTTCAACCTCTTCTAATTCACGCTTTAAACGTGGTGGCAAAACGGCAAGTCCCATCACCTCAATCAAACCGATATTCTCTTTTTTAATATGCTGAACATCTGGGTGCGGATGATAAATACCATCTGGAAATTCTTCTGAGGTTTGATTATCACGAAGAACTAAATCCAGTTCAAATTGACCCTCACGGCGTCGAGCAATTGGTGTTACGGTATGATGGGGAACATCTCCTGTAGCTGCTAGAATATCTGCCGAACGATCTGAATAATTCTCCCAACACCTTAAAACATGACTTGCAGCTTGAATCAGTCTATCTTTATGTTCACCTCTAAGACGAATGACTGACATCGGCCAATTTAAGGTTCCTGCCCAAATATCATCATAGCCAACTAGTGTAAATGTCCTATCAACATCAGCAACTTCCATTGGAAACTGATGACGTCCTCCCTGATAATGATTATGGCTAAGAATCGAACCACCTACTATGGGTAAGCCTGCATTACTTCCCACAAAATAATCTGGGAAAATATCAACAATTTCAAGTAATTGTTCAAAAGTCTTTGTTGTAACAGCCATTGGTACATGTTCCTGAGAAAGAAAGATGCAATGTTCATTAAAATAAGCATATGGAGAATACTGTAACCCCCATTTCTCCTTCCCTAAATCTAGCCGAATGATACGATGATTGGCTCTTGCTGGATGGTTGATGCGTCCTTGATATCCCTCGTTTTCCATACACAGAAGACATTTGGGATAATTTGACGATTTCTGCTGCCTTGCTGCTAAGATGCTCTTTGGGTCTTTTTCGGGTTTTGAAAGGTTAATCGTAATCTCTAAATCTCCGTATTCCGTCTGAGTTTGGTAATAGATATTTTTAGCCACGGCTTTTACTTTAATGTAGTCATTGTCCTTACTCAATTCATGAAAATATGTCAAGGCTTTTTCTGGTCTTTCCTTATAAAAAGTCCAAAACACTTGGTTAAACTGACTTGGTAGAGGAGTTATAAAATTCATAATCTCCGCACCAAGACACTCTTTTTCTTCCTCCAAAGCTCCAATCTTACCATTTTTCACAGCCACTTCAACCAAATTGTCTTTTAACTCAATGAGTGTATTGCCAATTTCTATTTCTTCTGATAATCCTTCTCCCACCAAATGTAACAATCTGTTGATAAGATATATGCGATCTAACTCGTCATAATAACCATCACCTATTAGTTTATCAACAAAAGTTGTAATGCATTTATTCATTCTTACTCCTTAACCTACCAGTCTTCCTGTTTTTTTATACACTACCCATTTAAGTAGATTCTTAGCAAAATCCTCAATTTTAGTAATATGCAGTAGCATATTAAGATATTCTCGACCAATCATCAACTGATTGACATCGTTTGTTATCTGCTCTAAAATCCAGGATTCCAGAAAAGTAGCCTCTGGTGCTGTCTCCCACTCTTCTAATCTATGTAGCGCCAATGCCATGTTACCATTTACAAATAAAGAAAAGACAGACTCAAGTTTTTCTTGTATCGCTAGTAGAAGGTCTATCAAATTCTGGTGAAGTTCACCTGATAGTTTCTCCCCTTTTAATCGTAATAGAGAACAAGCAATGCCAACAATGTGGTCACCAACACGCTCTAAATCTGAACACGCTTTTAGAATAATAATAGTATGACGTAAATCAACAGATACTGGATTTTGAAGAGCAATGACTTCAACAGCTTTTTCTGTCAGTTTTCTCTCATAGCTATTCAAACTACTATCATCCTCAATAATTGACTTGATAGCTAATTCATCATAGTCATCCATAGACAATAACAGCCTCGATAACTGAAGTCTGACCATTTCTCCCATGTGGGAATAGCGCTCTTGAAGTTCTCTTAATTCATACGTAAGTTTCGCTCGCATTTATATCTCCTTGTTTGCTAGCTTTAAATAGGTGTACCGCCTATCAAAACCACATATTTCAGCCATTCTTTGTCTCAAGATACTTGATTGAATATTCATAGTCACCATTGAACACTTCCAGTGCTGACTTATCTGACTCAATTCTCGCAAAACACTGTTCAGATATACCTTTACTATTGAACGATACTTACCTGATAAATACTCTAAATCACACTCTGCAACCCTCCTCCCCAGTGTGATTTGAAATAGATGTTCTAAAGAGTAAATATCAGCTTCTTTGCCCCTTGTTGCTATAAAATAATAAGGAACAGATATCTCTATATCATGAACAATGCACCCTTTCTGGTAATCTAGGGTGACTTGCAATTCATTCAATCTCAAACTCCTCTCTAGTAAAAAAGCAGGCAAATGTTCCTGATGACATCAACACATCTGCCCACCTCAACTCTCTATCTCAAACCTCTTACAATTCCTCTACATACAATACACCGGGTATCAATGACAGTTCTTCCATCGTTTTCAAATGTTCAAAACTATCTTTTAATTCAATCGTTAAATACGAAGCTATTTGTTTGTCTTCTACATCAAAATATTTTAACTTACTCTTGCTGACTTCTCCAAAGGAGACCTTAGATTCACTAATACTGATTCTGTTCTCAGCAAAATAAATCAAGACACGATTATAGGACTCCATCGAATCAAAGACTAAGTAAAGATCCATCACTTTAGAGCGTTTTTGGATATACGCCTTCATGGGTTGAAATAGTGTCATCACTCCCCACACAAATCCAAAACTAATAAGTGCTCCACGGTAAAATCCAATACCAATAGCTAGTCCAATCGCTGCTGCCACCCATACACCAGCTGCTGTCGTCAGACCTCTCACCTTGTTATCATTAGTAACAAGAATGGTTCCTGCACCAAGAAAACCGATGCCATTGACCACTTGTGCTCCCATACGAGTCGGATCTCCAACTTGAAATTCAATGGATACAAACAGATTGGTCATCATAATAACACAGGCACCAAGACAGACCAAACTATGAGTACGAATGCCAGCTGGTTGATTTTTCCCTCCACGCTCCAGACCTATAAAGCCACCCACTAAAACTGCCAACAACGAGCGTATAGCGATATCAACTAATGTTAATTGATCTATCATCTAACGTTTCCTTGGCTTGCTTCTTCTCTGCGTAATGTAGAGCACACCACTTGAGATAATCATCAAGATAATCGTGTAAACAAAGATGAGGGCTTGAGCACTTGAAGTCGCTGTTTCATCACCAGCAGACTTAATGGCAATCCCCAGAGGTTTTAGTAGAGGATGGTAGAGAAAGACTGATAAATCATAGTCTGTTAAAAGTGAGTTGAAGTTAAGTGCAATAACAGAAAGAACAACTGGCAGAATGTAAGGAATAATTACCTTAACCATTGTATAAAACGGTGTTGCTCCCATACTTCTAGCTGCTTCTTCCATTTCATCGTCCACACTAAAGAGAATCGCCCGAATCATTCGATAAGAAAATGGAATCTTAACAATGATATAAGCAATAAGTAACATCACAATCGTCCCAACTAGTACATAGTTCAAAATCAGTGGTTGTGGCTCATTGAACGTAAACAAGAGACTGACAGCTAGTAAAGTACTCGGCAACAGCCACGGTAACAAGGCACCGTACTCAAACATAAAATCAAACTTTGTCTTGTTCTTTCGCACGACACGAGCAAAGACGACTGCCAAAATAGTAACTGTCACAGATGCGATCAAGGCATAGCCGAAACTAACTAAGAATGGCGAGAATGCCTCTGAGCTGCTAAAGAAAAGCTGGTAATTAGCAAGCGTCAAATTAGCGAGTGACAAGTCTCCTGTCTGAATAGCTACTGGATCAGTAAATGAGTAAAGCACGATCAACATGATTGGTAGCATAAAAACTATAAATAAGGCATAGGCTACAATATGTGCAATCCCATTCCAGACTGGAGATTGAATTTTTTGTTTTTTCAATGGTGCCTTTGTTTTTGACACTGAAATATAATTACCACCCTTTTCGATCCTGTTCATCACTGTCAGCAAAATTGTAGTCGCAACACCCAACATCATGGCTAGCAAAGCAGCCAAATCACGCGAGGTAGCCATCTTTGCAAATGTAATAACCATTGGGTTAATAGTTTGGAAGTTCTCTCCACCTACAATCATTGGCGCTGCAACAGCTGACAAACCACTCAAAAATACCATGATTGTTAAGGCAAACAAAGTTGGTTTCAAGGTTGGTAAAACAATTTTTCTAAAAACTTCAAATGGCTTTGCTCCCATATTTCTTGCTGCTTCAATCGTATGATAGTCTACACTACGAATAGCATTTGTTAAAAATAGGGTATGGTTTGCTGTACCAGCAAAAGTCATGATAAATAACACTGCTCCATAACCAATAAACCAGTTTGGATCTAGGCTAGGAACGAGATTCTTCAAAAATCTTGTGACTAAACCATACGGTCCATATACAAATTTGTACCCTGTTGCCAGTACAACACCACCGTAAATGAGTGACGTCATGTAACCTAATTTCAGTATTCTTGCTCCTTTAATATCAAAATATTCAGTGAACAAAGTAATCAAGACACCGACAATATTAACTGTAAATATCAAGGAAAAGGCTAACTTGAAACTATTCATAATACTCGAAATAGCACGTTCTGATTTCATGATACGATCAAAAGCGCTAAGCGAGAATACCCCATCTTTGAAAAAGACACTCGAAATAACACCAAGGTTTGGATAAACGATAAAAGTAAAGACAAACCAGATTAGTCCTAGCCTTATCGCAATATCTTTCCAGTTTAATTTTTTCCCCATAAGGCCCTCCCTTAGAATTGTAATACTTCAGTTGGATTGATAAATAGTTCTACTTCTGTACCGATTTCCTTGATTGCTGATTGTTGATCAATCGTGGTCACATTAATCATTTGATTTTCTGAAACCTTAACAGCATATCGAGTAGTCACTCCTGAAAACTCAGTGTCAACAATCTGACCTTTCAACACAATGTCATTGTCTGTTACAGAAGTAAAACGAACCTTTTCCAAACGAACATATCCTTTTGTTCCCTCAAGAGAAACCTCTGGATTTGCATAACGGATATGCTGAATAGTTTCCTCATTTAGAACGTTAATATCACCGATGAAGTCACATACAAATTCTGTCTTAGATTCGTGGTATATTTCAACCGGCGTACCTACTTGCTCAATATAACCATTGTTAAACACAGCAATCCGATCAGACAATGTCAAGGCTTCTTCTTGGTCATGAGTGACATACAAAGTTGTAATCCCAAGTTCTTTTTGGAGACGTTTTAATTCCTTACGCATATCAACACGTAATTTAGCATCCAAGTTTGAAAGCGGCTCATCTAAGCAAAGAATTTTTGGTTCTAAGACCAAGGCACGAGCTAAGGCCACACGCTGCTGTTGACCACCTGATAGCTCAGATACATTTCGTTGTAATTGCTCTTCTGAGATTTTAATTTTAGCTGCTGCTTCTAGTACCTTAGCTTTAATAAGATCTGGTGAAACTTTTTTTACTTTCAACCCAAAAGCGATATTATCATATACCGTCATCGTTGGGAAAAGAGCATAGCTTTGAAAGACAATACCAATGCCACGATCTTCTGGCTCTAGGTGAGTAATTGCCTTATCGTTGATTGTAATATCCCCAGCTGCAGCCTCTAAGAATCCTACTAAGCAACGCAGTGTCGTTGACTTTCCGCATCCAGAGGGCCCTAAAAATGTAAAGAATTCTCCCTCCTTAATTTCGAGGTTGAGATTATCAATCGCTACAAAGTCTCCATACTTAATCTGAATGGCATCAAATTTAATCATTCTATTCTCCAATCTTTTCCCCTTATAAATACTAAGAGCCAAGATTCTCCAACCATTTATTGTGTCAAAAAATCCTGGCTCCCTGTATTTAGGAGGGAACTTTAATTATTTTACAAACTCAAGTTCTGTTTTTTCAACCCATTGATCAAGGTATTGGCCAACTACTTCCCAGTCAATGTCTTGCTGGTGCACTGAATCTAAGAGTTTTTGAGTATCTTCAGGAAGCTCTTTAACAGCGTCGCTGTTGGCTGGAATCGAACCAAATTCTTTGGCATAAGCTACTTGAATCTCTGAGGAACCAAACCAGTTGATAAACTCTTTAGCCAATGCTTTACGTTTACTTGAAGCAAGAATAGCTGTTTGCTCCGTTACAAACGGTACACCAACTTTAGGACTCATTACTTGAAATTCAGTGTTAAATTCTTTTTGGTTTACTAAAACACCTGAACCCCACATCATGCCATAGACCACTGGATCGTTATCATCAAGCATTTTAACGACCGATGATTCACCTTTCTGCAGAACGTAAGCATTTTGGATATACTCTTTTGCAACTTTCCAGCCTTCCTCAGATACTCCGAGTTCACCTTTTTCATCCAGATAACGTACCAAAATACTTGCTAAAATCGCACGAGGTGTTCCACCTTGTAAGCCATTAATCGAGTATTTCCCTGCGTATTTAGCACCCAACTCTGTCCAATCTTTCGGCATTTCCGTTACATCCTTGCGACCAATCAAGACAAGCGGTTGAACAATCACTGGGTTATAGTAACCATCCTTATCAGCAAGAGAAGCCTCAATCTTATCCTTCCATTCAGGTTCAAATTTGATCAGTAATTCTTCATCACGAAGTTTATTTGAGTCTACAGCACCGATACCAAATACCATATCAGCAATGCCATTATTCTTCTCTGCGATAACACGATCTGCAAGTTCCGCACCTGCAATATCGACCATTTCGATATTAAATCCTTCTTCTTTAGCCTTAGCTGTTAACCATTCACCACGGCCATTTGATACAGAATTTGAATAAATAACAAGTGTTTCGCTACGATCAGCTGGTCCTTCAGATGAGACAGCTGTTTCTTCTGTTTTACTTCCACCATCTGCACAGGCTACTAAACTAAGTGCTACGATTGAGGTTGTAAATAATGAGACAAACTTTTTAAGTTTCATGGGTTTTCTCCTTTAAATTTTATTTATTTTTTCTACATATGGTGTGAATCGAGTCATATCATCAAAAACAGTATAGTCTACTCGATTAATACTGATTGTCGGTAATTTCTCCAACAAAATTCGACTTAACTTCTCTTTCACTTCTGAAAAGAGTGCTTCTTCTTCCTCGGTCAGGTTTTCTCTCAGATAACCTACCGAAATATGGAATTGATAGTTGTCATGATTCGGGAAACGGACACCTGCATGCTCAGATACATACTCACGAATTTCAGCTAAACGGTCCGCTGTTTTGGTATCAGCAGGCTCTACCAAAATATTTTGAGAGCCCATTGCTGTTGTTCTCATCACAAGCTTCTCATCTGTCAAGGGAAAGATTGGCAACTTCTCTGCAAAATAATCCGAAACCTCATCAATCGGTAGCTCCAAAGATAAATCTTTACTCCAATATTCTGAAAGACGATTCCTATCACAGAGCAATTCGATAACGGTCATATGAATAGATCCTTGTGGCGTTAATGTAAACTTGTCAATAAAAGGTAGCTTCCGATATTCCGTCTGGATAATCTCAACCAATTTCATGACCTCTTCATTACCATAAAGATTGGCAACGATTGTGTTTCCAGGAAAATGATTAAAATCACCATTCTCCTTAAATTTAACTTTTGTTAGATTGACCATGTAACCTCCAATTTCAATTTTGATGTCTTTTTTATTTTTTGACACCGGTGTCATTAAGCGTTTACATTCGTATTATAAACTGTTAACGTTTTCTTGTCAACCATTTTGATAAAAATTTTATAAAAAAACCCGTATTGCATTTTTTCTTGACTATTTATATCAATTAAGATATAGTGAGGGCAAGCGTTTATATGACATCGGTGTCTTTTATGGTAGATTGAAATAAGATTAGGAGATCATCAAACCTGTATTTCTAAACCGATGGTCTTTCTCTCTCGTTTCAATCGAATATATCATTCAAAGGAGAATCTATAAATGACACAATTCAATAAACAAAACTTTTCCATTCGTAAGTTATCGGTTGGAGGTTGTTCAGCATTTATTGGGCTTGCCCTATTTTCTACTACTCCTGTCTTTGCCAATGAAGCTTCTTCAATAGAACAAGATCCCTCACTAAGCACATCACAGCTAACAGAAATAGAAAACACGCAGAACAATTCAGAAGGAACTCTCGGTGCTGAAATGAAATCGGCAAGGACAAGTGACGAGATTATCCCGAAAGAAAGCGGCAATACAGAGTTAATACTTTCAGATGAGGCTCTAACACAAGAAGAATCCCTCACTGCTGAAATAAGACAAGCTGGCAATGAGGGAAATACTGAGCAAACATTTTCAAATGAACCTCTAAATATAAAAACACAATACGGTGCAATTGGCGATGGTATTGCAGATGATCGCAAAGCTTTGCAAGATGCTATTGATGCAGCAAGCACAGGACTTGGGGGTGGTATCGTTTATCTCCCAGAGGGTACTTACCGCATGGAGGAAATTATCTTCCTCAAGAGTAATATTCATGTCCAACTTCACGAAAAAGCAACCATCCTAAACTACATCAATCAGAAAGATCATCCTTCTATTGTTTTTATGACCGGTGAATTTACCGATGATGGAAAGCAGGTGGAATGGGCTCCAACCGAAAATATCACTTTTACTGGTGGAACTATTGATATGAATGGCCAGCTAAATGCTGAGGGAACAAAGGCTAAAAATCTCCCACTTATCAACTCTTCTGGTGCTTTTGCTATCGGAAATTCAACTAATGTTACAATCCGTGATGTAACCTTCAAAGATAGTTATAAGGGGCATGCTATCCAAATTGCAGGGAGCAAAAACGTCCTTATTGATAATTCCCGTTTTATCGGCCAAGCCCTTCCAAATACCCTTAAAGATAGCCAACTTATCAATTATGAGAGCATTCAAATCGAACCCCTCACAAGGAAAGGTTTTCCTTATGCTCTTAATAATACTGGAGCAAAATCAGAAAATATCACCATCCAAAATTCCTACTTTGGAAAAAGTAATACTGCTGGTGAATTAGTGACCGCTATCGGTACTCATTACCAAGATATGACAACCGAAAATCCAGAAAACATTAAAATCCTGAATAACCACTTTGATAATATGGTCTATGCCGGTATACGTTTTACAGGATTTACAAATGTCCTCATTCAAGGAAATCACTTCACCAAAAAAGCGAAGGAAGATAGTATCCACTATCGCGAAAAAGGTGCTACATTAGTGAACGGTTATTCTTATAATAACAAAGATAAATCACATGTTCTGGATTTGAACAAGCATATCACTGTCACGGAAAATACCTTTGATATTGCTGATTCCAATACCAAATCCATTCGTTTTGCGAAAGACAATGCTCAAAATTTAGGCGAGATTCGAGATATTGCAATTACTAATAATACAATTACATATACGCATCCCGACTCAAAGCAACCAGCTATCCAAACCTTGCGTGTCGTTGATAACTTGACCATTACAGGAAATACAATTCTTGGTGGCTATCAAGGTATTACACTAGCAGAAACTTCTGGAGCTACTCTCCTAGCAAACAATATCATATCTAACGTGTCGGATACTTATATGGATTTATCTAAATTAGGGTCTAATCAGACAATTCATTTAAAAACACAAGGAGCTGGCACAATCGAATTAACCACTGATGATAACCAGTATCACTTCCTTGCAAAATCCAATTCTGGATTTGTCTATGCGGGGCTGTATAGTGATCCAGTGTCGAAGCAAAAAATTTCTGATGCTACGACATACTCTATTCCAATAAACGAAGCCACTACTTCCTCACTAATCTTCTTATTTAATGTTCTATCCAAAGAAGAACAAGATGTTTCACCTAAAAGCAATCCTAAACTTCCAAGTAACCCTCAAAACAACAGGCCTAGTCCATTGAATGATATAAGAATAACTCTTAACACAACGGAGAAAAAAGATTCATCTCCTATATCGTCAATTACAAAGAAAGCCCAGATTTCACCTCAATCAATCTTACCAAGAACAGGACAGAGCACCTCAACGTTAACTCTATTAGGAAGTTTTATCCTGCTAGGAGTGGGGATGAACTTAATATCAAAAAAAGATGGAAATTGACATACATGTTATTCCAAAAACACATTTAGAAAAGCAAACTCCAGATGTAACTGAAATTAGATAGAGTAAGTTGAGAATATAACAAAAGATAAACTGAATAACGTATCTATTTCTCAAGATAGCTTTCTAGTAATAGATTGACACAGCTTCTCTCTATCAAGTCTACAATCTCAGTTACTAATCACCCTCTAATATTTCCTCTCTATGCGAAAAAGCCTTGCAATCAAGGCTTTTTCTAATTCCTTTCACTCTAGAGTTACGAGTCTTTTATATATAGAACGGTACATCTTTGGTTTAAAAAGGCGTACTAGATCATGATCTGATTTTGAGACAACTTTGTATCTTGTTTCAATCTACTATACCCCTAACATTTCCTTTGAATTCATGTTCTTTCAGAATAACGCATTTTGTGGGATGGGTCAAGAAAAATCAGCCTGTAACAGACTGATTTTTGTGTATGGTTATCTTCACAGCAGACAAGGCTAGTCTTGAGGTGGAAATCATGATTTCGTCCAATCTGTTTTTTCACCGTTGAAAGACGACTATTTGCACAGTTTCTAACCTTTGTAAGCCAAGTGTGATTGTTGGATCGCTGCTTTAGTAAGTTTCGTTCTAACCTTTGACCGCTTCCCAGACTTTTAAAGCTCAGCAAGACAGATTGAAGATTAGCGATAAATCTTTTGATGTTCTAAAAATATTAGAGGTTTTCTGCGACTGCTGATAAGAGCTTGTCCATACCTGACACATCGCTACCACCAGCCATAGCCATATCTGGTTTACCGCCACCTCGACCTGAGATGTGAGGTGCCAGAGCCTTAACTAGATTCCCAGCATGAACACCATCAGACTTGCTAGCGACTAGGAGGTTGACCTTATCGCCGATAGCCGCCACAAGGACAAGCACATCAGAGTAGTCTTTCTGCTTCCAGTTGTCCGCAAAGGTACGAAGAGCACCAGCATCAGATACCTGAACCTGACTTGCAATATAACGTACCCCATGAGCCTCCTTGACGTCCTTAAAGACATCTCCAGCCGCTGCTGCGGCAGCCCTTTCTTTGAGGGCCGCGTTTTCTTTTTGAAGTTCACGCAATTGCTCTTGCAGGCTTGCTACCTTGCTTGGAACTTCCTTAATTTGTGGTGCTTTCAAAGTTGTTGCGATTTCCTTGAGGGCATCTTCTTGTTCACGGTAGGCCTTAAAGGCATCTGCACTGGTCACTGCAATGATCCGACGAGTCCCTGAACCAATCCCCTCTTCCTTGAGAATTTTGAAGAGGCCGATTTCTGAGGTGTTCTCCAAATGCGTTCCACCACAAAGCTCAATCGAGTAATCACCGATTTTGACGACACGCACACTCTGACCATATTTTTCACCAAAGAGTGCCATCGCACCAAGCGATTTCGCGGTATCAATGTCTGTTTCAATCGTTTCAATAGCAAGTGCTTCCCAGATTTTTTCATTGACCTGTGTTTCGATGGCACGGAGTTCTGCTGCTGTCACTGCTTCAAAATGGGTAAAGTCAAAGCGGAGCATGTCCTCGTCATTGAGGGAACCTGCCTGAGTTGCATGTTTGCCAAGGATATTGTGAAGGGCTGCGTGAAGCAAATGAGTAGCTGTGTGATTTTTTTCAACTGCGTAACGGCGCTTCTGATCCACGGCTAAATGGTAAGTCTGACCAAGGCTTAGATCTGCTAGGACGTCCAGCGTGTGAAGGGGTTGACCATTTGGTGCTTTTTGCACATCAACAACCTTGGCCACAATGTCCCCAGCAGCAGTCGTGATGAGACCATGATCCGCTACTTGACCCCCCATCTCCGCATAAAACGGCGTTTCTGTAAAGACAGCCAGAGCAGTCTGACCTGCTTGAACGGTTTCAACAGCTTCATTATCAAAAACAAGGGCGGTCAAGTCAGAATCAAGCGCTAACGTGTCGTAAACAAAGGCAGACGGCACTGTGATGTTTTGCAAGGTTTCATTTTGCATGCCCATAGAACCACCTTTGACCACTGCTGCCCGAGCGCGATCCTGCTGCTCTTTCATGGCAGCCTTAAACCCATCGTGATCAATCTTAAAACCAGCATCCTCAGCCAATTCCTCAGTCAGCTCCACTGGGAATCCGTAGGTATCATAAAGTTTGAAAATGTCCTGACCTTCAAGCGTGTCCTTGCCAGCAGCCTTAAGCTCTGCTAAGAGATCGTCCAAGTGACCTGATCCCGCATCGATGGTACGAGCAAAGGTATCTTCCTCACGCTTAACGATTTTTTCGATGAAATCGCGTTTTTCAAGGACTTCTGGGTAATAACTTTCCATGATTTGACCAACGGTCACGACCAATTTGTATAGGAAAGGCTCATTGATCCCCAGACGACGGCCGTGCATGACCGCTCGACGAAGGAGGCGGCGCAGAACATAACCCCGACCTTCATTACCTGGCAATGCACCATCGCCAATCGCAAATGTCAGCGAACGGATATGGTCAGCAATCACCTTGAAACTCATATTATCCCCATCTGGGTCATAAGTCTTACCAGAAAGCTTTTCCACTTCACGAATGATTGGCATGAAGAGATCCGTTTCAAAGTTAGTTTTGGCCCCTTGGAAAATCGAAACGATACGCTCCAAACCAGCACCCGTATCGATGTTTTTAGCTGGTAATTCCTTGTACTCTGAACGAGGGACTTTAGGATCGGCATTGAATTGAGACAAAACGATGTTCCAGATCTCGATGTAGCGATCGTTCTCGATATCTTCTGCAATCAAGCGTATGCCAATATTTTCAGGGTCAAAGGCTTCACCACGGTCATAGAAAATCTCTGTGTCTGGACCAGAAGGGCCTGCACCGATTTCCCAAAAATTGTCCTCAACCGGAATGAGGTGACTTGGGTCAACCCCCAATTCAATCCAGCGATTGTAGGAATCCTTGTCCTCAGGATAGTAAGTCATGTAAAGCTTGTCCAACTCAAAACCAAACCATTCTGGGCTGGTCAAAAGTTCAAAAGCAAAGCCAATGGCTTCATCGCGGAAATAATCACCAATAGAGAAATTTCCCAGCATTTCAAACATGGTATGATGACGAGCAGTCTTTCCGACATTTTCAATATCATTGGTCCGAATAGACTTTTGAGCATTGGTAATCCGTGGATTTTCAGGAATAACAGAGCCGTCAAAATATTTTTTGAGAGTTGCAACCCCAGAGTTAATCCAAAGAAGGGTCGGGTCATTGACAGGTACTAAGTTAGCCGATGGCTCAACTGAGTGCCCTTTTGATTCAAAAAAGTCAAGCCACATTTGGCGAACTTGTGCAGAAGATAATTGTTTCATTTTCATATTCCTTTATTGTAAGATATAGAGCTATTAAGAAATCCTTCGAAAGCATGAGAAAACTTTTAAGCCTCTAGGGAGTTTTTCAGTTACAGTTTTTAGTTTTATACATAATCTTCAGAGATTACAAACTTTTGGGGTTAGAGCAGAGCCATCATGGCTATCTGTCTAGTGTGATGATGTCGAAGAGTTAGCTGCAATGGCTTCCTGCTCCTTGACGTAATCAATAGCGATGACGAGAGAAATGACTAGATCCGCATAACTGTCTTCGGAGAGGCTGGTATAAAAGTAATCGGTCTCGTTTCTTTTGTAGTTTAAACAGATTGACGCAGTAGTTGTCTGGGTTGTAAAATACTGATAATTCACCATTCTACAACCCTAGCCAACTTTGCGGGGGTGAGACGACGAAGTCAATTATGACTTCTCTCTCACTCCCATACGCAACCATTCCTGACGGATTTTGGCAACGGTCTGCCCTACTTGCTTAAGCGTAAAGTTCATATCCCAGAAATCACCCTGAACCGTCATGCCAAGGCCTGAAATCGTATATTTAGGCTTAAAGAAGGTCCATTCTTTTTTGATCGTAAATCTCTGCCCAGTCGCCAAAGTCACTGTAAACTGAGGCAAGAAAGTCAGGATTTTCTTCTCGATTTTACTGACTAGTCTACCTTGCGTGTCTGCAATCGTAAAGGTCTTCGGAATCTGGAAAAAGCTTCCAGTGACTTCATAGGCTGGTAGACCTAGTTCATCTTTAATGGTGAATTTCCCACCTAAAGCCCACATTTTTTGCTTGATTTCAAAATATTTTGCCATAAGAACCTCCCTAAGACAAGAAGAAGCCCATCAAACGAAGGGCGAAAACCGCGGTACCACCTTCATTCGATGAACTTGTCATCCTCGTTGAGCCAAAGCTCAGCTATAAAAAGTGCAGAAGCACTTATTGTCAAACAAGTAGCAACATCCGCTCAGCAAAGATGGCTCGCACTAACCGCCACTTCCCTGAATTTGCTTTAAGAGGGAGGATTCTTGTTTGTTGATCTTCATCATTCAGAAGTTGATGATGACGTCTCTGTCTTGTCGGTCTTGGTGTATTGCGAAAGAAGACCTTGGAAGGCTTGATCTTTAACTTTCACATTGGCTGCTTGAAGTTCATCAGAAACAACGCCTGTGATAAAGGTTGCATCAGCTTTTTTCTGAGCCAAGATCGCTTTTTTCAACGTATCCTGATAATCTTTCCAGTTATCAGACTTCTCTGTTTTTTCGTTAAGTTTAACCACATAATAGCTGGTTGCATAAGTTTGAGGATCAACGACAGTCACCACAGACTCTCCAACTTTACCTGCTTCAAGAGCGAAAATAGCCTTTTGCAATTGGGCTGGAATGTCAGTAGAGGTAGAATCAAAAGTGACATTTCCCCCTTTTTCTTTAGTGGCAGTGTCTATCGAATTGTCCTTAGCTAATTGAGCAAAATCAGCACCCTCGGCCTTAGCTTTTTCAAGGACTTCGTTAGCTTTTGCTTCGTCTGCCAACTTGATGATTTGAGCTTTCACTTCAGGTGTATAAGCATCGTAAGCTGCTTTGTAAGCTTCATCAGTCAATTCTTTTTCGGCTGCTTGAGATACTGCATACTCTACCAATTTATTGGTGCGGATTTGAGACCTATAGCTCTCCTCGGTCATACCGGCTGATGACAGAGCTTTAGCAAAGTTATCACCATATCGCTTCGCACTTTCCTCGTAAGCCTTTTGAACCTCTTCATCGGTCACCTTTGAGCCATATTTAGCTTCAAAGATAGAGGTGATGACTTGTTCGAGAAGAACTTGTTGAGCGGCCTTATTGTTTTTGACCACATCATAAAATTCTGAAACGGTGATGGTATCACCTTTCATCGTAATGATGTCTGAATCTGCGTTTGTTTTTGAAGTCACTGATAAGGTTGCTACTGAAGCAATGACTGCTGTCGCAATCAAGGCAATACCAGTGCCGACAATAGATTTTCTATTCATAGAATTCGTTTACTCCTTCTTTAAAATTAGCTTGTCTATTATACCATAAAACCTTGAAGAATACTTAAATTAGTCTGGCAGAATGATATTTTCTGCTTTTTTTCGAATCATGAGCAGGCCATCGCCAAGCGGGACAAGGCTTGCTGTTAGGTCAGGATGGTCAAGAGTCGCCTCAAAAAGCGCTTGAAGTCCCTTATAAATAGCGCGTTGCCCTCGCTTGATTTCTGAAAAATCCAACGCCACGTCGCCACCTTGGAAGACATCGTCGATGATAATAACTCCTCCGACCTTGGTTCGCTTGAGAATCTCAGGCAAGAAGACAATGTACTTAGACTTGGCCGAATCCATAAAGACCAAATCATAACTGTCTTTTAAAGTCGGCAGGACTTCCATGGCATCACCCTCTAGCAGAGTCACCTGGTGTCGCCTATCATACTGGGCAAAATTTGCCTTGGCTAGTCCAATCATCTCAGGATTGCGGTCGATGGTTGTAATATTGGCATTTGGCGCATGATGAGCCATGAGAAGTGCTGAAAAGCCGATGGCTGTACCGATTTCCAAAATCATCTCAGGCGCTAAACTCTCAATCAGGATACGAAAATAGGCGACTGTCTCATGAGGAATGATGGGAATATTGTGCTCTTTAGCAAAGCTCTCTAAAACTGCCAGATCATCTGTCACAGGAGCCTGACGCTGACGCATGAAGTCTACTATTTCCTGCTTGACCACGGGCCGTCTCATATTAGGGTTTGCGTGTTGACTATATGTTTCTACCATGACGCTATTCTACCACAAAAAGTAGAGAAAACCTAGTCTGACGAAGTAGCCACTCTCTATATAATTAAGTTTAAGTCAAAAACGAATTTTCTTTATCACTCCTCGGATAAAAGGGGATTGAACAGACTGTCCCATCCCCTTTTACATGTATACGCTAAGAGCGTTCTTGCGCTCTTTTGGACTCATGCTAGTCTCTTCTTCTCTTGGATTTGATGGTCAAGAGACCACCTGTCAGAAGGAAACTGCCTAAGAGGGAGAGAAGAGAGGTCGCTTCGTTGGTCTGTGGCAATTCTTTGCGCTCTTTCTGCTCTGTCATTGGCTGGGTGTTTGAGCCAGTAAGCTTGTCAGATGAAGCACTTGGCGTTTTAGCTGACTGGTCTGGAATTTTATTTCCGAGACCGGTGTCCGCAGGTGCCTTTTCTGACTTCATGTCTGGCTTAGCCTTTGTACCGCTGTCCTTTTCTGGAGTTTTCGGCATTGGAGTAGGATTTAGCGTTTGAGTGGTTTCTTTGGTTCCGATTTCGATGACTGTATCAACGGCTGGTTTGGTGATCAACTCATTGATCTTTTCACGCTTGGTTTCTACGCCATCTACGGTGACAACCGCATAGGTAATCACTTTTTCACCGTTTTGCCCAGCAACAAGGGTACGGGTCTTGCCTTTTTCCAAATTGGCATTTTCAATTTTTTTCGTGCCATGCAATATGACTTGGGTTTCTTTGACCTCAGACTTGACGATTACTGGGCGTTTTTTCGTGCCATATTCCACCACTTGATCAACCGCTGGGGTCTGAACTTGTGTGGAAACCTTTTCTTTCTTGGTTGGCGCGCCATTTACCTTGGTAATCTTATAAGTGACAAAGGCTGTACCATTTTGCCCTTTAGTCACTACGTTTTCCAAGCCTTCAAATAACTCTGGATTCGCCCTACGGATCGTCTTAAACGGAAGGACTTCAGCTTCGACGATATGCTCAACCTTTGGTTGTTGTGGAATTTCCTTTTCTTTAGGTTGTGTGTTATCTGGCTCTTTTGGTGTTGGAGCTTCTTCACCCTTGTCTGGGGAATCATTTGGAGCTGGATTTTCAGCTTTTGGATCGTCTTTTGGTGCTTGGGAATCGTTCTGCTCTGGTTTGTTTTCTGGGATTTGTTCGTCCTGTTTTGGAGCGGACTCACCATTTTCTTTTGGAGATTCTGGGGCTAGCGGAACATCTTCTTTGTCCTTTGGTGTATCGTCTGGAGCTGGTGCTGGCTCAGGCTGACCATCATCTTCTTTTGGTGCCTCTGGAATCATTGGAGCAGTGCTTCCATCCTCTTTGGGGTGGTCATTTTGAGGTGGAGTTGGCAGTTTTGGCTGTTCTTCCTCAGGATTTGGTTGCTCTGGCTGATCCATCTCTGGGGATTCTGGATTGTTTTCTGGAGCTGGTTGCTCGTTTTCTTTTGGTTCTTCTGGAGATTCTGGATTTTCGTCCGTTTGAGGTGGTTGTGGAGGAGTGTCTTCTTTAGGTTCCATGCTCTCTGGCTCTTTTGGTGCTGGAGCTTCTTCACCCTTGTCCTCTGGAGAATCATTTTGTTCTGGTTTCTCCTCTGGGATTTCCTGTTTTGGAGTAGACTCACCGTTGTCTTTTGGAGATTCTGGGTTTAGCGGAGTAGAATCGTCTTTACCTTTTGAAGAATCGTCTGGAGCTGGCGTTTCAGCTTTTGGCTCATCTTTTGGAACAGGCGGATTCTCTTGGGGAGTGTCTTTCGGAGCCTCTGGGGTTTTGGGCGGGGTTTCTTCCTTTTCTTTTTGAGGATTCTCTGGCTGCTCATTGTCTTTTGGAGCTTCAGGTGTTTTTGGAGGATGTTCAGTTGGTACAACAGCCTTGACACGAACATAGCTATAACTAGGGGTTGTCATAGCCGCCAAAAAATAGAGTTCGTTAAATTGGAAATCTTTTTTCATATCTAAGCTAAATGTATAAGTATGCTTTGAAGTCAATACATCGCTGTATCCCACATAAAAAGATTTAAAATTCAAATCTTTTAAGGTACTCTTGTAATCTGTTTGTCCTCTATTTACAGCATCAATAATGCCATAAAGAACTCCTTGTGTCCCAGTATCTTTAAATGATTTATCGGTAGCTATAGTTTCATCTCTACCCTGAGTACTTTTTACACCAATCTCAGAGAACGATACAGCATTAGCTGGTAAAAACATATACACACGAGAAAGAAACCAAGTCCAGTTTTCCTCGCTAGGATTGAATGTAACTACAAAATTTACCTTGTTGGTTGTCTTATCATATGTCGCTTTAATATCAACAGATTTACTAACTTTAGACGGATCTTCCCCATAAGCTAAGGGAATGATACGGCTCGGATCAAGAGGGACTTGCTCTTCTGCTTTTGCCGTCTCAACAGCAGGTACGGATGCTGCTTCCACAGCCTGAACAGCTGAAGCAGATAATAAAGCACCACACAGCAAGCATGTGGATAGGATAACTTTCTTAGATTGCATATTAAAATAGACCTTTCTGTAAACAGTGGTTAAACCTTATTCATTTTACCAGCCCAACCTGTACGGAACTATAAGATTATCTGTTTTTTTGGTAATTTTTCATCAGCGGCTAAGGTAAGCCGTTTGCCTAACTATTTCTGCTATTTTCTAGGAATTTCTTGCACTTTTTTCTAACCAATTTTAGAAACTAATATCTGTTGATCATCAAAAAGTTCGAAAGTAAAAAACGAACGCGTGAACTCCTTTACTTTAAAGAAACACAATCGTTCGTTTTTTGTTATTTATCGTTAGGAAAACTGTCGCCTGAATTCAAGTTTTAGACTTGTGGGTGTTCGTCTAAAAAGACAGGCTTTTATAACTGAACCCAGTAACGAGCCAATTTTTTATTATTTTCTAGCGTTATGATATTTTCGAGTTGTCCGCCAGCTTTTTCAATGGTTTTACGACTGGCAAGATTGTCTTTATTCGCCGTAATCAGGACCTCCAAAATGCCCCGTTCACGGTAGCGTTCAAGGGCAAAGGCCAATAGTTCGGTCATGATTCCCTGCCTGCGAAAAGCTGGTGAAGTGACATAGCCGATGTGACCTCCGACCATTGCCAAATCGCCCTTGTCTAATTCCCAACGACAGCCGACACGGCCTGCGATTTGTCCATCTTTAAAAGCATAATAATTAGTCGAGGTGGACCAATCTGGATTGTCCGTCTCGGTCTCTTGACGCTTAGAACGCTCTACAAAAGCTGCAAACTGACCTGCTTCTAGCTGTTTAACTTGGATAAAGGGATTTCCTTCTTCCGCCAATAAAGCTTGAAAGTCATGGTAAGCTTTTTCGTCTCTCAGTTCAATCGTTCTAATTTCTAGCATTTCACTCTCCTGTTTTTAGCCAGTATCTGGCAACGGTGACTTCTTGGTTTTGATATGTGATAGGAATCAGCCCCTCTTCTACTGCTCCTAATTTTTTTAACAAGGTACGGCTAGCATGATTAGCTTCAAGGACTGTCAGCAAAATCTGCTTTTCTCCACGCTTAGCAAAGACTTTTCTAGCAAATTGGAGCAATTCTTGAGCGAAGCCTTGACGACGATAGGGCTTGGCAACCTTGTAACCAACATGACCTAATTCATTGATTACTGGCTTGTCCGAATCCCAGAAGCAGTCAACTTGACCAACTATAGTCCCATTGTAAAAGCCATAAAAATGTGTCAGACGTGACATTCCCTCTTGGGGTGCCTGCTTGGTATAGAGCGCAGCTTTTTCCAAAAAATCTTGAAAATCTTCGACAACATAAATCTCCAGAAAGGGATTGTCCTCTACCAGCAAGGCCTGCTGGTAATCAAAAAAAGCCTGCTCATCCTGAAGCGAAAGTGGTCTGATTTCTAGCATGCTGACACCTCTCTATGATTTTCCCCATGATAGCACAAAAAGGAGTGGGACGCAATCGGTATTCAAAGAAACCGCTGTTATCGTCTCACCCCTACACAAGACTGATGAGCTTGTGAAGTCATAAACGACAAGCCCATCAGCTACTGCGAAAAGTTACACAAGATTGAGGGGCGCTTTGCCCCTAACTCTCATGTGTTTTTACTCTTTCAACTTAGACACCAAGGCTTCTAACTCATCCAGACGGCGTTCAAAAACTTTGAAAGCATCGTTGAGGTAGTCTTCTTTGGTCATGTCAACACCTGCTTTTTGCATGACATTGATCGGATAATCTGAGCTACCTGCGCTGAGATAGCTGATGTACTTGTCCTTGTCTTCCTGAGTTCCATTCACGATTTTCTCTGCGAGAGCTGTCGCTGCTGCAAATCCTGTGGAATATTGGAAAACGTAGAAATCATAATAGAAATGCGGAATCCGAGCCCATTCGTACTGAATTTGCGGATTGTCTTCCTTGGCAAGTCCATAGTATTTCTCATTGAGGTCTGCGTAAAGCGAATTGAGGTACTCGCTGGTTAGGACTTCGCCTTTCTGATCAGCCAGATGAATGGCCTGTTCAAACTCTGCAAACTGGGTCTGACGGAAAATAGTTCCACGGAAACCATCCAGATAGTTGTTCAAAATCGCAAAGCGGGTCGCGTCATCTTCAACTTCGTTGAGCAAGTGTTCGGTCAAGATATTTTCATTGGTCGTTGAGGCAATCTCAGCTAGGAAAATCGAGTAATCGCCATAGACGTAAGGTTGATTTTCACGAGTATAGCTAGAGTGCATGGAGTGACCAGTCTCATGAACCAATGTGTAAAGGTTATTGAGAGTATCCTGCCAGTTGAGCAACATGAAGGCATTGGTGTCGTATGAACCGCCTGAGTAGGCACCCGAACGCTTACCAGCATTTTCATGAACATCAATCCAGCGATTCTTAAAGGCTGTCTTGACACGGTTGAGGTAATCCTCACCCAAGATGGCCAAGGCTTCTTCTGATTTAACGAGGGCTTCTTCATAGGTATAGGCGACATCGGTCTCAGCCAGCGAGGTATACATATCGTACATCTTAAGATCATCTAAGCCCAAAACTTCCTTGCGGAGCTTGATGTAACGGTGAAGCAGCGGCAGATGCTTATTAACCGCAGACACGAGCGTGTCATAGACTGCTTCTGGCACAAAGTTACGAGCCAAGGCAGCTTCGCGCGCACTAGCATAATGACGCAGGGTCGCGTTGAGGTTATGGGTTTTGACAGTCGTCTGCAAGGTCTTGGCAAAGACATGCTGGAATTGCTTGTAGGTTGCATACATAGCCTCATAGGCACCTTTACGAACCTCACGATCCTTAGACTCAACAATGGTGATGTAGTTCCCGTGTGAGAGCTGAACCTCTTCGCCCTTTTCATTTTTAACATTTGGAAATTCTAGGTCTGCGTTGTTGAGGATCGAGAAGGTTTCAGAGCCTGCAGACAAGACTTCACTGGCAGCGGCTAGAATAGCTTCTTCTGATTTTGACAGTACATGCGGACGGTTTTGGAACAATTTTTCAAAATAATGGGCATAGGCTTCAAGACCTGGTGCAGCCTTGACAAACTGAGCGTAAGTCTCATCAGAGATTTCCAGCAACTCTGGCTCAAAGAAAGCAAAGACTTGACTGAATTTAGCATAAGCACTAGTCGCTTTAGCCTGAAATTCTTGGTATTTAGCCTCGCGAGTGTCTTGGTCATTCTTCATGCTAGCATAGACATAAAGCTTTTCAATCCGACGCATGAGGGCGAGCTGAGCGTCTGTCACCGCTAAAAGGGCTTGTCCAGATTCAGAAAGCGTCCCTTCAAAAGCCTTCGCTTCATCAAGAGCTGTCATAATCTCAGCTAATTCTGCTTCCCAAGCCTCATCTGTCGCAAAAACGGTAGACAGATCCCAAGTGTATTTTTCATCGATTTCGTTTCTATTTTTTACCATGTGTAAAATCCTCCGTGGAGACTATTTTACCATAAAAAGTGAAAAAGCACCTGATTTCTCGAATCTATCTTTTCTGTGATCAGGTATGGCCATTAACGCGTCGGCAATACTATCGCATATCACAGGGTAACGCTATTCGTCAGAACGATTGCCAGCCCAACTTTTTCTCTTACCCCTTGGGTTTACTTAATCATTCACATATCTCTAGTCATTCTTTCATAAAAGGCTGGCGAATAAAGCGTTTGGCGAGATTTATCCTCGAGATTTTCATAATACTTTTGAAAATGGGCGTAGTAAGCGCTCAGATCTTGTCGCACTTGCGTGAGATGCTTGCCCTTGACTGGCTGAATTTGTGGGTAAAAGTCAGCAAGACTTTGGGTCAGTAGATTGTCTCCTTGCGCATAACATTTTTCCTGCTTGGCCAGCCATTTAGGGTTACGATAGTAGAGCTGTTGAGCAATGTAGTCTATAATCTTAGCGTCCATCTTCCCCTGAAAATGAGCAAGTTCTTGCTGCTTAAATGGTGTTCTAAGACAGTCCAGCAAGTTCTGCTCCTCAAAAGGAAATTCCTCCGTCAGGTGCTGAATCTTGCCATGCAGATCTTCGTGAATCAGGTATTTAAGACGTAAAATGGCTTTTTGCTCGTCCAATTCCCAGAGATGAAAGCCACGATTCTGGCTAAAGTAGATAAAGTGACGCTGGAGAGTGGTCAAGCTGTCCTTGAGCCAGAGCTTACGCCCCAAGAGCCAGAGAACTTCTAAGCCAGCGCTGTGATAACTCTTTGTCCGCTCACGCAGTCGCTCTACAGACAAATGCGAGCATTGTACCTCCAAAGCGATTCTGCCACTAAGCATGAGATCAGCTATTTGCCCCAACTCTGGCAGGCAATGCTCCAAGCTAATCTGATCTATCTGTGACTTTCTTGCCCACCGATAAAGTTGTCCCTTGAGATTGAGATGCTCGGCTGATTCATTTTCTGTGAAGAATTGGCATTGCGCCAAAGTAGCATGAGCAAAGTGAGGACGATTGATCTTGCCTTTTTTAAAACGAACCTGACTTTGGCAACCTGGGCAAGCAAACGGCGCCTGATCAGGTGTCACTTTATCACTAACAGTATTAACCAAGCGCCCAAAGCGATTCACTGCAACTAACATAAATCACCTCCAACTCTTTTATTCGTAGAAAAAAGGAAAAAGAGAGCGGGACAAGACTACCATGACTCATAGCTGTCTGTTCCACTCTCTTTCTTCAATTAACTTACACTGCTTCTTCAATCGCTGCATGGACAGCTGATTTTTGGCGTTCAATGAGGTCAACTCGAGCAGCGATTTCCTTGATGCCCATAGAGATATTACGGCTGATGGCCATATCATCTAGTTGAGGCTCAAAGAAAGCTTTAAACTCATCCAAGCGCTCCTTAGTTTTGAACATCATAGCTGGGTAGATGACAAACTTGTCAAAGCTCATGTCGCCACCGAGGGCTGATTTGATCCAGTCCCAATTCTCACGCGCCCATGCCCAGACATACTTCTGAGTGAACGGACGGCTGAGCAAGAAGGCATACCACATAGACAAATCCTGCGGCTTGATGATGTCCTTATTCTTGAAGCTTTCTAAAATACGGGCAACAGTTGTTTCGCACTTGCTTTGTGCTAACGCTAGAGCCAAATCGCGACGGAAGTTATTGTCATTCGTTGCTACATAGGCTTTTAGATATTGTTCAACCAAGTCATCTGTTTCAGCTGTTTTCAGCTGATTACGCAGGACCTCGCCACGTAAGCTGGCTGGAAGTTTGCTCAGATCATCCTTGTGAATTTCAAAGAGCTCGCTAGCCTTAGCAACCGCCTCGGCATGGTCTGCGTAAAGCAGATTAGACAAGACAATTTCACGAGTCATTTCGTCTTCGTCAGACTCACCAGCAACTTTTTCAAAACCAAGACGGGCATAGTCTGCGCCAAAGATATTAATCAATAACTCTTTGTACTTGGATTCAATAGCAGAGCCTTCATCGACAAAACGGTCTAAACCTGTACCAATTTGGCTGATCCCAGCGGCTACCATGTAGGATTTCTCACCTGTCAGTTCAGCTATTAGACCGACCAAGTCACCGTAAGAAATTTGTCCTGCTTCAGCTAAAAGACGGCGCTCTTGCAAAATCTGATGCACTGTGACAGCATCCAAATCTGGCAATGCTTTAAGAATATTTTCCAAAAGCTGTCCTTGGTAGTTGGTGATGTAATGAGCAGTATTTTCAGTGTTGAGACGTAGAGCATTGCTATTGTCTGCAGCTAAACCGTCAAAGTTAGCAATGGTCATACTCTCACTAGACAAGGTGTCTGGTAATCCAGCCCAATTGCTATTAAGCGGGATTTCCCAAAGGCGTCCTTTATTCTCGTGCTCCCCAATGAAGAATTGCTCTTGGCTTAGCTTGAGAGCACCATCTTCAACGTTGGCAGATACTACTGGGTAACCCGGTTGTTCCAACCAAGAGTCCATAAAGCTAGCAACATCCTTACCAGAGGTCTGGCTGAGAGCTTCCCAAAGATCATGACCAACCGTGCTGCCATACTGGTGCTTTTCAAAGTAAATCTTGAGACCAGCCGCAAAGGCTTCATTGCCCAGCCAACGGCGGAGCATATGCATAAGGCGGCTCCCCTTAGCGTAGACAATCGCAGGGTCAAAGAGGGTATTGATCTCATCAGGATGGTTGACTTCAACGTGTACTGATTGCACACCATCTGTCGCATCTCGTTTAAGAGCTGCTGGGCAACCAGTCGTTTGGAAGTCTTCCATGATGTTCCAGCTTGGCTCGATAGCATCAATTGCCACGTATTCCATCATGTTCGCAAAGCTTTCATTGAGCCAAAGATCGTCCCACCATTTCATGGTAACGAGATTTCCGAACCACTGGTGAGCAAGTTCGTGAGCAATGACTAATGCCACCTGCTGACGGCTGGACACACTTGAATTTTCATCAACCAAAAGATAGATTTCACGGTAGGTAATCAATCCCCAATTTTCCATGGCCCCTGATGAAAAGTCAGGGTGAGCCAACTGGTAGGAGAGCGGAATAGGGTATTTCACCCCGAAATAGTCCTCGTAGAAATCAATGACCCTAACAGCGATATCAAGGGCAAAATCCAGAGATGATGCAGGGTGAGCCTTGGTCGCAAAGATTCCTACTTCAGTACCACCCTTGGCCTTAGCTTTCTTGGACTGCAAATCTCCCAAACCAAAGGCAAGCAGATAAGACGACATGCGTGGGGTCGTGTCAAAAGTCCAAACACCTGTTTCTTTGCGGTGTTCAACCTTGATTTCAGGCATGTTGGACAGAACAATCTCTCCCTCTTCCTGATCAAATGTCACAGAGAAATCAAAGGTGGCCTTAGCTTCTGGCTCGTCCACACATGGAAAGGCTTCACGGGCAAAATGGCTCTCAAACTGAGTAGCAATCACTTCTTTTTTCACACCGTCAACAGTGTAGTAAGATGGGTAGATCCCTGTCATATTGTCCGTGATGTTTCCAGCAAACATCACTGTCAAGGCCACATCACCAGTCCGTCCAACCGCGATGTGCACTGCTTCATTGGCATCATCTTTGGTAAAATTCAAGGATTTCCCTTCTAAAGTCACCGAAAGAATTTCCAAATCGTGTTGGTGGAGGGAAATCTGCTCCTTGAGCGCTTCTCCTGTGATAGTCACACGACCAGAGAAGGTCTTGCTGCTGCGGTTAATGTCCAAGAAAAGGTCATAGTTTTCAGGAACAAAAGTTTCAATTAAACGTTTTACAGCTGTCATAAAAGCTCCTTTTAAAATTAAGTATGATTAAATCAATCGTCTTTCTTATTGTACCACATTTTGAAAAAATGGTAATAAAAAGATCGGTTCTCACATGGCAAATGTACGAAAAATTGCACCTATCCTAGCTTTTGATAAGTGCAATTTTAAAAAATAATTTCATAGCTTTTTTGAAAGAACTATTGGATTTTCTCTCAACAAGAGGTATGTATACCACAATTTCAGCGACTGCATTTAGCTACGAAATACAGAGCCTTAATCATACGCTCGCAGAAATTCTGATAATTTTTCAAGACCTTTTTCCAGAACTTCCGTCTGGCAACAATAGCCAAGTCTAGCATAACCTGGCATGTCAAAACGATTGCCTGGAACCAACAGGACTCCTTTTTCCTTAAGCAGGCGAATGCAAAACGTTTCTGTTTCTTCTGGCACGTCTAGCTTGATAAAAGAAGTTGATACATGACGAGGGAAGATCAGCGACACTCGCGCCTCCTTAGCCACCCAATTTTTCACAATTTCCAGATTTCGGCTAACAATCTCCTGATTACGCTTGAGGATGGTTTTTCGATGTTTGAGAACATAGGTCGTGATAAAATCGTCAAAAACACCCGCACAAATCATGGTATAGTCACGATATTTCCTGAAACGATTAGCCAAGTCATCGTTAGAGACGACCCACCCTACTCGAACACCTGGTACTGAGTAAGTTTTTGACAGGCTGTTTGTCGAAATTCCCCTGTCATAAAGATCCACGATAGCAGGCACATCAAGTCCATTTTCCAACGGTTTGTAGACCTCATCGGATAGGATATAAGCACTAACCTTACTAGCAATGGCGACCAATCCTTCTAAGAAAACTTTGTCCATAACAGCCCCTGTTGGGTTATTGGCATTGTTAATGCAGATCATCTTGGTATTGGAGCGAATCAGCTGACGCAATTCATCCAAAGATGGTAACCAATTGTCCTTCTCATGAGTCCGCCACAGCGTTACCTCAGCTCCGAAAGACCTCGGAATATCATAGAGCTGCTGATAGGTCGGATAAAGTGAGATGACATGATCTCCTGGCTCAATCAGGCTGTATAGAGCTAGAAAGTTTGCGCCTGTCGCACCATTGGTCTGCAAAATCTGGCTTGGCCGCACTGTCGTATAGAGTTTAGCAACCTCTTCCTTAAACTCAGGAGATCCCTCTATCCAACCGTAGTCCATCTTTTTAGCAAGGAGAATCTCCATCAGCTCCTCACGACCAGCTGGATTCAAGTCCAAAATCTCATCGAGAGTCATAGAAGCTATAGAGCTCCCAGCGATATCGTAAATCGTATCCTTTTCCCAAATGTTCAGCCATTCTTCCACGCCAAATGCATTAATATCCATAAGTCTCTCCTTTCCAGATCAACATCTATTCGTTCTGAATTTCCTGATGCAAATGGCAGGAAGAAGGTGACATTCAGATTATCGCACCTACTCCTGCCATTTTGGTATTTGGTAAACAAATATATCAATTTGTGCACTAAAGCGCAATCTGTCCAGTCGCCAATCGATATAAAGCAAGAACTGCACCGGCTACTAATAGCCCTAGTAAGATCCGTTCAGTCTGAGAGAAGACCTTCTTGACACCTTTTTGTTTGCGGGCTTGGATATAAAAGAAAATCCCAACCAAGTAAGCAATCAAACAAAGTAAGAAGTAATCGATTCCTGATGCCCAAATGACCCAGATAAAGAAAGCTGAGCCTATGATACCAAGAAGCAACTGGCCTGTGTCTTTTAGATCACTTGATAACTTGACCTGATAAAGCACCACGTAAAGCCATGAAATAAACATCGCTGCTGTACAGAGTGAGAAAGCAAACTGATAAGCCGATTCCGTAAAGAGCAAGGTAAACATGAAAGCTTGGGTCAAAGCGGTCATAAAGAACAATGAATACGTTGGAACCCCCTTGTCATTTAAGTCTCCAAATTTGCTTGGTAACAATTCTCGCTGAGCCATAATGAGCGTGGTCTCAGCTGGAAGCATGGTCCAAGACAGCCAAGCACCAAAAATAGAGACGATGAGCGCGATATTGACCACAACTGGAAACCACGAACCGACATTGCTTGCCAAAACATAACCCATGGCTGGACTTGGTAGTTCAACAATCTGCTCTTGGCGCATTATTCCATAAGGTAGGATAGAAGCCGCAATATAGACGACTAAAAGTCCAATTAGCCCTAAAACTGTTGATTTACCAACGATTTGGCGACTGCTAGCGCGGTCTGACATCATTGCAGCGCCTTCAATACCGACAAACACCCACATGATGACCATCATCGAATTTTGAACTTGGCTTACGACACTTGACCATTCAAAACCACCTGAAGCAGTTCCCCAGAAATTAGCCGTAAACGTATCTAAATCAAAGAACAAGCAGGCCAAAATAATATAAAGAGCTAGTGGTAATAACTTACAAAGTGTGATGATGGTGTTGAGTGCAGCAGCACTTTCAACGCCACGATTAACTAAGAAATAAAGTCCCCAAAGAACGACCGATGCTACCAATATCGATAAGAGGTTACTACCATCTTCAAAAGCTGGGATAAAGCGACCTACCGTTTTCATCATCATAGTGGCAAAGGCAACGTTACCAAGCCAAGCCGATAGCCAATATCCCCAACCACTGATAAAACCATTGAAGGGGCCAAAACCATCCTCAGCATAGCTGACAATCCCTGATAACTCAGGTTTCTTATTTCCAATATTAACAATGGATAAACAAAGCGTTAAAACCCCTAAACCTGCGATTAGCCATGCCACTAAGGCACTACCTGGTGCTGCCGCATCAGCCATGTCAGTTGGTATTGCAAATATCCCTGATCCAATTGACGAGCTGATAATTAAAGCCGTTAAGGCAATAATACCTAATTTTTTAGGCTCTGTTGACATATAATCTCCTCCCCCTTAAACCAGACTATCCTTTTTCAATAATCGTTCCGCTTTCTGAAGCAATCAATGCTCCAAGATTTTCAAGGGAAGTGATAACTGCCTTGGATTCTGGTTTGTTATTAACAAAAGCCATCGCTGCTTGAACCTTGGGAAGCATGGAGCCTGGTGCAAACTGATCCTGCTTGATATACTCTTCTAGTTCTGCGACAGTAACGCGCTCCAACTTCGCTTGGTCTGGCTTGTTATAATTCACAAAGACATAATCCACACCAGTCAAGACAATAAAGAGATCCGCATCAACCAATTCAGCCAAGGTTTGTGAAGCAAAATCTTTGTCAATAACTGCTTCAACGCCTGTCAAATAGCCATTGTCCTCCTGAATCACAGGAATACCACCACCACCTGCAGCAACGACCACAGAGCCTGCATTTAGCAACGTACGGATGGTACCAATTTCTTTTATTCCCACAGGTTTTGGTGAAGCAACCACTTTGCGCCAACCACGTCCAGCATCTTCTTTGAAGGTCGCACCTGTCTTCTCCGCCTCAACCCTAGCTTCTTCTTCCGTGTAGAACGGTCCAATTGGCTTAGTTAAGTTTTCAAAAGCAGGATCTTTCTTATCAACAATAACCTGAGTCACAACAGATGCTACTTCCTTTTCAATGCCTTCATCCAAAAGAGCATTTTGGAGGGCATTTTGCAACCAAAAACCAATAGAGCCTTCCGTCATAGCTACCAAAGAATCCAGCGGAAAGGCAGGATTCTTCTCAGAATCAGCTGCTAGATTTTGAAGCAAGAGATTCCCAACTTGAGGGCCATTGCCGTGAGTGATGATGAGATCATCACCATTTTTAATAAGCTTGACGAGGTGTTTAGCAGTGTCTTCAAGAGCTTTCTGCTGTGCTTGAGCGCTAGGATCGCTTGAAAGAATAGCATTCCCTCCAAGAGCAACAACAATTTTACGATTAGACATATAACAAAATCTCCTTATAAATAAGATATGAGGCCGTTAAAAAATCCGATGAAAAATGAGAAAACAGACGACAAGTCTCTGGACTTGAGGAAGTTTTCGAATTTTATCAAGGATTTTAGGCCGAATTCAATTCTAAGATATGAGGCCGTTAAAAAATCCGATGAAAAATGAGAAAACAGACGACAAGTCTCTGGACTTGAGGAAGTTTTTGAATTTTATCGAGGATTTTAGGCCGAATTCAGTTATTAAGATATGAGAGTATTTTAGCCCGAATTCCATTCCAAGATACAAAGGGTGTTCAAAAATGCGATGGAAAATGGCGGTAAGTCAGCCATCTTTGATGGCGTCGACGCACCCCGGCCAAGACGATTAGGATTTTCACAGATGAAATCAATGGAAATCCAGACAACTACTGATTTTCAAAGAGTATGACCGATCACGCTGTTCATCTTGGCATATCACCTTTTTGGGAACACGAAAGGGCTGGGCCTCAGCCAGTCCAGCCCCTTAACGCGGTATGGTCGATTAGCAATACTTTAAACTTTTGGAATGAAAAGGTTTCCGAGTGTCGCTGCCATCACAGCTTTGATCGTGTGCATGCGATTTTCTGCTTGGTCAAAATGACGGGCATACTTGCTACGGAAGACTTCATCTGTCACTTCCATTTCTTTGACACCAAATTTTTCAGCAACATCTTTACCATAGACTGTATTTGTGTCGTGGAAAGCTGGCAAACAGTGCAAGAAGATCACATCATCATTGCCTGTTTTCTTCACCAAATCCATGTTGACTTGGAATGGTGTCAACATCTTCACACGTTCTTCAAACTTATCTTCTTCACCCATTGATACCCAAACGTCTGTATAGAGAACGTCTGCTCCCTTAACGGCTTCATCTGCATTATCCGTGATGAGGATTTGAGCACCTGATTCTTTGGCAAATTTTTCAGCAAAATCAACCACATCTTGTTCTGGGAAGAGTTCTTTTGGTGAGAAAATATGGACGTTAACCCCAAGAATAGCACCTGTCACAAGAAGAGAATTTGCCACATTGTTGCGGCCATCACCACAATAAACCAAGGTCAAACCTTCCAGTTTACCGAAGTTTTCTTTAACAGTCAGATAGTCTGCTAACATTTGGGTTGGATGCCATTCATCTGTCAAGCCATTCCATACAGGCACGCCTGAAAACTCGGCCAATTCTTCAACCATGCGTTGACTAAAACCACGGAATTCAATCCCATCAAACATACGGCCGAGAACCTTAGCCGTGTCTTCTGTGGACTCTTTTTTGCCCAGTTGGATATCATTAGCACCGAGATACTCTGGATGAGCACCCAGATCAATAGCTGCTGTTGTAAAGGCTGCACGAGTACGGGTAGATGTTTTTTCAAACAAGAGGGCAATGTTCTTACCTTCTAAATAGTGGTGCGGAATACCACGTTTTTTCAAATCTTTTAAGTGAGCTGAAAAATCAATCAGATACTCCAACTCAGCACGAGTGAAATCTTTTTCTGCGAGGAAACTACGTCCTTGGAATACTTGTGTCATTAATACTGTTCTCCTTCTAAATATTTTTCTAACGATTGGCAGGGTTCACCGTCTTCTTCGTAGATTGAACTAAATGGCTTATAGCCGATTTTCTCATAAAACGCTCTGGCAGTCAGTTCACTGTGAATAACGAGATGCTCAAATCCCTCATCACGAGCATATTGCTCTAAAGCTTGAATAATCTGAGCACCATAGCCTTTGCTGCGCTCATCTTTAAGGGTGGCCACCCGTGTCAAACGAGCCTGTTTTTCACCCTGAGGCAGGAAACGTGCCGTTGACACTGGCATTTGGTCTCGGTAGAGCACTGCATAGATTATTCCTTTTTCATCATTTTGGTCAAATTCATCTTCCGCTGCAATGCCTTTTTCAAGCACAAAGACAGTGTAGCGGATGAAGAGACTCGCAGCCCGAAGATAGGGCTCACAGCCGATTTTCATGGTCATCATTTTTACAAATCTTCACGCACGAATGGCATTGACATACAACGTGGCCCACCACGACCCCGAACCAACTCGCTTCCGCCAATTTTAATCAAGCGTAGCCCTTTAGATTCCAAAATAGCGTTGGTAATGGTGTTACGCTTGTAAACCACAACCACACCTGGTGCGATGGTTAAAGTATTTGAGCCATCGTTCCATTGTTCACGACCAGCTGCAACAGTATTGTCACCACCACAACGAATCAAGTCAACTTTTTCAACACCGAGGTTTGCTGCCAAAAGCTCTGCCAAATCACCTTTTTCTTCCACGATATGAAGAGCTTCATTTTCGTAAGTCACTGAGTAAACGCGCAGATCTCCTTCAATCTCTGGGTGAATGGTGAACTTGTCATAGTCAACCATGGTAAAGACGGTATCCAAGTGCATGAATTTACGATTATTAGCAAATTCAAAGGCTAACACTTTCTTGAATCCGAGATTTTCTTTGAAGATGTTCACTAAGAGTTTTTCAATAGAAGCTGCATCTGTCCGCTGTGAGATACCAACTGCTAACACATCTTTTGACAGAACCAGCTCATCTCCACCTTCGATACGAGTGGTTTCATCACGGTCGTAAACCAAAGGCACTTTGCCACCGTATTCAGGGTGATAGGTGAAAATATATTTCCCATAGAGTGTTTCACGGTTACGGGTGTCAGCATACATATGGTTGAGAGAGACACCATTGCCAATCGTTGCAAACGGATCGCGCGTGAAATAAAGATTTGGCATCGGATCGATAGCAAATGGGTAGTTAGACTCTACCAAGTCTGTCAAGCCCTTTTCATCTGCTGGAACTTCTGGCAATTCAGATTTCTGAATACCGGCCATTGTTTTGTCAATCAACTCACGATTATCGTCAATTGAAAGCAAAAGTTGACGAATGGCTTTCTTTGTTGCACGACCACGGATATTCGCTTCTTCTAGGTATTCGTCTACGAATTGCTCTTTTAATTCAGGAGATGTCAGCGATTCAGCAGCCAAGTCTTCTAAATAGAGAACTTCTACACCCTCATCACGCAGAGCTTGTGCAAAAGCGTCGTGCTCTTTTTGAGCATCTTCGAGGAAAGGAATATCATCAAAGAGCAGGCGCTCCAAGTAGTCTGGCATCAGGTTTTCAATTTCCTTGCCTGGGCGGTGCAACATGACTTTCTTGAGTTTACCGATCTCAGAGAAAACATGAATGGGTTTAGTGTTTGACATAGGTGTTACTTCCTTTCTGTAACGTTAATCTTGTAGGGATTTTCCCTTGTTGACAACTTCATTTTAAGAAATTCCCAAAGAAGCTTTTTAAGCAATCTCGCAAATTATGTGTGAGCGTTTTCACGGGACCTTTCCCTTCTTTTTTTATTTATACAAATTTCACATCAGGAACTTGTTTCTCCCTTAATTTATACTAAAAAATTAATATTTATAAATTTATGATTTTATAAAAAAGATTGGCATAGACAACCATTGTAGCCATCTACACCAATCTCACCTGTTAATTTAATTCAAAAACTGTGAAAAATACTCTCTATCTAGAAAAGTGAGTCGTCTTCCTTTAAAGGCTAAAACCCCTTCTTTTTTCAATTGCTTAAAGACATGACTGACCGTTTCACGAGTCGTGCCACTCATATTAGCAACATCTATCGTCGTAATCCCAAAAGGAAGCGTATCTGTCCCTTCGCACATCTCATAGAGCAAGAAAGCCAATGACTGCGTGACCCTCACCGTGGCGCTGGAAACCACCAAATTTCGCAGTCGAATTTCATGTAATCTGAGCAAATTTGATAATTTTTGATAGAGCATCTTCATTTGTGCTGGATTTGTTAATGAAAATTTTTCAAACAACTCTAAGGGAAAGCTAATATATTCAAGCTCCGCCACAGCAGTCGCTGTAAAATGGTAATTCTCCTCTGTAAACAAATCTCCATACGGAAAAACTGTTTTTTGACGAACATAATCAGTATAGATAAATGAGCCTGTAATATCAAACTGCTCAATCTTAGCATAACCTGAAGTTAACAAAAACAGCCGATCTCGCTTATCCCCTTCAAAGAAAAGAATTTGTCCCTTTCGGACCTTTCTGAGCGTCATGGTAGCTACCAACTTGTCAAATTGTGCCATGGAGAAATATTTAAAATCATCCAAACCACGTAGCAGTTGGTACTGCTCTTTAGTAATCATCCGTAGTAAACCCCATTTTTTCTAAACTGTTATCCATAAACAGATTTTCCACATCAATACACCTCTATCTTACACTAAACTTTTACAATAAGCTAGCTTTTTGAAAAATTAATATAATTTTTCTTATCTTTTTATTTATGTTACAATAATGTTTATAAAGCATTAGAAAACGTTATCAAAGGAAATACAAGGTTACTATGAATAAAAAAGAGGCCCGACACCAACTTATTCGCTCTCTGATTACAGAGACGAGAATCCATACCCAGCAAGAGCTTCAAGAAGCCCTCAAGAAAAATGGTATCTCTGTCACTCAAGCAACTCTCTCAAGAGATATGAAAGATTTGCACTTGGTCAAGGTTTCTAATAACGAAGATGCTCACTATGAAATCCACAAAATTTCACCTAGTCGTTGGGAGCACCGCCTTCGTTTTTATATGGAAGATGCCCTGATCATGCTAAAACCCGTCCAAAATCAAGTTGTGCTAAAAACGTTGCCCGGCTTGGCCCAATCGTTTGGATCTATTTTAGATGCCATGCAAATTCCAGAAGTTGTGGCCACCGTTTGTGGCGATGATGTCTGTCTTATTATCTGTAATGATAATGAAGGGGCTATCAAATGTTTTGAAACCTTAAGCAATTATACCCCACCATTCTTTTTTAGCAATAAATAGGTAATACTCAAAGGAAACCATCTCCTGAATCAACATCTCTTACTCGTGAAGACAGGTTCTTATCTTTGAACACTATTACAGCTAATTTTGCGGATAATTGATTCGACAAGTTTTGAAAAAGAGACTGGGACAAACAGCCATGATGGCGTTGTCCACACCCAGATGTTCCACCTATGCGATAGCTGTCCAAGAGTTGCGAACATTGTAAGCAAACGATTGGAAACAGCGAACCGCTGAGTAGGGCTCTAAAAGTTGATTCATCAATGTATTAGAGCCCACTCAGCAGTGGCTCATTGGCGCTAAAGCGCCTAATAACCTGTGCAGGGGGTAAGACTAAGTTGGCATGGCCAACAAGTCTTACTCCCAACCACTGCGTCTTGCAAGGAAATTAGAAAAATAAGCGAGTCTGGGATTGTCCCAGACTCTTTTTGTCTATATTCAATTAAACCCTCTCCTTCAGAGGCACGCTAGATGATAAGTCCGCGCTTGAGAAATATTTATACGTAATCTTCAACGATTACATGTTTTGGAGGTGTGGGCGAAGCCATCATAGCTGTCTGTCTCAGTATCTTTTATGTTAAACCATGAAACTGGTTGTAGACGGTCTGACGGTCTAGTCCATACTGTTTGGCAACAGTCTTGATGGCCTGATTAGGCTTTTTGCCTTGGTCAATAAGGGCTTGAACACTGGCCACGACATCAAGCTCGGCTAAGTCTTCACTAGGAACAAGCTCCTCGCTTGCACCTGACACCACCAACAGGCACTCACCTTTAAGTGGATGCTCGGCCAGATAGTCGAGTATCTCTGTAATCGATCCCCGCTGATACTCTTCATAGAGCTTGGTCAGCTCACGAACGATGACCACTTGTCTGTCGCCATAGATGGCCAACATATTTGCCAGCGTATCAGTCACTCGATAGGGAGAGTCGTAAAAAATCTGGGTTTCAGGATAAAGCCGTTTTTCTTGAAAAAAAGCCTTTTGCTGCCCTGCTTTTCTTGGTAAAAAACCGTAAAAAACATGGGGTTGAGGTGCTAGACCAGAGGCGATAAGAGCTGTAATTCCAGCTGATGCGCCCGGAAGAGCGACGACTGGAATTCCCTCAGCAATCACAGCCTTGACCAAATCATGACCGGGATCAGAAATAGAGGGCAAACCCGCATCTGAAACCTGAGCCAGATGCTTTCCTGCTTTAAGAAGAGCAATCAAATCAGGGATTTTCTCATAGGCATTGTGCTCATGAAAAGCAATCTGACGAGTCTCAATCTTAAAATGCTTGAGTAAGAGACCTGTGTTACGGGTATCTTCAGCAGCAATGAGGTCAACAGCCTTGAGCGTCTCAACCGCCCGAAAAGTCATATCTCCAAGATTTCCGATAGGTGTCGGCACTAAGTAAAGGGTCCCAGTTCCCTGCTCTCCTTTAAAGGAACGTTGTACTTCCACTGCCATCTAGACATCCTCGCGGTAGATAAGTTCTAAGCAAAAGGCACAGGGCTCATCATTATCCCTACGTTGCCCAAAGAAATCCTTACAGATGTGAAACCCATCATCGTAAATTTTTTCCAGATTGCTGGTGTTGCGAACTAGTTTAACATCTTCTGCTGTCTCTAATTGTTGTAAATGCTCGCGCAGTTTGTCGTTTTCTAATCTGAGTGCTGTATTTTCTTGAGCCAAGTCCTGCAAATGAGCCTTGATGGACTCAACTTCTGCTAGAGTCAACATCAAATTCTGGGAAAATGTCTCTAGGGCGTTAAATAATTCTCGTTTGTCCATACTATTTCTTTTCTATTTCTATTATCTCACGCTGTCAAAATCATGTATTCTAAAGCGTTTTGCAGGCTGACATTAGCCTGCCACATGAGCCTTACTTCTAGGAGCTGACTCAGTCCTTCCTGCGCCTTTTTCGTTGGCATCGCCTTAGCTAAAAGCAAGGTCAAAAGGTCAAATAATTGCCCTTGCTCTGCTTTATCAGAGGGAAGACTTGACAATTTGGCCGTGGTCAGATATGCCATCGCATCGCCTGCCAAATAGCGTTCAATCCATGTCTCTGCGACACTTAGCGTTTCCATAAAATGACTATTTTGTCCCAAAGCCAAAGCCTGATCCAAAGTTGGACACAAATCTGACAAGAGCTGAGCTTGTGTCTTAAGTAGGCCAGCTGCCTCTAATTCTTCCTGCATCAGTGCTTGATTTTTAGGAAAATGAAAGATCTGACAACGACTCTTAATAGTTGGCAAAACAGCTGTCTCCTGATCGGTCAAAAGAAAAATATTGACCTTGCTTTGAGGTTCCTCAATAAACTTGAGTAGGCTATTTGCTGCATTGACATGCATCTTATCAGCGCCTTCAATGATCAATAGTTGATGATCTGTCTCAAATCCCGATTGGACAAAGTCCTGCATGACCTCACGCACTAGATCGGTCTTGATGATATTATTAGTCGGGGTCAAACGCTTGACATCTGAAAACTCATCGGCTTCAATCAAGCGACAAGCTCGGCAAATCTGGCAAGGCAGGCTATCAAGAGGTGCTTCACAATAACTAGCCTGAGCCAGCATAACAGCCATGTCTAGACTTGCAAAAGCACCTGTGAAGAGGTAAGCGTGGGCTAGTTTTCCTGCCTGCAAAATCTGTTGAAACTCGTCAAATAACTTGGGCTGCTGGCGCTTTAAGATTTCTAATTTCATAGGCTAGTCCTTAAAAAAGCGCGTTTCAATGACTGACCAAGCGTCAGCTACTACTTGCTCCAAGGGCTGGCTGGCATCAATTTTGACCAGACGATCGGGCTGCTTGTTCAAAATGGAAAGATAGCCTTCTCGCACTCGCTGGTGCAGGCCAAGGCTCTCCATATCCAAACGATTGACCTCATGACCGCGGGTCTGAGCGATCCTTGCCAAGCCTTCTTCCACATCAATGTCAAAATAGAGGGTTAGATCAGGTACTAGACCATCTGTCGCAAAATGGTTTAGCCAGTCAATATCTGCTGGATTCAGACCTCGTCCAAAGCCCTGATAAGCCACAGAAGAATCAATAAAACGATCGACCAAGAGAATGTTCCCTGCTTCCAAAGCTGGCTCAATCCGTTCTTTCAAATGCTGCCGACGAGCGGCGATATAAAGCAAGAGCTCAGTCTTATCGTCCATACCGGTGTGTTCTGGATTCAAGATCACTTCACGGATTTTCTCCGCAATTGGCACTCCTCCAGGCTCCCGAGTCGTCACTACCTTGCCATAATCTGCCAATCTTGGCAGCAGCTGAGTGATTACGCTGGTCTTGCCTGCTCCATCTGGCCCTTCCACTGAAATAAAAATTCCCTTTTGCATGTCATTTCCTTTTCTCTACACGATTATGATCTTTTCTATTGTACCATTTCAGAGAAGATTTTACCTCATCGAGGCAATGCTTCGCAAAATTTTTCAGCGCCTTAAAAGAGATGCGCGCAATAACATTATCCCTGTATAAAATGCAATGAAAATCACTAAAATTTTCAGATGATTGATGTCTAGACTAGTCAGAAAAACAGCTGCTGTCAGAACTCCAACAACACCTCCAACAATAATCCCCAGTACACCTGGCCAATGAACCCGATCTGACTGGATAAATTGCTTAGCCCCCGCGGCCATGATCATCGCCGCATTTAGCATCATCACAGGAAGAGCCACAGATGGATTAATGCCCATAAGAGAAAAGAAAATCAACTCAGGCGCATAATTACCAAGTCCCATCGTCATGAGGAGGCCGACTAAAAAGTCAAAAGCCATCCCGATAACAAGCCAAATTCCAGAAAGTCCGCGAATTTCCTCTGATAATCCCGTACCCGGATTAGTTAGAAAGCGATAAACCATGAAGCAAGCTGCCACAATTAACAAAAAACCTAAAATCCGCTGCACCTGCTTAGTGTCCCAACTCTTAGTGATACGAGCCCCCACAAACGCACCTGCAAAGGCCGAGGACGCCATGCAAACAAGGGTCGTGATATCAACCTTGACAATGGTGATAAAGCACAGTGCCTCAACCATCACTGGAATCACATGGGCTGTCGTCAGAGTTGCAGGAATTTTACGGTCATCGTCTACCAACTTGGTCACCTTAAACAAAGTCGTTGTCGTCGCAAAGGTCCCGATACCAAGCGTGTCTAGAAGATCTGTCACAAAGCCAATCCACAGCCCTGTCCAGAAGCGCTCTTTCAAATTAATGTTCTGCTTTTGAGTATGTTGCCAAATCATCCATGCTACCCAGATAATCAGCGCAACTAAGAGAAATTGAATACTTCGTAGGATAAGTTCATTTGTCATTGTTTCATTTTAAGCTAAATCCCCTTATTTGTAAAGTTACTTTCACTATCTTGGATTCTCTTTTGATAACAATGTTCTATAAGGCGAGCGTATGGTATAATAGCTTTAGCAAGAAACACAGCCTTCTGTTTGTAAACAACTGTATTCACAAGTAAGAGCTCTTGGTTCAGGAAATTCTTTTTCGATCATCAGGAAAGCTTTTGGAAGGAGTACTTGATAGCATTTAAAAACGCACGTTGAGTGGTAGAAAAACAACCGCTGGACAGGCTAGTTCTAAAATGCTCAACTTTCCCTCAAAAATCGTTGATAATCCTTCTATTTTCAAGACATTTTATGATTTCTTTGCATTTTAAAATAGGGAGAATTCTATGCACTTTAACTCTTTTGACTACACAGATTTTAGCGAAGCAATTAAACACCTTTATGCTAGTGTCGGCTGGACCAGCTACCTGAAAGACGAAAGCCTCTTGCCGTCTGCTTTTGATCAGTCTTTAGATTTGCTCGGAGCTTTTGACAAGGATCAGCTAATCGGCTTTATCCGTATCGTTGGAGACGGTCAACACATTGTTCTCATTCAAGATTTGCTAGTCCATCCTGACTATCAAAAGCGTGGCATCGGAACAGAACTGCTAAAAATAATGTGGAATCGCTATGCCCATGTCCGAATGTTCCAACTTAACACTGACCTTCACGATGTCAAAGCCAACGCCTTCTACCAGTCTCTGGGAATGGTCCCTATCGCAGAGGGGCAAATCATATCGTATTATAGAAAGTAAAACGATGCTATTTCTAACCTCAAATGGACTGACTTCGCCAATGTTAATAAAAGAAGTCCAAAAAACACTAGACCATACTCTATCAGGTCATCGGGCTGCCCTAGTGGTAACTGCCGACCCTGATTACAAAGAGCAAAATTGGCATGTCAAGCCTTGTCAACAGATACTTCAGAATCTGGGATTAACCGTTGATCTTTTTGACCTTGACCAAACCGATGTCAAAAATCTCTTAAACTACGATGTGGTAGAGTGTATCGGTGGTAATCCCTACTACTTCCTGCACCGATTGAACCAATCAATGGCCAAACCCATCTTTCAGCAACTGGCTCAAGCCCCAGACAAGCTCATCATGGCATGGAGCGCAAGCGCTCTAGCTCTTGGACCAAGTCTGAGACTTATCGACCGCCTAACCCCTGAAATGAATAAATGGCTGACAGACCTAACAGGGTTACATCTTTTTGATGATGACCTTTTACCACATTTTGATCAATGTCAAAAACGTTTTAAAAATCTTGACACCATTTTAAAACAATTTGAAAGCGATCTTCACACAAACGTTCGTCCTTTACAGGACGGTGAGGGCTACTGGCCCAACCTCAGATAAAAGGAGCCTTATGACACATTTTTCTGGATTCCATAAAAAAACACGCCTAGAGCGTATAGAACTGCTTAAAAATCAGAACCCCTTAACTGCTGAAACCTACCAAAACTTAGTAGAGGACAACAATCTCCCTGAGAGCACCGCTGGCCAAATGACTGAAAACCATATCGGCACTTTTGCCCTTCCTATGAGTGCGGTGCCTGATTTTCTGGTCAACAGCCAAGCATATCAGCTGCCTCTCGTCACGGAGGAACCTTCGGTGGTTGCGGCGTTAAATTATGCTAATAAAATCATCAGCAAATCAGATGGCTTTTCGACTCAAGTGCATGAACGCCTGATGATCGGCCAAGTAGCCCTCTATGATGTCCCCGATTTATCAGAAGCACTCTACCAGATTGCCCAGCATGAACAAGATATTTTAAACCTAGCTGACGCGGCACACCCGTCCATTGTCAAGAGAGGCGGCGGCGCCAGATATCTCCGCACAGAAGTCAAGGAAGACTTTCTCATCGTCTACCTCCATGCTGATGTCCAAGAAGCCATGGGCGCCAATATTCTCAATAACATGCTAGAAGGTATCAAGCCTTATTTGACGGAGCTGACAGGTGCTCAAGCCCTCATGGCCATCCTGTCCAATTACGCGACCGCCTCTCTAGTCACAGCCAGCTGTCGTTTGAACGTCAATACTATTTCTGGTGGTCTTGAGACTGCTCAAAAAATCGTCAAAGCTAGTCGTCTAGCTCAGGTAGATCCCTATCGGGCAGCAACTCACAATAAAGGAATTTTTAATGGCATTGATGCTGTCGTAATGGCAACAGGAAATGATTGGCGAGCCATTGAAGCAGGTAGTCACGCCTATGCCTGTCAAGATGGACAGTACCGAGGACTAGCAAAATGGACGCTAGACGGAGAATGTCTCATGGGCCAGCTGAGCCTGCCCATGCCCATCGCCACTGTCGGTGGCTCTATTGGCTTAAATCCCAAGGTCAAGGCTGCTTTTGATCTACTAGGCCATCCCAATGCCAAAACTTTAGCTGGTCTAATCGTTGCAACAGGACTCTGCCAAAACTTTGCAGCCCTCAGAGCTCTAGTAACTACTGGTATCCAAGCTGGCCACATGAAACTCCAAGCCAAGTCTTTGGCCATGCTAGCAGGAGCTACGGAAAGCGAAATCGAGCAGGTTGCCCAAAAACTCCGCCAAAGCCAGCACACCAATTTAGCGCAAGCTAAGGCCATACTAGAGAAATTGAGAAAACCAAACATAGACTAAAGTAAGAAAAAATACTTTGTTCCAGAAAATCAAAAACGGATTAGAGAAAGTAGACTTTGCGGTGTATCCCTCAAAGCCTACTACTAGCCAGATTTATTCCTATGTCACCAAACCATTAAAGGCAAATGTAGCAGAAATCATGGAAAACTACTGATTTTATGCCAAAAAAATGCCCCAAAACACAGAAAAAGCCTACTGCACAACGCCGAAACGTTGATACAATAGGCTTTTTAAGCTGTTATTATTTAACAGCGTCTTTAAGGGCTTTACCAGCTTTGAACGCTGGAACTTTTGATGCCGCGATTGTGATTTCTTTACCAGTTTGTGGGTTGCGACCCTTACGAGCAGCACGTTCACGTACTTCAAAGTTACCGAAACCGATCAATTGAACTTTTTCACCAGCTGCAAGGTAGTCAGATACTGATGCAAATACTGCATCAACAGCAGCTGTTGAATCTTTCTTAGTCAACCCTGTAGCTTCTGCTACTTTTGCGATCAAATCTTGTTTGTTAGCCATTGTGCTAAAACCTCCAAATAATTTTAATGAGCTATTGCTCTAACATGTACTATCATATCCTAAAAAATGTATTCGGTCAAGTATTAAAGGCGTTTTGACGTCATTTTTGAGGGTTTTATTGAAATTTTTTAAAACGAGAACCTTTTATCTGTGATAAAGTGCTTTTATTATCCTAAATCGTAGGATATTCAGCGTTTTAACTTATTTTTGGAAAACTTCAAAAATCAGCTGATCATTGTACAAATCAATGCTTCTTGCCTTAACAGCCATACCTAATTTATTTTCAATATGCGGTAAATCAACGGTAATCTTTCCTGTTTTAGGATCGATTAAAATGGCCTTAGGCAATTTGTAGTTTTTACTGATATAGTTTAAAATCTCCGATTTTGGCAAAGACAGGGTGCCTGCTGAGACCTCATTGACCTCTAAAATAACAGCTCCTGTCTCATCGCGATAGGGCGAAAAGTAGACATAAAGCGGAATTTTCGCCCCTAAAATTTCATAAAATCCCTCAAAAACGACCCTTTTCTCTGTCAAATAGATAGCGTAAGTAAAGGTCTTAGATTGGTAATTCTTGAGATAACTCTTTAGAGCAAGATTGAGTTGGTCCCTTGTCGTTGAAAATGTCCCAACTTGAAAATTCGTGGTCACTTCTTGAGCAGTCCTATCGGTTTCTCGTGGGCTAGACATTCTCAAAAAGAGAACCGTCATCAGAGCTAACTGAACGCCCACTAAACCAATAAAAAGCCATTTCCAGATATTAATCTTGTTGCCAAATCTGACGCGTTTCATCTAATTTCTCCATAATTGCTGCTTGCATGATTTGATAGCCGATATTATTTGGATGGAAATGATCTCCCTCAAACAGAGCGTCATTAACCACCACTGACTGCCCATTCGCGTTTTCTGTGATTCCTTCCTGCCCGTCAATCCCTCGGTAAAGTCGATCGTTTATGGGCACAAAATAAGCCCTATCGATGGAAGCTAAGGTCTGCTCAGTAACGCTATTCCAATTATCGATAACCGTTTGCATCTCTGTGATCTCAGGAAAATTCAGGTAAAAAGGATTGTAAATCCCCAGCACATAGATCGGTAAATCAGGATTTTCGGCCCGCGCCTGCGTAATAATGTCCCTCAACCGCTGGCTGTACTCTTGGGCGGGTTTTTCGAAAGTATCCACTGTCAGATTTGCAAGATTTTGTCGAATCACCCGCATGACGTCATTTCCACCGACAGTCAAGGTCAAAAGATCTGCCTGAGCCAAGTGTTCTTGCAAATGAATATCTTCTGTCAGTCGCTTTAAAATCTGATTGCTCGTATTACCTGCTACCCCATAATTTTCAACCTGAACGTCATAGCCATATTGCAAAGAGAGGTTGCTTGCCACCAAAGGAACAAATCCTCCTTGGCCGGTTGAATCTCCGACACCTTCCGTCAAAGAATCCCCTAGTGCAACATAGTGAAATGGCTGACGACTGGGCTTTTTCTCTTCTGTCGTTCGTAGTAAAAGTGGCTTTGCTTCTGGAATGAGAGCCTGAAATAGGAAAAAGGCCAAGCCAAAGCTCAGTCCTAATCCTATAAGGCTAGTTAAAAGGCCCCGCTTATTCATAGCGCACCAAGACAGCCCAAGCGTCTTCTCCCGTATGAGTCTGAATGATCGAGCCTGTTTCTAAAACCGAAATCTCCTTAGCGACTAAATGTGATAATCTTTCTTTCATTCCAAGAGCATAATCAGCCATCCCTGCATAGGAAATACCGATTTCAGCAATCTTTCGTCCACCAGCTTCTGCCTGAGAGATGAAAGTATCCAACCACTTTGTAAATGTCTTGGTACCACGGCCTTTTAAAATCGGCTGAAGCTGATGATCAACCATTTCCATTACCACTTTGATGTTTAAAAGCGAGCTCATCATACCAGACACACGGCTGATACGACCTCCTTTTACGAGATTTTCCAGAGTTGAAATCCCTATAAAGAGTTGCGACTTGTTGCGGACTTCTTCAATCTTAGCTAAGATTTCGTCCTTACTAGCGCCAGCCTGAGCAAGCTTGGCCGCTTCAACCACTTGGAATTTGAGGCTTTGGTCGGTAAAGGTCGAATCGACCACCGTGACATCACGGTTGGCGATAAGCCCGCCCTGACGCGCAGCTTCTACCGTACCAGACAGGGCGTGTGAGGTATGAATCGAGATAATTTGGTCCCCTTCCTCGCTAATGGCCTCATAGGTTTCTGCAAAAAGACCAACAGGAGGTTGACTTGTCTTTGGTAACGCCTTGGCCTTCTTCATCAAAGCCAGAAACTCGCCTTCCCTGAGGTCGGCATCTGAATAAAGAACCCCATCAACCATAACTGACAAGGGAACTATCGTAATCTCAAGGTTCTTTACAATCTCAGGTTCAATGCTAATACAAGAATCTGTCACAATTTTAATCTTAGACATGTCATACACTCACTTTCTCATAATTGTTTATATTATATCAGATTTGCTAAAAAAAGACTGTCCCTAGACTTTTATATGGGATAGTAGCTCTTTTCATCAAAGCAAGGCTTTTCTTGTCAGCATTTTTTCAAAGAATAGCACAACAAAAGGATTTGCCATACTGTACCAGTCCTGTGAACAATACTGTTTAAAAACTAGAGGTCAGCTGTAAAAAGGCAAACTTCGTATCTCAGATAATTATTACCCGCTTACTTCTTTGTTAAAGTTTGATTGTTTTGACCTTCTCGGTGATCTCCGCCGTACTGACTATCCATTTCACTCCCCAACGCTAGTTTCACACCAAAACTAGCTTGTAAAAGCAGGTTCTAAGTGTTTCAGAAAAAAACGGTTGCTAGCTCAGCTATTTCCCATCTCTCTCAGCTCGTTTTCCTCCTAAATCGTGCTATAATAGACTTATGAATCTTACCATTAAACAAACCATTCCTCTAAAAATCAAGCGTCTAGGCATCAATGGCGAAGGGATTGGCTTTTACAAGAAAACCCTCGTTTTTGTTGACGGAGCCTTAAAGGGCGAGGATATTCTCTGTCAGGTGACGGCTATTAAGCGAAATTTTGTAGAAGCTCGTCTGCTGAAAATCACTAAACCGTCAAAGTTCCGCGTTGATCCAGCCTGTCCTGTTTATCAAGTTTGTGGCGGCTGCCAAATCATGCACTTGCGCTATGACAAGCAGTTGGATTTCAAAACGGATCTGTTACAGCAGGCTCTGAAAAAATTTCAACCCCAAGGTTACGAGAATTTTGAGATTAGGCCGACCATCGGCATGACAGAGCCAACGCATTATCGAGCGAAACTGCAATTTCAAGTTCGTAAATTCAAGGGCAAGGTAGTCGCTGGCCTCTACGCTCAGAACTCCCACCGTCTGGTCGAATTACGAGACTGTCTCGTTCAGGATGACTTAACCCAGCAAATCATCAATCAAGTAAGCCTGCTTTTGACCCGCTACAATGTTCCCATCTACGACGAACGCAAAATTGCTGGCGTCCGCACAGTCATGATTCGTAAGGCTCACGCTACTAACCAGATTCAGCTAATCTTTGTCGCCTCTAAGCCTGTCAAGCTTGATTTTGTCATTCGAGATTTGAACCAGCAATTTCCACAGATTGAGACTGTTGCCTTTAATCTCAACAAGTCGAAAACCAGTGAGATTTACGGTGACTTCACCAAGATTCTCTGGGGCAAAGAGACGATTGAAGAAGGTGTTCTGGATTACCGCTTTGCCTTGTCCCCACGCGCCTTCTACCAGCTCAATCCCAAACAAACCCAAATTCTCTATAGCGAAGCTATCAAGGCGCTGGATGTCTCACCTGACGATCATCTGATCGATGCTTACTGCGGCGTCGGAACTATTGGACTCGCTTTTGCAGGAAAAGTCGCCTCTATCAGGGGGATGGATATTATTCCAGAAGCTATCGCTGATGCTAGGGAAAATGCTGCGCGATTAGGAGTTAAAAATGCCCTCTACGAGACAGGAACTGCTGAAACCGTTATTCCTAAATGGTACAAAAATGGTTACCGAGCAGACGCCATCATCGTAGACCCTCCGCGGACTGGTCTGGATAGCAAGCTACTTGATACTCTTCTGCGCTACAAACCCCAAAAGATGGTCTATGTTTCCTGCAATGTCTCCACATTAGCTCGCGACCTAGCCCAGCTAGTCAAAGTTTACAACGTCGTCTACCTCCAATCTGTTGACATGTTTCCACACACTGCAAGAACAGAGTGTGTGGTTAAACTGGTACGGAAAAAGAAAGTCTAGAAAGAAAAGCATGCCAAAAAGTAAACTTTTAAAATCCTCTCTCATCATCACGCTGATCGAGTTAAGCCTTGTCGCACTTCTAATGGCTTATCTCTGGTTTGATGCATCATATGGATCTCATGAATATGCCTCAGATACAGCTGGTCACGGCATGGCTATTGCCATTCTCACGATTCCTTTCGCCTATTTCTTTACTTTGAGTGTGATTAATGCACTAGCTTTTATGCTCACTAATAAATGGCTAGCAGGACTTCAAGTCATTCTTTCGCTCGCTCCCCTAGCAACACCCTTCTCACATACCATTATTTTTGCCCTACCACAGATTATTTTGCTCGTTGTTTTTATTCTCAAAAAAAGTACCTCTATTAATTAAAAGCTCGCTGGTTTACATTCACACTGTCGAGCTTTTTTTTGTATAAATAGAGACATTTGAAGTAACTTTGATATAGCGCCACTTTCGACTTGCCTAAGACAGTGATACCTACGTCTCAAATTTTTGTCTGAAAGTATTTGATTTAGCAATAGTTTCCTTGTGGTTGACAAAATCAACAAAAGTCAACTAAAAATCCATTGTTTTTCCAGAAATTCTAATATAAAATGAAAATAGGAAAGAGGTGCGTATATGACTCACAAAATTTCAATTAGCCATAGAATTAGCAAGTATCGAAAAGAGAAAGGAATCACACAAGAAGAATTAGCCAACTTTATTGGCGTCTCAAAGGCCTCAGTTTCCAAATGGGAGATTGGGCACAGTTTTCCTGATATTACCTTTCTGCCACAATTGGCGACCTACTTTAACATTAGCATCGATGAGTTGATGGGCTATGAGCCACAGTTGACTCCTACTGCTATTCGAGAATACTATCAATCTTTAGCAACCGATTTTTCAAGAAAACCGTTTGAGAAAGTTTTAGAGAGTTGCCAAGAATTGATTAAGTCCTATTATTCCTGTTACCCTTTCCTCTTTGCAATGGGGCAACTGCTACTCAATCATTGTCATCTAGCACCTACAATCGATAAGACGGAAGCCACAATTCGTTATGCTCAAAGCCTCTTTCAAAAGATCAAAACGGAGTCAAATGACCTTGAACTTCAAAAGCAAGCGATTTATTTAGAAGCCATTTGTTTGTTACAGCTCAAAGAACCTGAACACGTGATCGATCTTATTGAACACCCTAATACTGCGCTGATGTCCCAAGAAATTCTTCTGGCACAGGCTTATCAGGCTACTGGGCAAATCGAACAAGCTCAAGAAACATTACAGATTGAAATTTACCAGTATTTTTTGACCCTACTACAGCTTTTACAAACCTATCTGTCCCTTACTGCAGACCAACCGAAAACTGTTAGTATGATTGAGAATCGCTTATTAAAATTAATCATTGCTTTTGACCTTGAAAAGCTACATCCTTTTGTCCTTTTCCCTATCTATCTGAAATTAGCTCAAGTTTACAGCACTCATCAAAATATTGAAAAAGTTTTTCATTACCTAAATGAGTATGTCCGTTTAGCCACCTCAAAAATTTTTCCTGTTAAACTGAAGGGCGATTCTTTTTTTACCAAAATAGATGGCTGGTTTAACCAGCTTCCACTTGGCACCCAGCCACCTCAGGATGAAGTTGCTGTCAAAAAATCTCTTTATGATGGAGTGATTCTTAATCCATCTTTTACTAATCTTTCTGAAAATCCTAGCTTTTCTAAACTTTGTCACCGGCTTCAGATACTTTTAGAATCCTAATCCCTATTTGGAGGTTCCTATGAACACATTTGAACGGGTTAAAGAATATCTTCCCTTCCTCGTACCACTGTTCCTTTTACAACTAATCCTAGCTATTGTTGCCGTTATTCATATCCTTAGACACTCTCATTACCGATACGGAAATAAAGTGTTTTGGCTGATCATTGTCATATTTGGACAACTTGTCGGGCCCATTCTTTATTTTCTGATTGGGAAAGGAGATGACTAATGGCAATTTTAGAAATTAGCCATCTGGAAAAGCACTTTGGTGAAAAAAAGATACTTAGCGACCTTAATATTACAGTGCCAGAGCATTCTATCTTTGGTTTTTTAGGTCAAAATGGATCTGGGAAAACAACCACCATGAAATTAATTCTTGGACTCTTAAAAGCAAACAAGGGGACAATTACCGTAAATGGCGAAAAGGTTCAGTACGGTGATACTAAAACAAATCGTTTTGTCGGCTATTTACCCGATGTCCCAGCCTTTTATGATTATATGACTGCCAGAGAATATTTACAACTCTGCGGGCGCCTAACTGGATTATCCAAGAAAAAAACTGAACTAAAAAGTCAGGAATTACTCCAGTTAGTTGGTTTAACCTACGAAAAAAAGCCTATAAAGACATTTTCCAGAGGAATGAAACAACGTCTGGGGATTGCCCAGGCTCTACTCAACGAACCGAAACTCCTCATTTGTGATGAACCGACCTCTGCGCTTGATCCGATAGGCCGTAAGGAAATACTAGATATTCTCTTGGCCGTCAAGGAACAAACCACTATCTTGTTTTCGACGCATATCTTATCTGATGTTGAACGTATCTGCGACCAAGTAGCTATTCTTCACAAGGGAAAAATTGTGCTCAGCAGTACTCTGGATACTTTAAAACGACAATACAGCAGAGATGATTATCAGATCTCCTTTGCTAAGCAAGCCGATCTAGACCGCTTCTTCACTCATCCAGATATTAAAAATTTATGCAATCAAAAATCTAAAGAAGGGCTGGTGCTGCATCTCAAAACCAGTGATGGTCAAAAACTCCTAGAGATTCTGGCTCAAGAAAAACTTCTCCCGTCATCATTTGCTAAGTTAGAGCCTAATCTAGAAACTATTTTTGAGGAGGTGATTCAATGATTACCTTTCTAAAAAAGGAATGGGTAGAGCATCAACGTAACTACAAACTCTTTTTAATGCTCATCATTTTTGCTCTATTTGGTTTTATGAGTCCTCTTATTGCAAAGCTAACTCCCCTTATCATGGAAATCGTTATTGACGGAGTAGATCTTACTACTCTACCAGAACCAACAGCGCTGGATTCTTGGGGACAATTTTTTAAGAATGTTACGCAGACTGGCTTGATTTTTCTTGTCGTCCTGTTTAGTGGAATCCTCACATCAGATTTATCCAAAGGCACCCTAATCATTTTGCTAGCTAAAGGTTTACCAAGATGGTGTGTCATTTTGGCCAAGGGTCTACTCATGATAAGCCTATGGACGCTCAGTCTGATACTCTGTTTTGGCATCGCCTATACTTACACAGTCTTTCTTTTTCCTCAAATATCTCTACCTCATCTTAGCTTCGCACTTTTTTGTCTTTGGCTCTTTGGCATTCTTTTGATGTCATTAATTCTCATAACTTCCGTTATTATCACAAGCAATTATCTCGTCCTGATCGTTATAGGACTCTTCGTAGCTGGACTCCTTGTGCTTAATCTCTTTCCTGGCACACTTTCTTTTAATCCGCTTTCTCTCATTACACAAAGCACAGCATTCTTAACCAATCTGGAAAAACCTAGCAGAATCTTTCCAGCAGTTGTCATCACAATCATCACAATCACCATTTCTTTAGGAGGAGCTGTCCTCTCCTTTAATAAAAAACAACTTTAATTTACCCATGATTATTTTCTAAAGTGTTATACTAAAAGAAAACCAAGGAGGAAATCGATGACCCAAACTATGCGTGAAATGACTTCCATCTACCTTTTACACGATCGCAAAATTCTTCTGCTCTTTCGACAGGGTGGGCGCGTGGTGAACAATGTCTGGGTAGCCGCTGCTGGTGGTCATTTGGAGCCTGAAGAGCTTAATCATCCTTATCAAGGTGCAATTCGTGAACTCGAAGAAGAATTAGGCCTAACCGAAGATTATCTAAAAGAGATGGCTCTGCGTTACATTACTTTGCGTAGTGTTAATGGTGAAATCCGCCAGAATTATTTTTACTTTGCCCAAGTTAGAAATACTGACAGCCTAAACCTTATCTCCAACGAGGGTCAACTTCAGTGGTTTGATCTTGATCAGATAAACCAGTTAGATATGCCTTTATCTGCCAGACTGATTTTGAAACATTACATTGAGATAGGGTGTGAGACAAGCGCTCTTTACGGCGGCCTTGTTCATGGCGATTCTGCTACTTGGGCAGTGCAGTGATTGAGGAAAAATGAAAATAAGGCTTGTTGGCTCAATCAACCTAGTCTCACCTCTACACAGAGGGCTGAGACAGCCATTCTCAAAACCACTGCGAATGCCTCTTTTTTCGAATTAAAACTAAGAGACTGGAACTGATGAACTGCACCCCAATCGTTAGAGTTTTCGTCTAACTTTTGGGGTCTGATCATTTCCCCAGTCTCGTTTTATTTATCGTTTGACACAGTAGTTGTCTGCTTTGTAAAATGCTGATAAATCAATCTTCTACAAACCTAGTCAGCAGTGCTTCATTGGGAGCGGGAAAGAACTCGAGCAATTAAAAAAGAGTTCGTTTTCCCACCCCCGCACAGTTGATTAGGCTAGATTTGGAGTGTAAAACACGAACAAATCTGCCAATCAGCAGTTGTTCATTGGTGCTAAAGCACCTAATGACCTTTGACAGCAAAGCCGATTTCATTGAAACCACGACTTCTTATACGTCATCTTCAACTGTTACATACTTTGGGGCGATGTCATCATGGCTGTCTGTCTCACTCTCATTTTAGTTTATCCTTTTCATAGGTATGCACCAAGTCTAGCCCTGCAAAATTCTGTTGGCGAAGGGCCTCATAGACAATCATACAGACTGTATTGGACACATTGAGACTTCTGACATGCTCATCATTCATGGGAATGCGCAGCGCTTTTTCAGGATGGTCTCGCATGAATTTTTCTGGCAGACCCGTATCTTCTCGACCAAAGATGAAATAATGTTCTTGGCCATCTGAGAAGCACTCCTCCGAGTAAACCTTGGACGCAAACTTAGAAATGAGATGAATCTGTCCCTGGCATCTTTCCAAAAAGTCCACCAAGGAATCATAGAAATAAATGTCCAACTTATCCCAATAATCAAGCCCCGCCCGCTTCATCTTGCGATCATCAATGGGAAAACCCATGGGGCGAATGATGTGTAGAGGGCTATTGGTCGCCGCACAGGTACGGGCAATATTTCCAGTGTTTTGGGGAATTTGTGGTTCAAATAAAACGATGTGATTGCGAGTTTTCGGCATAAATTGATCCTTTTGTTAGTTAGCAATTGTGGGGATTTAGAGGTTTAACCGCTGTCAAAGCGAATGTCAATATTTGCTAGTATCGCTCAGTTAAAACAGCTTTTCTTAACGGCCTTTATATCCACTTTTGAGAAGCCATTGCTCTCGTCCTGCTTCATTTAACGATTTGATAATTATAACAAAAACGACGCCAGTCGGAGTCTAGCTCGGCAACTGGCGTAGTCTGTATTGGTTAACTTAAATCACAACAGGTTTGATGTAAGCCAATCAATTTCTACTTTAGTATACCACTCTGAGGACTGGTGTCAAGGGTTTTTAACTGGATTTCTGAAAAAAAGCTGACTTTCCTCTTTTTTTGCAAAACAAGTCATCCGTACCAATCTTAGAACCTGCAATCTTGACCAAAGTGCTTAAAAATGCTGTTTTCTTAATCATCAAGGCACTTGCTTACTGTGATTCCAATCCTAACTCTTATGATGATTCCAATTTCGTCTCAGACTAAAATGATCAGGCACTGGATCATCTCCTGTAGCACTGAAAGGATGGCAACGGAAAATCCGAGCAATTCCCATCAAAATACCCTTGAAACCATGTTTTTCAATAGCCTCAATCATGTAGTTAGAACATGTTGGCCGAAAGCGACAGCTAGGCGGACTTAGTGGTGAAATCCGCCTCTGATACCAGCGCACCAGGACAATTAGTAACTTTTTCATGCTATTTCTGACGGACAGCCAGCTCATGAAGCTTGGAAATGTCCTTCTTATTGAGGCGACGGAATTCACCTGGACGAAGGCCAGTCAGATCCAGATTGCCAAAGCGTGTGCGAGATAGTTTGTCTACGGGCAAGCCCACAGCTTCAAACATCTTCTTAACCTGATGGTTCCGCCCCTCATGGATCGTCAGCTGTACTACCGAACGGCCTTTAATCGGATCAACCTTGAGAATGTTATAAACAGCTGGTTTAGTTTTCTTACCGTCAACCACAACACCGCGTGTTAGCGGACGCAAATTTTCCTTGTTGGCGATCCCCTTAACACGCGCCACGTAGACCTTGTCAATCTCGTTTCGCGGGTGAATCATCTCATCAGTAAAATCCCCATCATTGGTCAATATCAAAATACCAGATGTGTCCCAGTCCAGACGCCCAACAGGATAAATCCGCTCCTTGACCTGTGGCAACAAGTCAACTACGGTCTGACGCCCCTTATCATCTGACACCGAAGAAATGACACCGCGTGGTTTATTGAGAAGATAGTAGACCTTCTCCTCATTATAAATTGGTGTTCCTTCCACCTCGACACGGTCTCCCGACTTGACTGTCGTTGCCAGATCCCGCACCACTTCACCATTGATTGTGACTAAGCCTTGCTTGACCAGCTCTTCTGCCTTTCGACGACTAGCCACGCCCGCATGAGCGATAAATTTATTGATACGCATATTCTTCTCTTTTTCTTTTTTTTGGAAAATAGCAAAGCAGATTAGTTTGACTGATCTGCCAACTTTCTCGTCCTGATAAGCTAGTTATCAGACCACCTAATCTACTGACGACTCAAAGAGACCTAACTCTTCCGGTAAATCTGGCTCAGCCAATTCACCAGCTGCTAATGGCTCAGTTTCCTCAGGCGAATCTTCTCGTTCGACAAAGAGCTGGCTCTCTTCCTGACTGAGGTCTAATGCTGTCACTTCTGGCAATTCTTCTAGGCTGTTAATTCCTAAAAAATCCAGAAAATATTCCGTCGTCGCATAAAGACGCGGACGCCCGATAGCTTCTTTATGACCAACGACTTCAATCAGCTCAAATGTCACCAGTTTCGATAAAGCAGAGCTGGAGTTGACCCCACGGATCTCATCGACCTCAAGTCGCGTGATAGGCTGTTTGTAGGCGACGATGGAGAGAGTTTCTAACAGAGCTCGCGACATGGTCTGATTGATAGGTGTCCGTGAAAAACGACGCAGTAAATCTGCATGAATCTCCTTGGTCACCAGACGGTATTTATTGCCAGACTGAATCAACGCCAAACAAGAAAACTCATCATCACGATACTTATCAGCCAGTTTTTCCAACGATTGACTGAGACCTGTTGGAGGCAACTCAAGAACTTCTGCCATCTGGCGTAAGCTCAACCCCTCTTCACCTGCAATAAAGAGCAGAGCTTCAATTTCAGCTAATCGGTTCATAGCTCACCTTTCTCAAATAAACTTGTCCGAATACTTCCTCTTGGACTGCGGTAATGACCTGAGTTTTAATCAGCTCCAGCGTCGCCAAAAACATGGTAATCAGCTCATTCATAGATTGACTGACTTGGAAAATTTCTTCCAAACGGACTTCTATTTTTTCCGAAAATTGCGTCTCGATATAGGACATCATATCTTCAATCTTATAGTCATCCGCCGCGATGGTCGTGTGACTGCGCTTAAATTCTGCTTGCTTGGCTGTCATGACTTGTGAGAAGGCCAGAAAAATATCTAAACTAGTCTTATCTTGTTTCAGCGTCACATCCTCATAGACCAGATCCTGCTTAGGTTTAGAGAAATACTGAGCCCTCCTATCATGCTGATCCGATAATTTCTGGCTGAGTAGCTTAAACTTACGGTATTCCTCAATCTGATCAATCAGGTCGCGTTCGGGATCATCTTCTTCAGGAGCCTCAGCAACAACCTTGGGGAGAAGTTTACGGCTCTTAATCAACATGAGTTGACTAGCCATGAGCATATAATCCCCCGCCACTTCTAAGCGCATGGCTTGTAAGGTCGCGATATAGGCCAAATACTGCTCAATCACTTCTGTGATCGGCACATCGTAAATGTCCATCTGGTATTTGGACACCAGATGGAGCAAGAGATCCAGCGGACCTTCAAAATCTTTTAATTTAATATCCATTATTACCAAATATTATTGCCTTGCTGAGGCTGAATCTAAAAAAACAGTCTCAGCAATTTTTATACTAAACAAATGAGACACCGTAATCTAGGAAAAGTGAGTGTGGGTTTGTATCTCGGAGTTGAACACGGTCTAAAAAGCTAAATTTAGCCTCATCTAACTGGAACCGTGGCCGTCTGGATTTTCTTCGATTCCATCTGTGAAAATCCTAGTCATTCTGGCCAGGATGCGTCGATGAGCTGAGGCAAAGTACACAGTCTCATATCATTTATAGTTTAAACAGATCGACGCAGTAGTTGTCTGGTTTGTAAAATGTTGATAACTCACCATTCTACAAATCTAGTCAGCAGTGGTTCATTCGTGCTAAAGCACCTAATGACCTGTGCAGGGGTAAGACTAAGTTGGCACGGCCAACAAGTCTTACTCCCAACCTTGCGGGGGTGAGACGACGAAGTCGATTTCATTGAAATCACGACTTCTGTCTCACTCCCTGACTTACCGCCATTTTCCTACGCTTTTCTTAACGTCCTTTGTAATTTCTACGAAATGGTCAATTTGCCGCTCTCCTCTTTATCTCATCTTACATATTTTTCCAAAGTCACTGCAGACTTGAGCCCTAGATTTTTGGCTACTTTCTCAAGACTGACATCTGATGCTAGCTGACTTAGGATGTATTGTTCTCGCAACTTTTGCGCTGTTAGATGAGCCATGCCAATAGTCTCCAAATAAAGCCGAAGCTGGTTAAACAACCACTGACGTGAATAAGGTTTGCCTCCCTTGGCAAACAGAAAACCAACCTCAGGTAACTCTATTAAATATGGCAAAAGCTTCTGCGGAATCTTCAAAACCCGCTTGTCCTGACCACGCCTAACCGTTAAAATCTGGAAATCCAGATTTAAATGCTCAGCTTCAAGCTGGAGTATTTCACTGGGTTGTAGCCCCATTGTCCAGATAAACAAGGCAAACAGCTGCCCTACAGGACGTTCACTCTTTTGCCACAAAATCGCTAAATCCAACACTTCCGTCTTAGACGTAAAACGAGGACTGACAAGACGGACCTGACTTGGCAGGCTTAACTTGTGAAATTGCTTAATCTGACCAGTTTCATAGAGATAATAAAGAAACTGATTGACTGCTGAAATTTTACGCTTCTGAGCTGTAGGCTTCAAGTCTGTCAAAAATTGCTGGTAGGCCTTAAGCTTAGCAGGTTCAATCTCGCCTTCAACCAGTTGGCGAAACTGCTCTAAGTCGTAACGATAGGCTGACAGGGAGTTTTGCGCTAATTTTTTCTGGTCAAGGAAATCATCAATGGCTGTCATCTTTTTCCTCAATCACATAATCATCTGCAAACTTATGAAGCATGCTGTTGATAGCTTTCAAAATAGCTTTCCGAGTGATGATGCCCTTGAAAAAGCCATCTTGATCCACCACCGGTAAGAAAGACTGATCAATAAGGTCATGCATGACCTGAGTCAAACTATAAAACTCACTAACAACCGCAACATCAGTCTTAACGATACTACTAATGTCCTGATTCAAGTCTTCATCAGAAAGCTCATTTTCCAACTGATAGCGGGTAATCTCCGTCAAACCAATAGTTCCAACGAATTTCCCCTCCTGAGTCACCACAGGCACACGAGAATAGGCCATGTGAGTCAAAACGAGCTTGGCATGATCCATATTGTGCGTGTCAATCAAGACCGCCAAATTCTCAGCAGGTGTTAAAAACGTCTCTTCCTGCGAACGTAAAAATTCTTTAAAATGTGGATTAATCATCGTTTTATATCTCTTGTTAAATCAGGGTAAGGTTGATGGTTACGATCCAAATACTCAATATGGAAGTGGTCTGGATAAATATCCAGTATCGCATAAAGGCGCTCTTGTATGAGGCCACGAGGCTGGCTAATGGAGCCCGGATTGACAAAGAGACAACCATCTCGCATATCTGCTGCGGGCACATGCAAGTGTCCGTAAAGGCAAATGTCTGCACCAGCTTCTTCTGCCCAATAATTCAAGCGAGTCCAACCGTAGTTAATAGCGTAAAGATGGCCATGGGTCTGGGCAATCGTTACACCATCAATGGTCGTTATCACACGCTCTGGAAAAGCTGTCCAGTCACAATTTCCCTTGACCACATGGATTCCGTCCCAAAGACTGTCACTAGCATCTAGCTCCGAATCACCATTATGGAAGAGCGCTGCTACCTTACCTTGATAGCGCGCTTTAATGTCCTCGACAATCCCACGGTCACCATGGGAATCACTCATGATAATAAACCGTGTTACCATGTTGGAAAGACCTCCAAAAGCTTTTTCAGAGCCAGAGCACGATGCGACTGGCTATTTTTTTCTTCTGTAGTTAGTTCAGCCGCCCGTTTTCCCGTATCTGCAACGATAAAGAGCGGATCATAACCAAATCCATGTTCTCCTTTGGCCTCATAGGCAATAAACCCTGGCCAATCAGCCTCAACGACTAAGCTAGCCTTGCCCGGCTTGGCCAACACCAAAGTACAGTGAAATTGAGCCGAACGATCTTTTTGCTCAAAAACAACCGCTAATTCGTGCAGGAGTTTTTGATTATTCGTGTCATCTGTTGCGTCAGGCCCTGAAAAACGTGCTGACCAGACACCAGGTAAGCCACCGAGCGCATCAACTTTGAGACCCGAATCGTCAGCAAGAACCATCTTGCCTGTCATCTCAGCAATGGTCTCAGCTTTCAAACGAGCATTTTCTTCAAAAGTCATTCCCGTCTCTTCTACCTCAGGAAGGTCTGGAAAATCATTGAGGTTCTGCACACCATAACCCAAGTTCGCAAAGAATTCACGAAATTCGTTGGTCTTGCCCTCATTTCGCGTGGCAATTAAAATCATATCTCCTAAGTCCTCTGATGAGCCCGTAAAACTCTCTAACGGCACACCCTCTTCAGGTAAAACCACCTGCAAAAGCTGGTCGTTTTCCAAAACTAAGATGGCACCTTGGTGCTGTTTGACCACAAGATTACGCCCAAAACTCTCATTAATCATCTCGACCGCAAAGCGGATTAATTTAAAAACAGAACTGTAGGTGATGACATGGATATGGATCCCCTTGTCTTCAGAAGACTGTTGATTTTCCAATAATTGCGCTAAATCATGCTGAATTTGAAAATGCACCTCATCATCTACAAAACTTGAGATGTAAGTGTAATCACTAACTGCACCGACAAACCAGTCTAGGTCATCACGATACTCAAAAATCTTTGGGCTTTTCTCATTCATAATTTGACATGCTCCACTTCTATCCTTTGACCGAGCCAGCTTTCAGCCATTTTTTGAAAGGCTTCTGGACTGGCAGTCGTGTAAAATTGATGATGTTTCTCAGCAGCATCTCGTGCTGCATTGATTTCAAAATAATTTAGTAAAACAGATATATCCCGCGCCGTCTCAGCTCCGCTATCAATCAGCTTGACCTCTGGTCCCATAGCATTTTGGATAATTGGACGCAAAAGCGGATAATGGGTGCAGCCCAGAACAAGGGTATCTATCGTTCCCTTCAAAGGTTGCAAGGTCTCGTAGATGATCTTTTTGGCAAGGCTTGAGTCTAGCTCATTGGACTCCACTAAGGGCACAAACCGCGGGCAAGCAAGACTCGTCACCTCAGTATCAGGTGAGAGTGATTGGATTTTCTGCCGATAGATATCTGAGTTGATGGTCATCTGAGTTCCTAGGACACCAATTTTCCCCAAACGACTAGCCTTAATTGCCGCTGAAGCTCCTGGTAAAATCACACCTAAGACTGGAATATCCAGCTCCGCCTTGATTTCCTCCCAGACGACTGAAGTCGCTGTGTTACATGCCAAGACAATCATTTTGACATCCTTGGTCAATAGGAACCTGACCATTTCCCAAGTGTATTTACGAATCTGCTCTGCTGGTCTAGGACCGTACGGTGCACGCGCTTGATCTCCAACGAAAATAACACGCTCATGAGGAAGTTGTCTCATAAATTCACGCACAACCGTCAATCCGCCCACGCCTGAATCTAAAAATCCGATGGGTCTATTGTCCATGCTTTATCTCCAAAAGAGACTGGGCAAAATCCCAGTCCCTTTCACTATCCTTATTTCTTCTTAGTCGCTTCTTTTTGAGAGGCTTTAATTTGACGGTAAACTTGCTGAACCTTGGCTTCACTAGGTTTTTGGCCCATAGAAGACATCATAGCACGCACCGCATCTACATTCAAACGGGGATTTTCTGCAAAGTCTTTTTCAATCTGCTTGCGCACTAAGAAAGCGCCCAAGAATGTTCCCCCAGCCAAGGCAAGGACAATCAATAAAATCGCTAATCCAATATTCATGTTACACAACTCCTAAGTTTTAATCCCTTACATTATACCAAAAATGGAAACGATTTGAAAGCGAGAGACTTACACTTTAGATGATAAATTCAATATATTGACTTTAACGACTATAAGCGCCAAATTCTAAAAAACAACGTATCATCTTTTAACTTTACAGCATAATTTACTAGGCGAAATCACGCGCACCCGCAAAGGGTGCGACCTATCTATGTACGAGTTAGCACAAGTTTACAAGCCATTTCAATCCACGCACCCGCGAAGGGTGCGACAAAACGAGCTGGGAACCTCGCAAAAAGCAACCTAATTTCAATCCACGCACCCGCGAAGGGTGCGACTAAGTTGCAGGCAATGGACAATCTGGCCAAAATATTTCAATCCACGCACCCGCGAAGGGTGCGACCTAGCGCCACCATTTCGAGATCCAGTTGGTACTATTTCAATCCACGCACCCGCGAAGGGTGCGACCCTCGGAGCGACAAGTGCTGGAACTTTGCAGACATTTCAATCCACGCACCCGCGAAGGGTGCGACAAATACCCTGTGTCTATTATACCATAAAGGAGAATTTCAATCCACGCACCCGCGAAGGGTGCGACGGGCCTATGGACGACTTTGCTAGACGCTGGCAAATTTCAATCCACGCACCCGCGAAGGGTGCGACTTGCCACCAAGTGCTTCAATGTATAGCTCATTGAATTTCAATCCACGCACCCGCGAAGGGTGCGACCCAATTCGCATCAGCTACATCAACGACTTGTTCCATTTCAATCCACGCACCCGCGAAGGGTGCGACATGACTTATCAAATAAAAAATATCGTAAGACCCATTTCAATCCACGCACCCGCGAAGGGTGCGACATGGTCTAGGTGGTTCATCATCAAAAGCCCCTTATTTCAATCCACGCACCCGCGAAGGGTGCGAAGGTTTAGTCTGTTTTTAACCTAGTTCGAATAGTATTTCAATCCACGCACCCGCGAAGGGTGCGACGTAGCCTCCTGTGCTATAATGAAGCTATCATTACGGATTTCAATCCACGCACCCGCGAAGGGTGCGACTGTCTATGTCGATTTAGGCTTTAATGTTGGTTCCATTTCAATCCACGCACCCGCGAAGGGTGCGACAGTACGAGGACATCTTTATAGATTATCCGCCAGCAATTTCAATCCACGCACCCGCGAAGGGTGCGACTGTTGATAGTCTTTACTCATGATAGCTGTATCAGGATTTCAATCCACGCACCCGCGAAGGGTGCGACGGTCGGAGTCCTGTCAGTGTTTGCACAGCTAGAACGAATTTCAATCCACGCACCCGCGAAGGGTGCGACACAAATCCTAATGTATCATCAAGATATGTACTTATTTCAATCCACGCACCCGCGAAGGGTGCGACAAGGTAATAGTCTTAGTCTCGTAACGATTACTTTATTTCAATCCACGCACCCGCGAAGGGTGCGACTCAAATCACAGAAATTATCGTCACGTCAGCATTGGATTTCAATCCACGCACCCGCGAAGGGTGCGACGCATTGAGCGATACCTGAGAGCATATACTTGGCCTATTTCAATCCACGCACCCGCGAAGGGTGCGACCGAAGTTTTTCATGGACAAATGGAAATCACTCTTATTTCAATCCACGCACCCGCGAAGGGTGCGACTCAACATGTTTCAAAATAGCGTCTCTTGAATTGATTTCAATCCACGCACCCGCGAAGGGTGCGACGTTTCCCGGACTTTCTGCGGCCATACATCAACCAGATATTTCAATCCACGCACCCGCGAAGGGTGCGACTTTAGATACGCGGTCAATGCTGTACTAGCCACCGCAATTTCAATCCACGCACCCGCGAAGGGTGCGACAAAATGAGTTTCGGAGGTAGTTTATGACACCGAATTTCAATCCACGCACCCGCGAAGGGTGCGACAAAATGAGTTGCGGAGGTAGTTTATGACACCGAATTTCAATCCACGCACCCGCGAAGGGTGCGACTTGATAAGCTGGGTTAATTGAACTTATAAAATCATTTCAATCCACGCACCCGCGAAGGGTGCGACGGCGCGTAGAGACACCGTTTGTGGGCCACATTGGCGATCTAGAAAGCACTTTTTAGCTTCTAAAACTGCAAAAATGACCCATTTTTCCTATTTTTTTGCGCGAACCTCCCGTACTTTTATGAGTAACAAGGGTTCGCAAAGTATTTTTCAAAGGAGCAAAACCCCTATATCAGGATCGTAACTGTCATCGCGTCCCATCGTTTCAACACGATTTTGCCAATTTTTGCCTAACAGGTAAAAGCGGATGCTGTCTGATTCCATATCGATTATTTTGGACAGACGATCTTTAATTTCGACAAATTCAGCTGGTGTCACTGAACATTCAAAAACAGAATTTTGCACGCGCTGACCATAATCAACACATAGTTTCGCAACATGGCGCAGACGCTTTCGACCTGCTGCCGACTCTGTGTTTACATCATAAGCAACCAAGACCATCATCGTAAATCTCCTAAATTAAAAACGGCGGATAAGCGTCCAAGTCTCCTCGAATAGCTTTAGCCAATAGCTGAGCTTGGACGTAGGGGAGCAGCATCAACTTCACTTTTTCTTTTAAAAATGGATGTTCAACCTCGGTGTGCTTGCGCTTCTGCCAGTTTTCAATAAAGACAGCTCGTCCCTTTTCGGTTAGAAGGACACTTCCATTTTCTTTGATCTCAAAGTGCTTAGCTGTCAATTGTCCACGATTGACCAGAGAAAAGACAAAACGATCAACGATAAAAGATCGGAATTCCTCCACCAAATCAAGAGCTAAACCAGCTCTACCAGGACGGTCTGTATGGTAAAAACCGACATAGCTATCTAGGCCAACCGCTTCTAAAGCCGATTGACACTCATAAGTCAGCAAACTATAACCAAAGGACATCAAGGCATTCAAACAATCCAATGGCGGCCTCCGCGAACGACCATTAAACCTGAAAGTCTCTTTATCAGATAAAACCATATCGTTAAAGGCGCGAAAATATTGGTTTGCAGCCTGACCTTCAATACCTAGCAGCATCTCTTTATCTTGAGCAACTTGAACGTTTTCCAATGCCCAAACCAGCTCATTATCAATTTCTTCAAACAACTTCACATCAACGCGATCCCTATGATCTCGCTTAAAGCGGAGCAAGTATTTACGCGAATTGGAGATTTTAGCAAGCATAAACCGTTTGGCAAAATCCAGTGATTCAACATCATCTGCTAATCGATAGTGTTGTCTTCGAAGAAGAACATTTCCATTGGTCGGTCCAACAAAACGCCCGCAAAACCGACCTTGAGGCGTGTGAAAGGAAAGATTGATTTGATTTTCTGCACAGAGCTCAATCAGAGATGGTGATGCGCCGAGATAAGAAAAGCAGACAATCCCATCAATAATCCGATAGGGAAAACGATTTAGTACCTTTCCATCTTGCTTTATGACAATATTATCCCGCTCACGCGTCAAGTAAAAATCTTCCTGCGTTAGGTAAAGGGTATTGAGTAATTTTTTCATAACAACGCCTCACTTCTAAGCGCAGACTGGATATAATTCGACACGCTTGGTGTCTTTTTACTGAGCCTTGGCATACAAATATCAACCAGAGAACACAGCTGGCAATTTCTAAAATAGGCTGCCTTTTCGATTCTTTTATCTGCGTAATAAGCATGCATCTGAGCTGCCAAGTCTGCAACTTTCTGTCTACGAGCAGGAGTGATAATAATCTCTTGCTTTTGATTGACACTGTGGTAATAGAGATAGCTCTTATCAATCTGGCATCCCAATGTCTCTTCAAGGCAAATAACCTGAGCGACAAGCTGGACAATATCCCTACTATCCTTTTTAGGTTTCCCCCGTTTATACTCGACAATGGTCGGTAGCCATCTTCCTCGTCTACCCTTTAAAGCAACACCATCCTCATGCTTATGAAACTCAACGACATCTAAAATACCATACAGCCCCAGAGACTTGGACGAAACCTGCATAGCTCTAGAGGTAATGATGTCTTTTCGTTTTTCCTTGACATACGGGTTATCTGCTTTTTGATGCAGAACTTGGCCATGAGCAGTCGCTTCATTATCCAGCCAATGCTGCTCGATATGAATTAATCCCCACTGTCTTTTGCAGAACTGAAAGTGCTGAATGCCCGAAAGCATAAGATAATCATCTTCTGCATATCCCATATTACAGTCCTTCTAGGATTTCAACCTTCAACCCTTTTTCTTGGTAACTTTCTAGTTTTTCTTGATTCAACCTGATGGCATAATCTTCATAGCTATTCTTGTCTAACTGCTCCTTATTAAATTCTAACAAATCAAAGACACGCGCGCTAGACACATTTCCTAATTTGCTGGAGTGTGTAAACCAAAACACTTCACGAATACGCATAGATCCCTCAGGTCGAGCCGATGAGGCATCATTTTCAAAGAGACTCAGCAGAGCTTCCTTAATAACCTCAGCATCCGCATCTGAAAAACCAGTTTTCTCTGCAAAATGAGCATTAATAGACCCCTTAATGACATAAACACCATAATCCACAAAATGCTTAGTTCCCATCGTATCCGAAGAGCGACCACTATCATTTTTGGCTTCCATCCCGTTGGTGCTTCGAGTAATTTGAAGGCTGGAAATGACAATTGGTTCTAAGGACTTAGCCATGCTAATCGAAACTGGCCCTCGAACACCAATAGATTTTTTCAAATAAGTGAAAACTTGTCCAAAACTACGCACATCCAACCATAGTTGATTAGCTGTTTCTTCAACTTCTTGATCAGGTGTCTTGGCAGTAAAATGATTTGAGAAACGCTTCTCAAGCGAGCGAAATTCATCTTCAATTCGATCACCAGCCTGCACAAATATCGGATACCCCATATCTTGCATGCGATTTCTGATTTTGCGTTTGATCGAAACATCACTCATCAATCCAAACCCTTTGGCATCTGTTCTGGGCATATTGCCAGATAACGGATCCCCATTGGCATTAGCCTCTCTCACCTCAATAGTTGCCATAAAATCAATCTTATGTTCTAACATGACTTAGTCCTCACTTTCAGTTTTAACTTGTTTGGTATAAAAGAAACGTTTTTCAGCATAATAGCCAAAAAGAAACATGTATTCAAGAGCTTGATTGAACTGTCTAGAAGTGAATTGATTCATTAATCGCTCCATAATTTGCTCCTTTTCCTTGGCCAATTTATGCCAAAGCCCTGGACGATTCAGCTTCAAGACTTCCTCATAAGGTTTGATCTTGTTTTCCAAAAGCATCATCATCTTAGCTGGTTGGCCAGTATAAGCAGTCCAATACCGCTCTGCATTTGTGATTCTCTCCTGAGAATTGCCATCCATCACATAGCGCTGAGTTTCAATCAACTCGTAAATCGCTAAAAGCCTTCCGAAGAGGTAAGACCTGTCATGATTTTCCTGATCTATCATTGGCGTGAACACCTTTCTATTTTGCTTTTGTAATACTGCTAAACTCACATATTGCAGTTGATACCAAGTTTTAGGATATTTTTGCCGTTGCCTAATATTTTCTTGCAGCTTATGGACCAAAGCTCTAGGAATTTCTTGTCCATCCAGCAAAGCTGTTACCAATTGCTGATATTGATCGCTGAGAAAGCTATCGTTATCCAACTCTAAATAGCGACCACGATCAACCCCATAGGCAGCCACGATAATCTCTCTGAAGCTCGGTGTTTTTTGATAATAACCAACACCACCTTTCAATTGACGCTCCCAAGAGTAAGAATCCTGCCATTTTTCAAGATGTTTTAACAATCTCGATCCCTGTAATTGTCGAAAATATTTGAGAGCAATACGCCCATCATTTGTTTTGTTTAAGATAGCCGCGTTATAAGTTGAGCTATTTTGGAAGATTTTAGTACCTCTTGTAAAAGAGTCACTAATATTACGATTATCGTCCTTGACAGTAAATGCCGCAGTCTCATCTTCCTCTTCATCGTAATCACCGAAAAAATCAGAAGCTGTAATATCCAATGCACTGTCATTGACAAGGTCACTATCAAACCAATTAATCAGATGTTGTCCAGAACCCAACCAGGCATGGGTTTTCTCCCTTTCAAGCAGGAACTTTGCCATTAAATGAATCTTTTCAGAGGTCTTATTGCCAACTGTAAACACATCCTCACGTTCTCTAAAACGCCCCTTATAGGCTTCACCATTATTACTCACCGAAATGAGTTTGGCATTTCCTAGAAGCCCCCTATGTTTAGTTGCCAAAATCTCTAAATCGCCACTGATATTGCAGCGGATTTTTTCTGCATCTGCGGCCTCAACCACCTTGATATAATCCTGATGAAGTTCTTGGTAATTGCTGACAGAAACTGTCTTTAAACCGATAAAATTGTCTATTGCAAACTCTAGGAAACAGGCAGATAAATCCGTATCTTTTTCTTTTCCATCAAATACAGTCGTAATCTTCAAACCATCACGACGATACTCTTTTCCAAAGAGTGATCGGCAAATCACATCCAGAAAGTCAGCTCTTTTGATAAATCCTTGAATCAGCTCAAGATATGATTTCACTGTTTTATCTTGGGAAGAGCCTATCCAGCTTTCAAGCTGACGGTGAAATGTCTGATACTGAGATTCATTCTGTTCTGAAACATAATAAGACAGTTTATCGACCAAGGGATGGGGAGCAGGATTTTTCCCAGAACGCGCCACCGAATCAGGTGTTACAGGAAAAACAATACTTGTTTCTGCTCCCATAAATTCGGCACGCATAAAGTTGCCAGACTGATCCAATTGGACGAAAATGATATTCTTTCCATTAGATTTGAGACTCGTGTGGTAACGTGGCAAAAGGAGCGTTTTTCCTTTTTCAGGATTATCCACCCATCCTGTTTCTTCTGCCTTGTCGTAAGTTTTTAAAAGCGAGGTAAAGAAATCCATCACTGACCTCCTTCTTCTCGGACACGATCTACTTCATATGCCTCATATTCATCTTCTACCGAGCGAACAGGGCCAGATACTTTAAATGCATAGCTCGAAAGAGTATTGACAATCTCACAGTCTTCCTGAGGCTTAAAATGAATCCTGCCATCCGTCATAACTGTCCTTGTAAAAAAGGATCGCAAAGGTTGACTCTTATCCTTGGGGTAAGCAAAGGAATGAAACATAACACCGAAATCAATCTCTTGACCATCATATTCAGTTGATGCTGATTCGTAGTCGTCTTGACTAATTTCTTCCACTAGACCAAGACATTCTCTCGTTCCCAAAAAAACATCTCTTCGCCCACCTTTACGGATAGAGCGTGCCATAATGGCCTCATGTTTATTGGGCAATCGGTCTTGTATCAAGTCTGGACGATCTTCATTCCAAATAAAGTGAAATTTCACTAAATAATCCACTTCGCTAAGGTAAGAGACATAACTCAAATCAGCTCCATAGTTCGCTAGCAAGGCCCGAACACCATGCAGCTCCGTCTGTATTTGATTGACAACCTTCACCTCAGTCACGACATTGGTAATAGTTGGCTTGTGATAAACACTATCAACAATGCCTTGCAAAGCCTGCTTAGTAGGCACAGCGTAGGAGCTACGCTCTCCACCCCCTTTGGTCGCAGGGTTTGTGAATAGTGCCCTATCACCAGTCACTCGTAAATAGAAATTCCGTGATCTATACACACCAAAACCTCCTTTTCTTTTTATTGGTCACAAATTAGAAAAACACTTATAAGAAGTTCTAACCTCTCACCTGTTTGTAAACGCTTTACAAGCGTTAGTATATCATTTTAAGAATCTCTTGTCAACAATTTTATTCATCATTCTTTGTAATAAAATTTAAAAAATAGGTTTTGATTTCGAAAAAATTACTTGATATACTGTTATTATCATCATTAAAGATGTGGATTGAAATATCATACTTTGGAAGTATTGATCGGTCGCAGGCAGCTTTTTCTTGTCCTAGAAGATAAAGCTGTCTGCTTCTTTTTTAACACCAATCACATCATCGTAATATTCTTCTTGCAAAAACAAAACTTGACCATTTAGATATGATCGAGTCGCTTTGAGCAACTCGTCTGTCTCTCTGAGATTCACGGTGAATAGTTGTAACTTTTTCAAGTCCTCTTTTATGTCTCTGAGGTCTTCCAATTCTGGAAAAGTTGGCAGTGCCGCTAATCGATCTTCCAAATTCAGCAGCGCTTCTTCCCAATCTTTATGAAAGACAAAAACTCCAAGACTCTCATCATCAATCAAGTCCATCTTCTGTCCAGCTGTCTTAAAGGATTGACGCAAAGCCCCTTTTTTCGGACCAGAGTACGAGTTAGAGCTGAGATAATCGTAAACCGTGTCATTATCACCAACTGGATAAGACAGTGTTCTGGCATCTTCATTTGCAAAATATTTCTCAAAATAAATAGCATTCAATCGAGAAACATCAATCGGTGATGAGAGACCATGCAAAATGTCCTCCGTCACCTTTTTCTTGTCTCTGATAGCCTTTAATCGCGAAAGATTCTCCTCCTCTTTGCTGACATTGACAAGAGTGACACACCCTTTTTCACGCTTTCCTTCACGATTACAGCGGCCACTAGCTTGCACAATAGAATCAAGTCCAGCATAAGAGCGAACCACCTGTTCAAAATCTAAATCAACCCCTGCTTCAATCAGTTGTGTACTCACACAAATCAAAGGAAGCCCAGCCTCTAGCCCTTCTTTTACCTCAGCAATGACATTTAGGCGGTGTTGAGGACACATGTTGGTCGACAGATAATAAAGCGGGCGATCGGTTTGCCCCTCAAGCAGTTGATAAAGCCGCCCAACACTTTTCTTTGTATTCAGAACAATGAGAGTCGATTGATTCTGCTTCAAAATGCTATCAGCTAAGTCGGTTAGACTGGTTTTCTCATCTTGCTCATCAAATTTAAAAAGTTCTGTCCTTTGAAAAACAACCTGTTCATTCGCAGACAATTCTACAATATCAGGCTTCTCACCATTTTTTCCACCATATTGGATAGGATGAGCAATGCTCTTAGAATCATAAATCGGTTGAGTTGCGGTGCACAAAACAACCGTAGCTCCCATAACACGGCTCAAAAAGTTCATGGTGAGATTGAAGAGCGTTGTCACTTCAATCGGCAGTGACTGGACTTCGTCCAAAATCACAATACTATCAATCAGACTGGAAAACCGCCTGATATTGGCAGACTTAGTTTTAAAAAGCGTTTGAAAAAACTGCACCATAGTCGTTAAGACAACTGGACTATCCCAGCTATCCAACAGATAAGCAGATAATAATTCCTCTTGCTCACCAACTTCTTCTCCCTGATCACTTTTATCCTTAACCACATTTGAGTGATGCTCTAGAACGCCATTTTCTCCAATCACCTTTTTCATGGCTTGAGCATTCTGCTCCAAGACTGATAAATAAGGCGTCACATAGAAAAAGCGTTGTTTCTGCTGGAGAACCATCTGGTGGCTTGCATATCGTAAACTTAAATTGGTTTTTCCAGCACCTGTCGGTAAATTCAAACGGTAAATACCTGGACCGTCAGTAGTTCCACGCTCTTGCACGCGAGTAGCTACTTGATTTCTGATACGATTTATAGGCGTTTTGGGATCAGCAAAACCAGCATAAAGCTCCTCGACAGATTTTAAATAGGCTTTAGCTAAATACTTGGTTTCATCAGGATTGGGAGGTGTTAATAGCGTCTCATAAGCATTGATGGTATCTAAAATATCAGCGTTTTTTAGAAGAGACAAATAAAGCCTTACCACACAGGCATTGTAAAAATCTTTTTCTCCGTCATCATTGTAGGATACCTTTGTCCAGATCGATGAGAAATTCTCAAAAGCAAGGGTAATAAGATGATCCAAACTCTCGTATCCGTATTGGGGAAGTTGCTTTTCCAAAATACTGGCAAAATCTTCAACATCTGGTTGATAGTGATAACCTTCTTCAAAACCAAAGCATCTTTTGGCTAACTTATTGAATTGAAAAAAAGCGCTGTTATCCGCATCAAAGCGAATATCATACATGCCGTGGTGAGCAGATATGACGTAAGCCACGATCTCATTGAAGAGGTTGAATTCTTTTTTTGAAATATTCTGTCTTTTTAGGACAAGGCGAATCTTTGCAAATAGATACTTTGCTCCAGCATAGGAATGATCCACATGCAAATTCGGTTTTCGGGTTAACTTTTCTTGAAAATTCCTGTCAGCCTTTCCTAAATCATGGAAAAGACCGATAAGAAAAAGGGCATCTCCTTGATCGATAGCATCCGCTTCAGACCTAGCCTTCTCAGCAACTAAAAACAAATGGTCCTCTAACAATTGAGATTCTCCCGTTTCTAGACGATAGTGTGCAAACATGGCAACTCCTTATATTATTATTGTTTTTATTATATCACATTTGTAAGCGCAACCAATTATTTTTGTAATAAGTTTATTTGAAATCTATATCTTGTCTATTAAGCAAAAGGTCACATTAGAACTAAAACAGGATAGGATTCGAATAGGTCAAATAACCCCTGCTCCTAACCTGTTTCAAACTAATATATCGCTAAAAGGCTAAACATCAAGATACAGTCCCTTTTTCACACTGGCGTCAATTAGATATTGAGTCAATTCCCATAATGGTTGGGACTCTTCTGCAATAAAGGCCTTACGCGCTAAGACTTGGGTTTTGGTTAGACCAGACGGATTTTCATTTTCTTCAGCAATGAAAAAATGATTCATGAGAGGAGCTAAAGCATCAATGACTCGTGCATAGCGGGCTTCTGCTGAGTTTCCTAATTCAAATTCCTGCCAGTGTTCTAAAGCAAACTGCCGCAAATCATTGGGCAATTTTCCAAAGGTTCTTTGAACTGAGAGCCATTCACGCTCATAGGACGTGGTCTTCCCCTCCTCATCAAAAGCAGATGTATCTCCTGCATGGATTTCACCAACATCATGAAGCAAAAGCATGGTCATCACACGTTCCATATTGACCGGCTCAGGAAAATAAACCATCAAAAACTGAGACATAATGGCCAACTGCCAGGAATGCTCTGCTGAATTTTCGTGTCTCCCGTTGTCGAACGTTTTATTCTGGCGTTTAACTGTCTTTAGCCATTCTAACTCTTTAAAGAAAGACAAAAGCTCCTGCGGTGTTCGGTAATTGTCTGCCATCTCATCCTCCTATCCCATCGCCCGCAACTCCAAGACCATGTCACGGATCTGAGCGGCTAATTCAAAGTCAAGCAGACCTGCCGCTTCTTGCATCTGTGCTTCGAGATCTTTAATCATTGCTTGACGCTCTTTCTTGGTCATGGTTTCTGGAGATTGCTTCTTGATATCATCTTTATCAACTGATTTGGTTACAGCGATCAAATCTCGGATATCTTTTTTGATGGTTTGCGGCACAATGCCATGTTTTTCATTATAGGCCATTTGAATAGCGCGACGACGGGCGGTCTCATCAATAGCGCGTTGCATGGACTGGGTCATATTGTCTGCGTACATGATAACATGCCCTTCGCTATTACGAGCTGCCCTACCAATGGTTTGGATAAGTCCTCGCTCATTGCGAAGAAAGCCTTCCTTATCCGCATCAAGAATAGCAACCAAGCTGACTTCTGGCACGTCAATCCCCTCCCGTAGAAGGTTAATCCCGATAAGCACATCGAAGACCCCCAACCGTAAGTCGCGGATAATCTCGGTTCGCTCTAACGTCTTGATGTCCGAGTGCATGTACTTGACTTTGACACCCATTTCCTTGAAATAATCGGTCAAATCCTCTGCCATTTTCTTGGTCAAAGTGGTGACAAAGGTCCGCTCACCCTTCTCAGCACGGCTGGTAATCTCCCCCAAGAGGTCATCAATCTGACCATGCGTTGGACGAACTTCCACTTCTGGATCTAAGAGGCCTGTCGGACGAATAATCTGCTCTACGATTGTGTCGGTCTGTTCAATTTCATAGTCACCTGGCGTCGCAGAGACATAGACAATCTGGTGGACATGGCTTTCAAATTCTTCCCTGCGCAGCGGACGATTATCTAGCGCACTCGGAAGGCGGAATCCGTAATTGACCAGCATCTCTTTACGAGAGCGGTCACCATTGTACATGCCCCGAATTTGCCCCATGGTCATGTGACTCTCGTCAATCATAATGAGAAAATCCTCTGGGAAGAAATCCAGCAAGGTATACGGTGGCTCACCCTCAGCACGGCCATCCATGTGTCGAGAATAGTTCTCAACCCCATTGGTATAACCCATCTCACGTAGCATTTCGATGTCGTACTCAGTCCGTTGTTTAAGCCGCTGCGCTTCTAAAAGTTTGCCCTCAGCTTCAAAGATCTTGAGCTGTTGCTCCAACTCGGTCTGAATTTTAGAAATCGCCTGCTCCATATGATCAGCATTGGTCATAAAGTGAGTAGCTGGGAAGATGGACAAGTGATTAACTTCACCCAGAACACGCCCCGTTAGCGCTTCAATCTCACGAATACGGTCAATCTCATCTCCGAAAAATTCCACTCGAAAAGCATGCTCGTCACGGCTGGCTGGAAAAATTTCGACAACATCGCCACGCACACGAAAACGCCCACGCTGAAAATCAATGTCGTTGCGCTCAAATTGGATGTCAACCAAGGCATTCAACAGACCATCGCGGGAAATTTCCTGCCCTGGACGCAGGCTAACGACACTATCAGAATATTCCTTGGGCGAGCCCAAACCGTAGATACAAGAGACAGAAGCAACGACAATTACATCGTTACGTTCCAGTAGAGCTGAGGTAGCCGAATGGCGAAGCTTATCGATCTCATCATTGACCGAGCTGTCTTTTTCAATATAGGTATCAGAGGACGGCACATAGGCCTCAGGCTGGTAGTAATCATAGTAGGACACGAAGTACTCCACAGCGTTGTCTGGGAAAAATTCCTTGAACTCGCCATAGAGCTGACCAGCTAGGGTTTTATTATGAGCGATGACCAGAGTCGGCTTATTAACTCGCTGGATAACCTGACTCATCGTGTAGGTTTTACCAGTCCCTGTCGCTCCCATAAGAATCTGGGCTTTTTCGCCCCCTTCAATGTTGTCAACGAGTTGCTCGATCGCCTGTGGCTGATCGCCTGATGGCTCGTACTTAGATACAAGCCTAAAATGGTTTTCTGTTTTACGTTCTATCATAAAATTATTATAGCACATAACCAAAAAGAGAGTGGAAGAGAACTTTATATCCGTCCGTTCCACTCTCAATAGTCACTTTTCTTAATAGCCTGTTAACGACACCGCTGTTCCACTGCAAGTCACCATCAGCATGCCATTGTCAGCACCAAGGACTTCATAGTCCATCTTGACAGCAATAACCGCATCAGCACCCAACTCGGTAGCGCGAGCTTCCATCTCCTGCAAAGCTGTCTCACGCGCCTGAGTCAATTCACCTTCATAGCTACCCGAACGACCCCCGAAAATATTACGAAGGCCTGCACCGATATCCTTGAACATATTGATTCCAGTGATCACTTCACCAAAAACAATTCCTTTATAGGCCGTTACTTGACGACCGTCCACACTCTGAGACGTTGTAATAATCATAACTACCTCCTTATATTAAGATACAAAGCCCGTTAAGAAAAGCGTTGAAAAATGAAAAAATTGACGCAGAGTCACTCAGACTCTAGGAAATTTTTGAATTTTTTCTAGCTTTTTAGGGCGTGTTCAATTCCAAGATACAAAGGGCATAAAAAAGTAGCCCTGACAAGAATCTCATAACTATACTATCTAACTGAAACCCCTTTCTTACATTATACCCCTTTATCCCCTAGTATTGCAAGTGAAATCACAGCCTTTATTTCTGTTATTTTAGTTTTTAATGTGATATTTTCTAACATGAATACAGGGTTTGATTTGAAAAAATTTTCAGAATTTGATATAATTGAAAAATATTTTACATTTGAAAGAGTTGACGTTACAGTTCTTTCTGATTAGAAGGAGTTTCTCATGAAGAAAAAGTTTTTAGCTCTCGTGCTAAGTTTACTTCCTATCTGGACTATTTTGGGAGGACAGGAGGTCAAGGCTGAAACCATTGACATCGTCTTTGATTCAACCTATGCTCCCTTTGAATTTCAAGACACGGATGGCACCTACAAAGGAATTGATGTCGCCATTATCGAAGAAGTTGCTAAGCGAGCTGGATGGACGACCAACAACACTTACCCCGGTTTTGATGCCGCTGTCAATGCCGTTCAGTCTGGACAGGCTGATGCCATTATGGCGGGAATGACCATTACAGAAGCTCGCCAAAAGGTCTTTACCTTCTCGGACTCCTATTTTGACACTAGTATCGTTATTACGACGACTGGAAATCAAAAAGTGACGCGCTATGATGAGCTAAAGGGAAAAACTGTTGGCGTAAAAAATGGAACAGTTGCCCAAAGCTTTCTAGACGAAAACAAGGACAAGTATGGCTATACGGTCAAAACGTTTGACACAGGAACTGAGATGTACAATAGCCTAGCAGCTGGAGCGGTTGATGCGACCATGGATGACACAGCCGTAGTCCAATACGCCATCAAACAAGGACAAAATCTAGCCATCAACATGGAACCCGAAAAAGTTGGTTCCTTTGGCTTTGCGGTCAAAAAGGGCGGTCACTACGAGTACTTAATCAAAGAGTTCAACAAGGCTCTCAAAGAAATGAAGGCTGACGGAACCTATGATGCCATCATAGCAGAATGGGTTGGTGAAGATGAAACCTCTGAAAAGAGCTTCTCAAGTAACCTGACCTTGACTGGTAATGCGCTTGCTAAAGCTACTGCTATCAAACCTAGCTACACCATTGTCAGCGATTCTTCTTTTGCTCCCTTTGAATTTCAAGACGATAGCAACACTTATGTCGGCATTGATATGGAATTGATTAAGGCTATTGCTGAGCAACAGGGTTTTACTATCGAGATTCAAAACCCAGGTTTTGACGCTGCACTCAATGCCATCCAGTCCGGCCAGGGCGATGGTATGATTGCAGGGATGTCAATCACCGATGCTCGCAAAGAAACCTTTGACTTCTCAGATGCCTACTACACGGCTAACGCTATCCTTGCTGTCAAAAAAGGCAGTGATATCACAAGCTATGAGGACCTAAACGGTAAAACTGTTGGGGTCAAAAATGGGACAGCTTCTCAAACATTCTTAGATGAAAACAAGAGTAAGTATGGCTACACCATCAAGACCTTCTCTGAAGCATCGGCCATGTATGACTCCCTCAACACTGGTGCTGTCGTTGCTGTCATGGATGACGAGCCTGTTGTAAAATATGCCATCACTCAGGGACAAGACCTTGAAACACCAATCAAAGGTACTCCAATTGGTCAATACGGTTTTGCAGTCAAAAAAGGCAGTAATCCTGAACTAATCGAAATGTTCAACAACGGTCTAGCTGCCTTGGTAGAATCTGGCGAATATGATAAGATCCTTGCTAGTTACCTCTCTGAAAGTCAGGCAACTGCCAAAACGTCCTCTGTGGACGAGTCTACCATTGCAGGCCTCCTTGGCAATAACTGGCAGCAACTCCTCAAAGGACTTGGTGTAACTTTAGGCTTGGCATTGCTGTCCTTTGCGATTGCTATTGTTATCGGAATTATCTTTGGTATGATGGCGGTTAGCCCCTCTAAAATTCTCCGTATGATTTCAAGCTTCTTTGTCGACGTTGTTCGTGGGATTCCCCTTATGATTGTGGCAGCCTTCATCTTCTGGGGTATTCCAAATCTGATCGAATCGATGACTGGTCAGCAAAGTCCAATCAACGATTTTGTCGCAGGGGTCATTGCCCTTTCTCTCAATTCAGGTGCCTATATCGCAGAGATTGTCCGCGGTGGTATCGAAGCTGTACCACCTGGTCAGATGGAAGCTAGTCGCAGTCTAGGCATTTCCTACGGAAAAACGATGAAGCGTATCATTCTCCCTCAAGCTGGCAAAATCATGCTACCAAACTTTATCAATCAGTTTGTCATCACCCTCAAAGATACGACTATCATTTCAGCAATCGGCCTTGTCGAACTCTTCCAAACAGGAAAAATCATCATCGCACGAAACTACCAATCTTTCCGCATGTATGCGATCTTAGCGGTACTGTACTTGGTTATTATCACGCTTTTGACTAGATTGGCAAAACGCTTAGAAACGAGGAATACATAATGTCAAAACTAAAAATTGACGTCCAAGATTTACACAAGTATTACGGGGAAAATGAAGTTTTAAAAGGCATCACTACTCAATTTTATGAAGGCGATGTGGTCTGTATTATCGGGCCCTCTGGGTCTGGTAAATCCACCTTCCTTCGCAGTCTTAACCTCCTTGAAGAAGCAACCAGTGGACACATCATTGTTAACGGCTATGATCTGCTGGATAAAAACACCAAGGTTGATGAGGTTCGCGAAAATATCGGAATGGTCTTCCAACACTTCAATCTCTTTCCTCACATGACTGTCTTGGACAATATTACCTTTGCACCGATTGAGCACAAGGTCATGACTAAAGCAGAGGCAGAAAGCTATGCTATGGAATTATTGGAAAAAGTCGGCCTCGCTGATAAGCGCGATGCCATGCCAGATAGCCTTTCCGGTGGTCAAAAACAACGCGTGGCCATTGCACGCGCTCTTGCTATGAAGCCTGACATTATGCTCTTTGATGAGCCTACATCAGCTCTTGACCCAGAGATGGTTGGTGATGTACTCAATGTTATGAAAGATTTAGCTGAGCAAGGGATGACCATGCTAATCGTGACCCATGAGATGGGCTTTGCTCGTAAGGTTGCCAACCGTGTCATCTTCACAGATGGTGGTGAGTTCCTTGAAGACAATACCCCTGATCAAATCTTTGATAACCCACAGCATCCACGCTTGCAGGACTTCCTCAACAAAGTTCTCAACGTCTAGGATAATTTAAAACCTGTATTGACAGCTCAATACCCTTTTAAGGCTCGTTTTTTGAAGACAGGGCAGCTCGTACGTTTTCAAAAAATGCTTCGATCATTGGAAAACAACCTCCTGAATCAACAGGATCTTGGGAGTGAGACAGCACTCCCACCCAAAAACAGACATCACAAAAACGAATGATACGCATCTTTAACGCTTGAAAAAATGCTATCATTCGTTTTTTGTTTTATTAGAGTTGTTTGGAAACCGAAAAATGTTTCAAAAGTCAGACTTTTCCATTATCGGAAGAGTGATTGACTGTAACAGCGATTTGAAAACGTAAAACAACAATTTATGATCAGGGAATGACCTTTCAATGAGTTTCCGAATAACTCTATTAGATTTTGTCTCTTTTTACGTTTTCAGTGATATCTTTTCTAACATGAAGAAAATCAGGAGAAGTTCTTATCATGCCTTTGTCCTGACTGCATGGAAAGTCGTTTTTCTATTCTCGGATACCTAATAATCGCAAAGCTCTGGCGAAGTAACTATCGTCTTCTAAAAGGCTAGCTTGCTCCATCTTAAAAAGAGCCAGTTCGTCAGTAATGATCCCATTGACTGGGCTTTGTAGGTAGTTGGATAAGCTGGTCGCATCATTGATGGTCCAGACATAAAGATCTTTACCTTGCTGCTCAGCACTAAGCATGATAATTTCATTGTAGGAAAAATCCTCAATCACGTAAAAATCTACCGAATAATTACCAAAATTGCCAAACTGTAACGGAATCACATAACCCGTGGACAACTCAGGTGCTTTCTGCTCCAATTTCTCCATGACCTTCAAATCAAGCGACATGACTTTATCGGTCTTCTTGATATTTAATCGCTTCAACTCCGCAAGTACTAAATCAACATAATTATCTGGCTCGTCTCCATGTGGCTTGAGCTCTATTAAGAGTGGCTGATTCAACTCCTGAGCCCTCTTCACATAGGTTTCTAGAGTGACAATCTCGCTGGTAAAATCATTCTGAAAGATTTGCAAGCCTTCTATATCAACCAAGTTTTTCTCTGAAACGTTCCAATTTCGACCAGCTAAGCGTCTGAGATTATTATCATGAATGACCACAAACTGCTTATCTGCCGTCATCAACACATCCATCTCCACCAGATCAGCTCCTTTAAGACTTGCAGCTTCTAGAGCCTCGAGCGAATTTTCCACGCCAGCTGTAGTATCCCCACGATGGGCAATCATGAGAACCTCTTTATTCAGATTGACCAGATAGAGCTGCACACCATTATAGATGACGGAAACCACCACCGTGACAAGAAGGACAAGTTTACTCCACTTCGGATAACGAAATGGCAAAGCCTTGCTCTCAGATAGGGTCACATAGGCAATCGACTGATCTGCCTCATCTGCTCCCAGAAGATGATTAACCAGCACCTCTATCGTCACCAGCTTATTCAAGAAAGCCACAATATATATCGTGCCCTTGACCAAACTATAAAAAAGCGTCTGTAGAGCAATATTATTCCACAAGTTATCCAGATATCCGAAGATGATGGACAAAAGATAGGTCATTAAAATCCCAGCTCCTGCCACAAGCCCTGTAAACAGCCCGATGACAACGATTAATCTGAACTTGTTCTGGCGCGTTAACCGCCAGCTCTGCGTCACATTTTCCCAAGGGGTATTGTCATTGACCACCGACAGTGGTAAAAAATAGATGAGTCGAATATTGAGGTAAACGACCAGACCAATGACACTATAATATATAACTATTCCTAGATCCGTTTTCAGCAATTCCCCTGTGATGAAATCAGGAATGCGAAACCGCTCCAACAAAGGCGAGCTGAGACCAAGATTACCAACGGGAATCATCAAGGCTAAATAACTCAGAAAGACAAAAAGTTGCGGGCCTGATAGCCACTTGATCTTTTGCCATGTCGCCTTGAGCATGTCTCTGATTTCCACATTGCGATAGGAACTGACAATCATATAAACCAGACAGATATACTCTAAAAAGATAAAACTTGCAACCAGAAGGCTATAAACAATGAGCATCAAGAAAGGTCCCGTTTGCCCAATCACTTCAAAAGTATTTTCCTGAGTCAAACTGGAAACGCCAGCCAGACGCAAGGCTAACCGAAAGACGCTAGATAAGACAAAGCGGCCAACTGTCATCAGAAACACCTGCAAGAGGATGCTGGTTAACAGATAGCGATACTTGTGGTTGTATAAATTTCTTAGGGATTCCGTGACTAATTGACGAATGCTCAAAACGACAAACTCCATTCATTCTTTTGTTCTATTATAACAGAAAAATGCCAGCTAAAAGCAATAAATTACCAGCACCTCCATTTCGTTTTTCAGGAAAATTCCTGAGAAATTATGAAACTAGATAAAAGCCCTAAAAACAGTAAAACTGCCTGAAAATTTTGTTAAGTCAATATTGCTTTTCTACTTTATGAAACCAAGAGCGATACACTCTGTTTCAGAAAGTCATGCCAACGACACATTGATTTTGAGATAGCTTTACCAATCTATTCCATTTTAGCACCATTCAAAAAGGCCAGCCCAAGCTAGCCCTTTTCTTTGTTTAACTTCTCTCGCTCCAACCTCAATTTGCGATTGGGATTGAGGCGGTTAAAAAGTTCTTCCAATTTTTCAGCGTTCCAAACATCGGCTGCTGAAACAAAATTACCATTTTTATCTTTAAAAGATATCGGTTTATCACCCATAAGATAACCTCCGTTTAAATGATGTCCGCCATAGCAAAAACTTAGAAAGACGAGTTTGAAACAGACAGTCGTGATGATTTCCACCTCACCCGAAAGTATGTAATCTTCGAAAATACATATAAAAATTGGTAAAATCTCAAATCGACTTCCTTAACTCTCCTGTTTTCCAGTTCGAATTAAAAATTTCCTGAAATGTTACGACACGGGGATAAACCAGTCGATATTACTGGTTTATCGCAGTTAGTAAGGTCGTTAGGTTGTCCGCCATAGCGGCAACCGTAGAAATGCAAAAAAGACATTACGACGTGAGAAAAGTCATTCGATAATAATGACTTTTCGAGCTAGTAAGACCTTTAGAGAGTGGGACAAAAATCGGTAATTTCTCAGAAATTCGATTTTCTTCGCTCTCTTATTTCAAGGCTCGAATTAAAAATTTCCTGAAAGGTTACGACACGGNGATAAACCAGTCGATATTACTGGTTTATCGCAGTTAGTAAGGTCGTTAGGTTGTCCGCCATAGCGGCAACCGTAGAAATGCAAAAAAGACATTACGACGTGAGAAAAGTCATTCGATAATAATGACTTTTCGAGCTAGTAAGACCTTTAGGAATGACCCAAGATAGGGCATTCCGTAGAAGGGCTGTTTCTTTAGAAACTAGCCATTCGTAAGGTTTTTTACCTCGCTCTCTTATTTCAAGGCTCGAATTAAAAATTTCCTGAAAGGTTACGACACGGAGACAAACCAGTCGATATTACTGGTTTGTCGCAGTTAGTAAGGTCGTTAGGTTGTCCGCCATAGCGGCAACCGTAGGAATACAAGAAAGACGTTACGACGTGAGAAAAGTCATTCGATAATAATAACTTTTCGAGCTAGTAAGACCTTTAGGAATGATCCAAGATAGGGCATTCCGTAGAAGGGCTGTTTCTTTAGAAACTAGCCATTCTTAAGGTGTTAATCCACAAACTCAAACTCGAAGTTACCGAGACGCACAATATCGCCATCTTTAGCACCACGTTGGCGCAGGGCTTCGTCAACTCCCATACCACGCAGTTGGCGGGCAAATTTCATGATCGACTCGTCCCGATCCATATTGGTCATGACGAAGAGTTTTTCAATCTTTTCACCAGAGAGTACCCAAGCCGCATCATCATCACGACTGATGTCAAATGGACGTTCGTCTTCTTGGAAACCATAGTAGACTTCATCTTCTTGGAAGTCAGATTCGTCATAAAGGAGAAACTCATCCGTCACTGCCAACAAGTCAGCTGTCGCTTCTAAAAGAGCATCCAGTCCTTGATGAGCAAGTCCTGAAATCGGAAAAATTGGTGGTACTTCGTCAAACTCATCATAGTTAGCTGTTAGCTTTTCCTTAAAAGCCTTTAGATTTTCCTCAGCGTCTGGCATGTCCATCTTGTTGGCCACAATCAGTTGTGGGCGCTCCATGAGACGAAGGTTGTAGGTTTCAAGCTCATGGTTGATAGCCAAATAATCCTCATAAGGATCACGTCCTTCGCTAGCGGACATATCAATGACATGGAGAATAACACGTGTCCGCTCAATATGACGCAAGAACTGAGTCCCCAAACCAACACCCTGCGACGCTCCCTCAATCAATCCGGGCAAATCCGCCATAGCAAAGCTGTCACCTGACTTGGTGCGCACCATACCAAGATTTGGCACGATAGTCGTGAAATGGTAAGCGCCAATCTTTGGCTTAGCTGCTGTCACAACACTAAGCAAGGTCGATTTCCCAACAGATGGGAAACCAACTAAACCAACATCAGCGAGGATTTTTAATTCCAACTGCAGTTCGCGCTCTTCACCTGGTTCACCGTTTTCAGCAATTTCTGGTGCTGGATTTTTCGGTGTGGCAAATCGGATATTGCCACGCCCACCGCGACCACCACGGGCTGCAACGAACTCCTGACCGTTTTCGACCAAATCTGTGAGAACTTTACCTGTCTCGGCATTACGCACAGTCGTTCCTTGCGGCACTCGAACAATCAAATCTTGGGCACCACGACCGTGCATGCCCTTAGTCATCCCTTTTTCACCTGATTGCGCTTTAAATTTTCGGTTATAGCGGAAATCCATCAAGGTGCGTAACCCCTCATCAACTCGGAAAATCACCGAGCCCCCTTTGCCGCCATCGCCGCCCCAAGGCCCGCCATCTGGCACATATTTCTCGCGGCGAAAGGCTACCATGCCATCACCACCCTTACCAGCCTTGACCGAGATCTTAGCTGTATCTAAAAACATACTCATTTTCTAATACCTTATCTTTTTCAAAAAGAAAGCAGGACCGCACGAAGGACTCTCCTTAACGCTTCCCGCCCACTTTTGTTTCTTCTATCGTGTCAAGACACCGACTACTGAGGCAATAATCCCAAAGACCATCGCCACAAGCATGATCAATACGACCACTGAGGTCAAAATTTCAAAAGCCGTTTTCTTTTTCTTTTGCTCACCAAAAGCCATGATGTTTCTCCTGAATAGTTTTACTTATCTGCCCAAATCTTACAGTCAAAATAAGACTGGCATTATTCCGATAATAGGCTTATTCTATCACGTTTTAAAGGATTATTCAATCATTATCCCTAAAATCAAAAGAGAGTGAGAAGAATTAATCATCGCATAGGAATCACGATTTTCATCTCACTCTTTTTTCTAATCCAAACCAATTTCAGTCTTAACAACTGCCGCAATGGTATCTACATAGTAGTCTACTTCAGCATCTGTAGGCGCCTCAGCCATGACACGCAAAAGAGGCTCCGTTCCGCTTGGACGCACGAGAATCCGGCCATTTCCATTCATCTCAGCTTCCATCTGCTCAATAATCGCTGCAATTGCTGGTACTTCCATCGCCTTGTCTTTCATGCTATTTTCCACTCGGATATTGACCAATTTTTGAGGGTAAATAGTTACTTGAGCGGCTAACTCGGAAAGTTTCAACCCTGTTTCTTTCATGACCTTGGTCAATTGCACAGCGGTTAACTGGCCATCTCCAGTCGTATTGTAATCCATGAAAATGACGTGTCCAGACTGCTCACCACCTAAGCTGTAGCCATTCTTGCGCATCTCTTCAACCACATAACGGTCGCCAACAGCTGTTACAGCCTTGCTGATCTCATGTGCATCAAGCGCCTTGTGAAAACCAAGATTAGACATAACGGTTGTCACAATTGTATTCTTAGCAAGCAAGCCCTGCTCAGACAGGTATTTTCCAATGATAAACATGATCCGATCACCGTCAACCAAATCACCATTCTCATCAACAGCAATCAAACGATCCGCATCTCCATCAAAGGCCAGACCGACGTCTGCTCCTTTTTCTTTGACCAAGTCTTGAAGAGCTTCAGGGTGAGTAGAACCAACACCATCGTTGATATTAAGACCATTTGGTTTATCACCAATCACTGAAATCTCCGCATTGAGATCTGCAAAGATCTGACGGGCGCTAGTTGAGGCCGCACCATGCGCAGTATCCAGCGCAACTTTAAGTCCTTCTAGATCTTTCCCAGTCGAAATGAGATACTGTTGATATTTCCGCAATCCTTCAGGGTAATCAACAAGCGTCCCCAAACCATCTGCACTTGGACGTGGCACTGTATCCTCTGCAGCATCAAGTAAAGCCTCAATCTCAGCTTCGCGGTCATCATCCAACTTAAAACCATCTGCACCGAAAAATTTAATACCGTTGTCCTGAGCAGGATTGTGGCTAGCAGAAATCATGACACCCGCACTCGCCTTTTCCGTACGAACTAAGTGTGCCACACCAGGTGTCGCCAGCACACCAAGTGTATAAACTTGGATACCTGCTGAAAGAAGCCCAGCAATCAAGGCTGACTCTAGCATTTCTCCTGAAATGCGGGTGTCACGCGCTACAAACACGCGTGGTTGGTTAGGCTCATGCTGACTGAGCATGTAGCCCCCAAAACGTCCGAGCCTAAAAGCCAATTCTGGTGTTAACTCTACGTTAGCTTCTCCACGGACACCGTCCGTTCCAAAATATTTCCCCATTGTAATATCTTTCTAAACTTCCTATCGTTTTATTATTGACATCATAGCAGATTAATGTGTTATCAAGACGTCAAATTTGAAACACTTTGATAACAAGATGACAGTTATTTATCAGACTTCTTAACCTTGATAATCAAACTCGTCTCTCCTGGTTCGATGACTGCTGGAAGATAGTTCCCATTAACATCAACCGCTTGCAAGGCAACAATAACCGTATAGTTATCCTTAACCGTGACATCAGCTGGCAAGAGAGCAGCAACATGGTCTATCTTAGACATGGTATCTTCATCTGTCACAACTTCGACTTCTGAGTCTTTCACCGTGACACTGCTGACTTTGACACCATCGTCAACTTGGCCCTCTGCAAATTCGGGTTTGACACTAAAAACCTTAGAGACGCGCTTTCCAATTTTGGCGGTAATGGTAGCCGGTAAGACTGTCGCATTCACACCTGTCGGTAAGTTTTCAAGCTTCAGAGGAATCTCATGTGTACCCGATTCTAAACCGCTGAAGTCTGCCGTCACAACAAAAGATCGAGTGGCTTCCTGACTCTCTTTTTGCAAAGTGACGCGGTTAGAGGAGGTTAATTGTACCGTTGCATCTGACGTAAAGCCCGACACAAAATACTCCGAGTTATCATAATTATTGAGATTGATCGGAACATTGTAGATGGTATTGGTAAAAGTTTCAGAGTTCGTTACCTTGGCAGCAGATGTTGTCTGAAAGTTGCTGAACGACGCATAGAAAAAAAGAAAAAGGGCAAGGATAAGGGAGACTGCTAAGAAAAAAAGATTTTGTTTTTTATCATTCATAACGCTACCTACTTTCCTTCCCAAAATTTAAACCATTTTTTACTTTTTGATTTCCTAGCTTCATCCGAAATCAAAATGCGGCGCAGCTCTGTCTTAAATTCATCCCGTGATAGGTCGTGCTTGAAAACCCCATTATAGGTGGTTGAAATACTTCCTGTTTCTTCTGAGACAACAAACGTAAACGCATCTGTCTGCTCAGAAAGACCAATTGCTGCCCTGTGACGAGTCCCGAATTCCTTTGAGATCGTGGTAGAATCTGTCAGAGGCAAATAAGCGCAAGAAGCCATAATTTTATTATCTCTAATGATGACAGCTCCGTCATGGAGAGGGGTATTTGGGATAAAGATATTGATAAGCAACTCGCTAGAGACATCTGCATCAAGTTTGATTCCTGTTGCAATAAACTCCTTTAAACTTTGGGTTCCTTCAACACTGACCAAGGCCCCAATTTTCCGTGGCCCCATATAATCAGTAGCTTTCAAAAAAGACTGGATTAAAATTTCCTCATCACTAAGTGTCGCCTCTGAAGTAAAAAGAGATGCTGAGCGGCCTAGTTTTTCAAGAGCAGAGCGTATTTCGGGCGCAAAAATCACTACTGCTGCAATGACACCGTAGGTGAAAATCTGATTTAAAATAAAAGAAATGGTCTGAAATCCAAGAAAAGTTGCGACTAGCTGTGCCATAATAAACAAGGACACACCACGAATCAAGGTCATGACCCGCGTTCCAGACAAGGCTTTAATGAAAATATACAAGAGCCCTGTCACCAAGATGACATCAATGACATTGGCTATTATCCGCCATGGATCTGCAAATAAACTTTCCCAAAATTGACTGCTATTTTGTAATAGCTGCGTAAAACTCATACAAACCTCCCTCAAAGATACACAAAAAACACTACCTCCTCATTATATCATTTTTTCCAGATGAATGATACGAAGAAATGTGATAAAATATCTTATATGAAATTAAATACTGCTATCGGCATTCTGGCTGGAAAAACCAGTCAGTGGATGCTTCAAAAACTGGGGAGAGGATCAACCTTGCCAGGAAAACTGGCTCTTAAATGCGACCCCAATCTCTTAGAAACTATCGCTAAAGACTATGAAATCGTGGTTGTTACAGGAACTAACGGTAAAACCTTAACCACTGCCTTAACTGTTGGGATCTTAGAAGAGGCTTCCGGATCAGTCTTGACGAACACATCAGGGGCTAACATGATTACCGGTATTGCCTCAACCTTTTTGTCTGCCAAAAAAACCAAATCAGGAAAGAAAATCGCTGTTCTTGAAATTGACGAGGCTAGTCTTCCAAAGGTGACAGAATATCTGAAACCAAGCCTTTTTGTCTTTACCAATATCTTCCGTGACCAGATGGATCGCTATGGCGAGATCTACACGACCTACCAAATGATTATTGATGGCGCAGCTAAAGTTCCTGAAGCAACTGTTTTGTTAAATGGTGATAGCCCACTCTTTAACTCGGTTAAACTCGTCAACCAAGTCAAATATTATGGCTTTGCAACAAAAGAAAGTGAACCAAAGCTGGCACATTACAATACCGAGGGTGTGCTCTGTCCAAACTGCCAGCACATTATCCGTTACCAGATGAACACCTATGCTAATCTCGGTAGCTACATTTGCCCAAACTGTGACTTCAAACGTCCTGAGCTGGATTATGCCGTGACAGAATTGACCGAATTGACCAATACGAGCAGCAGCTTTGTCATTGACGGGCAATCCTACCAGATTAACATCGGCGGAGTCTACAATATCTACAACGCCTTAGCGGCTGTAGCTGTAGCTGAACACTTTGGTGTTGCTCCTGAAATCATCAAAAAAGGTTTTGAAAAAAGCCGAGCAGTCTTTGGCCGTCAGGAAACCTTTGTACTCGGAAATAAAACCTGCACTCTGGTTCTCGTCAAAAATCCAGTCGGTACTGATCAAGCACTGGAGACGATTGCGCTTGCTCCTTATGATTTCAGTCTGTCTGTGCTTCTAAACGCCAACTATGCTGACGGTATTGATACCAGCTGGATTTGGGATGCCAAATTTGAAAAAATCACAGAAATGCCAATTCCGCAAGTCTATGCTGGAGGGGTTCGTCATTCAGAAATCGCGCGTCGCTTGCGGGTCTCAGGCTATCCTGAAGAGCAAATCACTGAGTTGGACAGCCTAGAAGCTGTGCTGAATGCCATTGAACATCAAGAGACAGAGCATGCTTATATCCTAGCGACTTACACAGCCATGCTGCAATTACGTGACCTTTTGGCTCAGCGTCAAGCTGTTAGAAAGGAGTTGACATAATGGTCTACACAAGCCTACAAAGTCCAGCAGACAGAGACTATACTTTTGAACTCCGCATTGCCCATCTCTACGGTGACTTGATGAATACGTACGGCGATAACGGCAATGTCCTCATGCTCAAGTATGTGGCTGAAAAGCTAGGAGCCAAGGTGACTGTTGATATCGTTTCTATAGATGACCCTCTCAATCCTGAGGACTATCAGATCGTTTTCTTCGGAGGTGGTCAGGATTACGAACAATCCATTATCGCTAAAGATTTGCCTCAAAAACAGCAGGCACTTGAGACCTATATTCATAATGACGGTATCGTTCTAGCAATCTGCGGCGGTTTTCAACTTCTAGGTCAATATTATATCGAAGCCAGTGGACGTCGGATTGATGGGCTTGGTATTCTAGGACACTACACACTCAATCAAAAAAATAACCGTTTCATCGGCGACATCAAAATCCACAACGAAGAATTTGATGAAACCTACTATGGTTTTGAAAATCATCAAGGCCGCACTTTCCTGAGCCCTGATGAAAAGCCTTTAGGTAGATTGATTTATGGCAAAGGAAATAATGGCGAAGACAATACCGAAGGCGTTCATTACAAAAATGTCTTTGGCTCTTATTTTCACGGACCAATCTTGTCACGTAATGCCAATCTAGCTTATCGCTTGGTCACAACTGCTCTTTACAAAACCTACGGCGATGATATCTCCCTTGCAGCCTATGATGAAATTCTCAGCAAAGAAGCGCCCGAAGAATACCTAGATGTCAAATCCAAGGCAGAATTTAATCCATAACGATATTTTATGCTCATTCAAACGTCGTCAGCGTGCCTTGCCTACGCTAGTATAGCTTTCGGCTAGCTTCCTAGTTTGCTTTGTGATTTTTATTGAGTATTAAAGTCCAATTCCACTGAATCGGGCTTTTTTGTTGGCCGAAAGAGAGTGACCAACTAAAGTTTTTAACTCAGGCTGAAACTATCCAGCGGATGGTCTCATTTCTTCAAACCACCGCGTTTCCCTGTTTTTACCGAGCAAGAATAGTATTTCCCCAATTCCTTTCGGAAGACTAAAAATAAAAAAACGCTGACACACCAACGTTAACCGAAACCGCACGAAGTAAATATGGAACCTAGGGGGATCGAACCCCTGACCTTTTGGCTGCCAGCCAAACGCTCTCCCAGCTGAGCTAAGGCCCCTCATTAAATGTTCCACTCAATTATACCTTATTTTGTGACTTTCGTCTAGTTGCTTTTTTTAAATGGTTTACTAACTTCACTGAAAAACAGCCAAAAGACCTAACCAGAACATTCGTCTCGTTAGGTCTTTTTGGTTTGTCTAAGCCCCTACTCATGGCCAATGCAGATAGGGAGAACGCTTGAATAAATTAGCATTCTCCTACTACCAGTAAGTGCATAGTGTCAATTAGAAGAATAATCTAGGCAAGATTACTTTTCTGACTTTTTCTTCTTTTGGATTATCAGAGAGACCACTAGGATAAGTAATACACTACCCAGTGCTACAAAGACACTTGTTGCTTCCCCTGTATTTGGCAACTGTTTCTTAGGTGTCTTGTCAGATGAACCTTTTTGAGTGCCAGAAGAAACTTGTTTTTGAGATTTTTGAGCCATTTCTGGAGCCATCTTTTCAGGCTCTTTTGTGCCCATTTCATTTTTCTCTTGCTGTGTNTTNGTTTCAGGTTTTGATGGNACTGGTTTNACTTCTTTCGTGCCAACTTCAACCACTTCGGTCACGGGGGCTTTTATTACTTGTTCACTGATTTNTTCNCGTGAAATCACTTTATCACCCTGCTTTTTGACCTTGTAAGTGATTGTTTTTTGGCCTTTTTGACCCGGAGTNGTTACTTTACGCTGACCTTTTGGCAGGTTAGGATTTGAAACCTCTTTTGTCTCGTAAGCAATATCCTGTGTTTCAGTTTCTTCGCTTTCGACAATTTCCAGCGGAGTTTCCACTTTTGTACCAACTTCGATNATGCGCGCAATCGGCTGAGTAGTCACTTCATCAATGATTATCTCACGTGACACTACTTTTCCGTCTTTTGTCGTGATTTCTTCGACAGTGGTGCGAATACCAACTTTACCTTCTTGTTTTACACGTGTTTGACCTTTTGGCAAGTCCTTGTTTTCAACTTGCTTGGTTTCAAACGGAATTTCGACTTCTCTCTTCTTCTGTGTCTTAATTTCAGGTGTGTGTGGTTTTGGTTGGCTCGGTTTCACTTCTTTTGTGCCAACTTCAATGACTTCTGTAACTGCTTCTTTGGTGATTTTTTCGTTGACTTTGTCACGAGAAAGAACCTGATCGCCTCGCTTACGGACTTTATAAGTGATTTCTTTTTCACCTTTTTGTCCAACGACTTTGACACGACGTTTCCCTTTTTCAAGATCGTTCGCTGGAATTTCTTGTTTGAGATAGTCGATNGCTTCTTTTTGGATCTCTGTTGTCTCTACAATCGCTGGTTCAAGTGGCGTGAGTGGACGATGTGTCCTTTCATATTCTGCGATGAAGTCATCAACTTGCTTTTTCACCTTGGCAACATTTTCAGGGATAAATGTTTTGTAGTCAAA
>NZ_KB904559.1 GCF_000380085.1 Streptococcus merionis DSM 19192
GAAAACGTCTCAACGGCCAACCCTACTTTTAAAAAAGTCTTCAGAACCTTTCTGAAATACAAAGCTTACATTACCAATGCTTTAAATCTTCCTTATTCTAACGCCAAGCTGGAGGCCACCAACAAGCTCATCAAGGATATCAAACGACAAGCTTTTGGCTTCCGAAATTTCAAGAACTTCAAAACGAAAATTCTCATCGCTTTGAACATCACAAAAGAGAGAACCATTCTGATTCTCTCTCGTGCTTAATGATAAGTCACCCACTACAGTTGACAAGGAGCCAAGAAAACTTCTTCCAAACTATCGAAACCAGCCATCATTGTTTTCAAATCTCCTTTAGAGACAATATTGCCTTTATTAATAAAAACAACATAGTCGGTTACTGCTTCAACCTCGGACAATATATGGGAAGATAACAATATAGTTTTGCCGTTATTCGCTTGTTCTTTAATAAAATTTCTAAACCAGCGAATACCGCTAGGATCCAGCCCATTAGTTGGTTCATCCAAAATAAGATATTGTGGTTCACCTAACAATGCAGTTGCAATACCTAATCTTTGACCTTCTCCTAAAGATAAACTATCAATCCTAGAATTTTTCTTATGTTCAATATCCGTAATTTTTAAAACTTCAGCAATTCTTGAAAAACTAATCCCATTACTGGCAGCTGCAATTTTTAAATACTGACTAACTGTGCGATCTCCTGGAGAACCCACTCCATCAAAAGAGGATCCTACTGTTAAAAGAGGACAGACTATGGTCGAATATTTTTCTCCTCCTATTAGAGCCGTTCCTGATGTGGCAGTGTCTAGTCCAAGGAGAATTCTCAAAGTAGAACTTTTCCCTGCTCCATTAGGACCCAAAAATGCTGTGACTTTCCCTACCTCTGCAGTAAAAGAAACATCATTTAAAATCGTTGTTTTATTATATTTTTTTGTAATATGTTTTATTTCAATATCTTTAGACATGATGCACCTCAAACTAAAAATTGTTCTTTTGCTAATTCTCTATATAAAGGAACCGACTCTAATAGTTCTTCATGTGTCCCACTTCCGATAATTACAAGTAATGCCAGAACTCATTATTGAACTAAATTTCTTCAAGAGTGTAACCCTGGATACGACACAGTATATAATGTAAAGTTCAGAAAAATATCAGAAAAATAAAATATACTTAATATCATCATCTCGACCATGTTGGTCCTACTGAGATTTTTCCTCTAAAAATATCACGGAACTTACCTATTCATAGCTCTTTCTTATCTTCTTTGAATGTTGCAATTGATTCAAATGTTGGTTTACAATAATTCATAATATTCTGCTTATATATTTTCAATTGAAAGTTCTAAAATGAAGTTAGCCACCTGATAGGTATGAAAAAACATCTCAGAGAGATATATAATTGTAATCGACCAAAACAACAATTAGAAAGACTCTGAGATGCAAAACTATTATACACCAAAAGGAAAACATTTCACACTAGCTGACCGTAGAAAGATTGAACGTTGGCTTTAAGAAGGACAGTCCAATCGTGAAATCGCTAGGAGTTTTATGACAAAAGAAAAAGACAATCGCAGATGATCTCAACCAAGCCACATACTTGCCGCTATGCACCGTCTTATTCGGACGATGGATGACCTCATAACGCATAACAAACAGTACGACTACCATTCGACCAAAAGTCAATAAAGTTTGGCTATGCGTTATTATTGTAACACCTTATCGAAAAAATCACTAGATAAGGTGCTATTTTAGTGTACCTTTTTTAAAATTAAACGACTTAAAAGAGTCAGTAGATCCCATAAATCCACTGACTTTTTACAAAATATGATTGAAAACCATTGATAGACTTGACAAATGGTAGAAAAGTTCCATATGACTTATAATGACAAGCGACCAAACCGAGTCTCTGAATTTTTTGAACATCAAAATTGAGAGAACCAACCTAGTCCTCTCTAGAATCTAACTTTATAGCCGCTTTTCTTCAACCCACTACAGTTGACAATGAGCTTCGTTATCGGGCGGTTACGCTATGAGTCACCACAGTTGACAAGGTGTCCCAAAAAACGCCTGCTTATGAAATGATTCAAAACATGTGAGTCATTTCATAAACAAGCGTATATCATCTACAAATCTGATGAGTGTTACCGCTGAGGCAAAGCCTCAGCAGTAGACCAGAGCTAGACTAAGGTTCAAACAGAAACCCACCATCATAACACTCAACAAAATTGATGATCTTATACTAATTCAATGATAGCCATTGGTGCAGCATCACCACGGCGTGGCTCAGTTTTCAAGATACGAGTGTATCCACCATTGCGTTCTGCATAACGAGGTGCAATTTCAGAGAATAACTTTTGAAGTGCAGTTGTAGATGTGTACTTATCTGACTCTTCATCATAGTTTTCTGAAGCGATTTCGTTACGAACATATGCAGCAGCCTGACGACGAGCATGCAAGTCCCCACGTTTACCAAGCGTAATCATTTTTTCAACAGTTTTACGGATTTCTTTAGCACGAGCTTCAGTCGTCACGATTGATTCGTTGATCAACAAGTCAGTTGTCAAATCACGAAGCATCGCTTTACGTTGTGAACTAGTGCGTCCAAGTTTACGGTATGCCATGTCTTCCTCCTCTATTATTTATCGTTTTTTAAACCAAGTCCCAAGTCTGCAAGCTTATATTTAACTTCTTCAAGACTCTTACGTCCAAGGTTTCTTACTTTCATCATTTCTGGCTCAGTTTTCTCTGTCAAATCGTATACAGTATTAATCCCTGCACGTTTCAAACAGTTATAAGAGCGAACTGACAAATCAAGCTCTTCAATGGTGCGATCAAGCATCTTATCTTCAGAACTGGTCTCCGTTTCTTTCATAACATCAGCTGACTTCGCAACTTCTGTCAAATCAGTGAAAAGATCCAAGTGTTCTGTTAAAATACGTGCTGAAAGACCGAGCGCATCTTCTGGAATGATTGTGCCGTTTGTCATGATTTCAAGTGTTAATTTGTCAAAACCATCATTGCTTCCCACACGAGCTGGTTCAACTTGGTAATTGACTTTTGATACCGGTGTGTAGATTGCATCTACCGCTAAGGTACCAACTGGAGCATCGTCTTTTTTATTGCTTTCAGCAGGAGCATAGCCACGACCCTTGTTTACAGTCATAACAGCTTTAAAGCTCTTACCTTCGCTAATTGTGAAAAGATAATGATCTGGGTTGACGATTTCAACATCGCTATCAGACAAGATATCACCTGCAGTGACAACTGCTGGACCTTCAATATCTAGTTCGATTGTCTTCTCGTCATTTACATAAGATTTTACAGCAATTCCTTTTACATTTAGGATAATTTGCATAACGTCTTCACGAACACCTGGAACAGTGTCAAATTCATGAAGGACACCCTCGATTTTAATAGAGGTAATCGCAGCGCCAGGGAGTGAGGCCAACAGAACTCTACGAAGAGAATTTCCTAAAGTTGTGCCATAACCACGTTCAAGCGGTTCGACTACAAATTTGCCATAATCTTTGTTTTCATCAATTTTTGTTATTATTGGTTTTTCAAACTCAATCATTTACAGTACTCCCTCTTCAACGTCTGTTGTGTAAGTTGTATGATCAATTATACACGGCGACGTTTTGGAGGACGAGCACCATTGTGTGGCACAGGAGTCACATCGCGGATAGCTGTTACTTCAAGACCAGCTGCTGCAAGTGCACGAATAGCAGACTCACGACCTGGACCAGGGCCCTTAACAGAAACTTCAACCGTACGAAGACCATGCTCTTGTGCTGCCTTAGCCGCTGCTTCAGATACTAATTGAGCTGCAAACGGTGTAGACTTACGAGGGCCTTTGAAACCTAATTGACCGCCTGATGACCATGCAATAGCATTACCTTGTGCATCTGTAATCATAACAATTGTGTTGTTAAATGTCGCGTGGATATGAGCAATACCTGACTCGATATTCTTTTTCACACGACGTTTACGTGTTGGTTTAGCCAATTTCTTTACCTCCTATTTTATTTTTTCTTACCTGCAATCGCAACAGCTTTTCCTTTACGAGTGCGAGCGTTGTTTTTAGTATTTTGTCCACGAACAGGAAGTCCACGACGATGACGGATTCCACGATATGAACCAATTTCCATCAAACGTTTGATGTTCAAGTTTACTTCACGACGAAGATCACCCTCAACTTTGATCGCATCTACTTCACGACGGATTGCATCTTCCTGATCTGATGTTAAGTCTTTAACACGAATATCTTCTGAAACTCCAGCAGCTGCTAAAATTTTCTTAGATGTTGGAAGACCGATACCGTACACGTAAGTCAATGAAATCACTACACGTTTATCATTTGGAATATCAACTCCAGCAATACGAGCCATTTTTTCTCCTTTCTATCTATTAGCCTTGACGTTGTTTGTGTTTTGGATTTGCTGGGCAAATAACCATAACACGACCATTACGACGAATCACTTTACAGTATTCGCAAATCGGTTTAACCGATGGTCTTACCTTCATTCTTATCCCTCCAATTTTTTCGACTATTTAAAGCGGTATGTGATACGGCCTCTTGTCAAATCATACGGACTCAACTCAACAGTAACACGGTCACCGACCAAAATACGGATATAATTCTTACGAATTTTTCCTGAAACTGTTGCTAAAATCTGATGACCATTTTCAAGTTCGACAGTAAACATTGCATTGGGCATAGTATCAACTACCTTGCCTTCAATTTCAATCACATCTTCCTTTGCCACGCAAAAGCCCCCTTTAAATTTCGATTTGATGTCCTCTGAACACAGAGGTAACAATTATAAGTCAGACTAGCTTATCATACCATTATTTCAAGTAAAAAGCAAGTAGAGTGGCCATTTTATTTGAGATTTGAGAGCACTTTTTCAATCTCTGCATAAACCTCTTCAATATCCTGATCACCTTCAATGTCATGAACCAATCCCTTTGAGCGGTAATGCTCAATAATCGGCTGACTTTGGCTGATATTAACTTCCAGGCGACGAGCTACCGACTCAGGCTTATCATCCTCACGCTGGTAATAATCCTCTTCATTATAGCCTTCAGCTGGTGGGTTAAAGACTTTATGGAAAGTTTCACCTGTAGCTTTATGGATAATACGACCGCTTAAACGCTCTTGTAATTTTGCTGGATCAATTTCAATATTGATCACGCCATCAAGTGAGATCCCAAGTTCAGCAAGCGCTGCATCTAAAGCATGAGCCTGTTCAATGGTACGCGGATAACCGTCCAGTAAGAACCCTGTAGCCTTAATATCTTCTTGGCCAAGACGCTCTTTCACAATGCCATTCGTAACTTCATCTGGCACTAAATTTCCACCGTCCATGTATGACTTAGCGAGCAGCCCAAGCTCTGTTTGATTGGCAATAGCTGCGCGGAACATGTCACCTGTTGAAATGTGGGCAACTTTAAACTGCTCAACGATTTTAGCAGCCTGAGTTCCTTTACCTGCACCTGGCAAGCCCATAATTAAAAGATTCATAACGACTCCTTATTTTGTTTTTCAATAAATCTGCCATCTTTGACAAACTTATTCAAAAACAAAACAGAAGAGACTGGACATTGATGACTCAGTCTCTCTATTTTGAAGAGGGGATGAGATAAAAGCCGTAAAGCGACTTTGTCTGCTCACCCCTGCACAGGTAGGTCATTAGGTGTTTTAGCACCAATGAGTCACTGCTGACTAGGTTTGTAGAATAGTGATGTGTCCCATTTTACAAACCAGACACCTACTGTGTCAAACTGGGGGCAAATGATAAAAGAAATGAGGCTGAGTACTTTCTGTCTCAGCCTCAGCTGATGACTTTTTCATTTACTGGTTTTAGCAGACTTTATAGGAGCAAGCAGCCGCGCGAATTCTGGACAGTTAAAATGAGGATAAAGGTTGGAAATGACCACATTCCCAGCTCTTTTCATTGACTGCAAAGTCACTTTCTTTAACGTTACAATCCCCGCGCTTCCTTATTTATTCATAAAGCCTGTGTATTTACGCTTCAGCAAGTATCCTTCTAGTTGCTTAATTCCTTCAATAGCTGTTGAAATGATGATCAAAAGACTTGTACCACCGAGGGCAACAGCATTTGAAAGGCCAAATGCATTTTGTGCTAGAATTGGCAAGATTGCAACAAAGCCAAGGAATAAAGCACCAACTAGAGACAAATGCTTCAGCAATTTTGATAAGTAAGCTTCTGTTTCGCGTCCAGGTCGTACACCGTGGATATAAGCCGCACTCTTTTGTAAATTTTCAGCAGTCTTCTCAGGATTGACCTGCACAAATGTATAGAAGAACGTAAACACAATAATAAACAAAAGATAGACAAGCATTCCAGCAGGTGTTGTTGTCACGAATAAGTTACCCAATTTTGACAGCCAAGTAATATCTTGATTTCGAGCGCTAAAAAATTGAATCACAGCACTCGGTACTGCCGTAATAGAACTTGCAAAGATAACTGGAATAACTCCCGCTGGATTCACCTTCAATGGAAGATAAGAACTAGACGGTGCACCTTGAGCAAGCTTTGTATACTGAATTGGGATTTTATATTCTGCCTGTTGGACAAAGGTTGTGAACATGACGATAGCAAGCACTGCAAAAATCAATATCACCACAAAGATAATGGATGACACCAAGCGATCGCTAGAAATATTAACAAATTTATCTTCGTAGATGGAATGCATCATATTTGGAAGCGATGAAATAATACCTGCAAAGATGATCATCGAAACGCCGTTTCCATAACCCTTGTCAGAGATTTGCTCACCTAGCCAAACCACAATCATACTTCCTGCCGTCATAATCGTCCCGATCATCAAATAAGTTTGCCAATTTGGGTTGGGTACTAGTTTTGCACTAGCCAAGGCCTCAAAGCCACCGGTAATACCGATTGATTGAGCAAAAGCTAAGAAAAGAGAAATCCATCGGGTCGCTTGATTTAACTTACGGCGACCGACCTCCCCCTGCTTGCCCCATTCGACAAATTTGGGATAAATATCCATCTGCAACAGCTGAACAAAGATTGAAGCTGTAATATAAGGGCTGACACCTAAAGCAAAAATAGAGAAGTTTTGCATGGCATTACCAGAAACCAAACTCAGCATGTTTAAGAATGACAATTCGCTGAGTGCTCCTAGCGCAGCAGCATTAACTCCTGGAACTGTAATATGAGTCCCGATTCGAAAAACCAAGATAATAAAAATAGTGAATAAAATCTTGGATCGAACCTGCTTGACCTTAAGTGCCTCTATTAAAAGTTTAAAAAACATGTAAAGCCACCTCGTTAGATGAGCTCGATTGAGCCACCTTTAGCTGTGATTGCTTCTTCAGCTGATTTAGAAAACTTAGCTGCTTTGACAGTCAATTTCTTAGTCAATTCGCCGTTACCAAGAATTTTGATTCCTGATTTTTCGGCTTTAACGATACCAGCTTCAACAAGTGCTACTGGTGTTACTTCGGCACCGTCTTCAAAAGTATTCAATTGATCAAGGTTGACAATAGCATACTCTTTAGTGTTGATATTAGTGAAACCACGTTTTGGTAAACGACGGAAGAGCGGTGTTTGACCACCTTCAAAACCAAGACGCACACCACCGCCACTACGAGCCTTTTGACCCTTTTGACCGCGACCTGAAGTCTTACCGTTACCAGATGAAGTACCACGACCGACACGGTTGCGAACTTTACGTGAACCTTCTGCAGGTTTTAATTCATGAAGTTTCATTATCATTTTCTCCTATTTTTTGTAAAATGCTAGCGCCTTAGCAGTAGTCAAGGGAGGCTACTGTTAAAACTCGCCTATACGATAGAATGGTGTTTAAGTCGCAGGGGATTCCCAGCGACTTAAAACCTCTGTACGAGTCTGGGACAGACCACCATGATGGCTCTGCCCGCTCTCCTATTTAACTTCTTCTACAGTTACCAAGTGAGCGATGGTGTTAACCATACCCAAAATAGCTGGGTTGTCTTCTTTGATAACAGAAGAATTCAATTTACCAAGTCCAAGTGCAACAACTGTTTTTCGTTGGTTCGGTTTGCGTCCGATTGGAGACTTAGTCAAAGTAATTTTAATTTGAGCCATTAGAATCTCCTTTCTTAAGCTAAATCAGAAACTGAGATGCCACGGAGAGCCGCAACCTCTTCAGCACGTTTCAACTGTTTCAAACCTTCCACAGTTGCACGAACGATATTGATTGGTGTGTTTGAACCGAGTGACTTAGACGTGATGTCAGCAACACCAGCTAATTCCACAACGGCACGAACCGCACCACCAGCAGCTACCCCAGAACCTTCCGCAGCAGGTTTCAACAAGACACGAGCGCCACCAAATTCAGAATAGACTTCGTGAGGAATTGTTGTACCCACCATTGGAACTTCGATGAGGTTTTTCTTAGCAGCTTCAACTGCCTTACGGATTGCTTCTGGAACTTCTTGCGCTTTACCAGTACCAAATCCAACACGACCATTACGATCACCTACAACGACGAGGGCTGCAAAACGAAGGCGACGTCCACCTTTTACAACTTTAGTAACACGGTTGATACCAACCAAGCGTTCTTCAAGTTCAACTGCATTGTTGTCTTTAAATGCCATTTTCTAGTGTCCTCCCTATTAGAATTTCAATCCGTTTTCACGGGCTGCATCAGCCAAAGCTTTTACACGTCCATGATAGAGATATCCACCGCGGTCAAAGACAACTTCAGTAATACCTTTAGCAACTGCACGTTCTGCAACAAGCTTACCAACTTCAGTGGCTTGCTCCGTTTTTGTTCCTTTTGAAACAGCCTTATCAAGAGTTGAAGCGTGAGCGAGTGTGACACCCGCTACGTCATCAATCACTTGAGCGTAGATGCCTGTATTAGAACGGAAAATGTTCAAACGTGGGCGTTCAGCTGTTCCAGAGATTTTACCGCGAACGCGACGATGGCGTTTTTGGCGGATTTTATTTTTATCTGGTTTAGAAATCACTTTATTTCTCCTCTTAATATAATGGTCTTAGAAGTCTTAAGCTACTAGGAGAAATTCTCCTAGCAAAAGCTCAAGATTATTTACCAGTTTTACCTTCTTTAAGACGAACGTACTCACCAACGTAGCGAATCCCTTTACCTTTATAAGGCTCTGGTGAACGAAGGCTGCGGATATAGGCCGCTGTTTGGCCGACAACCTCTTTGTCAATGCCAGAAACATGAATCGTAGTTGGGTTTGGTAACTCAAATGTGATTCCTTCTGGAGCTTCAACTTCATCTGGATGAGATTTACCAACTGCAAGTACTAATTTACTACCTTGCAATTGTGCACGGTAACCAACACCTCTCATTTCAAGCTCTTTTTTATAGCCTTCTGAAACACCAACAACCATGTTGTTAAGCAAAGCGCGGGTTGTACCGTGGATTGTTTTCATTTCTTTTGAATCGTTTGGACGGTGAAGCGTTACTTCAACACCATCAACACGGATTTCAATATCTTTGGAAAGCGCACGCGACAACTCTCCTTTAGGACCTTTTACAGTAACTACACCATCAGCTTGAGAAAGTTCAACACCTGCAGGCAAAGTAATTACTTTATTACCAATACGTGACATATTATTATTTTCTCCTGTTAAATTGTCAGGCCGACTAGCGACCAGTTTTCACGGGGCAAACAAGATACTTAGCCGTTAAGCAACTCAAAGAAAAATAGGCGGTAAGTCCGAAATCTTTGATTTCGAAGACGCACCCCCGTCAGGACGACTAGGACTTTCACAGATGAAATCTAAGAAAGTCCAGACGTTTACGACGCTAGGCACTTGCTGATTAAGCATTAGCTGTGCTTTTCAAAGAGTTGTAGGCGTGTTCGACTCCAATATCTTGTTTCTATCTTTAAATCTGATACGAACAATTCAACAAGCTTGCTGAATTGAACACGGACTAAAATCCTAGTGAAAAAGATAGATTCCCTTGAAGCCCTCGGACTTCTGCGTCAATCTCCTATTTTCATACGAATTTTTTAACGTCCTTAGTATCTTAGATTACCAAACGTATGCAAGAACTTCCCCACCAACGTTCTTTTGACGTGCTTCTTTATCTGTCAAAAGACCTTCTGATGTGGAGATAATCGCAATGCCAAGTCCATTAAGAACTTTAGGAATATCGTCGCGTTTTGAGTAAACACGAAGACCTGGTTTTGAAACACGTTTCAAATTTGTGATAACTTTTTCACCGTTTGGACCGTATTTAAGGAAAACGCGGACGATTCCTTGCTTATCATCTTCGATGATTTCAACGTTTTTCACAAAACCTTCGCGTTTAAGGATTTCTGCAATCCCCTTTTTAATGTTTGATGCAGGCACTTCAAGCACTTCATGTTTCGCTTGGTTAGCGTTACGGATGCGTGTCAAAAAGTCTGCAATTGGGTCGGTCATAACCATTTTTAGTTTCTCCTCTTACTAGTAGTTTGACTAAATCACTTGCTAGTTAATGTGTGCCCGAAGGCATGTGATATGCGAGTTTAACGCTCTCACATCATGTTATTTGAGCACGGACTAAAATCCTAGTGAAAAAGATAGGTCTCCTTGAAGTCCAATGACTTCTACGTTGCCTTCCTATTTTCATACGGATTTTTAAACGTCCTTTGCATCATTTCATTATTTGAACTCGCCCTAGAACTCTGTGCAAAATAGATAAGCTATCTTGTTTGCAAGCAAACAGCGATAACTTTCTAATTTTGCTATGTTCATCGCGGGCTTAGTATCATTTTCATTACCAAGAAGCTTTGGTAACGCCTGGAATTTGACCTTTGTATGCCAATTCACGGAAGCAAACACGGCAAAGTTTAAACTTGCGGTAAACGGAATGTGGACGGCCACATTTTTCACAGCGTGTGTAAGCTTGTGTCGAGAACTTCGCTGGGCGTTTGTTCTTAGCGATCATTGATTTCTTAGCCATTCTTTACCTCCCCTTATTTTGCAAAAGGCATTCCTAAGCCTGTAAGCAAAGCACGTGATTCTTCGTCAGTGTTAGCTGTTGTAACGATAACGATATCCATACCACGAGTCTTATCAACATCATCAAAGTTGATTTCTGGGAAGATCAATTGCTCTTTGATACCAAGCGTGTAGTTACCACGTCCATCAAATGATTTTGTTGGCACACCGTGGAAGTCACGTACACGTGGAAGAGAAACTGATACCAATTTATCCAAGAATTCATACATGCGCTCGCCACGAAGGGTAACTTTTGCACCGATAGCAACACCCTCACGAAGACGGAAGCCGGCGATTGATTTCTTAGCTTTAGTGATCAATGGTTTTTGACCTGAGATCAATGCTAATTCTTCAGCAGCCTTTTCAAGGTTTTTCGCATTTGATACAGCATCACCAACACCCATATTGATAACGATTTTATCAACCTTAGGCACTGCCATTACTGAGCTATAGTTAAATTGTTCAACTAATGAAGGAACAATTTCTTTAAGATATTTTTCTTTTAAACGATTAGCCATTATACTTCTCCTTTCCTTCGTGATTAGTCAAGCATTTCGCCTGATTTTTTATTGTAGCGAACTTTTTTACCGTCTACAAACTTGTAGCCGACGCGTCCAGCAACACCATTTTTATCCAATACTTGAACGTTTGAAACGTGGATTGGAGCTTCTTTTTCAACGATAGCACCTTGAGGGTACTCGTTGTTTGGTTTTTGGTGTTTCTTAACTTTAGCTACGCCTTCAACGATAACTTTGTTTACTTTTGGTAATGCAACAAGAACTGTAGCTTCAGTTCCTTTATCCTTACCTGCAATCACGCGAACTTTGTCGCCTTTTTTTACAAACATGGTTTTCTCCTATGTATTTCTTACGCCCGAATGGGCACCCTAGGATAGCTCCTAGGGGACTTCGTTTGTGTTTTATTATTGATCTGATTTAAGGAATATGGCTTCGTTAACTCATTTGATGAACGTTAGCACTATCCATCATTTGCTATCTTGTCTTATTCCTTTTTCAAATCGTTATAATCAATTAAAGCACTTCTGGCGCCAAGGACACGATCTTCATATAGCCGCCTTCGCGGAGTTCACGTGCAACTGGACCAAAGATACGCGTTCCGCGAGGTGTTTTGTCTTCACGGATGATAACAGCAGCATTGTCGTCGAACTTGATGTATGAACCATCTGGACGGCGAGCACCTGTTTTAGTGCGAACGATAACAGCTTTTACAACGTCACCTTTCTTAACCGCACCACCAGGAGTTGCTTGTTTAACTGAAGCGACGATAACATCACCGATGTTAGCGAATTTACGTCCTGAACCACCAAGAACTTTGATGGTCAAGATTTCGCGGGCACCACTGTTGTCAGCGACTTTCAAACGTGTTTCTGTTTGAATCATTTAAGTTTTCTCCTTTCTGGTTAATTAGATGATAACTGCCTCTTCCACAACTTCTACCAAACGGAAACGTTTTGTAGCTGAAAGTGGACGAGTTTCCATGATACGAACGATATCGCCTTCTTTGGCAACGTTGTTTTCGTCATGTGCTTTGTATTTTTTAGAGTAGTTAATACGTTTACCATAGACTGGGTGGTTACGTTTCGTTTCAACTACAACAGTGATTGTTTTATCCATTTTGTCAGACACAACACGCCCTACAAGGACTTTACGTTTATTGCGTTCCATTGAAAATTCTCCTTCCCTAGTCTATTATTTGATTTCAGATTGCACTGTTTTTACACGTGCAATTTGCTTTTTAACTTCGTTTAAGCGAGCAGTTTGCTCAAGTTGACCTGCAGCTGCTTGGAAACGCAACTCAAACAATTCTTTCTTGAGTTCGTTTTCCTTTTTAGCAAGTTCTTCTTGAGAAAGGCCACGAAGTTCTTTGACAAAATCTTTAATTTCTTGAAGTTTCATGTCTTCTCCTTATTCTGCTTCGCGTTTGACGAATTTACATTTAACTGGCAATTTGTGGCTAGCAAGGCGCAAAGCTTCGCGTGCAACTTCTTCAGATACACCAGCAACTTCAAACATTACCTTACCACGTTTTACTGGCGCTACCCAACCTTCAGGTGCCCCTTTACCAGAACCCATACGAACCCCGATAGCTTTAGCTGTATATGATTTGTGAGGGAAGATTTTGATCCAAACTTTACCACCACGTTTCATATAACGTGTCATAGCAATACGGGCAGCTTCGATTTGACGGTTAGTGATCCAGTGACTTGTTGTCGCTTGTAGACCGTATTCACCAAAGTCTACTTGTTTTCCACCTTTAGCTTCACCGCGCATTTTTCCGCGGAATTCACGACGGTGTTTTACACGTTTAGGTACTAACATGTGTTATTTACCTCCTTGGTTTTTACGAGCCGGCAAGACTTCACCACGGTAAATCCATACTTTAACACCTAGTTTACCGTAAGTAGTATCTGCTTCTTCCCAAGCGTAGTCAATATCCGCACGAAGTGTATGAAGTGGAACTGTACCTTCAGAGTATCCTTCGCTACGAGCGATATCTGCACCGTTCAAACGACCAGAAACCTGAGTTTTAATTCCTTTAGCACCAGCGCGCATTGTACGTTGGATAGCTTGTTTTTGAGCACGGCGGAATGCCACACGTTGCTCCAATTGACGAGCAATTCCTTCACCAACAAGATGAGCATCAAGATCAGGGTGTTTGATTTCGATGATGTTGATGTGAACTTGCTTACCAGTCAATTTGTTCAATTGTGCACGAAGTGCATCAACATTGCTACCAGCTTTACCAATCACCATACCTGGCTTCGCAGTGTGAAGTGAAACGATAACTTTGTTTACTGCACGTTCAATTTCGATTGTCGAAACAGACGCGTCAGCTAATTCTTTTTTGATGAAGTTACGGATTGCAAGATCCTCATGGAGGTAATCCGCGTATTCTTTTTCAGCGTACCATTTGGCATCCCAGTCACGGATAATACCGACACGCATACCGATTGGATGTACTTTTTGACCCACGTTTTTACCTCCTAGTTTACTTCAGATACAACCACAGTGATGTGGGCTGTACGTTTGTTGATCGGTGAAGCTGAACCTTTCGCGCGCGGACGGAAACGTTTCATCGTTGGTCCTTCATTGGCGAAAGCTTCGCTAACGACCAAGTTAGCTTTTTCCAAACCAAAGTTGTTTTCAGCATTAGCAACAGCTGAGTTCAACACTGACAAGATGATCCCCGCAGCTTTGTTTGGAGTGAATGTCAAGATAGCAATTGCGTCTGCAACGTTTTTGCCACGAATAGTGTCAAGTACAAGACGTGTTTTACGAGGTGAAACACGCACTGTACGAGCCATTGCTTTAGCTGAAGTAATTTCTGCCATTGTGTTCTCCTTCTATTATTTACGTCTTGTTTTCTTGTCGTCAGCTGCATGGCCTTTGTAAGTACGAGTTGGCGCGAATTCACCAAGTTTGTGACCTACCATGTCCTCTTGAATGTAAACAGGAACATGTTTACGACCATCATAAACTGCGATTGTGTAACCGATAAAGCTTGGGAAAATCGTTGAACGACGTGACCAAGTTTTAATGACTTTTTTCTTTTCATCGTTTGCTTGAGCTTCAACTTTTTTCATCAAATGCTCATCGACGAAAGGTCCTTTTTTAAGACTACGTCCCATTATGTAGTTTTCTCCTTTAAATAATGTACCACAGCGGCTTGGGATAAGGTCAGAACTATTTTACATACATGCAAATTAGATTTCTTTTCCTGACAGACCCTACCGAGCTGGCGGAAGATTTGATTGACTGAATCAATCAACGTAAGATACGCAACTAGATTATTACTTCTGGTTACGACGACGAACGATAAGTTTGTCTGATTTAGCTTTCTTATTACGTGTTTTAAGACCAAGAGCTGGTTTGCCCCATGGTGTAGATGGTGCCTTACGACCAACTGGTGCTTTACCTTCACCACCACCGTGTGGGTGATCGTTAGGGTTCATTACAGAACCACGAACAGTTGGACGGATACCCTTCCAACGACTACGACCCGCTTTACCAAGGTTAACAAGTGATTGTTGCTCGTTACCGACGCTACCAACAGTAGCACGACAAGTTCCAAGAATCATACGAACTTCGCCTGATTGAAGACGAACAAGGACGTACTTACCTTCTTGACCCAATACTTGAGCAGATGCACCAGCAGCACGCACTAACTCTCCACCACGACCTGGTTTCAACTCAATGTTGTGGATTACAGTACCAACTGGAATGTTAGCAAGCGGAAGAGCGTTCCCCACCTTGATATCAGCTTCTGGACCAGAAACGATGCGTTGACCAACTTCAAGACCTTTTGGAGCGATAATGTAAGCTTTAACACCGTCAGTGTAGTGTACAAGAGCGATGTTCGCTGTACGGTTTGGATCGTACTCGATTGTTTTAACAACTGCTTCAACACCATCTTTGTTACGTTTGAAGTCAATCAAACGGTAATGGCGTTTGTGTCCACCACCGTGGTGACGAACTGTGATGCGACCGTTGTTGTTACGACCAGCTGTTTTCTTCAAAGAAACAAGCAAGGTTTTCTCTGGTGTGCTTGTTGTGATTTCAGCGAAATCCAAAGAAGTCATGTTACGACGGCCATTTGTCGTTGGTTTATAAACTTTAATACCCACGTTAATTCCTCCTTAGATTACTCAGCTTCTGCAGCAAACAACTCAATAGCTTTTGAATCAGCTGTCAAAGTGATGATTGCTTTTTTAACTTTGCTTGTGTAACCAACGTAACGCCCCATGCGCTTTTGTTTTGGTTTCACAGTTACAGTGTTGACGTTGGCAACTTTTACACCTTCGAAAGCAGCTTCAACAGCTTGCTTGATCAAAAGTTTATGCGCGCGAGTGTCAACTTCAAAAACATATTTGCCTGCTTCAAGTTCAGTCATAGACTTTTCAGTGATGACAGGTTTTTTAATGACGTCGTACAAATTCATTATGCAAGAACCTCCTCAATAGTAGAGATAGCTGCTTTTGTTACAAGAAGTTTATCCGCACTTGTAATGTCAAGAACACTTGCAGTTGTTGCAGTTGCCACCTTAACATTCGGAAGGTTACGAGCTGACAATGTAGCGAATTCGTTTCCTTCTTCAAGAATAACCAAAACTTTTGTATCAAGGCTAAGTGCTGCAAGAATCTTTGCAAACTCAGCAGTTTTTGGAGCTGCAAATGAAAGAGACTCAACAGCTACAAATTTGTTTTCAGCAACTTTTTCTGAATAAACTGATTTCAATGCCAAGCGACGAACTTTTTGTGGAAGTTTGTAGCCGTATGAACGTGGAGTTGGTCCGAAGACAACACCACCACCACGCCATTGTGGAGAACGGATAGAACCTTGACGGGCACGACCTGTCCCTTTTTGACGCCATGGTTTACGTCCACCACCTGATACTGCTGAACGGTTTTTAACCGCATGAGTACCTTGGCGAAGGCTAGCGCGTTGACTGATGATAACATCAAAAACAACTGACCCGTTTGGTTCAATGCCGAAGACTGCGTCGTTCAATGTTACTTCGCCAGCTTCTTTACCAGTTTGATCAAACAATTTTACTTTTGCCATGTTGACTGAATTCCCCTTTCCTTATTATTTACCAGCTTTAACTGCTGATTTGATAGTGATAAGAGATTTCTTAGCACCTGGTACGTTACCTTTGATCAGGATAACGTTCTTTTCTGGAACAACTTGTACGATTTCAAGGTTTTGAATCGTTACACGGTTGCCACCCATGCGACCTGCGAGGTTCTTGCCCTTAAATACACGGTTAGGTGCAACAGGACCCATCGAACCTGGACGACGGTGGTAACGAGAACCGTGAGCCATTGGACCACGAGATTGACCGTGGCGTTTGATAACACCTTGGAAACCTTTACCTTTAGTTGTACCTGTGACATCAACAACATCACCAGCTTCAAATGTGTCTACAGTGATTTCTGCACCAACTTCTAAGCCTTCAATGTTTTTGAATTCACGAATGAAGCGCTTAGGAGCCGTGTTAGCTTTAGCGACATGGCCTTTGGCAGGTTTGTTGCTCAATACATCACGTTTGTCATCAAAACCAACTTGAACAGCAGCATAACCGTCTGTTTCAACTGTTTTCACTTGAAGCACTACGTTTGGTGTTGCTTCGATGACAGTTACAGGGATGAATTCGCCTGATTCAGTGAAGACTTGAGTCATTCCCACTTTTTTCCCTAAGATTCCTTTTGTCATGAGAAAATGTTTCCTTTTCTAAATTTTTGTTTAAAAAGTTTTTAATGAGCGTTTTTTATGCTCAAACCAAGATACATAGACGCCAAACTGCTTTCAGCGAAATAGGAAATCTAACGAAGAAACGAAAGATTTATATCCAAAGGGATACACAGCCGCAATCTAGTCAAAACTATAGCGATCGCATCTCTTTTTCAAAAGAAGTTCAGCCTGTGTTTGATGTTACTCCAACACTTACTTTCTTTAATGACTTGATTACAATTTGATTTCGACGTTTACACCACTTGGAAGATCAAGCTTCATCAAAGCATCAACAGTTTTTTGTGTTGGGTTGATGATATCGATCAAACGTTTGTGAGTGCGCATTTCGAACTGTTCGCGAGAGTCTTTGTATTTGTGAGTCGCACGAATGATTGTGTAGAGGCTACGCTCTGTTGGAAGCGGTACTGGACCTGCAACTTGTGCACCAGTACGAGTAGCTGATTCTACGATTTTTGCAGCAGCTGTATCAAGCGTACGATGTTCGTATGCTTTCAAGCGGATGCGGATTTTTTTGTTTGCCATCTTGTTCTCCTTTTCGTCTATTTAAGATAATAGGCTAGCTCTTCGAGAAAACCAACACGTGTTGCGTGGCAATGCAACCAAGCGTGTCGCAACCTCTCGCGTCAAAGCTAAAGCTGTTATTTTTACAGCACCATAATATGATACCAAATCTCCAACGAGAATGCAAGACATTTGATGCTATATTTTTATTTTTTTCTTGGTAACTTCCACACCAGCGGAATTTAATCTGAAACACTTTCGGATTCGGTTATTTTCGTGTACCCTTTTTTGAGACCAGAAACCGTTAAAAAGCTCACCAATAAAGGGAAATGAAAAATCAATGAAACTTAATCTGTGACTAATACCCACTGATTTAAACGATTTTTTCTCACACTAATGTCCACTGCTGAGACTGGTGGAACTTACTCTGGAAGTTACCTTTTTTGCCTTATTTTCGTAACTTCTTGTTTGAATACTTAAAGAAAGACAAAAGCAGACCCATTGATAGCACTCCCAATCTGCTTCAAGACTCGTTGTCACAAAATCATTCTCTCTCCAATTGAACAAGGGAGAGATTAGAAGTCGCTCACAGTAAAAGCAAGACAAGATTTTTACGATCATCGCCTAACTAAACCTTTCGGGAAATACGGACTCTGCTATCAGCGTTTCGGGATGAGCCTATCAAAAATGCCTTTAGCGCTGACTACTAAAAGGCATTTTAAAATTATGAGTTGCTATTTCCTTTTAAATTCTTGCACTTATCTGCTAAAGCTAGAAAAATTTTTCAGACAAATTATATAGTTTACAGAAAGTGATGGATTCTCCAGAAAATTTGGCCTGTCAAAAATTACCTTGATTGTCAAAAACACTTTCAATCTTTTGCTTGTAATCACATATTCTTAACTTTAGCGTGCTTTATTTCCAATTGTAAATAAGGCAAGGGTTCCTGACCCCACATGAGCTGCGATGATTGGACCAAGCGGAAAGAGCAGGACTTGTTTTACACGAGGGTCTTTTAAAATCTCGTTTTTAATAGCTTTTGCCGCTTCTTGGTCATCAGCGTAAGCCACAATGACGGTTGATTCGGCCAAATCATTAAGACCTAGACGAACGAACTCAGCAATCGCTTTTTTCTTACCACGGGCTTTAGCAGCTGTTCCTAGACTTCCATCAGATTGGATACTGATGATTGGTTTGATATTAATAACTCCACCAATAACAGCAGAGGCTTTGGAAATACGACCACCACGCATCAAATGATTAAGATCATCAACCAAAAAATGAGTTTTCAAGCGTGGTGCTAAATTTTCAACTCTAGCCTTGGCTTCACTCAGACTGCCACCTGCTGCACGGACTTCCGCAGCCTCCATAACCAGATAACCTTCCCCAGCTGAGGCGGCCAAAGTATCTACAATTTCAATAATGGCTTCAGGAAATTCTTCTATAACAATATCACGCGCCATAACCGCCGACTGATAGGTCCCTGATAAGACTGACGAAAAAGCGATATAGAGCAAGGCTTCTCCATTTTGAGCATGATTTCGAAAGACCTCTTCAAATTGGCCAACATTGATTTGGCTAGTTGTTGGCTGACTACCTGCTGCCATCTTTTCTAACAATACAGGACTAGTCAGTCGCTCTGCCCCAACAGTCTCAAAATGCATACCATCAACTTGAACAGTTAAGCCTAGAACTTGGACAGCATTATCTGCCAGCCATTGTTCTGGTAAATCCGCTGTGGAATCGGTTAAAATCTGAAAACTCATAAAACTCCTCACTTGCGATGACGATAAACTTCGTACATGAGAACCGCCGCTGCAACACTGGCATTGAGGCTCTGTACATGACCACTCATAGGAATGGTGATCATCTCATCGACTTGCTTTTTGATATTGGGACTGATCCCCTTGCCTTCATTCCCGATAATCAGGGCTAATTTTCCACTAGTATTCCACTTATGAACCGACGTTCCGTTCATATCTGTTCCAAAAATCCAGAAACCAGCTTCTTTCAAGGTGTCAAGCGTCTGACTGAGATTGGTTACTCGAGCAATAGGCACATGAGCCACCGCACCAGTTGACGTCTTGGAGACGACAGGTGTCACCCCAACGGCACGATGTTTGGGAATGATGACCCCAGACACATTGGTCGCGTCAGCCGTTCGCAAAATAGAGCCAAAATTATGCGGGTCGTTCAAGCCGTCCAAGATAAGAATGAGAGGATTGTCCTCCTGCTCTGCCTTTTTTAAAATCTGGGACAGCTCAGCGTAGGCAAATTCAGCCACACGTAGAACAAATCCTTGATGGACAGCCCCGTCTACCATCTCAGACAGGCTCTTTTTCGGTGTCCATGAAATGGAGACTTTTTTCTCAGTCGCCAACTGCTTGATCGTCTCTACATTTTTTCCTCTAAGATCGTCTTGGATATAGAGCTTATTTCCAGTGTTTGCCCGAAGGCTTTCTGTTACGGCGTGCACCCCGTAGACAATATCAGTATGTTCCATGGTGCTATTATAACAAAAAGAAACTTGGTAAGACAAGTCTCTTCCGTTTAGTTTTCTTCAATAGTTGCAATACACCAGCCGATCAACTCTTCAAGCCGCTCAGTCCGCTCCAGCATGTGGAGGTAGCCAATCACCGCTTCAAAGCCTGTCGACATCTTGTAGGTGATGATGTCGGTATTCTTGGCCTTGGTGTGGGTCGGGGCATTGCGGCCTCGTTTATAGATAGCCTCTTCTTCCTCTGTCAGAAGCTTTTGCTCTAGCAGGAGATTGATTAACATAGCCTGAGCCTTGGCCGACACATAATGAGTTGCCAAGCGATGCAATTGACGAGGTTTGGTCTGGCCTTTAAAGATTAAGTGCCTGCGAATATACATGGAATAAACGGCATCGCCTTCAAAGGCTAGGGCAATCCCATTGATTAAACTGACATCAACCTTAGTCACGAAGCCACCTCACACCGTCCTTAGTGTCTAACAACTTAATACCCTGGGCAGCCAATTCGTCCCGAATGCGATCTGCTGTGGCAAAGTCGCGCTTGGCACGGGCATCCTGACGCTCTGCAATCAAGGCTTCAATCTCCTCATCCAGCACTTCGGTCTCAAATACAATACCAAAAACAGCTAAAATGGCCGCGAACTCCTCTTTGATAGTTTGGTTATAATTACCTGAGTTAATGAATTTAGCCATGTCAAAGACGGTGGTAATACCATTTGCCGTATTGAAATCATCGTCCATAGCCTGTACAAAATCAGCCTTTAAGCTCTGCCATTTTTCAAGATCTGTCTGATCGGTAAAATCCTGAGTGTAAGCATTTTTCAGGTACTTGAGGTTAATTTCGGCATCCTGAACAGCCTTGTCTGTGTAATTGAGCGGACGGCGATAATGCTGGGTGGCTAGGAAGAAACGCAAAACCTGCCCGTCCACTTTTTCCAACATATCATGGGCCGTCACAAAATTGCCTAAAGACTTAGACATCTTCTCATTGTCAATATTGAGCATGGCATTGTGCATCCAGTAATTGGCAAAAGTCTGACCAGTTTTGGCTTCGGACTGGGCGATTTCATTGGTATGGTGCGGAAATTCAAGATCAGCACCACCGCCATGGATATCAATGGTATCCCCGAGCAACTCGGTCGCCATGACTGAGCATTCAATATGCCAACCAGGACGTCCTGTTCCCCAAGGGCTGTCCCAAGACACTTCGCCAAGCTTGGCTGCTTTCCAAAGAGCAAAGTCAACGGGATTTTCCTTAAGCTGTGTTTCCGCATCAACCCGACCGCTGGCGCCCAGTTCTAGGTCTTCAAGGGTTTTATTGGCTAGCTTGGCATAATCCTTAGCTTTCTCAACTCGGAAATAAACATCGCCACTACTCTCGTAAGCGTACCCTTTAGCAATCAAATCCGCCACAAAGGCGATAATCTCAGCCACATAGTCAATGACCCGTGGGTGAACAGTTGCAGGCTTGACGCCCAGCTTGGTCACATCCTCACGAAAGGCTTTGATAAATTTATCCGCAAAGGCCTTGGTGTCCATCTTAGCTGCAGCAGCGCCCTTGATAATCTTATCGTCCACATCGGTGAAGTTGGAAATATAGGTCACCTCAAACCCGCGGTACTCAAAGTAACGCCGAATGGTATCAAAAGACACCACACTCCGGGCGTTGCCGATATGAATATAGTTATAAACCGTTGGTCCACAGACATACATCTTGACCCTGCCCTCCTCAAGCGGGACAAACTCACGTAGACTGCGACTCATGGTATCGTAAATGGAAATTGTCATCTGAAAACTCACTTTACATTTCTAATAATCCCATTATATCACAAAACGGAGTAAAGCACCCATTGCACAAAAGTAGGCTAAACCCCGTTTTTATCTCTTTGATTTATCATTTCTATTGCCTATTAACCCAAATATGGAAAGAATCTGGACTCATATTACTTTCTTGCAAAACTACCTGACTTGTAAGTGTATTGTAAATGAGTAACTGACTTCCAGACAATATCAATAACAGGTCATTATTTAAACGTTTAACATCTTTTATATAGTCCGTTTCAACTGATAGACCAAAAGTGGATAAATCAATGAAAGATGAGCTGTTATTGTTCAAATTAAACAAACTGAAACCAAGCTTTCTAGAATCATTTCTTTCATGCTCAATAGCAATCATATCTTGGCCTAAGTCAAAAATATTAAGGGGAGCAATTTCTGGCAAATCTATCAATGCCTTATGTCCTGTTTGCATGTCATATGTCAACATTTGGCCTATAGGAATTCTTTCTTTAGTGCTATTTATCCTATAACCGTTTACAGCAGCGTATAAGTTGTTGTTTTTTACGATATTATCGCCAAACAAATACGTTTTATCTGAAGTTTCGAAAAGCCTCTCTACATTTTCGAGATGAACCTTTCCATTATCACTGACTAGCTTATATAAATCGGTCGGATAATTACCATCCCCATGTACTTTCGTCCCTAAAAAATAGAGAATATTGTCATCTACTGAGAAATCTCTGCCAAGAACAGCCTCATCAAAGGTGTATTTACTAACTTCCTTTAAATTTGAATCAAAAGAGGCTAGGAAGGTACTGTCGGTGCTAGCTTCTGAAGTAAAATAGTAACTTGCAGAAATACCAGATGAAGAGTAAGCGTAATCAGGTGTTTGATTATATTTAATGGTTCCTTTTTGAAAATCCATGGCAATAATTCTACCGACAACTCCAAGGGGTGGCCCTTCTTCAGAAAAGAGTAGATAACGCTTGTCTATTTCAGCCCTCTGAACTGCAGGGTTAATCTGTCCTTTTACAAGCTGGATCTTGTCTTTTGAAGTTTGTTTCAGAGAATTGTTCTTAAAACGATATCCTTGAACATCTCCATAACTGATGATATAAAAGTCTGTTTTTGAATGAGTAGTGAATGTATCAGGCGATTTAAAGATCGTTTTTAAACCTATTATTCCTACCAATAATAAAAGGAAACTAACAATAGCAGTAAGCTTTTTATTCATAGAGCCTTACCTATTCCTATGGACATACGAAGTGAAATGGACAATTTTATTTGATTTCAATTCATTATAGAGTAAAAGAGGATGGATTGCAATCGTTTTCGAAAAAGTTATTTTATCCATTTCCAGAACAGCCACCAAACATTGCCTTGGGCTGCGTTCAATCTTCACTACTTATTTTTCTGATCCTGCTGGTATTTCTGGCAAAGACGATTAAACCAAGTCATAGCTACTGTCAGCCAGATAATTCCCATCCAAATCTTATCAGATAGGAAATAATTCACCGCCAAACCACAAAAACCGATCACAAGCAGCAAATAAGCCCAATAAGTTTTGAGAAAGACTCTCATTTCACACCTCCTGTGCAATCGTCAAAGCAATCTCGAAAAAGACCATCACATCTGCTGTACGTTCTTCCTTACGCTTGTCCCAGATATTCCTCTTGTGGTCCACGTAGTCGGCCGTGTAGAAAAACTGATAGACCTGAACCTTTCGAAATTGGGCCCAAGCCATAATGGCTGATGCTTCCATATCAACCACGGTCGCACCAGCTTCAAGGCGCCGCTTGACCTTTTCCGCCGTTTCCCGGTAAAAGGCATCGGTCGTCCAAGATTTCGCCCGCACATGCTCAATCTCTTGCTTGTCCAAGGCTTTTTCCATGGTTAATAACAAAGCTTCATCATAGTCAATCTCATCGCTAGCTGGAGCATAATGATAGCTCACTCCCTCGTCCCGTAGAGCTGACGCAGGTAAAATAATCTTATCTGCCGCGATGGATTTATCCAAAACACCGCAAGACCCCAAAACAATGAATTTCTTAAAACCAAGGGCGTTTAGCTCCTCTAGCTGACCGACAGCCATGGCAGCACCAATGGTCGCTAGCATTATCGCTACCTTTAAGCCATCTTTTTCATAAATGTACCAAGGATGATGGCCGTTGAGACTATTAAGGTAGCCACCCTTGATAACACCTTCTTTCTGACAAATGCGGTCTACAATCTCTCCATTAAAGGAATAAATTAGCGTATCACAAATGATTTTTGCTCGTTTCTGAACAGCTGGACTTCCTGGTTCAATTATTGCTGGTCCATCTTCAAACTCTTCCAGTAACATAATCACTCCTCTTTAGCAGGTTTTAGGTAAATAATCTGGGTCTGCTGGACAAAGCCAATTTTTTCATAGAGACGCTTGGCGCTGATATTATCATCCTCCACTGCGATTTGAAATGGTTTGTCATTTTTACTCAGCAACTCATTGACCAGTTGCTGGACAAGATATGTGCCGTAGCCTTGCCCACGGTAATTTTCCAACACTGCTAAGCCATAAAGGTAATTGTAGTCCGAGCTGAGATCCACCGTACAAGACGCGATAACCTGATTCTCTTTTAGAAGAACATAGAGCCAACTATCCTCGTCCTGCAGGGCTTCTTTTGCATAACGCAAACTGAGTTGATAATCATTGTCAAAGGTTTGACTTTGAAACTGTGCGATAGCATGAAGAAGTGCCTCCTCAGCTTGGCACATCTGCACATCAGTGCGAGTTTTGGCCAGATAGGGTTCTCGCTCACGCGTTAACCAAATATCTGTCTCTTCATCTGCCACCAGATTCCATTGAGCCGGAAAATCAGGATGCTTGTCTAAAAACGCCCGCTCCGTCCAAAAGTTCGGTGCTGCAAGAGAAAAGTCAGCCGTCTCCCGATAGAAAGCATTTAGCAAATCAGTCGCTATCCCTTGCCTGCGAAACTCAGGGTGAACTAGAATAGCCAATTCCACATCATCAGGTTCATCCGCATAAACCGTCAAAAGACCGACCAGCTGCTCTCCCTCATAGGACAAGAAAAATGTAGGCAACTCGTGATCAAAATTCAGCATATTGGATAAATATGGCGTCCGTGCTGTTCCATCTGACTGCTGGACGATTTTTATTAGCTGTTTGACAGCCGTTAGCTGCTCTGTGTTTAACCTGTTAGTAAAAAGCATATACATTTTCCTATATAAATTTGACAAAGAAGTGCTCCGAATAGCCGTCTTCATGATGGCAGTAGGAACCAACTTCCTCGTAGCCCAAGGCTTTGTAGAAGGCACGGCCTTGCCAATCAAAGGTGTCTAAACGGATCGTATTAGCCCCAAGGGATTTAGCTCGTTTTTCCAGCTCTGCCATTAGTCGGCGGCCCAAGCCCTTTCTCCGATGACTTTCTGCCACAAAGACGGTCGAAACATAGAGAATCTGAAAAGCCGTCATGGTCGCATCAAGACCTGCTATCAACTGACCAGACTTATCCTTTATGCCAAGAGAAAGGCAGCCTTTTCTTGGAAAACGAATGAACTGCTTGTCATAATTTTCCAAGGCCTCTTCAATTACTCCGACCTCTTCAGCGGTCAACTCAACAATATTTTCCATTTTTCTCCTACAAATGCGATGAATGGTGGCTGGCATCGCGCATGGCCTCTAACTTGGTCGTGTAGTACTGACCTTCGCGCACTGCCTCAATCTGATGAATCGCAAGTTCATCCTTTTGACCGTGAACACGGACAACCTTAGCTGGCATACCCACTACCGTCACATCGGCTGGGACATCTGCTAAGACAACCGCCGCTGCCCCAACTTTAGCATTGCGACCAACCTCAATTGGCCCAATGACCTGAGAATGGGCCGAAATCAGCGCACCTTCGCGAATGGTCGGATGACGTTTGCCCACATCTTTACCAGTTCCACCGAGCGTCACCCCGTGATAGAGCATAACCCCTTTTTCAATAATAGCAGTCTCCCCAATAACGAGCCCAGCCCCGTGATCAATGAACACACCTGGCGCAATTTGGGCACCCGGGTGAATCTCAATCTGAGTCCAAAAGCGCCAAAATTGACTATGTATTCGAGCTAAAAGTTTTAAATTATGGTTCCAGAGAAAATGGCTCAGCCGATGGGCGGCCAAGGCTTTGATCCCCGGATAAGTCAGGATAACCTCCAAGCTAGTTCGAGCCGCAGGATCCAATTCTTTTACAATCGCAATGGATTCACTCCACCAACCCATAGACACCTCCATTAAGATACAAAGCCCGTGAAGAAAAGCGACGAAAAATGAAAAAATTGACGCAGAGTCACTCAGACTCTAGGAAATTTTTGAATTTTATCTAGCTTTATAGAGCGTGTTCAGTTTTAAGATATGAGGCCGTTAAAAAATCCGATGAAAATGAGAAAATTGACGACAAGTCTCTGGACTTGAGGAGGTTTTCGAATTTTATCAAGGATTTTAGGCCGAATTCAGTTGTACAAGATATGAGAGCGTTGAAAAATACGATGGAAAACAGGTAAGCTAACAAAAAGTGCGGATACTCCAGGAGATTTGGTTATTTTTCCAAGCTTTTAGAGCCGTACTCACTCATTAAGCCACTAAGCCTGATTGCTACTAAGCTAGCTAATCAGCAGTGGTTCATTGGCGCTAAAGCGCCTAGTGACCCGACTAAGTTGGCATGGCCAACACATCTTACTCCCAACCACTGCACTGAGATGTTTACGCAAACGATGAGAGGTGAGATTGGATTTTTTATACGTAATCTTCAATATTACATATTTTTGTGAGCAAGAGCGAAGCCATCATGGTGGTCTTGCCCAGCCTCTAAGTTCAGTTCCTAAGACCCAACATTCCTCACTGCACTTTTTCGGCTTTCTGATAAAGAGACGAGGCGAGATTTTCACCTCTGCCCCTTCTTTTATCTTGCTTTATTGATCGCGTTTGACCTCATGAAACTTGAGACCGCCGAAACTGTTGTCATCTTGACGTGGTCTGCGGTTTTGGTGATTGCTCTGACCGTTGCTATGCGCGCTTCGTTTGTGACCATTGTGTTCACGTGAATGACGTTCTGGTTCAACATAGCCTTCTGGCTTTGGAAGCAGAACTTTCATAGAAGCATCAATACGCCCCTTATCATCAATCTTGATGATTTTTACATCGACTTCGTCACCGATTTCAACCAAATCTTCGACACGATTTGTACGTGCCCAAGCCATTTCAGAGATGTGAACCAAGGCATCTGTCTTCTCAAAAAGATTGACAAAGGCGCCGAATTTTTCGATGCGCACGACCTTAGCTCCCTCAAAGACTTCACCGACCTTGGCATCGCGCACTAAGTTTTGAATGATCTCTTTAGCTTTCTCAATCACATCACGGTCGCTTGAGTAGATAGAGACATTGCCTTCTTCGTCAATATCGATCTTCACGCCTGTTTCTGCAATAATCTTGTCAATGGTTTCGCCACCCTTACCGATAACAACCTTAATCTTGTCCACATCAATCTTGATTGTATCAATTTTCGGTGCAGTAGGAGCCAATTCTGGACGAACTTCTGGAATGGTCGCTTCAATCACATCAAGGATTTCAAAACGTGCTTTCTTAGCTTGTGCCAAAGCTTCCGTCAAAATCTCTGGTGTAATCCCTGAAATCTTGATATCCATCTGAAGGGCTGTGATCCCCTCGCGCGTACCTGCTACCTTGAAGTCCATATCACCAAAATGATCCTCAAGACCTTGGATATCGGTCAAGACTGTATAGTTATTTCCATCTGAAATCAAGCCCATAGCAATTCCTGCGACAGGCGCCTTAATCGGCACACCGCCAGCCATGAGAGCCAGAGTACCTGCTGTGATCGAAGCTTGCGAGGACGATCCGTTGGATTCAAGGACTTCTGCTACCAGACGAATCGCATACGGAAACTCTTCAAAACTTGGCAAGACCTGCTCAAGCGCACGCTCACCAAGCGCACCATGCCCAATCTCACGACGTCCCGGCGCTCCGTAACGACCGGTTGAGCCGACCGAATATTGTGGGAAATTGTAATGGTGCAAGAAACGTTTTTTATACTCATCACCAAGGCCATCGATGATCTGAGTCTCTCCCATTGGTGCCAAAGTCAAAACAGACAAGGCCTGCGTCTGACCCCTAGTAAAGAGACCTGAACCGTGTACATTTGGCAAGAAGTCCACTTCCGCAGCCAAAGGACGGATCTCGTCCACACGGCGCCCATCAGGACGAACCTTGTCCTCCGTGATGAGACGACGCACTTCGGCGTGCTCCATCAATTCTAAGATTTCGTTGACATCACGCATGATGCGGTCATGCTCTTCATGTTCCGCATAACGTTCCTCGTAATCAGCAATCACACGCTCACGCACTGCATTAGTCGCATCTTCGCGAGCTAATTTTTCTTCGATTTGAACAGCCGCTTGAAGCTCACTGTTGTAGTTTGCGACAATCTCAGCCTGCAAGTCTGCATCCACCTGAAGCAACTCAACCTCAGCCTTTTCTTTACCGACTGCTGCTACGATTTCATTTTGGAAATCCAAGAGTTTTTGGATTTCGGCATGGCCCAATAGCAGAGCTTCCAGCATGATTTCTTCTGACAATTCTTTGGCGCCAGACTCCACCATGTTGATCGCATCTTTGTTACCAGCCACTGTCAATTCTAAGAGAGAAGCTTCTTGTTGAGCTTCTGTCGGGTTGATGACTAATTCACCATCCACATACCCCACCTGAACACCAGCAATCGGCCCGTCAAATGGAATATCTGAAATACAAAGCGCCAAGGATGATCCAAACATCGCAGCCATCGGCGCAGAGGCATCGCCGTCATAGGAAAGCACGGTGTTGATCACCTGTACTTCATTGCGGAATCCTTCAGCAAACATAGGACGGATTGGCCGGTCAATCAAGCGCGCTGTCAAGGTCGCATCCGTTGACGGACGCCCTTCACGTTTCATCCAGCCACCAGGGAACTTCCCAGCCGCATACATTTTTTCTTCATAGTTAACCTGAAGTGGGAAAAAGTCTCCTGTGGACATTTTCTTGGACATGACCGCCGCTGTAAGAACAGTCGAATCTCCGTAACGCACCACCACAGCACCATTTGCTTGGCGAGCCACTTGCCCCACTTCAACGATTAAAGGACGACCGGCAAAAGTCATCTCAAACACTTGTTTTGTCATTATTTCTCCTGACTATTGTCTTTTTCTTAGGACGTGTTTTCCACAAAGGGCAACCGATCACCCGCTCTGCTATTTTCCAAAAAAAGCCTATCTGCTCCCCTTTGCACAAAACCACGTACCGTTTTCTATTTTAGCACAATTTTGGCGAAATCAAAAGGGAGCAATACAGAAAAACACGCTGTAGGCACGAGATTTCTTCTACACTTTGTCGTTGCCTCTCACTTTTTTGCCTAGATTAACTTGCTCAGGTACTGATCAAAATTCATAAACGTTACCAAAATCTTCAATATCTTCTCAGTATTTTGCGCCTGAAAGACGGGTAAAAAAGATAAGCAGCACGATGTCAGATAGGTGTGTTTGTTTTTCCAACTCTCCCAATCATCACAAACGCAGTCAAAAACGCTGTCGTTTTTGAGACATAAAAACACCTCCCACGTCTATTATGAACGAGGGAGATGAGCATGATTTTACGAAAATATTATCTAAAAAACGAAACTTTCTTTATGCGTTCAATCAACCAAGGCCTCAAGACGATCTACCAAACCACCAACATAGGCGATGGTATCACGCAAAGGCTGATCAGTTGTCACATCAACACCTGCATGTTGCGCCAGCTCCTGAGCAGACAGGCTAGCACCCAGCTCCAGAGTTTCCAGCCATTTAACCACTGTCTCGTCAGGATTTCTTTCTAGCTCCTGAGCCATAACTGTTCCGATAGTCAAACCAGCTGAGTAAGTGTAAGGATATAGACCGCCATAATAATGCGGCTGACGCATCCAAGTCAGGCCCGCATCCTCAGTGATGTCAAACTCCTCACCCCAGAAGTCCTGAATAACCTGACGCTTGATTTGGCAAAGTTTATCCCCATTCAAGAATTCATTGTTGTCTAGCTTAGTGTAAACTTCACGCTGGAAAGCAGCCTCTAAGAGGTGAGTGACCATATTGTGGAAGTAGGTTCGACTGATTAGCTCACTAATCAAGTAGGCTTGAAACTCAGGATCAGCATTGGCCTTGAGAAGTTGGTTGCAGGTCAAAACTTCATTAGCTGTTGATGGAGCTTCGATGAAGTAAAGCGACGGGTCATAATTGAGAATAGACTGCTTGCTAGCCAACTGGAAATGCCCTGCATGTCCCAGCTCATGAGCTAGGACCAAGACCTCATTCATGAGACCTGTCCAAGACAGCAAGATATAAGACGGGCCCTCGTAGAGGGTCGCACAGTAACCACCTGTTGACTTGCCTTCGTTTTGGGCAAAGTCAATCCAGCGCTCGTCATAAGCACGATCAATCATCTTGCCATAGTCCTCACCCAAGACGCTGAGGGCATCTTTCAAGAGCTTCCGAGACTCTTCTGGCGTGATGCGGAGGTTATAGCTAGAATCCAGCCCCACTTTGAGGTCAGCACTGGTAATCTTATCCAGGCCGTGCTGTTTAGCCACCAACTTGACAAAACGGCGCATGTGCGGTGCCAAGTCGCTCATGATGACATCAATCTGACGATCCATGAGGTCACGCGAAACATTTTGCTGGTGGAGCAGGTAGTCAATGGTCGAATCAAACCCGCGCAGACGAGCTTCGATTTGTTCGTTTTTAATCTGAGACAGGTAGGCCTGTGCCGTAACGTTCTTGTACTTCCTCAGAGTTTTGTAGAAAGAATCTGTTGCCGCTCGGCGCAAGTCGGTATCATGGCTGAACTCATAATCATTTTCAAATAGCACGTAGGAGTTGGCGTAGGTCTTACCAGCTACCTCAAAATCATCGAAAACCATATCTTCAAACTTAGCTGCGCTATAGATGGTCTCAGGATGGTAAAAGACAGGACGAAGTTGATTCAAAAGTGCTTCTTGATCGGCACTCAATTGATGAGCTTTTTGGCGTTTCAACTCTGTCAGATACGGCTGATAGTCTGGCTGACGCTGACCAATCTGATCCAAATAACTCTCATCCATGGCCATGAGCTCGGTCGGCAAAAAAGCCATGCGCGGGTAGGCTTTCTCATACACCTGATCGAAAAGGTTAGCTTCTTCCGCTCGCGCATCGTTGAGTTTATCGACATCTAGATTGAGATAGGCATAGCTTGACAGATAGGATTGTTCCTTGCTAAGAGCCGCATAGACAGGCAAAGCATCCAAGACCTGATCCAGACGGTGCAATTGATCACGGTAGGTCTCCTCAAAGGCTTTGGTCGCTCCGTCAAAATTCTCTAAGGCAGCCTTGTAGTCATCTAAAGTAGCATAAATCAGGCTCGTGTCCCAAGTGTTCTCCACTGGTACATCCTGACGTTTTGGTAACGCTTGTGTCATATAGTCCTCCAAAAAAATAGTTTCCTCTATTTTATCATATTTTAACCATTATTGAGCAAAGGAGAAAGCCAGCCGAAACTGACTTTCCTCACTTCTTCCAATAAAATCTAATCCAACAGTAAAGTATATAGAAAATCACTGCTAAAAGAGCAAAGACCCAGAGGGTATTTACAATCTTATAAAGCCAAGGAATATGGTCTTGCAGCAAGTACATCGCTCCCAAAATCAAGCCGATAATCAGGCAAAACTTGACAAAGCCAAGCACAAAGTCTTTGAACTTATAATCGTTCATCAAACCACTTCCTTTCTCATTTTGACCGTATTTCCTAAGACTATTATAGCACGATTTCAAAAGGCTTTCAAAATACAAAAGAGCCAGAGAAATCCCTGACTCAATAATAGCTAGTTCCCCTCCACAGCATATCCCAGATGCTCATAAGCCTTGGGCGTGGCCACGCGCCCCGTGCGGGTTCGCATGATAAAGCCTTGCTGAATGAGATAAGGCTCATACATATCCTCCACCGTCTCGCGCTCCTCGGCAATATTCACCGACAGAGTGCCTAGACCGACTGGGCCACCCTTATACATCTCAATCATCGTCCGCAGAATTTTTTGATCAACATAATCAAGCCCCTCACTATCCACATCCAGCATGGTCAAGGCCTTGTCCGTGATGACGGCGTCAATCTGACCATCACCCATGATTTGGGCAAAATCTCGCACCCGCTTGAGCAGGCGGTTAGCAATACGCGGGGTGCCGCGACTCCGTCTTGCCAGCTCAACCGCTGCTTCATGGGTAATCTCTACCTCAAAAATATCCGCGGTACGCTCCACAATCTCCGTCAAATCAGTCTGCTCATAGTATTCCATGTGACCAGTAATGCCAAAGCGTGCCCGCAAGGGATTAGATAGCATTCCTGCTCGCGTTGTCGCCCCAATCAAGGTAAAAGGCGGTAATTCCAAATGCACACTGCGATTCGTATCCCCACTACCAATCATGATATCAATGTAGAAGTCTTCCATAGCACTGTATAGAACCTCTTCTACCGCCATCGGCAAGCGGTGAATCTCATCGATAAAGAGGACGTCTCCTGGTTCTAAATCATTCAAAATGGCCACCAAATCGCCAGCCTTCTCGATAACAGGGCCCGAAGTCTGCTTGAGGTTGACACCGAGCTCATTAGCAATCACAAAAGCCATGGTGGTCTTCCCTAGGCCTGGTGGCCCAAAAAGCAGAGTGTGGTCCATGGCCTCATCCCGAAGCTTGGCTGCCTCAATAAAGACCTTGAGCTGGTCCTTAACCTTGTCCTGACCGATGTACTCCCTTAAATATTGCGGGCGAAGGGTGCGTTCAACTAGCGCCTCATCCCCCATTATGTCACTGTCTAAAATTCTTGTCATGTCCTTATTATAGCAGATTTTAAAACACTTGAAAACAAAAGAAAAGACCAACCGCAGTTGATCCATTCTTTAGGAGATATGTGAGTGTTAGCAAGCTTTTAGGAACTTTAGCTGCTAACTTATTAGAAAAAATTTTAGGATTGATTAAATGATACAGAAACTTCCTTAAAGTAACCTTAAAGCATTTACCAGTAAACGAAAATGCGATTATTTTAAAATTTTTACAGCAACTTTTCAAAAGCCTTTGCGGCCTCTTGCACCCTTTGCGCAGCTGATTTGCCATTTTGGGAAAAGTAACCTCTTGGATTGAAATAAGACAGTTCCCAGTCTGAGATCGATTTTGCCCCGCGCCTGCCTTGCGTGCGATTGGGCGAAATATAGCGCAACTTCTTCTGCCTAGCCAACTTTTTTCGGAATTTTGGATCATGCACATTCACTGGCGAAACATCTAAGGAACTATGCTGAGCGCCATTGCGATTCGCATAGTTGAAACTTGCTCCATTTAGAACCCCATTTTCAGTGACCCTCTCCGCATCCACTTCATTGAGAAAATGGCCAGCCTCATCTAGGATAAACTCCGTATGAAAATGCAGTAAAATTTTAAAATTTACCCCAACTTGACCATCTGGATAAATCACTTGCTCCGTTTTCCCAGACCGATCTAGGGCAATTTTATTATGCAGACGAGAAGAATCCGTCAGGCTGTATTCAAAATAGTAGTCATAATTGGTGATTCCCAACTTTTCTAACAAAGAATCCCTCTGATCCATATCGCGTATATACTTAGCCAGAGCCTGAGCATCTGTGTCATTATCCTTGCGAAAATGCTGACGCAGCCACTGGGCCTGCTGGGAGGAAATCAAATAGCGAAATTGGTGAATCTGACGATTGAGCTTACCATCACCAGCCAAACTCTGTCCTGGAAAAGCACGCTGCACGGTCTGGGCAAAGTGTTTCCAAAACGCATCTCCAGGTTCCAAGTCTGGATCAAACCGACGTAACAGCTCCTGTGTCTCCTCAAGTCTTCCTGACAGATCATCAGGCATCCCCGTCACCTGCATGGCAATCTTGAGTAACACCTGAGCATCTGTCATCCGACTTTGTTGCATTCCGACATGCCACATTTTCTGGAAAACCAGAGAGCCAAACAGCTGACTATCCACCAGCCGTTTTTGCAGATAAGAAAGGTGTTCCTCCCTAATTTCTGGCACTTTCAACAGGGATAAATAGCCCTGCTCAATACAACTTTTGCTCCAACCCAATTGGTGCAAGATCTTGACTTGTTCTAACAACAGCCCTCGCCAAATGTCCCGATCCTGAGCATCTAAAAAACCGTGATAACTCGCTTGGTAATCGTCATTCAAGGGTAAACGACTGAGCTTTGTCGCCATCATCTGCCGCCTTCTCCAAACCAGCGTGACTAAAAGGCCAAGAAAAATCAAGCCTAGACCCAACCATAATCCATAGATATTCATAGCCCTAGTATAGCAGGAAAAAGGAACTTGACCAAGTGTTTATACTCTTCAAACATCAAATTCAAACGTCGTCAGCATCGCCTTGGGAGTGGGAAAGAACTCGAACAATCAAAAAAGAGTTCGTTTTCCCACCCCCGCACAGTTGTTTAGGCCAGATTTGGAGTGTAAAACACGAACAAATCTGCTAATCAACCACTGCGATGAGATATTTACGCAAACTATGAGAGGTGAGATTGAATTTTTTGCCCAGCCTCCAATGCCCTGTGCAGGGGCAAGACTAAGTTGGCATGGCCAATAAGTCTTACCCCCAATCACTGCACTGAAATGTTGACGTAAACTATGAGTGGTGAGGCTAGATTTTTTCCAGCCTCCTTCGGCTAACTTCCTACAAGATATGAAACCGTTAAAAAGCCGAATGAAAAATAGAGGCTTGACCGGTGACCGCGTCATTCAAGGGTAAGACATCTGTTTTCTGAGGTTTTAGGCCAAGTTCAGTTCGTTTGATTTTTAGTGAGTATTAAACCACTGAAATAGCAACTATGAGAACATGTTAAAAGATATCTGCGCTCACAATCCAAAAAAACTTCCCCACTCAACTAAATGGAGAAGTCTTGCTTATTGGTTTCAGAAAAGTTTTACCAAATAACCACACGGTCAGCTGGGTCCCGCCACATGGCGTCACCTTCCTTGACATCAAAGGTTTGATGAAATTCTTCAAAGTTTGTCACAGTGACATTCGTACGAAGCTTGCCTGGGGCATGGACATCAACACTGGCCAACAGTTGCATATACTCTGGACGAGCTTTCATGCGCCAAATGGTCGCAAAGTTGGTGAAATACTCCTCTGCCGAGAAGTCCGCCTCTTTTTGAGCAGCTTCAAGAGCACAGGCCACACCGCCTAGATCAGCCACATTTTCAGATACCGTTAGCTGACCGTTAACTTTAGCACCATAAGAGTCTAGGCCATCAAACTGTTCCACAACCTTGTCAGTACGCTCTTTAAAAGCGGTGTAATCCATCTCAGTCCACCAATTATTGAGACTGCCATGTTCATCAAAGGAAGCACCATTTGTGTCAAAAGCATGAGAAATTTCATGGGCAATGACCGCACCGATTCCACCATAGTTAGCTGATGAGCTTTGCTTTAGACTGTAGAAAGGCGCCTGCAAAATAGCAGCGGGAAAGACGATCTGGTTCTGTTGAGGATCGTAATAAGCATTGACCATATGGGCTGGCATGTGCCACTCGGATTTGTCCACAGGCTGATTCCACTTGCTCCACGTATGAGCAATGCTAATTTTAGCCAACTCTTGTGCATTTTCAACCAAGGACTTCTTCTCATCAATGATCTTCTTAGCGTAAGTTTCAGGCAATTTCTCTGGATAACCGATATGTGGTGTGATACTATTTAACTTGACAATAGCCTTATCACGGGTTTCAGGCGCTAACCAATCAGCTTTTCCCAGACGATCTTTGTAGACCTGAATCATGGTTGCAACCTTGTTTTCCACATCCGCTTTGGCTTCAGGAGAGAACTTTTCGCCAGCGTACCAAAGTCCTAGGGCTTGACTATAAGGTCCTTGAGCCAAGTAGAAGGCAGCCTTTTCTTTGGCCATGGCCTGCGGTGTTCCAGAAAGAGCACGGGAAAAAGCACCTGAGAGGACACGAATGTCGTCGGTCAAGTAAGAAGTGTAGCTGAGTGCTGCACTGCGAACCAAGGCTGGCTTGAGGTATTCCCAGTTAGCTTCTGAATAGAAATCCCTAGCAAACTCTGTCCAAAAACGCTCTTCTGGCACGATGACCTTGTCTGGAATCTGACCTAAAATAGTGGTAAAGATAGCATCCAGAGGCAATTCTGGCACCAATTTTACAAAGTCCGCCCAATCATAAGGATGGTAAAGCTTAGCGTACTCAGAGCTCTCTTCGCTGGAGAGGACGTACTGGGCAATGCGGGCATCCAAGTCCAAAGTCTTGTCCAACATGTCCTTGATTTCAGCTTCAGAAAAACCAAATTTTGGCAAGAGGGCTTCCTGAGTTTCACGCCATTTAGCTAGAAGTTCTGCCTTTTGCGGGTGCTCTTCTGCGTAGTAGGTCGTATCAGGCAGAATTGTGCCTGGCGCCTGTGCCCAGAGGACATTGGTCTGGGCATCCATGAAGTCTGGAGATACACCGAATGGCAAAAGATTTGGTTTACCGTCCATCTCGTACTCAGCGATTTTGCTGGTGAATTCTGCAAAGGAAGACAGGCTCTTGTACTCCTCGATTAACGGAAGGACTGGTGTCACGCCATCGGCTTCTCTCTGGTCAAAATCAGCCACCTGACGGTGGAACTTGACAAAATTCTGCAAGATGGCATCCTCAGGCACATCCTTACCTGCTAACCACTTGTCCGTGACCTCTAACATCAAATCCTCAATCTCATCATGCAAGTCCATAAATCCGCCTGTCGTAGGCTTGTCATCAGGAATAACGGCCGTCTTTTCCCACTCGCTGTTGATAGCGTCATAAAAATCATCTTGTAAACGCACTATTATCTATTCTCCGTTTCTAAAATCTTATCAGCAAAACAAACTATTTTGGAGCCGTTTCCACTGACTACTAGTTTTATTCTAACAAAAAAGTAGAATGAAATCACCTGCCAAGTTATATGATGGTATGACAAACACATGAAGAAAACTCTTCCAAATTATTTCTGAAATACCGTAAACTCAAGCCTATAGTTGCAGAAAACACTTTTCATAGATCGCTAGAAGATACGAAACTGAAAAATCTCAGATAAACTTCATCTAGTTTTCTCAGAGACTGCTACACTAGCTTTTCTTTTTCCGCCATAAGTTCAGGGAGAGTTCTTGCGAAACCAGCGCAAGTATAAATACTCCCAAACTTACCACAGCACAGGCACCCGCCATGGTTAAATCCAGCTGGTTGGCAATGGTAAAGCCAAAAAGACTATTGAGAAGGGCAATGAATACTGTCATTCCCAGTAAATAGCGCAAATTTTTAGCCCAGATAAGAGCGGTCATGCTAGGCGCCACCATAAAGACGATGACAGCAATTGAGCCCACAACATCAAAAGAGACAACCGTTGTCAGTGAGACCAAGACCATGGTCACTAGCTGTAACTGTCTAACCGGAACACCTTGTAGCCTTGCCTGAGTTCCATCAAAGAGCATCAGTTTCAATTGCGGATAGAAAATTCCTAAAAAAGCAAGGTTAACCAACAATACCACAAGAGCCTTTACCAAAGCAACTGGCAAGGATATTCCGAACAAATCCATCCGATAAAACGGTGCAAAGAGCACTTCCCCCATCAGTACCATGTCCATATCCAAATGGACGTTACGGGCAAACATGGAGATCAGTAAAACCGCAAGAGCAAAAAGCGTTGAGAAGACCAAGCCTGTCGCTGCATCCTGAGCGAGCTTTTTGGACTGAATTTTCTCAATCAAAAGGACCGTAACAACTCCAAACACAGCTGCTCCAAGCACTAAGAGCGGTGAATCCAAGCTATGGCTAATGAAGAATCCTAGCACAATTCCCAATAAAACCGAATGCGATAGAGCGTCAGCAATCATGGCCTGATTTTTCAAAACCAGAAGACTGCCAAGTAGACTCGTTGATGTTGCAATCAAACATAAAATGATCAATACTTCAGACATGACTTCTCCCTCCTAAAACCTGTTTTCCAACCCAAATCAAGAGCGCAAAAACACTCATGGTCACAATGATACTAGGCCCCGTTGACATACCGGAAATGGCAGAGCTCAAGTAACTACCAATCAAGGCTGACAATCCAGCTAAGCTAGCTGAGAAGCGCAGCGATTTTCCATAAGACTCGCCCCACATCAAGCCTAGGCTAGCTGGCGCTATCAGAAAAGCACTCATAAGCACAGCACCTACGACTTTGAGCCCGACAGAAATCAGGGCAATCATCATGAGACGAGTGAGGAAGTCCAAAAGCTTGATAGAGACACCTGAGAGCCTAGCAAATACAGGATCAAAGAGGTAAAGGCGATAACGCTGATAGTAGGTAAAATAGATTAAAAGGCACAGGACAGACACAGCCATAATCAAGGCCACATCCGCTCGCTTGATAAAGGCGGCTTGACCAAAAAGATAGGTTTGCAAACCTGCCTGAGAACTGTTGGCAAAGGCTTCATTCCCTTGGACATACTGCTTAAGCACCATACCCAGACCAAAAAAGGAGGCTGAAACCAAAGCCAAGCTATTAATAAGCGACTGTCTCCGGTGCTTCGAAATCCAATAAACCAAGCGGTAAGAAATGTAACCCGACACCATGGCCCCTAACATGAGCAGGAGTGGCTGCCGAGATTGAAAGACCATAAAGGCAAAAACAACTCCTGGATAGGCAGCGTGCCCCAACATATCCCCGATCAAGCTCTGCTTGGTCAAAACCGTAATTGTCCCAACCACACTAGAGGCCAAAGCCAAGACTAAAGTCCCTGCAGCAACGGTCAAAAAAGCATAGTCCGTTAAAATTCCCATCTCTTAGACCTCCTCTTGACCAGAAGCGATCCAGCTAACCATCTCCTGATCGGTGTGATAAGCTCGCTGATAGTTTTCAGTCGTTAGAACTTCCTCGATTGGCCCAGCATCCACCAGCCCTTTATTAACCCAGATTAAATGATCAAAATAGGTTGCCAAACTATGCAAGTCATGGTGAATCACAATTGAGGTTTTGCCCTCTTCTTGGAAGCCTTTAAGAGTGTCCATAATGATTTTCTCTGTCTGGATGTCCACACCAGCCAGCGGCTCATCCATCATGTAAATATCAGCTTCCTGAGCTAAGGCACGCGCAATAAACACCCGCTGGCGTTGTCCACCCGAGAGCTGATCAATTTGGCGTTCCTGCAAATCTTCTAAAGCCATCGTCGCCAAAGCTCGCTGGACGATCTCTTTGTCTCTGGCTGAGGCTTTCTTGAACCAGCCCTTGATTTTTGCAAAACGCCCCATCATGACAATTTCATAAACAGTCGCTGGGAATTGCCAGTTAACATCCGATGCTTGAGGAATATAGGCAATAGACTGTTCAATAACCTTGTCTAGATTCACTGTTTGTCCTAAAATTTCTCGACTGCCTTGGCTTTTTTCAAGCCCTAAAATCGCCTTGAAAAGGGTTGATTTTCCTGCGCCATTTGGGCCAACAATAGCCGTACGACTCCCTTTAGGGATAGATAAATTAACACCTGATAGGGCCAAAATCTCACCATATCGTACCGTTAAATCCTTAACGGTCACTGCATTTTTAGTCATCACCATTTCCATCCTTCTTTTTCTTTTTTCATTTATTGATGTCATAAAGAACCTATATCCACAAGCAAAATACCTGATTAGGCGAGCCTTTTTCAACCATCAAAACCATTTTCACAGTAGACGAGCTGCAATCCAAAAAGATAATCTTTATCCTTAACTACATTCAAAACTGACTTCTTTGCTAGTTTCTTAAACCAATGCAAGCGCAAACAACCTCCTTCAGAGTTTCATAGCTGATTTGTGAATCTAAAGCTCCAAAAATCATGTTAAAAATAGCGCTTATTAGGTCGCATCACAGCTGTCTGAGTAGGGAACGTTTTGAGTTTTTTAGCGTGTTAAAACACATTTTTGCGATAAATACTGGTCTAAGACTATTTTAGTGCTGTAATAGCTCTAAAAATAGGAAGGGAGCGAGACAGAAATCTGTTCCCAAAGGAATTGATTTCGTGTCCCACTCTCTTCAAAAAAGTTACTTCAAATGCTCAACAATCAAACTGACGTTGTGCTTGTACATATCAATAAAGGTATCCCCTTCTTCACCAACTGGCGCTAATGAATCTGATAAGAGCTCCTTGCCTTCACCAGTTACCACAGTAACTGTTCCACCTTTTGCTTCAACAGCCTCCTTCAGTTTTTCCATACGCTCAGGGTTAGTTGTGCTTTCTGTAAAGATAGCTTTGACTTTCTTATTCACAATCAGGTCAACCGTTTCCATCATATCACTGTTAGCCACTTCAGAATCCGTGCTGACACCTTGTGGTGCTGCAATTTCAAAATTGTAGCTGCGTGCAAAGTAGTTGAACGCATCATGCGGTGTGATGAGGTAACGGCTACCTTCTGCGATTTGTGCTAATTGCTCCTTGTTCCAAGCATGCAAATCATCCAACTCAGCCAAGTAGCTCTTTGTCTTCGCTTTGATGTCATCTGCTGCATCAGGGACGAGCTTTTGTAACTCTTCAGAAGCCACTTCAACGGCTTGTTTGTAGAGTTTGATGTCAAACCAAAAATGGGGGTCTGTCACTTTCTTACCATCTTCGTCCATGGTATTGAGATCAGCTTCTGCGAAATTCTTAGACACCGCAACACCAGATTGCTCCAAAGCGTCAACCATTTTTCCTTCAAAATGAAGACCATGATAAAGCACCAAATCAGCTGAAGATAATTTATCTAAATCGCTCGATTTTGGCGTATAGAGGTGAGGATCTTCTCCTGCTGGGATAATGGATTCAACTTTCACTTTGTCCCCAGCCAGCTGTTTGACCATGTCTTCTAGGAAAGAAGTGGTCACCGTCACTGTTTGTTTATCACCACCTGTTGCTTTCTTGGCAGCTCCGCTATTGCCACAGGCTACTAAGCCCAAAGATAGTAATAAAACTGTCAGTATGCTTAACGTTCTTTTAAACATAGCTTCTCCTTAATTGTTGTTATAATTTTTATTAACCTTAGTTAACTTATATAGATAATTTACATTAAATCGTTTTTAAAGTCAAGTATTTTTTAAATTTTTGTTATAATTAAAGAAAGAAAAGCGAGGATTGCCATGACACCAAATAAAGAAGATTATTTAAAATGCGTCTACGAACTTGGACTAAGCGACGCTAAAATTTCTAATAAAAGGATCGCAGAAAGTATGCAGGTCTCTGCGCCTGCTGTCACTGAGATGATGAAAAAGCTTTTGGCAGATGAATTGGTCATCAAAGACAAGGCCAAAGGCTATCTTCTGACAGAAACAGGTCAGTATCTGGTGGCTTCTCTCTACCGTAAGCATCGCTTGATTGAGGTCTTTTTGGTCAATCATTTGGGTTACAATGTTGAGCAAGTTCATGCGGAAGCTGAAATCTTAGAGCATACTGTATCAACCCTTTTTATTGATCGTCTGGAAAAAACACTAGGCTTCCCTAAGACCTGTCCACATGGTGGGACGATTCCTGCGCCAGGCGAACTACTCATCGAAGAACATCAGCAAACTCTGGATCAACTGACCCAACCTGGACAACTTTATTTAGCAAGGGTTCAGGACGATTACCAATTACTTGAATACCTCGAACAACACCAGCTCAAGGTTGGCGATCACTTGGAACTGATTAGTTATGATAGCTACGCCAGAACCTACACACTGAAAACCAAGCACAATACCCTGCAGGTAACAGAGCCAATCGCTAGGAAGCTTTATGTAGAGGAAACACATTAGAGCTTTGCACACCGTTAGCTGACCTCTGATGCCTCATAATAGAAAAACTTGAGAAGTTGATTGAATAAAAATCATTGTAAATTATGGAATTGTAAAAGCCGTGTTTTCCAATAAAAAGAGTAACTACTATAGATGTAATGAATTTAATTGAATCAAAGGGGTGAAACAATGAGAACATATGCAGATAAAGATGAACTTAAAGAAGAAATATTAAAATCGTACAAAAAGTATATTGCTGAGTTTGATGACATTCCCGAAGATTTGAAGGATTTAAGAATTGATGAGGTTGATAGAACACCGGCGGAGAATCTAGCCTATCAGGTTGGATGGACGACTTTAATACTAAAATGGGAATCAGATGAATTGAGTGGTTTAGAGGTTAAAACACCTACTGAAACCTTTAAGTGGAATCAACTCGGGGAGCTCTATCAGTACTTTACTGACACCTATGCTGGTCTAACAATTAAAGAACTTACAAATCTGCTTAGTGACAATGTGTATGCTATATGTCATATGATTGATTCCATGGATGACGAGGCCTTATTTAAACCTCATATGCGCAAATGGGCTGATGGAGCCACCAAGAATGCGGTCTGGGAAGTTTATAAGTTTATTCACATTAATACGGTAGCTCCTTTTGGGACATTCAGAACTAAAATTCGTAAATGGAAGAAAATTGCTTTAAAGTAATTCTATAAAAACTTGGAAGTATGACAACACACGAAGAGCAATATAGGAGATGTTTGAATAGATAATCTATCTTCTAATCAGACAAAACTACATTTCAAGCACTATAAAAAGCCTAGAAACGCTGATTTCATAGGCTTTATTTGTGTCGTCTTATTTCACCTCTGTAAAAATCACGTGTTTACGTAATTTTGGTGAGTATTTTTTCAATTGAAGACGGTCTGGTGTGTTACGTTTGTTCTTTGAAGTGAGGTACAAGCGTTCACCAGATTCTTTGTGTTCAAGTGTAATGTTTACGCGCATTTGAATCCCCTCTCTTAGTTGCCAGCTTTAGCGATCTTACGTCCCTTGTAGTATCCTTTCAAAGATACACGGTGCGAACGTGAGTAGTCACCAGTTGTTTCGTCAAATTTCACAGTTGGAGCTGTCAATTTGTAGTGAGTGCGACGTTTGTTTTTCTTCGCTTTGGATGTGCGACGTGCAGGTACTGCCATTGGTTATTTCCTCCATTAGATTAAATCATCAGGGCATTGACAGATAAGCAGAACTAGCGCTCTCTGTTTAAGCCCTCTTTTTGGTTAATGCTTTGATTTTCATCAACTCAACTATAATAACACATCTTTTTTGTAAAGTAAAGTTACTTGACAGATTTTTTACTTTTTTTGACCAAATAGCTTGCTAATAGCCCGTTCCTTTAGTTGAAGCGATGTGTTAGAAATGGCTAAAGTTCTCCTTTTTTGACATGCTGCGCGATAGCTAGAAGACTACTGATATGCTGGTTATAGCTATTGCTCTCCACATGTAGGTTGAGGCTGTTTATGCCAGCATTCCGAGCGCATTCAGCATCCAGCTGGCGGTCGCCAATATAATAAGCATCAGCCTTGTCAAACCTGTACTTATCTACCAGATAATCAATGGCTTCTGGATCAGGTTTTCGTTTGAAACCATCATCTCCTGTAATCACCTCTGTAAAGAAATGATCCAGCTCTAAATCCGCTAAAAGCCGATGCGCATTGTGTCCCTTGTGGGTGTAAACAAACTGCTCAATCCCTTGTCCCTTAGCCCATTGGAGAATAGCCCTCGCTTCTGGTAAGAGCTTAACCAGATGATTATGGATGGTCAGATGTTCCGCACGCGCTGCATTAAAAGCTGTATAATCAATCCCTCTTTCTGCTGCTACTCGCTCAAACAGGGCATGGACAGATTCTTTCATGATATAGGTACGGATAGCGTCACGGTCAAAAGGGATCTGATAATGAGTATAAGCTGCCTCGATTCCAGCTAGGATCGCATCATAAGAATCCAAAAGCGTACCGTCCAAATCCCAAATGAAAGTTGTCATAGAGCTTCTTCCTCCTGACGCAGCAATTGCCTAGCCTCACGGCGCAAGACATCTTGACGGATTAATTTATAAAGCGATGCAAAGAAAGGAACAGAGACCAACATACCAAAAATCCCGCCCAAGGCACCTCCGACTGTGACTGCCACGATAACCCACATGCCCGGAAGACCAACAGAATTACCAACCACGCGCGGATAGATGAGGTTACTTTCAATTTGCTGTAAGACAACGATAAAGACAAGGAACCAAAGCGCCTGACTAAAAGACTGAGTCATGACAAGAATCATGCCAACAATGCCACCGATATAGGCCCCGATAATCGGAAACATATTGGTAAATCCGACTAGGATTCCAATCGTTGACGCATAAGGAAACTTAAAGAGTGTCATCCCTAGAAAGACCAAAACTCCCAAAATAACAGCTTCGGTCATCTGACCAGTGAAAAAGTTTCGAAAAGACTCATGAAAAACTTTACGAACATTTTCAAAAGGTTCGTAAAAACTAGGAAGATAGGTCTTGATAAGCCGGCGAATCTGACTGCCAAGTTCTTCCTTGCTGACAAGGACATAGACTGAGAAAATCAGGGCCATGAAGATATTAAGCAAAGCCGAGAAAATATCTGTCACCGAGGTCAAGAGACCTAGCAAGAAAGTGCCTGTACCATTTAGAATTTCCGTAGCATAGGCATTAACCCGTTCAACTAGACCATTTGACGCATCGCTGCCAAAAAACTCATTAATATGGGTATTCAGCCACTCATTTTCCTGAACAACCTCTATCAGGTTTTGAATTGCTCGAGGAGCACTCGCAATCAGGGTTTGGATACTATCAATCAGCTCAGGAATAACAATTCCCAATAAGATGATCAATAAGACTAAAAATGTTGCGTAGGCCAGTAAGAGAGTTAGGGGGCGCGAAAATTTGCGGGCCGTTTCTCCTTTGAATACATGGTAGTAGCCTCGTTCGTAACCAGACATGAGGATATTGACCACATAGGCCACCATAGCTCCGCCAATGAAAGGCAAGGTCGCCTGCCACATAGTAATTAAGAAGTTTTCAGCAATTTCCCAATAACGGAAAACAGCTAACACCACGACTAGAGAAACTAAAAGGGTCACAATAAGATTTTTATGATTTTTTAACAAGAGAGGTACTCCTAAATTTTTGATGGTAGAGAGTGTTTAAATAAAGCATTCGAAAAAGGTTGTCTGCCAAGGTTGCTAGCAAGACACCGGTTAAACCGATGTGAACAACTCGCGTCAGCAGAAAACCTAAACCGACACGAATGAGCCACATTCCCAGCGTTGTCGCATAAAAGGGCAACTTAGGTCGACCGACACCCTGCCAAAGAGCGGTCATACTAAGTGTCCCAGTCACAATGGGAAAGCTAATAAAGGACATCCAGATGACTTGGCGAGCAGCTGAGATTGCTTGAGCATCTAGGGTGTAAAGTCGGATCAGCCAAGGGCTGAGCAGTAAAACCGTTCCCGACACTAGGGCCATAAGACAATAGGTTAACCAGTGGCTTTTCTGACGAATCGTCTCTAACAACTGGTAATCCTGCTGTGCATGAGCTTGTGCAGATAAGATGACTGTCGCCACCGCAACACTTGTAGCAGGCAGGTAATTAAACTGGGTCAAGGCCTCACCGATGGCATGACCTGCCACCACCTTAGTGCCCAATTGGACAACTAAGGTAACCACGATTAAGTCTCCTGCTCGCATCATAAGACGCTCACCTGCTGCTGGTAAGACTTGCTGAAACAGCGATTTTGAGATGCGTAACCGCAATTGTTTAGGTCGATTAGGCAGACGCCACCAGAGCAACATTACCCCAGCAAAGCGCGCCAGTACCGTTCCTAAGGCAACACCGACGACACCCCAATCAAGAACGAACACCGCTAGAGTGGATAAGGCTATATTGAGGCCATTGACGAAAAAACTAACAACCATTGGCCACTTAGCTCGTCCTTGGGCTCGCATCATAGCGCCTAGACTGACCATGAGACCCAACGATAGCGAAGCACCACCGACCCAAGCTAAGTAGAGTCCGCCCCGCTGGCTTACCTCAGCAGTGGCTCCTAAAAAGGCGAGTAAGCTTGGCCCTACTAAGACAGACAAGATTCCAAGCCCTACACTGACCACCAAAGTCAGCGTCAGAGCCATCTGGCTGATACTTCTGAGGTCATCTGGTTTGTCTTGAGTATAGGCCCTAGCTACTGATGCTGAAACGACTGCTCCGATCGCTATGAAAAGCGCTTGATAGACAGCTAAGATATTTCCCGCAAGAGCTATACCTGAAACGGCCGCAAGACCTAGCTGAGAGACCAAATAAGTATCTACCAAGGTCATCAAGCCCTGTAAGGCATTTTCAGCCATGACAGGAAAGGCTATGTCTGTTAGTTGTTTTTGAATAGTCATAAGTGATCAAAAAGATTGGCAAAAAAGCTCGCTCTCAATTAATCGCCTGCGATATTGAGATAGCGTTCAACCGCATCTTGCATGTCAGACACTGGAACCACAATATCATGAAGCACTCGGGCTGTTTCAAGTCCAGCAACAGCCGCTGGATAAGCGACTTTAGATAAATCGTGGAGCTGTGCTAAGGCTGCAAAGTCCTCCAGATTTTCTTCTCCTGTGATGGCTTCTACGGCAACCACTGGAAATTTGTAAGGACTAGCTGTGGAGACGATAACGGTCTTAGTCGTATCATTGGTCTCAGCCATATATTTTTGGTGAACAGCTGAAGCCACTGCTGTATGTGGGTCTTCTACATAAAGAGCTGCATCGTAAACACGTTTTATTTCAACCTTAGTTTCAGCTTCTGTCGCAAAATCTGCCGCAAAAAGGTCTGCGATCTCCCGATCGAAATCCTTTAGGGTGTACTGTCCTTGCTCAGTCAAAGCTGTCATCAAACTCAAGGTTGCTTCTGCCGAATTGCCAACTAAATGGAAGATCAGGCGCTCCAAATTAGACGACACCAAAATATCCATAGATGGTGACGAGGTGACCTTGAAGGTCCGTTTTTTATCATAAACACCCGTTTTGAAGAAATCAGTGAGGACTTTGTTTTCGTTAGAAGCACAGATCAACTTTCCGACCGGTAAGCCGATTTGCTTGGCATAATAAGCGGCCAAGATATTGCCAAAGTTACCTGTTGGCACAGCGAAATTAACCTTGTCACCGACTGCAACCTCACCTGATTTGACCAGTTGGGCATAAGCGTAAACATAGTAGACAATTTGAGGTACCAAACGCCCGATATTCATAGAGTTGGCTGAAGAAAACTGATAGCCATCCTCAGCTAATGTTTTACGAAGCAATTGGTCGTTGAACATTTCCTTGACCTTGGTCTGAGCATCGTCAAAGTTCCCTTTGATGGCAACGACATGGGTATTGCTGCCCGTCTGTGTGGTCATTTGCAGTTCTTGAACCTTGCTGACACCGTCACGAGGGTAAAAAACAATAATCTCTGTACCAGGCACATCCGCAAAACCAGCCATGGCAGCTTTACCTGTATCTCCTGATGTGGCTGTCAAAATCACGATTTTCTTAGTCAAGCCATGTTTCTTAGCCGCTGTTGTCATCAAGTGCGGCAAGATAGACAAGGCCATATCCTTAAAGGCAATCGTTGAACCGTGGAAGAGCTCTAGGTTGAACTGATTATCGCTGATTTTCACCAGAGGTGCAATCGTAGCTGTGTCAAATTTTTGATCATAGGCTGACGCGATACAGTGGTCCAGCTCATCGCTGGTAAAATCATCTAAAAAGACTGACAAGATCAGCTTTGCCACTTCCTGATAAGAAGCATCTTTGAGCCTGTCAAAGTCCAAATTGACTTTGGGAAGTTCTGTTGGCGTGAAAAGACCACCGTCTGTCGCTAGCCCTTGCAAAATTGCTTGGCTGGCAGTCGCCTTGTTCGCTGCGTCACGCGTGGATTGGTAAAGTAATGTCATGAAAAGTCCTCTTCAAAAGCTTTCTTACTATTCTACCATAAATTTAGGATAAGATAGCTCGGTCTGTTTAATAAACACAATTTTTCAGTCAAAAGTGAACGAACTGTCATGATTTACACCTATAGGTTACGATTACCTTTTTGGACTTTAGAGTTTTAAGCCTCCTCATCTTCTATACACACCTTGGTATCACATTTCTGTTCGTAGAGACACGATTCGCTATCCCTTCTTCTGACGGTCATGGTTTCTAACGTCAGACTTAAAACGGTCTCTCCCCAGACCGTTTTAATCCGCTACCTCACGATAATCAGGCTCTACTCTCTACGGGTGACCACAGAGGACTTGCACCTCAAATGTACGACATGCCCGTCGTACCCAAAAAACTAGCTAGATTTTTTGTCTAGCTAGTTGGAGTCACTAATGGATGAAAATCAAACCTTAATCGGGCGACATCTGTCTTCACCAGTTTTAGTAGGCTCGTATCCATTAGCACTATGACTAAAAGTTAATCCCGCTCTATTGCGAATTCTTTCGTGAAGCTAATAGCCAGCAATTCTATCTAGACTTCCAAGGTTAGAATTTGATTTTCAAAGAGAGTATTATTTACGACGTCCTGGGCGTTCCGCATAACCATAGTAAGCGTCTTCGATGATTTCTTGCATGTGATCAACCATTGGCAGACGTGGATTGGCTGGAGAACACTGATCTTCATAGGCAAGAAGCGCTAATTCACGAGAATATTTCTTAAGCTCTTCTTCTTCAATGCCTTGTGCTTTAAGGTTCATTTGAATACCTAGACGGCAACCGAGGTCGTAGACCGCTTTAGCGTATGACTCAACAGCCTCTTCAGGCGTTGACGCTGGCAAACCAAGGAGCTTAGCAATATCTTGGTATTTCTCGTCAGCACGATAGTAGTTGTACTTAGGCCATGTTGCTGTCTTAGCAGGACGGGTACCATTGTAGCGGATAACGTACGGCAAGAGGATGGCATTGGTACGACCGTGAACTGTGTGGAAGCGGGCACCAATCTTATGAGCCATAGAGTGAGAGATACCAAGGAAAGCATTGGCGAAAGCCATACCTGCCATAGTTGAAGCGTTATGCATCTTTTCACGAGACTCAAAGTCAGCCTCTTTGACAGATTTTTCAAGATTTTCAAAGACCAGTTTGATAGCTTGAAGAGCCAAACCATCTGTAAAGTCGTTGGCAACTGTTGATACATAAGCCTCTGTCGCATGTGTCAAGACGTCCATACCAGTATCTGCTGCGATAAAATCAGGTACAGTAAGAACAAGCGCTGGGTCAACGATGGCAACTGTTGGTGTCAATGAGTAGTCAGCGATTGGGTACTTACGATTATTAGCCTTGTCAGAGATAACAGCAAACGGTGTCACCTCAGAACCTGTACCAGATGTGGTTGGAATAGCGATAAACTTCGTTTTCTTACCAAGTTCTGGGAACTTAAAGGCACGTTTACGAATATCCATGAATTTTTGAACAAGGTCATGGAAGTCCACAGTTGGTTGTTCATAGAAGAGCCACATCACCTTAGCTGCATCCATTGGAGAGCCGCCACCAAGGGCAATGATGGTATCTGGCTTGAAGGTACGCATCAGCTCAGTACCCTTGTAAACTGTTGTAATATCTGGATCTGGCTCAACATCTGCAAAGATTTGATAAGTTACCTTGTTACGACGAAGATCTAGTTGTTCGATAATACGATCTAAGAAGCCAAGCTCAACCATCGCATGGTCTGTAACGATCATAACACGTTCTACATCACGACATTTTTGCAAATACTGGATAGAATCACGCTCGAAGTATGTTTTTGAAGGAACTTTGAACCATTGCATATTATTTCTCCGACGACCCACTTTCTTGATATTCAAAAGGTTTACTGCACTAACATTATCACCGACAGAGTTTCGACCGTATGACCCACAGCCCAATGTCAGAGATGGCAAGAAGGCATTGTAAACGTCACCGATACCACCGAAGGTAGATGGTGAATTCCAGATAACACGGATCGCACGGATCAAAGTCCCGAACTCTTTAGCTAATTCAGGGTCTTCGGTGTGAATAGCTGCTGAGTGCCCAAGGCCATCAAACTCAACCATTTGACGCGCTTTTTCAAGACCATCTTCACGTGATTCTGATTTGAGAACAGCGATAACTGGAGAAAGTTTTTCGCGTGTTAGAGGCTCTTTCACACCCACTTCCTTACATTCTGCTGCAAGGATATTGGTTCCTTCTGGCACTGAGAAACCTGCTTGCTCAGCAATCCAAACAGCTGATTTTCCAACGATATTTGGATTAAGTTTTGCTTCTGCACAGTTCTTTCCGCCCGCTTTAGCACCGAAGCAGAATTCTTCTAGGAGTGCTTTTTCTTTTTTATTCACAAAGTAAGTGTGGTAAGACTTGAATTCTGTAACAAATTCATCGTAAATTTCCTTGTCAATGATAACAGCTTGTTCAGAGGCACAGACCATACCGTTGTCAAAGGATTTAGACATCACAATGTCGTGAGCTGCTTGGCGGATGTTAGCTGATTTTTCAACATAAGCTGGAACGTTACCAGCACCAACCCCAAGGGCAGGTTTACCGCAAGAGTAGGCAGCACGCACCATAGCGTTACCACCAGTCGCAAGGATAGTCGCAATACCTGGGTGGTTCATTAGGGCATTGGTCGCATCAAGCGATGGTGTCTCAACCCACTGCACACAGTTTTCAGGTGCACCTGCAGCAATCGCTGCATCACGAACGATACGCGCTGCATGAGCAGAAGACTCTTGTGCTGATGGATGAAAAGCAAAGATAATTGGGTTACGGGTCTTGAGGGAAATCAAGGATTTGAAGATAGCTGTAGAAGTTGGGTTTGTTGTCGGTGTAATACCACAGATAACCCCAACTGGCTCAGCGATCATGGTCAAGCCTGTCACATCGTCTTCTTCGATGATACCAACTGTCTTAGTGTGGCGCATGTTGTTAACAACGTGTTCGCAGGCAAAGAGGTTTTTAGTCGCCTTGTCTTCGAAGACACCGCGGCCGGTTTCCTCAACAGCGTGCATGGCCAACTCGCCATGGGCGTCAAGGGCTGCAACAGAGGCCTTAGCCACAATATAGTCAACCTGCTCTTGGTTGAGCTTGCGCATTTCTTCCAAGGCCACCAAGCCTTTTTGAACCAAAGCGTCGATAGATTGCTCTACATTTTCGACAGCAGCTGCTTTTGCTTTATCACTCATGTTTGACTCCTTTTGATGAGTTTGTTAATTTTTTCACAATATTATTATACTACATTTTCAAAAAAATGTAAACACTTTGAAAGTAATTTCACAATGTTTTTTTACCTAGATTTTACAATGCTGATGGCCAGTGATTATCTCTCCTGCCTTGGTTAAAAACTTTTTTGTTTCACAATCTTAGCAAACGCTTTCTTTTTCTTGTTTTATTATTTTCTTCTTTTTCAAGACATAATCTTAACAAGACAAAACCGTTCATTTTATCTTTTTATTAAAATTTTTAAAAAAGATGTTGAAAACGCTTTTCAAAGATAGTATAATAATATTAACCAATAACAATCTATCAATAATAGCTAAAGGAGTTTTTCTGATGAAAGCTGCAACCTATGTGGCCGCTGGCCAACTAGAACTTATGGAACAACCTAAACCGAGTGTTGTTAAACCAACAGATGCTGTGGTGCGGATTGTCAAGACAACTATCTGTGGAACAGACCTTCATATCCTAGGTGGTGATGTCCCTGCCTGTAAGCCTGGAACTATCTTAGGTCACGAAGGGATCGGTATCGTTGAGGAAGTTGGTGACGCTGTCAACAATTTCAAGGTTGGCGACAAGGTAATCGTATCCTGTGTAACTGCATGTAACACTTGCTACTACTGTAAGCGCCAATTGCCATCGCACTGTGAAGACGGTGGCTGGATTTTGGGTCACTTGATCAACGGTACCCAAGCCGAGTATGTGCATATCCCGCACGCTGATGGCAGTCTCTACCATGCGCCTAAGACTGTGGAAGATGACGCTCTGGTCATGCTGTCTGACATCTTCCCAACCTCTTATGAAATCGGAGTCCAACCTTCCCACGTGAAACCAGGCGATACTGTTTGTATCGTTGGTGCTGGCCCAGTCGGCTTGGCTGCGCTTTTGACAGTTCAGTTCTATTCACCATCTAAGATTATCATGATTGACCTGTCTGAATCACGGTTGGAAGCCGCACGTAAATTTGGCGCGACCCACACCATCTGCTCAAGCGATCTTGAAGAAATCAAAGCCAAGGTTGCTGAGATCACCGATGGCCGTGGCGTTGATATTTCTATGGAATGCGTTGGCTACCCTGCAACCTTTGATATTTGCCAAAAGATTATCTCTATCGGAGGACACATCTCTAACCTTGGGGTACACGGTAAACCTGTCTCCTTTGATCTTCAAGACCTCTGGATTCAGAACATCACGCTCTCAACTGGTTTGGTCAATGCCAACACAACTGAAATGCTCCTCAACGTCTTGAAGTCCGGTAAGATTGATGCGACTCAATTGGTCACTCACCACTTTAAGCTCTCTGAAATTGATAAGGCTTATGAAGTCTTTAAAAATGCTGGTGAAAATAACGCCCTTAAAGTTATTATCGAAAATGATATCAGCCCAGCTTAACCTAATATAAAAACTAGAATAGATTCACGTCTATCCTAGTTTTTTTATATTAGAGGGACACATCTTCCTTTTAGAAATATAGGCCAATGGCATTCTTTAGAAAGTAGGCTCCATTTTTAAAACAAACCGCTAAGATCACATCCTAGCGGTTTTGTTTAACGAGTTCTTCTCAGGAGATTACTTGGTAAAGTCAAGTACCATACGACCTTGGATAGTTCCTGCTGCCATTTCGTCAAAGACTGCAACAGCATCTTCAACAGGGCGTTTCTCAACGACAGGGACAACCTTACCTTCTGCACCAAATTGGAAGGCTTCTTCCAAGTCTTTACGAGTACCAACTAGAGAACCGATGATTTCAATACCATCAAGAACAGTCTTCACGATTGGCACATCCATGGTTTCAGATGGCAAACCAACAGCAACGACTTTACCTGCTGCACGCACAGAGTCGATCGCTTGGTTGAAGGCTACTTTAGAAACAGCTGTTACAACAGCGATGTGCACACCACCTGTTTTTTCTTGGATGAGACCAGCAACGTCTTCCACTTCACGGCCATTCACCACAAAGTCTGCTCCAGATTCGAGAGCCAAGTCCAATTTATCTTGGTTAATGTCAATAGCAACGACATGGCAGTTAAAGACATTTTTTGCGTACTGAACAGCAAGGTTTCCAAGTCCACCAGCACCATAGATAGCTACCCATTGGCCTGGAGTTGGTTTCGCACACTTGATAGCTTTGTAGGTTGTTACACCGGCACAAGTAATTGAGCTTGCTTGGGCAGGATCAAGACCTTCTGGCACCTTAACCGCATAATCTGCTGTAACGATACACTGCTCAGCCATACCACCATCAACAGAGTAGCCAGCATTTTTAACAGAACGGCAAAGCGTTTCATTGCCTGTTGTACAGTATTCACAGTGGCCACAGCCTTCAAAGAACCAAGCTACAGACACGCGGTCACCCGGCTTGAGGCTAGTCACATCAGGCGCTACCTCACGGACAATACCAATCCCTTCGTGGCCAAGGACACGACCTGGCACTTTACCAAAGTCACCGAGTGCAACGTGTAAGTCTGTGTGGCATACTCCGCAATATTCAATATCAACGAGCGCTTCTCCTGCTTCAAGAGCACGCATCTCATGCTCAGCAATTTCTGGATAAACTCCTTCTTGATTAACAACGACTGCTTTCATTTTTGTCCTCCTTGTGACATATTTTTCATTTTCGTATTCATTATAATACTTTCGGCAACCGTTTACAAGCATTTTGCGAAATTTTTAACAAAAACATTACTAAACCAGTTAATAAATTTTCTATTTCCTTGAAAAGCCGGGCGGGCTGTATTCATAGGCAGATATGTGTTAAGCTGATATTTTGAAGAAAACGAACAATAAACAACGGAAGAAATCTGACACCCAAAAGGGTGGTGAGCTACGAAACAGCAAAAGTCCTAAGAAAGATCTATCACCTTGTAAATCGTCTTATCAAGCGCTTGCTGATAGTCTGCTTGGCTATGTTCTTGACGCGTTGTCACCACAGCTTGTGCTTTTTCCAGATCAATAGCAACATCTTCCACACCAGCTATTTGGCTGAGTTTTGCTGTCACACGCGCCACACAATGGTCACAAGACATCTTGTCAATGGTAAGGGTTTGTTTCATAAGGATTCCTTCTTTCTAGTGAAGCGGTCTTAATCTTGTTTGCCCACGAGTGGCTGAGGATTGACAGGTTTAAAGCCTTAGTCTCAACACTGATATAAGCAAATTATACCATAAAAAGCACGGTAAACAAAATGTGCTTAAAAAGCGAATGCCTCGCCCCTTTCTCACTCGAAAAGGACACGCATTCGCTTGTGGAGCGTTGAGAATCGACATGTTTGCCTGCTTCAACGACTTTGGGAAAAAATCGACCTCTTTTACATTAGATTTCGGTCTCTTTTTTCTTGTAAAGGCCAAGGGACAAGAGGCTTAACGCCAAGCCTAGGAGCACTGCTGTCATTGATGACTGGCTTCCTGTATTTGGGAGGCTTGCTCTTGAGGTTCTTGTCTGGCTTGAAGCACCAGCTGCTGTTGATAGGCCTGTGAGCGACGGTCTGTAGCTAAAGTCGCCACTTGCGCTATCTTGTGGTGATGACAGATTCAAGATTTCAACCTTGCCACTAATCAATGAACCGCCACTACCTGGTTTTGGTCGTTGAGCATTGTAGCGGTTCAAAAGGCTTAGGTAAATGCCTTCCAGACGGTCGCGTTCCGTGTTTAAATCTTGAAGTTTTTCCTCAGCGTCTTTTAGGGTTGAAGCTGTCGTTAACTTGTTCTCTTTAGCATCCTCAAGTTTCTGTTCAGCATCCGTGATCAATTGATCAATATTTTGGAGTTTGTCCAGAGTGTCTTCCAGCGTTTTCAACTCGTCCTGAGTCAGTCTACGCTCTTTGAGCAACTGATCTCGTATTTCCTCTTTAGCTTTTAAGTCTGTTTCAAGGTTTTGACGGTCTGTGATAGCCGTGTCCAAATCGGTTTGTTTTTGGTCATGGATTTTCTGTTTATCTTCCAGATCGTCTTCTGCATTTTGAAGGTCTTTCTTCAATTGGGCTTCGCCTTTTTTAGCCTCGTCAATAGCTTGTTGAACATTGTCGCGCTCAGTCTCAGCTGTCCCTAACTGAGACTCGATGTCCGTTACCTTGTCCTCAGCTTCTGGAACTGGATTTAGACGGTTTTGCTTCTGGTCACGATCCTTAGTTGCGTCGGTTAATTGTTTGGTCAACTCAGTCAACTTGTCTGTAGCTTTTGTCTGCTCTTCCAAAGCTTTTTTCAAGTCTTCACGCGCTTGCTTCAACTCTGGACTTTCTGGAGCTGGGGTTGGGCTAAGAGGTGTTTTATCAAAAGCTCTAGTTCCTCCATGATAAATTTCTTTACCATCATTGAAGAATACCTTAGTACCAGTTTTACCTTCTACATCAGTGTAAGTAGCAAAATCAATCCCTAAATACTGTTTAGACGGCTCATGTACATAGCTAGGCACATTATTATATGTAAATTCGATTCTTTGAAGACCTGTGATTGACAAAGCATGTCCAAAATCATTGTTTTTCTTTAGATTGTCTTTATTTGCATCTTGGAACAAGAAAAAGGCAATAGCATCGTAAATTAAGGACTTAGCCTCTGTTAAACTGATTTGAGTAAGCGGGACACCTGGAAGATACAAGTTCTCACCAATTGTTAAATCAGAGGATTGATCTATTCCGCCAGAAATACCAAAACCAAATTCCTTTGTTACTTGTGACAACACTTCAAGATCATGAGCATCGTGCTTAGATTTATTCGAAATGTTAAGTTTTGCCACACGATTGGCCATCGCTACTGATGAAGCTGTCACAACCGATGGATTCGCATCGTAGGTACCTATCTGCTTACGGATGTCGTTAATCAAATCATTGGCAAATAGTGAAAGCTCTTCTCGAACTTTCTGTGGCAAATTATTAACATCGTAACGAGTTGTGTCAGGTGCTGTGAGGTAGGCAGGTTTATTAGTTTTAGCAGCATTATAGAGAGCGTTTTGAATATCTACAATCTTCTTACCTTCATCCGATGTTACTCGACCAGTAGGTAGTGCACTTACTTTTTTCAGGTTTTCTATATAGGCAGCTGAAAGTACGATTCTTGCAGGCTCTGCTGTCGTGCCTGCAAGTTTTTCAACTTCTTCACGTGCTTTCTGGACAGTATCTTTGGCTGTTTTGACATCTTTCTCGGCATCTTTGAGCTGATCAGTCAAATCATCAACCAAGGTCTGAGCATCTGTGACCGCTTGGGCATTATCTTCGGCTGTTTGTTTAGCTGTTTCGAGCTCTTTTTTCGCTTGCGCAAGCTGGCTTTCTAAGTCTTTGACCTTAGTTTTAGCAGCTTCAAGCTCCTCTTGAAGTTTGCTCGGTTCTAAGGCTTTCTTTACTTTTTCTACAGCTTCCTCAGCCTTAGTGACGTCTTCTCCTGCACTGTCTAGGGCTTTTTGAGCATCCTCTTCAGCTTGTTGCTGAGCTTTTAGCTCTTCCTCAGCCTTGGTGACGTCGCTTTCTGCTGCTTGGATGTCACCATTCAGATTTTCAATTTTCTGTTTGGTTTCCTTGACCTTGTCAGTCTGTTCCTGAATGTTCTCTGGCGTCGCTTGCTTTTTTAAGCTTTTTAACTCTTTCAGAGTCGTATCGGCATCGGTCAGCGCTTGGTCTGCCTCCTGGTCAGTTTTTTTAGCTTCTGCTACGATGTCTTCTTGCTCCTTGACCTTGTCTTCGGCCTGATCCAGATTATCCTTTGCTTCGTTGACTTCTGTAAGCGTGACTGTCTTATTGACTTCTTCAGTCGTCGGTGCAGCCTCAGACTGGTTCTCCGCAGCCGAGACATTCGGAGCTAGGGCTGTTGCTGCCAAGGCAGAAGCTAGGGTCAGACTACCCACGATTGTTTTCTTTTTCATCAAAAGTTTTCTCCTTATTTGCAAATGATTAGGTCCTAAAATTACCTATACAAACTTATTATACCCCCCCCCCCCCCCCCCGCTTCCTTTTGTCAAGCCATTTATAACGTTTTTTTCAACTTTTTCACCGTGTCCTCGGATGGCAGGGTTTCTCTGTTTTTATACCTTTGTCTGATAGGAGTAGGGACTTCATCTGATTCGTCTGGAGAGTCTCTGTTATTTCAAATACCTCAATCTCAAAGCATTGGTCACGACGGATACAGAGCTAAGACTCATGGCAAGGCCAGCCAGCATAGGGTCAAGCAGGGGGCCACCAAAAAGGTACAGCAAACCCATGGCAACTGGGATACCCAGAACATTGTAGGCAAAAGCCCAAAAGAGATTTTGCTTGATATTACGGATAGTCGCGCGACTGAGTTTGAGGGAGGCTGGCACATCTTGAAGATCCCCATGCATGAGGACGATATCGGCAGATTCGATAGCTACATCTGTCCCAGAACCAATCGCGATGCCAACGTCAGCTTGCACCAGTGCTGGAGCATCATTGATACCATCACCAACCATGGCAACCTTCTGACCATTAGCTTGCAGGCGCTTAACAGCTTGGACCTTGTCCGCTGGTAACACTTGGCTAACAACCTCGGTCACACCTACCTCTGCCGCGATCGAATGGGCGGTTTTTTCATGGTCTCCTGTCAGCATGACAACAGACAGCCCCATACTTTTAAGCTGATCAATAGCAGCCTTGCTAGTCTCTTTGATCTGATCCGCCACTGCGATCAGGCCTGCCAGTTGGCCGTCTGAAGCGAGATAAAGGGGAGTCTGACCAGATTGCGCAAGCAGGGCATCTAGACGAGCTAGACTGGAGATGTCAACTCCCTGCTGCGCCATAAGCTTGGCATTTCCTAGAGCTAGCTGGTGATTGCGGTAACGAGCAGTCAAGCCCTGTCCTGATACTGCTTCAAAGTCGTTGATAGGCAAGAGGTCAAGTCCTGCTTCCTTCGCTGCATCCAGTAACGCTTGAGCCATGGGGTGCTCGGAGCCAACCTCGCTAGAGGCCGCTAGGCGAAGAAGTTCTTGCTCTGTCCAAGGAGCTTGTGGATGAAGACTAGTCACGCGGGGACGCCCCTCGGTGATCGTCCCTGTCTTATCCAGAACAACTGTGTCAATCATATGAGTAGCCTCTAAAGCCTGTCCCGACTTCACCAAAATGCCTTGCTCAGCCCCCTTACCGGTACCGACCATGATGGCGGTCGGCGTTGCCAAACCAAGGGCACACGGACAGGCGATGACTAAGACAGAGACAAAGATTTGCAAGGCAAAATCCAAACCCTTACCCCCAACAATCAGCCAGCCTAGAGCTGCTAGCGTCGCTAGACCAATCACAATCGGCACGAAGTAAAGAGAAATGCGATCAGCCATGGCCGCAATCGGCGCTTTAGATCCTTGAGCCTGCTCGACCAACTGAATAATTTGAGCCAGAGTGGTTTCGTCTCCAACTCGAGTGGCTCGGTAGTCTATGCTACCATTTTGATTTATGGTAGCGCTGATAACCTGATCACCGACAGCCTTAGACACTGGCAGACTCTCACCCGTAATCATGGCCTCGTCAACACTAGTCTGGCCTGAAACGATTTCCCCATCAACAGGAATACTTTCGCCTGGTTTGACACGAACAATATCTCCGACCTTAATATCCTCGGTATCAATCTCAACGACCTGATCATAGCGAATGACCGTTGCCTTTTTGGGAGATAGATGAATCAAATGCTCAATGGCCTGAGAAGTCTGCCCCTTAGCCCTAGCTTCTAAAAGCTTACCCAGCATGATCAAACTGATAATGACAGCGACAGACTCTAGATAGAGGTGATGAGCAAAATGAGTCTCTCCCTGACTGATACTGTAGATGGCATACAGCCCATAAACAAAGGCGGCACCTGTTCCCACGGCAATGAGACTGTCCATATTAGGATGGCCTTTTACCAGATTTCGAAAACCTCGCACGTAGAAACCACGACCCTGCCACATAACTGGCACGGTCAAAATGAACTGGGCCATAGCAAAATTCAGAGGTTCCTCGTCTGGCGACAACAGAGCTGGTACAGGCAATCCGACCATCGTTCCCATAGAGAGATAAAGCAAGGGTAGCGCCAATGCAATAGCAATAAGGGTTGAGCGTTTTTGGCTTTGATAACGAGCGAGCTTCTCAGCCTTTTCAGCCTGATAAGCCGATTGTCCCCGCTCGGTCTTCTCTGACAAGCCATAGCCCACATCCTCTACTGCCTTAACGACCGCCTGCCAATCAAAATCCGCCTGATTGGTCTTAGCTGTGAGGCGTTCTGTGGCTAGATTGACTGAGACCTCCACAATTCCTGGTACATCTTTCACTGCCATTTCAACAGTTGCCGAGCAGGCAGCACAGGTCATTCCCGATACCTTAAATATTTTCTCAACCATGATGGTGACCTCCGTGTTGGCCGCAGGTGCATTGCCCTGGAATACAGTTGCAAATCAAGCGTTCTGGCGCTTGGTCACGTTTTTCTAAAGCTAGCTGGCTGATCTGTTCTAGATCCGTTTGGCTAAACTGGCCTGTCTCTATCAAAAGCCTCACCAAGTCAACCTGCTTGGTATTGCAAACGCTAGCCTGTAAACTCTCAAGACTCTGGCGTAGCTGCTCGTCTTCGCTGACTAAGGGGAAATACTGGAATTTCTTTCCTGATTTTTCTGCAGCTACCAAAGCTTTATTTTTCAAACGCCCCAAGAGGGTCTTAATGGTTACTCCCTGCCAGTCGTAAGCCTGACTTAGGCTGGCTATAACCTGTGCGCTGGTTGCTCCAGGACTAGCCCAAAGCACGCGCATCACTTGCCACTCTGCCTGAGACATGGTTTCTCTTTCCATCTATTTCTTAACCTCCACAAAATTGATTACACTTGTCATCTATATAGATAGATTACATCTGTAATCATAAAATGTCAAGAAAAACCCTTTAGCAAATTTCAATGCTTAGGGACTACTTTTTTATGACACGATTATTCTCTTGGAGAAAATGAATAATGTCTTCTTTTAGTTCTTCAAAATCACCTTGAAAAGTTACGATGTCAATAGTCTTTTGAAGGCCATCATTTAAGGATAGATTCGATTGATAGCCATTCATAGCAAGAAACATGTGTAGCGCTAGAACAGCAGTACGTTTATTAGCGTTATAAAAAGGGTGTTTTTTAATTAAGTTAATCCAGATGATAGCAGCCTTGCTATAAATGTCTGGATATAAAACCTTATCGAAAATTTCTTGTTTGGGCTGCTCCACAATCATTTGGAGACTATTAATGTCAGCGATTCCAACGGGTTCTTTGGGAGAATATTTCCCAATGACCATAACGTTGATTTTGATAAGATCTTCTGCTGTGAGATATTTCATTTATCCACCAATTCTTTCAAAAGCTCATCGTATTGCGTCATGGCATTTTCAAGTTCTTTATCAAAATTAAATCTTGGCTCCGCTTTGCGAATAATCACCGTATTTCCAGATGTCACAAATTCGATTTCTTCCCCAATTTCTGCACCTAGCATTTCTTTTATATTGCTTGGAATAGTAATAACAGTACTATTTCCTGTTTTTCTTAAAATAACGTTCATCGTATATCCCCTTTCATTCTATAAATACATTGTATCAAAAATATACAAAAAATACAGTATATACACCGGGTGAATGATGTCATTTCTCAACTACATAAGCTCCGAGAACTAATTTTTGAGAATCTAATCACTACTATTGAAGGATTAAGGTAAAAGTGCTTGCTTTGATTTAATAGATTTTTGCATGTTTCGTTACTGACACCCAAAAAGGGAGTGAGACAGACAGCCATGATGGCTTCGCCCACACCCCAAAAAAACAAATCATCAGGAAAGATCAGAATGACACTTTTTGAACTGATGATTTGTTTTACTTTAAATTATTGTTTGTTATTTCAGTCACCAAGATGATAGCCCATTTTCATCCCAATACTGATAAACCAGTTGCTATCAATGTGCCAACATTTCTTGGGCAATTTCAAATGCATTCATCCCAACGGGGTAATAAGTTGGCCAGTTATCCATTTCCTCCAAGAGTTTTTCTTGGCTCTCACTGCCAAAGTAGATGTGGAAATGCCCAGCCTTGACAGGAGCGATGTTGTGGTCGCTGAACTGAACATACTTGTAGTCGCCAGCGTCGTCATTGGTCGCTTCAAAAAGGAAGCGAACCCCACGATTGCCTTTCTTATAAGTCAAAATTTTATAGCCGACATACTTGTAAGTATTTTTATGCGCCTTACCATCAGCAATGAACTCCATCGTGTCACCATCAATGTTGATTTTCTCAACATTCGTCTTGTAGCCAACATCATAGTAGTCCTTGTACTCCGCCGCTGTCATAGCGCCGTTTGACTCCTTAGCCTTGTAGTCCCAAACTTGGTCAAAACTACCATCAAGCAAGTAAGGGTAGACCGACTGCCACTGACCCGCGTAATCTGAGAGTTTGCGGTCTGCCACAGCGCTATCTTCAAAGTAACCCGCATAGACCGTTTTAGCTGGCTCACCAGATTCCGGTAAGACCTCAGTGCCTTCGGTCTCTGTCGTCAATTTCAAAGCTTCAAGGTTCGCTTGTGCCGTTGAAATGTAGTCTTCCCCAGCTTTCATCGCTTCGGCTGTCAGGCTTTCCAATGGATTCAAAACCGCTGTTTCAACGCCTGTTTCCTTGGCCAAAGTTTCAGCAACTGCTGATGACGCTGTTTCTTCAAAGTAGATGTACTTGATGTCATATTTTTTAATGTATTCTGCCAATTCTGCCAGACGTGTCGCAGATGGCTCCGCGTCAGGTGTCAAACCAGATACAGCAATCTCTTTTAAACCGTAGTCCAAGGCCAGATAGTTAAAGGCAGCGTGCTGTGTGACAAAACTCTTTTGCTTAGCTTTAGAAAGTGTGTCACTATACTTTTTGTCTAGCGCCTCTAATTTTTTGATATAAGCATCTGCATTTTTTGTGAAGGCCTCCTTATCATCAGGATAAGCTTCAACTAACTGATCACGAATGGTTTTCACCATCTTGATGGCCCGATAAGGCGATACCCAGACGTGTGGATCGTATTCGTGACTGTGGCCTTCTTCATCGTGGTCGTGGTGATGATCCTCAGAACCCGGCAAGAGCAACATGCCCTCAGTTGCCGAAATGACCTTAACGCCAGACTTTGATTTCGTTAAGTTCTCCTCTAAATCGTGAACCCATGTTTCCATGTTTTCATTCGCATAGACAAAAGCATCTGCATCTTCGATAGTTGCAATATCCTTAGCTGACGGCTCAAAACCGTGAACCTCAGTACCTGCCTCCACCAAAAGCTCAACGTTAGCTTTATCTCCAACGATTTGCTTGGTAAATTCATAAACTGGGTAGAACGTTGTCACAATCGTCCGCTTGTCCGAACCTGATTGATTTGAACAAGCTGCTAAAAGCACTGCAAACAATGATAAGCCAAGTAAGGCTAATTTTTTCATGTGAAAATCTCCTGTATTCATTAAGGTATGAGGGCGTGTAAAAATCCGATGGAAAATGGCGGTAAGTCAGCCATCTTTGATGGCGTCGACGCACCCCGACCAAGACGACTAGGGTTTTCACAGATGAAATCGAAGAAAACCCAGACGGCTACGGTCTTAGTCATACCAAAATCAATCTAGGATTTTAGGCCGAATTCAGTTGGTTAAGATACAAAGCCCGTTAAGAAAAGCAATAGATTTGTTTAAAAACACGCTATAGAATCCTACTTTTTGGGAAAAATTGACTCTTAAACCATTTTCTGAATTCCGAACTAGGTTAATGACAAATGCTAGTAAGTCAAAATTCTTCAATTTCGTAGTTGTCCCAACTTGAACGACTAGATGTTTACAGATAAAGAAATCTAGACAGTTACGAGCCTAATCCTACCAAACGAAATCTAACTTTTTAGAGCGTGTTTCTTTCATTTTATACACATCAAAAATCAAATGCTAAACGATCTCTCTCCTATCTCCCACTTGAAATAGGTATCAGCTACCTGCGGTGTCGTTCTCTGATTTGACTTTGAGAGAGTGTTATTTTATTATTTTTTTCAAGACATTGACCACCACAAAAATGATGATAAAAATCATGGTAATACTAGCAGAGGCCGGTGTCTCCATATAGTAGGAAATGTAGAGCCCCGACAACATCCCGATAAAGCCGATTCCGACTGACCAGGCCATGACTGTCTTAAAGCTTTTCCCCAAACGCAGAGCAATTGAAGCTGGCAACACCATAATGGTTGAGACCAGCAGTGCTCCCGCAGCTGGGATCATCAGCGCAATAGCAACCCCTGTCACCATATTAAAGAGAATGGACATCCCCCGCACTGGCAAGCCATCCACAAAGGCCGTATCCTCATCAAAGGTCAAGATATACATCGGTCGCAAAAAGAGGGCTGTTAGTATTAAGACAATCGCTGCGATCACAAAGAGAGCAATGACCTGTGATTGGGTAATGGTCAGAATTGAGCCAAAGAGGTACTGGTCTAAACTCATGCTGGAAGACCCACCAGACTTGCTCGTCACAATCAAGGAGATAGCCAGACCTGTTGACATAAGAATGGCTGTTCCGATTTCCATAAAATCCTTGTAGAGCGTCCGCAGATATTCTAGGAAAATCGCTGCGATAAGAACAACTATAACCGTCGCCAAACTTAAATCAATTCCCAGAATCAAGCCGAAAGCCACACCGGCTAGGGACACATGGCTAAGCGTATCACTCATCAGCGACTGTCTGCGCAAAATCAGAAAAATCCCCAAAATTGGAGCAAAAGAAGCCATAGCCACCATAGCCATAAAGGCTCGTTGCATAAAGGTGTAATCAAACAGACTAAGCATGTTCCACCTCCGAATCTAGCGCAGCACCAGAATGATGGTGAGTCTCATGTAGATTAAAGCACCGCCAAGGCGAGTCTTGATTACGTAACAGGTGAATATTGCGATCCGCAAATGTCTTGACATCATCTGGGTCGTGGGTAATCATAAGAACCGATTTTCCGTGGTGCTTCGCTGAGTGGTGCATTAGACCATAAAACTCTTCCTTAGAGTGAATATCCATTCCCGTTGTTGGCTCATCCAAGATGAAAATATCTGGATCGCTAGCAAACATTCGCGCGATCACCGCCCGTTGCTTCTGGCCGCCAGAAAGAGAGCCTAAGCGCTCATGGCGTTGCTCCCACATGCCGACAGATTCTAGACTGATTTTGACATGCTCCTCATCGTGAGCTGTCAATTTGCGAAACCAGCCTTTACGTGGGTAGCGACCAGATTTTACAAACTCGTAAACGGTCGATGGAAAACCTGCGCTAAAGCTAGCCACCTGTTGAGGCAGGTAAGCCATGCGCAATTTTTGCCCAGACGTACTCGTCTTGGAAATTTCCACCTGACCGACTTGAGGCTTCAAGATGCCCAAAGTTGCTTTGACCAAGGTCGTCTTGGCCGCCCCATTCTCACCCGTCAGAGTGACAAACTCTCCACTATCCAGATGATAGGAAATATTGTCCAAAACAGGCTCCTTATCATACTGAAAAGCTAAATTTTTAACAGTAATATAGCGCATCAAGCCCCCTCAATCTTGCTCAGCAAGTCCTTGAGGAAACGACTGACGACAGCTTGCTCCTCATCCGAATAAGCCACGACCACCTCATCATAAGTGCTGAGGGTGTGTGCATGATGGTGTTCATGCTCCTCAGCAATAGGCTTAGCCAAATCTGTCAAGGTATAGTAGGTCATACGGCCATCTTTTGCATCCTTAGCAGACTCCAACATCCCTTGCTTTATGAGGGATTTAATCGCCTTGGTCACCGCAGCCTGACTAACATTGAGAGCTTTGGCCAAGTCTGAGTTATTGAGCACACCATCGCTAATCAGCATCAGGATATGCTCCTGAGTATTGGTCAGAGAAACATCGCTTTGGCAGGCGCCTACCAAGAGCTCCAGATGATTTTCGGACTTGAGAATAATCGAATTGATCGCCTGATCAATTTGTTTAGCTAAATCAGTCATTTGAATGTAAGGTCCTTATCTGAAATTTGTTAACAGGTTTATTTTATCATTAACCAGTTAAATAGTCAAAAGTTTTTAACCAGTTTTGTAACTGTTACGGTAAAAATCCAATATTATTACATTTGCTCAGGCGCAGTGATTTGAATCTGAAAACAACAAAACGAAGAAACTCTTTCTTGATTTGTCGGAGTTAATCCCATTTCCAAAACAAGCGGTGAATATCTTGAATGAAATGTATTGGGCTGGGGCAAAAGCCCTCAGTTTCCTTTCTTTTATAGTTTAACCGATTGACGCACACGTAAGAGAGATGCTTTATGCTATAATAACTATAAATAGAAAGGTACATCAACATGTCAATCGCCTTCATGGTTTTCCAAAAGCTCCTCGTCCTCTTTCTCCTCATGGGAATGGGCTGTTTTCTCGCGCAAAACATTCTGACTAAGGACGTCACGCGTCAGCTCTCCAAGCTCCTCACAACGTATGTGGCGCCAAGCCTCTTCGTTGCCACCTTCTTAAAGGCTACCTTCTCCAGCGACCGCCTCATCTATTTGCTTATCACCATCGCCATGGCCTTCTTCATCCTTATTATCCGAATCATTCTCACGCGCTTTTTGGTTCCCAAAGGACGAAGCATTGATACCTATGCTGTTCTTTTTGCCAATGTGGGTTTCCTAGGGACCCCATTAGCTCTCGCCGTAGGCGGGGAAGATGCCGTGTTTTACATTTCTGGTTTTGTCGTTGCCAATCAAATCATGCAGTGGACCTACGGAATCTATCTCATCACACAAGATAAGACCAAGGTCTCCCTTCGCAGCGCTCTGCTCAATCCAGCTTCGATTTCTACCGCTATAGGTCTCGTTTGTTTTGTACTACCGTTTACTTTTCCGACTGTCCTGACCGATGCTGTCAGCAACTTTGCCCAGCTCAATACACCGCTGTCTACCTTGGTGCTAGGAACTTATTTCTACAAGGTCAACTGGCGGGACGTCTTCTGCTATCTACCAGCCTACTGGACAGCTTTCCTTAGGTTGATTGTCACTTCTCTCGTGTCTATTGTCCTCATCTGGTTGCTGCCGCTAGACGTCACAGCCTTAAAACTGGCCCTAACCATCGCCTCTTGCTCTCCAACAGCCATGAACGCTGCCCTTCTCAGCCAAGTCTACGGTGGTGATTACCAATATGGCTCTCGCCTAGTCCTCCTGACCACCACCCTCTCCCTCATCAGCTTTCCGATCATGATGGGAGTTGCCAGCTGGCTTTACTTGGGCTAATAAACCATGCCTGATTAAGCAACGAAGGCGCAGGTAGAACTGACGTTCAGCCAGATTAATTAGGACAGCACTTCCTCAAAAAATCGGATCTCCCTAGCGTGTCAGGCTGAAATCAAACCGCCTCACCCTTTACTCAATTAACCCTAGCTAACAAGATTCTCTGTCTGGAGAATTTTTTTGTTGACACCATCTTATTTATGTGATATATTTGTATCATAAATAGTGACTTATTTGTCACAAAAAGGAGAACATCATGAACATTAAAAATCCTATTTCTTTGTCAATGTTTACTGCTACTTTTATGACAGCCTATATTGCTCTAACGGTCCAGCCACAATCCAAGGCTGCCATCTCTGCTATCTGGATAACCGTTCTGTTTCAATTTTTTATTGGTCTCTGTTTCGCCTTTGTCAAATTTCCAGACAAGAAAGAGCAAGCCAGACACCCTTTCAACCTGACAAGCAAGGTCTACTTGCTTACAACGTTAACGGCTTCTAGCATTTACACAGTCGGCATCTGGCTAACCACACCAGCAACGAATCCTAGCTGGCTCAAGTCCTTTTTTCTTGGTGTAGGATTGCTAATCTTACTAGGACTTCTCCTTTACTATAGCTTAAAACCTGCTAGAGAAACTCCTGATGAACGATTTCACGCCAATCTCTCACGAGCAGCCCTATCACTCTTGCTACTGATTTTGCTATTGACACTGGCTTTTGCAATCTTCTTATGCCAATCAGGTCCGAAAGCCATCTCAGCAGGTCTCGTCTTGATAGTCCTAGGTGCTCTCTGCCTTCTCTTTGGCATTTTCTTCTTCATTTTTGAAACGAGGAACTAGTATGGGAAAAATCATCACACAGATCAAGCAATTTAGAGAAGCCAAAAAAATGACTCAGCAAGAACTGGCTGATCTGGTCGGTATTCGCCGAGAAACCATCGCTCGGCTAGAAAAGAACCTCTACAATCCCTCTCTGGACATTGCTCTCAAACTCGCTGAAATCTTCCAAGTTCCCGTTGAAACGCTTTTTCAAAGAAATACCGAGGACAGCTAATTCTCATGTATAATCGATTGAATATAGTTTCGTTTTAGAAAGACATCTTAAAGAATCCTTTGTTTAGAAAAAATGTTCTATGCAAAAACCTCCTCCAAACGACTTGAAGAAGGTTTCTTTTTATCTATTTTTTGTGTCTAAGATAATCGTCACTGGGCCATCATTGATGAGACTGACTTGCATATCCGCACCAAAAACCCCAGTCTCAACAGGAACATGCTGGGCTAGCGCAGCATTGAACTGGTCATAAAACAGACTGGCCATCTCAGGCTTAGCACCGCCATTAAAACCTGGACGATTGCCTTTTTTCGTGTCCGCAAAGAGGGTAAACTGAGAGATTGAGAGAATCCTACCACCAATATCCTGAACCGAGCAATTCATCTTGCCAGCATCATCAGAGAAAATCCGCATCTGGACAATCTTGCGTACCGCATAAGCTAAATCCTCCGACGTGTCATCAGGCGCCACTCCAACGAAGAGCAGTAAGCCCTGCTCAATCTGTCCCTCAACGGCACCATCAATTTCCACCTTAGCCTGCGCCACGCGCTGAATAATAATTTTCATACTACCCTCACAATTTGAGATTTGAAAAATACGATTTTTTGCCCTGCAGGACTAGAAATCAGTATTCAGAGGCAAGAGACTTTGATTCAGGAGATTATTTTTTGAAAGCATACACCGTAATTTGTAAAAACGAACTTGGATGAATGTGTCGAGCTATCATATCAGATATGAAAATGATACTCATTAAATTTGAACGTTTTTTCCTCAGATACAAGGGCACCAAGCTGAGCTCACGCAATAGGCAAGGGATTAGAACACAATCAAGGAAATGAAACCGAAGATAAGACTTGGAACTATCAAAGCCGACATATCACATTTACCCGACCAAAAATTAGCCGTTGGTACGTTTCACAGAATACACCTCCGGCACTGACTTGACCTTATCCACAATCGTGGTCAGGCTGGACAGATTAGGAATGAAAAAGCTAACATGGATATTGGCAAACTTCATATCCTTAGTTGGTTGGGCATTGACACTGGAGATGTTATGGTTAGAGTTGGTCAAGACCTTGAGCACATCATTGAGCAAACCAGAACGGTTGAGCCCGTAGATGTCAATCTCAGCTAAGTATTCCTTGCTTGAGTTCGCCTCTTCCCATTCCACATCGATTAAGCGCTGCTCGTAATTTTCCTGACTCTTCAAATTCATACAGTCCACACGGTGAATCGCCACTCCACGCCCCTTGGTGATGTAACCAACGATAGCGTCTCCCGGGACAGGACTACAACACTTGGCAATCCGCATCATGAGACCTGAAGCCCTTTGGATAATAACGCCACCTTCGTGTTTGACCTTAAGGTTTTCCTTATGATTTTCCTGCTTAACCTCGCCACCCTTGACCAATTCATCGGCCACAGCCTTAGCTTTAGCCCGCTCAGCCTCACGGCGCTCTTTTTCGGTCAAGCGATTGAAAATCGCAGTCGCTGAAACCTCTCCAAAACCAATCGCCGCAAAAACTGCCTCTTCGGTCCGATAGCCCGTCTTTTGCAGAGCCTCTTCCATGTGCTTGCGATCCAGATACTTATTGGCCACATAGCCATTTTCCTGTAAAACCTCCTGAAGCATCTCTCGACCCTTGGTGATAGAGAGCTCCTTGTCCTGATTTTTGAAAAATTGACGAATTTTGTTACGTGCTTTGTGGGTTTTGACAATATTAATCCAGTCACGACTCGGTCCAAAAGAATTAGCAGAGGTGATAATCTCGACTTGATCACCAGTCTTAAGCTTGGTCGTCAGAGGCACCATTCGACCGTTGACCTTGGCACCAGTTGCCTTCTCTCCCACATTGGTATGAATATCATAGGCAAAATCAATCGGCCCAGAATCCTTTGGCAACTCACGAACATCTCCATTAGGCGTAAAAACATAAATACGCTCAGTAAAAATATCCTCCTTGACTGACGATACGAATCCCTGAGCATCATCGCTGTCTGCTTGGAGTTCCAACATATTAGCAATCCAAGACATACTTCGAGCGGTTTCCTTCTCATCAACCTTGCCCTTGACGCCTTTTTTGTAAGCCCAGTGAGCCGCAACCCCGTACTCAGCCACCTCGTGCATCTCATAGGTTCGAATCTGAAACTCAATAGGCCCTTTAGGCCCGTAAACCGTCGTGTGAATTGACTGATAACCATTAGCCTTAGGATTCGCAATGTAATCCTTAAACCGACCTGGCATAGGCCGCCACAGTTCATGAATGTAACCCAGCATAGCATAAACATCACTCGGCGTGTCCATCAAGCAGCGAATCGCTATCAGGTCATAAAGCTCATCAAACCGCTTATGCTTATCGTGCATCTTGCGGTAAATCGAGTAGATGTGCTTCGGACGACCGTAGACCTTACCTTTGAGATTTCGCTCCTCTGTATAAGCTGTGATTTTAGCCACAATCTCCTCAACCAAGGCCTCCCGTTCACGGCGTTTTTCCTTCATCAAACGCGAAATGCGGTAAAATTCCTCCTCATTCAGATAGCGGAAACTCATGTCTTCCAGCTCCCATTTCATAGAGGAAATCCCCAAACGGTGAGCTAGCGGTGCATATATTTCCATTGTTTCACGTGAAATCCGCTGCTGCTTGTCCTTGCGTAGATGCTTAATCGTTCGCATATTGTGCAGCCTATCCGCCAGCTTGACCAAAATCACCCGCATATCCTCAGACATGGCAATCAGCATCTTGCGGTGATTCTCCGCCAGCTGCTCCTCGTGACTCTTATACTCAACCTTACCGAGCTTGGTCACACCATCCACAATCAAGCACACGTCCGATCCAAAATCGCGCTCCAAATCCTCAAGCGTCACATCCGTATCTTCGACCACATCGTGCAAAAAACCACAAGCTACCGTCACAGCATCCAACTGCAGACCAGCCAAAATCCCCGCCACCTGAATAGGATGGATGATGTAAGGCTCGCCCGACTGCCGAAATTGCCCCTCATGGCTCTCCACAGCATAGTCCAAAGCCTTTTTAACAAAGGCCACATCTTCTTCATTTAAGTACCGAGCTGTTAAGGCCACCACCTCTTCGCCCGTCAAATTCACTTCTTTCGGCATTCTCGCACGTCTCCTTGAAATCTTGTTCCTATTTTACCATTTTTTTGGAAAAATAGCAGAGCAGTCAGCTGTTTTCACCTATGAAAATCAGCTTTACACCCCTTTACACAGACTTATCCACAATTTTGTGGATAAGTTTCTGTCTATGTGGAAAACAAAGAACCGTTTTGCACCTTGATCTAGCCTGCTTTCCTAAATTTTCACCCGTTTTCTCCCCAGTTGTCCACAGGGTGTGGATAAGTTTTCCAAATAGAAAAGGATTGCTGAAAACCAGAAAATCCTTTTGATTAGTTTCAACTATCTAAACTCTTAAATTCTTTCATTTCTAAAGCATAAGATAGCACTGAAAGAGCATATAAAGGAGCTGTCTCCGTTCGCAAAATACGAGGCCCGAGGCCAACCTTGATGCCTCCTGCCTGCTCAAAAAGCTCGATTTCCTTGGGCGAGATACCACCCTCAGGTCCGAAGATGAAGAGGATTTTTTGCCCAGTCTCAACAGTCTCTAACTCTCGCGCCAAGGCTGACAAATCACCTGCCTTAGCTGTTTCTTCATAGGCGATAAAAATCTTATCAAAACCTGTCAATTGCTCTAGGAAAGCTGCCTTTTGGTCAAAAAGTTTAACCTCTGGCACGCGATTCCGCTTAGACTGCTCCGCTGCACCGAGCACAATTTTGGCCAACTTCTCTTCTTTTTTTGCTAGTTTTTTACCATCCCACTTGACCACGGACCAGTCAGCTGGATAGGCCCAGATAGCTGCTGCACCAAGCTCCGTCGCCTTTTGGCTAATGAGATCTAATTTATCACCTTTTGGAAATCCTGAAGCAATCGTCACCTGAACAGGTAGTTCGACATTATCAGGCAAATCCTCAATCAGCTCAAAGCTATGATTTTCAGCTGACAAAACCTTGGCCAGACGTTTGATCCCATCATCAAAAACCAAAACGACTTCATCACCTGCCACCAAGCGCATCACTGAAAACATGTGTTTCGCAGTGTCTCTATCCCTGATAATCACTGGATTTTCAGCTCTGCCATTTACAAAATACTGCTGCATCTAGCCTCCCATCACGCCTGACATATCATCGGTTTTCTTAAAGACCAGAGCGTTCCACTCACCCTGAATCATGTGGGTCTCCAAGAAAAAGCCTGTGCTATAAGCCACTTCCAGCACCATATCCAGCTTCTCGGAGATAATCCCGCTCATGATGAGATAGCCGTCATCCTTGAGTAGACGATAAGCGTCATCTGTGAGATGAATGAGAATGTCTGCTAGAATATTGGCCACGATAACATCTGCCTGAATGTCAACGCCTTTTAGCAAATCACCTGTCGTTACTTGAATATTCCCCATACCAGAATTGAGTTCGATATTTTCCTGAGCCACGCGCACCGCGACATCGTCAAGATCATAAGCAAAGATTTCCTTAGCACCTAATAGCGAACTAGCGATAGAAAGCACTCCAGAGCCTGTTCCCACATCAATCACTGTCTCACCACCACGCAGAACCTGCTCCAGCGCAAAAAGGCTCATTTTGGTTGTCGGGTGAGTTCCTGTTCCAAAAGCCATGCCTGGATCTAGTTTGATGAGTTTCTCCCCAGAGCTTCCCTCATAGTCCGTCCAAGACGGAACGATGGTCAAATCATGAGTGATTCGGGCTGGCTCAAAATACTTTTTCCAGTTATCTGCCCAGTCTTCCTCAGCCAGATCTTGATTGGAAACCATGACCTCACCTAGCTCCAAGCCACGTAACCGCATCGCTTCAAGTCCAGCAAATAAGGCTTCCTTGACCACGGCCAGATCCACCGTATCAGGATAGTAGGCTGTAATCGCGACCTGTTCAGACTGCACCACATCGGGAACAATCTCGCCAAAAAGATTTTCCTTGCCGAGGTAATCAGCTGTGTCAGCAATCGCGACACCCTGACTTCCTGTCTCAATCAACAGATCCGACACTGCTTCCTCCGCCTCACGATTAACGCGGACAGTTAATTCTTGCCATGTGTTCATGTTATTCTCTATCTTTCTTTTTTTATTTCAAAATAATCCTTCATAAAATCTTTTCTAATCGATACTGTATTAAGCAGTCATATAAGATTTATCTCATCGAAAGTATCATTCGTGAACTTCCTAATATCTCGGATAACTGTAAAACGCTGTCTCCTGCAAAGCTGCTCTGCCATTTTCAAAAGCTTCGGTATCCCAGACAATCGCAAACTCCTCAGACTCTTGATCTGCTAGAAAATCCATCAAATCATCCAGACCGCGCTCTACCGTCTCGTTCAGGAAGTCTGCGAAGTAGACTAAAAACTCACGCGACAAGCCCTTTTTAGGCTCATAGGGGAGAGTGACCAGATAGTCTTCCTTATCAAATTGCGACTTGGCAGGGTTGTAAAAGAGGACGTAATCCTCAAAGAGAATATCTTCAGATGATACTTCACCATCCGCATCCACCGTCTGCACAGCAGCCGTATTTTGAGCTTCCAAGACAAATCCGACTTCCACCGCATGATTGCGCTTATCCCAGTTAATCTCATAATCATAGGCAAAGCGTTCAGCCAAGACCTCATCCAAAATATCTAAAAACCCATGTTTTGCCATAACGTCCTCCTCATCTTGTCATAGACATTCCTATTATACTATCTTTTCCTCATAAAAACGACAAAAAAGGGAGTGAGACAGAAGTCGTGATTTCAATGAAATCGACTTCGTCGTCTCACCCCCGCAAGGTTGGCTAGGTTTGTAGAATGGTGATTCATCAGCATTTTACAAACCAGACAACTACTGCGTCAAACTGGCCAATCTATAAAAGAAACGAGACTGAGTACTTTTTTGCCCCACTCTCCTAACATTAACGCGTTGGCGTGTAAGTTAACTTATCTTGATTTGCTGCTAAAAAGTCTACCATCTCAGAATCTGGAATCTGTCTTAAATACAGATTAGATCGGATCGTCTCATCATCCTCGCGACAAGTGGATAACACAAGATACTTGTCATCCTTAGAAACTTTAATATTAGGATTCTTCGTATGCGCTAGCTCGCTGACCTCGGTCAATTGCTGAGCAAACTCTTCCTTTGATGCAAACTCTGTCTTATAAAAAGCAGTTGTCTCCGGCACGATAATCAAGAAGGCTGCCTCATAATAGTAGTTACGCTCAGGTGTTTGGACCACCACATAAGGATGCTGGTCAAAGAAAGCTTGATCATCGTAAAAGTTGACATCGTTAAACATACGATGATCTGGTACTTTTGAACCACGGGCATGGCCGAATAACCAGGTCAATTGGTCACTAAAGTCAGCCTTATTATCTGCATCCATAAAAACGGCACCCATATAGGGTTCGTGACCACCTTCAAATGTCTTATCAAGATAGGTTGCATTATCTGTTGTCTGCACAACAGGCTCATCAAGCATCGTTCCTGGAGCATAAACATAACCTACAGCCTCAGGATTGACAGCTCTAAGCCCCTCAAATTGTTCCTTGCGAGCAGCCTTTTCTTCCTCACTAACAGTATACGTTTTTTCGATTTGCAAAGGCATTGTCGAAGCTTTGCTTTTCTCAGAAGTGTTAGACTTTTGAGAGCAACCTAGTAAAAAGAGTGTCAAAAAACTGATTAGAATAACTAAACGAGGAAACGCATTTTTAAAACTCATTGGGTAAAATCTCCTTAAAATAGAAAAAGTTGCCCGCAGGCAACTCTTTCATTTAATTTAGCAAACTAAATTATTTAGCTGCAGATGTTTTTGGAAGAGCTTTTGAAGCTGTCTTAGTTGCAGCAGCTTTAACAGCTTTAGCTGGCTCAGCTTTCTTTTCTTCTGACTTAGTTTCAGCCTTAGGTGCTTCTTCTTTCTTTTCTTCTGGAGCTGGAGCTGGAACTTCACCTTTGTCAGCTTGTGCTTTTTCTTCTGGAGTCAAGATAGCTACAGTACGAGCTACTTCTGATTCCAAAGCAGGCAGTTTACCTGTTTCAGTTTCAAGTTGCAAAGTAAGGTTAGTGACTGCAGCTTGCTTAGTAGCAACATCGTTATTAAGAGCATCTAAAGCAGCAACAGCAGCGTTGAAGTCCGCGTAACCAGCAGCTTTAGCAGCTGCATCTTTTTCAGCAACTGTATAATCTTTGTTAGCTTCTACGAATTTGAAAGCACGTTCAGCTTTGTTTTGGGCTGTTGCTAATTCAGCTTTCGCAGTATCTAAGTTTCCTTGAACAGTAGCTACAACACCCTTTTGAGTTTCCAAAGCAGCAACAGCATTAGCGTAATCGGTCATACGACGAACAGCATCAGCTGCATGAAGAGCAGTATCTTTAGCAAACACAGTAGCAGCTGGAGCAGCAACGCCTGCAAGAGTTACAGTTGCAAGCAAAGTTACGATTGATTTTTTCATTGTAAAAAATCTCCTAAAATTTATTTTTTTATTTCCCACATGGGATGATTACATTCTACACCATGCTACAGAGATTGTCAACATATTTTTGTGTATTTTTTAAAAAAATTTTAAGTTTTTTTTAAGCTTTGTATTATATGACATCTAAAAATCGCTTTAAATCAGGCTTTTCTAGACTAATTTAACATTTTTTTCATTTCTGTTACCTTAAAACTACAAAAATGACATAGCATCAGTTAGGGCAATTAACCCAACTTCTTGTAAGTTATATTAACTCTAGCATGACGGCGTTATCTGATTTCATTTATCGTTTCAGAAACTTTTAAATGCTCTCGCCAACAGTTGCAAAATCTAATCTAAATAGTAGAGCAAGCAAAAACAGCACCCCGTGATATGGTGCTATTTTTGACTACTGAACTGATCTGTTTATAGTGGTATCATTTTAATAGGATGACTTAAACTCACAACTGTTCTCATGGTCGTTCACTAGACCTGCAGCTTGTAGGTAGGAGTAGACAGCTACGGGGCCTGTGAATTTGAAGCCTCGTTTTTTGAGATCTCTGGCAAGCTGTTCGGAGAGAGCTGTTTTGGCTGGCGCTTCTCGGTAATCATGGACATTATTGATGATCGGCTGATTGTCCACAAAAGCCCAAAGGTAAGCATCAAAAGAGCCAAATGCTTCTTGAATTTGCAAATAAGCCTGAGCGTTCGCTCTAGTTGCCCAAATCTTACCTCGGTGACGAATGACTTCTGGATTCTGCAGAATCATTTCCAAGTCTTCATCCGTCATCTGAGCTACTCTTTTCACATTATAGTTGTAGAAAGATTGCTTAAAGGCCTGACGCTTGTTGAGAATGGTCTCCCAAGACAGGCCTGCCTGATAGCACTCCAGCATGAGGAGCTCAAACAATTTCTGGTCATCATGGAGGGGCTTGCCCCATTCCTCATCGTGATAGGCAATATAGAGAGGGTTAGACATCTTAACCCAGCCACAGCGATTCAAACTTAGTTCCCTCCTAATTAATGACTTATGACGTGAGAAGCTAAAATCGCTATCATTTTAGCTTCGAGCTAATAAGCCGCTTAGGCAAATCGCCTGATAGCGATTGCCGTTGAGTGATTAGTTGCTTTGGCGACAATCACTCTTAGTGTCTATTTCATCAGCATCTTGAGCGCCTGCTTGATATAGTTTTCAGCGGTATCGTTCGTCCCTTCAAAGAAAGTCTTGACTTTCTTGAGTTCTCTAGCCTTATAGCCCAAGGCTTCCATGGCCTCCATGGCCTCATCCAGAGCTTCATTGCTTGACGGTGTTGCGACGACAGTCTGAGCTACGTCATTATCTGCTCCACTGGTGATTTTACCTTCTAAGTCCAGTACCATCTGCTGGGCTGTTTTTTTACCAATCTTGGGAAACTTGGTTAGATAGGTAATATTTTTCTCATCGATGGCACGAATCAAACCTGCATTGTCATCGGCGGCGATAATCGCTAGCGCAGAGGTTGGGCCAATGCCTGACACAGAAATCAGATTGAGAAAGAGGGCTTTCTCCTCCTCGTCCTTGAAGCCATAAAGGGTATGGGCATCTTCTCGGACAACTTGGTGAACATAGATCTTGGTGGCCTGATTGAGCTGACCGGAAAAGGCATAAGGATTGGCCACATTAATCAGATAACCGACACCTGCCACATCCAAAACGATAAACTTGGCCGTGATTTTAACTAACTGTCCTTGTAAATAATCGTACATCTCAACTCCTTAAATAGCAATAATCCCTATTTTACCAAAAAATACCAAACTAGTACTTCCCCAACTCTCTCAGGCTTGTATGATTTTCTTGAATGCGGCGGAACATTTTTTCCATGTCGGATTTGGTAAAGTTGACAAGGACTGGTCGGCCGTGCGGACAGTTGTAGGGATTATCACAAGTGGCTAGCTGCTTGATGAGTTCACGAGCAGAGTAGTCGTCCAGACGGTGATTGGCCTTGATGGAGCGTTTACAGCTCATCATGATGGCCAATTCCGCCCGATAACGCTTGATGGAAACGTTCTTGGTCAGGAGTAGCATATCGCACATTTCATAGATGCCAGACTCAATCTCATCTTCGCGGAACCAGATGGGATGCTCTCGCAAGATGAACTGATTAACCCCATACTCCTCCAAATGCACACCAATCTCATACAGACTCGCCATACGCTCTTTTAAGAGTAGCATATCATTGGCTGGAAATTCAAAGATATACGGCACCAACAATTGCTGCTGAGAGCTGTCCACCTCGCCGATTTTTTCCCGATAATACTCGTACTTCACCCGTTCCTGAGCCGCATGCTGGTCAATGATGTAAAGACCTCCCTTACCTTGAGCAAAGAGATAAGTGCCGTGCATCTGCCCAAAATACTCTATCTCTGGGAAGGTCGATTTTTCTTCCTTTTCGAGCTTCTCCAAAGCTTTTTCAAGCTCTTTTTGATTGAGCTCAGGGTGGTCATAGTCGGTCTCTTCGTAGTCAGCTTGGTCACGCTGAGCGAACTTAATCCGAGGTTGGGTGACTTGCTCTGGCTCAACTTGGATCTTGACAGCGTTGTCAACCTTGTCAATATCCTGTAAAGATGGGCTTTCTTCTGCTACTTGTGAATGGGGCTGCTCTGACTTCTTGAGGAAAAAATCCTGCTTTTCTGGGTCATAGTAGAGCTTGTTTTCCTTGAGCGGTAGGCTAGTTTGAATCGGTTTGTCTGCCTTACGGACGGTCGATTTTGCTAAATTTTCCAAAGCATCTGGAATCAAGTCCTGAGATTTGAGGGCTTCCTGAATAGCCTGAGTGATCAAAGTCATCAGCTCTCGTTCTTTAGAAATCCTTACTTCCTGCTTGGTCGGATGAACATTGACATCCGCTAGATAAGGATCAATCTGAATATCAATCACTGCAATGGGGAAACGTCCCACCATAAGTTTAGAACCATAACCATCAATAATAGCGCGGTTAAGAAGAAAGTTCTTGATATAGCGACCATTGATAAGAATGGTGATATAGTTACGGTTAGCACGGGTTAATTCAGGCAGGCTGACATATCCTGAGACCTCGAAATCTAGATCTGATTTGGTAATCTCGACCATCTTCTTGGCTGTCATCAGGCCATAGACGCCAGCAATCGCTTGGCGGAGCTGGCCGGAGCCTGCCGTCTGTGTCAACGTATTGCCATCATTGACAAGGGTAAAGGCTACCTCTGGATGGGCTAAACTGAGACGATTGATCACATCAACGATATGGGACAGCTCTGCTTGCTGGCTCTTGACATACTTGAGACGGGCAGGTGTATTGAAAAAAAGATTTTCGACCTTGATTGTTGTCCCTTGAGGGCGGCTTAACGTGTCCTCCTGCTCAATCTTTCCCCCCTTGGTGACGATAAGACTTCCTTGACCCTCACCTGCTGGCGCAGTCTCGATGGTCAGTTGACTGACGGACGCGATGGACGGGAGGGCTTCGCCTCTAAAGCCCAATGTTCGTATCCGAAAAAGATCGGCCTGAGTTTTAATCTTTGAGGTCGCATGACGGCGAATGCTGAGTTTGGCATCCTCAGAAGTCATCCCTTCACCATTATCCGTTACCTCAATCAAGGACAGGCCAGCTTCTTTGATGGTCACTGTAATCTGGCTAGAACCCGCATCAATGGCATTTTCAATCAACTCTTTGACAACGCTGGCTGGTCGTTCAATAACTTCGCCAGCCGCAATCTGATTGGCCAGAATCTCTGGTAATTCAATAATTTTTGAAGTGGTCATAACTCTCCTTTCACTGAAAATTTGACAGTTCTATGTTGTGACTATTATACCACAAAGTCTAGAAACTGCGAAAAGGAAGCGAAACTGACCAGCACTGTGTCAAGGTTTTATGACTGGAAAACGTTAAATTTTGAACACATTGAAATCAACAACCCCTTTTAGGGTTTCCCAAACTCCTGACGTCGTACCCTTCGCGGGTGCGTGGATTGAAATTGCCCTAATGCAGAGATTTGTTGATTTCCAAGGCTTCCCGCTTCATCTTCTCGTAGTTAATCCAGTATAGCAAGCCATAAAGGGCAAGGTAGATGGCCCAGAAGAAAAGCAAGTGTGCAAGGTCTAGCGGAAACCAGCCAGCCAAAATCCCTAAGCCAGTAAACCCTATACTGGTCAGAATAAAATGGGTCACACTCATCTGCAAGAGACTCCAATTTTGCTTAAAGCAGAGATCTGCAACTTCAAAAAGCAAGCCAATCGCAAACCAGATGACAACTGCAATTGCCATAACAGCGACTGGGGTAAAATGAGCGTGATAGTAGCTCCCCATGGTTGACAAGGGATTGACAGGCAAGTAAACTCCTTTTCCAAAGATAGCTGACATCAACAGCGAGATTGTTGTTCCGATAGTGACGCCAAGTGCGCCTGATAAGATATATTTTTTCATAGCCCTAAAGCCTCCTTAATTAGTTTTAAATAACGCCGCGAGGAATAGGTGAAATCCCCATTTTTTAAGCTGAGCTTGACCAAGCCATTAGGCGTGATTTGGAGATGGTCTAACTGTTTGATATTGATGATTTCGGATTGCGAAATCTGTAAAAAATCCGATGACAGCAGATCTTTGACCTGATAAAGTCGGTAATTCGTCGTGAAATCTTCTTTTTCCGTCTTGATGTGAACGACCTTCTCATCAACAACCAAGCGATAGATGTCTGCCAAGTCCAACAAATGAACTTCATCACCTTTTTTACCAGTCAAGCGATCAATCTGCTGGTCTAAATTCTGGATGTAAGCTACTAATTGACTAATTCTTGATGTGTACGTCTTAACTTCAATAGTGACCAAGTCTTCTAAGATATGGTCTGCAATAGTTAATTGAACTTTCAATGATTTTCCTCCTCTTTGATAAATAGAATAGCTAGCTTTCCTAAGTTTATTAAACCATGTTTGAACGCCCACTTCAATAGTTTTTGACCATGTGGTTGAAAAGTCAGACTAAGTGGCAAAAGGGAGTGAGACAAACGGCATGATGACTTTGGTTGCACACATACAAACATGCACCTTTTAAAGATGACGTATAAGCAGCCATGACTTCATTGAAATCGACTATACAGACCAGACAGCTACTGCGTCAAACTGGTCTATCTATAAAAGAAACGAGACTGAGTTCACTTGTCTCAGTCTCGTTTGTTTGTTAAAAAATCATTGAGTTCAGCCTAATCGTTGCCTTTCTAACTCATCTACTTCAGACTCTGTTGCAAGTCTGCTAAGGCCAGCATGGCTTCCATGGGTGTCATGGTATTGAGATTAAGTTGGCGCAACTGCTCAAGAATCGGATGAGAAGTCGGCTCTGCAAAGAGGTCTAGCTGCGCTGCTTGATTAGCTTGCACTGGCTCTGATGATCTCGACTGGTCTGCTGCTAATTGGGCTGAATGAGCCTCTAATTGTCCCAAGATATGATCCGCCCGCTTCAGCAATCCCTCTGGTAGGCCAGCAATCTTAGCCACATGAATTCCGTAGGACTTGTCCGCAGGCCCCTGAGCAATCTTATGCAAGAAGGTCACTTGTTCATTTTGCTCTAAGGTTGCCACATGGACATTGACCAGATGTTTCAGTTGATCACTAAGACTGGTTAATTCATGGTAGTGGGTTGCAAAGAGGGTCTTGGCACCTACATGGTTATGAATGTGCTCGATGATAGCTTGAGCCAGAGCCATACCGTCATAAGTGGCAGTTCCGCGCCCCAACTCATCAAAGAGTATCAGCGACTTTTCCGTCGCTAAACGAATGGCCTTGTTGGCTTCCATCATCTCAACCATAAAGGTAGATTGGCCGCCAACCAAATCATCTGCCGCTCCGATACGGGTGAAAATGGCATCAAATAACGGTAGGGTCGCTACATCAGCTGGCACGTAAGAACCAATCTGAGCTAGAATGACAATGATTGCCAATTGGCGCATGTAGGTTGACTTCCCACTCATATTAGGCCCTGTAATCAGCTGAATGGCGGTGTTTTGATCCATCTGGATATGATTAGGTACATAGCGCTGAGCACCCATGACCTTCTCGACCACGGCATGGCGACCATTGACAATGTCCAGCACCCGCTCCTCGGTAAAGGTTGGGCAGACCAGATGCTGAGTCTCCGCTACTTCTGCCAAGGATTGCAACACATCAACAGTTGCAATGGTCTGAGCTAGACTCTGCAGACGCTGGATATATTTGCTGACCTCAGTTCGCAGGCGCATGAAGATCTCATACTCAAGACTGGCTGACTGCTCACGCGCTTCCATAATATCTCGCTCTAGTAGGGTCAATTCCTCCGTCCCATAACGTTCCGAATTTTTCAAAGTAGCTTTGCGGAAGAAATGATCAGGCACATGGCCCAATTGCGAATTGGTCACATGGAAGTAATACCCGTCCTTGCGGTTGTAGTCAATCTTGAGATTGCTAATGCCAGAAGCCTCACGTTCCTTGGCTTCTAACTCAGCAATCCAGACTGCCCCGTCACGCATAACAACTCGGTATTTGTCCAAGGTTTCATCAAAACCAGTTTTAATAATTCCTCCTTCAGTGATAACTGTCGGAGCATCTGGATCAATGGCTGCCGTAATCAAACTGTACAGTTCAGGCAAGGGATCAAGCCCTTCAATCAAGCTGCCTAGAACCGGCTGCTCTAAACCTGACAAAATAGCCTTAATCTGAGGAATATTGCCTAATGTCTGCCCCAATTGGAGCAGATCCTTAGGCGTTGATTTGCCAAAGGAAACTCGGCTGGCCAACCGCTCGATGTCATAGACACCCTTGAGGGATTCGACCAAATCGGCCCGTTCGATAAAGGCATCCATGAGGACCTGAACGACCTGCTGCCGCTCTTCAATCTGACTGCGTTCAATCAAGGGACGATCCAGCCAAGCCCGCAGAAGTCGCATGCCCATGGCTGTCTTGGTCTGATCTAAAAGCCAGAAAAGGCTACCGTGTTTTTTGCCAGTACGGGCGTTTTCCAGCAAATCCAGACTAGCCTTGGTTGCATAATCCATCTGAAGAACATCGCGAACCTGATAAGGCCGCACCGGCTTGAGATGATTGAGCTCTCTCAGCTGGGTTCTAGCAACATAGGCCAGAAGCTTCCCTGCCGTCTGCTTTTCCAAATCGCTGAGGCGCTGGTCTAACAAAGGACTTTCTAAGTCGGCCTCAAGCTGGGTAGACAGGACAAGGTTCATCTGTCCAGACAGCACCTGATGAGCTGAATCTCCCTCTTCTAGCGTCCAGCCAACAACCACCTCGCGGGCACGCAGATTGCGAATTTCTCCTGTCGCGCCAGCCAAGTCAGCCATCTCAGTCACGTAAAAATCACCCGTAACCACATCCATATAAGCTAGTCCGTAGCTTGCACCCCACTTGTCCAGTGCAATCAAGAAATTATTGCCACCGTCTAATTTGCTAGACTCTGCCACTGTCCCTGGGGTGACGACTTGGACAACCGCCCGCTTAACCACACCAACAGCAGTCTTTGGATCCTCCATCTGCTCAGCAATGGCCACTTTGTGTCCCAAATCAACCAAAGTATCAATGTAAGCTTGGGCTGAATGGTAAGGAACCCCTGCCATAGGAATAGGATTGGTTGCATTTCGATTTCGACTGGTTAGGGTCAGCTCCAAAATTTGAGCCGCCTCCACCGCATCGTCATAGAAAAGTTCATAAAAATCACCCATGCGAAAAAGCAAAAAAGCATCTGGATAATCTGCCTTGATTTCCAGATACTGCTGCATGCCTGGGGAAAGTTTCTCAGTTGTCATGAGCTTGTTCCTCAATTTCTAAGTCGTCCAAGTCCGACAAAACATCATTTAAGATAAGCTGTTTTTGCACCCAAATCGCTGATGCTTCATCTCGACAAATAGCAATGACCGTATCTGCACCGGCCACCGTCCCTAAAATGGCATGGGGTTTAGCAGCATCAATAATATTTGAAGTTACCCCTGCTTCACCCAGCTGCGTATGCATAACCAGCATAAAACTGCTCCGCTCAACCTTTTGAACATAGCTAGCAAGCATCTGGATAAAGGCTTCTGTTTCCTGACTTTCTGGTAAAATATAAAAGGACTCTGCCTTATCACGCGCCTTAATGAGCCCAAGCTCCCTTAAATCACGAGACAGTGTCGTCTGAGTGACTTCAATGCCTCTAGCTTCTAAACCAACTTGAATCTCTCTCTGAGTTGATAAGCGAGTCGCACGCACAATCTCTTTAATCAGTTCATGGCGATCTCTTTTTTTCATTATTTACTCCGTTTTTGTTTTCTTCATGAGAAATTATACCAAAAAAAGCCTTATTTTTCATCATTACAAGCGGATTTTACCGTTTTTTGTGTTAGAATAGAAGCATAGACATTAATTAAACTTGGGCTAAAAGTTTGAAAAAATAGTAAGTCTTCCTAACGCGTCTATTCTGCGTCAGATTCTCTATTTTACAGTTGCTTTTGCAAGAGCCCTTGTATCTTATTCAAAGGAGATGCTTCATGGATTATAAATTACAAGCCGCTAAAAATCTAGCTCATATCATCCCTAGCTTGGATGAAGAGACGCTTCTCAATCTACTTGAGAAGCCAAAATCCGCTGACCTCGGAGACATTGCTTTCCCAGCTTTTTCCTTGGCTAAGGTTGAGCGCAAAGCTCCTCAAGCCATCGCAGCAGAACTCGCTGAAAAAATTGACACAGCAGGCTTTGACAAGGTTGTCGCAACTGGTCCTTACGTCAACTTTTTCTTAGACAAAGCACAGGTTTCTAGCCAGATTCTACACGATGTGATTGAAGCGGGATCTGACTATGGACAAACTGACCTCGGTAAAGGGAAAAATGTTGTTATCGACCTTTCTTCACCAAACATTGCCAAGCCGTTTTCTGTCGGTCACTTACGCTCGACCGTTATCGGAGATTCTCTGTCCAATATTTTCCAAAAATTAGGTTATAAGACGGTCAAGGTTAATCACCTAGGAGACTGGGGCAAGCAGTTTGGCCTTCTCATCGTTGCCTACAAACTCTGGGGGGACAAAGCTGCTGTCGAGGCGAATCCAATCAGTGAGCTATTGAAGCTCTATGTTCGCATTAACGATGAGGTAAAAGACCATCCTGAGTACGATGATGATGCGCGCGCTTGGTTCCGTAAACTCGAAAATGGTGATCCAGAAGCCCAAGAATTGTGGCAATGGTTCCGTGATGAAAGTTTGGTAGAGTTCAACCGCATTTACGATAAACTCCAAGTTACTTTTGACAGCTTAAACGGTGAGGCCTTCTACAATGACAAGATGGATGAAATCCTTGACCTCTTAGCTGAGAAAAATCTCCTGACAGAGTCTAAAGGAGCTCAGGTTGTCAACCTTGAAAAATATGGTATTGAGCACCCTGCTCTTATCAAAAAATCAGACGGGGCAACCCTTTACATTACCCGTGACTTGGCTGCCGCTCTCTACCGCAAGCGCAACTATGACTTTGCTAAATCAATCTACGTTGTTGGCCAAGAACAGTCTGCTCACTTCAAGCAACTCAAGGCCGTCCTCAAAGAAATGGGCTACGACTGGAGCGATGACATGACTCATGTGTCTATGGGACTTGTCACTAAAGGTGGTGAAAAACTCTCGACCCGCAAAGGAAACGTCATCCTGCTTGAACCAACACTTGAAGAAGCTATCAGCCGCGCCCAAGCACAGATCGAAGCTAAAAATCCTAATTTAGCTGACAAAGAAGCTGTCGCTCACGCTGTCGGTGTCGGTGCTATCAAGTTCTACGACCTCAAGACCGATCGTAACAACGGTTATGACTTTGACCTAGAAGCCATGGTTTCCTTTGAAGGTGAGACTGGTCCTTACGTTCAGTATGCCCATGCCCGTATTCAGTCTATCCTGAGAAAGGCAGATTTCACACCTGATGCGAATCAAACCTATAGCCTAAATGACCCTGAAAGCTGGGATATTCTCACCCTTCTTCAATCATTTGGAGCAACGGTAGAGCGTGCCGCTGACAAGTTCGAGCCTTCAATTGTCGCTAAATACGCGGTCAATCTCGCTCAAGCCTTCAATAAATTCTACGCTCACACCCGTATCTTGGACGACAGCCCAGAACGCGACAGTCGCTTAGCTCTTGCCTACGCGACAGGCCTCGTCCTCAAAGAGAGCCTTCGCCTCTTAGGTGTTAGTGCCCCAAATGAGATGTAATTATTCTAAAACAATCTATCCTCTCCTTTGTCTGATGGAGAATGCCAAAAATCACAGCGAGTCGCAGACCTGCTGTGATTTTTCTTTTTATACTCAAGCAAACTAAGAAGCTAGCCGAAGGCTGTAATAGCGTATGGCAAGACGATGCTGACGAAGTTTGAACTTGATTTTTAAAGAGTATCAGGCTAAAACTAAAAGATAGAGTAACTTCATTTGCTTCTAGTACACCAACTGTTTTGCAATATAATATGGTTGAACATGTACTATAAACTTGTTCGGAAACCAAAAATGTTTCAACATAGTCTAGGAGGGTGAATTGTAACAGCCGTTTAAAAACTTAGAACGGGCATTTATTGCAGGAGAATAACTTTCTAATGAGATTTCTGAACAGGTCTTATGGATGAGCTGTTTAAAAGTTGATGGTCTGCGTCGCTCCTTTAACTGTCTCAGTCACCGTAAATGCCTTCGCTTTTAGATCAACTTGCAAGCGGGCCTCTGTTTCAGTATCCTTATTAGACCATAGGATTTCCAACTGATTGTCATCAATGGCCCTAACAGCAAACTCGCCATCAAATGCAGAACTTGTATTACGGAATTTGAGGAGATTGAACAAGGCCTTAACCACAGGGCGTTCTACTTCACAGCTAATCTCATCCAAGTCATAGTAGTGGCGATTGATATTTCGCCCTTCTTTTGTACGTTCAAGCAAGGCAATATCGTTTTCACCTGCAAGCAAACCAACATAGTAAATCTGAGGGATTCCTGGTGCAAAACACTGAAGAACACGTGCCAAAAGATAGGCCTGATCATCATTGCCCAAGGCTGAATAATAGGTGCAGTTGATTTGGTAGATGTCCAAATTGTTATAGGCTTCTGTGCTGTAAATCTTTTTCACATTAGCCCCTTGACTATACAGAGCTTCCCGAGTCATCTCGGTCTCTTCATCTGTCAGAAGATCCTTAACATCCACTACACCAATACCATCATGCGTATCAAGGGTCGTAAACTGCTTTCGCGGACAGATTTCCATCCAATGAACCAGACGATTAGCGTGACCACTATAGAGGGCATGAAGCACCAGCATAGGCAAAGCAAAATCATAAACATAATAGTCCTGATCCGCAATTTTTTGCTGAATCGTATAGTGTTCGTGGATTTCTGGCAAGATCTCAACACCATAAGGATCCAAAAGTTCCTTCGGATACTCTAGCATTTCCCAAATATCTGGCTCCACGAAGAAACAGTTTGTTCCGATTTTCTTATTGGCATAGGCAAAGGCGTCCAAACGAATAATAGAGGCACCCTTTTGGGCTAAATGAATCAGGTTATCCTTGATAAACTGGCGTGTTGTTGCTGTTGTGACATCTAAATCAATCTGCTCTTCATCAAAAGTACACCAAACCTTTTCTGTGCTACCATCTGCAAAGGTTGCAATCCGATAGGGCGCTCTTGGCTTACGCTTGTAGATCAAATCTATGTCTGCTTGAGTCGGCTCGCCATTTGGCCAAAAATTTTTATAGCGCAAGAAAAGATCGGCATAGGCAGAATCGTCTTTTTTGGCTAAAAAGTCTTTAAAATAAGGTGACTGAGCTGAAATGTGATTGATCATAAAATCAAACATCAGATAAAAGTCCTGACTTAAAGTCTCAATATCTTCCCAGTCTCCGAAAGAGGGTTCTACCTTAGTGTAATCCATCGGTGCAAAGCCTCTGTCTCCTGATGATGGAAAGAAAGGTAAGATATGAACTCCTCCCACAACATCCTTTAATGGCCCATCTAGGACGCGTTTCAAATCTTTTAGATCGTGACCGAGACTATCGGCATAGGTGATTAACATGGCTTGATTTTTGATTTTCATACAATTCTCCTCGTTATTTAACTGCACCGCTGGTCATTCCAGAAATAATATTCTTCTGGAAAATAAGGTATACTATCAAAATCGGAATAATCCCAACGACATAGGATGCAAAAGATGGCCCATAATCACTGAAGTACATCCCTTGGTAATTATATTGGAAAAGAGGCATTGTCCACATCTTTTGATCCTTATTAAGAACCAATAATGGCAAGAGGAAATCATTCCACACCCAGAGGGCATTGATAATGAGGACAGTTGCATGCATCGGCTTCATCAGTGGGAAAATAATTCTCCAATACATTGTAAATTTCCCACAACCATCTATCGCGGCTGCTTCGTCCATGTCTTTAGGAACAATCGTTTTGATATAACCGACATAGAGAAAGAGGGTTTGAGGAACAGCGTAAGCCAGATATAAGAGAACCAGACCAGTTATATTGCTTAAACCGAGCTGTGACATCAACTTTGTCATCGGAATCATGATCACTTGGAAAGGAACGAAAATACCGATAATGAGCAACATGTACATAATAGCAAAGCTCTTCTTTCGGTCCATATGACGAGCAATTGCAAAGGCAGCCATCGGTATAATAGCAATGATTAGACCGACTGCTAAAATGGTAATTAAGGCAGAATTTCCAAAGTATTGAATCACACCATCCTCAAACAAACGCAGGTAGTTGGCTAAAGTCCATTCTTCTGGAAGCCCAAAGAAATTTCCTGTGATCTCGCGTGTTGTTTTAAAAGAACTGATAATCGTGACAAGGAGCGGAATAAGCATCAGTAAGATTCCTGCAAAAAGAATCAGATAAACCCACCAATTTTTTTGTTTTTTAGTTGCCATAAAACTAACCTCACACCTCAAATTTTCTAGAAAATGAAATTTGGACGATTGAAATGACCCCAATGATCACGAAAAGAATGACGGCAAGTGCATTCGCGTAAGAGAATTTATTATCTACAAAAGCGTAATTATACACCAACAGGCCTAGAGACTCTGTTTTCCCATTTGGTCCTCCGCTCGTCAATGAAAAAATGAGGTCAAAAGCTGTCAAACCAGACTTTAAGGCCAAGATAAAGACCATACTAATTGATGGCAACAAAAACGGCAATTCAATTTTGAAAAATTTTTGCGAACGATTAGCACCATCAATATCTGCTGCTTCGATGATTTCTGAAGGAATGCTCTGTAGACCGGCTAAGAAAATGATAATCGGCATAGCCAACCCTTGCCACAAAGCCACAAAGATAACAGATGGAATAACGGTGTTTTCTTGTACCAATAAGTTTTCAGATAGCCACTCAATCCCTAGAAATTCACCAATCTGAGGAATACCAAAATTGAAAAGTTGACTAAAAATCAAACCAAGTGTTACCGTAGATAGAACTGCTGGGAAGAAGTACCATGTCCTAAAAAAACCAAGCGCTTTAATCTTACGATTGAGAAGGGACGCCATAAGGATACCAATCACAATTTCACCTACAATGAGACCAACGGTAAAGATAAAGGTAAAGGCAATACTCGTGTAGAAATCCCCATCTTTGAGAACATCGATATAATTTTGCAGCCCTATGACCTCGTATGAACTAGATAGGCCATTCCAGTCTGTCAAACTATAGAAAATGCCATTAAAGAGAGGGTAAAAGAAGAAAATGAGTTGTAATAAAACTGGAATCGCTACAAATAGATAGGGCCAATAAGTGGCCACAAAGTCTTTATTTTTTGTCATATTAAGGTACCTAGAACGTTGAAAATATCAGAGGTGCAACGGCGTGGTTGGAAAAGTCAGGGTAAAATGCTTGTCGTGATGAACCTACTCATCAAACAAGATTTCTACCCTTGACTTCTCAAGCCAAATGCTTATCTCCACCAGTTAGCCATTCATTTTTAGTTCAAATCCTTTCCACAAGGTTAATTGCTAGATCAAATTTTTATTTCTTCATCGGGTCAAAGAAGGCATTTAAGTCTTTTGCTAGCTTGGTTGCATCTGGTTTTTTCACCGTCTCAACAGTAACATTCCAAAAGCCATCTTCGGATTCCCATTCGCTTTGAAGCCAAACAGGGTGGAACTCTGTAAAGGCAAGTTTCGTAACACCCTCAGTCTCTTGGAATTTGCCTGCTGTATCTACTCCATTGACAGCAGTTGGGGAGCCGTCTTGGTCATAATACTTTTGGAAGACTTCTGGACTTGAGAGATAAGATAAGAAATCAGCAGCTTCCTTTGGATGTTTGGATTCAGCACTGATAGACAAAGCCATATCGGCTGCACCTACTGTGTAGCTATTTCCATCTTCTGTCGGAAAGGCAAACATTCCATAATCAAAATCTGGCTCTTGTTGATTGATAACGGCTGCTGCCCATGTGCCTTGTGGCATCATAAGTGCCTCGCCAGCTGCAAACGCAGCGACAGCATCAGCATACTTCGCACCTTTAAATCCCTTTTGACCATTGTCAGTCAATAGTTTCAAGCGCTCCAGAACATCTTTAGTCGTTTGTGCATTGCTATCAATAGCCCCTTTAGCGCTGCGGATTAGCAAGTCTTCTGCACCATCAAAGCCGCCAGCGACCGTAATCCAAGACAATTGGTGATAACCATTAAGTGACCAAGCATCGTTTAATGACAGGGCAAAGGGTGCGATTGAACCGTCTGCCTTGACTGTAGCGACTAAATCTTTAAAGTCAGCATAAGTTTTTGGCACTTCAAGGCCAAGCTCCTCAAATTTATCTTTATTGTAATAAATGCCATAGGCGTTGGCATTTAACGGCAATGAGTAAACCTTATCATTAACAGCGTAAGCCTCAGCAGCTCCTTCTTTCAGATTGCCTATTCCTGCATCATCAGTCAATTCGACAAAACGACCATCTGCCGCGTATTCTTTGAAATCGGCATTTTGAGGGTAAATGTTGATAATATCTGGTGCTTCTTTATTAGCCATACGTGTCTTTAAGACAGTCCCTGCATCAGGGACATTTGTCAAAGTGACTTCTACCTTGTCTTGAGATTCATTATAATCATCAACAATTTCCTGTAAAGTTGCCTGCATTTCAGGCTTTTGAGAGAAAAATTCCAAGGCAACGACATCACTATCTGAGGATGATCCGCCATTTCCACAAGCTACTAGCAGAAGCGCTGCTGAGGCTAGAGTTACTGTTGCTATAATCTTTTTGAGTTTCATAAGTTTTCTCCTCGTTTTTTATTAAATAAATATTGAACACTTTGGTAATCCTGTTGGATAAGCGGCATATCAAGACCGATACGCATAAGCTCATCACCGTAATACGATCGTCCTAACAAGTCACAGTCATAACAAGCGTCTGGGTCCAATCCTTTCAGCTTGATCCGCGAGATGGGAGATTCTGGTTGCGCCAAAATTTTGACATAGGTGAGAACCGCTTGATCTCGATTAGAACTGACTTGGCAGTAAGCTTTTTCATTTTCTGACTTAGTCGAAAGCCGGTAAAAATCTCCTAGCTGAATCGTATCTCGGATTGCTTTATACGTTTTGACTTGTTCCTTGATACCGCTTAAGTCCTGAGTTGATAGCTTCGTCAGATCAAGCTCAAATCCTAGATTTCCCATCATGGCAACATGCCCTCTCGTTTCAAGCGGGGTAAGCCGTCCAACTTGGTGATTGGGCACCGCAGAAACATGGGCTCCCATGGTCAACGTTGGGTAAATCAGCGAAGTTCCTTCTTGAATGCTAAGTCTACTGATCGCATCGGTATTGTCGCTAGTCCAAGTCTGAGGCATGTAGCAGAGCATTCCCAAATCGTACCGTCCGCCACCTCCTGAACAGGATTCAAATAAAACTTCTGGAAAAGCTTTTGTCAAGCGCTCAAGAATATCGTATAAGCCTAACATATATCGATGATAGAATTCTTGCTTGACATCATTGGCTAAATCATCTGACGGATTGGTAATGTTTCGGTTCATATCCCATTTGACATAGGAAATATTGGCGCTCTCAAGAACCGCCGTGACAGATTTGACAATGTAGTCGCAGACCTCTGGTTTTGTCAAATCTAAAACAAGTTGCTCTCTACCAAACCGATGACTTCTACCAGCCATTTGGATAGCCCAATCTGGATGCTGACGATAAAGGTTGCTGTCTTCAGAAATCATTTCTGGCTCAAACCATAAGCCAAAATCAAGCCCTTTTTCATTAACTTTTTGTACCAAATGAGCCAAACCGTTTGGTAATTTTGCTTGGTATAAAAACCAATCTCCTAAAGAACTATTATCGTCATCCCTGTGCCCAAACCAGCCATCGTCAAGCACTAGCATTTCAATGCCTGCTTGACTAGCAACCTCGGCAAGCTCTAAAATCTTCTGCTCCGTAAATTGAAAATAAGTGGCTTCCCAATTATTGACAAGGATTGGCCTTGTCTTTTCTTTATATTTTCCGGATAAGATATGCTTGCGAATAAAGTGATGGCTCGTCTGAGTCATTCCAGAAAAACCACGATTCGTATAACTCAGCAGGGCTTCTGGAGTTTGAAATTCCTCACCAGCTTCAAGTCGCCATCTAAAATGATAATCGTTAATTCCTATACCTAAACGCGTCATTTCTAACTGATTGACTTCAGCAAAGGCTACAAAATTACCACTGTAAATCAAGTGCGCACTGTAGACTTGTCCACTGTCTTCTGTCACTTGCTCATCTGCTAAAGCGATGAAAGGTGTTTGTGCGTGACCAGAAGCACCACGCCGACTTTCAATACTAAATTTACCTTGACGTAATTCTGATATTGTCCATAACTTTTCCTGAGCATAGCGACCATTTAAAGTATGAACTTGATAAGCTGAATCTGGCAGATCGAGACTTAACGATAGTACTTTTTCTAAACAGACAGCTCTTTGGCCTGCCCTTACTTTCACTGATTTGGCAAGCATATTTGTCTCAGGAAAGAGGCTGTAAAATAACGTGACAGTCAGATCCAGATAATCATCATACAGATCGATTTCAAGACTCTCTACCTGATCATCATCCCCATAAGAACTTGGTAAGCCTGCTAGTGCTTTTTTCCCCTTATAAATCCTATGTTGTCTATACCTCAAGTCCAAGCTAGAACCATCTTCATAGGAGACAGCAATAGCAGATTCCCGAAAATCCCCTAAACCATTCGTCGAATACTCTAAAAGTTGTGTATCTAGCGAATAGGTGCGGTCTGACGCTGTCGGATTTGGTGAAAAAGACCGATTGAGCAAAACCAAGGGGTGATCCCCAAAGTAGTTTACCCTTTGACCAAAATACCGATGAATCAATTGGCCATCTTCTAAAATCTGCATGACATATGAGAATTCTTCTGTTTGTAAGTGAAAAATATGCCGTTGAGCGTCATATAAAATCATTCGTTTTCTCCTCGCTTGCTAATTAGTTTACCAAAAGCAATCGCTTACAAAAATAGTCTGGTGTTTGCATTATATGTTATAATGTTAGTGAAAAGGAATTTGTCATGAACATTTTAAAATCATATAACGAATTTAAGAATAGCCATTTTGAGCTTAATGTTGACCACTATGGCACTGAGGCCTGTCAATCTAACTACAGCTTTGGTCCTAGTGTCCGAGACAACTACGTCCTTCATTTCATCTCCAAGGGCTCAGGAAAATTTTACATCGATCAGCAAATGCATCATCTTCGTGCTGGAGACCTGTTTATTCTTCCTCCTGACAAGGTGACTTTTTATCAAGCAGATGAAGAAGATCCATGGACATATTCTTGGGTCGGATTTTCTGGCGCGCAAGCGGGACACCTTTTTCAAAAAACCTCTCTCCAAGGACAGTACATAGCGCATTCCACGCTTGATTCCAAGATTTATCAACAAATGATTCAGATTAACAACTATGGTAGTCAACCGCTTGATGCCATAAATGATTTATTACTGACGAGTGAACTTTATAAGCTGCTAGCTCTTTTAATTGAAGAATGCCCTAGTCAAATGCAAGATCACTTAGACGCTAGTGTAGCAAAGACCTACGTCGAGCAAACGGTCAAAATGATCCATGGGCAATACCATCGTAAATTACAGGTTTCTGAAATTGCTCAAAAACTCAATATCAATCGCAGTTACCTTTATCAGATTTTTAAGGCACATACAGGACAGTCCATCCAAGAATACCTCATCCGAGTCCGCATGAATCGAAGTGATGAGCTCCTGCAAAACCTCTCTCTTTCTATTCAAGATGTCGCCATCTCTGTCGGGTATTCTGACCAGTTAGCCTTTAGTCATTCCTTTAAAAATTTCTACGGACTTAGCCCTAAACATTACCGTCAAAAATATTATGAAAAAGCATGAACCCTATTTGGAGCCCATGCTTCTTTTTGTATACGCTTTGGAAATTAGAAAACACATCGTCAGCTCTTCTGTTGTGGTTACAGATTTACCTACAGCTCTATGTTTTTGATTGTTATATTATCACCAAATAATTTCCTGAATTAAGTCATTTTACTGGTAAATAGCGATTCTAATACCTGATTGCCACACACACTGCGTCCCATGGCTGCATCATCTGGTTTTGGAAAATGGAAGCAACATCTGTGTTGCTGATGACGGTTGCTTCTGGTTGACCAGCAAAGCTGAACGGTTGTGTGTCGTCAGACAGGTTGACAGCGATGAGATAGGCTTTTCCTTGATACTGACGCGTATAAGCAAAAACCTTATCCTCTGTGTCCAGTAACTCAAAATCCCCATAAATCAGCCAATCCTCCGTCTTGCGCAGACTAATCAAGTGCTGATAAGTGTAAAAAATCGACTGTGGATCTGCAAGAGCCGATGCCACATTGATTTCCTGAAAGTCAGGATGGACAGGCAACCAGGACTGACCTGTGGTAAAACCTGCCTGAGGAGAAGTGTTCCATTGCATTGGAATACGAGCATTGTCCCGCCCGATATGACGGATACTGGCCATGATATCCTGCTCAGATCGCCCTTCTCCCAAGGCTTCTTTGGCATAGTTGATGGACTCAATATCTGCAATTTCGGTCAAATCCTTGAACGGGTAGTTAAGCATGCCGATCTCATCACCCTGATAAATGTAAGGCGTCCCTCGCATCAGATGGAGCAAGATAGCCAGGGCCTTGGCCGATTTTTCACGATAATGCTCAGGGCTTCCCCAGATTGAAAGGGCACGTGGCAAATCATGGTTGTCCCAGAAAAGCGAGTTCCAGCCCTCGTTTACACCTAATTCTAACTGCCATTTAGCAAAAATTTCTTTGAGTTTAGGGACATCCAGCTCCTTTTCAATCTCCCACTTCGGGCGGTCTGGCTTATGTTGCAGACCGATATGTTCAAACTGAAAAACCATGGATAGCTCTTGATTATCAGGCCCTGAATAAGTCTTAGCAATCTCAGGCGTTGCTCCCCAAGTCTCCCCGACAGTCAAGAGATCTTTGTTGCCAAAAGTAGCTAGGCTCATTTCTTTCAGGTAATCGTGCAGTTTTGGGCCATTTCCTGTGATTTCTTGATCAGGAATTTTCCCAATCAGGTCAATAACATCCATCCGAAAACCGCCGATGCCCTTGTCAATCCAAACATTCATCATGTCGTAAATCTTCTGACGAAGCGCAGCATTTTCCCAATTAAGATCTGGCTGCTTACGACTAAAAAGGTGCAGATAATATTGACCAGAAGCTTCGTCCAACTCCCAAGCAGATCCGCCAAAGGTGGACATGAGATGATTAGGCTGGTCACGCCAGACGTAAAAATCGCGCTCTGGGCTATCGGGATTTTTCCTCGCTTCGACAAACCAAGCATGCTCATCAGAGGTATGGTTGACCACCAAATCCATGATAATCTTAATTCCTCTCTGATTAGCGCTATCTAGCAGTTCCTCCATATCTGCCATACTGCCAAATATCTCAGCGATAGCTTCATAATCCGATATGTCATAGCCATTGTCGTCCATAGGACTCTGATAAACTGGCGATAACCAGATGGCTGTGATACCAAGTTTTTCAAGGTAATCTAGCTTTTCCGTAATCCCTTTCAGATCACCAATCCCATCTCCATTACTGTCCTTAAAAGACCGTGGATAAACCTGATAAACTGTTGCGCGGTGCCACCATTTTTCTTGCATGCGTTTTCTCCTGTATTAAGATTAAGGTACAAAGCCCGTTAAAAAAAGCGACGAAAAATGAAAAAATTGACGATGAGTCTGTAGACTCTAGGAAATTTTTGAATTTTATCGAGCTTTTTAGGGCGTGTTCAATTCCAAGATACAAAGGGCGTGTAGAAATGCGTTGGAAAATAAGGGAGTGACCGATGAGTCCAAAGACTCAAGGGAACTCACGCATTTTACCGAGGATTTTAGGCCGAATTCAGTTAATTAAGATATGAGGGCGTTCAAAAATGCGATGGAAAATGGCGGTAAGTCGGTCATCTTCGATGACGTTGACGCGCCCCGGCCCAGACGACTAGGATTTCCACAGATAAAATCGAAGGAAAGCCAGACGGCTACGGCCCTAACCATACCAACCTCCATTTAGCATTTTAGTCCGAATTCAACTGCAAACAAGTTTCTAAACTTGAAACAGTCATACATTTTACCAAGCATGAGGCCATATTTTATCAACGCAACCGGTTGCGTTTGTTTCTTATAGTATAGCAAAAAATCATGCAAGAGCAAAGAAAAAGTAGAAGAATTTCTTTGAAATCTGAGATTAATGTATTCATTCTACTTCGATACAGGAAAATCTGCAAGAGGACAATTAGCGATTTTCTATACTAGACCTGTTCGGTAAGTCAAGTATTTTTAAAATGATAGTTGATGCTCATTTTATTCTTGAAAAAGAAATCTTAGGAACCTTCATTTAATAGCTTCTAAAGAGAGCTTATTCACTTTTATTTTCCCAAACGTATGACTTTCTTGTTGACCCCCTACCAAGGAGTAGATAGTAGGCAACATCACCAAACTAGCACTTATTTTGATGTTTTTTTAAATATTAATCTCTTGCTAGAATTAAGGTTTTCTTAAGCGAAGTGATGTACACTTAACTCAATCCTAAAATTTTTCATAATCTCCTGAGAAAAGTCCCAATCGCACGATTGGGACTTTTCTTTGTTATCTTACTTAAGCATCGTAACCATTCGGATTGTTTTTTTGCCAGCGCCAGGTGTCACGTACCATGTCTGCTAGATCTTTCTCAGCTACCCAGCCAAGCTCTGCCTTGGCTTTTTCAGCATTCGCATAGCATGTTGCAATATCTCCAGCACGCCGTGGACTGATCGTGTAGGGAATGGAAATGCCATTTTCCTGCTCGAAGGCCTTGACCAGATCCAACACGCTGTAGCCGATACCTGTTCCCAGGTTATATACCTTAGCACCTGATTCTTTTAAATTTTTGGCAACAGCTAAAACATGCCCCTTAGCCAAGTCAACCACATGGATATAATCGCGTACACCAGTACCATCTGGCGTATCATAATCATCCCCAAAAACCGATAACTGCTCGCGCTTGCCTACTGCAACTTGGGAAATATAGGGCATCAAATTGTTAGGAATGCCATTTGGCGCTTCGCCAATCAGACCCGATTCATGTGCACCAATCGGATTGAAATAACGAAGATTGACCACTGACCACTCTGGATCAGACTGAGCTACATCGTTCAAAATCTGCTCCATCATGACTTTGGTATAACCGTACGGATTAGTTGCCGAAGTTGGCATCTCCTCAAGGAAAGGCACTGGATTGTTCATGCCGTACACAGTCGCTGAGGAGGAAAAGACGATATTTTTAACACCAACTTCTGCCATAACTTCAAGCAGTGCAATGGTTCCAGAAATATTATTATGGTAGTACATGAGCGGTTTTTCCACTGATTCACCAACCGCTTTAAAAGCTGCAAAATGAATAACCGACTCAATGGTATGTTGAGCAAAGACTTTCCTTAGAAACGCCTTATCAAGAATAGAGCCTTCGTGAAAGGGAATGTCTTTTCCTGTAATCATCTTGAGACGGTTTAGAACCTCAGGAGACGAATTGGAAAAATTATCCACAATCACAACATCATAACTCGCCGAAATCAGCTCAACCACGGTATGGCTACCAATGTAACCTGCACCACCTGTAATTAAAATCGCCATATGCTACTCCATTTTCCTTGTTTTTCTCTAGTATAACATATTTTAGTAAATTTTACTAAATTTTGTAGAGCTTTTCGATTTTTTCTGCAATGCGTTTGATATCATCTGTCATTCCACGCATTTCAAAATCATCCAAGACAGGAAAACCGAAACGCTGACTATACTGCTTAGCTGTTAAGCAGTACTGATTGTTGAAATTACGGTTTCCTGACCCGACAATACCAAGGCAGTTCTTGAAATTATCTTCAAAAGCGATAAAGTCTCCAAGCGGATTGGTCAAAATTTCCTGATCGCCATTGTCAATCCCGTTTCCACCCTCCAAGTAAGTTGGTAAAAAGGCGACAAAATCGCCCTGCATCGCATAAAAACTGTGATCTTCTCTGATCAATTCTTTGATGTCAACCGTTTCAATCGCAATCGCATCACCATGTCTCTCCTCCAGATACTGACTCATTCGACGGACGAAGGAGGCTGTGTTACCACTTAAGCTAATGTATACAAATCGTAATGTTATCATGTTCTTTCCTAACTAAGCTTGACCTCCAAGCTCTTAGACCAAACCGTTTTCATCGGCTCATTGATCATTCTTTGAAATAACTGGTTTGACCATAGGTGGATTATCTTAGAACCTGTATTTACAGGCATATTTCCCATCTCAGCCCTTATTTTGAGCCACCCGTCGTTAGATTTTTTTGAAATACGTCAGTATTTCTGCAAAACTCTGCCTTGATTGCCCCTAAAATCAGAGCTAATCTGGGAGATCTTCCTTTGTGAATACAGGTTCTTATTTTTTCCAAGGTAATTTTTTCTGCACATCCCAGGTAAAGCCTTCGCCAATAACCTCATGAACATTGATGACAGAGATAAAGGCATCAGGATCAATCTGGCTGAGTACCTCCTTGACATAGTTTATTTCCTGAGGGTTCAAGACGACATACAGAACGTCCATATCCGCCCGAGAATAGGCGCCTTGAGCCTTAAGATAAGTCGCTCCACGGCCAATTTTATGCAAAATAGTCGTAACCACTTCTTCAGGCTTTTTCGTAATAATGAGCATCCCGCGAACCGCGTAACCACCACTTTGCACTAGGTCAATAATCTGGCTGACGACAAAAGACATAATGACCGTATACATCATATGCCGTAGGTCAATGTAGCTGAGCGATGCCAGCATGACAAAAATATCCAAGATCAGTAAACTCTGGCCGACCTGGTTACCAGTCTTATGCTCCATAATCCGAGCAATGACATCTGTGCCACCAGTTGTTCCACCGTAGCGAAAGACCAACCCCAAGCCTGTTCCTGCAAAAACGCCTGCCAGTAAAGCTGCAATCAGCAAATCCTGCCCCACATTGATATGAAGCCCTAAACGCTGAAAAATTTCAAAAAAGACAGATAAGGCAACCGTACCATAAATCGTCAATAGCAAAGACGTTTTGCCAAAATATTTAGCTCCCATGTAAATAATGGGAATGTTGATGATTAAAGAAGTATAGGCAGGATTAAGCCCCCACAGATTGTGCAAGATCAGGGTAATCCCGCTGACACCACCCTCTGCCAGATGATTTTCCATATTGAAATTGACAAACCCAAAGGCATAAAGCGCCGTACCTAGGGTAATCATCAAAATATTAAAGGGTGTGATCCGATAGTCGACCTTCATATAATTGTTCCTATTCTCCTTACTTGTTACTCTCTAAAGTATGTAGCTCTATATTTATCACACAAGCACGCTCCTTAAAGACTACCTGTTTGGCTACTCATTGTTAATGTTTGCCTGTAAGCTCGGCAAAAACGCTCTTGATTAGTCAAAAGCAGCACTTTCAGCCAGGCATTTTACTTGTGAATACAGGTTCTAAGTCTCATCTTCCACGAAACGCCCAATAATCTGGATATTTTCAGCGACTGAAATAAAAGCTGCCGGATCCGCTTTTCGCATATGGTATTTAAAGTCATTAAACTCAGCCTGAGTGATGATAGTGATCAGCACTGCTTTTTTCTCATGATTATAAGCCCCTTCGGCTTCATTGATAATGGTCACCCCACGGTGCAATTTCTTGTGAATCCGTGCGATAACCCGCTCTGGCTTATTAGTGATGATCATGGCCTGCATTTTCTTTTGCTTGACATAGACCGCATCCACCACTCGACCTGACACAAAGACAGCCACCATGGAATAAAGACCTGCTTCCCAGCCAAAAAGAAGGCCTGCCATCGTCACAATACAGAGATTGACCACTGTTGAGATGACACCGACATTCTTACCTGTTTTTTTGCGCACTAAAATACTGACAATGTCCGTCCCGCCACTAGAGACACGGTTTTTAAGCGCGTAGCCGACACCTGCTCCCATAAAGATGGCACCGAAAATAGCATTGAGCAAAGGCTCATCGGTCAGGGTAATCTGTGGCACAAAATGGATAAAGAAAGCGCTCATCGTCACCGTCAAAAAGGTAAAGATGGTAAACTTTTGACCAATCTTATACCAAGCTAACAGTAGAAGTGGGACATTGATGACATAAAAGCCGACCGCAATCGGAAGATGAACTCCCCAAAAGCGTTCTACTAAACTCGACATAATCTGTGCCAACCCTGTCGCACCACTAGAGTAGACCCCGCTGGGTGCATAAAAAACGTTGACCGCAATGGCAGATAATAGCCCATACATGATGGACCCTGTCAGACGCTCGGCATACTTTTCTCTTGAAATGCTGATGAGCACCTTGAGAATTTCATGCTCTCTTGCTAAGCGAAGGATTTTTTTTCGAAAAAAGCGATAATATTTACTCGTTTTCATGTTCCTGTACTTGGAGACTCAACTCCTCCAACTGCTTGTCTGCGACCAGACTCGGAGCCTGGGTCATTGGGTCAGACGCCTTATTGTTCTTTGGAAAGGCAATAACTTCACGGATATTGTCCTTACCAGCTAAGAGCATAACCAAACGATCAAGACCGATAGCCAGCCCTCCGTGTGGTGGGAAGCCATAATCCATGGCCTCTAACAAGAAGCCAAATTGCTCGTTGGCTTCCTCTGCTGAAAAGCCAAGCGCTCTAAACATGCGCTCCTGCATCTCGCGCTGATTGATACGAAGGCTCCCACCGCCCAATTCATAACCATTTAACACAATGTCATAGGCAACAGCACGAACCTGACTCAAGTCACCCTCCAAATGGTGAGCGGATTGCTCAGTCGGCAAGGTGAATGGGTGGTGAGCAGAGGTGTAGCGGCCTTCTTCTTCAGACCATTCAAACATTGGCCAGTCAACAACCCAGAGGAAGTTGAAGAGGTTCTGCTCAATCAAACCCTGCTCCTTGGCAATACGGCTGCGAAGCGCACCAAGGGTGTTATTAGCAACCTCTAACTCGTCTGCCACAAAGAGAACCAAATCCTTATCACCCAATTCTAAGCGCTCTACCAAGCCTGATGTCACACTGCCTAAGAACTTAGCGATTGGTCCAGCGAACTCTCCTTCGGCATATTTCACCCAAGCCAACCCCTTAGCGCCAAACTGTTTAGCAAACTCGGTCAGTTTGTCAATGTCCTTACGCGAATAGCTGTCTGCCAAACCTTTAACAACGATAGCCTTGACCACAGGTGCTTCTGAGAAGACCTTGAAATCAGCAGTCTTTGCCAATTCTGTGATGTCTTGTAAAAGCATGTCAAAGCGGGTATCTGGCTTGTCAGAGCCATAGTTGTTCATAGCATCGTTGTAGGCCATCCGTGGAAAAGGCAAGGTCACTTCGATTCCCTTGGTTTCTTTCATGACACGAGCAATCATGCCTTCTACTAAGTCCTGAATCTCTTGCTCATCAAGGAAAGATGTCTCCAAATCGACCTGAGTAAACTCTGGTTGGCGGTCCCCACGCAAATCTTCATCACGGAAACACTTGACAATCTGATAGTAGCGATCAAAACCAGCATTCATCAAAAGTTGCTTGGTAATCTGTGGGCTCTGTGGAAGGGCGTAAAAATGCCCTTGGCTAACACGGCTCGGTACCAAGTAGTCACGCGCCCCTTCAGGCGTTGACTTGGTCAAGATCGGCGTCTCCACATCAATAAAATCATGCGCATCCAAATAGTTTCGAATGCTGTGTGTCACTGCTGCCCGTAGTTTAAAATTAGCTAGCATCTCAGGACGACGCAAATCCAAGTAACGGTAGCGCAGTCGTGTCTCATCACTAACTTCCACACCATCCTTAATCTCAAACGGTGTTGTCTTAGCAGTATTGAGCACAGTTAAGCTAGTCACCTGCAATTCCACCTCACCAGTCGGCAGCTTAGGATTAGCTTGCTCGCGAAGAGCAACTGTCCCTGTTACACTGATCACGTACTCAGTCCGCAGATTTTCAGCCACAGCCACCACATCAGCAGCTACTTCCTCGGGATTGATAACCAATTGCATGATCCCCTCACGATCCCGTAAATCAATAAAAATCAAGCCCCCAAGATCACGACGACGGCTAACCCAACCTTTCAAGGTCAATTCCTGACCAACATGCTCTGCACGCACCAATCCAGCATAAAGCGATCGTTTCATAAACACTCTCCATTAGAATTAATCTCAGCTTCTATTGTATCACAAGTCTGGGAAAATGGATAAGCAGATAAAGAAAAAATCACCGACCAGCAGTGATTTTTAGGGCTCTATACTATCTGTAGTGGGTAACTCCACTTTGGATAGTATAGGGCTTTTTGAGTACACAAAAAGTCCCATAAGACTTATAATGAAAAGCGCTAACCAACTCATTAGAAAGCATCTTATGGAACACATCAATCATACCACACAACTCATCGGAATGAAAGATAAAAATATCAAACTAAACGAAATCATGAAATATGATACCCATATCCTTATCAGAGCTACACTAGATTATATACCTCCTCTATGCAAGCAT
>NZ_KB904560.1 GCF_000380085.1 Streptococcus merionis DSM 19192
GCTTGCATAGAGGAGGTATATAATCTAGTGTAGCTCTGATAAGGATATGGGTATCATATTTCATGATTTCGTTTAGTTTGATATTTTTATCTTTCATTCCGATGAGTTGTGTGGTATGATTGATGTGTTCCATAAGATGCTTTCTAATGAGTTGGTTAGCGCTTTTCATTATAAGTCTTATGGGACTTTTTGTGTACTCAAAAAGCCCTATACTATCCAAAGTGGAGTTACCCACTACAGATAGTATAGAGCCGTTTTTTATTAAGCATTGACAAAAGTAAGGATATTATTGAAATCGCTTTCTTTTTATGATATAATTTGGTTATCAAATAAAATTATATGCGATTATCTTTGGTTGTTGAGGAATCTTTTGTAGTAAGTTATAGTAGTTTAGAGCTAAAATTTTGTTATTAAAAGAAGGAGGAAATAAACATGGACACATCATAATTTTTGAACATGAAGCTTATGTCAATAGTATAAGAATCGCTTTCATATTGTAAGAAGGGAAAACTAACATGAAAAGAAGATTTTTAACTTTTGTATGGGTTATGGTATTGTCTATTTTTACTGGGACATCCTTAGTGCATGCATCTAGCGATGCTGGGTTAGTGACTGGTATAAATTCTGCTTTGGATGAAGTTTCAACTGAAGAACAGTCGTTGAATAATGCTTTTGACGTCAATTCACAAATTCGTCCAGTAATGGATGAAGATGGCCCAAGAAATATTAGAAAAACAAATTATAAGCTTAACTCAGGCTGGTATTATGGGCATACAGTAGTTCTAGGTCCTCAGTCTGGTATCATTTCTATTTACAAGACTTATGACATTTATTATCGTAATGTAGAATATGATTTAGAATATGATGTACACAATAAATACACCGGTAGATTTCTAAGACATGTGAAGACACATATTCGTACAACTGAAGAACAGTGGAGATTGAAAAAATGACAGTAAAACATTATACTAAGAATCCATTAGTTTTGGTTGTTGCCCTGTTTATTTATCTCAGTCTACCTCGGATTAGTATTGGCATGTTCAATACTGGGTGTGTTTCGTCGTTCTTGGGGACGATTGTTGGATTTTTATTAGTGCTACAGTTTGTTTTTAAAAAATTTCGCAATATACGGATTGATAGCATCATTTTCTCTCTTTATTTGGTTTATATTATTGTTCAGCTAAGCCTACTTACGATTCTGTCTTTAGTAAGATAAAGGGGTTCAATACAAAACAATTTTCATTTTAAAACGATGCTTTTGTTACAGCTCACCGTGCGTACGCATCTAATGTTGGTATCTCAGCAAACGTTGACAAGGCAGTCATTGGTTTCTTTCTTGAAAATGAAATTGCCTACATCCAAGAAGAAGCCGTTGAAGCATCAGAACGTTTATTCGCAGCGATCTTTATACGTAATTTACATGTTTTGGGGGTGTGGGGAAAGCCATCATGGTGGTCTGTCCCAGCCTCTTTTTGTCTCATTATATTAAAAGAGGTTATAGGACATTCACGAGGGCTGTGAGATGGAGCTTGCTAAGAGAGGTTGTCATATGAAAATATTATTCGAAAAAATTGTGAGGGCGATGATTCTGTCATAAGGATATTAGTTCTTAAAGAGAAGAGAGAATGGGGTGTATAAGAACGTTGGTCGCTTGCAGCATATCAAGTCAATATCTTTCTACGATTTTTTATTAGGTGAGAGTTTTGATTTAAGATTTTTGAGAAGGTGATTTTGCTTAGACAACCATTTTGAATCAACAATCATATATAGAAAAGATAAAGTAGAAAACACAGCACCCATTCGAAAACCCTCTGGTATGAAGCGTAATTCCAATTTATGGTTTCCAGGTGAAAGCTTAAAGGCTATCATTGCGTCCCATACTTTTTCAGTCTTGACATGTTTTCCATCAACAGTTACCTGCCAACCCTTATTATATGGAATAGAAGTGTAGAGGTATTCTTTTCCTTTTGGTTGGACAACAGAACCTGAAAGTTGTGTGGCACTAACAGATGTTGGTCGCCATTTTGCTATAGTTGCTTCCGACAAAAATTTTTCAAAAAGCTGGTTATCAAAACGATAAATCATTAGCCCTGATAGATCAAGTTGTTGATCTTCTGTGATATGGATGGTAAAAACCTGTTGTTGCCCTTCTAATTGATTGGCTAAGTTCCAAATTTGCGGATGACGATATCGGTAAAAATAATGGTAAGGTTCATCATTAAGCTTAAAAGATAGCATGCGGGGATTATAACTAGTTATTTTAGGAGCATAAAAGTAGAAGCTATTATTGTCAGTTGGCGTGAACTTGATAGTAATTTTGCCTTCTTGCTCAGTATTGTTTCTCTGAAAAATAGAGCTGTCTGGCGTTACAGGTTTCATATTCTCCATTTCGACAGAAAAACCGTAGGAAGGCTCTAAAATATTTTGGTCAGTTTCAAAAAGCGTTTGAAATATCCTATTTTGGTTGGTAATAGGATCATTAGAGGCTAGCTCTAAATCTTTCCCGGAGGAAGAACCGGAAAATCCCAATCCCAGTGTATGAGGATTTTCATAAATATCAATCTTATCTGTATCTTTTATTAAATCAAAGGACTTGAGCATTTGCTTTCGGCTACTGTAACTCCAAGTCTCTGTTGACGTGTAATACCGCAAGTTAACCAAGGCATCACTAAGTGGAGTTCCCCCTGAATAAACCGACATAGCTGTTGATGACGCCAGCCCTAGGCGACCCAAAAATTCAAGATTACGATATTCAACACTTGAAGTGAAGTGATTAATGCCATAAAAGTTGTAGGTAAGAGGGTCGTTCCATGTTTTTCCAGTGCTTTTTTCAAGTCGATCAAGACTGGTCTGAAAGCCTGGAAGCTCTTTATAAAGCATTTCAAAGTCCTTTTCATCACTGAAAGAAAGGGCAGAGTCATGCCATAGGTTGCGATCAATAACTGTTTTAGCATGGTAGCCCAAATCTAATAGACAAACCAGAAGTAGAAAAAGTAGTTTTTTCGAACGTGGAATGTTAAGGAGAATGATGGCGTTGAAAGCTACCAGCAAAAAAAGCATGATAAACAGCTGATTTTGAGTTACCAAGGGATAATTTCTTGTTTTCTGCACATTTAAGCCGATCCAACCAATGACAAGAATACCGAGATGTATAAAAAGAAGGTGAATAGGAATAATTTTCTCTAAACTTTTTAGGTAGTGAAATGTAATGATCAGTAAAAAGAAGCTGATAATCCAAGCGTTTCGATGATAGAAGCCAACAGGCATTTGCCCCATATGCATTAGCCTAATTAATCCAGTATTTGAAAAGAGTAATAAGAAGGTTGCTAGAACTAGGCTTGCTGCAATTTTATGACGCTTCGAAAAAGAAGAGCTGACTAAAAAACCAATGAGACCAATAGCTGATATTAGGCCGACATAGAAGTTGGGGCCTGATAAGTGATTTCCCCATTCTTCTCCATTACTGGAACCTGGAATAAATTTATAGATAATTTCTAGAGGTGAGTGCACAAAGTTAAATGTCCATGGGACATCGCCTCCACCAGAAGCAGCTTTTGTTCCCAGGAGGGAGAAGAAGACTGGTAGCAGCCAGATAGCACTGAGGCAAAGGCCAATAATGGAATAACCTGCTGCATTCAGTAATCGTCTGAAAGCTAACTTGAAGGAAAATCCCTCTCTAATCACAAAATAAATAGCATAAATAATAACGAAAAAACAAGCCATATAAGCTGTGTAAAACTGCCAGATAATCATTATGGCCAAAATAAAAGAATAAGATTTTGACTTTTGACCGGATAAGATTTTTTCTAAGCCGATCATAAGTAGAGGAAGCAGGACAATATTATCTAAAAAGTTTGGATTGATCTGATTGGTGATAAGGAAACCATTTAAACCATAGATGCTTGCAATAAGAATGCCTAAAAGTTTGTTTGAATCAATTTGGTATCGCTTAGATAAAAAAAGGTAAAAGGTTAGTGATGCTAGGCTGTGTCTTAACAAAGTGACCATAAAGACAGCTGCATTCAAGAATTGAGCTGGAACAAGCCCAAGAATCAGGCTGAAAGGTGTGAGGCTATTAAAGCCCCAAACAGGCGCCATCACGCCTCCTAAGCCTTTGCTCCAAGACCAGAATAAACCACCCCAATCTCCGCTTGTTGCTAAATTTCCTAAGGCTCGATATAAAGGGATGTACTGAACGAGGTAGTCTCCGCTTGTTAGGGTTCTATCACCGAATGGATAGAGTCCAAGAATTAAAAAAACGAAAACGAGGACAAGGGCTGGGAACAGAAAAGCAAGCCAAAATGGAAGCCAAGAGCTTGTATTGATCTTATCGATAATAGTGTTTGAAAATTGATCTAGTTTTCGTCTTAATAATTGTAAGAAATTTTTGACTATCATTGGTATCTTTTATCACTTTCATTTAATGCACTTATATTTTAACATAAAAACATCTTAAACAGATATAAATACCCTAACATATCATCAGTTTTGATAGACTTTTAGCGTGTTTGAATTTATAAGAAATTTATGTTTAATAACTAAATTATGTTAAATATAGATTTCCTACTGTGATTTGTACTGTCGCCATAAATAGTGCCATTATCTGTCTATTGCTTAAATTAGATACAATTGCTGGGAAGGAAGCATATCAAATGTATTAAAAAACGGATAGAAACAGAAAAGAAGTAGAAAGTGTTTTTTAACAATCGGCATATTTTTTAGATGTTTCTACTTGCAAATATCAACTTAATGTAGTACAATCAAAGGGTTGACTTAATGCACTTCTGTGCAACCGCACGACTACCGTCTCAAGTAGGGCAACCTCACGGTACTAGGCGAGTCTTCACAAGGAGAATTTTCTCCAAAAAATATTATAGGAGGTGCATCATGAGCACATACGCAATTATCAAAACTGGCGGAAAACAAGTTAAAGTTGAAGCTGGTCAAGCAATCTACGTTGAAAAATTGGACGTTGAAGCAGGTCAAGAAGTTACTTTTAACGAAGTTGTTCTCGTTGGTGGTGACAAAACAGTTGTTGGTACGCCACTTGTTGAAGGTGCAACAGTTGTAGGTACGGTTGAAAAACAAGGCAAGCAAAAGAAAGTTGTTACTTTTAAATACAAGCCTAAAAAAGGTAGCCATCGCAAACAAGGTCACCGTCAACCTTACACTAAAGTTGTTATCAGTGCTATCAATGCTTAATTTTAGGTTGAATGCATGATTCAAGCCCAATTCACTCGTCAGCATGACGGTCGACTGCAACACGTTCAAATCAGTGGTCATGCAGGAAGTGGACCCTATGGTTATGATATCGTGTGTGCAGCTGTTTCTGCCTTGGCAATCAATTTCATCAATTCTTTGACAGAAATTGTAAGAGTTCAGGCGGAAGTCGAAATTAACGAGATAGATGGAGGATTCATTAGCATGACTCTTCCAAATCAACTAGAACCCCTAACTAGTCAGAATGCCCAACTCTTATTTGAAGCTTTCTTACTAGGTATGAATAATCTGAGTGACAATGCTTCTGATTTTGTCAAAACTCAGGTGATTGAAAAACTCAACGGAGGAAAAACTAATGCTTAAATTAAATCTTTCTAACTTGCAAATGTTCGCCCACAAAAAAGGTGGCGGTTCAACATCAAACGGACGTGATTCACAAGCTAAACGCCTTGGTGCTAAAGCTGCTGATGGTCAAACTGTCTCAGGTGGCTCAATCCTTTACCGTCAACGTGGTACTAAAATCCACCCAGGTGTAAACGTTGGTCGTGGTGGTGATGATACACTCTTCGCTAAAGTTGAAGGTGTTGTGCGCTTTGAGCGTAAAGGTCGCGATAAGAAGCAAGTTTCTGTCTACCCAATCGCAAAATAAGACTGTAAAACCCTATGAATTAAGGCTTTCTGAGATATCAGAAGGCCTTTTTGGAGTTGTGGTCTGGTACAAAGCGGCTACCCTAAGACATGTCAGATTCCTTTCTACACTTGGTAAGAAGAGCTATAGCGTTTCAGTGTATAATCAGAAAACAATAGTCTATGAGTGTCTCTATTGGAAATAAGAAGGGAAAGCGGAAGCAGAAAATGATAATTTCCTTTTGAAATGAGTCTCTTCGTTTTTTTGTGCAATTTTAAAAGCTTTCTGATACAATAATCCTATGACAAAAGCAGATCTTATTTTTAAAGAAAACATTGCAACTATTTTAAAGGAAGGTGTCTTCAGTGAACAAGCCCGTCCTAAGTATAAGAACGGGAAAACAGCTAATTCCAAGTATATTACAGGCGCTTTTGCAAGCTATGACCTGACCAAGGGTGAATTTCCGATTACAACCTTGCGACCTATTGCCATCAAGTCTGCAATCAAGGAAATTTTCTGGATTTATCAAGATCAGTCCAATGATTTGTCCGTTCTCAATGATAAGTACGGCGTCAAATACTGGAACGATTGGGAAGTTGGAGAGTCTGGTCACATTGGTGAGCGTTACGGAGCTATTGTAAAAAAACATGATATTATCGATAAATTGCTCAAGCAACTAGAGGAAAATCCTTGGAACCGTCGTAATGTCATCTCCCTGTGGGATTATGAAGCTTTTGAGCGCTCAGAAGGGCTCTTACCTTGTGCTTTTCAGACGATGTTTGATGTGAGACGTGTGAACGGGGATATTTATCTGGATGCGACTCTGACCCAGCGTTCTAATGACATGCTGGTGGCGCATCATATCAATGCTATGCAGTATGTCGCTTTGCAGATGATGATTGCTAAGCACTTTGGTTGGAAGGTTGGCAAATTTTTCTACTTTGTCAATAACCTTCACATTTATGATAATCAGTTCGAGCAAGCTGAGGAACTTTTGCGCCGTGAACCATCAGACGGACAACCGCGCTTAATCCTCAATGTCCCCGATAAGACCAATTTCTTTGACATTAAGCCTGAGGATTTTGAATTAGTTGACTACCATCCTGTCAAACCGCAGTTGAAATTTGACCTTGCCATCTAGACTGAGAGACAGCATAAGGTTAGTTCCTAAGTGCTTTTTGGTCGCTATTTTGATATAATGAATAAAAGTATCATGAAGTAGGGAGGAAGCAGATGACTAAAAAAATAGTAGCTATCTGGGCTGAGGATCAAAATCATCTGATTGGTAAAGATAATGGGTTGCCTTGGCGTCTTCCCGCGGATTTGAAGCATTTTAAAGAAACAACCATGGGGCACAACATTCTTATGGGGCGTAAGACCTTTGATGGAATGGGTAGGCGTGTCTTGCCAGATAGGACTAGCTTAATTCTGACAACAGATGTCGGCTATCGTGTAGATAACCCAAATGTGCTTGTGTTACATAGTGTTGATGCGGTTTTAGACTGGTATAATCAGCAGGAGAAAAACCTTTACATTACTGGTGGAGCTGAGATTTATGCTCTCTTTTCACCCTATCTAGACCAAGTTATCAAGACAGAAATTCATGGCCAGTTTGATGGAGATACCTATTTTCCAGAGAATTTTGATTGGTCAGGTTTTGAGGAAGTTAGCGTCAGCCATTTTCCAAAAGACGAAAAAAACGCCTATGACTTTACAGTTAAGGTCTTGGCAAGAAGAGGGTAGACATGCAACGTAGTATTTTTGGGGTGTTCACCGCTTTTTTATGTGGCATCTGTGTCTTGTGTGCCATGCAAGCTTTTCGGAAAAAACGGACAGGCTTGGGGATTATCTTCTTGTTTAATGCCTTTACCAATCTTGTCAATAGTATTCACGCCTTTTACAACACGCTGTTCTAAGGACAGCCGAACAATTTGAGAGAAAGTATGGAAAATCATGCCAACCAATAAGAAAAATGAAATGATGGTTTATTGCTCTTTTTGTGGCAAAAACCAAGACGAAGTCCAGAAGATTATCGCGGGGAACAATGTCTTTATCTGTAACGAATGTGTCGAATTAGCTCAAGAAATTATTCGTGAAGAGATGGCTGAGGAAGTCCTTGCAGACCTGTCTGAAGTCCCAAAACCGCAAGAATTGTTGACGATTCTGGACAACTACGTTATTGGACAGGACAAGGCCAAACGTACTTTGGCAGTTGCTGTTTACAATCACTATAAGCGCATTAATTTCCAGCACAGCAAGGATGAGAGTCAAGAAGTGGACTTACAAAAGTCTAATATTCTCATGATTGGGCCTACAGGTTCGGGGAAGACCTTATTAGCACAGACCTTGGCGCGTAGTCTCAATGTACCTTTTGCCATTGCGGACGCGACAGCACTGACAGAGGCGGGATATGTCGGTGAAGATGTGGAGAATATCCTCCTCAAACTTTTGCAGGCCTCGGATTTCAATATCGAGCGCGCCGAGCGAGGGATTATCTATGTTGATGAAATCGACAAGATTGCTAAAAAAGGGGAGAACGTCTCTATTACTCGTGATGTTTCAGGCGAAGGAGTGCAACAAGCGCTGTTAAAAATCATCGAAGGTACTGTGGCTAGCGTGCCGCCTCAAGGTGGTCGTAAACACCCGAATCAGGAGATGATTCAGGTCAATACACAGAATATCCTCTTTATTGTGGGTGGCGCTTTTGATGGTATTGAAGAGATTGTCAAGCAACGCTTAGGCGAGAAAGTTATCGGTTTTGGTCACAACAACAAGGGCATTGACGAAGGAGCCTCTTACATGCAGGCTATTGAAGCAGATGATATTCAGAAATTTGGGATTATTCCTGAATTAATCGGTCGTTTGCCAGTCTTTGCAGCCCTTGAGCAGCTGACAGTAGATGATTTGGTTCGCATTTTGAAAGAGCCGAAAAATGCTTTGGTTAAGCAATATCAGACTTTGCTTTCTTACGACGATGTGGAACTTGTTTTTGAAGATGATGCTTTACAAGCCATTGCTGAGAAAGCTTTGTCTCGTAAAACAGGTGCGCGTGGGCTTCGTTCTATTATCGAAGAAACCATGATGGATGTTATGTTTGAGATACCGAGTCAAGAAGATGTCAAAGTGGTCTATATTACCAAAGCAGCTGTTGAAGGCCGTGATAAACCCATTTTAGAAACTGCCTAAAACTCCACCCAGAGTTGGGAATCAATTCTAAATATGATAAGAACCTGTCATTCAAGGCCGCTTTTTTCGCTACGCATCGTTTGTTTTTTAGCATACAATCAGTATTTCTTTAGAAATTGCCTCGATGATCGAAAAACGACCTCTTGAATTAAAGTATCTCACTTGTGAATACAGGTTCTTATATCTAAATTGGTAAAACAATTTATTTTTCGTAGTGGTTTGAAGAAGTGGAGTGGGAAAGGACTCTTTCAAAGTTGGTTGGAGTTGTTCCCGCTTTTTTGGTGTTAAAGAAAGGATAAAGATGACTATAAATATTCATAATGCTGAGATCGTTTTGTCAGCTGTTTCTCAGGCTCAATATCCAGCTGATGCTTTGCCAGAAATCGCTATGGCTGGCCGATCTAATGTTGGAAAGTCTAGTTTTATCAATGGGCTTCTCAATCGGAAAAATTTAGCCCGTACCTCTAGTAAGCCGGGTAAAACCCAGCAGCTTAACTTTTACAACATTGATGATCAATTGCGTTTTGTTGACGTGCCGGGCTATGGCTATGCCAAGGTTTCAAAGACTGAGCGTGCTAAGTGGGGGAAGATGATTGAGGAATACCTGACAAGTCGTGAAAATTTACGAGCTGTTGTCAGTCTTGTGGATATGCGTCACGAACCAACTGCAGATGATGTGCAGATGTACGAATTTCTAAAATATTATGATCTTCCTGTTATTGTCGTTGCGACCAAATCGGATAAAATCCCTCGTGGTAAATGGAACAAGCAGGAATCTGTCATTAAAAAGAGATTAAAGTTTGACTCATCGGACACCTTCATCCCCTTTTCAGCGATCACAAAAGATGGTGTTGAAAAAGCTTGGGAAGCCATTCTGACTGCTGCAGATTTATCATAAGGAGTGGGAAAATCTAGTTTTACTGGATTTTTCTTTAGCCTCATTAAAAAAATTTTTTAGTGAAAAAGGCTCTCTTTTCTTCATATTTAATAACCGATTTCTAAATAGCTATTTTAACTATGATATAAAAGTATTTTATGATGGCGCTTTATTTACCCCCTTACAAAAGGGAAAAATTGTGTTAAAATAGTAAACAGATAGTTTTAATTTTAAAAAATTAGAACACATTAAGAAGGGAGGAGTTTATGGCAAATGCAACATTAGCAATGATGCAAGAGATTGAAATGGAAGCACAAGCTGTTTTGGAGAGTTATGATCAAGAGATTGCTGACTTGAGAAAAGCTAGCGAAGAAGATTTGGCAGCACTCGCTTTGCAATATGATCAAGATACTCAAGCGGAAGTTTCTCAGTTGAAAAACCTTGCAGAAAAAGAAATTGATAAGTTGCGTCAAGAAATCCAAGGCACTATTGCACAAAACGAAGCTGCAGTGCGAGAGGCCTTGACCGATAAAAAAGATCAGTTGGTTCAGGCTATTGTAGATAGGGTGGTGGCAAGTTATGGCCATTAGTCAAATGCAGAAACTATCTCTGATTTTGCCAAAGGAGCAACTAGATGATGTTCTTTTAGTGATGCAGGATTTGAGACATGTGGAAGTTCGTGATTTAGGTCAAGATGCTTCTTGGCAGCTGGCACTGTCTGAAAATCAAGTTCAGCTAGCAGAAGTTTCATCCTTTGATAGAGGAGGTCAAGAAGTTCTTGCTGGTGAAGAGGCCTTGGCTTATTTCTTAAAGCGGCAGCAGAAACTAGAAAATGCCATTGCGCAATTAAAAACTTATTTGCCTAAGCAAGGACTAATTGCTAGTCTTCGTCAAAAGCGTCGTCTTCTCGACTTTTCAGATGTGGAAATTCAGGGACGTGAATGCCTTGAGGAAAATGTTCTCAAGAAAGTCCAGTCCTTATTTCGGGAACACGACAGTCTTAAAGAACAATTGCAAAAGTTGGAAGACAATCGGACTCAAATTTCTAAATGGTCCAACCTAGAAATCACTCCCAAAGAACTGAGCAAGTTTAAACATATTAAGGCCCTTGTAGGAACAATCCCAAATACAGAGGACAATCAGTTTCTTAGACAACTTCAAGAAGCTGAAGCGGTTGATTTTCAGGAAGTCTTTCGTTCGGAGACGGAGTACGGTGTTATTCTTTTTCTTCACCCGCGTGAGGAAAAGAAGGCTCCGATTAACTTTGAAGACTTTCTGTTTAAGCCCTTGGAATATCCTTACGATTTAGTGCCCGCAGAGCAACTCAAAGAGTTTGATGTTGCAGAAAAGCTCCTGTTAGAGCGTATTCAGGGTATTGAAGGTCAATTGCGTGATGCACAAGACAGTCTTGAGCAGTTAGAGCTGGAATTAGAAGCTGTAACCAACCATCATGCTCGTGAACTAGCCAAGAAAAAGTTAGCGGCGAGTCAGTATCTGGTTGCTATAGAAGGTTGGATTGAAACCTCGGAATTGCCTCTATTTAAGCAAAAGTTACAAGCCGAGTATGGTGATAGTATCTTGCTGACAGAGAGTGAAGTCACTGAAGAGGATTGGGATTATGTTCCAACTCAATTGAGAAACCATCCTCTTATTGAACCGTTTGAAATGATTACAGAGATGTACTCGCTGCCCAAGTATTATGAAAAGGATCCAACGCCTTACGTAGCCCCATTTTATTTTACCTTTTTTGGGATGATGATTGCGGATGTGGGTTATGGATTGCTCTTATTCTTAGCGACAGGCTTGGCACTTAGATTCTTTTCTTTAGCCAAGGGAACCAAGCGATTCTTGCAATTTTTCAATGTGTTAAGTGTCTCAGTCAGTCTTTGGGGGCTAGTCTATGGGTCATTCTTCGCCTTTGAATTGCCAGTCCAGCTTTTGAGTACAACTGATGATGTTATGGTTATCTTGGTCTTGTCGGTTGCTTTTGGGTTTATCACCGTCTTGACTGCTCTGTTCTTGAGTGGTCGTCAAAAGATGAGGATGAAAGACTATGCAGAAGCCTACAACGCTGGCTTTGCTTGGCTTTTAATTCTGGTTGGTGTGATATTTCTGATAGTCGGTATGATGCTTCCTAGTATGGCTTACCTTGCGACCATTGGAAAATGGCTTATGATTCTAAATGCCATCGGTATCTTAGTGGTTTCGGTCATTGCGTCTAAGAGCTTAGCTGGTCTTGGTTCTGGTTTGTACAATCTTTACAATGCCACGGGTTATGTCAGTGACTTGGTCAGCTTTACTCGTCTGATGGCTCTCGGTGTATCGGGCGCTAGTATTGGGACAGCCTTTAATATGATTGTGGGATTGCTGCCAACACCGGCTCGGTTTACTGTTGGTATTCTCTTGTTTATCGCGTTGCACGCAGTCAATTTAGCCTTGTCACTTTTGTCAGGTTATGTTCATGGTGCACGTCTCATTTTCGTTGAGTTCTTTGGTAAGTTTTATGAGGGTGGTGGCCGTGCCTTTAATCCCTTAAGACCTGCTGAGAAATATTTTGATATAAAAAAAGTTCATTTGGAGGACAAATAAATGGAGCATTTAGCAAATTACTTTTCAACTTACGGTGGCATTTTCTTTGCTAGCCTTGGTATTGTTTTAGCCGTATCATTTAGCGGTATGGGTTCTGCCCTCGGTGTTGGTAAAGCTGGTCAGGCGGCGTCTTCTCTTTTGAAAGAACAACCTGAAAAGTTTGTTCAAGCTTTGACCATCCAGCTTTTGCCTGCAACTCAGGGTCTTTACGGTTTCGTTATTGGGATGGTTATTCTCTTTACCATGCCAGCTGAATTAACCCCTGATCAAGGACTTGCTTATCTTTTTGCGACCTTGCCAATTGCTATTGTCGGTTATTTCTCAGCTAAGCACCAAGGTGGTGTGGCTGTTGGTGCTATGCAAATCTTGGCAAAACGTCCAGAAGAGTTCATGAAGGGGGTTATCCTTTGTGCCATGGTCGAAACTTACGCTATCTTGGCCTTCGTTGTCTCCTTCATCTTGACCCTCCGTGTGGGTTAATCATCCCTGTCACTAAAGAAAAGGAGGGGCTGATATGTCAGATATGACAGGACTGAAAGCATCTGTGTTGGCGCAGTCTCATGAAAAAGGCCGCCTCAATCTCACAGCTGCTAAAGAAAAAATTCAAGCGGATTTTGAAAAGAAAAAAGAACAACTTATTTTGGAGAAAGAAGCTGTTCGCCGTAATCGCTTGGGAGAAATTAATCGTCGTAAGCAACGAGATACGCAACAATTAGAAAATCAGGCGCGTCAGTCAAGCCTTGTAACGAAGCAAGAAGTGCTCAAAGAATTGTTTGCCGCTGCTCAGGACAGAATGGCCAATTGGTCTGAAGCTGAGCAGGTCGCATTCTTCAAGTCAATCATGACACATTACCAAAATCCAGTAACGATTCAAGTGGGGCAAAAGACAGCGGATAGATTTTCAGAAGCGACTTGGCAGGAACTTAGCCAAGCATTTCCTAATGTAACTTTTGCAGATGAGCGTGTTGCTGGGGAGGCTGGTTTTCTAATTTCAGACGGAAAGGTGGACGATAACTACCTTTACAGTACGCTAGTGCAAGAAATTTGGGAATCTGAAAGTTATCGTTTGGCTTCTGAGATTTTCCAAGCAGAATAGGAGGTGCTTCGTATGGATGCAAGCCTATTTTCACAAATCAATACAGCAATCAGTGTGCGTGAAGCACGTATGGTGACTAAAGAGCAATTTGATCAACTTTTGTCTGTAGAGGATAGAGAACGCATGGCGTTGACCTTGCAAGAGACAAATTATAAGCTGGATAAGGAGAGTCTGGCTGATCCCAATGTGATTGAACAGGTCTTAATCAAGAACTTAGCAGATGATTATCGTTTTGCTTTTGAAGAAACGCCTGTAGAAGAAGTCACACAACTTTTTGCTCTTCGTTACACGTATCATAATCTAAAGGTCCTTTTAAAAGCGCGTGCAACGCAGACAGACTTGTCTGAGTTAATCCTTCCAATCGGTCGTTATAGTAAAGAGATTTTAGAACATTTAGTTACGACCTTGACAAGTGAAGTTTGTCCTAGTGTGATGGTCGAGGAGGTCTCAGCAACTTGGCTGGAGTTTTTGGACTATCAGGATATGCGGGTTCTTGATATTGGGATGGATATGGCTTACTTTAAGCACTTGAAACAGCTAGCAGAAGAACTTGATACACCAGAGTTGACGGACTTTGTGAATTTGACCATTGATTTTTACAATGTGATTACTGTTAAAAGAGGTCTTAATCAGGATAAACCCAATAGTTTTATGCGCCAGCTCTTGTCTGACGATGCTTTGATGAAGGCGCGTGATTACCTCAAACTTTATGAAGATCAATCTTTATTGACTTGGTTTAATCAGGTTTATCCTAATAGCTTTGATTTGTCGACTAAATCTTTTGAGTCAGGACTTGCGCAAGCAGATATTTCTGCTGTGGAATTGGAGTATTTGATGGATCTGTTGCGATTCCAAGTTCTGGAACAGGGACGTTTTGAGACACAAGGTCCACTTCCCTTGGCCCGTTACCTTTGGGGCAAGGAATTGGAGGTGAAAAACCTGCGCTTAATTTTAACAGGGCGTAGTAATGATCTTAGCTCAGAAGTTTTGAAAGAAAGGATGAGACCCGTTTATGGCCAGTAAAACCTATAAAATCGGTATTGTTGGAAATCGTGACGCCATCCTTCCCTTTCGAATGATCGGATTTCAAACGTTTCCTGTTACGGATTCTCAGCAAGCCGTTAACACTTTGCGCAAACTCGCTCGGGAAGATTATGGGATTATCTATTTAACAGAAGATATTGCTGTAGAGATTCCAGATACTCTTGACTATTATGACAGTCAATTGACACCAGCTGTCATCCTCTTGCCAACTCACAAAGGAAGTCTCGGACTCGGTATTCAACGTGTCCAAGATAATGTTGAAAAAGCAGTTGGACAAAATATACTTTAACATAACAATGGGCGTTTGGTTATTGTTAATGCGTGGAAAAAACTTATAAATATATGTACTGGTGGTGCGGTTACCGTTAAGAGTGGCTAATACCGATAGTTTTGTAGAGATTTGATGTTCCAACAATCGCTTCCAGACTGTTGAGCACTCATCTTTGCAAAGCTGAACAGAGCTATAACATTTGAGTCATCAATATATGAGAGGCAACTCAGCAAAGATTCATTGGTTCTGAAATACCTAATGAACTGTGTAGGGAAAAACTAAGTTAGATTAGTCAAACGTCCTTTGCATCTTAGAATTGAATTCGGCCTAAAAAGTTAAATGGCATTTGGTATGGTTAGGGTCGTAGCCGTCTGGATTTTCTTCGATTTCATCTGTGAAAATCCTAGTCGTCTTGACCGGGGTGCGTCAACGTCATCGAAGATGACTGACTTACCGCCATTTTTCAACGCTTTTCTTGACGGGCTTTGTATCTTAGTAACTGAATTCGGGCTAAAAGCTTGGAAAAAAGAGACGCAGATGTTGTGAGCTTTGCTCACTATACAGATGCGGCTACCTTTAGGCATAAATCTTCCTAGAGCGCGGACACTCTTCGTCAGATTTTCTGTTTTTCAGTCGCTTTTTACACACCCTCATATCTTAAAACTGAACACGGGCTAAAATGCTCGGTAAAATGCGTGAGTTCCCTTGAGTCTTCGGACTCATCGGTCACTCCCTTATTTTCCATCGCATTTCTACACGCCCTTTGTATCTTGAATTAAATTCGGCCTAAAACCCTAGTGAAAATGATAATTTCTTATTTTTATATGGTTTTCTATATGGCCTCGTATCTTAACAAGGAGGGGAACTCTTGAATCAGGGTAAAATTATTAAAGTTTCGGGTCCCTTAGTGATTGCTTCTGGAATGCAGGAAGCAAATATACAGGACATTTGTCGTGTCGGAGACTTGGGCTTAATTGGCGAAATTATTGAAATGCGCCGAGACGAAGCCTCTATACAGGTTTATGAAGAAACATCTGGTCTTCGTCCAGGCGAGCCTGTGATCACTACAGGTCGCCCGCTTTCTGTGGAGTTGGGTCCAGGGCTCATTTCACAAATGTTTGATGGGATTCAACGTCCCTTGGAAAGTTTCAAAGAAGTAACACAGTCAGACTTCTTGATTCGTGGGGTTGAATTACCAAACTTGAACCGTGAAGCTAAATGGAGCTTCAAACCAAGTCTTTCAGTTGGCGATCATGTTATCGCTGGGGATGTATTGGGAACCGTTCAGGAAACAGAAGTGATTGAGCACCGTATCATGGTGCCTTACCAAATTGAAGGAAAAGTGATTGCCATCGCAGAAGGTGATTTCACGGTTGAAGAGACTATCTATGAAATTGAGCAGGTCAATGGGGAGATCTACAAAGGAACCTTGATGCAAAAATGGCCGGTTCGTCGTGGTCGTCCAATTGCTCAAAAGCTGATTCCAGTTGAACCCATGGTGACAGGTCAGCGGGTCATTGATACCTTCTTTCCTGTAACTAAAGGGGGAGCTGCTGCTGTACCTGGACCTTTCGGAGCTGGTAAGACCGTTGTGCAACACCAGATTGCTAAATTTGCCAATGTGGATATTGTTATCTATGTTGGTTGTGGCGAACGTGGTAACGAGATGACGGATGTACTGAACGAATTTCCTGAGCTGATTGACCCGGCAACTGGACAATCCATCATGGCCCGTACGGTATTGATCGCAAACACTTCTAACATGCCTGTGGCGGCTCGTGAGGCATCTATCTACACAGGTATCACAATTGCGGAATACTTCCGTGATATGGGCTACAACGTAGCTATCATGGCTGACTCCACTTCTCGTTGGGCTGAAGCCCTCCGTGAAATGTCTGGGCGTTTGGAAGAAATGCCTGGTGATGAAGGTTACCCAGCTTATCTAGGAAGCCGTATTGCTGAGTATTACGAACGTGCTGGCCGTGTTGTGACTCTGGGAAGCCAAGGGCGTGAAGGAACTATTACAGCTATTGGTGCTGTATCGCCTCCTGGTGGAGATATTTCAGAGCCTGTTACCCAGAACACCTTGCGTATTGTTAAAGTCTTCTGGGGCTTAGATGCACCTCTTGCGCAACGTCGTCACTTCCCAGCGATTAACTGGCTTAGCTCATACTCACTCTACGTGGATGAGATTGGTCAATACATCAACCAACGCGAAAACATGCAGTGGGCTGAAAAAGTTACTAAGGCCATGAACATTCTCCAAAAAGAGAGTGAGTTGGAAGAAATCGTCCGTTTGGTCGGTATCGATTCTCTGTCTGAACGCGATCGTTTAACCATGAATGCCGCGAGGATGATTCGCGAAGACTACTTGCAGCAAAATGCCTTTGACGATGTGGATACCTATACATCTTTCCGCAAGCAAGTGGCAATGCTCAGCAACATCTTGCTCTTTGATGACGAAGCTAACCGTGCTTTGGAACTTGGAGCTTACTTTACAGAAATTATGGATGGTACGGTAGAATTACGTGACCGTATTGCCCGTAGTAAATTTATCTCTGAGGACCGAATCGCTGAGATTGAAGGTCTGTCAGAACAAATCAAGACAATCTTGCACGAGATTGTCGCAAAAGGAGGGGTGACTCATGAAGGTTATTAAAGAATATCGGACCGTCAGTGAAGTTGTTGGCCCCTTGATGATCGTTGATCAGGTTGAAGGGGTGCGCTACAACGAGCTGGTCCACATCAAACTCCACAATGGTGAGATGCGCCAAGGTCAGGTCTTGGAAGTTCAAGAAGACAAAGCTATGGTTCAGCTTTTTGAAGGATCTAGCGGCATTAACTTGGAGCAAGCTAAGGTTCGTTTTACCGGTCGTCCTTTGGAATTGCCGGTATCTGAGGATATGGTTGGTCGTATCTTTAATGGTATGGGAAAACCTATCGATGGTGGTCCAGATTTGATTCCAGAGAAATTCTTGGATATCGATGGGCAGGCTATTAATCCAGTAGCACGTGACTATCCTGATGAATTTATCCAGACAGGAATTTCAGCCATCGATCACCTCAATACCCTTGTTCGTGGTCAAAAGTTGCCAGTGTTTTCTGGCTCAGGCCTTCCTCATAAGGAATTAGCAGCGCAGATCGCTCGTCAAGCAGCTGTCCTCAACTCAGAAGAAAACTTTGCTGTGGTTTTTGCTGCGATGGGAATTACCTTTGAGGAAGCTGAATTCTTTATGAATGACCTACGTGAGACAGGTGCCATTGACCGCTCTGTTTTGTTCGTGAACTTGGCCAATGACCCCGCGATTGAGCGTATCGCGACACCGCGTATCGCCTTGACAACAGCGGAGTATCTGGCCTATGAAAAAGATATGCACGTGCTGGTTATTATGACCGATATGACCAACTACTGTGAGGCTCTTCGTGAAGTCTCTGCAGCGCGCCGTGAGGTTCCAGGTCGTCGGGGTTATCCAGGTTATCTCTATACCAACCTCTCAACGCTTTATGAGCGTGCTGGACGTCTGGTCGGCAAAAAAGGTTCTGTCACACAGATCCCGATCCTTTCCATGCCTGAGGATGATATTACCCACCCAATCCCGGACTTGACAGGTTATATCACTGAAGGACAGATTATCCTTTCTCGAGATCTCTACAACAGTGGTTATCGCCCACCGATCAACGTTTTGCCATCACTTTCACGGTTAAAAGACAAAGGATCTGGTGAAGGCAAGACACGTGCAGACCATGCAGCAACCATGAACCAGCTCTTTGCGGCCTATGCCCAAGGAAAACAGGCCAAGGAATTGGCAGTCGTGCTAGGTGAATCAGCCTTGTCTGAAACAGACAAGCTCTATGTCAAATTCACCGATCGTTTTGAGAAAGAATACATCAACCAAGGTTTCCAAACCAACCGAACCATTCAAGAGACACTTGATTTGGGCTGGGAACTCTTGTCTATCTTGCCTCGTACGGAATTGAAGCGGATTAAGGATGAGATGATTGACCAGTATTTGCCAAATGCAGCGTCTCAAGAGGCTGATGCTTAATGCAAAGTCTCTTGTTAATGACTTGGAACCTATGGAGGACAAACGATGGCACGTTTAAATGTTAAACCAACTCGGATGGAGTTGAGTCGTCTTAAGGATCGCTTAAAGACTGCTGTCCGAGGTCATAAATTGCTCAAGGACAAGCGTGATGAACTGATGCGCCGGTTTATCGAATTGATTCGTGAAAACAACCGCCTCCGACAAGAAGTGGAAGCAGGTATGGTAGATAGTATGCAGGATTTTGTCTTGGCTAAGTCATTGGAGAATGACAAGATGGTACAGCAAATCTTTGCTGTACCGACGAAAACAGTAGAGCTTCACATTGAGACTGAAAATATCATGAGTGTCAATGTTCCTCGCATGCATATGAACGTTACCAATCCATACGGGGATGATGAGGGCGATGTCGTGTACAGTTACTTGGCTTCTAACTCTCAGATGGATGCTGCCATTGAGCAAATTGAGAACTCACTACTTAAATTATTGCGCTTGGCAGAGATTGAAAAATCCTGCCAGCTCATGGCGGATGAAATTGAGAAAACGCGTCGCCGTGTTAACGGCCTTGAGTACTCAACCATTCCGCAACTCAAAGAGACCATTCATTACATCGAAATGAAACTCGAAGAAGCTGAACGCGCTAACGTTGTTCGCATGATGAAGGTCAAAGACATGGGATAGCTTTCGGGCTATCTTTTTGATTGAGTTGTCATTTTATACTTTTAAAAATGTCTGTGGGAACAATAGTTGACAACCTTAAACATTTGCGGTATTCTAGTCACTGTTTGAAAAAATGAACTGTTTTTAGGAGAAAATGATGCATGATTTAACCAAGGGAAGTCCCATTAAAGTGATTCTTCTCTTTACGATTCCACTGGTTGTAGGGAGTATTTTTCAGCTACTGTATAATTTTGCAGATTCGATGATTGTCGGCCACACTTTGGGAGAGCAATCCTTTGCAGCGGTGGGAGCGACGGGAAGTATTACGTTTTTAATTCTTGGTTTTGCGCAAGGTCTGACAGGTGGCTTTTCAGTGATTCTTGCTCAGAGATTCGGAGCCAAGGATACAGTGGGGATTAAGCGCTCTTACGCGACAGGGTTGGTACTCTCAATTGGAGTTGGCCTTGTTTTGACAGTTCTTTCTTTAGCCTTTTTACGAACATTTTTGACCATCATGCAAACGCCTGAAGAATTGATTGAACAATCTCATCGGTTTCTTAAAGCTATCTTTGGCGGAATGATTGCCACTATTTTGTACAATTATCTGTCCAATAGCATTCGTGCTTTGGGAGATAGTCGGACGCCACTTTTGGCCTTGATTGTAGCTGTCATTCTCAATGTTATTTTGGATTTTGTTTTTATCTTGACTTTCAAAATGGGTGTTTTTGGAGCTGGTGTTGCAACGATTCTAGCACAAATGGTGTCCGTCTTCTTCTTGTTTTGGCATATCAAAAGGCGAGTACCTCAATTGCAGCTGTCTAAGAATGATTGGCAATTGTTGACAAAAAAGGAGAGCAAACGCCACCTCCAACTAGGTCTTCCTATGGGCTTTCAAGCGTCAATTATCGCTATTGGTGCTATGACCTTGCAGTATGCTCTCAATCAACTGGGAACTGAGGCAATTGCTGCGCAAGCTATTGCTAGTCGCACTGATCAACTGGCTATGTCACCTATGGTCAATCTTGGGCAGGCTATTTCAACTTTTACCGCTCAAAATTACGGTGCTAAGGCTTATCGGCGTATTTTTGAAGGGGTTAAGAAAACAGTTGCGTTGTCTGTTGCCTGGTCTGTCTTCTTTGCAGTGATTTTACTTCTTGGAAATCGGACTTTCTCAACACTATTTTTACCAGAAGGTTCGGAAGGGATTTACAAAATGGCCTTTTCCTACTACCTCATCAATGGGCTTTGCTACTGGATTTTGGCCATTCTTTTTGTTCTAAGAGGTTTTATCCAAGGACTTGGTAAAAGCTTTGCGCCGACTCTGGCAGGCGTCATGGAGCTGGTGATGCGAGCGGCAGTGGCCTTGATTGGTCTTCATTATTTTGGATTTGCCGGTGTCGCAGCAGCAAATCCAGCAGCTTGGATAGGAAGTGTGATGGTTCTTATTCCCACAACCTACATTGTCGTGAAGCAGATAAAAGTTGCTATGGTACAAGGCGTGTAACGTTAGTGCAATTCAGTTTAATACTCAATAAAAATCAAATTCAAACGTCGTCAGCGTCGCCTCGCCGTACGTCAATGCAGCTTCCTAGTTTGTTTTTTGATATTAGACAAATGAAGGTACGGTTTATAAATTGAAACACTGTAATGTTTCTCTAAATACGAAAATGACCTGGATTTCCAAGTCATTTTTTCTGTCTGCAACTGAAATAGCTACCGTTCATTGCTCCACTATTCAGGAATAATCAAACTTAACACCTTAAATATCTCCGCTGAAAGTATCTCCATGGGATAAATCGCCATACTGGTAGCCGCGGTCAAACCATTTACGGCGTTGTTCTGAAGTGCCGTGGGTAAAGCTGTCTGGCACAACTCGGCCGTAGGCTTTTTCTTGAAGAGTATCATCACCGACGGCATGGGCCGCAGCCATCGCTTCATCGATGTCGCCAGCTTCTAATAGGCCTTGACCGTCAACATACTTGGCCCAAGCGCCTGCATAGTAGTCTGCTTGAAGTTCGAGACGAACAGTTAGGGCATTCGCCTTTTTTTCAGAAAGTTGCTGGCGAGTACGGTTAAATTCAGTCATAGTACCGAGTTCTGTCTGCACATGATGGCCGACCTCGTGTGCGATGACATAGGCCATGGCAAAGTCACCTGAGGCATTGTATTTGGTCGTCAGGTCTCGATAGAAGGAGAGATCAATATAGACTTTTTTATCTCCGGGACAGTAGAAGGGACCTGTAGCAGCATCTCCGAGGCCACAAGCTGTCTTAGTGCGTCCGCTGTATAGGACAAGCGTCGGTGGATTATACGTTCTGCTATTGCGAGCAAATTCTTCTGTCCAGAAGTCTTCTGTACTTTGGAAAACCTTACTGAGAAAAACAGCCTCATCATCGGTCACATCTGTCTGGCTTGATTCTGCAGCTTCTTGATAAGTATTAGAATACCCACCTGAATCAAAACCAAACAAATTGCCCAGACCAGAACCTCCACCTACAAGGGTCAGGAGCAAGAGACCTAAAATCAACCATTTTCCTCTACCTGAAGAAAGGAGCAGTTGAAGGAGAATATTTGTTCCAAGGCCACCTCCACCTGTGCTCCGACCAAATCCACCACCGGTCGAACCTTGCCCACGGCGGTCTTCCACTCGGTTGCTCTTTTTGAGATCATCTATTTTCATAAAGCTATCCTATTTCCTTTTCATTAACTAATAATAGTATAACCTAGAATCCTAAAAAAAGGAACTAAGTCTTCTCATTCTTTCAAAATAGACGAAGACGCACTGCGATCTACCTCCAGAATACGTGATGCCTCAATGCGAAGTCTGGTGTTATGGTCATAATCAAGTGAAAAAACACAGGCGTAGAGCGTGTCTAGAAGGTAAAGGATAGACTCATCTGTCGCAAAAGAGCTTATTTTGGAATAGAGTTTTTCCCGTGTTGATAAGCGGAGAATAAGGTCAGTATACTGGGTCATCTGGTTTTCACCAAGACTTGTGATGAGAACCATCGGGATTTTCTTGTCTTTTAGAATCTTTGCAGATCTGATAACGCTCAGATTCTCACCAGAGTAGGAAATCATCAGTGCACAACTGTTTTCTTGAGCGAAGTAAGCATTAAAATAAGTCTCACCACTGAGATCGTGGACGCGGACATCTTTTCCAATACGATTCATCTGGAGAGCAAATTCTTTTGTCAGAAGCAGATTATTACTGGTTGCAAAGATGTGAATGGTCTGAGATTTAGCAAGGACTTGGATAATTTTTTCCAAGTGATTAGGGTCTAAGAGTTCAAGTGTTTCAGTGGTAACTTCTTGTTTTAGCTTGGCTATTTTGCTGGCGATGCGCTGAAAACTGTCATAGCGTCCGAACGGATAGTTGGCATCCACATAATTGACAGTTTTGTCTAAGTAGTCTATCTCGGAGAGAAAAGCTTCTTTGAACTCTTTCCAACCAGAAAATTGAAGTTTTTGGGCAACGCGAACCAGTGTTGACTTTGATGAGAATGTTTCTTCAGCGATTTGTGTAGTGGTCAAGTCTTTGATACGGTGCGGGTGTTGCAGTAAAAAATCAACAATGATCCCCTCACTGGCAGAAAAATGTTGGGTTTCTAACTTTTCAGTAATTAGCATAAAGCCTCCTTGCAACAACTTTTTCAAAATAATCACAGAAATAGAGCAATCTGATGAACAGTGTTCCAATTTGTAACCCTGTTATCGTTTTTAACTGATTTTATGGTATCATAATTAGAAGAATTTCTCAAAATTGAAAAAGACCAAGGAGAATAAAGGGTGCGAGTGTTTAAAAATTCCTATCTGGCCTACTTATTGATGTACATGTGTTATTATCTATCATGGGCGCTGTTTTCATCTTTGATTTCAGTCTATTTATTGGATTTGGGCTATAAGGCTAGTCAGGTCTCAGCTGTTGTTTCGACTTCCTTTATAGCGTCTATGCTCAGCCAACCCTTGATAGGCTGGCTGAATGATCGCATGGGCATCAAAAAAGTGACTTGGCTTCTCTTGTTTCTGACTATACCTGGTGCTCTTTTGATGATAGCCACGCAAAATCTGTTACTCATTACTTTGGCTTACAGCTGGGTTTTGCTTTTGGTGAATGGGTCTATTCCTGTCATGGAAAAAATAGCGACCAGCAGCCCCTTTACCTACGGAAAAATTAGGATTTGGGGAACGATAGGTTTTGCACTGGGAAGTCAGTTTGCAGGGCTGATATATGAGCGTATTGCTCCTTATGCTGTATTTCTTGCCTTTATCATAAGCATGCTCCTCACACTTCTAGGTATTTGGGGAACAGAGGTAGACGAGGATGTTCATCTAGCTAAAACGCCTCAGTTGTCTGCACCTGATTCTACCAGAAAGGCTTTGTTTCATAATCAAACTTATCTCTTTTACCTTTTTATAGCCATGCTCTTTTCAGGAGTAACCAATGCAGGGCATACCTACATTCCAGCGATGCTAGAAGCTAGTGGTTTTACTGTTCAAAGGGTCAGTTCGATTGTAGCGCTTGCAGTCCTGTTTGAAACACCTTTGACCCTGTTTTCCTATAAATTCATGGACCAGCTGTCTTCCAGTCGTCTCTTTAAACTAACCACTTTGTTTGTGATGCTACAATTCATGATCTATGCTTTGGAGCTTGGTCCCATGTCTAAAGTAATAGTCACTCTGTTAGGAAAACATACGACTGGCATGCTTTTTATCATGCTGAACATGAAGATTGTGAGCTCCTTGGTTGATAAACGTTACTTGATTACAGCACTGTCTTTGGTTCAGGTCTTTCGCAGTCTAGGCTCTATTTTAACGCAAAGCGTTGTTGGCCAGATTATTGATCGTTGGTCATACAGTGCCATGTGCTGGTTTTTAGCTATGGTTGCCCTAATCGTTTACGGCTTACTTCATAAGATCTCCTTACCAGACGGGCGGAACCAAAATCTCTTTAGCAAGTCCTGAACACCGTTCTAACTTTCTCGGCTTAAATCTGTCTGCTTTTGAAACCTTGTTCCAAAACTCCTATATGGGCTTACATCATATGACAACAAATGATAAACTAGAGGTAAATAAATCGGAGGTAGAAATGATGACGGAACTTGAAAAATTAAAAGCTGGCTTACCGTATAATTTTTACGATGCTGAGGTCGCTGCTGTAAAGGCAAATGCTGTAAGACTGTGTCAGGAATACGATGCTATTGCCTTTGATGATGAAGTTGCACTTGATGCTAAGATTCGTGAATTATTTGGTTCTTGTGCTGGGGCAGTTTCTGTCCAGCAAGGATTCAGATGCGATAATGGTCAAAATATTCATATCGGAAAAGACTTTCTGACGAATTACAATGTGACTATTTTAGATATTGCACCAGTTCATATTGGGGATTATTGCATGATTGGCCCTAATACACTAATCTCAACAGTGGGACATCCTTTAAATCCAAAAGGAAGACGAGATAAGCTTGCTCAGGCAAAGCCAATTCATATCGGAAATGATGTTTGGATGGGTGGCAATGTTACTATACTACCTGGTGTCACGATTGGGAATAACGTCGTTATTGCAGCTGGTGCTGTTGTTTCCAAAGATGTTCCAGACAATAGCCTAGTAGCAGGTGTGCCAGCCAAGGTTATTCGTCCTCTCGACAATAATATTGAAAATTAGCCATTAAACTCGATTGACGAACGGTGTCAAAAGATAACCCATTTCTAATCTAACTCTGTCATATCTTATAAAAAAGGAGCATTAAATATGTCATTTCCAAAAAATTTCCTCTGGGGCGGAGCCCTTGCAGCCCACCAATTTGAGGGTGGCGTTTTAGAAACTTCCAAAGGCCTTAGTGTGGCTGATGTCATGACCGCAGGGGCGCATGGTGTGCCACGTGTTATTACGGATGGTGTGGTCAAGGGAAATTACTACCCTAATCATGTTGGGATTGATTTTTACCATCGCTATAAGGAAGACATCGCCATGTTTGCAGATCTTGGTTTCAAGGCCTTTCGCACGTCAATTGCTTGGACACGGATTTTCCCGACAGGCTTTGAAGAGCAGCCAGATGAAGAAGGGCTTCAATTCTATGATGACGTTTTTGATGAGCTCTTGAAATACGGCATCGATCCAGTCATCACCCTGTCTCACTTTGAAATGCCTTATGAATTAGCTAAGAAAAATGGCGGCTTCATGAGCCGTGATACGATTGATCGTTTTGTGACGTTTGCAGAAGTGGTTTTCAAGCGTTACAAGGACAAGGTCAAATATTGGATGACCTTTAACGAAATTAACAACCAAATGAATTACAGCAACGATATTTTTGGTTGGACCAATTCTGGTGCGCACTTTGGAGACTACGATAATCCTGAAGAGGCTATGTATATTTGTGGACATCACACGCTTGTAGCATCAGCTTTGGCTGTCAAAATTGGTAAGGACATCAATCCTGATTTCCAAATCGGGAACATGATTGCCATGACACCTGTCTACCCTTATTCTTGTCGTCCAGAGGATATGATGCTTGCTACTAAGGAAATGCATGATCGTTGGTTTTTCTGTGATGTGCAAGTTCGCGGTCACTACCCAGCCTATGCTCTCAAAATGTTTGAACGCAAAGGATTTAATATTCCAATCACTGAAAAGGACAAGGAAATCTTGGCAGCAGGAACAGTTGACTACATTGGTTTTAGCTATTACATGACTAAGGTAGTTGACTCACAAGCTGTTCCTAAAGATGTCAGTGAAAATGTTGCGGATTCATCACCGTTTACCGTTAAGAATCCTTATATTGAAGAGTCCGCATGGGAATGGGCGATTGATCCAGTTGGTCTTCGCTACGCCCTCAGCCAATTTTATGAGCGTTACGAAAAACCGCTTTTCATCGTTGAAAATGGCTTTGGAGCTATTGACGTCAAAGAAGAAGACGGCTCAGTTCATGACCCCTACCGTATTGATTACCTGCGCAGCCATATTCAAGAAATGGAAAAAGCCATCAATGAAGACGGCGTAGAGCTATGGGGCTACACACCTTGGGGCTGTATCGACTGCGTGTCATTTACCACAGGTGAGATGAAAAAGCGTTACGGTTTTATCTATGTGGACCGTGATAATGAAGGCAACGGTAGTCTTGAGCGTTCTAAAAAAGATTCTTACGACTGGTACAAGCAAGTCACAACCAGCAATGGTATGATTTTGTAGAATTTCCAGAAGATAGTCACTTTCCTCAGAGTTATGGGGGAAGGTGATTTTTTTGTTTTTCGAATATGCTTTAACCTCTATCTCTTAGTTTGCATGAGAGCGTTTTTAGTGTATAATCTAGAAAAGAACCTTGCAGAGGGATTGACCTATGAACAAACATTATTTTTATTTGGAGATGGAAGAACACTACTTAGAAGTGCCTTATTTAGGTGAAAAGAGGCGTGTGCGTGTGCTTTTGCCTAAAAATTACAGGAAAGATACGAATCGTCGTTATCCTGTGGTCTACATGCACGATGGGCAAAATATTTTTTACAGCAAAGAGGCCTTTACGGGTTACTCGTGGAAGGTGATTCCAACCATCAAGCATAATCCAGATATTCCCCGCATGATTGTGGTAGGGATTGATAATCACATTTCTCGGATGAATGAGTATGCACCGTGGCGGTTTTCCAATATCCATCATGAAGCTGATCAGAACATGGGAGGCAAGGGTCAGGAGTACTCCGAGTTTGTCATGGATATCGTCAAGCCTTTTATTGACAAGACCTACCGCACTAAGGCTGATAAAAAGCATACTGCTATGGTTGGCTCGTCTCTCGGTGGCAATATTACTCAGTTTATGGGGGTGCTTTATCAGGATCAAATCGGTGGCCTGGGAGTCTTCTCCTCAGCGAATTGGCTCAATCGCTCGGAGTTTGATCGCTTTGTGAAGCGTCAACCCTTGGATAAGGAACAGCGAGTTTACATCCAAGTTGGAACAGATGAAGGTGATGATACGGATTCGACCCTAACCAAGTCCAATATTAAACAGTTGTACATTGATGAGTCCTTGCTGTATTATCGACAATTGCTGGAAGGTGGTTTGCCGCTAGATCATATTAAGCTCAATGTAGTGGTCGGTGCTATCCATCACGAGCGTGTCTGGGGAACCTATTTGCCAGAGTGCCTAAGATTTCTCAGTGAAGGTTGGGATTGATTTTAGGTTTGCTTAAGTTTTTTCTGAGATTTCTTTAAGCTATTGGAGATATACTTGAATCATCAAGAAGAAACGAGGTATCCTTATGGCAATCGAAGTAATTTACAATACAGAATTTCAAACAGCGACCGACCAAGAGACCTATGGTCAGGAACATAAAATCGATTGAATCGAAAATGATATAACTTTGCTTTAGAAAGGCATGCAAGATGACATTCTGATTTTGAGACAACTGTGTTCTAATCTCGTGCCAATCTACTATAAAACAGCTCAGACGCTATGAACTGAGCTGTTTTCTGTTGCAAAAGTAAGGCTAAGCAGGTAAGAAAGCAGAAGGAGTTTCCAACGGGCTGTAGTCAGTTTAGACAAGCAGACCTGTTTTTCAAAAATATGTAAAGATCTAATAATATAGGAATCTGACGATAAATCAGCTTTGGCTCAGGCTAAATCCTTTATTCTAAAGCTTTTCCGCTTATGATTGGGGGTTAGAGTAATACGTGTGAATTTTCTGAATATATTTGTTGCAAATCAATCTTTTTGTGGTAAAATAGGATAAATAAGTAAGAGTTAGAGGTATTGTGATGCATTTTGAAGCGTTGAGTCACTGGTCTGGCCAATTGGGGCGAGAAATGTTTTTAAACCGTTATGGCCATGCAGGCCTTCCTGTTGTGGTTTTTCCCTCTTCGGGTGGGACGCATAATGAATATGCAGATTTTGGCATGATTGAGGCCTGTCAGACTTTTATTGAAGCTGGGAACATTCAATTTTTCACGTTAAGTTCGTTTGATAGTGAGAGTTGGCTGGCGGAGGAGAAATCAATGCATGATAAGGCACTTGCCCATCAGGCTTATGATCGATACCTTATTTCTGAAGCTATTCCATTTATTAAGCATAAGACGGGGTGGTTTGACCCCATGATGACGACAGGCTGCTCTATGGGAGCTTACCATGCAGTCAATTTTTTCCTTCAGCACCCAGATGTCTTTAATAAAGTGATTGCTCTGTCTGGCGTTTATGATGCTCGGTATTTTGGTGGAGATTTTGGAGATGATTTAGCTGTTTATTACAATTCTCCATCGGATTATATTTGGCAGCAGAATGACGGCTGGTTTATCGACCGTTATCGTCAAGCAGACATCATCGTTTGCACAGGTCTAGGAGCTTGGGAGCAGGACGGTCTACCATCTTATCACCAACTCAGACAAGCCTTTGCAGAGAAAAATATCCCTGCTTGGTTTGATCAGTGGGGTGGTGATGTTGCCCATGACTGGGAATGGTGGCGCGTGCAGATGCCTTACTTTTTGACAGCACTTGGATTCTAGGAGGTTTCTATGAATTATTTGGTTTTATCGCCTTTTTATCCAGAGAATTTTCAGCAATTTTATATTGAATTAGCTAAGAAAGGGATTAGCGTACTGGCCATTGGTCAAGAGCCCTACGAGCAGCTGGGGCAAGGCTTGCAGGCTGCCATCACAGAATATTTCCGAGTGAATGATCTGGAGGACTTGGATGAAGTCAAGCGTGCGGCGGCTTTTCTTTTTTACAAACACGGGCCATTTGATCGGATTGAGTCTCAAAATGAGTACTGGCTAGAGCACGATGCGGCTTTGCGTGAGCAGTTCAATGTCTTTGGCATGCGCTACAAACACTTGGAAAAGACCAAGTTTAAGTCAAAGATGAAGGACTATTTCAAAAAAGCAGGCGTGCCAGTGGTTCCAGGTAAGGTTGTTGATGCGATTAAAGATGTTGATCAGGTAGTCAGCGACTTAGGGCTTCCTTTGATTGCTAAACCAGACAATGGTGTTGGTGCTTCAGGTGTTTTTAAGTTGACAGATGAAGCCTCTATCCAGAACTTTAAAGAAACTTGGGATGGGAAGACGCCTTATTTCTTGGAAGCGTTTGTTGATAAGGCTGTTGTTTGTACGTACGATGGTCTGGTTGATATTGAGGGCAATATCATCTACGAAACAAGTTTGACTTATAACAAGACCCCTTTTGAAATGGTCGAAAATCAGCTGGATATGGGTTATTTTGTGGAGAAAACGATCGATCCCGTTCTTCGTGACTATGGTCAGGCCATCGTCAAATCGTTTCAAATGCGTGAACGGTTCTTTCATATTGAGTTTTTCCGCTATGAAGATGGTTCTTATGTGGCGCTTGAATACAATAATCGTGCAGCTGGTGGCTACACGGTTGATGCCTATAATCACAGCCAACGCATTAATCTCTTCCGTGATTATGCAGCTATGATTGCTGGCGAGGAGCTGCCAGAACACGATTTTGCTCAGTATTCTTTAGTATGCTCTAGGCGTGATGGGTATGACTATAGACACACTGATGATGAGATCAAGGCAGTTTATGGCGATAAACTGATTGACCGCAAAGCTTTGTCGGGTGCTTTCGCTGAGCTATTAGGCAATGTAAACTATTTCTTTGTCTTTGATGATCGAGCAGAAGCCGATGCCATCTATGAATTTGTCACTAAACGTAAATAAAAAAGGAGTCCTTTGAAGCCATCGTGTAAAAAGCTGTGATTTCAAAGAAATCCATTCAATGGTTTTCAGACAATAAACAAACCGCTTGAAAACTATGTGGAAAAATAGTTAAAGAGCTGAACAAAGTTTCTAAAAACAATAAAACTGCATGAAGCCATCGTTAGGTAAACGTTGATTTCGTGCAGTTTTCGTATTTTAGCAGGGTGAAATGACCCAGTGAGTTGCAGACCTAGAGACTATTTCCCAAGACAGAATTGGCTAAAGAGCTGTGTGATGAGTTCATCTGGAGCAGCATCGCCTGTGACTTCACCCAAGATTTCCCAGCAGCGGGTCATGTCCACCTGAAGAAGATCCACAGGCATACCGAGTTCAAGACCTTCGTTGACACTGTTGAGGGCTTCGAGTGCTTTTTCAATGAGGGAAATATGGCGGGCGTTAGACAGATAGGTCGCGTCTTGCTCAACAAGGCCAGCATTGTCAAAGAAAATCTGGTTAATACGGTCTTCAATCTGGTCAATGTTTTGATTTTGCAGGACGGAGATAGGGATAACATCGTCAGGCAAAAATTCGCGCTCAATAGCCTGATGAAGGTCAGTTTTATTCAGTAAGATAATGCGGTTGCTAAACTGGCTGATATCAAGAAGAACCTTGTCTTGAGGTGTCAGAGGTTCTGCACTGTTGAGGACGAGAAGGACAAGATCAGCTTCTTCAAGTGCTTTTTTAGAGCGTTCAACACCGATTTTTTCGACAACATCATCGGTCTCTCGAATACCAGCTGTGTCAATTAATTTTAGCGGAACGCCCTTGATATTGACGTATTCCTCAATGACATCGCGAGTTGTTCCTGCAATGTCGGTGACAATGGCCTTGTCCTCACGAAGCAGATTATTGAGCAGGCTTGATTTGCCAACATTGGGGCGCCCGATGATAGCAGTAGACAGTCCCTCGCGGAGGATTTTTCCACGCTTGGCTGTGCGGAGGAGATCTGATAAGAGCTTGGCAAACTCTTCGGTTTTCTCACGGAGTAATTGAGTGGTCATCTCTTCAACGTCGTCGTATTCTGGGTAGTCAATGTTGACCTCAACCTGAGCCAAGGTGTTCAGGATTTCCTGCCGTGTGGTATCAATGAGATTTTTCAGAGAACCATCCAGCTGTTTGACCGCAATATTCATAGCTTTGTCCGTTTTAGCACGAATAATGTCCATAACAGCCTCAGCCTGGGTCAGATCGACACGGCCATTTAGAAAAGCGCGCTTGGTAAATTCGCCCGGCTCAGCCATGCGTGCGCCTTCTCGAATGAGGAGTTGAAGGATTTCGTTGGTTACTGCAATTCCGCCGTGGGTGTTGATTTCGACCACATTTTCCCGAGTGAAGGTACGGGGAGCCAGCATGACTGTGACCATGACCTCATCAAGCACCTTATCTACCAGTGGGTCAACGATGTGACCATAGTTAATGGTGTGGCTGGTAACAGTTGTTAAGTCCTTTCCACGAAAGACGCGGTTAGCAATAGTGAGCGCATCTGTACCAGACAAACGGACAATCCCGATCGCCCCTTCGCCAAGAGGTGTAGAAATAGCAGTAATCGTATCAAATTCTTTGGTAATCATAGCCCTATTGTAGCGCAAAATCAGGGCAGTTGCAAGGTTCGAGGTTGAGTTGTGAGGAGTTATGCACTATTTGGAAATCAACTCATTAATCATATGATTTATGAAGAAAGTATCAGTTACTTGGTTATATATAAATTATAGTAATCCAAGCTTTGATTTGCTAATACTTATCAGGTTTGACTATAGCTATCACTGTCCCGAAATAATTTTCCTCTAAACTTAACTTATCTCCAATCCTCTGCTACAATACCAAAGTTAAGTAAAAGGAGAAATCAGTGGCAACATATTATGCTAAGAAATTCAAAAATCGAACTCATATCAAAATCGGCTACGCCCGCGTCAGCTCAACGGACAACCGCCAAGAATTGGGCTTGGAAGTCCAAAAGGAAGCTCTTAAAAACTGCGATATTGTCTTTATTGAGAAAGATTCTGGTGGCAAGCAAGACCGCCCGAAACTCAAAAAAGCCTTCGAACTCGCAAGGCAGTGTTCGAACAATGGCATAGACACAACGCTTGTCGTTTACAAATTAGACCGCCTCACTCGGAAAATGTTTCAGCTGTCGGACATCATTCAAGACCTCACCAGCCACAACATTAAGCTCAAAAGCATTCAGGAAAATATCGAAACAGATTCGCTAACGGGTAAGTTTTTCTGCCTGATTCTCGGCTATGTGGCGGAATGGGAACTAGAAGCGATTCGAAATCGCACCAAAGACGGACTGCGAAAAGCCCGCGAGCGCGGTGTAAAGCTTGGTAATAAAGGCATTTCTAAGAATCTTGAACGGCTAATCATTTCCGAATACCTCTCGGCAAACATGTCGGTTCGCAAACTGTCTCAAAAGCTCAAAATATCCACTGCGACCATTTACAGCGTTTTGCGGCGCAATAGTATCCCAATAAATCGTCAAAAAGCACATAATGTGTTGACGAAACCTCAAAAAAATGGTAAAGTAAACATGTAAACTGTTTTAGTAGACGGTCGTTTATTAAAACAATCAAAGTCATCCATAAGAAATAAATGAAATGCTGATTTGACAAGGTTTTTAGGATTTTGTCAGGTTGGCATTTTTTGATTTTTCAGTGTTTTAGTTGACGACCGTTAACTAAAACACGCCAAAACCCTATTGTAGCAGGGATTTTGGGGTGAAAAATAAAAAGGAGATTTTTATGCGGATTCCTATTAGATATATACCATTTATTATTGTTTTTGCGGTTGTTGTTTTCGGTGCTGCCGCTATTATTATCAATTATCAAAACAAGAAACTTATTGAAGCTGGCATTATGCGTAAGCGTGCCTTATATTTCTTTAAACGCAAGTATATTTTTAAGTCAAAGTTATTGGATTTAAAATCAATATACGATGCAATTGATAAGTCTTATATGGATTCCGAAGGCATTGTATGCCAATTAAAGGAGAGCCAATCCAGTATTGTTATGTGGGGAAAATCTGTAGACAATGAAACAACCGTTGTCTTTACTTCTAAAGGTGGCAAAAATTATGATGTTGAATTTGAGTTCTATGTTGAGGACGTCGAAGGTTACCCAATAGAACGATATATTAACGTTTTCTTAACCTCCGTAGAAAAAGCATTTGAGCAGCTTGATCCTGATTACAAGGGATCTTCTGAGCCTTTTTTGAAGTAAGCTCTTAAAGTTAAAATACCAAAAAAGAAAGATAATATTATGACAAAATTCAGAAAAATAGCAAAGTATCTATTATCCATTTCTGTTGTTACTGCCTTATCTCTATGCTTTATGGGATGCCATAAACAAACAACCACCATCGAAACGGTAGAATCTATCGACGAAATTATTGAAGAATCTTCAAATGATGCTACGGAAGACGAGGTTGATTTTAAAAACCAGTATTCTCCATATCAAGTTTATACGCGTAAAGATAGTATTAACATCACAGATACTCAGCCTTATGTGGCGCCTGCCAATGTAGATAATTATGTCGGTTATTATGAAATAATCCCACATGACTCTGTAGATAAAGATACCGAAACAGAAAAAAGATATCTTGAAATCAAAGAAAATGGTTACTATACATTATATAAGGAAGATATTTTCACAGGTATTATTCACCAAGAAAATGTTAAGTATATCCAATCCGATGATTCTTATGTTAGATCTGATGAACTCACAAAACACTTAAGGATAGAATCAGGCGTTCTCACATCGGAGTTTACTACACTTAAACTACGGCCTATCTCAATATTTAGCAACTATACTTACGATTTTAATTTAGAATGGGTTTACGATATGGAAGGCAAACGAGAAACATTAGCCTTTACGGCTGGTGAGGTAAAAAAGGACGACGATGGCAATCTCACAGTTTCAAATGTACCTCTTTTAGGCGAAATGTCTTATACGATCTATATAGGTCCATACAGCGATTTTAGTGGAACCGTCACCGCAGTGGATAATGGCGAAATTGTTTTTGAGGATAATAGTCAACATGCGACACGTAGATTCAAAAAGACAGACGATATTCCTGAATACGTTAAACGAAGTGTCTTTCAGCAGTATTATGACTGGCTGGAAAATTATGATACAAAATTCAAGAATAAGAATGAATTTCTCCAAGCGTTAAGAACTGAAGGAATTCAAACTAAGGGTGATAAAGCATTAGATGATGAATTTCTTTCTAAAAAAGGATATACGGCATCAGGTGAAAAAATACAAATGAAATATCTTTTCTGTCCAGGAAATTCTTATGCTGACTGTTATGGATATGATGGAAATAAGGTATATAAAGGGGATCTTAATGAAAATGCCGATATTATAGAATGGGAAGAAATGACATTAAACACAGAAGCTGTGAAGAATGCAATCGCTAATCATTAATGATTCTCATTAACGAGGAGGTAGAAATAGCGTGAAAAGATTATTGAATATTGTTTTTGCGGGATTGATTGGAATTTGTCTTTTCGGTTGTCAAAGTCGCGCCAACTATGTTGGTCAATGGCAAACTGATATTTTCGACCAAGGTAATAGTCGTAAAGCTGGTGCTGGATTTGCTGGTAGTGCATTTGGAGGTGGTGTATGGAATAGTATCTCTTCTGCTATTGCTAATCAGCTCCATTGGAATGCGACGTTAACCTTAAACGAAGATGGCACTGCGGTTATGGATAATGGTATGAAGTTTAGTGCGACTTGGCGTGAAGAAGGCGGACATATCGTTATCGAAGGAGATAATATTGAAGGAACGGCGACTCTTTCTGATGACAACAATACCCTGTACTTCAAAAATAACCTTAGTGATGAGCCTTCATCAAACGGTATGACAATCGGTCAAAACTATTTAGAGTTCGAATTTAAACGAGTGGAGTAAGTAATGAAGAAGAAATTATTATCTATTTTAGCCTTAGGTCTGACGATTCTTTTAGTTGCCTGTGGGCAAAGAAATAACCTAACTACGGATGATTTTCCATCAATTGGTTCTGGTTTGACTAAAAGTTCCTTAGAGCAAGCTGTCGGTAAACCACATGAATCCTCTAAAAGTCCTCTGGATGTTGCTAAGATGATGTTACAAATATTTGATGCGTCCAAAGAAGTTGACCCTAAGTGGAACCCTGAAAATACACCAACAGAGTATTATCTCTATAAATTGTCTGATGGTAACACTGCTATGGTAGCGATTCTGGTAGATGACCAAGTCGTTGAAATTACAACTAATCCGTTGAGGTACGAAGAATGATTGTAGATGAATTTAAAAAGCTAAAAGCAAGTATTCGTTGGCGAATAACAGCTGTGTTAATAGTGGCTTTTCTTGGATTTATATTTTTATTAAAAGATAATGGATCAATAAATTATGGTGGTTTCTCTTACGAGGTTGGCTCTGTTTTTGATCCTGCGTCATATACCAGCTATGGTTTCTTTAAAACTGCTGAGAGTGAAATAAATCAATTAGCCTCTCAAAAACGTAATGGCAGTCTGGCTGGGTTTATCTTCTGTATTTTAGCAGAGGGTGTCTTAGTCTATTCTCTGTGGAAAGAAGATGATATTAAAGATATCATTTTGAAAATAAAGAATGGAGAGATATAGGTGGATAAGGTTTTAGGGATTATTATTTTCGTTATTGCTTGTTTTGTGATCGTTAAGATGTGGGAGCTTCTTGAAACGGTAATAGCTGGAATTTTAAGATTTTTTGGTGGTCTCATTGGAGGTGCATTTACCAGAAGTCTCGAAAAATATGAAGAAAGTAAGAACCAAGAAAACAGAGATTAAGTTTTTTATCGGCGACTCCCAATCGCATCGCTGTCCGCTTCGGGTAGTTTAAGAAATGGCGATAGTCCCTGACAATTTGCCATTTTTCAAGCAAACCGTCAGGCAACTTACTGCGTATTTTTATATCTTTTCGTTAGCTTCTTAGCGACACAATTAAGTCAGCTTCGTTTTTGGGAGCTGGCTTGATTTTTTATTCTAGACTCCAGAGCTTAAAATGTCGGAGAAAATTTATCCTGAAAACGAATCGTGCTTAGCTATCAGAATAATTGAATAAGGCGAGGCTAAACAAGCAACACAAATTGAGCCTTTTTACAAGGTTATGAGAGGCGGTTGGTTGTTTGGACTGCTGAGGGAGGTGTGGTATAATAAATTCATGAAAATTTTTACGATGTCATTTGCTAGTGTCTATCCTTTGTATGTTCAAAAAGCGGAGCGAAAGGGACGAAGCAAGGAAGAAGTCGAGGAGTTGATTTTTTGGTTGACTGGCTATGATGACGAGAGCTTGCAAGACGTACTTGACCAAGGCCTAGATTTCCAGACGTTTTTTGATCAGGCACCAGCCTTAAATCCTAAGGCAAAACTTATCAAAGGCGTTATCTGTGGTTACCGTGTTGAAGAGATTGAAGACCCTCTTATGCAAAAGATTCGCTATCTGGACAAGATTATTGACGAGTTAGCCAAGGGCAAAGCTATGGCTAAGATCAAACGGGAAGTTTGAGGAAAGAAGATGACAAAACCAATTAGCTATGAGGAATGCCTTGACTGGATACACAGTAAGTTGAAATTTGGCATTAAGCCAGGCCTTCAACGAATGGAATGGATGTTGGGCCAATTAGGAAATCCTCAGGATAAGATTCAAGGGATTCACATCGTTGGTACCAATGGTAAGGGCTCAACAGTGGCTAATCTCCAGCAGATTTTTACCACCTCTGATTATCAAGTGGGTTCTTTTACGTCGCCCTTTATTCTGGATTTTCGAGAACGGATTTCGGTCAATGGTCGTATGATTAGTCAGGCAGATCTGATCAATCTGGTAGATCGTGTCTATGCAATCGTTGAAGCCTTGCCTGAGGAAACGGGACTTGAACCTGCGACGGAGTTTGAGATTATCACGGTTATGATGTTTCTTTACTTTGCGGAAATACATCCCGTTGATCTCGTTCTTGTTGAGGCGGGGCTTGGTGGGCGTCTGGACTCGACGAATGTCTTCACGCCACTCATGGTGGTCTGCCCGTCTATTGGGCTAGATCATCAAGCCATTCTGGGAAATGCCCATGTTGAGATTGCAAGGGAAAAGGCTGGCGCGATCAAGTCAGGCGTGCCTTTTGTCTATGCGACGGAGCGTGAGGATGTCGCTCAAGTTTTTGAAGATGTCTGCCTTGACAAGCGTGCCCCAATTTACCGTTTAGGAGCTGATTTTAGCCTGAAGAATGGACTTTATAGTGACAGGGCTGGTCATGTGCTTGAAACTATCGTTCCAGGTCTGCCTGGCCAACACCAGATTAGCAACGCTGGTCTAGCGATTAAAGCCAGCTTGCTTTTGCAGGAGCAGTTTCCTCGAGTGACGAAAGAGACCATTCGACAAGGTTTAGCGCAGACCAGCTGGGTTGGTCGGACAGAATTACTGGCTTCTAATCTCATGATTGACGGTGCCCATAACGACGAGTCTGTCAAAGCCCTCTGCGACCTGCTTAAGTCAGATTACGCCGATAAGACTATTCATATCTTGTTTGCAGCGATTGCTGGCAAGCCAGTAGAGACCATGTTGGCGCAATTGGCAGAAGTCGGTCAGGTTACGGTGACCAGTTTTGATTACCCTACAGCCTTATCATTAGAGCAATACCCAGCAAATTTTGCAGAGATTACCGATTTTAGACAGTGGCTGGCCAACACAAACTTCACAGCTTCGCACGATTTTTATGTTGTTACAGGATCTCTGTATTTTATTTCCCAAGTGCGAAATCACCTAATCCCTTTTGAAGAGTCAGAAAGGGAGCAGAAAAAGAGGAATTTATGACGATAAATCAAACACAAGTAGAAGATGCTGTGCGCCAGCTTTTAGTGGCTATGGGGGAAAATCCTGACCGCGAAGGGCTTTTGGACACGCCAAAGCGCGTGGCTAAAATGTACCAAGAGATGTGGTCTGGTTTAGGTAAAGATCCGAAAGATGAATTCACTGCGGTCTTTTCAGAAGGTCACGAAGAAGTGATTTTAGTCCGAGATATTCCTTTTTATTCCATGTGCGAGCACCACTTAGTGCCTTTTTACGGCCTTGCTCATGTGGCCTATATTCCGAGTAGGGGGCATGTGACAGGACTTAGCAAGCTCGCGCGTGCGGTAGAAGTCGCTAGCAAGCGCCCACAGTTGCAGGAACGTTTAACCGCTCAGGTGGCAACAGCCTTAGATGAAGCGCTGTCTCCAGAAGGTGTCTTTGTCATGGTTGAGGCCGAACATCTGTGTATGACCATGCGAGGGATAAAAAAGCCAGGAGCTAAGACTGTCACAACGGTTGCTAAGGGTGTCTTTAAGGATAATATCGACCAGCGCAAGGAGATTCTTGCCATGATACAGAACGGGTGAAAAGATGATAACGACGAACTATTTAACTGATAATGCCACAATCATGGGAATTTTGAATGTCACACCAGATTCCTTTTCAGATGGTGGGAATTATGTGACTATCGAAAGTGCCTTAGCGCAGGTGGAAAAGATGTTGACCGATGGTGCAACGGTCATTGACGTTGGCGGTGAATCAACACGACCAGGTGCAGACTTTGTCACGGTTGAAGATGAGATTGCCCGTGTTGTGCCTATTATCAAAGCAATCAAAGCAAAGTTTGACTGTCTCGTCTCCATCGATAGCTACAAGACAGAAACTGTAGCTGCGGCTTTGGATGCTGGAGCAGATATCATCAACGATGTCTGGGCAGGTCTTTATGATGGTCAAATGTTGCAGCTAGCAGCTGAGCGGAACGTGCCAATCATTCTCATGCACAATCAAGCCGAGGAAGCTTATGGCAACGTTGTTGAGGAAGTCTGCAGTTTTCTTTCTGAGCGAGCACAGGCAGCGCGCGACGCGGGTGTTTCAGCTGATAACATTTGGCTGGATCCTGGCTTTGGCTTTGCCAAAAATCCTCAACATAACATTGACTTACTCAAAGGTCTGGATCGCGTTTGTCAGCTAGGCTATCCTGTCCTCTTTGGTATTTCTCGTAAACGAGTGGTGGACTATCTGCTGGGCGGAGGAACGAAGCCCTTGGAGCGCGATCAAGCGACAGCAGCTCTTTCTGGTTATGCCATTGAAAAAGGGTGTCAGATGGTCAGAGTGCATAATGTTGCAGCTAATAATGATGTGGTTAAAACCGTGGCGCAGCTCAGAAAGTGAGACATGATGGATAAGATTTTTTTAACCGATTGCCGGTTTTACGGCTATCACGGAGCCTTTGCAGAAGAGCAAACCTTAGGGCAAATCTTTGTAGTGGATTGTGAACTGTCACTTGACTTGACTAGAGTGAGTCAGTCTGATGCTTTGGCAGATACGGTTCACTATGGGCATGTGTTTGATACGATTAAAGCTCAAGTGGAGAACAATAAATATCAGCTGATTGAACGCTTAGCAGGAGCCATCATTGAGGATCTTTTAGCACAATACCCTACTGTTCAGGCGATTAAAATCACCATCAAGAAAGAGAATCCGCCGATTGCAGGACACTATGCTCATGTCGGTGTGACCTTGGAGAGACAAAGATGAGTCAATTTTACCTCAGTCTGGGAAGCAATATAGGTGATCGAGAAACCTACTTACGCTCAGCAGTGGAGGCGATTTCGCAAATGCCTGCGACAGCGATCAAGGCCGTCTCATCCTTTTATCAGACAGCCGCTTGGGGCAAGACTGACCAAGAGGACTTTCTCAATCTCTGCGTTCATGCGGTATCTGACTTGTCACCTCAAGAGTTTTTGGCGCATACCCAGACTATTGAAAAAAATTTGGGCCGCGTCCGCCACGAGCATTGGGGGCCGCGGACATTGGATATTGACACGCTGTTAATTGATAATTTGGTCATTGATGAGCCTAATCTCATAGTTCCCCATCCCTATATGACAGAGCGTGCCTTTGTTCTCAGACCTTTGGCTGAAATTGCTAGCGCAGTTATCCACCCTGTGGAAGGACAAAGCATTGCCAAGTTATTGAGTCAACTAGCAGAAGAAGGAGTTGTGCGCTATAAAGCTTACTAACTTGGACAGCAAGGGGATGACATCAAAACGAGTAAACTTGATTAAACCAAAAGTGGCTCGCCATTCTCATATGGTCTACGTTGGAGTAGCTTAACGTTTTTTAAAAAGCGCGATCTCTGTGGTATAATGAAATCTATGAACAAAACGATTCAAGCCAAACTGGAGCTGCTACCGACCAGTCCAGGCTGCTACTTGCATAAGGATAAGCACGGGCAGATTATCTATGTCGGCAAGGCCAAAAATCTACGTAATCGGGTGCGTTCCTACTTTCGAGGAAGTCATGACACCAAGACGGAGCTTTTGGTATCTGAGATTGAGGATTTTGAGTTTATTGTCACTACTTCAAATATTGAAGCGCTCTTGTTAGAAATTAATTTGATTCAGGAGAATAAGCCTAAGTATAATATCTTGCTCAAGGACGACAAGTCCTATCCTTTTATCAAGATTACTAACGAGCGTCACCCAAGGATTATCATTAGTCGTCAGGTCAAAAAAGGCACGGGGACTTATTTTGGTCCTTATCCTGATGCGCATGTCGCAAACCAAATTCAGAAGCTTCTCAACCGCCTTTATCCGTTTCGGAAGTGCAAACTGCCTGAAAATAAATACTGCCTTTATTATCACTTAGGGCAGTGTCTGGCTCATGGCGATCACATGCCATCTCAAGAAGACTACGCTCAGATGACTCGTGAAGTTGGCCAGTTTTTAAATGGACAAGATGACAAGATTATCCATGACATCAGAGACAAGATGGACAAGGCATCGGAAAATTGGGAATTTGAGCGAGCAGCAGAATATCGCGACATTCTTGAGGGAATTTCAACTCTGAGAACCAAGCAACGGGTCATTGCTCAGGATATGCAGGATCGTGATGTCTTTGGTTATGCTGTGGATAAGGGCTGGATGTCTGTCCAAGTTTTTTTTGTTCGTCAAGGCAAATTGATTGAGCGCAATAGCCAGCTCTTTCCTTATTATGGTGATGCAGAAGATGACTTTTTGACCTATCTCGGTCAATTCTACAGGGATAGTCAGCACCTCATGCCAAAGGAAATTTTACTCCCTCGGAACATTGATGTAGAGTCAGCAGAAGCTCTCGTTTCTGCCAAAATTGTCCAGCCCCAAAAAGGGGAAAAAAAGCAATTGGTTCAATTAGCTATCAAGAATGCCACTGTCAGTCTTCAACAGAAATTCGATTTACTAGAAAAAGATGTGGCTAAAAATCAAGGTGCTATTGAGCAACTTGGACAAGCTCTTGGATTAGATAAGCTTCGCAGGATTGAAGCCTTTGATAACTCCAACATTATGGGAACCAGTCCAGTTTCAGCTATGGTAGTTTTTATTGATGGCAAGCCCAGCAAGAATGACTACCGCAAATACAAAATCAAGACGGTGTCTGGGCCAGACGACTATGCTAGTATGCGAGAAGTCATCAGCAGACGTTATAGCCGTGTCCAACGGGATGGACTTGCTGAGCCAGATTTGATTATCATTGATGGTGGCCAGGGGCAGGTGAATGCTGCCAAAGAAAGTTTGCGTGCTATCGGCATGGCTCATATCCCTGTCGCTGGTCTACAAAAGAATGATCGTCACCAGACTCACGAGTTGCTCTATGGCAATCCGCTTGAGGTTATTGAGCTTAAGCGAAATTCTCAGGAATTTTTCCTGCTTCAGCGCATTCAGGATGAGGTTCATCGGTTTGCTATCACTTTCCACAGGCAACTACGTAGCAAGAATACCTTCTCCTCAAAGCTTGATGATATTGAGGGCTTGGGTCCCAAGCGAAGGCAAAAACTTCTCAAACATTTCAAATCCCTTATCAAGATTAAGGAAGCTAATGTTCAGGAAATCGCAGAAGCTGGTGTACCTTACAAGGTAGCTGAGCGAGTCAAGGACAAGCTAAATGCCGATGAGGAGAAGAATTAGAACTTTTAGATTATCAAATCCATTTTAGTCTCCCCCTCCCGCAAGACTGATTAGGGTTTAATTGTTTAATGATGACAAAAAGGAGATTGAGATGCTTTTTATCCCAATCTCCCTTTGTGTCTATAAAAGTTTTAGCACTAAAGAAGTAAATTTTTGATAAATTCGCCACCATTAATCAAAAGGTAACTGTAAACGACAATGGAAATTGGGCGGCACAGCAGAGCAATCAGGAAAAATTTGCGGTAGGACATGCTGGTCAAACCAGTAATCATCACCACGATGTCTGCGGGTGCCATGGGAGAAATCATGCAGAAAATAAAGAAAATCTCAAAGCCACGTTTATTGTCAATCTTACGCTCGTATTTGTAAAATGTTTCCTCAGACATAAAGAGAAGACAGAATTTTTTACCGTAGATACGCGCAAGGTGAAAGAGAATGAGTGAGCCTATGATTATCCCTGAAGAATTGATAAAGAAAGCCAGAAGTGGCTGAAAAATAAGAAAGCCGACAACTGTTGTGACACCGCCTGGAATGATAGGGAAGACAACTTGTACCACTTGGACTAAGAAAAAAGCAAAAGGTGCTATGACAGGGTAGCGCAAAGCCCAATCTTTCATCGCGTTTTGATCGTTAAGAATACCTTGTTTGTAGAGCCATATGACTGCTAGACCAGAGGCAATCAGAGCTACAATGCCAAGGATCTTAAAGGTTTTTTGCCAGAACTTATACATGTTTTCATTATACCATGACATAGTAAAATTTTGTATTTTGAACTGTTATTTGATATAATGAGAACATCTCATTTTGGGGTCGTTACGGATTCGACAGGCATTATGAGGCATGTTCTGCAACTCGTGTGGCGACGTAAACGCTCAGTTAAATATAACTGCAAAAAATACAAACTCTTACGCTTTAGCAGCTTAATAACCTGCGGGCGTGACCAAGGGCTGTTTGCTTACGGCAGCCTAAGGTCTTAAAAATAGTAAGCTGGTGTCTGGAGGGTGTCTCACCTCAGGTCACGAGATCTTGAGACTCGCCAATGCTAGGCTTGAACCTTGTGTCGAGCCTTGGTTAAACGAATACAAGGTCTATGGTTGTAGACGAATATGTTGGCAGGTGTTTGGACGTGGGTTCGACTCCCACCGGCTCCATATTGACTTCCGATAGTTTCGGTTAGTTTCATTTAACGTTGATTTATCAGCGTTTTTCTTATGGCTTCAAGTCTTAAAAATATCAAGTTGACGAAAGCATCGTTTCCTTTGCTTGTTACGACTAATTTTTGCTATTTCAGAATAAGTAAGTGAAGGTTTTTGTCATAACTTTATCTTGAAGCGTGATGGATTTTTTAAACTTAGTTCCGCGCTTATGATATAATGGGAACACTATGGTACAAGAAATAAGAACGAAGAAGTATGCCATCGTGGATTTGGAGGCGACATCTGCTGGTGTTGATGCGCAGATTATTCAAGTAGGGATTGTCCTAGTTCAAGATGGCCGTATTCTTCAAACCTATGAAACGGATGTCAATCCGCATGAAAAGTTGACGCCGCACATCAAACAACTAACAGGAATTACCGATTCTCAATTGGCAAAGGCGCCTGACTTTTCGCAGGTGGCGCGTGAGATTTATGAATTGCTCAAAGATGCTGTTTTTGTTGCGCACAATGTCAAGTTTGACGCTAATTTATTAGCTGAAAGCCTCTTTCTTGAAGGATTTGAGTTGCGAACGCCGCGCGTGGACACGGTCGAACTCAGCCAAGTTTTCTTTCCGACCTTAGATCGCTACAACTTAGGCTATCTGGCAGAGGAGTTGGAACTGAACTTGACAGCGGCTCATACTGCGATTGCAGATGCGATGGCGACTGCGCAGCTTTTTCTAAAAATTCAGGAAAAGATCCTCAGTCTTCCTCAAGTGACTCTGGCAAAGATTAACCAATACGCAGACCATCTCGTCTATGAGTCCTCCCAAGTCATTACCGAGCTACTGCCTTATGCGCCAGTGAAGCTGGATGAAAATCTGGAGCGAATCATGGATCTTGTCCTGCGTAAACCAACTTATTATGCCAAGGCCCGTCACTTAGCCAAAGAATTTGAGCATAATTTGGCCCTATTAGATTTAGAGAATCGTCCTCAGCAAGCTGAGTTTGCTAATTTGGTGAGCGAACATTTGACCGATACTCAGGTCAATTTTATCCAAGGCCAAGCAGGTATCGGTAAGACCTACGGTTATCTTCTGCCTATTTTGGCGCAAGATCCTCAGAAAAAGGTCGTTATTGCCACACCGACCAAGATTCTTCAAGATCAAATGTTGCAAACCGAGGTGCGTCAATTAGGAAAAGTATTCCACATTAATTGCCATAGCCTTAAAGGTTATGAGAACTACATCAAGCTGGATCGCTTTTGGGCGACTTTGGAGCGTGAGGACGACAATCGTCTGGTCAATCGTTACAAAATGCTTGTCCTCGTCTGGCTGACAGAAACAGAGACGGGGGATTTAGATGAGATCAAGCAGAAAAATGGCTACGCTTCTTATTTTGATGAGCTTCGTCATGATGGTCAAAATTTGAAAACAAGTCTGTTTCGGGATGTGGATTTTTGGCAGCGTAGCTATGACCTAGCGCAAGTCAGTCAAGTCATTATTACCAATCAGGCCTACCTTTTGACAAGAATAGTCGATGATAAGAGCTTTTTAGAGGATGCCATTCTGATTGTTGATGAGGCGCAGAAAATGCCATCACAGCTGGAGAATTTCTCACGTAGGCGAGCGCGTTTGACTAGTTTAGTCAGTGATGTGGAAGTTCTCTATCGTCAGAGTCCTGATCTTTTGACTAGACGCATTTTAGAGAATACTTCTTTTCATCTGGAGCAGTTGGCAGATCTTGTCGGTAAGTCTGGACGACAGGCTCAGATTGACCGCAGCATTTTGCAACTGCGGCAGGATTTACAGGAAATTGGTTCGCATCATCTGCCTCGTCTGGCAGAAGTTTTGGCGCCACAGTTTGACGATTTCTGGCTGACTCAGGAGTCTACAGAGGAGAAGCGGATTCGTTTTCTTAACGCTGCTAGCCTTGATTTTCTCTTTTTTAAGGACTTGATACCAACTTCAACGAAGGTGTTTTGTATCAGTGCAACTTTAACCATCAGCCGACGGGTCAATCTAGCTCAGTTGCTTGGTTACACTGAGGAGGATGTCACCTTTGATCAGATGCCTCAGTCCAAGCAAGAGCATCAGAAAGTCTGGATCTTGTCAGATATACCTGAACTTCAGGAATTGACGCCTCAGCGTTATGCTAATCTCATCACTCAGGAGATTGTTCGACTCAGTCGTCTTGGAAGACCGACCTTGGTTTTATTTAATGCCAACCAGAATTTGCAGGCTGTTTCGACGCTTTTGAATGAAAATGGGATCAATCACCTAGCCCAGCATGGTCACGGAACAGCTGCTAATATTCGGAAGCGGTTTGAGCGGGGTGAATCCAAGATTCTGCTAGGTTCTGGAGCGTTTTGGGAAGGTGTTGACTTTGCCAATCAGGACCAGATGCTTGTCCTTGTGACCCGCTTGCCTTTTGATAATCCTCAGGATAAATTTGTCCAGAAGATTAATCGTTATTTAAGAGAGTCTGGTCGTAGACCTTTTGAGGATTACCATCTACCCTTGACTATCCTCAAGCTCAAACAGGCTATCGGTCGTACTAGTCGAAAACCGCTTCAAAGCTCTGCTATTGTCCTTTTGGATAACCGCATCCTGACTAAAAACTATGGCAAGGCCTTCCGAGACATGCTGGAGACTGTTTGTGAGGTGGAAGCCATTAGGACGAAAGATGTGGTTCAAGGTATTCAAGAGCATTTTAAAATTGAGGAAAAGTAGAATTTACTTTTTTCTTTCTTAATTGTATAATAAAGATGACAACGCTTACTTTTACTTTGTGATGAGGAGGTTTTTATGTTTCGGTTAAATGGTCAAGTTGCAGTGGTGACTGGTGGTGCAAAAGGTATCGGGAAAGGGATTGTCTCAGCCTTACTTAAGCAAGAGGCTCAGGTGATTGTACTAGATAAAGATGTGGTGGCAGGCCAAGCTTTGGCTGAGCAGCTACCAATTACTTTTTTAGAGCTTGATGTTACTCAGGCTAAGCAAATATCCTGCGTTTTCTCTGAGATAATAGACAAGTTTGGACGCATTGATATTTTGGCGTCAAATGTTGGAATCTTTCCTCAAAAATCATTAGAAGAGATGACAGAAGAGGACTGGGATTTTATCCAATCAGTCAATCTCAAAGGAACTTTTCTAATTGTCAAAGAAGCTTTAAAATATATGAAAAATCAAGGCTATGGACGCGTTGTATTGACCTCGTCAATTACAGGACCTATTACAGGCTTTCCGGGCTGGTCGCACTACTGTGCTACTAAGGCAGGTCAGTTAGGTTTTATGCGGAGCATTGCCTTAGAATATGCTAAGTTTGGCATTACAGTTAATGCTGTTCAACCTGGCAATATTTTGACGGAAGGCTTGCTAGAGCAAGGCGAAGACTATCTTAATCAAATGAAGGCAACTATACCGACTCATAGTTTGGGAGAGCCTATTGATATTGGTGCTGCTGTTGCCTTTTTAGTCAGTCCAGAGGCACGTTTTATTACTGGTCAATCCCTTGTGGTTGATGGAGGACAAATTCTGCCAGAGTCGCTAGACGCCATTTTATAAATCATTTAAACCAATTGAAACATTTAAAATATAAATGCAGTAGCTGATTGATTTTTAGTTACGAAAGTAGGACAAAAGAACTTATCTTGCTCAAGTGGGTCAGTTATCATCCTTTGAGCCCAGTTTGAATAACAAGCTTGATCAACCTTGCGGGAGCAGAGCTACAAAATCGTTTTGATTTTGTCTCGCTCCTTTTTGTCCCTCGTTTTGGATTAAATGGTATTCTTGTGCTATAATTTGAAGATATGGCAATTCTACCTCGAAGATTAGAAAGACAGAAATCATGATTTATCTTGACAATAGTGCAACAACCCAGCCTTATCCTGAGGTTTTACACACTTACAAAGAAGTGTCTGAAAAAATCTGGGGAAATCCTAGCTCTCTTCATCGTTTGGGAACGCAGGCAACACGGATTTTAGACGCGTCACGCAAGCAAATTGCTGATCTATTAGGGAAGTCGCCCGAGGAGATTTTCTTCACATCGGGCGGTACTGAAGGGGATAATTGGGTCATCAAGGGTGTAGCTTTTGAAAAACAAGCCTTTGGCAAGCACATCATCGTGTCAGCTATCGAGCACCCCGCAGTCAAAGAGTCCGCTCTTTGGCTTAAAACTCAAGGATTTGAGGTGGATTTGGCGCCAGTGACTAAAGACGGATTTGTGGATCTAGAGGCTTTGGAGAAGCTTATCAGATCCGATACGATTTTGGTATCGATCATGGCTGTCAATAATGAAATCGGTGCCATTCAGCCGATTCCGCAAATTTCAAAACTTCTGGAAGATCGACCGACCATTTCCTTTCATGTTGATGCTGTCCAAGCTGTTGGGAAGATTCCAACGGAAATGTATTTGACCCCTCGAGTGGATTTTGCGACCTTTTCTAGTCACAAATTCCATGGTCCAAGAGGCGTTGGCTTTATCTACAAAAAAGCCAGCAAAAGGCTAACTCCACTTTTAACAGGTGGTGGTCAAGAGCAGGATTTGCGATCAACGACAGAAAATGTTGCTGGCATTGCAGCGACAGCCAAGGCGCTTCGCATGACAATGGAGCGATTTGAGGTGGTCAATAATCGTCAAAAAGCCATGAAGCAAGTTATTTTAAAGGCGTTAGCGACCTATCCCGACATCACAGTCTTCTCAGGTCAGGAGAATTTTACAGATAGTATTATTACCTTTGGTCTCAAAAATGTACGTGGTGAAGTTGTTGTTCATGCTTTTGAAAGTCATGAGATTTACATTTCGACGACCTCTGCTTGTTCCTCTAAAGCAGGCAAGCCTGCTGGAACCTTGCTTGCCATGGGAGTGCCACAAAAATTGGCTCAAACCGCTGTGCGAGTCAGTCTAGGAGATGACACGGATATGAGCCAGATTGAGCATTTTTTGACCATTTTAGGGCAGATTGATCACCAAACACAGAAAATCAGATAAGAAAGTAAAACCATGCAATACTCAGAAATTTTAATCCGTTATGGCGAACTCTCAACCAAGGGTAAAAACCGCATGCGGTTTATTGGAAAACTTAGACGCAATGTCGCAGATGTTTTAACGATTTTTCCAGAGGTTACCGTAACAGCCGATCGCGATCGTGGTCATGTTTACCTCAACGGCGCTGATTACAAGGCTGTTTCAGAAGCTTTGTCCAACGTTTTTGGCATTCAAACCTATTCACCGTCTTATAAGGTGGAGAAGTCCGTACCGGCCTTGAAGAAGGCTGTTCAGACGATCATGAAGACTGTTTACCAGCCAGGGATGACCTTTAAAGTCGTGACTAAGCGCAGCGATCACAGCTTTGAATTGGATTCCGTCGAACTTAACCATACGCTAGGTGCAGCTGTTTTTGAGGTCATTCCTGAGATTCAGGTGCAAATGAAAGGAGCGGATGTTGTACTTCGTGTGGAAATCCGTACAGATGCGGCTTATATCTCCCACGAAACCCTTCGAGGAGCTGGTGGCCTGCCTGTCGGAACTTCTGGTAAAGGCATGCTCATGCTCTCTGGTGGAATTGACTCTCCAGTGGCGGGCTATCTAGCTCTCAAACGTGGGGTGGATATTGAAGCGGTTCATTTCGCTAGCCCTCCTTATACCAGTCCAGGTGCGCTCAAGAAAGCTCATGATTTGACCCGCAAATTGACTAAATTTGGTGGGAATATTCAGTTTATCGAAGTGCCCTTTACGGAAATTCAGGAGGAAATCAAGGAAAAGGCTCCAGAAGCTTATCTGATGACCCTGACCCGCCGTTTTATGATGCGGATTACAGATGCTATCCGTGAAAAACGCGACGGTATGGTGATTATAAATGGTGAAAGTCTTGGACAGGTAGCGAGCCAGACCTTGGAGTCTATGCAGGCTATCAATGCCGTAACCAGCACGCCTGTCATTCGTCCTGTAGTGACCATGGACAAGTTGGAAATTATTGATTTGGCTGAGAAAATAGATACCTTTGAGATTTCAATTCAGCCTTTCGAGGACTGTTGTACGATTTTTGCACCTGATCGGCCCAAGACGAATCCTAAGCTAAAAAATGTAGAGCAGTATGAAGCACGCTTGGATGTTGAGGGGCTTGTTAAGCGAGCAGTAGCAGGTATTGTGGTTACAGAGATTACTCCTGAAGCAGAAGTGGATCAGGTTTCTGAACTGATTGATGAGCTGCTGTAGCAATAGACTTATTCCGAAACGCGATATTTATTGAGAAATCCTATCCTCAAAGCAAATCAAGAGTAGCAAGAATCCGATTTTAGAAAATGGAGTCCATTAAAACGAACTGACGATGACTTTTTTTGAATTTCAAAAAGTGCTTCTACTCAAGCTGCTCAAGAAAACTCTTGTTCGGAGTTATGTAGTCTCTGAATTATTCTAACGGTCAAATGGCATCAAAAAACACTGTGCTCAATTGGTGACACAGTGTTTTAACGTGATGTAAAATTGAAAGTTACTTAACATGAGGTTTCTGATTGGTTATATTCAGTCCCCAAGGAATCAAATTTTCCCGTTTTTGCCGAATGCGCTGAGTATTTTCCCGATGGCGGACAATGACAATGCTGGCGACAACAAGTACCACTACGGTAAGCACCCAATCCTTGGGTAGCAGAATGCCCAGTTGAGGAAGGATAAGGACAGATACAATAGCTGTCACAGCTGCTACCACGCTAGAATAGGAAATCATAGATGTCAGGTAAAGCGTTCCTGCAAAAACCGCAATGAGCAAGAGACAATAGATTGGAATAAAACCAAAGAGCATACCAGCGCTGGTCGCTACAGCCTTCCCGCCTTTGAACTGCGCAAAAATCGGAAAAGTGTGCCCGATGACGGCTAGCATTCCAAAAATCAATGGAGACAGCTCGGTCACTCCAAACCAGATAGGAAGCAGCGTTGCCAAAGTTCCTTTGAAAAAATCGAGCAAGAAGACGATAATACCGGCTTTTTTGCCCAAAATCCGAAAGGTATTGGTAGTTCCGGTATTTCCTGAGCCATAGTCGCGTAAATTAACCTTAAAAAAGATTTGGCCGATCCAAAGGCCAGAAGGTATCGAACCTAGCAAATAGGCTATAATTAAGAGTAAAATAGTCATAAGGTGATTATAACATAGAACTTGAGGGATTAACTAGTGAAAACTTTTGCATTTTCTGGAAAAAATCGGTAAGATAGTACAGATGATAATTCTGGAGGGAAGCCTTGGCTAAGAAAGAGATTAATGTAAATAATTATAATGACGATGCCATTCAGGTTTTAGAGGGTCTGGATGCCGTCCGTAAGCGTCCTGGTATGTATATCGGGTCAACCGATGGCACCGGTCTTCATCACCTGGTTTGGGAAATTGTTGACAATGCGGTTGATGAAGCCCTATCAGGCTTTGGTGATCGCATTGATGTGATGATCAATAAGGACGGTTCTCTGACCGTCACTGACCACGGGCGGGGGATGCCGACAGGTCTTCATGCGATGGGGATTCCTACGGTTGAGGTTATTTTTACCGTGCTTCACGCAGGCGGAAAATTCGGTCAAGGTGGCTATAAGACTTCTGGTGGTCTCCACGGGGTTGGCTCTTCGGTGGTCAATGCCCTGTCTAGCTGGTTGGAAGTTGAAATCACAAGGGATGGCCATGTTTATCGACAACGTTTCGAAGACGGTGGTAAGCCAGTAACGACCTTGAAAAAAATTGGCACGGCTCCTAAGTCGAAATCAGGCACCAAAGTCAGCTTTATGCCTGATAAAACCATTTTCTCAACCACAGATTTTAAGTATAATACCATTGCAGAACGACTGAACGAATCAGCTTTCTTACTAAAAGACGTGACCTTGTCTTTGACCGATGAGCGTATCGGCGAGTCTGTCGAGTTTCATTATGAAAACGGGGTTCAAGATTTTGTGGAGTATCTGAACGAAGATAAGGAAACCTTAACCCCAGTCCTTTATTTTACGGGCGAAGAGTCGAACTTCCAAGTCGAAGTGGCTATGCAGTACAATGATGGCTTCTCAGACAATATCTTATCCTTTGTCAACAATGTCCGCACCAAAGACGGTGGCACACACGAAACAGGATTGAAAACAGCCATCACTAAGGCCATGAACGATTATGCCAGAAAGACAGGACTTTTAAAAGAAAAGGACAAAAATCTGGATGGTTCTGATTATCGTGAGGGCCTGTCTGCTGTTTTGTCAATTCTGGTTCCTGAGGAGCATTTGCAGTTTGAAGGTCAAACCAAGGACAAGTTAGGGTCTCCTTTAGCTCGTCCCATTGTCGATGGGATTGTTTCGGAAAAACTTATCTTTTTCCTAATGGAAAACGGAGAGTTGGCAGCAAACCTTATTCGCAAAGCTATCAAGGCGCGTGATGCCAGAGAAGCTGCCCGCAAGGCTCGCGATGATGCTAGGTCTGGCAAGAAGACTAAGAAAGATAAGGGGCTCTTGTCTGGGAAATTAACGCCAGCACAGTCTAAAAATCCTCAGAAGAACGAACTTTACCTCGTCGAAGGGGATTCTGCCGGTGGATCTGCCAAGCAAGGCCGTGACCGCAAGTTCCAGGCCATCCTTCCCCTACGTGGTAAGGTCCTCAACACTGAGAAAGCCAAGATGACGGATATCCTCAAAAATGAGGAAATCAACACCATGATTTATACGATTGGTGCAGGAGTAGGGGCAGATTTTAGCCTTGATGACATCAACTACGATAAAATTATCATCATGACAGATGCTGATACCGATGGTGCCCATATCCAGACCTTGTTGTTAACGTTCTTTTACCGTTACATGCGACCACTAGTTGAAGCGGGTCATGTTTACATTGCTCTACCGCCGCTTTATAAAATGTCCAAAGGCAAGGGCAAGAATGAGATAATTGAGTATGCCTGGTCTGACGGTGAACTTGATGATCTGCGCCAGCAATTTGGTAAAGGAGCTTTGCTTCAACGCTACAAAGGTCTCGGCGAGATGAATGCTGATCAACTTTGGGAAACAACCATGAATCCAGAAACTCGCACTCTGATTCGCGTAACCATTGATGATTTGGCGCGTGCTGAGCGTCGTGTCTCCGTTCTCATGGGAGATAAGCCCGCGCCGCGCAGACAGTGGATCGAGGACAATGTACGCTTTACATTAGAGGAAAATACAGCATTTTCAAAATAGGAGGATCCTATGCCAAAAACCATTTCAAAGCAAGCAGCCTTTGATGAACTCAAGAAACGCTATGCTAAAGCTGAAAACTTACTCAATGACGATGCTAAGGTTGAAACATTTTTAACCAAATTAGAACGAAAAATCAAATGGATTCCCTTTATCAGTAAGGAATTAAAGTCTGTTCCAACCTTAATTGGCATGTTGAGAAGCTACTGGAAAAAGGACTATACTAAAGTTCCGTTTAAAACGATGGTAGCTATTGTCAGTGCTCTACTTTATTTTCTGTCGCCACTTGATGTCGTTCCAGACTGGATTCCAATCCTTGGCCAATTAGACGATGCTCTTGTCATTGGTACTTGTTGGAAGCTGGTCAATGATGACATTGACGCCTATCGGAAATGGAAGGCAAAGCAAGGTAAAGCAAAGCATTAGAAACCATCGTGTTATCAAAGGTAGAAGGCTTAATTAGCTTTCATCAAAATGATTATTTGATGAAAGCTACCAACTCCATTTTAAACGCTATTTTTGTGGTGAGAATCATTGTTTAAAAAGAGAGCAATGGAGCTGTGCGACAAGGACTTGTTGGAACATTATCGAGCAATTGCGGATATCTATCGTCATCTACTTTAAAGCCTTAGGAATATAAAGAAAGCAAAGAAGGAATAATTCCTTTAATACCAAGAAACAAAGAAAGGATTGTTCAGCTAGCTCTCCTAACTGAACACGCCCTAAAGAATGTGTCAAAAAGAGACACAGGTGTTTAAATTTTTACAGCTGTGTCTGCTTTAGTGTAAATCGCCTAGAAAATCAGGATTTTCCGTCGATTTTCTATTTTGACTTTGTCTTTTCAACGGGCTTTGTATCTTAATTATGTCAACAATTCAAAACATGTCCCTTGAGGACATCATGGGAGAGCGCTTTGGGCGCTACTCTAAGTATATCATTCAGGAGCGGGCGCTTCCTGACATTCGTGACGGGCTAAAACCCGTTCAGCGTCGTATTCTTTATTCTATGAATAAGGACGGCAATACTCACGACAAAGGCTACCGCAAGTCGGCTAAATCAGTCGGGAATATCATGGGTAACTTTCACCCCCACGGTGACAGTTCTATTTATGATGCCATGGTCCGCATGTCCCAAGATTGGAAAAATCGTGATATTCTTGTTGAAATGCACGGAAATAATGGTTCTATGGACGGAGATCCGCCAGCCGCTATGCGTTACACGGAAGCTCGTCTTTCAGAGATTGCAGGCCACCTTCTTCAGGATATTGACAAAAAAACTGTCCCTTGGGCTTGGAACTTTGACGATACCGAGAAAGAACCAACAGTCTTGCCAGCTGCCTTCCCTAATCTTCTTGTCAATGGAGCAACAGGGATCTCAGCAGGTTATGCGACGGACATTCCACCTCATAACTTGGCAGAAGTCATCGATGCTGTCATTTACATGATTGACCATCCAAAAGCCAAGTTAGACAAGCTCATGGAGTTTTTACCTGGTCCAGATTTTCCGACAGGAGCCATTATTCAAGGGCAAGACGAAATCAAAAAAGCCTATGAAACAGGTAAAGGTCGTATCGTGGTTCGCAGTCGGACGGAGATTGAAAACCTAAAAGGTGGTAAGGAGCAGATCGTTGTCACAGAGATTCCTTACGACATCAACAAGGCAGTTCTGGTCAAGAAAATTGACGATGTCCGTGTCAATAACAAAGTGCCTGGCATCGTGGAAGTCCGCGATGAATCTGACCGAACAGGTCTTCGCATTGCTATCGAGCTAAAAAAAGATGCCGACAGCCAGACAATTCTGAATTACCTGTTCAAATACACGGATTTGCAGGTTAATTACAACTTCAATATGGTAGCCATTGACAATTTCACTCCGCGTCAAGTTGGTCTCCAGAAGATTTTGTCCAGTTACATTGCTCACCGCAAAGATATCATCGTTGCACGTTCTAAATTTGACAAGGCCAAGGCAGAAAAACGCCTTCACATTGTTGAGGGATTGATTCGGGTTATTTCCATTTTGGACGAGGTGATTGCGCTTATTCGTGCCTCGGAGAATAAGGCTGACGCCAAGGAAAATCTTAAAATCAGCTACGATTTCTCTGAGGAGCAGGCAGAAGCCATCGTGACCTTGCAGCTTTATCGTTTGACCAATACCGACATTGTCACTTTGGAAAATGAAGAAGCAGAGCTGCGTGACACAATCCAAACACTGGCTGCTATTATTGGTGATGAAGCGACCATGTTTAATCTCATGAAGCGCGAATTGCGTGAAGTCAAGAAAAAATTTGCGACACCGCGCCGTTCTGAATTGCAAGCAGAAGCAGTAGTGATTGAAATTGATACTGCTAGCCTCATTACTGAGGAAGAAACCTATGTCAGTGTGACGCGTGGTGGTTATATCAAGCGTACTAGTCCACGGTCCTTCTCAGCTTCTCAGTTAGAGGAAATCGGCAAACGAGACGAGGATGATTTGATTTTCTATCAATTAGCTAAGACAACTCAGCACCTCTTGCTTTTCACCGATCTTGGCAATGTCATCTATCGACCGGTTCATGAGTTAGCTGACATCAAGTGGAAAGACATCGGCGAACACCTGAGCCAGAGCATCACAAATTATGATACTGCAGAAAACGTTATTCGTGCAGAAATCGTAGATAGCTTTGATGAGATGACGACATACTTCGCAGTAACTAAATTAGGTCAAATCAAGCGTGTGATTCGAAAGGAATTCACACCGTGGAGAACTTACAAATCTAAATCCGTCAAGTATGCGAAACTCAAAAATACTGATGATCTGATTATCACGGTTGCTCCAATTCAGCTAGATGATGTTCTGTTGATCACGACAAAAGGCTACGCTTTGCGCTTTAATATCGAGGAAGTTCCTGTGGTCGGTGCCAAGGCGGCAGGTGTTAAGGCTATCAATCTCAAGGGTGACGACACTGTAGCAGCAGTCTTGCTTGTCAATACATCGTCATTCTACCTTCTGACGCAACGTGGTAGCCTCAAGCGCATGGCCTTTTCTGATATTCCTGCGACCAGTCGTGCTAATCGTGGTTTGCAAGTCTTGCGGGAGTTGAAAAATAAACCTCATCGTGTATTTGCAGCTGGAAATGTCATGACTGATCAAACGGGAGATCTAAACCTTTTTGTGACAGAAGTGACGGAATCTGATAGTCAGATTTTAGTTATCACTTCAACAACGGGACAGACTGTAGAAGTTGCTCTTGATCATCTTAGTCTATCAGAGCGAACTAGTAACGGTTCCTTTGTCTCAGATACCATCTCTGATCAAGGTGTTTTTGCGGCCAAAATCAAATAATAGACTGGCTCGAAAATCTAAAGCTGAGGCTTCTCAATCGTTTTAAGTAACAGTGACCTGACAATTTAAAACGATAAAAATGGATTTTCGAACAAGTCTCGTGATACCGACATCTCATTCAGCAAGTTTGAGATGTTTTTTTATTCGGAAATTTGGAAATTTGTGCGAAAATTATGAAAATAATTTGCAATCTTTAGTGAAAAGGGTAAAATAGAGTAAAACTAATTGAGGAGGCAGCTATGACAAAAGCATTAGATTGGGAAAATTTAGGATTCAGTTACATGAAATTACCCTATCGTTACTTGGCATATTACAAAGATGGACAATGGCAAAAAGGTGAGTTAACAGAGGATGCGACCCTGCATATTTCTGAGTGTTCTACCAGTTTGCACTATGGTCAGCAAGCATTCGAAGGACTGAAGGCTTATCGAACCAAGGATGGATCGATTCAGCTCTTTCGACCAGATCAGAATGCGAAACGTTTGCAACGTACAGCAGAACGTCTCATGATGGCACCAGTGCCGGAGGATATGTTTATTGATGCTTGTAAGCAAGTGGTTCAGGCCAATCAAGACTATGTTCCACCTTACGGTAGTGGGGGTACTCTCTACATTCGTCCACTTTTACTTGGTATTGGAGATATTATTGGTGTGAAGCCGGCAGATGAATACATTTTTACCGTCTTTGCTATGCCGGTAGGAAATTATTTCAAGGGTGGCTTGCAACCAACGAATTTCCTTATCCAAGATGACTATGACCGTGCGGCTCCTCATGGAACAGGTGCAGCCAAGGTTGGCGGAAACTATGCGGGAAGTTTTGTTCCAGGTCAGTTGGCGAAGGAACGTGGTTTCTCAGATGTTATCTATCTTGACCCTGCTACTCATACCAAGATTGAAGAAGTGGGCTCTGCGAATTTCTTTGGGATTACAGCAGACAACGAATTTATTACCCCACTCAGCCCGTCTATCTTGCCATCTATCACCAAGTATTCCTTGCTTTATTTAGCAGAGCATCGCTTGGGAATGAAGGCGATTGAAGGAGATATTTTCCTAGATGATTTAGATAAATTTGTCGAAGCAGGTGCCTGTGGAACAGCCGCCGTCATCTCACCTATTGGTGGGGTACAACACGGTGATGATCTTCATGTCTTTTACAGTGAAACGGAAGTTGGACCTGTTACCCGTCGTCTCTATGACGAGTTGACTGGCATCCAGTTTGGAGATGTGGAAGCCCCAGATGGCTGGATTGTTAAAGTAGACGAACAATAGATTGCTGGCACTTGCCAGCTTTTTAATTTTCAGGTAAAATGGAAAAAGTGAGGTGACAGACATGAGTAAAAAAGATAAGAAAATTGAAATTCAGTTAGCAGATGCTAAGGTGTTGGTTAGTGGTCAAAGTTATGAAGGCTATGCTTTAACGCTTGGCAAAAAAGAAATTGGACAGGTTGCAGAGTTATCTGATAACCAATTTGCAGTTGTCAAAAATGGAAATGCCGAAATATTTTTCAAGTCTCTTGAAAAAGCAGTAGGAAATATCATCGAAAATTATAATCTAACTCACTAAAATGCTTGTAAAGTCAAGAAAACCATGGTATAATGAATAAGTTAGTGTTAGATATGGTCATTTCAAGTCCTCCTTTGGATTCTGTGATTTGGACTTCTCTCTTCACTAAGATACACAGAAATGTCAGCTTACTGACATTTCCGTAGTAACATTTTGGGGTATAGCCAAGCGGTAAGGCAAGGGACTTTGACTCCCTCATGCGTTGGTTCGAATCCAGCTACCCCAGTCAAGGTATCAGGCTTTGCCTGACGTCGTTTAAAAAGCGTTGTTGTCGTTGCGGGTGCCTTAAATAAAATATATTTTTATCAGTTAGCAATCGGGCTAGCTGATGTTGGAGGTTTTTTTCATAATGAACGAATTTGAAGATTTGTTGAACAGTGTAAGTGAAGTTAACACAGGTGATGTGGTAACTGCAGAAGTTTTGACCGTTGATGACGATCAAGCTAATGTTGTTATCTCTGGCACAGGTGTTGAGGGCGTATTGACACGTCGAGAGTTGACTAGCGATCGCGACACAAGCGTTGCTGACTTGGTTAAACCAGGTGAAACACTTGAAGTTTTGGTGCTTCGCCAAGTTGTTGGCAAAGACACTGACACTGTGACTTATCTTGTTTCTAAGAAACGTTTAGAAGCTCGCAAGGCATGGGACAAGTTGATTGGTCGTGAAGATGAAGTCGTTACAGTTACCGTGACACGTGCGGTCAAAGGTGGCCTTTCAGTTGAGTTTGAAGGACTTCGTGGTTTCATCCCAGCATCAATGATCGACACGCGCTTTACACGTAACACTGAACGTTTTGTAGGTCAAGAGATTGAAGCTAAGATCAAGGAAGTTGACCCAGCTGAAAACCGCTTTATCCTTTCACGTCGTGATGTTGTGGAAGCTCAAGCCGCTGAAGCACGTGCTGAAGTATTTAGCAAACTTGAAGTTGGTTCAATCGTAACTGGTAAGGTTGCTCGTATCACAAGCTTTGGTGCATTTATTGACCTTGGTGGTGTTGACGGTTTGATTCACTTGACAGAATTGTCACATGAGCGCAACGTTTCACCAAAATCAGTTGTAACTGTTGGTGAAGACGTAGAAGTGAAAGTATTGGCTATCGATGAAGAAGCAGGTCGCGTGTCATTGTCTCTTAAAGCAACTACCCCTGGACCATGGGATGGTGTAGAGCAAAAGTTGGCAGCTGGTGATGTGATCGAAGGTAAGGTTAAACGTTTGACTGACTTCGGTGCTTTCGTTGAAGTACTACCAGGTATTGATGGTTTGGTTCACATCTCACAAATTTCACACAAGCGTGTTGAAAATCCAAAAGATGCTTTGTCAGTTGGTCAAGATGTAACTGTCAAAGTTCTTGAAGTGAATGCAGAAAACGAACGTGTTTCGCTTTCTATCAAAGCCTTGGAAGAGCGTCCAGCACAAGCTGAAGGTGAACAATCAGAAAAACGCCAATCACGTCCGCGTCGTCCACGTCGTGAAAAACGTGACTACGAATTGCCAGAAACACAAACAGGTTTCTCAATGGCAGACTTGTTCGGCGATATTGAATTGTAATATAGACAGAAGGAGTTGGTTTTCCAGCTCCTTTTTTGTACACAAAAAAAGGCCATTAAGGCCTCTATTGCGATTGCCCGAGAAACTTTTTTGTCTGAGCATGAGACGGATATAAAGCAAGGCAGCCCCTTTCTTAGTTAGTAAGAGTTTCTCCCACTCTTGTTTACTTCCGTTTCATTTCACCGTGTGGGAAATAGGTCCCTTCCATCAGATCATTGATGAAGACATGGACAGCTTCACGGTTTGCGCCAGTATGTTTCATGACAACCTCCGTTATTTCCTTGGCAAGTGCAATCTTTTGTTCGTCTGTGCGGCCTTCGAAAAGGTCAATTTTAACAAATGGCATCATAAACTCCTTTTTCTTTTGTAGAACTATTCTAACTTAAAAGTGAGAAAATTACCATTGCAGAAAGAGTTTTCACACGACAGACACATGAAGGACATCAATTATTGAAAATGGCAAAATAATGCTTGGGGGATTTTGAACTCATATTTCTTTTGTCATTTCAAAATACTTTCGATTGCTTCTGAAAAACTAGGAGAAGATGTCTGCATGCGCTTGTCTTGGCTTCTTCATATATACATTTTCATTCTTTATCAAGGATGCGAAATTTTTCATTTTATGATACAATAAAGAGTAAATTTTTGGATAAGAGGATTTTAGTGAGATGGCACAATTATATTACAAGTATGGGACAATGAATTCTGGTAAGACCATCGAGATTTTAAAGGTTGCCTACAATTATGAGGAGCAAGGGAAGTCTGTTGTTCTGATGACTTCGGCCATTGATACGCGTGATGGATTCGGAGTTGTCTCTTCACGTATTGGCATGAAGCGGGATGCGATTGCTATTGACGATGAGATGAATATTTATGATTTTGTCAATGCTCTTTCTCCAAAACCATATTGTGTCCTAGTTGATGAAGCTCATTTCTTGTCGCGGAAATCCGTGTATGAACTGGCTCAGATTGTGGATGAATTAAACATCCCTGTCATGGCATTTGGCCTTAAAAATGATTTTCAAAACCATCTATTTGAAGGTTCAGAGCAATTGCTACTGCTAGCAGATAAGATTGATGAAATCAAGACAATTTGCTACTTTTGTAAAAAGAAAGCAACCATGGTACTTCGTACAGAAAATGGCAAGCCTGTCTATGAAGGCGCTCAGATCCAAATTGGTGGTAATGAGAGTTATACGTCGGTTTGTCGCAAACACTATTTCCATCCAGAATTTGGCAAAATGGATATTAATAAGTCATAGGAGTGTACAATGAATATTTACGATCAACTACAGGCTGTAGAAGACCGTTACGAGGAGCTTGGAGAATTACTGAGCGACCCAGATGTGGTTTCAGACACCAAGCGGTTTATGGCGTTATCGCGCGAGGAAGCTAGTAGTCGTGAGACTGTTGCTACTTACCGTGAGTACAAGCAAGTCATTCAGGCTATCGCTGACGCTGAAGAAATGATTAAAGATGCTAGTGGAGACGCAGAGCTTGAAGAAATGGCTAAGGAAGAGTTAAAAGACTCCAAAGTTGCCAAAGAAGAGCTGGAAGGACGCCTTAAAATTTTACTGTTACCAAAGGATCCCAATGACGATAAGAATATCATCTTGGAAATTCGTGGTGCTGCGGGTGGTGATGAGGCAGCGCTTTTTGCGGGCGATCTTCTGGCTATGTACCAAAAGTATGCAGAAAGTCAGGGATGGCGCTTTGAAATTATGGAAACCTCTCTAAATGGTGTCGGTGGCTTTAAAGAAGTCATTGCCATGGTTTCTGGTCAGTCCGTCTATTCAAAATTAAAGTATGAATCAGGCGCCCACCGTGTTCAACGTGTCCCTGTGACAGAAAGCCAAGGGCGTGTTCACACTTCAACAGCAACAGTACTCATCATGCCAGAGGTTGAAGAAGTTGAATACGACATTGATCCTAAAGACCTTCGTGTTGATATCTACCATGCCTCAGGTGCTGGTGGGCAGAACGTCAACAAGGTTGCGACTGCAGTGCGTATTGTTCACTTGCCAACAAACATCAAGGTTGAAATGCAGGAAGAACGTACTCAGCAAAAAAACCGTGACAAGGCTATGAAAATCATTCGTGCTCGTGTTGCTGATCATTTTGCCCAAATTGCCCAAGACGAGCAGGATGCGGAACGTAAGTCAACTATTGGTACAGGAGATCGTTCGGAGCGCATTCGAACTTATAATTTCCCACAAAACCGAGTGACTGACCACCGAATTGGTCTGACCCTGCAGAAGTTGGATACGATTCTGTCAGGTAAGATGGACGAAGTCATAGATGCTTTGGTTTTGTATGATCAAACGCAAAAACTGGAATCTTTGAATCAATAATGACTTACGGTCAACTATTTGCCCAGTTAGAACAAGAGTTAGTTACCTGTGGCGAAGAAAGAGAAGCGCTAAAGATTGTTTTTCGTGAGTTGAAAGGCTGGTCTTTGACGGACTTGGTGCTTTCTTTGCGTGATGAAGTGTCCGCGCAGGATAGCAAGCTTATTGATACTATCTTTCATCAATTGAAAAATCATCGGCCAGCTCAGTATATTCTTGGCTATGCGCCTTTTGCAGGTATGGAACTTAAGGTAGATGAACGGGTTCTCATTCCGCGTCCTGAGACGGAAGAGTTGGTAGAGTTGATTTTAGCTGAAAATTCGCAGAAGACTTTAAAGGTTTTAGATCTCTGCACGGGGTCTGGGGCTATCGCTTTAGCCTTAAAAAAAGGAAGTCCAGAGTGGTCTGTGCTAGCTAGCGATATTTCGGAAAAAGCGCTTGAAGTGGCTATTGAAAATGCGAATGTTCAGAATTTGTCTGTAAGGTTTATGCTTTCAGATCTTTTCGATGCGATTTCTGGAAAATTTGATATCATAGTATCTAATCCTCCCTATATTGCCTACGAAGATAGGGAGGAAGTAGGTGTTAATGTCCTTGCTTCGGAACCTCACTTAGCACTCTTTGCTAAAGAGGACGGTCTGGCTATTTACCGTCAGATTATCGATAAGGCTTCTGCTCACCTGACAAGGAACGGTAAACTTTACTTTGAGATCGGGTACAAACAAGGGAAGGCTGTGTCTCACTTACTGACTGAGCATTTTCCGAAAAGTCGTGTCCGTATTTTACAAGACCAATTTGGCAAAGATCGAATGGTGGTGATGGATCGTGGCTGATAATCGTGATACTGCTGACTTAATACAGGTCATCAAAAGTGGTGGTGCAGTGATTTTGCCGACAGAAACGGTTTACGGTCTCTTTGCAAAAGCGCTTGAAGAGTCATCAGTTAATCGTGTTTACGATCTGAAACAACGTCCAAGAGATAAGGCCATGAACTTGAATGTTGCTAGTCTTGAGGAGATATACCGTTTTTCGAAAAACCAACCAGATTTTTTGCCTCAACTTTTCGAAGCCTTTTTACCAGGTCCATTGACCATCATTTTACAGGCCAACGACAGAGTTCCGACTTGGGTTAATTCTGGCTTAGAAACAGTCGGCTTTCGATTGCCAAACCATCCTGTGACTCAAAAAATTATCAGAGAAACCGGCCCCTTGATTGGGCCTTCTGCCAATATTTCTGGTGAGAGTAGTGGAAAAATCTTTGAAGAAATCGTTTCTCAGTTTGGTCAAGTTGTTAAAGGACTTGCTGATGATAAGGCTTTGACAGGTCAGGATTCAACGATATTGGATTTATCGGCAGAGAAAGCTAAAATCCTCAGACGAGGTGCGATTACCGAGGAGGACTTAAAAACGCGTTGTCCTCAAATCGTTTTGAGCTGATATTAAGAACACTTCTAAAAACTATTTGTGAAATTTTGAAATGCTGATATTAAAAGCTTTTCAGTCAATCAAAGTTGAAAATACTAGAGTTTTCAGAGATACTCTAGAACTATAGGATGTTTTTTAAGATAAGGGAAGTTTGCCTGTCTAAATGGTTAAATTTGCTGAATAAGACACAGTCGTTGGGAGTCAGGCTGACTTGGTCTGATTCTAGCGCAAGATGAAAGGAGATATTGATGATTTTTGATAAACCAGATTACAAATCTTTTGACCCAGAGGTTTGGGAGGCTATTGCTAACGAGGAAATCCGTCAACAAGACAATATTGAGCTAATCGCTTCTGAAAATATCGTTTCTAAAGCTGTCATGGCCGCTCAAGGTTCCATTTTGACGAACAAGTATGCCGAAGGCTACCCTGGCAAGCGTTATTATGGGGGAACAGATGTTGTCGATGTGATTGAAAATCTAGCGATTGACCGTGCTAAGGAAATTTTTGGCGCTAAGTTTGCCAATGTTCAACCGCACTCAGGAAGTCAAGCCAATGCTGGTGCTTATCTTGCCTTGGTTGAGCCAGGCGATACCATTCTTGGGATGGATTTATCTGCTGGTGGGCATTTAACGCATGGATCTCCAGTGAATTTCTCAGGTAAGACCTATAACTTTGTCCCTTATACAGTTGATAAGGAAACGGAGGAGTTGGACTACGACCAGATTGCAGCAACCGCTAAAGAAGTGCAGCCTAAGTTGATTGTAGCTGGTGCTTCAGCCTATTCACGGACGATTGACTTTGCCAAATTCCGTGAGATTGCTGATAGTGTGGGTGCCAAGCTCATGGTAGATATGGCTCATATCGCGGGTCTTGTGGCAGCTGGTCTCCATCCAAATCCTGTTCCTTTTGCAGATATTGTGACGTCAACGACTCATAAAACCCTTCGTGGCCCTCGCGGTGGCTTGATTTTGACTAATGATGAAGATTTGGCTAAGAAAATCAACTCGGCGATTTTCCCCGGAATTCAAGGCGGACCACTTGAGCATGTGGTTGCTGCCAAAGCTATCGCTTTCAAAGAATGTCTGGATCCAGAATTTAAGATTTACGCAGCTAATGTGATTGAAAATGCCAAGGCTATGGCTGAGGTCTTTAACCAGCATGACAAGCTACGAGTTATTTCAGGTGGTACAGACAATCATCTCTTCATGGTAGATGTGACAGCTTTAGTGGAAAATGGTAAAGTAGCACAAGACCTGCTTGAAGAAGCCAATATCACTCTTAACAAAAACTCTATTCCGTACGAAACCCTATCACTATTTAAGACATCAGGTATTCGTATTGGAACTCCAGCCATCACTAGCCGTGGCATGGGAGTTGAAGAGAGCAAGAAGATTGCTGAGGCTATTATCACGGTTCTTGAAAATGCTGATAACGCATCCGTGATGGCAAAAGTCCGTCAAGAGATTAAAGTTTTGACAGATGCTTTTCCACTTTATGAAAACTAAAATAGAAAACGAGTAGATGATGGATATTTTTATTAAAAAAGCCGTCATTCATCAATTTACCCCTGCAGACACAGAGCTTGTTCTGGCGGACAAGTTACTCAATATCACACCCAAGATTGAAGAATACTTGCGGAAAAAACTTGAACGTGTCTACTCGGATCAGGCAAAAACGGGCATTTTTGATCTCGAAAATGCTTTTTTGTCACGATTGACGGATGATTTGTTGGCAACGTCTGTAGACATTGCCCAAGCATGGAGAGAAGAGTTTGTTCTCTCTGAAAACCAAAAGACGAATGATCTGATTTTTATCGATTTTGAGAGCAATGGTATCAAGCATTTTGCCTTTATGCGACTGGCTTTGCGCGAAAATCTGGCTCATATGGGAACAGAGGTGGACAATCCGATTACCTTGACCCAGAATAACCTGCCTGGTGCTGGATCGCCTCCAGACGAGGCTTTGATTGTCAATTTGAAGAATCATAACTACCTTTTGATTGAGAAGCGGATTAAGCATAATGGCGCTTTTCTGAATTATTTTTCAGATCATCTCTTAGCAGTACAGCCAGAACATTCGGCTCAAAAGTCTATTAAAACCTTGGAGCAGACCGCTCAGAAGGTTGCCGCTAGCTTTAATCAGGACGATTTTCAATTTCAGTCCAAGGTCAAATCAGCTATTCATAAAAATTTGGAAGAGGATCAAGCCCTATCTCCTGAGAAGCTTGCTGATCAACTTTTTGATCAAAACCTGACTGCCAAACTCAGCTTTATCGACCAGGTTAAAGAAACGATTCCCAATCCTGTCAAACTCGATCAAATCGATACCAGCCGCCAACTCAAAAAATTTGAGAATCAAAAACTGTCTCTGTCAAACGGTATCGAACTGATTGTCCCCAATAATGTCTATGAGGATGCGGAATCTGTCGAATTTATCCAAAATCCTGATGGAACTTACTCCATTTTAATTAAGAATATCGAGGCTATCCAGAATAAATGAGGAAGAAAATTTGGCGGTTTTTCTTATTACTGCTATTAGTGGTTTTGGGGTATCAAGGCTATAAGGTTCATAGAGATGTCCAGCATGTTCTTACCTATCGTTCCTTGGTGAGAGAAGTTTTGGCGGAGTCAGGTAGTTCAGCAGACGAGAATTTGATTCTGGCCATGATTTACACAGAGACAAAAGGCAAGTCAGACGATGTTATGCAGTCCAGCGAAAGTGCTCATGGCACCACGAATACCATTACGGATAGCAAGGAGAGCATTCGCCAAGGTGCCCAAGTCCTAGTGGATAACATGACCTATGCAGAACAAGTCGGTGTAGACCTTTGGACAGCTGTTCAGGCCTATAACTTTGGAAAAAATTATATGGACTATGTGGCTAAACATGGCGGTGAGAATCTCATTAAGGTTGCTAAAGCTTATTCTCGTGATATAGTGGCGCCTAGCTTGGGAAATACGACAGGACAAACCTATCGCTACCATCACCCGATTGCCTTGATCCATGGTGGTGAACTCTATGTCAATGGTGGAAACATTTATTACTCTAGACAGGTACGGATGAATATGTATATGATTGAAATCATGAGTTGGTTCTAAGGCTCATGATTTTTTTCATTAGCTTTAAAATTTGGTATAATTGAAAGTAGTGTAAACAAGTGAAAAGAGGTGAGACCATGTTTGTCCCATTAGATACGAAAACCGTCTACAGTTTTATGGATAGTGTGATTGGTATTGAGACCTATGTTGCTAAAGGCAAGGCGATGGGTTATCAAGCTCTCGGCATGATGGATGTTGACAATCTTTATGGCGCTTATCACTTTTTGGAGGCTTGCCAAAGAGCAGGTATCCGCCCGATTTTAGGGGTGGAGATGACTTTGCAGTGGAATGAGCAGCCTATTAAGGTTTATGCTATCGCTCAAGACACGCTAGCATATCAGGCCTTGATGAAGCTCTCAACTCAGAAGATGATGGGAGAGGAAAATTTTGAGAAACTTCGTCATCTCTTGGAAAAAATAACGCTCGTTTTGCCTTATCACGATGGGATTGACCAGCTTGATATTGGTCTACCATATTATATCGGCGTTTATCCTGAGACACCGCAACAAAGCTTTCAGCGGCCTATTTTACCACTTCATACGGTAAGGTATTTTGATTTGGAGCAACGTAGTATTATCCAGATGCTCCATGCCATTCGGGATAATCAGAGTTTGCAGGAGACTGCACCAGTCTTGGGACAGGAGGTGCTTTTACCTTCTGGTGAAATGGCAGAGCTGTTTAGGGAGAAATTTCCAGATGCTCTTGAGAATTTAGAACGATTTGTCTCCTCTATAAAGTATCAGCTTAATCAATCCTTGGTCTTGCCACGGTTTAATCGTGAGCGACCAGCTGTGGAAGAATTGCGAGAGAGAGCCTTTGAAGGCTTATCAGAAAGAGGTCTATCAAGTCCAGTTTACCAAGAACGGCTGGAACAGGAGTTGTCTGTCATTCACCAAATGGGCTTTGATGATTATTTTCTCATCGTTTGGGATCTTTTGCGCTTCGGCCGAAGTCAGGGCTACTATATGGGGATGGGACGTGGTTCAGCAGCAGGGAGCTTGGTTGCCTATGTTCTAAATATTACAGGTATTGATCCTGTCGAAAAAAATCTGCTCTTTGAGCGATTTCTCAATCTAGAACGCTTTAGCTTGCCTGATATTGATATTGATATGCCTGATGTTTATCGGCCTGAGTTTATCCGTTATGTCCGTGAAAAATACGGTAGTCGGCATGCTGCGCAAATCGTCACCTTCTCAACCTTTGGAGCTAAGCAAGCCATTCGTGATGTCTTCAAACGTTTTGGTCTGGCTGAATATGAATTGACCAACCTGACTAAGAAAATCGGATTTAGAGATAGTTTAAAGACAGCTTATGAGCGTAATGCTAGCCTTAGACAGGTGATTGTCGGTAAGCCAGAGTATCAGAGAGCTTTTGAAATGGCTCAGGCCATTGAAGGTCAACCTCGCCAGACTTCTATCCATGCCGCAGGAGTGGTGATGAGTGACAGGGACTTGACTGATCGCATCCCGCTTAGGCAAGGCGAAGAAATGTACCTGACGCAATATGATGCTCATGGTGTCGAAGCTAACGGCCTGCTGAAAATGGATTTTCTAGGACTCCGTAACTTGACATTTGCTCAGCGTATGCAGGAGAAAGTAGCTGAAAAATATGGTGTTGTCATTGATGTTTCTAAGATTGACTTAGAAGACCCTGACACCCTAGCTCTTTTTGCTAGAGGCCAGACCAAGGGGATTTTCCAGTTTGAAGCTGCGGGAGCGATCTCTCTTTTAAAACGTGTCAAACCAGTTTGCTTTGAAGATGTCGTTGCGACAACGTCGCTTAACCGCCCTGGTGCTAGTGATTACATTGATAATTTTATCAAACGCCGTCGGGGAAAGGAGCGCGTCGATCTTTTAGATCCGAGCATTGCAGATATATTGGAGCCAACCTATGGCATTATGCTCTATCAAGAGCAAGTCATGCAGATAGCCCAGCGCTATGCAGGTTTTAGTCTTGGCAAAGCCGATCTCTTACGGCGGGCTATGGGCAAGAAAAAGCCAGAAGAAATGCAGGCTATGGCTGATGACTTTCTGTCCGGTGCTATGGCGCGTGGTCATGAGGAGAGAAAAGCCCAGCAAATTTTTGCTATGATGGGAAAATTTGCCGGCTATGGCTTTAACCGGTCGCACGCTTTTGCCTACTCAGCCCTAGCCTTTCAGCTGGCTTATTTCAAGGCGCACTATCCTGATGTCTTTTTTGATGTCATGCTAAATTTCTCTAGCAGTGACTATATTGAAGATGCGCTAAACTTTGGCTTCAAGGTAGCCCAGCTTCATATCAACACTGTTCCTTATTATGACAAATTCGATCAAGGGCAAATTCATCTTGGACTGAAAAATATCAAGGGGCTATCCCGAGATTTTTCACACTGGATTTTAGAGAATCGTCCATTTGATAGCGTAGAGGACTTTGTTCATCGTCTTCCAGAAAATTTTGCTAAGCCAGTCCTGTTGGAACCTTTGATCAAAATCGGTCTGTTTGACCAATTTGAAAAAAACCGTCACAAGATTTTGGCGAATTACCAAGGACTACGGGAGCATAACAAACTCGGTCAGGCTAATCTGTTTGAGGACAATCCAGATATGGCTTATAGCTGGACTGAAGTGGCAGATTTTTCTGAGATTGAAAAATTCCATCAGGAGCAGGAGATTATGGGTATCGGACTAAGTCCTCATCCCTTGGTCAAATTGTCAAAAAATGCTGCACTATCTATCACACCGATCAGAGATCTTGTAGCAGAAGGTAATAGTCGCATCATGGTTGAAGTCTTAGACATTCGCGTTATTCGGACAAAAAAAGGCGATCAAATGGCCTTTGTTAAGGTAACGGACACCCAAAACCAGATGGAGATCACAGTCTTTCCTGAAGCCTATCTTCAATGGGGACGAAAACTTGAGATAGGAGGTTTTTATTATCTATCTGGTAAAATTCAAGAAAGAGATGGGCGGCTTCAGATGCTTTTGGAGCATGCTGAGCAAGTCCCGACTGAACGATTTTGGATACAGATGGACAGCCATGATCAGGATCAAGAAGTTGCTGATCTGTTGAAGCAGTTTTCAGGGCCAATTCCAGTTGTTCTTCGCTACCCTTCTACAGGTGAGACTATTTCACCAAAACACCTTGGGATTAGGAAAACGGAATCATTGGAAGAGGAATTTTCCAAACGAAAAATGAAAACGATTTTTTACTAATTTTGTGGAAAAATCCAAGCTTATCAACGGTTTTTATGATATAATGAATGAGTTATCAAGTTTACAATTAAAAAGGAGCAAGAATGAAACGTATTGCTGTTTTAACTAGTGGCGGTGACGCACCTGGTATGAACGCGGCAGCTCGTGCTGTTGTGCGCAAAGCAATTGCTGAGGGAATGGAAATCTATGGTATCCAGCACGGATATGCAGGGATGGTTGCAGGAGAAATCGCACCGCTTGATTCACGTTCAGTGGGTGATAAAATTTCTCGTGGTGGAACTTTCCTATACTCAGCTCGTTACCCAGAGTTTGCCACTCTTGAAGGGCAACTAAAAGGGATTGAGCAACTCAAGAAATTTGGGATTGAAGGCGTTGTTGTTATCGGTGGTGATGGCTCTTATCACGGTGCGATGCGCTTGACAGAGCATGGCTTCCCAGCTGTTGGTGTTCCTGGCACTATTGATAATGACATTGTAGGGACTGACTTTACAATCGGTTTTGATACAGCGGTCAATACGGCCATGGACTCTATCGACCGCTTGCGCGACACCTCATCCAGTCATCGTCGTACCTTTATTGTAGAAGTTATGGGCCGCCATGCAGGTGATATTGCGCTTTGGTCAGGGATTGCCTCAGGAGCTGACCAGATTATCATTCCTGAATACCCGTATGACATCAATCAAGTGGTTGAGAATATCAATACAGGTTTTGTCAACGGAAAAAATCACCACATTATTGTTTTGGCTGAAGGCGTGAAATCAGGTACTGAGTTTGCCGAAGACTTAAAAGCTGCTGGTTACGAAGGTGATTTACGCTTTACTGACCTTGGTCATACACAACGTGGTGGGTCACCAACGGCCCGTGACCGCGTCCTTGCATCACGTCTCGGTGCTCGAGCAGTTGAACTACTCAAAGAAGGCATCGGCGGTGTTGCTGTCGGCATTCAAGATGAGGAAATTGTCACTAGCCCAATTCTTGGTGCCGCAGAAGAGGGAGCCCTCTTTAGTCTCGGTGAGGATCGTCAGATTATCGTCAATAATCCGCACAAGGCTGATATCAACTTGATTAAGTTGAACGAAGCACTTTCTGTCTAACAAGTTATTGTTGCCGTTAAAGGCTTAAATTAAAGGAGTTATGAACATCATGAACAAACGTGTTAAAATCGTTGCTACACTTGGTCCTGCCGTTGAAACGCGCGGTGGTAAAAAGTACGGGGAAGATGGCTATTGGGGTGAGCAGCTCGATGTTGAAACATCAGCACAAACCATTGCTAAATTGATTGAAGAAGGTGCTAATACTTTCCGCTTTAACTTCTCACATGGTGACCATGCTGAGCAAGGTGCTCGTATGGCCACTGTCAAACGCGCTGAAGAAATTGCTGGCCGTCGTGTAGGTTTCCTTTTGGATACTAAAGGTCCTGAAATTCGTACAGAATTATTTGAAGATGATGCTAAAGAGTATGCTTATGTCACTGGTGATCAAATTCGCGTAGCGACTAAGCAAGGAATTCTTTCTACTCGTGATGTTATTGCTCTTAATGTTGCAGGTGGTCTTGATATTTTCGACGATGTTGAAGTTGGAAAACAAATCCTTGTTGACGATGGTAAGCTTGGTTTGACCGTCATTGCTAAAGACGAAGAGAAGCGTGAATTTATCGTAGGCGTTGAAAACGATGGGATCATTGCTAAGCAAAAAGGAGTTAACATTCCTTATACTAAGATTCCGTTCCCAGCACTTGCTGAGCGTGATAACGCCGATATCCGTTTTGGGTTGGAGCAAGGGATCAACTTTATTGCAATTTCATTTGTTCGCACTGCTAAGGATGTCGAAGAAGTTCGTGATATCTGTCGCGAAACTGGCAACAGCCATGTGAAATTGTTTGCGAAAATCGAAAACCAACAAGGTATTGACAATCTTGATGAAATCATCGAAGCAGCAGACGGTATCATGATTGCTCGTGGTGATATGGGGATCGAAGTGCCATTTGAAATGGTTCCAGTTTACCAAAAAATGATCATCACTAAGGTCAATGCTGCAGGTAAAGTCGTTATCACAGCAACAAACATGCTTGAAACTATGACTGAAAAACCACGTGCGACACGCTCTGAAGTTTCTGACGTCTTCAATGCTGTTATCGATGGTACAGATGCTACGATGCTTTCTGGTGAATCTGCCAACGGTAAATACCCGGTAGAATCTGTTCGTACAATGGCACAAATCGCTAAGAATGCACAAGGCCTTCTTAACGAATACGGTCGTTTAGATCCTTCTGAATTTGAGCGTTCTGGTAAGACAGAAGTTATGGCTTCTGCCGTTAAAGATGCAACAGACTCAATGGACATCAAATTGGTTGTATGTATCACTGAAACTGGTAATACAGCTCGCTTGATCTCGAAATACCGTCCAGATGCAGATATCTTAGCTGTAACATTTGATGAGTTAACGCAGCGTAGCTTGATGATTAACTGGGGGGTTATCCCAGTTGTGACTGCTAAACCAGATTCAACTGATGATATGTTTGAAGTGGCTGAAGCAGAAGCGATTAAGCATGGCCTTGTTGAATCAGGGGACAATATTGTCATTATTGCCGGTGTTCCTGTTGGTTCTGGTGGTACAAACACAATGCGTATTCGCACTGTTCGCTAATTTGTAAAGAAATTATAAGAGGAGTTTGTCAGCTGGCAAACTCTTTTTACGGGTTCTTTTATTTCTGCATGATTTATATTATAATAAAGAAAAGACGCTGAAAGGAAAAGTGGCATGCCAAAAGTCGATATTTTAAATGTCAGTTATCAAAAGGTTGCGTTGGAGCTTGCAACGCAGATCGTAGAAGGAAAGTACCATGTGGGAGAGCGCGTTAAGTCCCGCTCAACTATTGCGACATCCTTTCATGTTTCGCCAGAGACTGCTCGCAAGGCTATCAATATTTTAGCGGATCTTGGCATAATGGAGGTCAAGCAAGGCAGTGGCGCTGTTGTTATTTCGAAAGAGAAAGCAGAAGATTATGTACGTCAGTTTGAAGCAACAACGACCCTTAAACGCCTTGAAAAAGAACTTCAGGCTAGTCTGAAACGTCAGCAAGAAGAGCTTGTTCGGACAAAAGAGTTAGCACTAGCGATCAGTAATCAGGCAACCCTAGTCCATAAGGAATATCCTTTCCAACCTTTTGAGATGCTCGTAACAAAATCAGATAAGATTGGTCAATCCCTAAACGAATTAAATGTTTGGCACCAAACTGGCGCGACCATTATCGCTATCATGCGAGCTGATCAGCTTATTCTCTCACCAGGACCTTATGCTTCGATTCAGGAAAATGATGTCCTCTATTTTGTCGGAAATGGTGAATCACAGGATCGGATGCGACTATTATTTTCGATTTAAGAGTAATTCTGGCCTTATTTTCAACAGTTAGAATTTTCAGGAGATTTAGCTGTTTTTTGCCGTTATAACGGAAAGTTTTGAAAATGTCCGTTATAATAGAAATTTCTTGAAATGTCTGTTATAATGGAAAGTATCAAGGAGGAGTTCTCGTGAAGTATTTAGCCCTAATTGGCGACTTTATCAATTCTAAGGAAATGACCAATCGCTCAGCTGTGCAGAAAAATTTAAAAAAGACTTTGGCCAACCTGAACCAGAAGTACAGTGATTTTCTAGTTTCTAGGCTAACCATCACTTTGGGAGATGAGTTTCAAGGCCTTTTTCATTTAGACGCACCGATTTTTAAACTGATTGATGACTTATCGCTAGCACTGAAACCTTATACCATTCGATTTGGTTTGGGGCTTGGTGATATTGTGACACCCATTGATCCTAAGCAGAGCATTGGTGCAGATGGGCCAGCCTATTGGTCAGCGCGGCAAGCTATTGAGACAGTACATGCCAAGAACGACTACGGAAATACCAAGCTTTTTCTTGTTTTACCAGAACCATCATTGACCATTCAAGCCAATGCCCTTTTATCAGCTTCAGAGCATATCAAGTCCAATTGGCGCGCTAGTCAGACCGAAGTTTTTGAAGCTATGCTTGAATTGGGCATTTATCAAGAACAGTTTGAACAAAAAAAGGCAGCGGATTACCTAGGGTTGAAAGAAAGTGCTTTTACCAAGCGTCTCAAAAGTAGTGGCGTCAAGATTTATTTCCGATGTCGGCTAGCTGTCCAAGACCTGATAAGGCAGTACGAGGAGGAAAGCAGATGACATTTAACGCATTATCACACGTTTTAGCTCTCAATCCCTTTATCCCACTGTTTCTGATTTGTCATTTTTTAGCAGACTTTCATTTGCAAAGCCAGCTAGTGGCAGACCTCAAGGAGAAAGAGTTTTCCTATCTCTTAAGGCACTTATGCCACGTAGCTTGGCCTCTTATTCTTTTAGGTCTTTTGCAACCAATCGTCTGGCCTGCAGTTGTAGTGATTTTCCTTTCACATGCCTTACTAGACGGTTTAAAACCCTTATTGAAAAGACTATTGAACTGTTCTGACAAGCTTTATTTTTCCTTGGATCAACTGATACACTTGACCGTATCGCTTGGTCTAGCTCTAAATTTGTCTCAAGAAGGTGCTATCTTAGCGACTCAGCTTGGCAGCTGGAATCGAATCCCGAATATGATTCTCTTTTTCCTCTTGATTACGAAGCCAGCTAATATTGCTTTTCGAGTGTATTTTGGAAAATACCAACCCGCAAAGCTGGTCTTGAAAAACGATCAAGTCCTACAAAAACAAGATATGCAAGCGACCATTGCAGGTGCTGGCGCAACGATTGGAATCTTGGAGCGAGTTGTGATGGGTATCTGTATTCTTTTCGGACAATTCGCCTCCATCGGTCTAGTCTTCACAGCCAAATCCATTGCTCGCTACAACAAGATCTCAGAAGATCCTGCTTTCGCAGAGTATTACCTGATAGGCTCTCTCTTTAGCATTTTAACAGTGCTATTGGCTGCTTGGATTTGCATTTTTTAAAATAAACGAGCCAAGAATGACCACTGAAAAGTAAAAGGCGTCAAAATCTAATAAACCAAAAACGATTGATGAAGCACAAGGCTGCCGATCAGTCGTCTTTTTGTATTAGACTTGTTCGGTGGGTTCAGACAGAAGTTAGGCCTCTTTTTGGAGAGACTAATTAGTGATTATTTTTCGCTTTTCATCTACTCTTTTTTGTAAATACAGGTTATCCTAATAAGTTGTATGTCATCTGATGTATCATCTGTTTTTTTTGTAAAAAATTTAAAAAAGCATTGAGAGATAAAGGTTCATTTAGTACAATAAAAAGGGTTTTGTGCTGTAATAGTTTAGCTATTTGCAGTTCATATCACAATGGAATATAGCAGGAAAGGTTTGATTTTATTTTATAGAGACAAGATGACATTTTTATCACATTTGGCGAAATTAGTAGCCTTTTTTGATGTTCAAGCTTACTATCTAAAGACATCTGACTCATATAGATCTATGGACGAAGAGGGTGTTTTGGAATGGTTCGCGCTTATTTATCGGAATGGCTTTTATCATTAAATCAGGTTGAAACGAAAGGAAAAATATGAACAGAAAACGTATGACAACTTGCCAGTTGGCCTTGCTAACTGCAACAGCAATTGGCTTATCAACTTTAGCACTCAATCCCGCTTTTGCGGAGCAAAAAAATGCTACAGTAACTGCTAGCCAGTCTCAAAAGCCTTCTATGAGCATTGTGAAGTCTAGCTTATCAAATCAGGAATTTGTAGAAAAATTAAAAACAGAAATAAAAGATAGTGACGAAGTTAGAATCTGGATGCTTGGCAAATCAGAATTTTGGATGCAAAATGTCAAATTAACAGAGTTAGTCCAAAAAATTCCTAATGGTTACCGTTTTGCCGTTTTAAATGGTAAAAATTCTCACGATGAAATAGTATTTATCGTTAAAGATAATGATTTGCTTGTCAACTCTGAAGAAGAATACACTACAGCAGCGCAGAAAAAGTTTCAAACAATGGAGTCACAAGATGTTCATGGATTGTTTGATTTACAACGGAACAACTATGATGTTATTTTGCGCTCAAATGGCCTTTCTGCTCTAAAATCTAGCCATATTGGAATTAATGGCCTCCCCCTCTATTCAAAAACGATCGGTGTGACATCGCCATTTAATAAAGAATATGGCAATCATGAATTAACATTAGATAAAATTAAAGAAAATGATGTGAAGTTAAAAGAGCTAATTACGGCTTCTGGTGCAGATAAAGCAGCTACCGATGCTGAAAAAGTGAAACTTTGGACAACCTACGTCACAAGTAATATTCCGTATGATGAATTGGCCTATGAAGGCAAGGGCGGAGAATATGGCTATGAACTCTCTTCAGACTTATTCTCAGTGGCAACTCGTAGAAAGGCTATGTGTGTCGGCTTTAGTATTGCAGCGGCACGTGCTATGAATTTATTAGGCATGCCAGCTTATGTCGTAAGTGGTGCTTTAGACGGTGGAGGAGCACACGCTGCGACACGCGTTTATTTTGATGGCAAATGGCATACGTTAGAAGCGACAACCTCTTGGGGAGAATTGTCCAAAAAAGTTGGTAAAACAAGCGCAGCACTTTCTTATCAGAAATGGCGATTAGATAGTTACACACTCATCACAAAAGATAATCAAGATAAGACACCTGCAGATGGGACAGGATATATGATTATCGATCCGGACTTTGAAGAGTGGGCTAAAGGGCAAGAAACTTCAAAATTATTATACATCAACACAGAAGCGGCTTTTGTCAATCGTACACCATTTGTGATTTCAACAGATCTGAAAAACAAAATGCAGAAAATGAACGAGCAATTGAAAACGTCACTTGAAGCATTGAAGGCAAAAGACACAGAAAATACTTATAAAGATAAGATTGAAAACTTAATTAAATCTGTTGAAGAAGATGTAGCTGCATTAGCGCCTAATAAGGTGGTTGATATTTGGGGATATGAACAATATATGAAAGCGTGGGATAATACTTTAACGTTCTACAATCAGCTTTCCAATCTTTTAAGTAAATCAGCTAAAAATAATACTCTTTCTGAAAGTACAGATTTCGCTAAATTAAAAGAAGAAGTCGAAAAGCAAGTTAAAGAGGAAAAAGAAGCTCACGACAAGAAATTAGCTGAAAAAACAGCCAAGGTTTATGAGGAGAAAAAAGAGGAAGCGCCAGCCAAGGCGACCTTTACGCCAGCAGAACCTACCAAATCACAAGAATCAATGACTCCTGAGACTACAGATGCACAACTCACAGCTAAGAAAAAAGCTACTATTTCTGAGATTACTGCCTTGAAGTTGCCAAACTATCTTGCCAATCAATACAAGACTAAGGTTAATGGCGCTACTTCTAGCTCTGCTATTGACACCATTTTAAACGAAGCAAAAGAAGAAGCAGGAAAATACTCTTCACTTGAAACCGAACGAGAAAAACAAAAACAAATCATTTGGACGACTCCTAATCTACTTCCAGGAGAGCGAGATGATTACGATAAGCTATTAGCTAATGCTTCATCAGCAGATGAAATGCAAACAATCGTCAACCAAGCAAAAGAAAAGTCAGCAGCAAAAAAAGTCATTTTTGATAAACAAGCCCAACTTCAATCGCAAGTAAGTAACAGCCAGTATTTGTCTAGCGACGAGAAAGCAAAACTCAATTCTTGGATCGAGTCTTCTAAGACAGAAAAAGAGTTAGAAAAAGTTACAAAAGACATCAACTCGGCCGAAGAAACAGCGAAAGCTCAAGCTGAGAAAGCTAAAGAACGTCAAGAACAAGAGCGTGCTGAACTAGAAGCAAAACAAAAACAAGCCGAAGAAGTGGCTCAAAAAGCAGAAGCGGAGCGCCAACGTTTAGAGGAAGAGAAGGCTGCCCTAGCTACCCAGCAAGAGGCCGCTGAAGCTGCTCGTCTTCAAGCAGAAGCGCAAGCCAAACTAGAACGCGAAGAAGCAGAAAAACGCCGCCAAGCTGAGTTAGAAGCAGAACAAAAGCAGGCTGAAGAAACAGCTCAAAAGGCAGAGTTAGAACGTCAGCGTTTGGCAGAAGAAGCAGCTGCGTTAGAAGCTCAGAAACAGGCAACCGAAACGGAACGTCTTCAGGCAGAGACTCAACTAGAATCAGAAGAGACAGAAAGCCTTCGTCAAGCTGAATTGGAAGCAGAGCAAAAACTGACTGAGAAGAAAGCTCAGGAAGAACAGGCTGCACAAGAAGCAAAAGAGCTCCAAAGACAAGCTGAAGAAATCGCTCAAAAAGCAGAGGCAGAGCGCCAACGTTTAGAAGCAGAACAAGCAGCGTTAATTGCCCAACAACAAGCCGCTGAAGCTGCTCGTCTTCAAGCAGAAGCGCAAGCCAAACTAGAACGCGAAGAAGCAGAAAAACGTCAAGCCGAATTGGAAGCAGAACAAAAGCAGGCTGAAGAAGCTGCGCAAAAAGCAGAACTAGAACGCCAGCGTTTGGCAAAAGAGGCTGCTGCGTTAGCCATTACTCCAACAGAAACAGAAGTTCTATCTGTAGAGAAAGCCCAAGCTGAGCAAAATCACCAAAATGAAACAACGACAAGCTCAACAGTGGAAAAAGAATTGCCAATTCGAAGTGAATCAACAAATTCTACCACTTCAGGTTCTACACCTAAAAATGAAAATGCTGCTGGGCAGAAGCAAGAGGTGCCTTCTTCCATTAAAACAGAAGAACAGGCTGAGCAAACTTTACAGGCAGAACCAAGAACAACACTCTTGCAAACTCAGGTTGGAGATACAAGGATTGAAGCAGAATTTTCTAAAGAGATGACAGAAGTTAATCAGCTTCATGCTCAAAAAGTAGAAGATCACACGCTGATCCAATCAGTCGCTCAACGAGTTGGCGTTAACGCAGAAAATGTGACAATCTATGATTTGACACTCGCAAAAGATGCTCATAAAGTACACAGCAGTGAATCAAGAACTGTTCGGATTGCAGTTTCAGATACTAGAAAAGATTACAAAGTTTACCATATCAAAGAAGATGGTACGCTTGAGTTGCTTCCGTCTAGCATGGAAAATGGTAAAGTCGTCTTTAACGTTAACCATTTTAGCAAGTTCGCTATTGTAGCAGTTGATAAAAATGAAATGGCTAACAAGAAGCAGTTACCTCAAACAGGAACAGTAAATTGGTCAGGAGCTTTCTTAGGTTTCGGACTAATGGTGCTTTCACTTCTTGGTTTTAAAAAAAGAAAAGAAAATTAGTTTGAAAAAGGTATCTGAGCGTTGGATAGGTCAGAGAAACCTTGCTATTCACTATAAGAAACTGTGATCAAGCTGAATCACTTGGTAAAATGCGTGCCCCATGAATCCAAAGATTCGTTGGGTATCGCCTTGTTTCCAGCGCATACTTAACACTCGTACCTTATATAAAAACTGCATGAAATCAACGTTTTTTTAACGGAGTTTTCATGCAGTTTTGCTGTTTTCGAGTTTTCCTAACGATACAATGATGAATGCTGCCAATTTTGATTTTTGACGAGCATCATTCTGAGTATTAGTATACCAATCCTGCTATAATGGTTAATTTTTGGTATACTAGATAGATATGAAATGTTGTACTCAATGAAAATTAGCAGAAGTTAAGAAATCAAGCGTAGTTAAAGCTTTGGCTCTTTCTCATATTTAGAGGTCAATGAGCTTTTTGCGCCGAAAGTTGACATTGTATTGATGAGACTTTTTGTGATTTTCAAAGGGAAAAAGAGAATTAGAAAGATTTAAAGGAGTTTACTCCCAAGAGAAGAGGTAGAAGACATGTCTCAATCTTATATCAATGTGATTGGAGCTGGCTTGGCTGGCTCAGAAGCAGCCTATCAAATTGCCAAATGTGGAATTCCAGTTAAGCTTTACGAAATGCGCGGGGTTAAACCAACTCCTCAGCACAAGACCGATAACTTTGCCGAGTTGGTTTGTTCCAACTCTTTTCGTGGAGATAGTTTGACCAATGCTGTCGGTCTCCTCAAGGAAGAAATGCGTCGTCTGGACTCGATTATCATGCGTAATGGTGAAGCTCATCGTGTGCCTGCGGGCGGCGCCATGGCTGTTGACCGTGAAGGATATGCTGAAGCTGTCACAGCTGAAATTCATAATCATCCACTGATTGAAGTTATCCGTGAGGAAATCACTGAGCTACCTAAAGATGTGATTACCGTTATTGCGACAGGCCCGCTGACTTCTGACGCTTTAGCAGCCAAAATTCACGAATTTAACGATGGCGATGGTTTTTATTTTTATGATGCAGCAGCACCTATTATTGATATTAACACCATTGACATGAGCAAGGTCTATCTCAAGTCTCGCTATGATAAGGGAGAAGCGGCCTACCTCAACTGTCCTATGACCAAGGCAGAATTCATGGCCTTCCACGAAGCCTTGATTACTGCAGAAGAAGCACCCCTCAATTCTTTTGAAAAGGAAAAATACTTCGAAGGTTGTATGCCGATTGAGGTCATGGCTAAACGTGGGATCAAGACCATGCTCTATGGCCCAATGAAACCAGTTGGCTTGGAATACCCAGAGGATTACGAAGGTCCACGTGATGGCGACTTTAAAACGCCTTATGCTGTTGTTCAGCTTCGTCAGGACAATGCAGCTGGTTCCCTTTATAACATGGTTGGCTTCCAAACTCATCTTAAATGGGGCGAGCAAAAGCGTGTTTTTCAAATGATTCCAGGTCTTGAAAATGCCGAATTTGTCCGTTACGGTGTCATGCACCGCAATTCTTATATGGATTCGCCAAACCTCCTCAACCAAGCTTTCCAGTCTAAAAAGCAGAGCAATCTCTTCTTTGCAGGTCAGATGACAGGTGTTGAAGGCTATGTAGAATCTGCTGCCAGCGGCTTTGTAGCGGGAATTAATGCTGCGCGACTGTTTAAGGGTGAAGAGCCAATTTTCTTCCCTGAGACAACAGCTATCGGCAGCCTACCTTACTATATCACCCACACGGAGAGCAAGCATTTCCAGCCAATGAATGTCAATTTTGGTATTATCAAGGAATTGGAAGGGCCACGTATTCGTGATAAGAAAACGCGTTACGAAGCCATTGCTGAACGTGCTTTGACCGATTTGGAAGAATACCTTAGCATCTAAAAACAAGATCGGCTTATTGCCCATCTTGTTTTTCTTTTTCTTCATCAATTGTCACGCCGTGGTAATCTGGCTCGTTTTCATCCAGGTAATCTAGGGTAAATGGTTCGATGCTGGCAAGTGACTTTTCGATTTCTGGACGCAGTCTTGCTTCATCTTCTGCTTTGAACATTGCTTTTGCTGTGACCAGAGATAATCCAGCTTTTAAAACATAGTTCAATTCAACCACATCCCCATCAGCAAATGTGTTGGTCGTATGGGAGACATATAATTCCTTACCATCAATTGTCAGAGGTTGGAACTCAATGGTGTAAGTTTTACTACCTTCTGCCAATTGATAAAAATCCAAGGTATTACCAAATCCTAAATTAATCTGTTTATCAAATTCATCACTAAATGGTACCTGTGATCTATCTGCTTTTCGATTTCGATTTGAATTATTGAGATATCTCTCATGATCACTCACTAGTACCTTGAGGTCATCTTCTTCTAAAAAAGCATGAGGGTCATTCTCTACATAGAGAAAGGCATTGGAATCATCGGAAACCTCCTTTAAAGGTGCAAAGATAAAAAAGTTGTTTATAAGTTAAGTATACCATATTTTGTGAAAAGAAAGACAAATTAGTGACTTTAACAAGTGCTAAGCGAGTTTACTACACGTAAAACGGCTTAGTCAGATTGAGATATATTCTAATTTATGTTAAAATAAAAGCGATTACAAATTATGGAGGTCATTATGAATAAAAGATTAGTTTTATCTCGCACGGATCGAAAGATTGCTGGGGTCTGTGGAGGTCTTGCAGAGTATTTTGGCATGAAGTCAGATAATGTCCGTCTGGGATTTGTCGTGGGAGCACTTTTAGGCGGAGGAGCAATAGCGCTTTATATTATCCTAGCGATTGTCATGTCAGAAACTTAGTTTTATATTGCGATATGAACGGTTTGAGGCCAGGAGTTGTCCCAGCCTCATTTTTTATTTTTTCCCAAAGATCCCTTTGAGATTATTAATACCGTCTCCGATTGCTTTGACGCCATCATCAACAACTTTTGCTTTACTAGCTTGCTTTGCTTTTTCGGCTTCGAGGAGGTGTTGGCTCTTTTCGATAATCACATCATTGACATAGTGAAGGGTAATTGTTGTGCCGCGACGGAGGTTATTAGTAAAAAGGGCAGGCTTTGGTTCAAAGTCGACCACACAATTATTGTGATCATCTGCGTAGTTTTTATGAGGCTTTGCCAAAGCCGTCACGACTTCAAAACCTTTATTGGTCAAAAGTTCTGTAGCCGCCTCAAGGTCAAGTCCCTTGATCTTAGGAAGTTCCACTTGGTCATCACATTGGTCTAAAATGTCTGCGTTCATATAATAAATTTTGACCAAGGTTCCCTCTGGGTATTTACCAGGTTTAGGATCCATTTGGAGGACATAATCGACTTTTTTGGTTAAATATTTCTTATGAGGCTCAACCAGCATTTCTTGAGGAACAAAATGCAGTCGTTCAAGATGCCCAATAGCGTCTGTTAAACGCATGTCAACGAGATTAGGAAGTTGGATGTAATCTTTCTTAGCTTCGTTTTGCTGATCAATAACATCTTTCACCATAGGAGCTGCACTAGCGACAATTGGAGCTACAACTTTTGCAGCTTTCATCAACCCCTTTACAGGAATAGCCATAATTAATTCTCCTTTTTATACTAATTTTATTATACCAAAACCACTTTCAGAAACAAGTAATTTCAATGGTTTTTGAAGAGAAATTTCCATGACAAATCCTATGAAATAGGATAAAATAGTAAGAGTATGCTTGTTTTTGTGACTGGCAAATTTATAACAGTATAGGATGACTAATGAGTATTTTAAATGTGGAACATTTGACCCATGGCTTTGGAGAACGTGCGATTTTTGACGATGTTTCTTTTCGTCTTCTTAAGGGTGAGCATATCGGCCTAATCGGAGCCAATGGCGAGGGGAAATCAACCTTTATGAACATCATCACGGGTAAACTTCAGCCAGATGAAGGTAAGGTGGAGTGGAGTAAGCGTGTCCGTGTTGGCTATTTAGATCAGCATACGGTCCTTGAGCCTGGTATGACGATTCGTGATGTTTTACGATCAGCTTTTGCCTACCTTTATGATTATGAGACTCGTATCGGTGAAGCCTATATGGAAATGGCTGACGCAGACGATACTAAAATAGCAGAGCTCATGGAAGAGACTGGCGAATTGCAAGACTTGCTCGAATCACACGACTTCTACATCGTGGACACTAAGGTTGAGGAAGTGGCACGGGCTCTTGGAATTACAGCTTTTGGTTTGGATAGCGATGTGACAGAACTATCTGGTGGGCAACGGACCAAGATTCTGCTGGCCAAGCTTTTGCTAGAAAAACCAGACATCTTGCTTCTGGACGAGCCAACCAACTACCTAGACGCAGAGCACATTGAATGGTTGCGCCGTTATCTGAATAGCTACGAAAATGCTTTTATACTGATTTCCCACGACATTCCTTTTCTTAATAGCGTCATCAATTTGATTTATCATATGGACAATCAACAGCTCAATCGCTATGTAGGCGATTACGACAAATTCCAAGAAGTTTATGCTATGAAAAAGGCTCAAATAGAGGCTGCCTACAACCGTCAGCAAAAAGAAATTGCTGATCTCAAAGACTTTGTGGCACGAAATAAAGCTCGCGTAGCAACTCGTAACATGGCGATGTCTCGTCAGAAAAAATTGGACAAGATGGATAAAATTGAACTGGTCCAAGAACGTCCAAAACCAGAATTTCATTTCCTCCAAGCACGAACACCTGGGCGTTACATCTTCAAGACTGAAAATCTGATCATCGGCTATGACAATCCCCTGACCCAAGCTATGAATCTGGAAATGCAGCGCGGTCAGAAGATTGCTATCACAGGTTCAAACGGTATTGGTAAAACAACTCTGCTCAAGAGTCTTCTGGGCTTGATCGAGCCACTAGACGGCAGTGTCGAGCGCGGAGAGTTTTTGGAAATTGGCTACTTTGAGCAGGAAATGTCTGGAAATATAGACAAATCTTGCTTGGATGAGATCTGGGATACTTTTCCGTATATGAATCAGGCCGAAGTACGTGCAGCCCTTGCCAAATGTGGTCTAACTACCAAGCATATCGAGAGTAACGTGCGTGTCCTCAGCGGTGGTGAGCAGGCTAAGGTTCGTCTCTGCAAGCTGCAAAATAAGGAGAGCAATGTCCTTATCCTAGATGAACCGACCAACCATTTGGACGTCGACGCTAAGGAAGAGCTCAAACGCGCCCTCAAAGAATACAAAGGTAGCATTCTTATGGTCTGTCACGAGCCCGAATTCTATGAAGGTCTAGCGACTGATGTTTGGGATTTTTCAGGCTACTCTGTTATGAAAGGTTAGGGATCTTGCTGAAAAATCAGCGAAATGACCAATAATACTAAGAATAGCACGCTAAAAAATGAATGAGGCTGGGTAAGACCACCATGATGGCTTCGCCCTCACTCCCCCAAAAAACATGTAATCATTGAAGATTACGTATAAAAAGTCCAGCCTCATCACTCATAGTTTACGTCAATATCTCAGCGCAGTGGTTGGGAGTAAGACTCCAACTTAGTCTTACCCCTGCAAAGATCATTAGGTGCTTTAGCGCTAATGAACCACTGCTGATTGGTAGATTTGTTCGTGTTTTACACTCCAAATCCATCCGGCCTAATCAGCGGTTCGCTGTCTCCAATCGTTTGCTTACAATGTTCGCAACTCTTGGACAGCTATCGCATAGGTGGAACATCTGGTTTGTCTTCAACAAACCAGTGTTACCACCGTAACTGTGCGGGGTGGGAAAACGAACTCTTTTTGGTTGCTTGAGTTCGTTCCCACTCAATTCGTTTTTGCAATCGAATTTTGTATATGCTTTCTTTTTAGGTGCACTTAACTTTCTCGCCTTTTTCACCATTAGACTTGTTCGGAAATCGAATATATTTCAAAGGTCAGATTTCCATCATCTAAGAGAGCTGATGATACAGCAATTTGACAGCTTTTAATAACAATTTATGGTGAAATTCCATTGTCCTTATAAACGAAAGTTAGTCTAGGAAAAAGTGCTAAAGAAGATTCAAAAAATTATCATAAACCTTGGATAGTTTTCTTTTTTAGTGTATAATTGGTATAGGTAGTTGTCAAACTATGAATCAATTCTCAAAATGATATGAACATTTTTCATTTATGTTGTGTGGAAAAGGAGTTCTTAGAGCTGCTTTTTTATCAACTTCTTTTTGGTTCCTCTCATGGTAAGGAATTAACAGATTAGGAAAAGGTATGACTAAAATTTTAATTGTAGAAGACGACAAAGATATTAATAATTTAATCAAAGAAGTGCTAGAAGGAGCAGATTATCAAACAGAGTCTATTTTTAATGGCAAAGATGCTCTCGAGCTTATTCAACAGGAGAAATATGACTTGGTCATATTAGACATCATGCTCCCGGTGATCAATGGTCTGGATGTATTGCGGGAGGTGAGAACTTTTTGTGAAGTGCCGATTATCATGCTGACAGGAGTTGATGATGAATATACACAACTCCTTAGTTTCAAGCAACTGATTGCTGATTATATCGTAAAACCATTTTCTCCTTTGGTCTTAGTTGAGCGTGTCAAGAACGTATTACGACTTAACACAGCGAAATCTGAGATGACAATTGGTGATTTACATGTCGATTTTGAAGCCTGTGCTGTTAGTTGGAAAGGCGAATCAGTGCGTTTGACGAAAAAGGAATTTCAGATTTTGGAATTGCTGGTCAAACGGTGTGATTGCCTAGTGACTCGTGCACAGCTCATGCAGACGATTTGGGGATACGGAGAGTTGGAGACCAGAGTTTTAGACAATCACATCAAGCATATTAGAAAGAAAATAGCTGGCATTCCCTTAAAGACAATGCCAGGCTTAGGATATATCCTAGAAAGTTAAAATAAAGTCTAATCAGAAAATGCCATTAGGGATAAAAGGAGTAGTAGGATGTATCACATATTGGTTGTAGAAGATGATCAGGATATCGCAGCGATTTTAAAATTGTACTTAGAAAATGCAAAGTACAAAGTATTTTGCGCGTCTGATGGTAAAACTGCTTATGATATCTTCCGAAAAGAAACGATTGATTTGGCGATTATTGACCTCATGATTCCAGAAATGGACGGTAATAGTTTAACCAAAGCTATTCGCCTAACCAGCTCCATTCCGATCATGATTTTATCAGCCAAAAAAGAAGATCTAGATAAAGTCTTCTCACTCAATATTGGAGCGGATGATTATATCACCAAGCCCTTTAATTCTCTAGAAGTCTTAGCGCGCGTCAATGCACACTTGCGCCGTTATCATGACCTAAATCCTAAAGCCACTGCTTCCAAGGTCTTGACAATTGGGAATCTCATGATGGATAGCGAGAGATTTCTCCTAGAAAAAGCTGGGCAGAAGATTACCTTGACAGCCAAGGAATTTAAACTGCTTCATATTTTAATGGAATCTCCTGGTAGGATATTTACCAAATCACAGCTCTACGATATGATTAATGATCAAGATGCCAGAGGAGATGAAAGTACAATTATGACTCACATTTCTAACATTCGAGATAAAATCGAAGAAGATGCCAAAAATCCTAGATATATCAAAACAATCAGAGGGGTGGGATACAAGATTGAAAAAACGTAAGCAAAAGAAAGGCAGCCTAGTAGGCTTACTTGTAAGAAGCTATGCTGCCTATGTGCTTCTTTTCTTTTTGGGAAGTACCTTGTGGTTATTTCAAAGTGTGCTTTTATATGCAGATACCAATCATCTTCCTTCTCTCGCACAAATCAGTAAATTAGATGACCATCTAACATCTAAGAAGTTTGAGCATCTCCCTATAGACTCTTTAACCACACTAGGCAGTTTCTACGAGATATTCTCTTATGAACGGGGGCTTGTCTACACAAGCAATTCAAAAGAAAAACATCCGCTCACAGCAAAAGAGGTATCTGTGATTCCCGAATTTGATGAAAAATATTATCTCACTTGGGTACCGTTTAAAGATCAATCCGGTCAAAGTTTTTCTATCGTCCAGCGAAATTATAAAGATAAAAAATACATCGATGAGCCGATTGAGATATTACGAGAAGAGTTTGATTTTTTGATGGATGACCAACTGAGGGTAATATCTTCGAGGAAGCCAATGGCATACACACAGTTCACTGAGCGTGAATTAAAATTGATGACGCATAGGTTTTCAGACAAGTATAATCTGCATCGCTATAATTTCACAACAAAAGACGGTGAAAAAATGGCACTTATCTTGTATCGACCTTATGATACAGAAATGGAGTACAAGCTATTCTTTTCTCGGGTATTTACCAATTTATTTTTATTTTTTGCGATCTGTATTCTTTTAATTTTTCTCTTCTCTTATCGCATTCGAAGAAAAATTGCTAAACCGTTGGCTATTTTGGGAAATGCTTTGGAGACGCTTCCTAAAAATCGAGGAGAAGAAGAGGTCTATGTCGCCTATGATGGACCAAAAGAATTGGTCAATATTTCCAATACCTTTAATAAAATTTCCGCAGAATTACGAGAAAGTGAGCAAAAGCGTGCACAGTTAGAAGACAGTAAGAGGCAGATGCTGGCAGATATTTCCCATGACTTGAAAACTCCGATTACAGTCATCCAAGGCTATGCCAAAGCTATGGAAGAAGGCATAATTGCTGAAGAAAATCAAGAACGCTACTTGCAGATTATCCATTACAAGGCTAGTGTCTTAAACGACTTGATCAATTCCTTTCATGAATATAGTAATATTGAGCACCCAGACTTTTCTGTACAATTGAAAAAAGTTGATTTTTCAGTGTATTTACAGCAATACTGGGAAAAATCTTATGAGGAATTCGCCTTAAATCAGTATCCGATAGATATTGAACTAACAGAAAAAAGTATGCCTCTCTTATTAGATAGCGCTAAGTTTGACCGCGTGTTACATAACGTCATCAATAACTTTTTCCACTATAATCCAGAAGGAACGACCTTCTATTTCCGAGTTCAAAAAGAAGAAAAGCAGGTTAAAATCACCTTAGCAGATAACGGTGTGCCTATTGAGCCAGAGATAGCAGCAGAGATATTTAATCCCTTTGTGACAGGAGATAGGGCAAGAACAGCGGGAAATCGCGGGTCAGGTCTGGGACTTGCCATTGTTGATAAAATCATCCGCCTGCACCATGGCCAAGTAGCACTTGATACAACACCTTCAGCTCCTTACGTCAAAGCCTTTGTGATTACCCTACCCTTGGCAGATAATGTCGAAGATGACAGAGTGTAGGAATCGTAAATACTCCTGCGCTAAGATGTTTCGCAAACGATGAGTGGTGAGGTTGGATTTTTTGTCCAGCCTCTTTGTAAAATCATTATCAAGGTAAACAAGGTGTAGACATGGTTTATTTCATGAGATAAGAGTCGCAATCTCTCTAAGTTTACTGTGTTTTCATAGTGTAAGTGGTAGCTATCAGACGAATTTCTAAAAAACACAAAAAATGTACACAAACCACAGATTAACAAAAGATTGTGATGGTAGCCTAGTACTATAGAAAAGGAACTCATGTATGTGAGATTTTTTTGCTCTCTCCATAACCTAAATTTATGGGGCTATACAGTACGATGAAATGAGGAAAAAGTCATGAAAAACCAGAGAGATTTAAGGTACTCGATTAGAAAGTTAAAGTGTGGTGTTGGCTCGATAGCGGTTGCTATGGTCGTTTTTGGTGCTAATTCTACCGCCCTTGCAACAACGATGGAACAGCCCTCAGCAAGTGAAGTGGCCAGGTCTTCAAGCGATAAAATGGAAACGGATTCAACTTTGTCAGATGAGGTAGCAGTAAAAGAAGAGATACCTCCAACATCTGAAATCACCCCACTAGAAGAACCGACCGAACCGACCACAACGGAAAGCCAAGAGCCTAAAGAAACTGACCTACCGAAAGAGCCTGAGACTATCACACTCACTCAAGAGCCAGCAGAACCTTTACCAGTGGCAGAGGCGAGAGCGGAACAGCCAGTGCAAAAGGGTGTGGGGAGAAATCTCCAAGATATATACAGCTACGTAAAAGAGCTACAAGAGATTAATTATAAACAGTACGGAAGTACGAAAGATTCTGATTCAGCAAAGAATCTAGATACTGTTTTTACTTCAAATAATAAAGATGATTATGATAAAAGTGTTGCTCTGGCGGGGTATGTTCAGGCAATTGTAAATGCTAGAGGAGAAAAGACATCTGGAAACAATATCAGAGACTTTATAATTAGGGATTATTCTAGAGCTTATTCAGAGGGAGCCAATAGTCTAAGAGAGAAGTTTTTTTTGAATTCATCTATTAGTGATGAAGTGAAGAAAAAATACTTTGATAAGCTACAAGAAGCTTCACTTATAGATATCTATAAAACTATTCCAGAAGAGTTGGAACGAGAAGTAGAGAAACTCAAAAAAGATCAACCACAAGGCGATGATCCAGGAAGTCCAGACACAGAAGAACAGTCACAAAAAGATCAACCAGCTAAACCTGAAGAAAAACAGCCAGAAAATCAAGACAATTCATCAGCTGATTCAGAGAAAGAAAAGCCACAAAAAGACGCGCCGGCTGATCAAAGTAAGATTGCTGAGTATAAAAAGATTTATGAAAAGATAAAAGAATTAGCTGAAGTTAACAATTACTATAAAGAAGCCTTTGCTAAGCAGGGTCAAGACTTGTCTGAAACGTTTATCAAGTCAGGAGTTACTGATAGCAAAAAATTAGAAGAAAAACTTCTTTCGTTCATTGGAGCTGATATCATTCACAGAAGTGGAGAGGTCATTAAACCAAAGACCATTGAAGAAGCTAAAGGGTATATTGATCAAGATTACAAGGGAGAGTTAGATAAAACAGTTAAAGAAGAAATAGAAAAATTGAATAAAAGTGAAGCCTCCCAAAATCTAAAACAGAAGTATCAAGCTTTGTTCAACAAAGCTACTAGCTTAACAAGTGCTAAAAAAGAAATCCCTGAAATGTTTATGAAAGAGTTAGCACAAGAACAAAAAGCCGAGATTGAAAGGTTGGCAGAAGAAGCTAAAAATAAAATCTATCAGATGCCACATTTGAAAGAGAAAAATTCTTATGTGGAGCAACTTGAGAAAGTGGCTTCAAAAAATGAGATCGAAAATATCCTAAAAGAAGCTGCTGCTAAAAATCAAAAAGGCAAGGAAGATTTTGAAGCAGCCAATAAAGTTAATAAAGAAATTAAAGACTTTAAATATCTGACACAAGAACAAAAAAATGGTTACTCTAATGAATTAGAAGATAAGACAAAAGAAGAAGCAGCTAAGATACTAGAGCGTGCAAAAACAGATAATCTAAACGGTTTGATCAGCAAAGGTAAAGAACTTATTAAACAATTAGAAGCCAGTCTAGCTAATTTAGATAAGCTTCCAAAAGCGCCTGAGACAGAAGATTATAATGAACAACATAACTTATGGAAAGAGTTCTCACGTGTTGGTACAAGTAAGATGAGTTCATTTAAGCAGGATTCTGTCAAACCTGATCAGAATAAGTTTAACCAGTTGGAAGTTAAATACAATGATCTCGTTGATTTTAACCGTCAGTTACAAATAGAAAGTTATACACGACAAGTTGCGGAATATCGAAAGAGATATCCAGAAAGTCAGAAACTTGAAGAGTTATTTAAAAATTATATAAAACAAACACCTAGTAATAGCTATGCTAGTCAGTTTGGAGAGAACCTGCGGGTTTACTTTGAAACAGAATTAAAACCCGCTTTCCAAGAAATTCAACAGCTTGTCAATAACTTGGACAAACAGGCAGAGGGTGTTCAAAAGATTGAAAAGTTGATTGAGGAATATTCTAAGAAGCCTAAGACAACTGAATTGGTGAAAGAGTTGGAAAGACAGAAACACTTGATAAGTGTCCTTAACGATACTGCTCTTGGTTTGGTTGACCAACATGTCAAAGATGCAGAGGATGCTGTCGCTACTTACACCAAAGAGTATCAGATGTATTTAGAAGTGCTCAAAAAAGGACAAGAAGCTATGCGTTCCGATATTGGTCGTCTGAGAGCCTTGAAAAATGAGAAAGCGACAGAATTAGCTAATGAGTTAGAACGAGAAGTTACTTATCTCGCAACCGCAGAACTCTTAGGCACATTTGACTACAAAACATTTATCCCTGAAAATGTTGCCAAGGTGAAAAAGCAAGTTGATGACTTCATCGCAGAATATGAAAGGACACATCGTCCACTCACGCCACTTGAACCAGCGATTGTAGAGACAACAGAGATCCAAAAAGAAGCTATCG
>NZ_KB904561.1 GCF_000380085.1 Streptococcus merionis DSM 19192
ACATCGCCACGAACCATGACCGTTACCAAGCCACCGCCGACATGTTCTTTACCAATCAAGGTCACGTTGGCTGCCTTAACCATTGCATCAGCCGCTTCAATTGAGCCGATTAATCCCTTAGTTTCTATCATTCCTAGTGCTTCTGAGTTCATTGGGGTCTCCTTATTTCTTATGAGTTCACATTATTTGGAAGCGGGTAAAACCGCAGCCACTTCAGCATGTGGGCGTGGAATCACATGCACTGATACCAATTCGCCGACACGCTCAGCAGCTGCCGCACCTGCATCTGTGGCTGCTTTGACAGCACCGACATCGCCACGAACCATGACCGTTACCAAGCCACCGCCGACATGCTCCTTACCAATCAAGGTCACGTTGGCTGCCTTGACCATTGCATCGGCTGCTTCAATTGAGCCGATTAATCCCTTGGTTTCTATCATTCCTAGTGCTTCTGAGTTCATTGGGGTCTCCTTTATTTAATTAATTTCAATTTATCTTCACCTGATACTCCGAGTGCATTTGCTTCTTCTGTATCTAGATGACATTCTAATGAAAATGTCTCATTCACACGAATCACGACATTCCCTATTATTCCACCGCGCTCTCCCGGTAATTCCAGAGAAACAGTTTGATCATCTTGAACACCATACCGATGTGCATCATCAGGTGACATGTGGATATGACGCTTGGCAACGATGCACCCTTTCCCCAGCTGAACAGATCCCTTCGGACCAATAACTGTGCAGCCTGGTGTCCCATCTATATCACCTGAAATCCGAAGTGGTGCTTTAATTCCCATTTTAAAACAATCTGTAACCGTCAGTTCTATCTGTGTATCGTCCCTAACAGGTCCCAAAATCCGAACCTTCTCAATGACTCCTTTGGGACCTGCTATTGTAACACATTCCTGATAAGCATACTGACCTTTTTGGGAAAGATTTTTTAAAACCCCAAACTGGTACCCTCTACCAAACAAAACATCGACATCCCTTTGTGAAAGATGAATGTGATGGTTCGAAACTCCTAACGGAATCGAAAAATCGTCCTCTGTTACTTTAGTATTTTCAACTATAGATGAGAATGGAGCAGGTTCTTGTGCTGTTCCAGGAACACCACTCAGCTGATCAATAACCTGATAAAACAGACTTTCTAATGATTCTTCCATATCTCCTCCCTTACTTTTGTTTTAACGCCGATAAGATCTCTCGGACAATCGCTTCGTTATCAGAAGTATTTCCAGTGTTAACATTGTTCGGGACAGATTCTTCTACAACTACTTCTTGTCTTTTTTCAAATGCTTCTTGAATAGACTGCGGTGTTTGGTTTAAAAAGGCTTGTTGACTATTACAAACGCTGTTTTTAGAGACATGAACAGAGGCGGAGCAGGAAGCATCAACCTTGCTGACATCTGTTAAGAGCGTTTGTTTTGGCAAAGCCTGGAAAATCGCATCGTCTGACATCAGTTTGGAGATGTCCTTCAAGCCATAGGCTACCGTCTTGACATTGACGAGGTGTTTTGGTGACAAATTATCTGAAACTGAGCTGCCACCATCTGTACCACAACCCAAGGTAAAGGCAATTGGTAGACCTGTTGAAACGCCAGTCCCACCTTGACTACCTCCCGTATTGATCAAGATACGAGACGCTGGCTTGCTTGAAAAACGAAAAATCATTTCAGGGTCTTCTGTATGAAGGCTCATCGTATGGCCAATCCCATTTTGCAAAAGCTTAATACTCAGGGCACAAGCTTCTTCCCAATTTTTCACGACATAAAAACCAACAACTGTCGTCAATTTTTCAAATGACAGTGGATTTCCTTGACCGACACCTGACTGAGGACCAACCAGTAAGACTGTGTTTTCTGGAACAGAAAGCCCTACTGCCTGAGCGATAGAAAGTGCGGATTGTCCTACAAACTTAGGATTCATAGATAGATTGCACCCTTTGGAATTTCCTTTAAAGAGTATCTCGCAAACCCTATCAGTCTCTTCCTTGGTCATCATATAACAACCTTGATCTTTTAGCTCCTTAAGAACTGCCTCTTGATTAGACTCTTCACAGATAATGGCTTGCTCAGAAGCGCAAATAGTGCCATTGTCAAATGTCTTAGAAGCCACAATATTGGCAATCGCTTTTTTGACATCAGCTGTTTTTTCAATATAGGCTGGAGAATTTCCTGCTCCCACACCAATGGCAGGCTTTCCACTGCTGTAAGCAGCTTTCACCATGCCAGGACCACCTGTCGCAATAATCAAGGCGATTTCTTTAGCGTGCATCAGCTCAGTTGTCGCTTCTAATGTCGGGTTCATCACGCAACCAATAATATGCTCAGGTGCTCCAGCTTCTACCGCAGCTTTTCGAACCAATTCTGCAGCTGCAGCACTACAGCGTTTGGCAGAGGGATGCGGGGCAAAAACAATCGCATTGCGAGCTTTTATGGCAACCATCGCCTTAAAGATGATTGTGGATGTCGGATTAGTGGAGGGGGTAATCCCCAGCAGCAGGCCCATCGGTTCTGCTACTTTAAACACTTTTTTGTGCTCGTCCAACTCTAGAATACCTGAGGTTTTCTCATCTTTTATTTCATCATACAATAGCCGCGAAGCTGCATAGTTTTTGTAAGCCTTATCGGTCACCTTGCCAAAACCTGTTTCTTCAACAGCCATATCAGCTAAGTAATAAGCATTCGCTTCAACCGCTTTTACAATACGCTGAAGAATGCGATCAATTTGCTCCTCAGAAAATGCGGCTATAGCATCAGCTGCCTTTTTGCCTTGCCTTACCAAGTCTCGCGCTTCTTGAATGGAGCAGAGATCAATGTCAATTGCTTTCATTCTCTCAAATCTTCCTCTCTATCATCACTAGCTTTACCCTTGAAAGGCTTCAACCAACAGAGCAATCATTTCTCGTCTGACCAACCTTTCTAGCTCTTCCTCAGAAATGTGAATCTTGGGATTCTCAGAGACCAACGCTCTCAAGTCAGCAGCCTTAGTCTTTCTGAGCCCTCGCTCATATTCTTCCAGACTCACCTGGTGAATACTGTCAGTTACTTCTTTAGCGGCTTCTTCACCCTTTCCTGATCCTTCTGTTATGAGCTCTACGGACTCCTCAAAACTATGTGCCAAATCCTCTTCAAAACTTGCTTTTCCAACTGTCTCCGTTGACAATTCTTGTTGTTCAAAGCATTCATCTTTGGTGAGATTTGTCACATCACTATTTGCAGAAATATCTTTTGCATCATAGATAGATTGCAATTGATAATCAGGCCTTGGAATCACATGAGAACCCTGAAGGCTGCGTTCATTTAAACGTCTAACAGCACTAGCACCAGCTTCCACAGCTGTCTTAACAGCTCCAACATCTCCTTCAACGCTAATCATGACTAGCCCGCCTCGGACTTTCTCTGCGCCCAATAAGGAAACATCTGCTACTTTCAACATCACATCTGCTGCCTCAATCGCTCCAATCAATCCGAAGGTTTCAATCATGCCTAATGCTTTCATTTTGAACCTCCTCGTTACATCAAGTCAGACCAATTTGAAGGATATGTTGTGTAGAAAATTTTAGCCTGATCTGGCGATCCCCAGACAACATCTGATCCCGAAGGAACAAAGATGACATCCCCTTCTCTAGCAACATAAGTTTGACCATCAATCTCAATAGAAACAGTGCCAGAGATAACATAGTCAATCTCTTCGTAGGGCAGTTTCCAAGCAAAATTGGAACGGTCAATCGTTAAGAAGCCAGCGCTCATTTGGGATTCGTTTTTACCGACTAACTCTTGAAAACCAACCTTATCTTTAGGATTTCCTGTATCAAATTCATCCATTCTAACAGTCCCACCCTTAACCACTTTAAGACCATTGGGGTGGGAGACACTTCGATAAGGTAAGCATGGTTTTGCATTGCCTTCCTCATCATTATTGGTCAAAAACTTTTTTAGAAGCGATAGAATCTCCTCTGTGCTGATGCTATCTATGTCTTTATCTGATGAATGACTTGTTGGACAAACCTGATTGCAGGTCTCAATTGTGATTCCGTACTTTTTGGCTTCATCGTACGCAGCAGGCGTAATAATTGTCCCTTTTTCAAGGTGACACACCGACTGGCCAGCTTCATGGCAACTGACAATATCTTTTGCAACAATTAACTTTGCCATTTCTTCTCCTTTATTAGTTAAGATATGAGGCCGTTGAAAAATCCGATGAAAAATGAGAAAACAGACGACAAGTCGCGGGACTTGAGGAAGTTTTTGAATTTTATCGAGGATTTTAGGCCGAATTCAGTTCTAAGATATGGGGGCGTTGAAAAATACGCTGGAAAATGGGAAAACAGACGACAAGTCGCGGGACTTGAGGAGGACTTTGAATTTTTTCTAGGATTCTAGCTTGAGTTCAATTTAATTAAAATACACGACTATATAAGATTTAGTAGGAAAACAAGAACAGTCAAAGGAATCTGGAAGCTTTACTAATTTTCTCTAAGATTTTAGCCGTATCCATTCGATTAAGAAAATCTCTCTATTTTCCCATTTTGTTTTTTGATTTCATCATAATTCTCATCAATAATCCCAATGACTGCAGCGTCTACAGGCATCTGATCATCTCCCATCATGCGACGAGCGGCAGAGCCAGTCGCTATAATGACACGGTCTCCAATGCCAGAGCCAATGCTATCTACCACAACCAACAACTCACCTGCGCGACTGCCACCTTTGACTTCAGCCAGTAAAAATTTGACGCCGCTCAGGCTATCCGATTTGCGAGTTGCCCAGATGGTATCTACTAATTCTGCAACTAACATCTTCCCTCCTTATTCAGTCAATGACCTCTTGACTACAATTCATCGCAATACCAATTGGGGTCACAAACATAGGATTTCTCGGTTTAATTGTTCGAATCCCCAACTCCTGCTCAATAATCTTCTCAATCCCTGTGAGACAACTTGTTCCCCCAACCAGATAAATAAGATCAATATCGAACCCTTCGATGCTTTTTTTAATAATGGAAGAAATTTTTTGGACAACAGGTTTTAAAAGACCAAGCAATTCCTGATGGTTACGGGAGTTTCTCTTATAATCATCTGCTTCATCAAATGGCAACTGGCATGCTCCTGAAACAACTAAGGTAAAATGTGTTCCCCCAGTCGCCTCATCAACAGATTTAACCACCTGCCCATCTTTTAAAATGGAAATACCAGTAGTCCCACCACCAATATCCACAATCGCACCATTTATCAGACCAACGATTGTATTGGCTGCTGTTGGTTCATCAAGGAGAGCTGTTAATTCAAAACCCGCACCTTGAACAACATTTTTGACCACACCTCCATCTAAAGTAGCCATACCAGGCGGAATCGCTGCTGATGCAAAGAGAAGTTCTGTCTGTAATTGCTGCTCCAATTTTTCCTTTAACTCACGGACAATTGTGATCGCTCCAATATAATCCACAATCATGCCATCACGAATCACATCCGCTCGCCTATGAGCACCGGCAACGATATTCTTTTGATGATCCAAAACAACTAGGACGATATAAGCTGTTCCTAAATCAATCCCCGTTAGATAGTAGGGACTATCTCCTTTTATGGGAAACTGCTCTGCCTTTTCAAACTCTGCGACATACTGGTCACATGTCTTATCCCGAATCATAGCTTCCCTCCTCTGTTTTATTGAGGTAATAAGCAATCAGCTGTCCCAAACGATTAGCCACCTCTAAGAAGCGCTCACAATCAGAAGACCGATACTGATTGCTCAGCGCACCTAATTGAAAATATAGCGAATATAGTCTTCGTAAGATGCGCCCCTTAGATTTGTGAAGGCAGAGACCTACCACCGAAAGATTATCCTCAATAAATGATCGATCCACTCTCTCTGGGACTTTTTCGATCTGGATGATATGCGGAAGATTGTAATTTGCTTCTGATACGTCTACCGCCAGAGCACGCTCCAACAGCAAGATCTCCTCGGATAAAGACGAATCTAAAACGGCTAATTCTTCAGCTACTCTAAAAAATTCACAACGCATCATCAACCAATCCGACTGATATTCTCGCTTCTCCACATCTTCCTTTTCTTTCTGACAGTGACTCGGAACAACTGGAGACCATTTTCTTTTCTTCTGTAGGCTATTGTCGTCTTTAATCGTTACCTTTCGGTCCATCAAAAACGTTCTTGCGCCGGGTGTTAGCTTTGTTTGCGGTGGAATCGTGAACGTCTCAAAAGGAAATTCATGATAGGCCACTCGTAAGTCATTTTCGGTTAAAAATTTCATAAATTTCTTCTTCCATTCAACAGTTCTTCACTCCGTCACTGGACGAAAGCTCTCTTCCGTAAACCTATAAACCACGATAGATGTCTTCTAATTGTTTAACGGTAACTGGTCGCGGATTAGTCGGCGTGCACGCATCTGCAATCGCTCGTTGAGCCATTTCAGGTATTCTGCGGTTAAATTCTTCACAATCAATGCCCAACTCCTCAATTGTAGCTGGCATATTTAAGCGATTGGTCAAAGATCTAATCGCATAATTCAAGGCGCGCACACACTGCTTTGAAGAAGTTCCATAGAGCTGGAGCATATTAGCAATTTGAGCGTATCTCCTTGTTGTAACTGTCTCGCCCTCTTCTGTCAAAGAAGCATTAAAAACAATGACATGTGGCAAAAGAAGTGCATTGATTCGCCCGTGTGGCACATGAAAGAACGCTCCTATCGCATGCGAAAGACTATGACATATCCCTAAGCCTGCGTTATTAAAGGCTAAGCCTGCTAGAGAAGAGGCATTGTGCATCTTCTCGCGAGCAAACTCATTTGTAGTGCTCTTATAAGAATCAATCAAATATTTCCAGGTTAGGTTAATTCCTTTTTCTGCACAGGCGTCCGAAAAATCACTCGCATTACTAGATACATAAGCTTCCAGACAGTGCGTTAGAACATCCATGCCAGTGTCTGCTGTCACCTGAGCTGGCACACTCATGGTATAAACAGAGTCTAAAATAGCAATTTCTGGTACCAAAGCTTTATCAACCAAAGCATATTTCTCATTTCGAGTCGGATCAGAAACGACTGAAAATGCTGTATTTTCGCTACCCGTACCACTGGTTGTTGGAATCGCAATGACTGTAGGTTTCTCTACTTTTGCAGACTCCGTATAAACTTTGACTACCGCCTTTGCTGCATCTATGGCTGATCCGCCACCAAATGCAATCACGACATCTGGGCAAAACTGTTTAATCTCAACGACACTCTCAGAAATAATTTCGATAGTTGGATCCGGCACGATATGTGAAAAAATAGCCGTTTCAACATCCTTTTTTTCTAGAATATCAAGAACAGTTTTGATCATCTGACTCTTTACAATGAACGGATCACAAATGATGTAGGCCTTCTTGATAGATAGCTCAGAAAGTTTCGCTGTAGCCCCATGACCAAAAATAAATTTAGGGCCTACATTAAATTCTTGTATTTTCATTCTTGACCTTTTCTTATTACATTTACTGTCGCTAAAAGTTCCTGACATTGCTCCGATTGATTTAAATCCACTTGATAGATACTATCAACACCTGCTTCAACCAATTCCTTGCGACAGTCTTCTAAACATTCCAAATCACCCTCCTTTTGATGGACAATAATTCCTAAAACCGGAATTCTAAAAACGTTTGCAAAATTTGGGGAATACACTCTAAATTGGCGACTGCTAGGCAGCAACATCAAGATACTATCTGCTTTTTGTTGTGTCGCAATAATGTGTTGCAACATGCCCTGACTTCTCAAATACGCACTAGGAACGACTATCGTCTCTGAATAATAAGTTACTGAACTCCTAAAAGACAGATCTGACTTCCTCTCCAGTAATTGTACGATACGTTTTTTCCCACTGCCTTCTGGACCGATAATAAGCACTCTTTTTCTCATGATCGTGTTAGGTGAACCACAGAAAAGTCTAGGTTTTCTTTAAAATAATTCAAAATACGCTGCAAAGCTGTCTCCACACTCTGAACATCTCCGCTAAACATTACCGATCCTGTAAACCGATCCACAAAACAAATCTCAACATCAGCTGCTTTTCCTGCAATATCAGTTGCAATGACAGCTGTCTCGTAAGGTGTCAGGGCCAAAATGCCAATAGCGCCCTTGTGAGCAACCCCTAAACTCTCATAAACCGCTTCAATAGGAGCAGCAATGACATGTGCTAAAGTGATTTGCTTTCCAGGAACAGATTCTTGAATGATTCGGTCAATTTTTCCCAATCCATCAATCACTTAAAGCCTCCTTGTAAGATACAAATGTGTTGGAAAACAAGAGAACAACCGATGAACGTCAAGGAACAAGAGAAGCCATATCGTTTACCAAGCATTTTAGCTCAAATTCTGTTGCATATCATTAATGTTTAACAACCGTCACTGGGAAATCATAAGACAAAATATAACTCTCGATACGATCCAAATCGTACTGACTCAAGGACGGATCTCCTTCAATTGGGTATTCCATGCCCAATTGCTGATACTTATTTACCCCTAGCTTGTGGTAAGGTAGCAAGTCAATTCCATCAAAATTAGAATAGTCCTTGTAAGGGAGAAGAAACTCAACAATTGCTCTAATCTCCTCTTCGCTGTCATTGATCCCCTTGAGCATCGGCATTCGGATTTTGATATTGTAGCCTGATTCGATGACGTATCTGAGATTGGTCAAAATCCGTTCATTCCCAACTCCAGTCCATTCATTATGTTTTTTAGAATCCATATGTTTCATATCAAAGAGGAAGAGATCCACATAAGGAGCAACTGCTTGAAACACTTTATTAGGAACATGACCAGCTGTTTCAACCGCTGTGTTGATACCATCTTGCTTACAGGCCTGTAGAAGCGCCAGTGCACCTTCTGGTTGCGCAAGACATTCTCCGCCAGACAGAGTCACCCCGCCACCGGACATATCGTAGAAAGCATCATCTTCATGGATAATAGCCATCAACTCAGAAATCGTCTTGGCTTCGCCAGCAACAGCAAGTGCACCTTCTGGACAGCCTTTGATATCCTCCTTAGTCGGCAATTTTTTGGCATATTTTCGAATATCAATGGGGTGTTCCACATCCGAATACTCATAAGGGACTGGGTTGTTTTCATTTTTGTATTTAAAGCAAACTTTGCCCAGCGGACAGGTCGCAGCACAACTATTATAAGGCTTACACAGGGTTTCCTTGTACATCATATTGGTGCCAAACTCCAATCCTTCTGGATTTGCGCACCATTTACAGCGCATAGGACAGCCCTTGAAAAAAACAATCGTCCTAATACCTGGTCCATCATAAAGGTTGTATTTTTGAACATTAAAAACGTTAATCCGTGTCTCATGTTTTTTGGACATTACCACCACTACCTTTTATCCCTGTTATTGAGGCTGGGACAGACCACCGTGATGGCTTCGCCCTCACCCACAAAAGCATATAACCGTTGAAGATCACGTATAATAATCCTAGTCTCTACAAAATCACTTTGTCTAACGAACAAGACGCAGGGGTTGGGAATAAGAGTTGCTGACTATGCCAACTCAATCTTACCCCTGCACAGGTCGGAGCTGAGTAGATGATCCAGACCCACTCAATTCATTGAGCCAAAATGACATTTCATAGATGACAAAACCGAATCTTTCGGCTTACCAACTTTTGTGCCATTCCCAATAAAATGTTATTAAATATTAGTCAGCACCGTACGTGAAATAATTTCATCCTGTACATCTTTACACAATTCAACGAAGAAGGCACTGTAGCCCGCTACACGGACAATCAAATCGCGGTATTTCTCAGGATGTTTCTGCGCATCAATCAAAATCGAGTTATCTAAGTAGTTGAATTGCATTTCACCATTTCCGAGAATACTTGCCGTTCTCAAGAGGGTAATCAAGCTTTCTTCACCTTGAGGCGTATCTAGCAATCCAGCCATAATCTTGAAGTTGTGCACCATACCGATGTTCATATTTTCATTGGCCATCTTAGATACAGACTTGATAATGGCAGTTGGGCCTTTGGTGTCCATACCGTGGTCTGGAGAGATGCCATCTGACAATGGCGCCCACGCGCGACGTCCTGAAGCAGATGCTCCTGTGATTTGACCGAGTGGCGTATTGTTTGAGATAGACAAGGTACCGTGACTCAAGATTGAGTACAGTGTCTTGTATTTACGGTGCTCCTCTTCAGTAAATTCAATGATATCTGACGCAAAGTAATCGACATAGTCATCGTCATTACCATATTTTGGAGCTGCAAGACAGTCTGCTCTGACTTGCTCATAGCCTTCAAAGTCAGCGACCATGGCGCGGTTCAATTCTTCTAGGGTGTATTTCTTATCTTCAAAGACTAATTTCTTGATGGCTGCCATAGAGTCTGCATAGTTGGCAAGACCTGACCATACAACCCCAGGACCGAAGTTATACATGGCACCACCAGATTTCACACCACGGCCATTTTCCATGGTGCCTTCATACATCATAGACATCAGTGGTACAGGTGTCAATTCACGTTGCACACGTTGTGAAATCACAGTCATCACAGACGTCCATTTAGTAACATACTTGATGGTTTCCTTGACTGCTGCTTCAAATTGTTCAAAGGTTTTATACTGATCAAGCGGCCCCATATCTGGTGTGACAGGCTTGCCGTACCATAGTGGCACACCATGGTTTAGAGTGGTTTCGATCAAGATAGGCCATTGGGTATAAGAAGTCGATGTCCATTGGTAGAGACGACCTGATTTCTGTGGTTCCACACAGCCCATGAGACAGTAGTCACGCGCATCTTCCATTGACACCCCTTTGGCCAACATCATCTTGATATGGCTATCATCAAAGTGGCAAGCTGGGAATCCAACACCGGCACGCACCACATCTACAATCTTCTTCAAGTATTTACGAGGTGATTTGTTATTGATACGTGTTGCAAGAGTTGGTTGATATACTTTAACATGACGAATAGCATCCATGAGCAAGTAAGTCAAATCATTTGTCGCATCACGGCCTTCACGCGTAACACCACCGACACACATATTAACGAATGGCTGGTAACCTGCGAAGAATTTAGAAGAGCCTTCTGATGTCAACCACATCATTTCAGACATCTTAATGAACATAGAACCAGCAATTTCAAATGCTTGGAAATCTGTCATCCGACCTTCTTCGATGTCTTTCTTGTAGAATGGATACATGTATTGGTCCACACGACCGATGGACAAGCCTGTTTGGTTTTCTTCACAAAGGAGCAAGTGTTGGATCGTTACCAAGTACTGCATTGCTTCCCAGAAAGTTTCTGGCTTGTGAGCTGGTACATTGGCATTGACACGAGAAATCATTTCCAATTCCGCCTTGCGTTTTGGATCTGTTTCCTTGCTAGCCAATTGCGCCGCATAGTCAGACATCCGTTTTGCGTAGATCATCACACCCTCAGCTGTCAAGATTTGCCCTTTGTAGAAGTAAATCTTTTCAAGGTCATCTGGATTAGCATAATCCAATTTTGCGAGATGGGCTTCTGCTTCTGCCTTGATATCCAACATCCCTTTTTTCATACCGACAACGTCGTAACCTGGATTAGAGTCACCACCACCAGATTGGGCATGGTAAGAGCAGTCTGAAACAAAGGATTCACCTGATAATTCCCAGGCACCCGCTTCACGGTATTGTGATTCACAGGCTTCGTCAACTGATTTACCAGTCCAATATGGGAAAATTTCTTCTACCAAGATTTTCTTATCTTCTTCTGACAAATCGTATGGGTCTTGCGGACGAGTAGAAACCGTGTCTAATTCATCCCGCAACCAACGCCAAGAAATATCTGGTGAGAAAGCACCAAACCGTGCGCCGCCATTTGGCGCACCAACTAACAATTCATGGTCTTGAATCACAAGTGGTGCGATTTTACAAAATTCTTTAAAAGCCGTTCCACGAAGCACCGCTTTTGGCATGCCTTCATTTTCTTTTGATACGCGAGTCAAGTTGATCGCGCGGAGTAATGAAATCGTTGGACGAGCATTTAAGTATTGATTTTTCAACGCTTGCAGACGAGGCGTAATGCCATCTGGCACTTCCGTTCCTTCTGCTGCGATGACTGAAGCTGTTGTCTGCTTAGCCTCTGGTTTCGTAATCTCTCCAGATACACTCTGGAAAAGTTTGGTCAGTGCTTGGCGCTCCTCAGCACTTAATTGTTTTGTTGCTTCTTCTAATTTAGCCGTAAATTCCTGCATTTCCATTTGACTATTGTCCTTTCTCAATAAGGGCTGGGCTCAAGTCCAAACCCATTCATTTTGCTTGGTAAAACGAGCTAATCGCAGTGGTTTAGAGATATACGACTGCTATTCCTATACATCAGCCACTGCTAATTGGTAGCGTTATCCACTTTTTAAAATCCAATCATCCATTCGCTATTTTCAATCGTAACTGCGCGAGAGGATGACGAACTCTTTTTAGTTAGTAAAATGTGAGCTCGCTCTCAGCGATTTTAACATTCTAAAGCAAATCCAATCCTTCTCGTGTATGTCCAATGTTTAGGGGTAATGTTTTCTGAACTAAAACCTCGTCCAGTTGTAATACCACCTAAAATTAAGGATGGTGCAAACGCTGAGATAATCCCTGTCGCTGCACAAGCAGTCGGTGCGTTGACAACGATACGACCAACAGCTTTCACCAAAGCAAATTCCTGAATAACTTGCCAATTTTTGGAATGAATGGTTAGGGTGTGCCCCATTTTCAGTTCCGCCAATAGGCGCATACACTTAGTGCAAGCCAGAGTCCAGTCTGGCTCAAGATAAACCAAAATGATTGGACAGAGTAACTTTTGATTGAAAAAATCCTCTTCATTCATATAATCTTGTACAGACACAAGAACCTTTGTATCTGGCGGAACAGAAATTCCCGCCTGATCCGCAATCCAAATCGCTGATTTTCCGATATAATTATCTACAATATTTTTTTGTGATTGTTTTAGAAAAGAAACTAATCGCGGCAAATCTTCTGCTGTTAAAAGATAAGCACCATTAGCCTTCATCGCAACTATAAGCTCATCAGCTATGACGTCTTCAGTGACAAGAAATTGCTCTGCCCCTGGTAAAATTCCGTTATTAAAACTTCTTGAATGAATAAGGTCCTCAACAGCTTGCTTGATATCAGCCGTTCGTTCAATAAAGACAGGGCCAGATGACTCTCCACCATAAATAAGAGGAGTATTTGTCTGAAATACCTTTGTCACATACTCTGGACACCCAATATTGACGATCAAGGATAGCTTATCGCTAGCCAATAATTCTAAAACAGCAGCATCGCCACTATTTTCTAAAATCACAATGCTTCCTTCAGGGAAGCCACATTTTTCTGATAGTGTAACGAGGTTTCTAAGACTTTTAATGGTTGAGGCTTTTGATAAGGTATTAGCTACTAATATCAGAGAATTTCCTGATTTTATGGCCAATAAGAGAAGATTTACTAGCAAGGTAAAGGTCGGATGAGTTGGTAACAAAACTGCTACAACTCCAAGAGGAACACCAATTTCAATGGTCTTATCAGCAACATTTCCACCTATAATCCCAACGTATCGTTCGGGTTGAATCGTCTGTGTAAAACGCTCCAAAAACTTGACACAGAGCTCGGCCTCGTCCTCTACAGTACCATAACTATTTCCCTGAACAAAATCATCAATCAATTGCTCTTTTTCCTTTAGCACTTCCTCAATAAAGGCTGCACTGTAACCGTCTAAATCAGATTGCATCAGCTGCTTTAACTGACTAGCAACCATCTGAGCATTTTGCAATGAGTTACGAGCTTCTTGAATAGCATCTAAATCTTTGTCAATATACCTCATTTGGCACACCCTCTTACTCAGAAGTTTCCTCTGGAAGCAAAACTGATAGGGAATACCGATCGATAATCTTTCGTAAATCCTCATGTGGACCTGGGATGACAACGTGACTGTAAACTTCCGTTCCCATCTTCTCTACCGCTCTTACTCCAGCATCCACTGCTGTTCTACAGGCCTCTGTCTCCCCTTGAACGATGACAGAGATGTAACCCGAAGCAGTATTTTCGTATCCAATAACTTCAACATCCGAAGCCTTTACCATCGCATCAGCTGCTTCAAGCACATAAACCAATCCGAATGTCTCAATCGCTCCAATTGCTTGATATCTTTCCACGATTTTCTCCTTTACACATTGTCAATGTCATGCACGGAAACAATATCCCCAACTGTAGGAATTGGCCTTGGCATGACATTATGTGACGTCAACTTTCCAATGGCTGCGGCTGCAGCTGCGCCAGCTTCTACAGAAGCCTCAACCGCAGCAACATCTCCAACAACCATAATCGTTACAAGAGTAGAGCCAACATTTTCATATGATACCAGTTTGACATTACTTGCTTTTAACATTTTGTCACAAGCTTCTAAAGCTGGAACCAATCCTACGGTTTCAACCAGACCTAGCGCTTGTCCACCATAATACCTCATTTTGCTCACTCCTTTCAGTGTCTAAATTCTTTTACAACATACTTCTCAACAGCTGATTGACCATCTTCTGTGATTTTATAACGGATTCTCAAGTTGCCCAATTCATCTAAGTCATAACCCGTTTGTTCCAGATAGCCATTACATTCCAGTGACATCAAATGTTCTAAGAAAAGCGGCTCTGTAAACTGCTTTTCCCTACCATATTGAGATTTTAGGGCAAGCATCACTTGCTGTGTATCAGCTTCATCAACCGTAGACATGTAATTTAAAACAGCTGTTCGTGCCGGTAGTAAACCCATCTGTTACACCTCTTTTTTTCTAAATAAGTCTAGTGGATTCGTTGTAACCAAAATCGCACCTGCAATAATGACAATCGAGCCAATCACAATAGTAGCTGTCAGCGGCTGATTGAGAAATAGAATACTTAATAATACTCCCCAAAATGCATAGGTAATGTTCAACGACATACCAACCGCTGTACCAACCATGGCATTTGAACGATACCACTCGGTATAAGAAAAACCAGCGAGCACTCCAGAAATCAACAACAAGAAGAGCACCCAAGGCGATGCTAAGACACCTGCGAACAAATCTGTCGCACCAATCAATGGAACAATAATGAGCATCTGAATCAACCCAGATACGAGCTGTCTTAATGTTACCGTCACCTCAGAATCCAACATCGCTCCACCAAAACTTGAAATGGTTCCTTCTAAGCCCCAGCAAACTGCAGCCAAAACCGCTAAGATAATCCCCAGAGTAAAATTAGGAGCACCATCTGGCTTGACTAGGTTGATAATAATCGCACCTATCACACATAAAAGCATGCCACCCATAACCCGTTTATCCAGTTTTTGCTTTAAAAATATCGCTGCAAAAATCGCACCAAATGCGGCTGTTGTCGCTGAAATCGGAATCGCAAAAGCACCCGCCAAATACAACCCTACTAGATAGGCACCGTTAGCTACAGGGCCACCAAGTACATAACCTAGAAGCATGATTTTCCCTGGCTTAGTCGCAAGTGTCCTACCAAGCTCATGAAATTTCCCAGTTCTGATCACATTTAGCAATAAAACACAGCCCCCTAGAAAGTCATTAAGTGCTCCTGTTACAAAAGGAGCTGCTAGAATCCCAACTGCTGACTTGACTGGGTCATAACCCTGAGCAATCATAATAACGAAGGAATAAAGACCGTAGAACAAGCCCGATACAGCACCGCTTCGGATACCCTCTGAGCGGAACTTCTTGGTCATTTCCATCATTTTCTGTTGTGCACCTATGCCTACTTGATTAACACTACTGACATTTTGTCCCATGCAATGATTACCTCTTACTTCCCAGTTTTATTTTGTGTTTGGCAAAATCGTTTCAACTTCAGTATGGGGACGTGGAATAACGTGGACTGAAATCAATTCGCCTACTCTCTGCGCTGCTGCTGCTCCGGCATCTGTCGCTGCTTTTACAGCCCCAACATCACCTCGGACAAGAACTGTAACCAGCCCTCCACCTACGTGCTCTTTCCCGATTAAGCTGACATTCGCAGCCTTAACCATAGCATCAGCTGCTTCAATAGAACCAACCAATCCTCTTGTTTCAATCATTCCCAAAGCTTCGGAATTCATGATAGTACCTCCATTTTTTTATTTTTTGACTAAAATAACTGACACCGTGCTCCTAAAATAAAGTTCACCCCAATGATAAACTAGCGGTGCTCTATGTTCATTTTCTAACAAAATCACTTCTATTCAATTGTAAGCCCTTACATAAGGTCAAAGTCAATCCTTTTTTTAAAATTAGAAATATTTAAATTTTCAGAAATTATAAATTAAAGAAAAAGTTCACAATTAGTAGGCTTAAAAGGAATTTTAATTCTTGCCACTGTTTATTTATTTTAGGTTAAACATTACTTTTTAACCAGAAAAAGACAAGTCATTCCAGCTTAAAAAAGAGCTATTTCCTTTCAAAACTTTATCCTTAGGGAAAAGTTTACGGGCAATAAATCAGATAAATTAAAAAGACAAACCCTATAAAAATTAGTTTGTCCTTGCTATACTATTTTTTAGTTTAATAGTCAAAATGGTCAGTTCATCGGTCGCGCTAAGCTATTCTTATACTCAAAGAGTATTACTGGCTATCGGAATGATGATTTCCGTTACAAATTCCTCTAGGTTTTGCGTAACCCAATAATCAATGACATGGCGCTCATAACATTCATCCATGAGCAAATAGTTATTTTCCTGACTATACTGAATCATTTTTTGATAAGTGGTATGGATTAAATCCAAGGAACCAATATGGTAGCAACTTAAAGCCATAAATCCACCAAAAGTGATGAAATCTAGCGATTCAGGAAAACAGTGCTGCAAGATTGTGACCTGATGACTATTTCCTGACATTTTTTCCTCGTAGGAATCATACTTCAAAATAACTGGCCCAGAGACTTCTAACCCTCTGTCGCTCAAAAACTTCGTCCACTCAAGATTGATAATCGATTCTTTGTGATTATAAGTGTACGATTGTTTATTTTGAAAATAGCTTTTCTCCTCAGGATAGTATTTCAAATTAATCATGGGAACATTACCTGAAAAAGTCTCTTTCACTTGATTTTGGAGACACATTTCTCCTTCAATGATAAGCTGCAACCAGTCATCAACAGATGCTAAGGCAACTAATAGTTCATCTCGCTCTGCCTTTAACTCCTCTTGTCTCTTCTTTAAGTAGTGATAATTATTAGAGCAGCCCGCTCCAGTGACTAATTCCTTAATTCGCTTTAAATTTAAGCCAATCTGCTGATAGTATTTGATAATCGGAATCAAAAGCAGTGTTTCCTTGTCGTAATACCGGTAGCCGCTATCTTCGGAAACATGTTTGGGATGAATTAAATCTAGACTCTCATAATAGCGTAAAGTCTTGGTAGACACACCACTCATATCAGCAGCCCGTCCAATCGAAAATAAACTTTCTCTTACCATAACATCTCCTTCATTTTTTAGTATATGCAAAACCTAAATATTATTTTTTGAGGGTAAAAAAACAGATCAGTTCTAAGAAAGAACCGATTCAATCAAGCACTTTACGCTTGTTCCAAATAACTGTCTATCCTATAATAAGTAAAAACAATACTATCTGCGAAAAGAGGCAAACTAGCATTAGTTAAGATAAACCTATTCAATTGGTCTTACCTTTTATTTATCTGAATGAACTCGGAATCATTATACACTGCTTTTTTAAGTTTTGCAACCGCTTTCTAGTAATATTAAAATTTTCAGACAATACAGTCATCTATAGTTATCTTGAACTGGCTTCCCATCGATCAAAACTATTGGCCAGACTAAAACACCTGTAAACCTTTGTCTAAAGCCATTATCAGACTCTATTTAAAGCCACTCCGTAACAAGATTTACGGAATTACGTTTATCTCTTTGAAAACTGAGCACATCGAAAATGAAGCTAGTCTTAACAAGTCTCGTTTGGTGTCAAAATAAACTGATCACAAGTCTTAACTTACGCTCCTATAAAGATCAGATGAATTGTCATAAGCGATATCGCTTAGGGATTATTTACATCCTGCGTTAGACCACTTCCAGTTCAATATCTCTCTGTTATTATTCTAATGGCAGTTGCTGTCAAAGAATTGATGGTAGAACATAAGCGATTCATCATCGCTTCAAGAGATTGAAAAAGCTGATCGTAGCCTAAATTTGTTCAATGGCAGTCATCTCAGACACATAAAGAGGAATAAACAAAAGTCTGAGACAGACCACCATGATCATTTCCAGGCTTATAATCATTTTGAAGATTAAGTATCAAAAGTCTTGTCTAAACAACAAAAACGAACAAAGTTGGATTTCAGCTGATCGAAATGCTGCCTTTGTTCGTTTTTAGATGTTCTGCAAAGTTTTAGATAAAAATCTTTTGTCTTAGATGCTTCATAAGACTGGGACAGACTGTCATGATGGTCTGTCCCAGTCTCGTTCTACTGTTTAAAATCCTTCAAATAAATCTTCAAATCACGCAACATATCCTTGCGTCCTCGAAAAACCTCTCCTCCCATGAGACGGTCAAAATTGTCCTGCAAAGGCTCTGGCAAAGCCTGTCGGTACTGCTCCAGCATGTCTCGCAAAATGACCCGATCAGCTGTAGCCATCTCACGAATGTAGAGCTTATGCGCTACCTCGCTCACTTCCTCATAGTTTTGGCGGTTGAGCTTGCGCTTGTCACTCTCCTGCTTACGAACCATGTCCAGCACGTAATTCCGAAACTTGGTCTTGAAAAAGCGGAATAACTCTCCTTCATTGTTTTCAATCCCTGGGCAGGCGGTCAACAAGCGTGATAAGGTCAGCATCCCTTCCTGATCCCAGTCTTCTTGATCCCACAGCTGGATGTAGTAGTCCTTGCGCGTTTTGTGCACGATGGGTGCCACCTTTTTATAAATAGATTCAAATGTCATCACTATCTCCTTTAGCATTCTTTTGTTAAGATAGGAGCATTGTAACCTATTTTTAGCGCCCTGTGGTCAGGATTTCATAAACGGTCGCCTTTCACTCACCAATGGTCAAAATGAAAAATCCCGAGAGAGTACTCACGAGATTTATCCTATGCTTAGAACTTGCATTCACAAGCAAGCTCCTTTGATTCAGAAGATCATTTTTCGAACATTAAAGCAGTTTACGTTCCAACTCAAACCTTCTATCCTCAGCCATATCTGTGGTTCATTCTCTGCTATTCAAAGCAAACTGAAAGACTGACTGTATTTTACGAGACTAGCGTCATACTGATTGGTGTGAACACAAGGTCCTACACCGCATTATTGCTCCGCCGCAGCCCCATCATTAAGCTTGTCCCAGATGATGACTTTATTTTGCGCTAGAGACTTTTGCACGTCAATAATACGTTGATTGGAGGATCCTCGGAACTGAAGCATAAGATTTTTCTTGGTCCGATCAAAACGTCCATCTACCAAGATATCTAGATAAGAGAGCAACTCTAACTTATCTGGTGTCTCCAGCAGCATCTCCTCCCAGGTATAACCCGTCCAAGACCAAATGTCCTTAGTTGGCAATTCCCTGCGGATGCGTTTGACCAAGGGAAGGAGAATCCCTGTGTTCAGAAAAGGCTCGCCACCCAGAAGGGTCAAGCCCTGAACATAGGGCTGAGCCAAATCAGCCATAATCTGCTCCTCCAGTTCTGGTGTATAAGGAATACCTGCTTTGAAATTCCAGGTCGCTACATTGTAGCACCCCTCACAGTGAAACATACAGCCCGAGACATAGAGGCTACAACGCACACCCTCGCCATCTACAAAATTAAAGGCCTTATAATCGATAATACGACCTTGACTAAGTTCCTCAGCCTTCCATTCCTGAGGTTTGGGATTGTTCATATCACTTCTCCACTAAGATAGAACGGACCTTGAAGCTCCGTGGAAAAATTAGAAATCAGAAGATAAGTCCTAAACTTGGTACTACTAAAGTATAAGCGATTTTATACTCAAATGAATTAGGAATGACATTCTTCATTTTAGTATACTTTGGGGAGTAAAATGAGGTAGGCTCAAAGGTGCTCAATCTCGTTTCTTTGATTTGAACAGGTTGACGCAGATGTTGGCTTCGCCCCTCACCCCCAAAGCATGTAACCGTTGAAGATTACGTATAAAAAGTCCAATCTCACCTCTCATCATTTGCGTAAAGTTCTCAGCGCAGTGGTTGATTGGCAGATTTGTTCGTGTTTTACACTCAAAATCCAGCCTAATCAACTGTGCGGGGGTGGGAAAACGAACTCTTTTTTGATTGCTCGAGTTATTTCCCACTCCCAATGAACCACTGCTAAGTGGGGGTGAAACGACAAAATCGATTTCAATGATATCACAACTTCTGTCTCACTCCCATCCTAGACTCTTCTAAATTTCTCTCGTTTTTAGTCCCTGTTTTAGTTAAATCCAATAACGCTCAGTGCCCTCACGAACATCTTCCAAGTTTCCACCGTTAGCCAATATGACTGCACGACTAGCAATATTGGTTTGGTCACAGGTCACAAGAACCTTCTCAATATTTTTAGATTTGGCCAGCTCAAGACCCTGAGCCAGCATTTCCTTGGCATGACCTCGACCTTGTTTGCTTGGACGCACCGAATAGCCAATATGACCTCCATGCGTCAGCAGGTAATCATTGAGTCGCAGGCGGAGATTGAGAAAACCGACTGCTTGGCCAGTCTCGTCAAAACCGACTAATTGGATAGCAGGCACCCACCCCTCTGGCAGATTGAGCCCTAGCTCTTGGTCAAGATTAGTTAGTAACCATTCTTCATAATCAAAATCATCCGCTGTCCAAAAGCCACCGTCATGGGCGGAACCTGAATCTTCAAACTCTGCTATCATGTCTAAAACCGTTTCGCGGTCATCTTGTTCTGGTCGTCGTAGTCTTATCACTATTCTCTCTCCTTAGAATTTAGAGCACCAACAGGCTTCTTAGAGCTGCGAACTGATCATGGATAGTCTGACTGAGCCGGCCTGCTGGACGATACTCCCAGCCTAACCAGCCCGATTTTTAGCAGCACAAATAGCTTAGGACCTGTATTCACAAAGGAAGATTTCCCAGATTAGCTCTGATTTTAGGGACGATCAAGGCAGATTTTTTTGAAATACTGACGTATTTCAAAAAAATCTAACGATGAGTGGCTCCAAATAAGAGCTGAGATGGGAAATATGCCTGTGAATACAGGTTCTTAGTTCTTCTTGGTCAATTTTTGAGCGAACTGCGCCTTGAGAGCCCTAGCCTTATCTGCCTTGTTCTTGTTTTCAGATGAATGCTTCTCGTGGAAGCGCTCCACCTGCTTCATCCCCTTATAATCTAATTGGTACTTTCCCATTTTCTCTCTTTTCTAGTGTTTCATATAGGCCCGTGGCAGACAATCATATTTTTTAAAATCTGAATGTTATTCACCTGGATTTTTAATGGTTGACCCATTCATGTGTTTAACGCGGGCTGAGATTTCCTTGTGACGGCCATTGACCATCGGTCTGGCCTGAGGGTTTCCCAGATAACCACAGGTTCGCTTAACCACATCAACTGTCTTCGGATCATGATTACCACAGTTAGGGCAGGTAAAGCCACGCGCTGTCGGCTCAAAATCTCCCTCAAAATGGCACTCATAACAACGGTCAATCGGGGTATTTGTTCCCAAATAACCAACCCGATCGTAGGCATAGTCCCAGACGGCTTCTAAAGCTTTCGGATTTTGCTGAAGGACAGGGTATTCACAATAATGGATAAACCCACCGCTAGCTCCGACCTCAGGATAAATCTTTTCAAAGTCTAATTTCTCAAACGGTGTCGGGTTCTTGCGAACATCATAATGGAAGGAGTTGGTGTAGTATTCCTTGTCGGTGATGTTCTCAACAATACCAAATTTCTCAGTATCTAAGCGACAAAAACGGTCCGTTAGACTTTCAGATGGCGTTGAGTAGATGGAGAAATGATAGTCATATCGATTAGACCATTCATCTGCTAAACGCTTCATCTCACGAATAATGTCAACTGTGAACTCCTTTGCCTCAGGATTGTTTTCCCAATTTCCGCCATAAAAGACAGTAGCCACCTCGTAAAGACCGATATAGCCCATAGAGACAGTAGCCCTGCGATGCTTGAAAACTTGGTCTACCGCATCATCTTTAGCCAGACGCTTACCAAAAGCACCATACTGGTAAAGGATTGGTGCATTAACAGGTGTAGCTTCCTTGACTCGCTCCACTCGGTAAACTAAGGCGTCATGAAGAATAGCCATCCGCTCGGCGAAAATTTGCCAGAATTTATCCTTATCACCTGCTGACTCCATAACAATCCGAGGAAGATTGACCGTCACCACACCTAAGTTCATCCGGCCTGAATTGACCTCGATACCATTTTCATCCTTCCAACCTTGAAGGAAGGAACGACACCCCATAGGCACCTTGAAGGAACCCGTCAACTCGACAATCTTGTCGTAGCTGAGCATGTCTGGGTACATACGCTTAGTCGCGCACTCAATAGCCAATTGCTTGATGTCATAGTTAGGTGAATCTGGCTCTAAGTTGAGACCACGCTTAACAGTGAAAATCAACTTTGGAAAAATAGCTGTGCGGTGTTCAGCACCCAAACCCTTGATACGAATGTTGAGAATGGCTTTTTGAATTTCCCGCGCCAGCCATGATGTTCCAAGACCAAAACCAAGCGAGGTAAAAGGTGTCTGACCGTTAGAGGTAAAGAGAGTGTTTATCTCGTACTCCAAGGACTGCATCGCATCATAAATATCCTTAGTGGTTTTCTCACGCGCATAGGCTTCGCGCTTGTCCTCTGCCACCCAAATCTCAGCATCAGCCATATGTTTTTGATAATTTTTAGCCGCATAAGGAGCTAGTGTCTCATCGATACGGTCTGCCGAGCAGCCACCGTACTGGCTGGACGCGACATTGGCAATAATTTGGGAAATCTGCGCTGTCGCTGTCTGAATGGACTTAGGCGTCTCCACATCAGCATTGCCAATCTTAAAACCATCCCGCAACATGCCTTCAAAATCGATCAAACAACAATTGGTCATAGGTGTATAAGGACTGTAGTCCAGATCGTGGTAGTGAATATCTCCCTTTTGGTGGGCATTAGCCACATGACTAGGGAGCATCTTGAGGCCAATGGATTTCCCGACAATCCCTGCGGTTAAATCGCGTTGGGTATTGAAAACATCACTGTCCTTATTGGCATTTTCATTGACCACAGTCTGGTCCTTGTTAATCAGCTTGTCAATTGAAAAATTAATGTCCGTCGCTTGCGCGCGTGCAAAATCACGGTCTTTTCGATAAGTGATATAAGCATCGGCCAGCTGATAGGCTTTGCTCTCTAAAAGCTCGTGCTCGACAATAGCTTGGATTTCGTAGATTTTAACATCCGTTTGAAAGCGACTAAAAATCTCTGCCACCGCTCGGTCCGTGATATATTCAATCTCTTTTTCCAAGAGCGGCGTCATTCCTCCAATCGCCTGTGCTGCTTTAACGAGAGCTTGATAAATCTTATCCCGATCAAAAGTCACCCTTCTACCGTCCCGTTTAAGAACAAAAAGAGTTGCTACTTGGCTCATGTTTTCCGACCCCTTTTCTAAACCTTAAAAGCTACTTCGCCAAATTTCTCATCCATTACCTGATGAGTCTAGCCTTTAAGGTGGCTTGATAATATCTGTTACCTATTGTAGCACTTAAAAGATAAAAAAACAATATCTTGTGTGAGTTTTTAAATTTTTTATTTTAAAAACACAAGATATTGTTGTTCTATTTTAGGCGATAAACCTTGAATTCATGCAGGTTCAGGTCGATTTCCTCATAAGATTTAGCCAAATGATTGGCAAAAGAATCAAGCATCGGTTGATTTTGATTGACCACTACATAACTAGCCCTGTCATAACCGAGCGCTAGGTTAAGATCCGACCGCTTATCTTCATCAACCAGATAGGTATCTGGCGTAATGTACGCAGCTGAAGCCCAACGACCGCTTTCTAGGTAGACCAAGGCACTATTATCCCAAGCATAAATTTTCTCATCTTCGCCCGTATTAGCCGCAATATGCTGAGCGACAAGAAGGCGCTCTTCCTGAACCCTCGCTTGGCTAACCCACAACCAAGCAGGATAAGCAACGAGATAAAGAAGCGCAAGGATCGGCAGAAAACCATTGAGCGCAACATAAGACTTAGGCTCTGTGTAGTCAATAAATTCATCATCATCTGAAGGCAACACTTTGATTGTGCTAGCCATATAAAGCCCCGTCAACAAAAGACCGTGTGGCAAGAGAGGAATCAGATTGGAGACAGAAAATGGTGTTTCTAAAACGGCTAAGATAGCAGTCGTCAAAAACAGGAGATAAAGAAAGATTGGGATAGGCTTGTTGTCCGAAGCAACTATGGCCATCACACCATAAACCAAACTAGTCAGAAGTCCTGTCACCAACACTAAACCAGCAGCAATCATCAACGGAAGAAAACTCGTTTTCAAGCTAAGTCCTAAGGTTGTCAGAGGATAAAGGAAAGTTTGCTCAATAGCTGCGCCAATATTTTGATACAAGACGGTATAGTAACCAGCAAGGTATACAATCAGCAAGAACCCCAGTACTGTCGCTAAAAATTGGTAGAACCCACGCGCTTTGCGCTTCCACCTCCAATTAACCACAGCCAAAAAAACGAAACTCATTAACCACAGGAGGATGCTTTTAGGATCAATCAAGAAAGCCAATGCTCCATTAAGGCCAAATAATATGAACCCTTCATCTCGAGTATCTCCTGACAGGTACCGCAACATAAAGGACAGGCCATTGAGAACAAAAGGCAAGGCAAAAAGAGAAGCATATAGGCCACCCCATCCCAGACAGGCAAGGCCGAGGTAGAAGGCGAGAAGAATCTGGCGACTGATCCCATCATGATAAGTCAGGAACCAAATAATCCGATAAAACAGAGCACCTGACCAAATCGTGAAAACAAACTGAATCCCCATCAGAAGCCATGGTGAACCCCAAAAGTTTCCAAGCATGGTCAAAAGATAGAAGATCAGACCATCTGTCCCAAAGAAATCGAGATAGGGAATATAATTTGCTACCATAGCCGCCCCAGCATAGAGGTTCTGAGACTGCAAACTGTCTGCAAAACGCATCAGCAGAGGATTAGCTACACTAAATACTGCCATCAAGGCACTTAGCCCAAAAATTATCCCCCAAGGTAGATGAATCCTTGATTCTCTCAAAGATAAACGAGAGCTTTTCTCTTCACGCTCAACTGGCACTTCTTGCCGCTTTTCATTTCTGAGACGGCTTTTCCTGCCATGCTTTCCACGCGGGTATAAACTTTCCATACGACTGTACTCACTCATTGGTAACTCCTTACTTCCTAGCTATATCCTAGTATATCAGAAAGTCAGCTGAGTGTCATGCACTTCTTGAACCTTTTGGCATTCTGTCACAGTACTTTGCCGCGCATAGCGTTCAAGTTCCCTAAAGGCATGAAATTTTTCGTTCCAGAAATCTTGAAGAGGATGAACAGTTTCCATAAAACTCCTTTTAAATTCATTTTTTGGTTTTGATTAATACTCAAAGAAAAGCAAAATCTATTGAGATGACAAAAGTATAAGACTTCAACAGGCAGAGAAGCAACTGTTGAAATTGAGAAAGCATGATTTTCTTCGTTCCCAGCTTACAGCAATCTGAGACAATCGCATGAATTTTTGATTTGTAAAACATATAAGAGAGAGCTTTCCAAACCTCGTCTCCTCAAATACCAGCCTGCCTTGTTACTTAGAGGTGAATTTTTTAGTAAAAATAATAACTGGACTGTCAGGAATATTACCACAACAATCCTTACTCAGTTAAAACTATTTTTCGTAGTGAGTGGAAAACGCGGGCTGACTATCCTAACTTTTTTAGCTCACTTCAAAAGTATTAGTTGCCCTGACAAAGTTGTCGAAATCATAGATTTCTGCCTGACTGCCTATTTCTACAGAAATTACGATAAGCTAGTCTCCTCATCTCTCTAATTCGGGAAAAACTTTGAAAAAGCTTCTTATTTTTGCTATAATTTAGCCATGGAAAAACTGTACACTTTTATCTCCCGTTTTGGATTTTATCTTTTTTGCGCCTTGGCCATTATCATCGAAATTTTGGCAGTCATCCTCTTCTTCGTCTATTTAGCAGACAAGGCGCCCTTCTTATGGATTCTGCTTCTGATTGTCTATCTGGGATCCATTTTATCCATTATTAATAAAAATACAGCCCCTGAAAACAAAGTGGCTTGGCTGATCATCGTCTTTATGTTGCCAGGTGTTGGTAGTCTTTTTTATGTCATGTTCTTTGAACGACGGATTTCAAAGGTAGAGCGCCAGCATTTCCAAAAAATAGAAAAGCGCGCCCTCAGGCATGTCTTACTTCCCGGTGAACATCCCTTGCTACAGGGCACACACTTATCCGATCCTCCCACCTACAATCAGCTTCATGCCCTGATGATGACTGACCCGACAGCTCAACCCTACACGGATACCCAAGCCCAATATTTCTCGATTGGTGAAAGCATGTGGGCTAAGATGTTGGAGGATTTACGCCAAGCCAAGCACTTCATCTTTATGGAGTATTATATCGTCGAGCTCGGTCAGATGTGGGATAGCATCTTAGACATTTTGACCCAAAAAGTCAAGGAAGGCGTTGAAGTCCGCTTCATGTACGATGACATCGGCTGTATGGTGACCCTGCCAAACGACTATGATGTTCAACTTCAGAAGCTAGGTATCAAGGCTACGCCTTTCAACCGTGTGACCCCTAAAGCTTCTGTCGTCTATAATAATCGTAGTCACCGCAAAATCCTCGTCATTGATGGTCAAGTCGGCTACACAGGTGGCATCAATCTAGCGGATGAGTATGTCAATATCAAGGAGCGTTTTGGGCACTGGAAAGACGGTGGGATGCGCCTTGAAGGCATGGCTGTGCAGGCCTTGACCAAGCTTTTCCTGCTCAATTGGGACATCAACTCCATTGAGGTTTCTGACTTTAATCACTATCAGAGCTTCACTCAGCCAGTTACCAGCGACGGTGGCCTTTACGTCCCTTACGGCTCTGGCCCCAAGCCGATCTACGAGCACCATGTTGGCAAGATCGTCTACCTCAATCTTCTCAAGCAAGCTCAGCACTATGTCTACATCACGACCCCTTACCTGATTATCGATTATGACTTGACTGAGGATTTGAAAAATGCTGCGCTCCGTGGCGTGGAAGTTATCATTCTCATGCCTTTCATCGCAGACAAGCCACTGATCCAAATTGTTAATCGCTCTGCTTATCAGGAGCTACGTCATGCTGGTGTGCGCATCTTTGAATACACCCCAGGCTTCATCCACAGCAAAAATTTTGTCGTTGATGATATCTATGGTGTCATCGGTACCATTAATCTGGATTACCGTAGCCTCGTTCATCACTACGAGAATGCCGTCTTCATGTACAATTCCCCAGTTATCGCAGATAGCAAAAAAGACTTCCTAGAAGCCTTGGCTGTCTCCCAAGAAATTCATGACGACACCCTCAAAATCAGTTTCCGTCACAAAGTCATCAAAGGACTGGTTGAAGTCTTTGCACCGATGCTTTAACGCTTTAAAGTCAAAAGAACTGTAGCTCATCAATCCATTTTGATGAGCTACAGTTATTTCTGCGTCCGAGATATAAGAGCGTGAACAACTTCTAGACAGAGTATCGTGTCAGTCGCTTATATTTACGGTGAAGAGCACACAAAATCTTGGAAGGGTCAATATAGTTCGTTATTGATTCTCACCTGTATGATTGAAAATGAAATGATTATAAATCGCAAGCGTACAGGCCCCTATCGCACCCTTATTTGAATTATAGTGTAAAACAAAATGTTCTATATGATGCTCTTGCTGAACAATCCGTGGTGCTTGTTCTAATTTTGATTGTAATTTTTCAGCAATCGATCGCTCCTCAAACAGTTTACCATGAATATAGACAACCTCAACATCTACAATCATTGATAGATTATTGATCTGAAGCGTTAAATAGTCTATTGCTTGTTCGACAATCTTATGAATGATTTCATCTCCCATATTATAGGCTAGGAGAAGGTGGGATAGGGTGATTTCCGAGGCATCATCAACTAATAAATTTAAATAAGAAGATCGACCAGATTCATAGGCATACCTTGCTTTTTTGATCAGCCATTTCATACCAGCATAAGTTTGCAAGCAACCCGCCTTACCACATTCACACTGTTCTCCATCAGGGTTGACAACGACATGTCCTACCTCACCTACTAAATAATTAGTATCACCATAAATTTGACCGTTATAAACATAAGCAGCAAATATGCCTCTTTTTAAAGATAAAAAAAGGAAATTGCGCTGCCTCTTCCCACCATTCAAATAGAGTTCTGTTAATGCCATACACTTAACATTATTCTTAACATACACTGGCAGTGTAAAACTTGAAAGGATTTGTGAAATTTGAAACTCTGCCCAAAATGGATTATTAGATACTATTTTCTGTTTTTTAGAATCATAGTGTCCCGGAACAGCGATACCTATAGCCTTAATCTGATAGTCTGCATGTTTTACTAAAAATGCCTCTACTGAACGCTTAATATTATCTTCTGATAACCTAAAATCCTGGTCAAACTCTTTTACGACTGTTTCAGACGGTAAACATTCCCCTAAATTGTCCGTCAAACAGATAATCAGTTTATGCTCACTCAATTCAATCCCCATATAGTATGAATAATGAGGAGAGACTTCTAGTAAAATTTTCTTTCTACCAACTCCAGAATCATTTAATTCTTCTCCACATTCTTTAATCAAACCGTCGTTAATCAAATATCCAGTAATTTCTGTCATCGTTGCGGGTGTAATTCCTAACATTCGTGATAATTCCGCTCTGGATAAGGCACCATGTAAATAAAGACACTCTAAAATTTCATTGCGTTGTTCTGTCTGTTTTTTCGACAACATCTCAATACCTCTAATTTATTATTTTCAATTCGCATCTCAGACGTACAGCCTCTAGTCTCTTCAATTGCCTGATTTTAGCACTACTTTTTACAAAACAAAAAATGCTGCTTGAAATAAGTTGCTTTGCTGCAACATTACTTTTCACATATCTACCTGTGATGCTAGTTAGAAGATCATCTATAGACAGCTCACCTCTCTTTTACAGGACAGGAAAACTATAAAAATAAGCACATCTATTGAATCAGGAATGATATACCACTATTTTATCGCAAAAACACCAACTCGTAAAGAAGAACGAGTTAGAGCCACTAGCCACAGCACCTTACTTGTGAATACAGGTTCTAATGGAAGTCACTCTTTTCAAAATAAGGGTATTTTCGTTTTAGAAATTCTATATCATAAAGTAGCATTCTCCGATAAAACAGATATAAAAAGGAACAACGATCGGATTTCTGTTTTCGACAGCCAGTCGTTGTTCATTTTTTTATTGATGGTTGAGCAAGGTGAGTTAGCAATGTCAGTTTTTGATTTTTGACGAGTATAAGCCGATTAGCACTACGAAGATTACTCCTATTACAGGCATCTGTCCATTATTCAAAGCATTTGTTTTAGGCAATATCGACCGACTACCCACTTTATTAGTTCCAGAATGCTTCGACCCAACAAGATCGTCCCCCTTTTTTAAAGACGAGGATTTTGTTGAATCTATATTATTTTTGTCATGTTTTGTCTCAGGTCGCTTATCATTATTGGGACTATCTTTAGTCTGTGGCTCTTCCTTTTTTTCGGTGGTAGGTGGGACACTTTCTGTCTCAGGCTTCTTAGGTTCAATGGTCAGCACGACCGTTTTTCTATCGACATAACTAGCATAGTTTAAATCGTTTGGTATTGCACTATAGTGAATGTTATAGCGCCCTACTGGAAGTGTTGCAATTTTTTCGCGATTGGCTTTTCCTGCTACTAGGAGACTTACATTAGTGTTTCCATTCCCACTATCGTCAAACATCTGCTCATCATCAATGGAATAATCAACATGATAATCACTTAGATTCGTTGATACACCTGATAATAAGTCAGGCACTTCTCCTTCCGTAATGGTAACATCTTTGACACCATTTAATCTAGGTGAAACAGCGTAATATCTATCTGCCTGCTCCTTTTGCACATCATTGCGGGAATAGGAGATATAATCAATCATAAATTCTGTTCCCGCTAAACCTGTCCCTGCAGGTCCAGGCCAAGCCCCACCCATGGCTAGATTCAACTGTGCATATTGTGGTTTATTGAATATTTTAGAAGCAAGCTCGTCATCTGAATAATCAACCGTCCTGACAACAACTCCATCAACTAGCCAAGAAATTTTTCCTTCATACCAGTCAATCGCAAATGTATGAAAATCATCACTAAAATTACCATTAGAAATGGAATAAGCTGTTCCATTTCCTGAATATTTCCCAAAATGATTTGAATTTTCCCCATAGTGTATCGTTTGATAGACAGTTCTGTTTGCATAGGAGCCTTCTTGTGAATCACCTACCAGTTCCATAACATCAATTTCACCAGTTGTTGGCCAACCTCTTCCTTGCTCACCAGCAATCTTTCCATCTAAACAAAAATCTGATCCCAAGGTCCAAAATGCTGGAAATACACCTTGTCCTTTTGGCAGCTTAGCTCTAATTTCCAATTTTCCATAAAGAAATTCTTTTTTGCCATGCGTTCTTACGCTTCCAGAGTTGTAAATAACTCTGCGTTCCTCATTTCTAGGATTATTATATTGTTTTTCTGCTGGACGGTCGGTTGCCCTCAAAACAAGGTTGCCATCTCGTAAAAACACATTTTCAGAATTTGAGACGTAATGCTGTTGTTCATGACCACGAATAGACCCCAATTCATAGCCCCAATCGTTTAGATTTAGCGATGCTTGATCAAAGTCATCACGCCAAACTAGGTTATAGGCAGTATCATCTCTCGGCTTCTCATCTTTATCCGAGTTCTGTTCATTATCCTTATACATTTCCACATTATCAATAAATATGTTTGATTTTTTCGTCTTTTCGGATTCTGACCACTTGACAAGCTGTATCAAAACTTTTGTATGATTGCCGGAATTAAACGAAAATTGATACTTTCTCCACTCAGTTGAATTAACTGTTTGATCTACTGCGCCACCATTGACATCTGTAACAATCTCTCCTTGCTGGTCATTATCAAACCACCTAGCGGTAAAATAGCCTTCCGCACCTTCAGTGTCAGTCTTTGCAAAAGCACTCACAGTATAATTTGTGTTTGGTTCAATACGAACAACTTGCCCAATATATCCGTTTGCAAAATTACCTGATAAAGCTTTAGGAGATAGTACTCCTGAATAGCGACCTGTACCATAACTCTGTTCGGATGTTACCTCGCCTTTATTTCTAGAATCCCAGGCCACATCTCCCAATTCAAAATCACTGTTTTGAATTAAATTTGTCTGAGCTTCAACAATTACTGGAAATAGCATCAGTGATGCTACAAAACAGAAGAGGACACATAATTTAGTTTTTAAACTCTTTTTCATATCGCACTCCTACTCATTTTATGATTATCTTAAACGGTATAAGTCAATAATTTCTTTTGCTATATCAACGAAAGTAATTGCAGTCATTAAATGATCCTGGCTATGAACAGTTAAAAGAGTTAACTCCAATTGATTTCCTTGTGCTTCTTGGGTGAGCATACTTGTTTGCGATTGGTGTGCCTCAATAAGTGAAGCTTTTGCCTGTTCCAATTTGCTATCGGCTAAAGAGAAGTTGCTTGCCTTAGCTGCCGCAATAGCTTCTATCGCATTGCTTTTGGCCTCTCCGCTATTCATAATCAAACCCATGATTGATTCTAAACTAACTTCTGCCATAGAAATCTCCTAAACTATTAAATTCAAGGCATTTTGCAGCACTTTTGCACCATTCATCATACCATAGTCCTGCATATTGATAACTGCTAGAGGAATGCCTAATGGTTCTAATTTTTCCTTCATATTGGCTTCTTCATAACGAACCTGCGGGCCTAATAAAACCACATCAATCTTATTTTGAGCCAATTCTTTATCGACCTCTGCTACAGACACTGCATAAATCTTAACTTCTTCATCTTGTTCTTGTGCGGCTTTCTCCATTTTAGTGACTAAAAGACTTGTAGACATACCTGCTGCACATGCTAATAAAATTGTTTTCATTTTCACTCCTTATCTGTTTATTGAACGACCAATCATCGCCAAAGTATGACGTTGACCACGGATTGCTTTACTCATTGTAAAGATATTCTCAACGGGAGCTAGACCACCATAGCCTGCATCACCAATATGTTGAATATCAACACCACAAATTTTATTTTGAATAGCCATGTAACGAATAGTTTCAGGCTCTGAACTTTCTTGGCTGGTTCCAATCGCCGTCATTACTAACGCTCCCTGACGATGAGCTGTCTTGACCATTTCTGTCAATTCCACCGCTTGAAAACCTGGTACACTACCGATAGAAGGTGCTAAAATCACATCTGCACCTGCGTCAATCAAAGCCTCAACAACCTTTAGATCTGCAACTGGTTCATCAACGCCAGCAGCATGCATTTTCCCAGCAATAATCAGTCCTGAAAAATGTTGTTTCGCTAATCTCACGGTTTCAATAATCGCTGCATTTGTAACACCTGTCCCAGGATTACCAGTCAGGCAAACAAAATCAAATCCCAAACGCTCTATTTCTTGAAGCGTTTCTAAGTGAGCTTGGCGACCGCGGGAGATTATCAATGTTTCATTCATCATATCTGCTGTAGAATCAACAGGCTCTAAATTAACACCAATAGGACGGCCAGTCAAATGGTGTAACCGTTCGACAATAGCACCATGACATTCACCTAAGCCGGCTACAACTGGTTCAAAAACATCTAAGCCATTTAAGAGAATCAAATCTGCTCCAAAGGCACGCGCCATTTCTGCATTAGTACATTCTGCAATGTAAGGCTCTCTCGGAGCCACATTCTCTGATAGAATTATACGTCCCTCCGAAGCCTTAATACTTTGCTTTAATTCACTAGCTGACATCGCTACAATCTCTGAAGCCTCAGCACTTAAAAATCGTTTCACCATACCATCACACCTTACTTATCCTTGTTTTTCTTCCTGTTTTTTGAATTGTTTTTCCATTGTCATAAAGAATGGGAGATAAAGAGCTATATCAATCATAATCAAGACAATTTGAAGAATAGACCCCATAATGCTGCCTGTTGTTAAAAATCCTGATAAAATTGGAGGCATCGTCCAAGAAGCTTCCGCACGTGTCAAAGGAACTAAACCAGAAGACATCGCTAACCAAGCAACAAGGGCATTTACCATTGGTGCAAGAACAAATGGTAGCAAAAGTGTGACGTTCATTACAACAGGTAAACCAAACATAGCTGGTTCGTTGATATTAAATAGCCCAGGGATAACTGTCAATGGTGCTAAAGCCTTAGTCTGTTGACTACCATGCTTCTTTCGTGCATACCAGCCAATCGCTAAAACCAGACCGATCGTTGCACCGCCACCACCAATATAGACAAAATTATCCATAAATGGTGTCGTAAAAATTTCTTTTAATGGCTCACCTGATTGATAAGCTTCGACGTTAGTGGCTAAATTGTCAATCCAAGTCGGCTTCAAAATGGCATTCACTGTACTTCCACCGTGGATACCAACAAACCAGAATAAAGAATTAAGACCCGCTACTAATATCACCCCTATAATATTACTACCTATCAAGCTGATAGGTCCTCCAATGATTGTTTGTGCTAACTCATGGAGATTAGGTAGATGATTGGCATCTAAGAAACCGTAAACCGCCAACCACATGGATATAATCACTGCTCCGGGAATGATGGCAGAGAAGCTTCTTGAAACAGCAGGAGGAACAGCATCTGGGAGTTTGATTTGAATATTATGTTTAATAAACCAGTCATAAATAATGGCACTAATCAACCCTAAAAGAATCGCTACAAACACGCCCTTAGCTGCCATATAAGAAGCGGTAATGCCACCAGGTACTACTAAACCTTCTGGCAATTTAAGATCTGGATTAGCTAAAGCTACAGTAGCTGCATTGACGTATGGAGTAACTGTGATAAACGAAGCAAGCGAAATCAGTCCTGAAGCTACTCCATCAACCTTTTCCTGATTGGAATAACTGTAGGCAATCCCAAAAGCTGCAATGAGACCGAGTAGACTAAAGCTACCATCTACGCCTTTCCATAGATAGCCTGCTATACCAATATCACCCAGCCACGCTTCCCATCCCGGAATAGGAAATGATGCAATAATCATAAAGATTGAACCTATAATCAACAGAGGCATGGATAGTGTAATCCCATCACGAATCGCTACCAAAGACTTGTTAGAACTCATTTTAGCCGCAATAGGCATAAATTTCTGTTCAACAAATGAATTGAATGTTTCCATAATTGATACTCCTTTTTGTAATCGCTTTATTTAATTATATTTTATAACCAAATAAAGTTTTTGTCAATATATTTTGTTTTAATTTATAAAATAAATTCCTAATCAACATGCCTGAGCTTACGCCATTAAACTTTTAATAAATCTAGCAAATTATCTCTATTGCCTATAAGACACATGAAAAGGCTGGTCTCAAATCTAAAAACAGTAAAACGGCATAAAACCAACGTTAAGTAAGCGTTAATTTCATGCCGTTTTTAATATTTTATAATTAATAGAATCAAGTCAATACAGATTTTTAAGCTAGTCCTTGTTCCTAAATGGTCGCTCTTGTTTTTCAAATTGCTGCTGCAATCATATCTTAGACTATAGGAATTCTAAGTTTCAAAATATTTTTTGATTTCTGAACAACAAAGACGAGCTTATGAGCTAAGCTTTAGAATGCTCTAATTTATAATCCTTGCTCTTTAAGTGCATCGGATAATCTTGCAAAGCCTTCTAAGCTCAGTGCTTCACCACGGACACTTGGCGCTAGGTCAGCTTGCGCTAAAGCTGTTTCTAACTTTTGGCGAACAGCATCGGATTTCCCAAAATGATTCGTCAGATTATTCCAGAGAGTCTTTCGACGGTGAACAAAGCTAGCTTTTGCAATACGGAAGAAGAAATCCTCGTCCTGAACTTGGACAGCTGGCTGGCTTCTACGAACCATTTTTAAAATAGCCGAGTCCACATTCGGTGCCGGAACAAAAACAGTCTTAGGCACGATAAAGGCAACCTTGGCATCCATGTAATACTGAACCGCAATTGACAAACTCCCATAAGCCTTGGTATTAGGCTCAGCTGAGATACGGTCTGCCACTTCTTTTTGCATCATGACCACAAACTCCGTAAAGGGAATCTTGCTCTCAATCAGGTGCATAAGGATAGGCGTTGTGATATAGTAGGGAAGATTTGCGACTATCTTGATTGGCAAGTCAGGATTTTTAAATTGCTGAATTTGCGTCTGCAAGTCAGCCTTTAAAATATCCTGATGGATGACTTGAACATTGTCAAAACGCTCCAAAGTCTCTGCCAAAATCGGAATCAGGCGGTCATCAATCTCAAAAGCCATGACCTCAGCGGCACGCTCTGCCAAAAACTCAGTCAAAGCCCCAATACCAGGCCCAATCTCAATGACATTGACCTGCTCATCAATCTCCGCCGTATCAACAATCTTACGTAAAATATTGGTATCGGTCAAAAAGTTCTGACCGAAGGATTTCTTAAAGGTAAAGCCATGACGATCAAGCACCGCCTTAGTTACCGAATAGTCTGCTATGTTCATGTGTGTTTCTTTCTAAAATAACAATGACAACTCACTCAGGCGTTTGATGACACTGAGTTTACGCATGGTCATACAAATTCCGAGTTGTTTTTCAAGGAAGTTAGTGTTTAATCGCTTCTTTTTAGCGTCACGAGGTAAGTACAGATAAAGGCATTCACTACCAGCAACAAACGTTTCATCTCCAAAATCCGTTTGAGATAAACCGTTTAATGCTTCAGTATCTAAATCATCATTCGTAAATACCAAGTGAATACGAGACAAATCATAGGTTTCATCAAAAGGATTTTCCTGAAAAGCCATTTCCAGTTGTGCGGGCGTTTTGATAATCACTGATAAGTCCGCTCCGATTTTCTCCAAAATGGTGTCGTGAACAAGTTTTCTAATCGTCTCATCAGACAAGGCTGTCTCTAAGATAACATTGCCGCTTTGAATATAAGTTTGGACATTGTCAAAACCAGCTTCTGTCAAAATTTCCGCCAGATAGGCCATCTTGGGAATGCGATTTCGACCAGTCGGCGTCACGCCGCGTAAGAGAATAATTTTTTTCATAAGTTTTACCTAATGTGACTTTTCTTGATTTTGTAGAGATAATTCATCTCTATAGAACACATTCGGCCCTCATCACTACAGTATGATACTAAAATAAACAACTAGCGACTTTCCTGAGAAAGCGAAGCCATCAATTCACCATAATAAGCAGCATCTCCAGTTGAAAAATACTTGAACCAAGCCTCCACTGTCTTTTCTGAATAGAGTTCTAAAGCTTCAATAATATATTTTGCCCACAGGAGCGACCCTGCTGAACTGGCCGTAATCAACTGACCATCACGAACAGCAACAGTCTCTTGATAATAATCCTGCCCTCGATAGCGTTGACTCATTTGACTCAAGAAAAATGAAGCGTTGCTTGTATGAGGACATCCATCTAGTAAACCTAGGTTAGCCAAACCCAAAGTAGCACCGCAAATAGCAGCAACCAAGGCATCTTGTTGCAGAAGTTTTGATGCTAATGTCAAAACATCTGCCTGCTCTTTAGCCAACCAAGTATCACCGCCAATCAGCACCAAGGCCGCTACAGTCGTAACGTCTAGCTCATCCAGACTTAAATCTGGCACTAGGGTAATTCCACTGGCTGTCCTAATCGGAGCCTTTGTCCTCCCCACCGTCTTAAAAGAAACTTTGAACTTTTTTAACATGGCTTGCAAACTCAGCGCCTGCATCAGATAGCCATGTTCCCAATCTGCCATAGTATCTTGGACATACATGTACACAGTTTTCATTTCATTTTCCTCCCTGATTCTCATATCCACTTTTTAATTTCTATAATTCTCCATCACCTCTTCAACCTCACTCAAACTCACACCAAACAGTTCCAATCGTTTCAAGAGCTGCTTACCATTGCAATAGCCGACGCGCAGCTTTTCGCCTAGATATTCCCGGCGCTTGCGGCTGTCGTCTCCCATAAGAAGACCCAGGCGCATGAGATCGGATTTGGTAATGTCAAAGTGATTCTCATCGTCATAGTGTCCCAGCACACCAGACAGAGCCTTTTGCAAATCGTCAAAGCCAGCGTGTTCGACACCGAGCGAACGACCTTTGGTCTTGGACTTTGGGACAGCTTCCCCGCGGTTGAGAAAGGCATGTTTGGCTGTCGGCACAGCCTCCATGATGAGCTTGCGAATGCGCTCGCCATTGTAATCAGGATCTGTAAAGACAATCACCCCGCGCAAGTCATTGAGTTTTTCAATACGCTCCAGATCTTCATCCGTGATGGCAGAGCCACGGGTTTCGTAAGTATCCACATCATAAAAACGGCGTAAATTAGCAGTGTCATCCTTGCCTTCTACAACCAGAATTTCTTGTATTTTTATTTTTTCTGTCATAACTTCTTATTTTTTGGCAATCATCCTTAAGTGGTTGGGACAGAGCACCATGATGGCTTCGCCCACACTCCCAAAACATGTCATCGTTGAAGATTACGTATAAAAAATGTCTCAACCTTCTCTTTTTTATAGCAATAACAGATTGACGCAGTGGTTGATTGGAAGTCATAAACCCTTGCTACACAATCGTTAGTGGCCATCCTAATCAACTGTGCGGAGTTGGCGCGCTTTGCTCCTTCTACTGTCCTAATCTAAAAATCCGTTTGGCATTTTGAGTTGTCATTTCTGCTACTTCCTCCGCACTGATTCCACGCAGTTCTGCAATTTTCTCAACCACATAGCGGGTATAGGCAGTCTTGTTTTCGCGGCCACGTTTTGGTACTGGAGCCAGGTAGGGAGCATCTGTCTCGACTAAAAGTTTATCTAGTGGAATTTCTTGAGCTACTTCATGCAACTCCCCAGCTTTTTTAAAAGTGACCACGCCTGATAATGAAATCATCATCCCTAGCTCAATAAACTGCTCTGCCATTTCCCAAGAGCCAGAATAAGAATGCATAATCCCACCGCAAGTGCCAACACCCTCACTCTTAATAATGGTATAAGTGTCCTCTAGGGCATCGCGGGTATGGACTACAAAGGGCAAATCCAATTCCTTGGACAAGCGAATTTGACGACGGAAGACATCTTCTTGAACATCCTTGGGTGCTGTCATCCAGTGGTAATCAAGGCCAATCTCGCCAAGGGCGATGACCTTTTTATGGACTAGGTGTTGACGAAGATAAGCTTCAACCTCGTCAGTGTAGCTAGCCGCTTCAGTCGGGTGCCAACCGATGGTAGCGTAAATCTGAGGAAAACGCTCCGCCAACTCCAAAGCCTTTTCAATGGTCGGCCGATCAAAACCAACCACATTGTGATAGACCACCTCCATTTCGGTAGCCAAAGCCAATTCTTCTTCTTCTCGTCCTGTAAATTCTTCCACATTCAAGTGGGTGTGTGTGTCAAAAATTTCCATGCTACTATTGTAACACAAAAAGAGGGCCTAAGCCCTCTCATTAGTCATTATTTAGCAATGTTTACAAAGTGTTCAAGTGTACGAACCAATTGTGCTGTGTATGACATTTCGTTATCATACCATGCAACAGTTTTAACCAATTGTTTGCCGTCAACTGTCAACACTTTCGTTTGAGTAGCATCAAACAATGAACCGTAAGAGATACCTACGATATCTGAAGAAACGATTGGGTCTTCAGTATAACCGTATGACTCATTGGCAGCAGCTTTCATCGCTGCGTTGATTTCGTCTGCAGTAACTTCTTTTTCAAGAACAGTTACCAATTCTGTTACAGATCCTGTTGGAACTGGAACACGTTGTGCAGCACCATCAAGTTTACCGTTCAATTCTGGAATAACAAGACCAATAGCTTTAGCAGCACCTGTTGAGTTAGGAACAATGTTCACAGCTGCAGCACGCGCACGACGGAAGTCGCCTTTACGGTGTGGAGCATCCAAAGTCATTTGGTCACCAGTATAACCATGGATAGTTGTCATCAAACCTTCAACAACGCCAAACTTATCTTGAAGAACTTTAGCCATTGGAGCCAAACAGTTAGTTGTACATGAAGCACCTGAGATAACTGTTTCACTTCCATCAAGGACATCATGGTTTACGTTGTAAACAACTGTCTTAACATCGTTACCACCAGGAGCTGTGATGACAACTTTTTTAGCACCGTTAGCGTGCAAGTGTTTTTCAGCACCAGATTTAGATGCAAAGAAACCAGTTGCTTCCAAAACGATGTCAACTTCTTGTGAAGCCCAATCAATGTTTGAAGGATCAGCTTCAGCAGAAACTTTAACAAATTTACCGTTAACATTGAAGCCACCGTCTACAACTTCAACAGTACCGTCGAAACGACCTTGTGTTGAATCGTATTTCAAAAGGTGAGCCAACATTGCTGGATCAGTCAAGTCGTTGATGCGTGTTACTTCAACGTTGTCCAAGTTTTGGATAAGACGGAATGCAAGACGACCAATACGACCGAAACCGTTAATACCAACTTTAACTACCATGTGTGATTTCCTCCTTATGAAAATCAAATAAAATTTAGTTTAGAGGTTTCCCTCTAAGGTTATTGTGAAATAAGTCACTAAAAATAATTCCAGTAAACTTTTCAACAATTCTATTATATAACTTTTCAAGTGCTTTTGCAAGATTTTTTCACGAATCAAGCCCTCAATTACAGGGATTCAAAGTTATTCCAAAGCGGATAAATTGAACATATCCTAGGGACTCTGCCCGCTTTGCACTAATACACATCAAGTATCTTTCTACAAGCTCCCTATACAAAAAATCCGAAGACAAGTGTCCTCGGATTTCGGTGACTTAAGCTTCACCCTTGTTTTTCTTGATAATCTCTTCTTGTACTGACTTAGGAACATCTTCGTAGTGGTCAAACACCATCATGAAGGTACCACGTCCTTGAGTCGCTGAACGAAGGATGGTAGCATAACCGAACATTTCAGCAAGTGGCACATAAGCACGAACGACTTGAGTATTCCCACGCGCTTCCATACCATCTACACGACCGCGACGAGCAGTCACGTGCCCCATAACGTCACCAAGGTTATCTTCTGGTGCAGTGATGGTTACAAGCATCATCGGCTCAAGAATAACTGGCTGAGCTGTTTTCGCTGCTTCTTTAAGAGCAAGTGAGGCCGCAACCTTAAAGGCAGTTTCAGATGAGTCGACATCATGGTATGAACCATCGTAAAGCTTAGCTTTCACATCGACCATTGGGTAGCCGGCAAGAACACCGTTAGCCATAGATTCGATAAGTCCTTTTTCAACAGCTGGTACGAATTCACGTGGAACCACACCACCGACAATGGCGTTCTCAAACTCAAATCCTTTACCTTCTTCGTTTGGTGTAAATTCGATCCAAACATCACCGAATTGACCTTTACCACCAGATTGACGTTTGAAGAAACCACGAGCTTGTGTAGAAGCACGGAAGGTTTCACGGTAAGATACTTGAGGAGCACCAACATTTGCTTCAACCTTGAATTCACGTTTCATACGGTCAACAAGGACGTCCAAGTGTAACTCACCCATACCGGAGATGACTGTTTCACCTGTTTCTGGGTTTGTCTCAACGCGGAATGTTGGATCTTCTTCGGCCAATTTTTGAAGGGCGATACCCATCTTATCTTGGTCTGCTTTTGATTTAGGCTCAACCATCAATTGGATAACGGGTTCTGGAACTTCAATTGACTCTAAGATAACTTTAGCTTTCTCATCAGTCAATGAATCACCTGTTGTGGTGTCTTTCAAACCAACGGCAGCAGCGATATCCCCTGCATAAACCGTTTCAATCTCTTGACGGCTGTTAGCATGCATTTGCAGAATGCGTCCGATACGTTCACGTTTTCCTTTTGAAGTGTTCAATACATAAGAGCCTGAGTTAAGGACACCAGAATAAACACGGAAGAATGTCAAACGCCCTACGAATGGGTCAGTCATAATCTTGAAAGCAAGAGCTGCAAATGGCTCTTCATCAGATGCTGGACGTGTTTCTTCTTCGTCTGTATCTGGGTTAATACCTTTAATCGCTGGAATGTCAAGCGGACTTGGAAGGTAGTCAATAACAGCATCAAGCATCAATTGAACACCTTTGTTTTTAAAGGCAGAACCACAAAGCACTGGGAAGAATTCAACGTTGATCGTTGCTTTACGGATCCCTTCTTTCAACTCTTCATTAGTGATTTCTTCACCTTCAAGATATTTCATCATAAGGTCTTCATCTGTTTCAGCAACAGCTTCAACCAATTTTTCACGGTATTCTTCAGCTTGTTCAAGATATTCTGCTGGAATGTCCTCTTCAAGGATATCTGTACCAAGGTCGTTAGTATAGATTTCAGCTTTCATCTTGATCAAGTCAATGATACCACGGAAATCATCTTCAGCGCCGATTGGCAATTGAATTGGATGAGCATTTGCTTGCAAACGATCATGAAGTGTAGATACTGAGTAAAGGAAGTCTGCACCGATTTTATCCATTTTATTGGCGAAAACGATACGAGGTACACGGTACTCAGTTGCTTGACGCCATACTGTTTCAGTTTGTGGCTCAACACCTGATTGTGAGTCCAAAACAGTTACCGCACCATCCAATACACGGAGTGAACGTTGTACTTCAATCGTGAAGTCCACGTGTCCTGGGGTATCAATGATGTTAACACGGTGTTCATTCCATTGTGCTGTTGTCGCAGCAGATGTAATGGTGATTCCACGTTCTTGTTCTTGCTCCATCCAGTCCATCTGTGAAGCACCTTCATGTGTTTCACCGATCTTGTGGATTTTACCTGTGTAGTACAAGATACGCTCAGTTGTGGTTGTTTTACCGGCATCGACGTGCGCCATGATACCGATGTTACGAGTTTTTGCAAGTGAAAATTCGCGTGCCATGAGGTTATGTTCTCCTATTTTTTTTGTTTACTTAGCTAGTATACCACAATGGTATAAAAACGGATAGGCAGAGGCCCACCCGTTCTGTGTTTTTTAGATTGTGATCGAATTCTGAAACGAACTCATCATATCTTGTTTATATCTTAATTGAACTCGAGCTAAACGCTGGGTGAAAAAGATAGAGTTCATTGTGTCCAAGAGACACCACATCACTTCCCTATTTTCACTGTGCGTTTTTAACGCCTTTTGCATCTTAAGTAGTTGAGTTCAGGCTACAAATGTCTGCCAAAAAGATAATTCTTCCTAGAGACTGAAGTCTCGTCATCAGAATTCCTATTTTGTCTAGCATTTGTTTTACGCCTTCACATCCTAATCGAACTCGAGCTACAACTCACTGACAAAAAGATGAAACTCATTGATTGCAAAGCAATCTGCTTCGTTTCCCTATTTTGTCTAGGAGTTGCTTGACGCTCTCGTATCTTGTTCTTACCAACGGAAGTGTGCAAATGCACGGTTAGCTTCTGCCATACGATGAGTGTCTTCACGTTTCTTAACAGATGCCCCTGTGTTGTTTGACGCGTCAAGGATTTCTTTTGCTAAACGCTCAACCATAGTGTGCTCACCACGGTTACGAGCAATTGTTACCAACCAACGAAGGCCTAGTGTTGTACGACGTTCTGGACGAACTTCAACTGGGACTTGGTAGTTAGAGCCACCGACACGGCGGGCACGTACTTCAAGGACAGGCATGATGTTTTCCATCGCTTGTTCGAAAACTTCAAGTGGCTCGTTGCCGGTAGCTTCTTTGATGTAGTCAAAGGCTCCGTAAACGATGCTTGTAGCTGTACCGCGTTTACCATCAAGCATTAGACGGTTGATCAAACGGGTAACAAGTTGTGAATGATACAATGGATCTGCCAATACTTCACGTTTTGGCGCTCTATTTTTACGACTCATATGTAGTTACTCTCCCTTCTTAGCCTTTTGGACGTTTCGTACCGTACTTAGAACGGCCTTGTTTACGGTCGTTTACACCTGCAGTATCAAGCGCACCACGAACGATATGGTAACGTACCCCTGGAAGGTCTTTCACACGTCCACCACGGATAAGAACCACGCTGTGTTCTTGCAGGTTGTGGCCGATACCTGGGATGTAAGCAGTAACTTCAATAAGGTTGCTCAAACGGACACGAGCAAATTTACGAAGGGCTGAGTTAGGCTTCTTCGGTGTCATTGTTCCAACGCGAGTTGCAACACCACGTTTTTGTGGTGAAGAAACGTTCGTTGCTACTTTGCGATGGCTGTTGTAGCCAACGTTCAAAGCTGGTGATTTAGATTTTTCTACTTTTGATTTACGCGGTTTGCGAACCAATTGGTTAATTGTAGGCATCTACATTCTCCTGTATATATTTTTTAATTTTGGTTGATAGAGCACTTGGTGACAGTCCCTATCGCGGTGTACTTTTGCAACATTTGTCAGCACGTCTCTGTACACTTTTGAGAGACCAAAAGTAAAAAGTACCGTCTTATATCATATCACGACAGTGGTATTTTGTCAAATAGGACTTCCTTTCTTTTTTTACTTTTTCACACTTTGTAACTTCCCACAGTAAGTTCCGTTTAATTATGAAATGTGGAGGATTAGTATGAAACGTCTTTTTCCCGCTTCTTAAAAGCTGTATTTCACAAGCGAAGGACTTTAGATTAATTAAGAGAACATTTTTTGGAAAGACTATTAACCTTACCTTGAAAAAGTGGAGGGCTGTGAATATAGGTGTTTAATCCCTACTTTTCAATCACTGTCAATAACGGTTGGCCAAGCTTGATATTATCTACCGTTGCTGGTAAAACATCCATATAATCTGGAGAATTAGTAACAATGATGGCACTGGTTAAATCATATCCCTGAGCTTCAAGATGTTCTCGATCAAACTGCAGCAAGGGCTGGCCAAGTCTAACTTCCTGCCCATTCTCAACTAAAACTGTGAAGCCTTGGCCGTCCAAATGGACGGTATCAATCCCCAGATGAATCAAGAGTTCTACTCCATCTTCTGAACGAATTGTCAAAGCATGCTTGGTCGGAAAGGTGGTCGTAACAATTCCCTGTACAGGAGACACAAGCTGATCTGATGTCGGCCTGACCGCTACTCCCTCACCCATAGCACCGCTTGCAAAGACAGGATCCGGCATAGTTTCAAGAGGAAGCACCGTCCCCCCAAGGGGACTAAATATCGTATGATGACCAATTGGAATTTGTTTTGTGTCTTTATTAAGAGTGTCCGAAATCATTTCCTTTTCCGTCTGGTCAGGAATTCTAACCAGCAAAGTCAAGATAAAGCCAGCTAGAGTAGCTAGAAGCATGGCAATGATTGATTGGAGAAAATTATTGACATCTTGCCCATTGGGATCTACGAAAGTTGTCAAGGCAAAAATCCCCAAACCTCCCATATTATAAGCATGGATTGCCGTCCAACCAACAAAAGCCCCCTGAACAGCACCGCCAATGCTACTTAGAATAAAAGGCGTTCGAAGCGGCAAACTCAACCCATAAATAGCTGGCTCTGTCACACCGAAAAAGGCCGATACCACCGATGGTAAGATTAAGTTCTTCTGACGTGGATTTTTTAGTTTAAATGCCAAAGCTAAAACGGAGCCAAACTGTGAAAAACTAACAAAGTTGATAATCGCTAAAATCGTCGAAAAACCACTGGACTGAAGCTGTATGGTCATAAGAGGAATCAAGCCCCAATGCAGACCAAACATGACTAATAGTTGCCACAAACCTCCCAAAACGGCACCCATCAAAACTGGACTAAATTGATAAATGAGATGAAAAAAATCACCAATCACATTTGACAAACCAATCATAGCTGGGCCAATTCCTAAAATTGTCAAAGGAGCTACCACGATAAGTGTCAAGAACGGCACCATAAAATACTTGACCACATCGGGTACAATTTTTTTAAAAAATTTTTCAACCTGCGCTGCCAGAGCAACTGACATGATAATCGGCAAGACTGTTTGATAATAGCCGCCCGAGGGAAGGTAAATCGGAAATCCTAGAACTTCTGGTAGGCGATTGTCTGCATTTAAACCAGGATACAAGAGAGTCGCTGCCAAAGCGATACCTGTAAAAAGATGCAGATTAAAATATTTTGTCGCACTAATCGCGATGACTATAGGGAGAAATTGGAAAAACCCGTCACCGATAGCCTGAAGCAAGAGGTAAATACCGCTATTTTCAGCCGTAAGTCCACAAAAAGCCATAATCGCTACAACTCCCTTTAGCATGCCTGTTGCAGCTAAGACGCCCAAGGCTGGTTGGAAAACAGCCGAAACCATCGTGATAAAACGGTCAGTTAGGCGAGTCGAGGGCGCGCTTGCTCTTAAATCACCCAAGGAAGAAATGCTAAGCAAAGCATCGTAGACATCTGCCACATGATTACCGATAACAATCTGATATTGCCCACCACCACGGACAATGGCTGTCACCTCTGGGTGAGTCTTGAGCATTTCTGTCTGCGCTTGGTTATCGTCTTTGAGCGTAAAACGCAATCGTGTTAGACAGTGGGTCACTCCTATGACATTTTTTTCACCACCGACCAATAGCAGCAACTCCTTGGCCAGATTCGTATATTTTTCCATAAAACCTCTATCTTATTGATACTTAACAAAATTCGACATTTTATTGTCAATCAGCACTTTCCAGCTCTTGAAGCGCCTCTGTGAGTCATGAATTCTTTGACAAGAATTAACATAAAATTGATAACAGGAAGATACTGGATATCGAAATAGAAGCGGTATCCATCTGTCACGATTTGAAAAATCCCCAGTCAGCTCAAAGCTGAAACCAGGGAAATGGTGATGCACTAAGCGGTTTTATTTGTCGTTCTTTGAATATGAATGGTTAGATAGACCAGTTCGTCCTGAGAGACAACAAATTGATATTGACTGAGAACATATTTGCCAATCAACTCTGCACAGGCAAAGGCTTTAGGATAGTTAGTCTTGACCTGCTCAAAAAGAAAACTGTCTTCACCTGATTGTCCCTGATGATCAATGACGCGTTGGGCAAAATACTGGAGATGGGTGACAAAGCGCACGTAAGAAATACTTTCCTCATCAAACTCAATCGCATAATACCGACGGACAATATTAATCATCTCCTGAATCAGCTTGGTTGTCTTCACCGTCTGATCCATTTTGTGGTCATTCTTCTGGGCGTTGACAAAGTGCAAGGCAATCGAAGCTGCCTCATCCTCAGGAATCTCCAAAGCAAAACTTTCATTCAAAAGTTTGACCGCTTCAAGACCCACCTGATACTCCATCTGGTAGAACTTTTTGACTTCCCAAAAGAGCGGATTTTTGATAAAAACACCCTGTTGCGCCCGTTCAATGACAAAATGCAGGTGATCTGCCAAAGCCAGATAAAGGTTTTCGTTGTAGCTTGTCTCTAAAACACGTGAAGCTTTTGAGATGATCGCTTGAAAAATATCAACTTCTTTTGGACTTAATTTGACGTAGAGCTCTGAAACTGCTTGGGTAAATTGTTGATCGGATAACTTAAAGACTTTTTCAATCAGGGTTTCATCAAGAATGTCACCTGTCTTTTTTTGAAATCCTAAACCTCTTCCCATGACAATAGCCTCAAGGCCTTCGGCATCTTGAATCATCACCACATTATTGTTAAAGACCTTGACAACTTCCATGCTACCTCCTCGACCTTTTGAATGTTACTTTTGTCCATAAAATCAAGACTATCATCTGCTTGAACTTCTTTTATGATAGCACTTCCAAGTTAAAAACGCAACTCACTTGAAGCCAAAAACAGAACAAACGAATAAGGAAACCGTCTCTTAGTTTTTTTATGAGCGAAAATATTCTGAAACAGCAAAAATTAGTCATGAAAACCAAAGAAAACTTTCCTTTTTCTAGTCATTTTGTACTGTTTTTCTAATTGATTGATTTTCTTTATGCGTTGTCGTGACCCCTAAAAAGAGAAATTGGGACAGACAGCCATGATGGCTATCTGTCCCAATCCTTTTCATTAATCTTCAAAAATATTGCCCAATTGAACGGAAATCTTTGCATTTTTAATATCAATATCAGTAACTGACAAGAGAGACTTGTAGTTCATCTCATCGCGTTTGCCTTGCACATTATCCGCAAAGATGGCGACACCAGCTAAAGTACTATCAAACTCAGACAAGAGACTGATCATGCCGTTGATAGTCCCGCCACCTTTTAAGAAGTCGTCTACAATCAAGACACGGCTATCTGGTTTAAGACTGCGTTTCGAAAGGAACATCTTCTCAATCCGCCCACTTGATCCTGAGGCATAATTGACAGAGACGGTCGAGCCTTCAGTGATTTTCAAGTCGCGACGGACAATAACAAATGGCACATTGAGCACATCAGCCACAGCATTGGCCAAAGGGACACCCTTAGTTGCCACGGTCATGACCGCATCAATTTTTTGATCCTTGAAGGCTTTAGCGATAATGCGGCCAATCTGTCTCAGAATAGTCGGTGTCGAAAGGAGATCTGAGAGGTAAATGTAGCCCCCTGGTAAAATGCGATCACTTTCCGCCATACGAACGCAGAGCTCTTCAACGACTTTATGCGCTTCCTGATCCGAAATAGTTGGTGTAAATATTACCCCGCCGCTAGCACCTGTGATCGTTTCAATCTCTCCAATTTCGCTCGTTTCCAATGCACGCTTGATAATAGAGATGTCTTCAGAAATAGAAGATTTAGCAGAATCGTAACGTTCTGCAAATGTGCTCAAACTGGTCAACTCATACGGATGATTGATCAGGTAATTTGAAATCAGTACCATCCGCTCACTACGTCTAATTTTCATCTTTTGTCCTCGTTTTTGTTTCTTTTTTCTATTATATCATACAAATAAAAAACGAACAATTTTTAAAATAAAAAGTCCGTTTTTTCGTTTTTAGCGATAGTTTCAACTTAGAAATTTGCGTTCACAAACAGGACGCTTTCTTTAATCAACACAATTTTGAGCGGCCGCATATTGACGACGTGTTGTGAAAAAATAGTGAACTTGTTCGAAAACACATTGAAAATCATTCCCTTTTCATAAATCGTCAGTCTAGGTTTTCATTGCCCCCTTGCAATCAATCTTCTTAGACTACGGAAAATCTGACTGTTGAACTCTTTTTCGTTTTCCGAACAAAGACAGTTACTGTGAGGGCACTCCTAAAGATTTGGTTTGTAGAAAGAGCGGTTGTCCATGGCAAAGAGACGGTTTGTCAGCTCACCTGGTGCTATTTTGTCAAGAGCTGTGATCATCATCATCATCTCCGCATCAATATTGTCAATCATATGGAGAATCTCAGCTTCCATGATTTGCGGGCGTACAGGACTTCCGTACTCCAAAAGGCCGTGGTGACTAAGGATAACATGACGCAGAACAATCACTTCTTCCTTGCTATCATCAATACCAAGATCGATGAGTGTTTTAGTGATTTCTTCATCAATCAAAGAGATGTGGCCGATCAAGTTCCCTCGGACGGTATAGCTGGTGTCATCTGGCCCAGACAACTCAATAACCTTAGCGAGATCATGCAGCATGATTCCTGCAAAGAGCAGGCTCTTGTTAAGCTGAGGGTAAATATCGCCAATGGCATCTGCCAAGCGAACCATGGTCGCAGTGTGATAGGAAAGACCAGCATAGAAGGCATGATGATTGGTCTTTGCGGCTGGATAGCTGTAAAATTCCTTTTCGTACTTACCGTAGAGCGCGCGCACCAAGCGCTGCCAAGTCGCATTCTCAATGCGGAAAATCATCTGCTGCAGGTAGTCTCTCGTATCTGAGATGTCTACTGGTGGCTTCTCTTGAAAATCCACAGGATCATTTGGCTCATCTAGTTTTGGTAAGCGCAGACTAATTTGATTAACCTGCGGTGTGCCGTTATAAACCTCCCGCATGCCTCGCATAAAAACAACCTTGCCTGAGGTAAATTCAGTCACATTATAAGCTTGAGCGTCCCAGAGCTTACCCTCAATAGTGCCTGTATCATCTTGGAAGGTAAAGGCAAGGTAATCCTTACCAGCCCTAGTCTGACGGACCTCTGCTGACTTAATCAGGTAAAACCCTTCAAAAGGCTCGTCTTTCTTCATTTGGTTGATTTTCATAGCATCCTCATTTCTAATCACAGGCAAGCCTGCTTATCCAAAATCTTCTTGATCGGGAAAGGTCTTCTCGTCTTCTGTTACTGCGTCAAATTGGAGCATTTCTGGCAATTTCCCATCTTCGCCATAGTGTTCAATGGTGCGAAGAGCACGCTCAATAGCTTGAGTTCTGGTGGTCAGCAGGCTATCAATATTCTTGGTGGCCCGCCCTAATTGAACCTGAGTCTTCTGCAAGAGGTTTCCAAATTTGCCAAACTCAGTTTTAACATTGCCCAAAACTTTACTAATATCATCTGCCGAGCGCTGGATATTAAGCGTACGAAAGCCAACAGATAGGGAATTGAGCAGGGCTGACAGGGTAGATGGGCCTGCTATCACAATGTTTTCTGTCCGACGTAGGTCATCAAAAAAGGCTGGCTGGCGAACGATTTCCGCATAAAGTCCTTCCGTTGGTAAAAACAAGATCCCAAACTGCGTCGTCTCAGGTGGACTAATGTACTTGCGATTGATGTCCTTGGCAAAGCCTTTGACACTTGCAAGAAGCGCCTTGCGAGCCGACTCAACCTGTGCCTTATCTCCCTCATCATGGGCTTCTTCTAGACGGTAGTAAGCATCCAAAGGAAATTTAGCATCAATGGGTAAATATACCGTCTCACCCTCGCTCTGACCAGGGAGCTTGATGGCAAACTCAACCCGATCACTAGAGCCTGCAATCGTTGGAATTTCACGCTCATATTGGCTGGGGCTCATGATATCCTCGATGATCTGAGCCAGCTGAATCTCACCCAAAATCCCTCGGCTTTTGGTACCTGAGAGAACTTTGCTGAGACTGCCAACATCACGAGCCACCGTCTTCATTTCACCTAACCCCTTGTTGACCGACTCTAACTGTTTAGACACGGTTTCAAAGGACGACCGCAATCTGGTCTGAAGGGTCTTCTCCAGCTTTTCCTCGACGGTCTGACGCATCGCTTCCAATTTGCCTTCATTGGAAGATTGCATTTGTTGCAATCCTTGACTGAGAACGGTACGGTTTTGATCCAAATTTTGCGTGATTTCCTGCCGCAGCTCAGTCAGATGATGGTAAAGGTCCTTGCGGACATCGGTCAGACGATCTGAGGTTTGACTGGTTGCCTGGTGCAGATCGCGAAGCTGATTTTGCCCAGAACGCTCTAGCAAATAAGTCATCTGGTCAGCCATGCGATCAGCTTGGCTATCCAGCATTTCCTCAAAATCAGTTTGAAGCTGTTTCTGCCCCTGCCAGAGGAAAAAGACAGCTACCAGTAGCACTATACTTAAAATTAAAAGCAGTATTTCCATGTCAATCCTTACTGTAAACCACAACCAGATAGCCATCAGGCACAGTCACCTGAATAGGCCGATTTATAAATTCATTGCACCCATAGATTTTACGGTCAAAAAAGCTCTGGTCATCCATCTCGTACTTGGCATTTTTTATGGTCAGCTGACCTCGCCCCTCCAGCATAAAACCAACATAGTCGTAGCCTGATAGAGGGGAAATTTCCCTGTAGCCAGCCTGATAATAAGTGATACGGTTTTGTCCATCAACTAGCTCAAATTGGCGCAAATAAGGAAAAAGCTCGGGGTGACTAGGCAGAAAAATCGAAGACAAACTATGATCCACGCGACCACCTAGCGCACCATAAATGGTCACGTGCGCTTCTGGATCGTCCTTACAAATGGCCTTAATGGTCATTTCTAAGTCGGTATCGTCTTTGTGACTGGGAGCTGTCACCAAACGTTTAGCCGAGCGCTTGACAGTCTCAAACTCCTCATCGCTAATCGAATCAAAATCGCCAACCGCCAAATCTAGCGGTAAGTTCATCTCCACTAGCTTCAAAGCTCCCGCATCAACCCCAGCATAAGCATCAAAATCTCGCGGAAAATCTGTCAGTGGTCCACCTGCCAGCACACACCAGCTAACCATTGAGCGCCTCTCTTAAGGTTGCCACGCGCTTTGCTACGTCACCTTTAAAGACATAAGACCCTGCTACAAAGACATTAGCACCAGCTTTCTTAGTCAAAGCGATGGTCTGATCATCAATCCCACCATCAACCTCAATATCAAAAGCAAGACCTTTTTGCTCTCGTAACTTAGCTATTTCTTCAATCTTTTCAAGCATTTCTGGAATAAAGGCTTGACCTCCAAAACCTGGGTTGACCGTCATAATCAAGACTTGATCTACCAACTCTAAGACATGGGTAATACTAGCCACAGGTGTCCCTGGATTGAGCACCACACCAGCCTTCATACCAGCTGCCTTAATCTTTTGTAGGGCGCCGTGAATATGAGGTGTCGCCTCGACATGAATGGTCATGATATCAGCGCCAGCTCTGGCAAAACTCTCGATATATTGCTCAGGGTTGGAGACCATGAGATGGCAATCAAAGACCAGCTTGCTATGTGGACGCATACTGGCCACCACATCTGCCCCAAAACTGATATTGGGCACAAAATGACCATCCATAATATCGATATGAACGTACTCACTCCCTGACGCATCAATGCGTTTGAGCTCCGTTTCAAAGTTAGCATAATCTGCGGCTAAGATGGATGGTGCTAGTTTATCAGTAAACATAAGAGACCTCGTCTTTCTATTCGTTATTTTGGACAAATATGGCTTTATTTAGGTAATTTTTTAGCTGTTTTCTTATAGGTTTCACGACGATTTTCAATTTCGCTCAGGAAAAGCAAATAGTTGTCAAAACGGCTCTGAGATAGCTGGTCTGCTCCTACAGCTGGCTTAACAGCACAGGACGGCTCATGCGTATGGGTACAGGTGCGAAACTTACACCCTTGCGACAATGCTTTGATTTCTGGGAAGCAAGCATTGAGGGTCTCGCTATCAGAGATTTCGTAATCTAGGGAAGAAAAGCCTGGTGTATCAGCGATTTTTCCGCCATAGAGGTTGTAGAAACTAACCGCACGTGTGGTATGGCGACCACGGCCCAGACTATCTGAAATCTCACCTGTCTCCAAGGCCAGCTCAGGTGCAATTTTATTGAGCAAGGTGGACTTTCCAACGCCAGTCTGACCCATAAAAACTGTGATCTTACCCTCAAGCAAGCTTGGCAGCTCTGCTATGTCCCAAAGAAAATCGTAGCCAATCGTCTGATAAAGGCTGCAAACTTGATCAAAATACGCCATCTCCTCATCAACCAGCAAATCGCGCTTGGTCAGAAAGACGATGGGATGGATGCCCTTGTGCTCAAGGAGGATCAGAAAACGATCCAGCAAATTGAGACTGAAATCCGGCTCCTTGGCCGACATGACAACCACGGCCTGATCAATATTGACGATGGGAGGACGAACCAGACTGTTTTTGCGGTCATGGATAGCTAAGATATAGCCCTCCGAATTTTCCTCAGCCGAAAAATCAACCCAATCACCGACATAGGGCGTTTGGCCTTTTTGACGAAAGTTTCCCCGCGCACGGGTCTGGTAAACCTGACCATCTGACTCCACATAGTAAAAGCCAGCCAAAGCCTTGACAATAATTCCTTGCAAATAATACTCCTTATATAAGATATGAGGCCGCTTATAAAACCGTATGAAAATAGGGAAGTGATACTGCGATTATAGTCACACGGAACTTTATCATTTTCACTAGGTTTTTAGGCCAAATTCAGTTGTTGAGATACAAAAGCCTTAAGAAATCCGTATAATTATAATAATGAGGAGACTGATGACTAGTCTAATGACTAATGACTTGGGAAGGCCTTTGTCTTTTCTCTAGGATTTTACCGAGCATTTTAGCCCGTGTTCAACGCACTAAGTTTGATTATGACTTAAGTCACTAAATAAGATACAATGTTGGCTATAAGCCTCTCATCTCTACCCTTATAAAATCACGATTCAATAAAACAATATACTTCAGCCTTATTATACCAAAATTCTGCCTATTTCGCTGAGAAATCGGGTGCGAACTGCGTTTAGTCAAAAGAAAATCAGGCCTGTGCCTGACTTTTCTAGGAGATGTATGATACGCCTCTGTTCGTCACAAAGTGAGCTACAGAGGTGGTTTCCTTTAGGGAAAAAGGGATGAGGTGGGCCTTTTTGCCCAACCCCATCTCTCATCGTTTGCGTAAGCATCTCAGTGCAGTGGTTGGGAGTAAGACTTGTTGGCCATGCCAACTTAGTCTTACCCCTGCAAAGATCATTAGGTGCCTTAGCACCAATGAACCACTGCTGATTGGCGGATTTGTTCGTGTTTTACACTCCAAATCTGGCCTAATCAACTGTGCGGGGGTGAGAAAACGAACTCTTTTTGGGTTGTTCGAGTTCTTTCCCACTCCCAAGGATTTAGGAGGTCCTGCTATCTCTAGCGGGATTATTTACAACAATAAAGTGGCAACCTTAAACTCTCCTAAAATTAAATTCCTAGATGCCCACTGGAGGTTACTTTGAAATAGCATGCTATTTCACAACCCTTTGAATCCAATGGTCTATTTTTTCTGACTGACGGTGGAGCCAGCGAAGATTGGCTAGAATAAGAACAAGAACAAGTGGCGTTAAGACCAGTAAAAGCCAGCCATTCACAGGCCTGACGAGAAAAAAATAGAGCAGATCACCAACCAAGATGGGAAAAGTCAATAAAGCGGTGCAACTCCCCGGTACAAAACGGCGGTAGCGAAGCCACTCTCCTATATGGGCCAATAAATGGAAAAGATGTCCTATAAGCAGAGCCAGAGCCAATTCCGGCAAATCACAAATAGAGGCTATGATGGAAATCAAACTGACAAGCAGGAACTCTTCTCCTATCATCAGAGCTATACTCTCGGTGGATGGGTAATGCTTGCGCCCTTGAATAAAGATCTCTTTTTGATAAGCAGGATTGTCCTTCTGCGCCTCAATCCAAGGCTTTACCATAATCATCTCCTCAAATTCATGTAGCATGAACAAGGAGATATTAATCAAGGAAAATAGGGCGATCAACATCGTTTTTTCTCCTTTTAAAGTGGTGGTTAAGCAAAAATAGCCACCTAATGCCTTTTTCTATCTTCTATAATCCCAAACGCTCAAAAATGTCATCCACCCGTTTCGCATAGTAGCTCGGATCGAAGAGTTCATCGATTTCTTCTTGGGTCAGTTTGGCAGTGACCTTCTCGTCAGCTTCCAAAAGCGGTTTGAAGTCTACTTGATTGTCCCATGAGTAGGCTGTCTTTGGTTGTACCAAGTCGTAAGCTTCTTCACGGGTCATGCCTTTTTCGATCAGCTTGAGCATGACGCGTTGGCTGTAAATGAGTCCAAAGGTCGAATTCATGTTGCGAATCATGTTTTCAGGAAAGACCGTCAGGTTCTTGACAATATTGCCAAAACGGTTGAGCATGTAGTTGATAAGAATAGTCGTGTCAGGTGTGATGATGCGCTCAGCCGATGAGTGGGAAATGTCCCGCTCATGCCAGAGGGCAACATTCTCATAGGCCGTCACCATATGACCACGAATAACACGGGCGAGCCCTGTCATATTTTCAGAGCCGATCGGGTTGCGCTTGTGAGGCATAGCAGAGCTGCCTTTTTGACCTTTGGCAAAAAACTCTTCCACTTCACGTTGTTCCGATTTTTGCAGACCGCGGATTTCCGTTGCCATGCGCTCGATCGAAGTTGCGATGCTTGCTAATACGGCAAAGTATTCGGCATGCAAGTCACGTGGCAAGACCTGAGTGGAAATTTCCTGTGGACGAATGCCTAATTTTTCACAGACGTATTTTTCTACGAATGGCGGAATGTTGGCAAAGTTTCCAACGGCACCAGAAATTTTTCCAGCCTCGACACCAGCCGCTGCGCGCTCGAAACGCTCTTGGTTACGCTTCATTTCGCTGTACCAAGTCGCCAATTTGAGACCGAAGGTCGTTGGCTCCGCATGAACCCCGTGGGTGCGCCCCATCATGATGGTGTACTTATGCTCACGCGCCCTGTCCGCCACAATCTGCGTAAAATTAGCCAAATCCTTGCGGATAACGTCGTTAGCCTGCTTGTAGAGGTAACCGTAGGCCGTGTCCACCACATCGGTAGAGGTCAAGCCATAGTGCACCCACTTGCGCTCCTCGCCGAGGGTTTCAGACACCGCACGGGTGAATGCCACCACATCATGGCGCGTCTCCTCTTCAATTTCAAGGATGCGGTCAATGCCAAAATCCGCATTGGCACGAATCTTGGCCACATCTTCCTTGGGAATCTCACCCAACTCAGCCCATGCCTCATCAGCGAGGATTTCCACCTCCAACCAAGCACGGTACTTGTTCTCTTCACTCCAAATGTTCGCCATCTCAGGGCGGGAATAACGGTTTAGCATAATTAAGATATTAAGGGCGTTAAGCGGACACCGTGAAAATAGGAAATTTTGAGCAGAGCGACTTGCGCTCAAACAAAATTTATCTTTTTCACACAGTCCGCGGCCCGTATTCAGTTTAGAGAATACGATGCCCTTGTTCCTTTCTATTTTTTGTTTTTCTTCACCTTTATGCAACAGTCCTTATCTTTTGTTATTAACTAGCCGCTTTAAAGATGTCTTCTTGAATTGTTAAATACTTAGTTAAATTAATGATGTTATCATCTGTCATTTTGCTTTTCTGTTCCTCAAAAATTTCGTAATCATTAACCACAGCTAAATCTTCTGTATATTTTTTAATATATCTAATTAAAGCTTGTAATTGATTCATATTAATCACTACTACGTCACTTTCATCAGATTCTAAAATCTTTATCAACTGATTCTTTAATTCAACAATTACAGGGACGGAAAGTGTTCCCGTTTTTGTAGCAGTTATGTATTTAGTCAAAGAATCATTAAACTTAGTATCAGGTGCTACTTCAATTGTAGCTGTCTTATCTCTATTCTTGATTAACTTTCTAATTCCATAGAATGCTACACCGCTAATTACTATCGCACTTCCAACTATTAAACTTGTTTTTCCTTTATTCTTAGATACGTAATTAATTAAATCATCAACGCTAAAAGAAGATTTTGTTGCTATATTAGAAACTACTTTTTCAGCCTGAGAAATTTTATTCGCATCTTTCAAGTGCTCAAAAACTCCTCCTGTGGCTTTATAAATTACACCTCCATGTCTGACTAAATCTCCTGAACACAAACCTGCAAACGCAGCCTCTGTAATATCCATTGGTACTTGTATAATTGGCATAACATTCCCTCTTTTTTGCTTTATTTTTTACGATATTTATTTCAATAGAATGGTGGTGACAGAACCATCAATATTATTTTATTGATTTTTTTATAGCATATACAATTCCACTAGCTGCAGCAATTCCACCTGCAATCCAGCTCTTGTTCCGTTTCCAAAACCCTTTCTCTTTTTTTGCTTGTTTTTTAACTTCTTGGTCTTGTTTTCTTTGTTGCTCTCGCCTCTGTTCAGCAGCTTTTTCATTCGCTACCTTTTTCAGTTTATCATCTTCCATTTTGGCAGAGGATAAAATATTATCAACTTCTGAAATCTGTTTAAAATCTGTTAATTCATCAATCTTAGCCAAATAAATATCTCTATCGGTTATGTACTGCAAGCCAGATATTTTGTCTTTTGCATTCTTCTTAGCTTGATCAAATTCCTGCTCTTGCTTTTCTCTTGCAAGACGCAGCTTTCTGTTTCCCAAATATTCTTTTGAGTAGCTATCATTGTTAAAATATACAACTTCATCAGCAATATCATCAAGATATTTTGTTTCTTTAAAGCAATACCTCAAATCACCTTTCTCATACTCTGAACTAATGCTATCTTTCCAAGACCATAGAATTATTTCCCATTTTTGGGAAAATGCTTCTTCAATTAGCGGACGCATATCCAAGTCTCCACTCATTAAAATTAACTTGCCTGGGGATTTTATCCTTTCGATATGCTTCATGCCTTCAATCAATATTTTCCCATCCACACCTTTTTCACCAGATTTAGTTCTTTCATAAGTGTGAACTTCAAAATTATTATTTTCCATTGTTCTCCAAAAACTATCATTTGGAGGAGGAGTTGAGCCAGCTAAGACTTTCTTCTGATTATTGTTATTAGTATATTTTTTTACAAATTTTATGTAATCAATTCTTGCTCCGTACTCAAATTGATTTAATCCTATAAAAATATTTGAATTGTCAATTAATAAAAGATCCATTTATATCCCTTCAAGTAGAAAGTAAAATTGTAGGAATTTCCTAGTCCTAGTTTACCACAACACTCACTCATCCATAGCTAACTCCGCTGCTTTCTCTGCGTGGATTAGTGTTGTGTCAAACAAGGGAATGTCAGTATCGGTTTGTTTTACTAAGAGGCCGATTTCGGTGCAACCTAGAATAACAGCTTGGGCACCTGCACTTCTGAGCTGCTCAATGATGTTAAGGTAGGCTTGTTTGGATTCTTCGCGGATGGTTCCAAGGCAAAGCTCATCATAGATGATGTGATTAACTGTTTCAATGCCCGAATCGTCAGGAATGAGAACTTCCAAGCCTGATTCAAGGAGTTTTTCTTTATAAAAATCCTGCGTCATCGTATACTTGGTTCCCAAAAGTCCGACTTTGCGGATTCCTTGCTCCAGCAAAACATCAGCCGTTGCTTGGGCAATATGCAAGATGGGAATGCTGAGGCGTTCCTGAATCTGCGGCGCCACTTTGTGCATAGTGTTGGTGCAAATCACGATAAAATCTGCTCCAGCCTTCTCTAAATTAGCAGCTACTTCCCCCAACACTTGGGCACTCTTTTCCCATTCTCCTGTTGCTTGGTAATGCTCAATTTCCGCAAAATCTACACTATAGAGTAAGATTTTTGCAGAATGCAAGCCACCCAATTCTTTTTTGATAACCTCATTAATGATTTGATAATAAGAGGCTGTACTTTCCCAGCTCATTCCTCCAATTAAACCAATCGTTTTCATTTTAACACCAGCTCTCTAAAATTCCTCAACCTCATCTGGTTTATCACTGAAAACAGTCACATGGCCCATTTTACGGTTGTGCTTTGCTTCTAGTTTACCATAAAGGCGGAAATGGGACGGGATTTTGGGACACGATCTTTGCGCGTATAGTATGGTGCCCAAATCTACAGCCCCCTATTCAACAGTGGATACTAAATCCTTATTTTTTCTAGTTAATTTAAACACCTCTTCCCCATCACCAGCAGGGTTCCCCTACTTTCTGAAACGCCTCTTTTCAATACATCAAAACCTGCTTTGATATAAGTTTTCTGGGCTGGAATGTTTTTCTCGTTAACTGCTAAAATTAGATGAGTAATCCGTCCATCAATCTGCGATTGGATAAAAAGAAATGGGTCGCTAAATACTTTTGAAGCGTAGCCTTTTCTACGATAGCGGTCATCGATAGAAAGACCACGAATGAGAGCATAATGTTCTCCCTTGAAGCCATATGTTTCTGGACCCTCTGCCAAATGAAGACAGAAAAAACCAACCAGTTTGTCCTCGTCATTAAGAATGGCAATGGCATGACGATTTGGATCTGCCTTCGCACTTTGAGCCACATTTTCAGGGGTATCGGTATAAGTCGTATCTGACAATTGGAAGTCAGCCATATCCTTGTGGTGTTTTTCAATATCGTAGCGTTCTAACTTCATCAGTTCCTCACTTGTTGCATTTCTTCCAATCAACTAGATGCATCCCCTGCAATTAACTCACAGGAATCTACATCTGCTGTCAGAATAGTCACATGGCCCATTTTGCGGTTGGGCTTGGCTTCTAGTTTACCATAAAGGTGGAGGTGGGCGCTAGGGTTGGCGCGGACATAGGCTTGGGCTTTTTCCATGTGTTGGCCGAGGACATTAAGCATAACAGCCGGCGCATGAAGGTGGATGGCGGGCAGGGGTGCCCCCAGTACGCCTAGGATATGGGTGTCAAACTGGGAAAAATCGCAGGCTTCGATGGAGTAGTGCCCTGAGTTGTGGGGTCGCGGTGCGATTTCATTGACGATGATAGCATCATCTGTCGCGAACATTTCCACGCAGAGGGTTCCGGACAGCTTCAGCTGCTTGGCAATGTGCACCGCCATAGCCTGCGCTTGGGCGCTCAATTCGTCTGAAATGCGAGCCGGGACAATGGTTTTGGAGAGGATGTTGTTGCGGTGGATATTTTCCTGAACGGGAAAGACTGTCACGTCTGTTCCATTTCCTGATACGATGACGGAAATTTCCAGATTGAAATCAACAAATTCTTCCAGAACACAGTCTGCTGTGTCCGCTAATTGACAGGCGTCAGCCAGATTTTCCTCAGACCGGATAACCACCTGCCCATGTCCATCATAGCCGCCTGTCGCGGTTTTGAGGACATAATTTTTAGACAGATCAAGACCGTCTAAGTCGCTGCTAGAGTGAACCACCTTGTAGGGTGCCACGGGGACATTTGCTTTGTTAGATAAGAAGTCTTTTTCAAAGATTCGGTTTTGGGAAATGCGGAGCAGATCTGTACCTTGAGGCAGCTGACCGTCCTTGACAACAGCGTCAAGACCGTCTGCATCAACATTTTCAAATTCATAGGTCAAGACATCGCAGCGCACTGCCAGCTGGCGCAGAGCATCCACGTCATCATAAGGTGCCGCGATAACCTCTGCCACCCGAGAGGCCGGACAGTCCGCTGCAGGGTCCAAAGCAATGACCTTGTGTCCCATATAAATAGCAGAAATAGCCATCATCTGACCCAGCTGGCCGCCGCCGATAATTCCTATTGTCTTAGTTGAGCTCATTGGTTGACTCCTCGGCGATTCTGCCTTGTTCTTCGTGGAAATGGCTGAGCTGCTGAGCAATTTTTTCGTCCTCAATGGAGAGAATGCGCAGAGCTGTCAGAGCAGCGTTGGTCGCTCCCGCTTCACCGATAGCCATGGTCGCCACAGGCACACCGCCCGGCATCTGAACGATGGAGTAAAGGGAATCAAGGCCGCTGAGGGCGCGTGATTTGACCGGCACACCGATGACCGGCAGAGTGGTTTTAGCTGCTACCATACCAGGCAGATGGGCCGCCCCGCCGGCACCAGCAATAATAACCTTAATACCGCGGCCGCGGGCTTCTTCAGCGTGTTTGAACATGAGATCCGGTGTGCGGTGGGCTGAAACGACTTTCTTCTCATAAGAAAGGCCGAACTGATCAAGTATTTCTGCGGTTTTTTGCATGGTGATCCAGTCGGATTTGGAGCCCATGATAATAGAAATGATTGGTTTCATAATAAGATACAAAGGGACCTTTCGCTTGCGAAAAATTCCGTAGAAAAATAGGAAAACTAACGACGACGCTTGCGTCTAGGTAGTTTTATCTTTTTTCCTAGGAATTTAGTCCCGTGTTCAATTCCTTTCTTTTTTCTTTTGATAATCACCTTAAGTTGCGGGGACGGCAGCAGCCACCTTTGGTGTCTCATGCCTAAATCGGAAGCCTAAGGTCTTCCGATTTCCCTTGACTGATTAGCAAGGCTAAGCAGTCTCTCACAACGGCGGTGATTATCGGGTGGGCGACCTTCGGTCGCTTGAGCGGTGCTTCTGTACTTGTCTGGTCTGCTAATTTATTTAATCGCTTTGCTGCCGATATCATGCCGGTAGAAGAGGCCGTTTGTGTTTTGTTTGGCAAGTTCCTTGTAGATTTTATTCTGCGCAGCTTTGACACTGTCTGCTGTGGTGACCAGCATATAAACGCGACCGCCGTTTGACAAGAGTAGCTGGCCATTTTCAGCGAACTTAGCCCCTGCATAGTAAGTGATAATGTCGCCGTCAGTCTTGGCTGGCAGCTCAACACCCTTGTCATAGGCGAAGGGATAGCCGTTTGATGCGACAACCACACCAAGGGTCACTCCCTCATCCAGCCAAGCCATGTGCGGCTCTCTGCCCTCTAAAATATCGGTAATGTTCTGCGCAAAATCAGACGTCAAGCGCGGCAGAATAATCTGCGTTTCCGGGTCGCCAAAGCGCGCGTTAAACTCAATGACCTTGGGACCATCAGCGGTCAGAATCAGGCCGCAGTAGAGCACGCCCAGATAAGGCCGGCCTTCTTTAATCATGCCCTCAAGCACAGGCTTGACGATGGTTTCCACCGCCGTGTCCACCACGCTTTGAGGCAGGTGCGGCACCGGTGCATAAGCCCCCATGCCTCCTGTATTGGGCCCCTTGTCGCCGTCGTAGGCCCGTTTGTGGTCCTGAGCTGTCGGCAGGATGTAAAACCTATCGCCGTTGACCAAGGCAAAGAGGGAGAACTCCTCACCGTCCAGAAACTCTTCGATAATCACACGCGCACCCGAGTCACCGAACTTATTGTCCAAAAGCATCTCACGGGCTGCTTCTACGGCCTCTTCCACGGTTTCTGCCACAACAACGCCCTTGCCCAGCGCCAAACCGTCAGCCTTCACGACGATTGGTGCGCCTTGCTTTTCAATATAGGCCTTGGCTTTTTCAAAGTCGGTAAATGTGCCATAGGCTGCTGTCGGAATCTGGTATTTAGCCATGATGGACTTGGCAAAATCCTTGGACCACTCCAGCTCCGCTGCTAATTTGGACGGGCCAAAAGCTTTAAACCCAGCCTGGTTAAAATCATCAACGATACCAGCCGCCAGTGCATCATCAGGGCCAATAAAAGTCCAAGCAATGTCATTGCTCTTTGCAAAATCAATCAAAGCAGAATGTTCGGAAATTCCGATATTTACAATTTCCAAACCATCCAGCGTCATCCCGTCATTGCCGGGCGCCACATAGACCGCTTCAACCCCATCAGACGCCAACAGACTTTTTGCAATCGCATGCTCACGACCGCCAGAACCAACAACCAATAATTTCATATACCTACCTCTGTCTTAAAAAGAAAAGACGAATCGCCTTTAGCCTAAAAGTGATAATGATTCAACTTTATTATACCATACTTATCATGTTTGACGGATATTATCCTGAAATCATAGACAAATATTCGGATATTAAAACCGCCCAGAAAATTTCTGGACGGTTCTAAATAACTTTTAAGGATTAAACGACACATGGACATGGTCATAGTGATTTTCGGTAACACTGCCACGGTCTGGCATTGGATTCCATGTGTAAGCTGGTCCGTAGATACTTGGATATGGTGAGTAGAAACGCTGTTTCCAGATAATATAGGAAATGTTTTTAGCCCCCATATTGTTGACTGCGTATTCTGCGACCTGATCACCGAGGACTGAGCTGACAGGCACCATGAAATCTACCGCCAGGCCTTGTCCATGATCGCCTGAATCTCCAGGACGAAGGGTGCTGAACTCTGTGATCCCAAAGAGGTTAGCAACTTCTTGTTGGAAAGCAGCAACTTGCGGCTGGAGACCTGTACTATCAACGGTTCCGCCAGCCACAGGTGTTTGAGTAGCTGCCTCTTCAGTAACTGGTGCTGGCGTTGTTGGCTCAGCAGCGGGTGAGACTGCTTCGACAACAGGTTGAGCTGGTTGCTCAACAGCAGCGGGAGCAACTGGATCAGTGCTGGCCACTTCTTCCTGCGCAGCCTCAGTAACTGGCGCTGGTTCACTAGCAGCTATTGACGCATCATCTGTTGCTTCAACATCAGCTAATTTAACTGTTTCATCAGAGATAGTGACCTCCTTAGCTTTGAGGTCAATAGTGGCTTCTACCGTTTCACCAGCTTGATCAGCTACTGGAGCTTCGATCACAACCTCAGTGGCTTGATCTTTTTTGTCATAGGTTGTCGTGATACTTGTTTCTGGGAAAATCAAGTTAAGGTCAGCGATTTGGTTGACCTTAGCCAAGACCTCCATATCAACAGCCATAGCTTCAGCGATGGTTGAGAGCGTATCACCGTACTTAACAGTATAAGCTTGGCTATTGCCAGCAGCGACAAGGTCAGCTTTGATAGCATCTACCGAACGCGCTGTCCATGTTTCTGCTTTAACATGTTGACCTGCAACCATTGATAAGAACACAGTAGAGGTTAATAATAATTTTTTATTCACGTGTTACATACCTTCCTTTTTCAAAGATAAAGTCTATCCTACTGCATCTTTAGCCAAATAGCAAGGCATTTAAGCCTTTTTAAACAAAGTAAGACAAGGCTGTAACAGACTGACTTTTTTGTCATATAGCTCTAATTATTGATAACTTCTTCTTTTTATCAACGAAAACTACCCATTTTTGTTACCCAACCGTCCTTTTTGTAACAAAAATATTGCATTGACATTTAAATGAATCTACTTTATAATAGTATGGAAACTAAAATAGAAGAGGAATACTATGCGCTATTCATCAAAATTTATCCTCCTTTCATCTACGATGATCTTGGGGGCTTTCGTTAACTCACCTGTAATCTCAGCGGATCAATTGACTGCTGAAAAGGTCAGTTTAAAAACAGTTGAAACTGCTACTACAGAGCGAATAACCGCTGATATTCAAGCAAGTTTGCTTGACGGCAAGCCAATCCTTCGTTTGTCAAATGTCTCAGCAAAAGGCGTCCAAGCGGTTAAGATCACCATCTCATCCAAGAGCGATGATAGTGACAAACACACCTACACTGCAGAACTTGATAAAGATGGTAGCTATGTCGTCAAACTAGACCGTACTTTCCACGACAAGACTGGTAAAAACTTTAAGGCCAAGGTCGCCTTGGAACGTTCGCAGGGTATCACAGATTTCTTATCTGATTATCCTTTTATCTGGACAGATGAGGAGCCTGTTAACGCAGAGTCTACTGAGCCGACAAAGACAACAACTGAGGCTGCTTTAGCTGAAACAAGCAGTTCCTCAGTAGAAACAACTCAAACGTCTCCTACTGAACCAACGACAACACCTGCTCCGACCGAAACAGCGACGACTAGCTCTGCTATTTCCACAGAACAAGCATCTGCCCGTCAAGAAACAAAGGAAATCAAGCCTGATATCAAGGGCGACAGTGAGGACAAAGAGAATCCTGAAAGCACTGAGCCAGCTCAATCTACAACCCCTGTCCAAGCAAAATCAACTACCAGCACAGCGTCTTCTTCACAGGCAACTACCAAAGAGGACAAAAACCGTACTGAGACTCCTTCTACTGTAACAGAAACCGCTTATTTTGGAACAGAACCTATCTTGCGTAACGCAACAAGCGGACTCCAAACGACTGGTACCCTGACTGTTGTCAAAAACCAGCAAACAGGTTCCTTTGAAGTGACTGTTTCAAACGTTGATAGCGCAGATGGCGTCGAGGAAGTCTTACTTCCTATCTGGTCTGCTGCGGGCGGACAAGATGACATCAACTGGTATAGAGCTAAAAAACAAGCCGACAATACCTTCAAGGCCATGGTTTCCATTTCTGATCACAAAAATGATCTGGGAGAATACTACATCCACCTCTACTATATTGATCGCAAGAAGAAATTGATCGGTGTTGGGGGAACGACGACAACTATCTCCAAAACAGCGACACAACCAACTGGTAAGATGACGATTACCACTGCTAATGCAGTAACAGGTGCTTTTGATGTGGTTGTCTCAGATATTTACGCACCAAACGGACTCAAAGAAGTGCTCATCCCAGTCTGGTCTGATCAAGGCGGACAAGATGATATTCATTGGTACAATGCCACCAAGCAGATGGATGGTTCTTATAAAATCACCGTTGACCCCGCCAACCACAAGAACAATCAAGGTATCTACCACGCCCATCTCTACTTCCGCCAAAACGATGGGCAACTAAAAGGCATCTCAACCGCCAAGACGACTGTCAAGACAGTTCCCCTTTCTGGGAAAATTACCATTACCAACAATAACCAAGTCACTGGTAGTTTCGATATTCTGGTGACAGAAGTTGCCAGTCAAGCAGGTGTTTCTGAAGTTCTCGTTCCTGTCTGGGGCGAAACTAATGGTCAAAATGATATTCGTTGGTACAACGCAGCTAGACAGTCTGATGGCTCTTACAAAGTAAGTGTCAAATCTAGCGATCACCAGTTTGAGACAGGCACCTATCATGCCCATCTCTACTATCGCCAAAGCAATGGCCAGCTTAAAGGAGTCGGTGGCACCCAAACTCTTGTTAAATCAAATACCTCTTTAGGTAAATTAACCATTACCAATCAAAACAAACAAACGGGTAGCTTTGATGTCACCATCACAGACGTTAATCCGGGTTATGGAGTCTCAGAAATTCTTCTTCCAACTTGGTCAGACAAGAGTGGCCAAGACGATATCCAGTGGTATCGTGCTGAAAAGCAGGCAGACGGTTCCTACAAGGCTTCCATCTCCATCAGCAATCACAAGTTCGATACTGGAACCTACCATGTTCACTATTATCATAGAACTGCAGACGGACAACTAAAAGGTATCGGTGGCATTCAAACAACGGTCGAAGCATCAGCCACACAGCCAACAGGACACATTAGTGTTTCCAAGAATAACAATGGTTTTGATGTTGTCATTTCGGGCGTTTATGCCCCAAGTGGCGTCAAAGAAGTCTCTGTACCAATCTGGTCAGAAGCAGGCGGTCAAGATGACATTCGTTGGTATACAGCAACCAAGCAAGCTGACGGCAATTACAGTGTTTCTGTCAACCTTGCCAACCACAACAACACCTCTGGCAAGTACAATATCCACCTTTACTACCGTCTTAACTCTGGCCAATTCGTCGGTGTAGGTGGTACAACAACTCAGGCAACTGCCCAAACAGTAGCTGCAACCATGTCTACTAGCTACCAAGGAACTGGTCAGTATACCGTTGATTTTGCTAATATTTATGGCCAAGGACGTGTCAATGTGGCGATTTGGTCTGATACAGGCGGTCAAGATGATTTGATTTGGTACGTTGCTCAATCTCTAGGAAATGGCCGCTACCAGTTGAATTTCAACGTCCAAAACCATAGCGGTATCGGCACTTATCACATCCACGCTTACCTGACAAATAGCCAAAATGTCTTCCAGACCTCTGGTACCATTCAGGTAGCTCGTACAAACTATACTGCACCTTACTATTCACAAAATGATGGTCGTTGGGGAGGTATTGTTTACGGACAATATAGTGTCAGTTATTCTGGCTGTGTACCAACAGCAGTTGCCATGGCAGCTACCGGTATTACAGGGCGTACGATAACTCCAAACGATGTGGCAAGTTATCTCTACTACAACACGCAAGAATTCAACCGCATCCATGGAGCGGGTACTACTGGTACTGGCCTTGTCCAAGCAGCCAACCATTTCGGCTTACGTGCAACAGCTCTTCATGGTCAAAATGCTTTGATTAATGCTCTACAAAACGGCCAATTTGTCGCTGCAGCCGTCGGTCATTCTGTCTTTGTCAAATCACCGGCTACTCACCAACTCCTGCTCAAAGGCTACCAAAACGGGAAAACCTATGTCATGGACCCTTACACACCAAGCATGAATGGTTGGTACGATGTGTCTTACTTGACTAGCGTTCCAAGTAACTGGTCTGGCGATCTCTACCAAGGCTCTGTCTTCATCCAACTTTCTGAATAGACTAAAAGAGTCTGGCAGACAGCCGTGATGATTTCGCTTTCGCTAAAAAAAGTATGTGACCGCTGAAGATTATATAAAAAATAATAAAACTGCATGAAACCTTCGTTTAATAAACGTTGATTTCGTGCAGTTTTTATATAGTTTACTTTCTGTGAAAATCAAAATCCGATGTCAGTAGCTTACCGTAGGGAGTATTAGCTCTACTTTTAGTTCCTTGTCTAATTCAGCTTTTGGCTTCCTTTGAATATTATAGTCGATTGAATCAAGAAACAGTACAGCTGTGGTTCAAAAAAGTATACTAGGTGATGCTCTGATTTTGAGACAGCTTTCAATCAACTATATTTCTATCATTCTAAACAAGAATACTCCTGCTATCTGTATAGCATTGACTTTTTCAACAGGCGCCATAAAAGTTTTTTTTACTGATCCTTTAGACTCCTATTTCCCAAAGATTTTTAAGTTTGCACTCTTAAGCGGGACACTTATTCACCTTGCCTAGCTTCAATTAGAGCCTAATGACATGATCTAATGACTCAAGGCTATATTTCTTATGCTTTTGGATAGATATAATAGACTTCTCCACGAGTATAACCTGAACCATTCCAGACCATGGTTGGATCAAACCAGCCGCGGAAATTACTGATGTACTGTCTTCCAAGGTAATTTGACTCCAGAATCTGGATACGGTTGGCACTTTCAACATGAGTAACAACTCCCACATGACCATAGCCATTACCGTCTGTCGGCCAAACAGCAACAGCACCAACCCGAGGCATTGTCCCGACAGAGTATCCTAGTCTACGAGCAACATTTGCCCATTCTTTGGCATTCCCCCACCATTCGCCAACCCAAGGTGCGACTTGCTTGGCTCCCCAGGTACATTGACCAACAGGATAGCTGGTCGCATGGTAGGTTCTCGGAATTGTTGGTGTGGCGACAGTTTTAGTTACGGCCGCTGGCAAATGATGTGCAGCTACTGTGAAAGTGCTTGGGATAACGCCTACTTGACCTGTTGAAGTTTTTTTATAGACATGGAGATGATAAGTACCGCTATCCTTATGCTTGGATAAGTCCAACTGAAGTTTATGACTACCATTTCCACTTGGCTGGGCATCGTACCAGATCAAATCATCCTGACCATTTTTATCCGACCAAACAGCAAATTGATAAGCACCTGCTTCTGCATTATGAAGGGTTAATTCATAGGTACCTGATCCGATAAATCTAGCAGAAGTCGAGACGGACGCTGCTTGTACAGGTTTTTCCAGAGTGACAGTTGGCCCCACATAACCAAGACGGCTTCCATCTGCATAATTGATGTACACGTGGTTCTGGTATTGCCCTGCTAAACTCTGATGATTGGTATAAGAAACTTTGAGACTGTAAGTTGACTGACCATTTCCAGGAATGCTATACCATTTGATATTGCTCTGATTAGAAGTACTCCAAACGGCTACATCAATGGACTTCACCGTTTTTTCTGGCTGAATATTCAGCCTATAGGTCCCTTTTGTTTTTTCAACTTGACTGGCTGTAATGGTTGTCTTTGCAGGCTCGGTCTTCTTAGGAGTTGTCGGTGTTGTCACTTGATTTCCAACCGTCACAGTCGTTAGACCAGCACCTTCCAAAGAAGCACCTGCTTTGCTGCGGATATAGAGATGAATATGGTAGAGTCCTGTATCATTTTTATGATTTTTCGTATCAACCTGTAAATAATAGATCCCATTTGACAGTCTAGCTGCTCGGTACCAGTTGATATCATCCTGGTCATTCTTATCTGACCAAGTTGGAAGTAACACCTCCGCAGGTTGCCCTGCAACACCAGTGACTGCAATGTTAATCTTACCATCTCGACTCACACTAGCGCTTATTCTAGGCTGACTTGAGACTTCTGCCACAGGAGTTGCAGCACGATACTGTGATGGTGAAGCGCTTCTAGCAGACCTCGGCTGGATTGAAGACCTAGAAGAACGGGGTTGCATGACACTTACATCGCTAGAATTTTCTGCTGATTTCGGTTCGCTCTCTTGCGATGATGTTATCCTTGACTTGGTTGTCGGTGCTTGAGGCAATTGTGTCTCTTGGTTTGTCGTTGTAGCTGGCGTTGTTGACTCAGCTTGAGCCTCTGGTTTGCTAGATGTTGACGGCGTCGTTGTCATCGAGGTGGTGGACTCTACCGAGTTAGTTGTCATCTCTGGAGCAACAGTTGTTGTTTCTGGTGCAGTTGTCTTGGTCTCTTCGGTGTCTCTCTGGAAGGTTGTAGCCTTGAGCAAGACTTTTTCAGCACCTTTGACTTGATAAACCTCAATATGGTAAGTTCCGTCTCCGGAATGGTTTTGTAGGTCAATAGTTGTCTCTGGTCCCTGATAATCGTAGAATTCCAAATCATCCTTGCCATTTTCTTCAGACCAAATGGCATACTGGATGGTACCTTTTTGTGGCATCTCTCCTTGGTAAACCAAGGTCGCACGCTGCGCATCTGATTGAACCTCTACATTGACACCATGCTCATTGGCGAGCACAGCTCCACTAACTGCTAATTGTCCTAAAACTAAACTTGATAATAATAATTTTTTGAGTGTCATATTATCTCCTTTCAAACTCTTTATTCGTTGAAAATCAGAAATAATAGGCAAAAAATTAAAAAATTTAGTGATAGAACTAACGAACACTTATATAGATTGCGATCATATTTCCTAATTACTCAGTATGGGGACACAAAATTCACAGTAACCTTCTTGAACTTTGCGGACTGCATAGCGCTCAATAATCGGGCGCTCTGAATCCATTTGATAACCTGCTAGATAGTTTGACAAAGTGGACCAAAACTGACGAACAGATTCCACTGTATGTTCAACTTCTATAACCAGATAAACACCGTCTTCAAGCAATCGCTGGGGTAAGTTCCAATTGCTACCTGTATCATCTACAATTAGACCAACATCATATCGACATTTCTCTGGGCTAGTTTTGACAGGATTATCTAGTGCAATACCGACCAAAACACTGTTTTCATTAAATAATTGTTGTTCCTTTAAAAATTGCTTAAACGATTCCATTAAAACATGGTTTTCTTCTCCATATGCACCTACTCGCCTCTTATAAATAATTGGGACATTTACAAACTTTTCTATCATCTTGCACCTCTTATTAATCACTATTGGTACCAATGAAATTATGATAACCCCTATTAAAATATTTTGCAACACCTTTTTTAATCACAAAACCACCTCAACATTTCTGCTGAGGTGCTCTGCTATATTCAGAAATCTTAGTGACGGAAATGTCTTACACCAGTGAAAACCATAGTAATACCGTGCTTGTTGGCAGCGTCAATCGAGTCTTGGTCGCGGACAGATCCGCCGGGTTGGATGATGGCCTTGATGCCTGCGGCTGCGATTTCCTCAATATTATCCGCAAATGGGAAGAAGGCATCTGAAGCAAGAACAGCGCCGCTAAGGCGATCCTTGGCCTGCTCAATGGCGATGCGGACAGAAGCCACACGGTTGGTCTGACCGGGGCCGACACCGAGAGTCTGATGGTCATTGGAAATCAAGATACCATTAGACTTGACGTACTTGATCGCTTTCCATGCAAAGGCAAGAGCAGTCATTTCCTGCTCGATCGGTTGACGGTCAGTCACAACTTTCCAGTCAGCTGGGCTTTCCTTGATGACGTCCTGATTTTGCACCAGCATGCCGCCGACCACACCGGTGTATTCCGCTTCAATTTCGCTCGCGTTCTGGGCATCAAATGGCAACTCCAAGAGACGGAGGTTTTTCTTTTTATTAGTCAAAATGGCTAACGCTTCTGCCGAGTAGCTCGGTGCAATGATGATTTCTAGGAAAATCGGGTGCATCTTCTCAGCTGTCGCGGCATCAACCTCACGGTTAAGCACGACAATCCCACCGAAAATGGACACTGGATCAGCATCGTAAGCGTAGTCCCAAGCCTGCTCAATGGTCTCGCCTTGACCGATGCCGCATGGGTTCATGTGCTTGAGGGCGACAACCGTTGGTTGGTCTTTAAAATCACGAATGATGCGAATAGCCGCATCCGCATCACGGATGTTGTTGAAGGACAATTCCTTACCGTTAAGCTGTTTGGCTGAGGCAATCGAATAGTCTGTCGGCAGGGCATTTTGGTAGAAATCCGCATCCTGTTGAGGATTTTCCCCGTAACGCATGCTCTGGTTGAGGTCGTAGGTCAGGGTCAATTTCTCAGGCTTACTTTCGCCGACCTGCTTAGTAAAATAGTCCGCAATCAAGGCGTCATAGGCTGCGGTGTGACGAAAGACCTTGGCCGCTAAACGTTGACGGGTTGGGTAGGTCGTCTCCCCACCTGCCTTGAGCTCATCAAGAACGACAGCGTAGTCTGCTGGGTCAACGACAACCGTCACACTAGCATGATTTTTAGCCGCAGAGCGAAGCATAGACGGTCCACCGATGTCAATATTTTCCACAGCCAAATCATAGGTCACATCAGAACGCAGAATGGTTTCCTTAAAAGGGTAAAGGTTGACCACAACTAGGTCAATGAGCCCAATCTCATGGCTAGCTGCCGCCTCTAAATGGCTGTCCAAATCACGACGAGCCAAAAGACCACCGTGAATCTTTGGATGAAGAGTCTTAACACGACCATCCATCATCTCAGGAAAGCCCGTCACATCATCGATGGCAATAGTCACCACGCCAGCATTGTCCAAAGCGGTCTTAGTCCCACCTGTTGAGATAATTTCCCAACCAAGATGAACCAATTCCTGGGCAAACTCGATAATGCCCGCCTTATCTGATACGCTAATTAAAGCACGTTTTGTCATGATTTCTCCTCAATTTTTTCCTTAAACAAATACTTTTCAATCACATCTAAGCCACCGCCAACCAAGGCTGCAACCAGACCATAACCCCAAATAGAAAGATCGGGAAATATAACCGCTGTCAAATAAAAGGCGAGTATAAAAGCTAGGATGTGTAAGAAAAGTTTTTTCATCATTTTCGCTTTCTAAAAACGGTATCACCAGTCAATTTCATAGGCGATATATTCATGCGACAACTCGTAGCCCAATTGTTGAGCTAATGCCAGAGATGCTTTGGTATGTGCATCCCAGCTAGGATAAAGATTTCTATTCAGACACTCCAAAATCAGTTTTGCAGCGACAGCCTTAGCCAAGCCCTGTCGTCTAAAATCTGGGTGGGTGTCAATTTCGATTTCGATACCCCCTTGATAAGCAGAGTAACTAGAAGCTCCCGCCAGGACTTGCTTCTCCTTGGTCACAACAACTCCTAAACCGATATCTTGAAAGTGCTGAAAATCATCAAAATTTCCTACTAAATCTTGCGACCAAGTCTTGCTCAGGCATTTATGATAAAATGTCTCATCAATCAAATGAAACTCATACTCTTCTGGCAAAGCAGTCACATGGGAAGCTAGTTTTCCTCTATCAAATACGGTGTTTTTCTTGGTTGCATACCGTGTAAAGGCATGAGCTTTTGCCCCAAAAGTCGTCTCAATCAAGTCAGACCAACCAGCATTGCTGAAGCACTAGAATAATATCTTCACCTCGACAAACTTCTATTAAGTCCAGACATGGTTCACCTGCTAAAAAGCCAAAAGAAGACCGCCTGCCTATTCTAGCTAGCACAGATTTTGGAACTTCCAAATCGTCTACTAAAATCTCTCCCATGATACCTTGCAAACAAGACCAAATCATGGTCTCTGGCCAATCGGCAAACAAATAAGCTACTTTTTCCGTCTCGTTCAATCGCATCAGTTCTCTCCTTTAGACCTATTTTATCATAAAGGAGAATTTTTTCGATCAACTCCCAAACTCTCTAGTACCTCTGGATACAGCTGATATTCCGCTTCGTGAATGCGGGTTTCAAAGGTTTCAAGTGTGTCATCGGTTAGTCTTGGTACGCGCAACTGCTTGATAATTTGACCAGTGTCTACGCCAGCGTCCACCCAGTGGATAGTGACGCCACTCTCAGCAACACCCGCTTTCCAAGCGTCCTCAATACCGTGGGCACCTGGAAATGCTGGCAGGTAAGCTGGGTGGATATTGATAATTTTGCCTTCGTAAGCCGAAAGCAAGGTCGGACCGACAATCTTCATATATCCCGCTAAGCAAATCAAATCAATCTGGTGCTGGTCCAGCAGGTCAACGATAGCTTGTTCGTAGGCTACCTTGTTGTCAAAGTCTTTAAGTTCAAAGGTAAAGCTAGGAACACCCAGTCTGTTCGCTCGTTCCAAGACATAAGCCTGTGGCTTATCTGAAAAGACAAATTCAACTGGAAAGGCTTCAGCAAGCACTTGAAAATTAGAACCTGAGCCTGAAGCGAAGACCGCAATCTTTTTGCTCATCGAATCACCACACTGGCATCTGTTTTCTCAACGATACGACCGAGTTCATAGACTTCTTCGTCCACCAGATCCTTGACTTCATCAACCTTGTCTGGGTTAATTGCCAACACGAGACCGATACCCATGTTGAAGATTTCAAACATTTCCTCATGTTTGATTTGGCCATATTTTTCCAAGGCTTCAAAGATGGGAAGAACTGGGATTTTGCTTTCGTCGATTTCAGCTGCTAGGTTGTCGGAAAACATACGAGGAATGTTTTCGATGAAGCCGCCGCCTGTGATATGGGCAATACCGTTAACTAAACCCGCTTTAACGAGAGGCAAAACTTGCTTGACATAGATACGAGTAGGCTCAAGGAGGACATCCTTTAGTGCTCTGCCATTTAGCTCCGGCAACAGAGCGTCGTCGTCAACATCCGCGAAAACCTTGCGAACCAGAGAATACCCATTGGAATGAATCCCGCTTGAAGCCAGTCCCAGCAGGACATCATCGGCTTTGACCTTTGAACCGTCAATAATCTGTGATTTTTCAGCAATTCCAACAGCAAAACCGGCTAAGTCATAATCGTCCTCGCCATACATGCCGGGCATTTCAGCCGTTTCACCGCCGATAAGGGCAGCACCAGCCTGAACACAGCCTTCAGCCACACCGGCAACCACCTGCTCCAGCTTTTCGGGAACATTTTTGCCTGTCGCGATATAGTCGAGGAAGTAAAGTGGCTCAGCACCCGCAGCAATGATGTCGTTGACGCACATGGCTACGCAATCCTGGCCAATGGTATCGTGCTTGTCGTACTGGATAGCCAGCATGAGCTTGGTTCCGACACCGTCCGTGCCAGATACTAGAACTGGCTCTTTGACGTCCAGCTGGGTCAAATCAAACATGCCACCAAAACCACCGAGAGCGCCCATGACACCGAGGCGTTCCGTACGCGCCACATGTTTTTTAATGCGCTCGACAACCTCGTAACCAGCCTCGACATCAACACCAGATTGGGCGTATGCGTTTTTTTCTGTCATTATTTTTTCCTTTCCTTGTCAGCAAGTGTCTTGAATTCCTTTTTGAGGCTATTCCAAAAGACTAAGCTATATAGCTAAGCTATTGTAGCAATACCATACCCGTCGCAGCAATCCAGTGACCTTTAAGAACTGATACCACGGTTAGTATCAATAAGATGGGGATCAGGATAAGCGTTGTCCCAAGTAATAGCCTTAGTTGGCTTTCTACCTTCTTCAACCTACTTCACCTTCTCAATGTAAAAACTGGTCTTTTCGTCCAGACTACGAAGGTACTCGGCTTCATAATCATAAAGTGGCGTTGGGTATTGGCCATCAAAGTAAGCCACACAAAGACCACCATTTGGCGCATCTGTCTCTAGGCCAATAGCTTCAATCATACCGTCCAAGGACAGATAGGTCAGGCTGTCAGCGCCAATAATCTCGCAGACCTCCTCAACCGTATGGTTGGCCGAAATCAATTCCCGACGAGTCTGAATGTCGATCCCATAAAAACACGGATACTTGAGCTCAGGACTGCCGATAGCCACATGGACCTCAGCAGCGCCCGCTTCTTTTAAGAGCTGGACAATACGCCTAGAAGTTGTCCCACGGACGATGGAATCGTCCACCATAACCACGCGCTTGCCCTTGACCACACCCGATACAGCCGAAAGCTTCATGCGCACGCCCTGCTCCCGCAATTCCTGAGTCGGTTGAATAAAGGTTCGCTGGGTGTATTGATTTTTGACCAAACCCATCTCATTTGGCAGGCCAGATTCCTCGGCAAAGCCCATAGCTGCGCTGAGGGAAGAATTTGGCACACCAACTACAATATCCGCTTCATGCTGGAACTCCTGCGCCAGCTTTTTCCCCAGGTTTTTGCGAGCAGTGTGGACATTGACACCCGCAATGGTCGAGTCTGGACGGGCAAAATAGACATACTCCATAGAGCAAATAGCCAGCTGGGTATCCGTCGTGTAAACATCTTCTTTGAGACCATTCTCATCAATGATGATGATTTCACCCGGCTTGATATCTCGAATCCACTCGGCACCGATCACTTCAAAGGCACAGGTTTCACTGGCAATCACCCAAGCGCCATTGGTCATTTTGCCTAAAGACAAGGGACGAAAACCATTAGGATCAAGGGCTGCAATCAACTTGTCCTCGGTCATGAGCAGATAAGCAAAACCACCTTTAACCGTATTCAGCGCCTCTTTGACCTTACCAATAAATTCAGGATGATGGCTACGACGAATCAGGTGCATGAGAATTTCCGTGTCTGATGAAGCGTTGAAAATCGCTCCCTGTTCTTCTAATTGACGACGTAAAGAAATCGCATTTGTCAGATTACCATTATGACAAAGAGCTAACTCACTGTCATGGAACTTGTAGAGAAAGGGCTGGATATTGCGGATATCTGCCGTGCCAGCAGTAGCATAACGGACATGACCGATCGCAGCATGCCCCGTCAACTTATCCAAATCGGTTTGATTTTTGAAGACCTCTGAGAGCAAGCCCTTATCGCGATGCCCTTTCAAAGCACCAGCATCATTAGAAACAATCCCTGCTCCCTCCTGACCACGGTGCTGTAGGCTGTGAAGTCCAAAATAGGTGACTTGCGCAGCCTGAGTATGACCCCAGATGCCAAAGACACCGCACTCTTCATTGAGGGATTTTACTTCGTACATGTTATTTTTCCTCTTTTTGTCCTTTTCTTAAGTGACATCGTGTGAGGAATTTCTTTTCATAGCTTTGTAAGATTCTATACGATCGCAAGAACGACTGACCATACAGACTCTAGCAATGCTAGTCCAAAAAATTCCTTTACCAGTAATTAAGCCTCTCTACTTTTCCCGTGTTAAGGCTTCGGCAGCAATCATTTTTTTCTTAATAACTTCGGTTAAAAGCACTATCATTGTGGTCGCACCTTATTTTAGAGACAGGTCTGAACTCAAGGCCCTCACTTTTGATTGCTATTCGCAGCGGTCTGCAGACATGAGGGTAAGATGAGGAAACAGCGCTTCCTCAAACAGTCACCAAAACGAGTTAATGATGTTGCTTCCTTTTGGTTTTCAAAGAGCGGCCTTGCCTGTAAAGTAAGCCACAGCACTTGCAAAGAGCTTTTGATCCTTGAGCCCTGGAATATTTTGGAAAAGCCCCTCTTCGTAGCGTTCAGAGTGCCCCATCTTACCGATAATTTGACCGTTTTTGCTAGTAATTCCTTCGATAGCATAGAGAGAACCGTTTGGATTGTAGCGGCTATCCATGCTTGGTTGGCCCTCAAAATCTACATACTGGCTAAAAATTTGACCATTATCACGAAGTTCTGCAAATTCTTCAGCAGTCACCACGAATTTCCCTTCTCCGTGAGAAACTGGAATCGTATGAACATCACCAACTGCAAGGTCTGCTAGCCAAGGTGAGTTCGTATTGGCAATACGGGTTTCCACCATCTTAGCCACGTGTTGATTAGCATCATTGTAAAAGAGGGTCGGACTATTCTCAGTGTTGGATTCAAAGTTCCCGTAAGGCAAGAGACCTGATTTTACCAGAGCTTGGAAACCGTTGCAGATACCGATGATGAGCCCTCCTTTTTCGATAAATTGGTCAATGGCAGCGCGGACTTTCTGGTTGAGCAAGATATTGACGATAAACTTGGCAGAGCCATCTGGCTCGTCTGCTGCAGAAAAACCACCTGCAAAAAAGAGAATCTGAGCATTAGCGATGTTGTCAACCATCGTGTCAACCGAATCTGCAATAGCCTGCTCGTTCAAGGTCACAAATGGCACAATCTTAGTTTTTGCACCAGCTGCTTCAAAGGCCTTAGCAGAGTCGTATTCGGAATTGGTTCCTGGAAAGGCTGGAATGTAAACCAGTGGCTGCTCAACTTTTTCCTTAGCCTGTTGCACCACTTCTTTAGTCACTTCTGGCACCTCTTCCAAAAGCGTTTCCTGCACAAAAGTCGTTGGGTAAACCTCTTCCAACTTGCCTTCAAAAGCAGCGAGCAGGTCCTTCCCAGCTAAGAGTTGGTCATTGACCACCAAATCAAAGGCAGTTGTTGTTTGGCCGATTTTTACTGCGCCAGCGATTTCCTCAGGACTAGTAAAGACAAAACCTGCCAACTGACCAGTCATGGCCTTATCTAGATTTTCAAGCTCAACCTGAGCACCGATTTGGTTCCCAAAACTCATCAAGGCTAAGGTTTCTAATAAACCACCGTATTTAATAGCTGCACTGGCTGTGATTTTATGCTGTTTTTGTAGCTTGGTCAAAGTTTCAAAGTTAGCCTTAGCTGTCGCAAAATCAATCTCCTGACCAAGTTCAATCCCTGGCAGGTAGTAGATAAAGTCACCTGCTGTCTTGAATTCTGGCGATTGAACGCGAGAGACTTCTGAAGTTGTTACTCCAAATGCCACTAGAGTTGGCGGGACAGTCAACTCTTCAAAGGTGCCAGACATAGAATCCTTACCGCCGATGGCTGGCAAACCCAGTTGCAATTGAGCCTCAATGGATCCAAGCAGAGCTGCTACAGGTTGGCCGAAGCGCTCGGCTTGCTTGTCCATCCGCTCAAAATATTCCTGATAAGAAAAACGAGCCCTGTCCCAGTTGCTGCCTGTTGCTACCAAACGGCTGGTAGCTTCTAGCACAGCGTAAGCTGCCCCGTGGTAAGGAGACCACTCTGCTAGATACGGTTGATACCCCTGAGCCATGACTGAGACCGTCTTAGTCTTGCCGTGCCGAACTGGCAATTTCTGCACAGAACTTTCCGCTGGTGTTATCTGATAACGACCACCTAGCGGGTGATTGACAGTCGAGCGACCAACAGATGAATCAAAAATCGTCTGCAAACCTTTTTGGCTGGCATGATTGAGGTCGGACAGGATTTTCTCCAAGTCAACCTGTAAACTTTCCTTATTAGTCTGGCGTTGGAAAGGCAGAGCAAGTCCACTATCGATCACCTTAGCATCAACTTCCACGCGCACACCATTGGTATCTAAGAAGCTGCGCTCCAAGTCTACGATGGTTTGCCCCTTCCAGGTCATGACCAGATTTGGTTTTTCAGTTATCTCCGCCACGACAACGGCTAGAAGATTCTCCTTAGCAGCTTCAGCTATGAAACGGTCCACATCTTTTTGGTCAACAACGACAGCCATGCGTTCCTGACTTTCCGAGATGGCAATTTCTGTGCCATTAAGACCTTGATACTTGAGCGGTACCTTGTCCAGATCGATAATGAGACCGTCAGCTAACTCACCGATAGCCACACAGACACCGCCTGCACCGAAGTCATTTGACTTCTTGATGAGGGTTGTCACCTCAGGATTGCGGAAAAGGCGTTGAATCTTACGCTCTTCAATAGCATTTCCTTTTTGCACCTCAGCACCAGCCGTCTCCACAGACTCAGCAGTCTGCACCTTAGAAGACCCTGTCGCTCCACCAATACCATCACGACCCGTCTTGCCTCCTAAAAGAATGACCACATCACCTGCTTTTGGCTTTTCCCTTTTGACATTGTTCTTGGGTGCAGCACCGACAACAGCTCCTAACTCCATGCGCTTTGCGACAAAGCCTGGGTGGAAATATTCCTTGACATAAGTTGTCGCAAGACCAATTTGGTTGCCATAAGAAGAGTAGCCATGAGCTGCTGTTTTGGAAATGACCTGCTGCGGTAATTTCCCTGAACGAGTATCAGCCAAGGCTTGGGTAATATCTCCCGCCCCTGAAATGCGCATGGCTTGGTAAACGTAAGAACGACCAGACAAGGGATCCCGAATCGCACCACCGATACAGGTAGCAGCCCCACCAAAAGGCTCAATCTCAGTTGGGTGATTGTGTGTTTCATTCTTAAACATGAGAAGCCAAGGCTCCTTGACACCGTCCACATCCACTTCGATCTCAACCGAACACGCATTGATCTCATCAGACACTTCCATGTCATCCAAGTCACCCTTGGCACGAGCATAGCGACCGAAAATTGTCGCCATGTCCATCAGGGTCTGCGGCTTATCTTCACGACCAAGCTCCTGACGCATAGCCAAATATTTATCATAAGTAGCCTGCAACTGCTCTTCAAATTGTGACGCTGAAAAATCAATAGCCTTAAGTTCTGTTTCAAAAGTCGTGTGGCGGCAATGATCTGACCAGTAAGTATCTAAAACCTTGAGTTCAGTTTCTGTAGGCACACGTCCAATACTCTTAAAGTAGGCTTGAATATGAAGCAAGTCTGCTACTTCCATAGCTAAGCCTTGTTCCGCCTTGTATGTCGCAAAATCTTCTGCCGTGTGAGTCGCAAAAAAGTCTAAGCTTGGAATGTCATCAGAAGAAGCTTGAAAACTTTCAGAGGTCAAGCCAGTGGATAAGTCCTTAAACCGTGAATCTACAGGGTTAAGCAGATAGTTTTTGATCGCTTCCAGTTCAGCCAAATCCATATCTTGATTAACCAAATAGAGTTGTGCTGCCTTGACCCGCACCTTTTGATCAGCCCCAAGAAGGAAAAGCGCCTCCTGAGCACTAGCTGCACGCTGGTCAAACTGTCCCGGTAAGGCTTCAATAGCAAAGGCTAGATGGTTAGTTAGGTTCTCATCTGTCTCCTCGGCAGACCAAATCACATCTGTCACCTGCTCAGAAAAGACATGATTTACAGCTTGTTCAAAGAGTTTTTCCTCCAAACCAAAAACATCGTATACTTGGACTAAACGCAAGTCAGTCAAGCTCTTGACTTGTAGAAGAGTTTTCAACTCCTCTAGTAAACTCTCCGCCTTGATCTGAAAACTAGCTTTCTTTTCTACAAAAATACGTTTATTCATTTTCCTCTAATCCCTGCAATTTTTCCAAAACTACTTGATAGACATCTGTAATAGAACCCAAATTACGACGAAAGACATCCTTATCCATGTGGTTGCCATCTGTATCCCAAAGGCGACAGGTATCGGGTGACACCTCATCTGCCAAGATAATTTCCCCCGCTTGATTGCGACCAAATTCCAGCTTAAAATCAATCAAGGTCAGACCGATTCTGGCAAATAAATCCTGAAGGATGATATTAATCTGACGAGCCTGAGCCTTCAAAAAAGCCAACTCCTCAGCGCTAGCAACCTTCAAAAATAGCGCGTGTTCGTCATTGATAAAAGGATCATCCAAATCGTCATTTTTATAGTAAAATTCAACAATCGGTTTAGAAAGCTTAACCCCCTCTTCTAGTCCGAATCGTTTGGCAAATGAACCTGCCACCACATTTCGCAAGACGACTTCTAAAGGAATAATAGCCAGCTTAACATTACTTTGTTCGGTTTCTGACAATTGCTTGATAAAGTGAGTTTTGATACCAGCCTTATTCAACTGTCTAAAGATAAGAGAGGAAATTTGATTATTCAGCTTCCCCTTTCCAAGAACTTCTTCTTTGCGCGCTCCATTTAACATAGTCGCCTGATCCTTATACTGAGCAACAATCACATTCTCGTCTTCTGTGCTATATAAGTCCTTTGCTTTTCCCGAATAAATCTTTTGATTTGGCATTACTTTGTTCGCCTTTCTTTATTTGAAACCAATTTTAGCACAGTTATTTGTATAATTCAAGGAAAATCCTGAATTTTAGACGATAAGCAAAAACAAACATTCGTATTCCGAACGTTTGTTTTTCGCATGTTTAACTTTCAAGTCAGACTTATCTTTCTAATACAGAACAAAAGTCAATGCAATTTGATTGCTTTCAGTTCAATCTCACTCTCATCACCTAGCAAGAACAGTGATTTTTATGAAATATTCGCTTCAATATAGTCCACTACAGAGCCCAAGTTGCTAAACTGGTCAACAGCATCATCACTGATTTCAATACCAAAGGCGTCTTCTAAGCTAATGATAAATTCCATCAACTGTACTGAGTCGGCAAAACCATCTTGGACAGAAGACTCTTCTGTTAACACAACACCTTCTTCTAAGTACTCAGCCGCAATAGCGACAACTTTTTCAAAAATAGCTTGTCTCGTCATCTCTTACTCCTCCTCTTTTGAAAATTCTTGAACAGACTGACCTACCACGTCGGTATCCAACATTGTACGAATTTGGCGAATTGTGCTGACAATACTCTTGGCGTCACTTGAACCATGTGCCTTAACAACGGGAGCCTTAAGACCAAAGAGAACCGCGCCGCCAGCATCAGAGTAGTCTAGCGTTTTTTTAAGATGCTTCAGACTCGGTTTGAGCAAGAGAGCCCCCAACTTAGCACGCAGGCCGCCAGCATTGATAGCTGTTTTTAATTGCCCCATGATGGACAAAGCTGTGCCTTCGATTGTTTTTAGTACCGCATTTCCCGTAAAGCCATCAGCAACGATAACATCGGCTACGCTGTTCAAAAGCTCACGCGCCTCAATATTACCAATAAAGTTGATAGACGAATCAGTAGCCAAAAGTTGATAAGTTTCCTTACGTAGAGGATCTCCCTTGCTCTCTTCAGTACCGTTATTGAGAAGGCCAACACGAGGATACTCAATTCCACGAACATTTTTAGCATAGAAAGCACCAAGAATAGCATACTGATGAAGGTGCTTAGCAGTGCTCTCCGCATTTGCACCCAAATCCAACATATCAAAGCCATGGCCATCACGAGTAGGCAAGGTTGACAGTAACCCCGGACGATCAATCCCCTTAATCCGTCCAACCACAAAAAGACCTGCCGCTAAAAGGGCCCCTGTATTGCCTGCTGATAGAATCGCATCCGCCTCTCCTTCCTTAACTGCCTTCGCTGCTAAAACCATAGAGGCTTGCTTTTTTTTGCGGATCGCTTTAGCCGGCTCATCATCTGAATTAATTTTCTCATCCGTATGGACGACACGTACGCGTTCAGTCGCTGTTAAGTGCTGCCGAATCTTGGTCTCATCCCCATAGAGAATGATTTCAATATCACTAAAGTCAGCTAAGGCTTGATTGACTCCCTCGACGATGGCCTTAGGGGCATAATCTCCACCCATAGCATCAACGGCAATTCTCTTCATAGTATTTTCCTCCAATACTTGCAATACCTTATTTTATCATATTTTTCCACATTTTTATTTTAACAACTGACCCCAATCAGCCATGTCATCAATAAATTTTTTGGCTTTCAGATGAATACCAACATATTCTTCATAGAGCTGATCTAAAAATTGGCGAATCTTAGCCTTCATATCAGGCTTGACAGAAATTGTCGTCAATTCCTCAAAACTCACCGCCTGAAAACGGTTGAGCAGATAAATGACATTGGGATCAACCTGAGCACGATTGAAGTCTTGAGCTTGATGTTCTGGACAGAGACAGCCCATATATTTGTAGGAAAAGTCTAACGGTACGGCAAGCCTGTGGCAGACCACACATTCTGCAAAATTCAAGCTGACTCCAAATCGACTGAGGACTTGCACCTCAAAAATATTAGTCAAAATCTCCTCGTCTAGACCATCATCCATCAATTCCAAAGTTTTAGATAGGAAAGCAAAAAGACTCGGGTCTGGTATATTATCCTGAATAGCTGCATCTGCTAAAGCAACTAAATAGGTCGCATAAGCGAGTTTGAAAATATCCTGATTAATCTGAGTAAAACTTCGACTATCGCGGTAATCCTCGATAAATCCAAGCCCCTCCTGTCCTAACTTTAAAATAAAATCCGACTGCGTCAACGGTTGAATGACAGGGGTCAGCTTAGAATCCCTAGCATTTTTGACAAAAAACATTCGTTTTCCTGTCTGCTCCGTGAAAATCTTGACCAGCATGTCGCTTTCCCGATAAGGCTGATTGTAGAGGACTAACCCTCTAGTCTCAACGCGATTCATCTGATTCCATGAAGCGCGCCAAACGTTTCATGGCCTCCTCAATCTTTTCCATGCTGGCTGCGTAGGAAATCCGAATGTAGCCTTCGCCGTATTGCCCAAAAGCCGCTCCTGGAATAAGGGCGACCGCTTCCTTGCGGGCGAATTTTTGTAGAAAATCAAAGGAATTTTGATTATAGCCAGCAGGGATTTTGGCAAAGATGTAAAAAGCCCCATCTGGCCTAATAATGTCAAATCCCAGTGCAGCCATCTTTTCCATGATAAAATCACGGCGTGCAACGTAAGCCTTTCGCATCGGTAACGCATCGTTTTTACCGTGTTTGAGGGCTTCCAATGCCCCGTACTGAGCCATAGTTGTCGCAGCTGTCACTAAGTACTGATGACTCTTAATCAGTTGAGCTGTCAGTACAGCAGGTGCAAAAATTAAGCCAATCCGCCATCCAGTCATCGCATGGCTTTTAGAAAGACCAGTCACCAAAATGGTCTGCTCAGGAAGGTATTCTGCAATGGAAACATGTGGTTCTCCAGTATAGGTCAGCTCTGCATAAACTTCATCTGAGATAACAAAAATCTCATATCTTTTCAATACCTCTGCAAAAGCCTGAATCTGCTCACGAGAATAAGTTACTCCAGTCGGATTAGCCGGGTAGTTAAGAATAACCGCCTTAAGCCTATCACCCTGAGCAATGATGGCTTCCTCAAGCATTTCTGGGGTTAACACAAAGTTGTTGGCTGTTGTATCAATCTCCACCACAGAGCCTCCCACCATATCCACAATCGGTTCATAACCTGGATAGGCAGGCGCAGGTAAAAGAACCGTGTCACCATCTTCAATAATCGCTATTAAACTCGCTGATAAGGCCTCGGTCGCCCCAATTGTCACCAAAACGTCACTGTCAGGATTATAGTTGAGATTATACTTTTCTTGAACAAAGTCCGACGCCGCCTGACGTAACTCCAGCAGCCCACTCATACCTGTATAGTAGGACTTATCAGCATCAATAGCAGCTTTCGCAGCTTCCTTGACATGCTCTGGAGTTGTAAAATCAGGCTCACCCAAGGTCAACTTCAAAATTCCTGGAATATCCGAAATTGACTGGTCAAACTGACGAATCATCGACACCTGAATCTTATCCAAGTTCTTATTAAAACGCTGGGTCAAATCCATACCAACACCTCACAATCTATAATACCTATTATACCCTAAGTTGAAATCATTTGGGGAATTTTTCAAACACTCACTATACTTGATTGAATCCAAAACAAATGGATAAAAAGCCAGCGATATAGAACAATCACCGACGAATCGATTATCGTAATTTCCAAGACCCCCTCCAAATTCATCCCGTTTGATGGTGAGAAAAGTTCTCCAATTGGAAATCATTATCAAATAACCATGATCCCGATATTTTCCTTATGGTTCTTGATTATTCTGGTCAACGGAGGCTCAAAATGGTTTATTACGAAGACAGGGACTTACAAAGTCGGTGGACTTCATTAGATTTTCTCAAAAGGTTGGGAGTAAGACTTGTTGGCTATGATAGCTTCGCCTCGCCCACAAAATTGAAGATGCGTATAAAAAGTCATGATTTCATTGAAATCGACTTCATCGTTCCACCCCTGCAAAGATCATTAGGTGCTTTAGCGCCAATGAACCACTGCTGGCTGGGGTAAAATGGCGATTTATCAGCATTTTACAAACCAGACAACTACTGCAACAAATTGATCAAACTATCAAAGAAACGAGACTGAGCCTTTTCTCTCAAGCTCGAAAAACTCTGTTCCTAACAAATCTTTAAACCATCACAGATCTTACCAAGTTTTTCTGAGCCATATCAAAATGTCTAGCTTAATTGGCAAATTCGGGGGGTATCAAAAGGATATTATATCGAAAATATATAGTAACGAGCTGCTGTTTACAGTCCTCCGTTGCAAACAATGGTTTTTCCATACGCATACCAATGCCGTATTTGATAGAGACTAAAACTGACAATACGGTATTTTTCTGCTATAATAGTCCTAAAATTCTAACAATGGAGCCTATATGAAAGTTGTCAAATTTGGTGGAAGCTCACTGGCCTCAGCTACACAATTGGAAAAAGTCTTAAATATCGTCAAATCCGATCTCGAACGAAAATTCATCATTGTTTCAGCACCAGGAAAACGAAATAGCAAGGATACAAAAGTTACAGATGCACTGATAAAGTACTATAAACACTATATATCTGAAAAAGATGTCACAGAAGACCAAAAATGGATTATCCAACGCTATCAAGATATTGCAAATGACTTGCACTTGGATAACCGTGTGATGGAAAAAATTCAAAAAGCAGTCTTAAGTTTGGCAACACTCCCTATTACGGACAATAGCTTTCTATACGATACTTTCCTAGCAGCTGGCGAGGACAATAATGCAAAATTAATCGCTCAGTATTTCAATCAAAATGGCATTAACGCCCTTTACATGCACCCCAAAAAAGCAGGAATCAAAGTAACCAGTGATCCAGGCAACGCCCAAATCATTCCATCAAGCTATGATCGCCTCGAAAAACTTTCTGATTTAGAAGAAGTTATTGTTATTCCAGGTTTCTTCGGCGTCACTCAGGATGGGCAAATTTGCACTTTTTCACGGGGTGGCTCGGATATCACTGGCTCAATCGTTGCCGCAGGGGTCAAGGCCGATCTTTATGAAAATTTCACAGATGTCGATGGTATTTTCGCAGCACATCCTGGTATTATTGACAACCCAAACTCTATCACTGAACTCACTTATCGCGAAATGCGTGAATTAGCTTATGCTGGCTTTACAGTACTTCATGACGAAGCCCTCATTCCAGCCTATCGCGGTCACATTCCACTCGTCATTAAAAATACCAATAATCCATCTCATCCAGGAACTCGAATTGTCCTGAATCATAGTAAAGAACAACAACCTGTTGTAGGTATATCTGCTGATGATGGCTTTACAAGTATTAACCTTTCAAAATACCTCATGAACCGTGAAATTGGTTTTGGGCGAAAAGTTCTACAGATTTTAGAGGACTTAAACATCAGTTTTGAGCACATGCCAACAGGTATTGATGATATGTCAATTATTATCAGAGATCGAGAACTCACACCCATTAAAGAAGAAGAAATCTTGCGCCAACTGACCCATAAAATAGAAGTTGATAAAGCAGAAATTGAACGAAATCTATCCATCCTTATGGTTGTTGGCGAAAATATGATGAGCCACATTGGTGTCACAGCAAAAGCTGCTAGCGCTCTCTCAGAAAACAATATCAATATTGAAATGATCTCTCAAGGCTCAAGTGAGGTTTCTATTCTCTTTGTCATCAGAACTGAACAAAAAAACGATGCCATTAAAGCACTATACAATGCTTTCTTTCAATAAGTAAACTTTAGACGAATGAAAAAACTATTGTGGGATATGATGAAAATATTTTCATCATATCCCACAATCTTCCTAAGGGTAAAAAAGTAGCTCACTTCTCAACGCACCAGAAGTTGGTAGCGTCCAACTAAGTGAACACTCGCTTTTACAATAGACTTGTTCGGAAACTCATTTTTAAAATAGTTTACCAAATATTCTGTTAGATCTTCAACTACACACTTTTGAAAATTTCGTAACCGCCCCATAACCAGGTATCTTCTTTGATTCACGATCCTCCTGTATACTCTTAGTATCAACTAAAACAGGAGGCCAATATCATGTCACAACCAATTGTTCCTTTGAAACTTCTCCAATCTCGCAGTTTTCCCAAGAAGAGTAGAAATGAAATGATGGTGAAGATACGTGTGGGAAAGCTGGAGTTAAGCTTGTTCCGCTCATGCCCTCAAGAGATGATAGAAACGATTTTGGATAAGGTGCTGAACAATGACCATTCGACTAAGTGACTTAGGGCAAGTTTATCTTGTCTGTGGGAAAACCGATATGCGTCAGGGCATTGATTCCCTAGCCTATCTTGTTAAATCCCAACATGAGTTAGATCCTTTTTCAGGGGCTGTTTATCTCTTCTGCGGTGGTCAACGTGATCGGTTCAAAGCGCTTTACTGGGACGGTCAAGGCTTCTGGTTACTTTATAAACGCTTTGAAAACGGTAAACTAGCTTGGCCAAGAAATAGTGATGAGGTCGAAGCCTTGACAGCTGAACAGGTGGACTGGCTTATGAAGGGCTTTTCCATCACTCCAAAAATAAATTCCACAAAAAGTCGTGATTTCTATTGAAATCATGGCTTTTCTTTAGGTATAATGTAGAAAACAGTATGAGAGGGAAATCATGTCATCATTAGAAAAAATCATTGAAACAATGTCTAATGAGCTTGCCCTCCTTCGTGAACAAGTAGCGTATTTAACCCAAAAGCTCTATGGAAAATCTTCTGAAAAGCATCCTCAGATGGACGGTCAAAGGAGCTTATTTGGTGAGGAAACATTGCCAGAAGAAGACGCTAACTTACCCAGTTGAAACGGAAGAAATCACCTACAAACGCAAGAAGAAAAAGGGCGTTCGCCAGGCTATTCTCAGTCAATTTGAACCTGAGGAAGTCCATCATGAGTTAACTGGTGCTGCCTGTACTTGCCCAGATTGCCATGGTGAGCTGAAGGAGATTGGAGCTTGTATTCAGAGAAATATATCACTTATCTTCTAGAAAAACTTCCAAACGAGGAAACTCTCGCAAAAAAGGAAGTGCTAGAGGTCTATTTACCATGGTCTAAACACATACAGAAAAACTGTAAATGAGAAGTTCCAAAGTCAAGCAAGACTTTGGAACTTTTCAATATACCTCGTTATTGGACGCTTACAAAATTTCTATAAAAATAGTACAACATACTTTTTTAAACGGAGCGAGACGGGCTGAAAGCCACATAATCATAAAAAAACGCTGAAATGGCACTGCACCCGATTAATGAGACAAAAGAAAAACACTCCAGGAATTCTAGTAAAATAGAAATCAGGAGTGTTTTATTATGGTCAAAAAAGCTTATCCCCTAGAAACAAAATTAGCTTGTATTGAAATGAAAAAAGCAGGTCAGTCAACTAAGAACATTATGGCAACCTTAGGAATCACAAATAAAAGTCAAGTTTATACTTGGTGGAAATGGTATCAAGATAATGAACTTTATCGCTTTTATCAGCCAGTTGGAAAACAGTATACTTACGGCAAAGGATTGGAAGAATTATCTGAACTAGATCAACTGAAATTGCAGGTAAAACTGCTAAAAAAGTATCGTCGCTTGAGGAGAAACTCGACAAAGTAGCTCTCGTCAAGCTCGTTCATGCCTATAAACAGGATTATCCTATTCAAGTGATACTGGATTGTTTCAGTGTCCCTAAATCTACTTACTATCGCTGGGTAAAGAGTCTAGAAAAGACAGACACTAGGCCTGATGTTATCACAGATAAGATAGAAGAACTCTGTCTGAACTATCAGTTCATCTATGGTTATCGTACCATTACTCGCTTATTACGCAGAGAGCACGGACTTCTTGTAAATGCCAAGAAAGTGTACCGCATCATGAAAGAGAACGGTTGGTTATGTCGTACAAAACCTAAGAAATCCCCAAATCTCGGCAAGCCTTACTATGTGACTGATAATAAACTGGATAGAGACTTTCAATCAGAAAAACCACTTCATAAGCTGGTAACGGATATTACCTACTTATATTTTGGGAACTGTAAACTCTACCTTTCCTCTATCATGGATTTATACAATCGGGAGATTGTCGCCTATTCCATCTCGGATGTTCAAGATACAAATTTTGTGTTAGATACACTGAATCAACTAGAACTCCCTAAAGGAGCTATTCTGCACAGTGATCAAGGCTCTGTCTACACTTCGAAAGTCTATTATCAATCTTGCATGGAAAAAGGCATCACCCGCTCTATGTCCCGAAAAGGGACGCCTGCGGATAATGCCTGCATTGAATGGTTTCATTCCGTCCTAAAGTCTGAAACCTTTTATCTCCATAACTGGAGAAATCTCAACAAAGATAGTATAACAGATATTGTCAAAAGTTACATCACATTTTATAATGAAACTAGGCTCTATAATTTCTGTAGTGGGTAAATCCCCAATCAGAGATTATGGAGTCTTTTTATGTATGAAAAAGTCCCATATGATCTATAATGAAAAGCGCAAACAACTCATTAGAAAGAATCATATGGAACTCCTTAATAATACCACAGATCTCATCGGATTGGAAGACCCAAATATCAAAATCACTTTTGTCTTAAAGCACAACACACACATCGAGATTAAGGCTAAGCTGGACTATACACCTGGTTTGTGTCCCCGTTGTCAGGGGCAGATGGCCAAATATGACTTCCAAAAAGCATCAAAAATCCCTCTGTTAGACATTCAGGGAATGCCTACGCTGCTCAGACTCAAGAAACGTCGCTTTCGCTGTAGAGACTGTGGGAAAATGGCGGTCTCTGAAACACCACTCGTAGAAAAGAACTGCCAAATTTCTCTCCCTGTCCGAAAAAAGATTGCCCAACGTCTCATTGAGAATACGCCAATGAAAGACATCGCCAGAGACCTCTCTGTCTCAACCTCAACTGTCATTCGCAAACTCAAGGAATTCTCCTTCAAGCCTGATTTTTCTTCCCTGCCTGAGGTACTATCTTGGGATGAATTTAGTTTTAAGAAAGGCAGAATGAGCTTCGTAGCACAGGATTATCACACCAGACAGCTCATCACAATTCTTGACGGTAGGACACAAGCAACCATCCGAAACCACTTCCTGCGATACCCTAGAAATATTCGTGCTAACGTCAAATGGATCGCCATGGACATGTTTGCGCCTTACTCTGACCTAGCCAGAAAACTATTTCCTAATGCGCAGATCGTTCTGGACCGCTTCCACATCGTGTAGCACCTCAGCCGCGCCATGAACAGAACACGCATTTTAATCATGAATGAGATGGACCGTAAGCAGCTACCTTACAAGGCCATCAAGCGTTACTGGAAACTGATTCAACAGGATAGCCGGAAGCTCAACCACAAGCGGTTTTACAGACCAATCTTTCGTGCTCACTTGACCAATCAGGAAATCATTGAGAAACTCCTGAGTTACTCCGATGAACTGAAGGAGTACTACAACCTTTACCAACTCTTGCTTTTCCATTTCCAGAAGAAACGCTCTGACCTCTTCTTTGACCTCATTAACGAGACCCTTGAGACCGTCAATCCCATATTCCAGTCAGTTTTCAAGACATTTATAAAAGTGAAAACTAAGATAATCAATGCCTTTGAACAGCCTTATTCCAACGCCAAACTGGAAGCCACCAAC